>NZ_FMWM01000002.1 GCF_900099555.1 Peptoniphilus raoultii
TGCCATCTTTTAAGCCCAATGCTCTTGCTATATTTGCTATTGGTAGCATTGTTCTGTCATTTCTAATGACTGGTTTTACATCACTTTCATAAACTTTTCCGTTTACGATTATTTGATTTGTATCTACCGGAATTTTTACTACATTTTCTTTATCAATTAGGATGACTGTTCTGTTTTCATTATCCCACTGTACATTAAATCCTAATGCTTCTGCTACAAATCTAATTGGTAGCATTGTTCTGTCTTTTTCAATAAATGGTGCAATGTCCATAAATACTTTTTGTTCTACGCCATCTACTGATTTAATCAATTCTTTAGAACCTATTACTAACTTTGCTTCTAGTTTTACAAGATTTGATTTTGCTACTGTTACCTTTGTAGTACTAGATGGTCCATAACTATATGTCCAGTATGATCTATGCCAGTAATCGCGATCCCTGTCTCCATCTGGATTAGGTGTAGGAGTTGGTGTTGGTGTGGGTGGTGTTTGACCTCCTGCTGATTTTTCTTTTGCTGCTTCTACAACTTTTTCAACTTCGCCCTTTGTCTTTGCATCATCAACTTGTTTTTTATACTTATCTTTTTCTGTGTCGCTTAGGTTTGGTAGCTTGCCGATTTCTTCTTTAGCTTTATTTTTATCATCAGGTGTTGCAGGAAGAGCTTTTTCTTTTTCTTCTGCTTCTTTTGCTTTTTTATCTGCTTCTTTTTGTGCATTATCTGCAGCTTCTTTTGCTTCCTTAGCTTCTTCAGCTGCCTTTGCTGCTTCTTCAGCTTTCTTTTCTGCTTCGGCTTTTGCTTCCTCTGCTGCTTTCTTTGCTTCTTCGGCTGCCTTTGCTGCTTCTTCAGCTTTCTTTTCTGCTTCTTTTGCTTTTTCTTCTGCTTCTTTTGCTTTTTCTGCTAATTCTGTATTATTTGGATCTGCTTCTGATGCTTCCTTTGCTTCTTTTGCTTCTTCGGCTGCCTTTTCTGCTTCTTTTGCTTTTTCTTCTGCTTCTTTAGCTTTTTCTTCTGCTTCCTTTGCTTTTTCTTCAGCTTCCTTTGCCTTTTCAGCTGCTTCTTCAGCTTTCTTTTCTGCTTCTTTTGCTTTTTCTTCTGCTTCTTTTGCTTTCTTTTCTGCTTCGGCTTTTGCTTCTTCGGCTGCTTTCTTTGCTTCTTCGGCTTCTTCTTTTGCTTTGTCTGCTGGGTCAGATGCCTTTTCTTCGTCTTTTGCCTTAGCATCTTCTACAGCTTTTTCTACTCCAGTTTTGTCTTTTGCTTCATCTACCTTATCTTTTGCTTCTTTCTTTTCGTCATTGCTTAGATTTGGTAGTTTGTCGATTTCTTCTTTAGCTGCGTCTTTTTCGTCCTTAAGTTCTTTATCTTTTTGGTCGTTTGCTGCTGCTTTGTCTTTTGCGTCTGCTACAGCTTTATCTACTCCATCTTTGTCTTTTGCTTCGTCTATTGCTTTTTCTGCTGCTGCTTTTTCTTCTGGGGTTAGATTTAGATCTTTTATGTCTTCTTTGGCTTTGTCTTTTGCTTCCTTAAGTTCTTTATCTTTTTGGTCGTTTGCTGCTGCTTTGTCTTTTGCGTCTGCTACAGCTTGGTCTACTTCAGCTTTGTCTTTTGCGTCATCTATTGCTTTTTCTGCTGCTGCTTTTTCTTCTGGGGTTAGATTTAAATCTTTTATGTCTTCTTTGGCTTTGTCTTTTGCTTCCTTAAGTTCTTTATTTTCTGTGTCTTTTGCTTTTGCTTCTGCTACAACCTCGTTTACTCCAGGTTTGTCTGTTGCTTTATCTACTTCGTCTTTGTATGTGTCTTTTTCTGTGTCGCTTAGGTTTGGTAGCTTGCCGATGTCTTCTTTTGCTTTTTCTTTATATGCCTTTAAATCATCTGCATTCTTTGCATCTTCTACAGCTTTAGTTACTTCGCCTTTTGTTTTTGCGTCATCTACTTGTGTTATAAATGGCGCTTTTTCTTCTTCACTTAGGTTCGGTAAGTCGCCGATTTCTTTTTTGGCTTTTGCTTTTGCGTCTGCTAGTTCTTTAACTGCTGCTATTGCTGTATCAAGTTCAGTAACTTTTTCATCTACTTGGCTTTGTTCTGTTGCTGTGCCTATTAATGCTTCTGCTTCTTTTACTTTCGCATCTAATGCTTTTGCTGGGTCTGAAGTGTTGTCATTTTTAAGAACTTCTTTTGCTTCAGCAATTTTATCTTCTAATGCCTTTGTATTTAACACTGGTTTGTAGATTGCTACAAAATCTTGTTCTTGAACTTCTCCACCTATAGGAACTGTGCTATCCCATTCTTTAAATTCTTTTGTTGTGTCTTTGTATTTTGCACTTGCTGGAACTTGTCCTGTTACAGCTGCGTTATCCCATGTTGTTCCATTTAATACATCTATAACTTTGTATCTGTTTCCTGCAATGTTGCCATCTACTGTTGCATCAAAAATTATTCTTGTATAGCCAACTGGAACTGTTGTACTAGGATCTGTGCCTATTTTTATTAGACCTTTTGAGCTTGCTGTTGCTACAATTTCTACTGTGCTATTGATTGGTGTGCCTGGTGTAACTGACCATACAGGATTTTCGTGAGTTGCTTTTAAAGTTACTTCTGGATAGTAGGCTTCTCTTAGGCTAGTTCCTATTTTAACATCATAAGATTTTGTTGAATTTAGTTTTTCAATACCTTCGCCTGCCCTGAAAGTTACCCTTGCATATCCCTGTGGTGTTGGTTTTGTAGGATTTTCAATTATATCTGGTGTACCCTGTTCATATTGTGCATAGACATCAATACCGTATCCTTGAGTTGAACTTGAAGTTTTTTCGTTATATACTTTTGTGCCATCTATTGCAGGTGAACCTTCCTCTGGACTTTCTGACCAATATTTAAATTTATATCCTTCCTTATATGGATCAGGTAGATGCTTAATTACTTCTGCAAAAGTTAAATCATAGGCAACATTTGCATAAACTTCGCGTTCAGTTTTACCATTAATTGTTCCGCCGTTACCATGACCTTTTATTCTTCCATAACCAAGATTAACAGGTGCATGGAAAATGCCTTCCTGCGTCCAAATATAGTTGTCAATTTCACTACTATTGGATCTAGATAATGTAATCTTTTCTTTTAACCTAAAATCAGCTTCAAAGATTCTACCATTGTTTAATACATCATCATCATTAGGTAATCCGTTTTTAAAACCATAAAATTCGAATTGACATCCTTGTCCTGTCATGCTTCTGATTATCGAATACATAGCTACAGGACTATTTTCATAATCATAACCTAAGTCTGAGCGAAAATCTCTCCAAAGCATACGTTTAGGTATTATAAATGATGTAGTTACATTGAAACATTTGTCAGGAAAAGCTCCATTCTCATACTCATATTTATATTTATTAGTTTGGCCTGGCACCTTAATAAGCTTGGCCATACAAATATATCTTGATAGTTCAGGCAATTTAAATGAAATGATACTATACTTAGTCGTATCAAGCTTTCCATTTATTCTACACTCATCAGGTATGTTCGCATCACTTATATCTACTGGGTTATCCAGATTTGTAGGTCTGTATTTATAAACTTTTCTTCCAGTTTCTGCATAGGTTTCTATGATATTAAATGGTAGACAACCTATGAGCATAACTAGGGCAAGAAATAGCCCCATTATTCTTTTACTTTTTGCTTTCATTTTTTACCTCCAATTTTTATTTTTATCATCTTTTATTCCCCTTTTTTGTTTTCTTCTTTTCCTTTCCTCCTTATATTTTAAAAATCTATTATATCCTATCTATACCTGAGTCTCCTTTCTGGCTTACACAAAAATGTTTATACCTAGCCTTATTCTACCCCCCCCCCCTCATACATTTGTCAATAGCTCATTATTCATATATGTCTATGATTGTTTACTTTTTTAATAGACTTTAGTCTGTGATTAAAGAATTGTATTTAATAATGTTAAATGATATGTTTTATCATACTATTTTGTATTTTGGTTTTTTTCGTTTTTTATATTTTTTTCTTCTCCATTTCATTTGTTTTTATCAATATTTATTTTCTATAGCAAAAATTTTTCCTGGTAATCTTCTCTTTAATTTCCATTTTTTTAGTTTTTTGTTTTTATTTTTTTATGTATTATTTTGTTTTAGCTTCATAATTTATAAGTTTCTTATGCTTTGATATTAAATTGTATAATCATAACCACTGGCTAAGCCAGTGGTTTATTCATGCTAAAGTGTACAAAAAAATAGCGTTGTTCATTATTTGACAACACTATTATCTATTATCTATCTACATCTTTATTATTCATTAGATTTTAAAGATTCTACCATGTCAATTTTTTTAATTTTGAAATGGAAGACTAGCATAATTAAGGTCGTAACTAAAAGTGTAATTACGGTTGCGTAAATGTAGGCTCTTGTTATTAAATGACTTGAAAGCATTACTGGATAAGGAACTACAATTTGCAGGACGCTGTAGTGGAGAATTTTTCCAATAATAAGGCCTAAAATTATGCCCATTATGGTAAGAAAATAAGTTTCTCTATAGACATAAGCCGTTACTTCCTTGGCATAAAATCCCAAAACTTTTATCGTTGCAATTTCCCTAATTCTTTCTTCAATATTTATATTTGTCAAATTATAGAGAACGACAATTGCTAAAAGTGATGAGAGGATTACAATAACCCCCTGAACTTTGGATATTGAATACAAGAATTGATTAAGGGCTTTTTTAAATAAATCTGTACCAATAATTGATGTTACTACTTTATAGTCCTTGGCCTTGTCTTTAATTTCATCAAAGTCCTTGGCATTTTTAGTTTTTACTAAATTTGTATTTGCTGTAAAATCTTCTCCCTTGAATTTTTCATAATAATCTCTAGTCATAAAAATGTAGTGATTTATATACATTTCGCAAATATCTGTTACTTCAATTCTAAAAGAATTGTCATAAACGTCTTTTATTTCAATTGTATCGCCTTTTTTTATGCCCAAAAGTTTTGAAAGTTTTTGAGAAATTACCGCCCCTCTCTTTGGCAGATTAATTTTTTGTCCCGTCTTCGGAGATTTTAGGGCAAAATATTCTTCAAATCCTTTTTCATCTTCTGGAGCAATTAAGCTCACATTTTGATCCATTTCAGGATAAGAAACCTTAAACTGTTCTTGATAAAAAGATTTGTGGGGTGATTTTAGAGAACTAATAAATTCCTTATAGGCTAAAAATTCATCTTCATCAATATCCTTGTCATAGGAAATTTGCAGGTTATACTTTAAAATATCTTCAAACTGAAGTTTTTCTATATTTCCAACAGAACCTTTGATTCCAAAACCTAAAACTAAAAGTGCTGTGCAGCCAATAATTCCTAAAACTGTCATTAACATTCTTTTTTTGGACCTGAAAATATTTCTTGCAGTAACCTTAAATAAAAAGCTCATTTTGTTCCAAATAAAAGGTATTCTTTCCAGCAAAATTCTCTTGCCGGTTTTTGGTGGTTTTGGTCTTAAAAGCTGTGCAGTCTTTTCTTTTAAGGATTTATTTGTTGTCAACCTTGCAGCGAAGGCAGTAAAAATAAAGCCAATTGCAATTGCAAAAATTATTTTTAAAGGATAGGCCCTAATCAATAGGTTATTTTCAAAAATTGAATCTGTTGAATAGGCATTGCCTATTATATAGGTTATTAAATATGAACCCCAAATTCCTCCTATTGTGCCACCAATAAGTGATGCTAAAGAACCATAGAGAAAATATTTTGAAGAAATTTCTTTTTGACTATAGCCAAGGGCCTTGTAAGTTCCAATTAAAATTCTTTCATCTTCAACCATTCTTGTCATTGTTGTAAAGGAAACTAAAAGTGCAACGGCGAAGAAAAATACTGGGAATATTAATGAAAGTCCGTCAACTCTTCTTGAATAGTCAATGTAAGTATTTATATCATTTACAAGATAAAGTGGAGTTATGGAATATCTAGGCTGCTTCATTATATTTAAATATCTCTTGCCCTTTTTTATATCTTCTTTTGCATCTTTTATTTTTTCTTCAGCTTCCAGAGATTTGTCCTCATATTCTCTTTGACCTTCTGCCAAATCCCTTTGACCCTTATATAATTTGCTTTTGGCATCTTTTAATTTGTCTTCAGCTTTTCCAATTTCTTCCTTAAAGGTTTCTTCGCCTTCCCTAAGCTGCTTTTCTCCTTCCTTGTAACTATCTTCGCCTGATTCATATTTGCTAGTGCCCTCTAAAAATTTGTCATAATTTTCATTGTAATCAATTAGGCCCTCTTCATATTTAGCCTTTCCCTTTTCTAGTTCATGCTTTCCGCTGTCAAGTTTTTCTTTGGCCTTTACTAATTTTTCCTTTCCGTCCTCAAGCTCTCTTTTATTTTTTGCAATTTTCTCTTCTGACTCCTTATATTCAGCTTCCCCTTTTTGGGCTTCTATAATTCCATCTTGAAGTTGCTTTTCTCCCTCATCAAGCTGAATTTTTGAAGCATCAAGTTTTGCCTTGCCCTCTGTTAATTTTTTTTCGGCATCTTTTATTTGCAAAACTCCTGCCTTTGCCTCCTTAACTTTTGCTCTTAAGGATGAAAAATCAGAAGACAAATTAAGACCCGGATATTTTTTATTTAAAGAATTTACAAAGTCTTCAATTTCAGTTTTACTTTGATTTAATAAAGAAAGTTCAGCCCTCGCTCTCCTTAAATTTTCTTCTATAGAATTTAATTCAGAATTTAGAGAATTTTTCCTTTCATTTAAAGAATTTCTATCTTCATCTTTTAAATTTGGATCAGCTAATTTTAAGTCTATTTCCTTAATTTGACTTTCCTTTTCGACCTTTTGACCTTCTAAATTTTTTATTTCTTTATTTTTTTCAGAAATTTCCTCGTCAATAGTTTTTATTTTATCAGCATAGGGTTCAAGCCTTTCAAGGCCTGCTTCAAGGGAAATTATTAAGCCTTCAGCTTCTTCATATGTTACTTCAAGACCCATTTGCCTAAAAGTAGCTACTAATTTTTCCTTTCCTTTCTCAAGGTCAGCCTTTCCCTTTTCATAATCATCAAGGCCCTTTTGGTATTTGTTTTTTCCTTCCTCAAGCTGTGCCTTTGAATCATCAATTTTTCTCCAGCCTTCATCAAGTTTTCTTCTGCCTTCTAAAAGCTGTTCTTCGCCAGATTTTAAAGCCTTTTCGCCTGCCTCAAGCTCTCCTTTTCCCCTTTCATATTCTCTATAGCCGGAATTTAATTTTTCTTCATTTTTGTCAATTTCAATTTTTGCCTCGTCAAGTTTTCCCTTTCCCTCAGCAAGTTTTTCTTTTGCATCAGATAGTTCATCTTTTGCATTATTTAATTCGCCCCTTGCCTTATAAAGTTTATTTTTTGACTCCTTAAGCTTATCTTCGCCTTCCTTTTTTTGGTCAGTAAATTCTCTATATCCCTTTGAATATTCCCTTTGACCTTCTGAAAGTTCTTTTTTTCCTGATTCCAATTCATCTTTTGCATCAGAAAGTTTTTCCTCTGCTTCAGTGATTTTATCTTCACCTTCAGAAATGTCACGAGAAAGATCCCCCTTAATTTTAGAAAGTCTTTCAGAGGGTCTATATTTCATATCAATTTTTAGGGCTTCATATTTTTTTCCAAGTTCTTCCTTATATTCCTTGGAAGAAGGACTGAATTTTTTTAAATCACCATAAATAATTTTTGCAAGACTGGGATCTGTATTAAATTCAGAAGGAGCTATATAGGCAAAACCGCTTATTTCGCCAAGACCCCTTTCAGAATATCCACGAGATCTATTCATAATATAGTCAAGTGAATTACAAAATCCCACGATTCTATAATCATAAGATAAAAGGGCATCTTCTTCATCATCTGCAAATTTATTTACTTCTTTTTTAAAAGAAATTTTATCCCCAATTTTATAGCCCATTTCCTTCATTTTATTGTCGAGAATAATTTCTCCCTTTTTAGGAGCCTTGCCCTCAAGAATTTCAGGCATATTTATTTTAATGGGAATATTTAAAATTTTTATGGTTTCAGTTCTTCCCTTAATTGAAAGATCTAGATCATAAGCATATTCAAGTTCATCTAAATTAGCCTGACTTTCAATAATTTCCATGTCCTCATTTTCTAAAGACTGGGGAGCGGAAACTACAAGGTCAGGATAAGAATTTTTTTTAATGGCGTTGTCAATGGTGTTACGCATAACAGGGCCCGTTGATATGAGTCCAATTAAAACAAAAACTCCCAGAACAACAATTAAAAGAATTGAAAGAAATCTGGAAAAAGTGTTTTTTATTTCTCTTAAGGAATCTTTAAGCGTAGTTTTCAAAAAATCACTACCATTCTATTTCACTAATTTTTTTAGGTTTATCATTAATTTTTATATTCTTAACTTTTGCATCATTAATTTCAATGACTCTATCAGCACAAGGGGCAATTGCAGAATTATGTGTAATTACAACAACAGTTGTGTCTGTATTTCTTGTTAAATCTTGAAGGATAGAAAGAATTTGCTTGCCTGTTTTATAGTCAAGGGCACCCGTTGGTTCATCACAAAGAAGAAGTTTGGGATTTTTTGCAATTGCCCTTGCAATTGAAACTCTTTGCTGCTCACCACCTGAAAGCTGTGATGGAAAATTATTAATCCTATCACCAAGGCCCACAGATTTTAAAACTTCCAAGGGATTTTTTGCCTTTTTTACAATTTGCGTTGCCAGCTCCACATTTTCAAGAGCCGTTAAATTTGGAATTAAATTATAAAATTGAAAGACAAAGGCCATAACATTTCTTCTATATGATGTTAATTCTCTTGTCTTGTATGTAGAAATATCATTTCCATCAACAAAAACATTTCCTTCCGTTGGGCGATCCATGCCCCCAAGTATATTTAAAAAAGTTGACTTCCCGGCACCTGATGGTCCTAAAATAAGAGCAAATTCATTTTTTTCAATTTGAAAATTTAATTTGTCATTGGCAAGAACAGAAGTTTCCCCACTCCTATAGACCTTTGACATATTAATAACATCAATAAAAGCCATTATATCACCTAAAGTAATTATAACACACAATTAAAAATTTAAAAAAAGGTAAAAAAATAAGAGGGTCTGTCTCTCTTAAAAAATCAAAGCCTTTAAGTTTACGATTTTTATTTATCCCTTTTAATTTCTAATTTCAATTTTATATACTTGTAAAAATAATAAATAATATAATAGAAAGCACAACATAAAAAAGTAGGACTTTGTTCAGAGATTCTTCTTTTTGAGCTTTAAATATTTTTTTCTCCTTGGTTCTATATACAAGAATGAAAACAATACAAGTCCAAGTGTTATAAACAAATAAAAGATATTCTTAAAACTTGAAAGAATTAAAAGATTAAGAAAAAACTGGTCAAAATAACCTATGACTTTTAATTTTTATTCATTTTAACTTCAATAATTCAAGAGAATTAATATTGCTAGACTCATAATCAGATATGTTTTTTTTTGCCTCAACAGTGAAATATATGTTTAAAATTAACAAAGCTATCAAAAATGGATAGAGTATAAACTTTATTTTTTTCAAATCAAGTTTTAAATACAAATACCATAATAATCCCATTGGCAAAGCCATTAAATTTAAGTTGAAGAGATGCTTGTAATTGTATACTCCATAATCTCTCAAATATCCTATTAGATAAAAATTAAAAGCAATCAATAAGATTAATAGACAAAATCCCACTGACAAAATTATTTCATTTGATTTATTTTTATGCATATTACCACCTTTTGCTTTTGTAACTTATAAATACTTAAAGTTATTAATCTTAAATAACTAATATTCTATGATTAATTATAGAATAAACTTATGGAAAACCTTCGTCAAGGTCATAAATAATTTGTTTTAGAAATTAAAAAATTACTGGCTGACCAGTCACAATTTAATAATCTAAACTTCTTTTCATTCTTCTTTCTGCATCTTTCTTTGCCATGTCTTCTCTTTTGTCATAAAGTTTTTTTCCTCTTGCTGTGGCAATTTCTGCTTTCACTCTTCCTCTTACAAGATAAAGTCTTAGAGGAATTATGGTGTAGCCCTGAAGAGTTTTTACTTTTTCAAGTCTTCTTATTTCAGATTTGTGCATTAGAAGTTTTCTTTTTCTTTTTGGATCGAGATTATAAATATTTCCCTCTTCATAGGGAGAAATGTGCATATTAGAAATAAAAATTTCTCCACTAGAAATTTCGCAGTAGGCATCTTTTAAATTTGCTCCCCCACGTCTTATGGATTTTACTTCTGTGCCTGCAAGGACAAGGCCTGCTTCATAGGTATCCTCTATAAAATAAAGACGGCCTGCACTTTTATTTGTTGATAAATTATTCCACTCTGTTTTCTTTTTCATTTTCATCACCAATTAATTTAAAGTCAATTTTTCCTATTGTTAAATTTATACCAGTCACTTCAACTTTAACCCTATCGCCAATGCCATAAGAAATTTTTCTATCCACATCTATAGCCTTAAAATTTATGGAATCGAATTCAAAAAATCCATCCATAGTTTTGTAAGGAACTAGGCCTTCAATTAAATTATCAAGCTGTACAAAAATTCCAAAATTTGTAATGCCTGAAACAATTCCTTCATAGCTATTGCCAATTCTATCAGACATAAATTCTGCCATTTTAATTGAATCAACTTGTCTTTCCGTTTCTTGAGCAAGCTTTTCTGTTTCTGAAACGTGATCTGCAATTTGTGGCAAAATTTCTCTTAAATTCTTTATTTTTTTCTTGGAAAGATCTCCCCTTAAAAAATCTTTTATAATTCTGTGGATGGAAAGGTCCGCATACCTTCTTATAGGAGATGTGAAGTGGGTGTAATAGGGAAAAGATAAACCAAAATGTATTTTATTTTCTGCACTATATCTTGCCTTAGTCATGGCCCTTAAAACTAAAGTTGAAACAAAAAGTTCTTCTTTCTTACCTTGAATTTTTTCCAAAAGTTTTTGCAAATCCTTTGGTTTTATTACGCTTCCATAATTTGCAATATAACCAAGGGGTCTAATATAAGAATTTAATTCATCAATTTTTTCTTCTCTTGGTTTTTCGTGGATTCTATAAATAAAGGGAAGCTCTATTTTTGCAAAATATTCTGCTACTGTTGTATTTGCCATTAGCATAAAATCTTCTATAAGTTTATTGGCAGACCTTCTCTCTATTTTTAAAATTTCAAGAGGCCAGCCATCTTCACTAACTTTTATAACAGGCTCTGGAATATCAAAATCAATTGACCCTATTCTTTTTCTCTTTTCCTGCAAAATTTTTGAAAGTTCATACATATTTGTCAGAATTTCTTCAAGGCCAAGAATTGAGTCATCAGAAATTCCCTCCTCCAAAAAATTTGAAACATAATCATAGACAAGCCTTCTTTTTGAATTGATAACACTTTGGACAATTTTATGATTTACAAGGTCTCCTTTTTTATTAATTTCCATTATGCAGGATAAGGTTAATCTATCGACCCCCTCATTTAAGGAGCAAATTCCATTTGAAAGTTCAAAGGGAAGCATGGGTATTACTTTATTTAATAGATAAACAGAATTTCCCCTTTTAAAAGCTTCCTCATCTATGGCAGAATCTTCTTTTACATAATGGGACACATCTGCAATATGAACGCCAAGTAAATAATTTCCGTTATCTAAAATATCAAGACTTACAGCATCATCAAAATCTTTTGAATCCTTGCCATCAATTGTAAAAGTTATCTCATTTCTTAAATCAAGCCTTCCAAGCATTTCTTCATCGCTAACTTCCTTTTGGATTTTTTTTGCTTCCCTTTTAACAGTTTTTGAAAATTCCATGGGAAGGTCAAAGGCCTTGGCAACTGAAAGAACATCAACATGAGGCTCATCAGGAAAGCCTAGAACTTCTAAAATTCTGCCCTCAGGTTTTCTTCCTTCTTCAGGCCATTTGTCAATTTTAACTAAAACTTTTTGGCCATTTCTTGCTCCATTAATTCTCTTTTTAGGAATATATATATCCATGGAAAATTTATTTTCATCGGGAACAACAAAGCCAAAATTTCTCATGTCTTGAAAGGTGCCAACAATTTTTTCATTTACTCTCTCAGTAATATAGACAACTTCGCCTTCAGGCTTTTCACCCTCGGCTTCTTTTAATTTTTTTACAACAACATCATCGCCATTTAAGGCAAAATTTAAATTATTTTCTGAAATATAAATGTCTTGGTCCAGATTTTTAGTTATTAAAAAGCCAAAACCACGCTTAGAAGTTTGGACTTTCCCGAAAAAATATTTTTCATTATCCACTTCCAAAATTTTACCCTTTTTATTTTCAAAGATTAGGCCCTGCCTCTTTAAATTATCAAGCAGCCTATTAAAATCTTCTCTATCTTTCTTTTTAATATTAAGAGAATTTGCCAGTTCGTCCTCAGTTTTTGCCTTATTTGTCTTAATAACATCTAAAATCTTTTCACTTATCATTTCAATTTTGCTCCATAACTTGTTTGGTTAAAGAGATTTGAATCATAAGAGTAAATATTTTTTTGCTTTTCTTCATATCTTTTTAAAGCTATTTCAATTAATTTTGTAATTAAATCCTTAAAGGATAAACCTGAGGCTTCAAATAAATAGAAGGAAATGGATCCTGGAAGAGTATTTATTTCATTTACATAAACGTCCTTATCCTTTAAAAGGAAATCTATTCTTGCAACTCCCGCCCCATCAAGCGCCTTAAATGATTTCTTGCCAAGTTCGCAAATTTTATTTCTTATCTCCTCTGTCAAATCTGCAGGAAGTTTCTTCTTTTGATTTTTTTGTGATGCCATTTTTGTCTTTGAATCGCCAACATATTTATCTTCATAGGTTAAAATTTCTTCAGCCGTTATAGGTTCTTCACAGGCAGAAACTTCAAGGTCATTATCTTTTCCCAAAACGGCAACATTAATTTCCCTAAAATCTTCTAGGCATTTTTCCACAATAATTTTTCTATCATAAGTTGCGGCAAGTTCCAGAGCCTTTGTAAGCTCCAAGGTGTCTTTTGCCTTAGAAATTCCAATTGAAGACCCAAGATTTGCTGGCTTTATAATTAATGGATACCCTAAGGCTTCACACTTTTTAAGAATATTTTGTAAATTTTTAAGTTCATCTCTGTAAAAATAAATATAATCCATCATTGGAATGTCATTTGCCTTAAAAACTTCTTTCATTAAAACTTTGTCCATTCCGACAGCTCCTGCAGCAACTCCGCATCCAGCATAGGGGATGTCCATTAATTCAAAAAGTCCTTGAATCGCTCCGTCTTCGCCAAAAGTTCCGTGAAGGGCAGGAAAAATTGCATCAATTCTCGCATAAATATAATTTTCTGTGTGCGATTTAGAAAAAATTCCGCCCACAAGTTTTACTGCATATAAAAATCTATCTCCATTTTGGGGAATTAAAAATATTTCTGTGGCTTCATTATATCTTCCTTCTTTAAATGTTCTAAAATCTTTTAAAATATCTCCACAATAATATCTGCCATCTTTTGAAAGGTAAATTGGAATAGGATTAAATTTTTCCTTATCCATATTTTCTATAATTTGTAGACCCGTTATTACTGAAACTTCATGCTCACATGATCTTCCACCAAAAAAAACTCCTACATTTAACATCAAATCACTCCTCATCATAATTATCGGGCAAATCATTTTCAAAAAGGACAACGTCCCCTTGCCTTGTGAGATTTCCCAAAATCTTTGTTGCTTCGTCTAAAGATGAAACTGAAAATATATTTTCTTCCTTAAATTTATTTTCAATTAAGCCCTTTTTAATAGGCTCTGTTCTCTTTTTTCCAACTAAAATTGCATAGTCAATATTTTTTGCCATTTCTTTGCCAATTTTATAATTTTCTTCTTCTTCCATTTCTCCAAGTTCAACCATGCCAGGTGTAATAATTATTTTATTTCCATTTTTAAACTGAGAAATTACGTCAAGGGCAGCTCTAAAACCAACTGGGTTTGAATTAAAGGCATCGTCAATAACAATGACTCCTCTTCCGCCATCAATAATATTAAGTCTATGCTCTACTCCCTCAACTTTTTCAATACCCCTTTGAATTTCTTCTAAAGTCATGCCTAAAAGATGGGCAAAACTAACTCCGGCTAAAATATTTGAAATATTATGAGCCCCTAATAGTTTTGTCTGACAATTTATTTCCCCCTTGCCCCTAATAACTAGGGTGAATTTTGAACCCTTTTCAAAAACCTCTATATCCTTGGCATATATATCAAGTTTTTCAGTATCTTCCATTCCGTAGCGATAAGTTTTTAACTTAGTCTTATCTGCAAGGGGCTTTAAAAATTCATTATCACAGTTAAAAATTGCAAGACCATCTTGGGGAAGAGCTTCAATTAATTCATATTTTGTCTTTTGAATATTTTCAATTGTCTTAAAAAACTGCATGTGAGTTGGACCAATTGCAGTTATAACTCCCATATCGGGCATAACAAGTTCTGCAACTTCTTTTATCTCTCCCGGAACCTTTGCCCCAAGTTCAGCAATAAAAATTTGGTGAGAATCATTAAGCTCATTATTAATAACTTTTGAAAGCCCCATTGGTGTATTAAAAGATGATGGAGTATGAAGCACCCTAAACTTTTCTTTTAAAATTGTATCAGTAATAAATTTTACTGAAGTCTTGCCAAAAGACCCTGTAATTCCAATGACCTTTAAAGAATTTTCAGCCTTTAACCTTTTAATTTTTTCTTGGGCCTCATGGTAAAATCCTGCATTAATTTTGTCTTCCTTTGGTTTTGCTATGGCATTTGAAATTAATAAAATCCTATATTCAAAATAATAGATTAAAAATAAAGAGATGGCGGTGAAAAATAGCCCTAGCCATAAGTTTGAATTTTTATAGACAATTTGACCTATAATAACTGTGGCAACCCAAAAACCATAATTTACAAATTTGTGAGTTTTTAAAAGTCTTTTTGCCCTGTCAGTCCACACAAGGGGAAGTTTGGGATTTTTTTCCGGCATATAAAAAATTTTTCCAATTTTTTCCCTATTACTTTTAATATAATCCCTATAAAGATTATTGTCATAGCCTTCCAGCTGAAGCATATGAATTGGAAAATTACTTCTCACAAGTGAAAAGAAAACTGCAAGGCATAGTAAAATAAACTGTCCTATATATAAAATAATCATGATTTATCTCCTAAAAATGAATTTATAACTGCACAAAAAGTCCCGTAGTCATCAATATAGGAAAAATGACCTCCCTTTAAAACTACAAGGCCTGAATTTTTTATCTTTTTATTAAAAATCCCCCCCATATAAAGAGGAGTTGCATCGTCCTTATCTCCCCAAATTAAAAGAGATTCGCTTTTAATCTTACAAAGTCTATCTTCCGTTGATTCATTTACAACTTTTACAAAAATTTTCCTCATAAGGCCTTGGGCATTTTGATAGTCATCAGACCCGTGCCTTTTATAAAATTTTTCAAGAGCCCCTTCATTATTTCCATAAAAAAACAAATATATTTTCTTGGAAAACTTAAAAGCATAGACCTTTAAATAATAGGAAAGTTTTCTTTTGGGTATTATGCCCGAAGCATCAATAAAAACTAATTTTTCAGCTAGATCTTCAGCCTCATCTCCTAAAATTGTTAGAGTTTTACCTCCAAAGGAATGGCCCAAAAAAACAGCCTTTTCTATATTAAAAGTCTTTAAAAATTCCCTTAAAAATTTATAGTAGTCGTAAGTTCCATAAACTTCTTTTGGCTCATTAGTATCACCAAAACCTGGTGCATCATAGGCATAAACTGTATAAAAACTTGGAACTGCATTTAAAATTGGAATAATTGATTCAATGTTTGCACCCCAACCATGTAAAATGACAGCAATTTTTTCTCCGCCCTCTCTTTTAAAGTAGGCAGTTTTTATGCCTAAAATATTCACGAAAGATTTTTCTATTTTAGTCATTGTGATTTTTCTTATCCTCTATAATAAAAATTATTTTCTTCCCTGTCATTTCCCACGTCAGCAAGAGAATTTTCAAGAGAAGCAATTCTTGAAAGAGAAATATCAATTTTTGTCTTTTGACTTTCGACGTTAAAAGAAACAGCTTCATCTTTCAAAAGCCTATAATAATACTCGCCAAGTTCTTTATAAAGATTTGATAAATTTCTTTTCTCCATAAGAAGTTCATAACGAATTTTTGCAATTTTTTTAAAGTCTTTTGACCTGTCCCTAATTTGTAACGAAATCTGAGATAAATTTTCCCTGATTTGCGAAATATTTGAATCAAAATTTTCTAAAAAAGCCAAAAAATCACCTCTTCTTTTGCTATTATACCAAAAAAATCAGATATTTAAAATATAGGCCCCCTTCTTAAAAGAATATAAAAAATACTCCTAGTAAAAACTAAGAGCATTAATATTCTCATCTAATTATTCAGCTTTATTTAATTCTCCTACATAAGTTACAAGGAATTCTCTTTTGTCACTATTTTCTTCACGACGCACTCTTGTTTCTTTTAAAGTCAAATCTCCAGCATAAGTTTGTTCATTAATGTCTGTTCGATAATTTTTTATTATATGGTAAGTATCAAGATTGGGAACTTTAAATATAACCTCATATGCTTCTAAGACTTTTCCGTCTTCTGACTCATTATAATCTTCTGATTCTTTTTCCCAGCTTTTCAAATCTTTGTAATCTATTTCATAATATTCTTTATCATCAGTTTGGCTTTCTCTAATAGTTTCCTCTTCATCTTTTAAAATATTAGAATTTTTATTTTGAATATTCAAATCCTCTTTTGCAGATAAATTTTCCCCTTGTATATTTTCTTGACCAGTATTATTTTCAGATTTAATCTCATTTTCTCTTGCATTGTCTTTACATGAAATAAGACATAAGCTAAGGCAAAAACAAATTCCTATAAAAAAAATTTTTAAAATGTTTTTCATTTTATCCACTTTATCTCCTTACTTTATAAATTTGAAAGGATAGCTTTATTTATAAGTAAAATTAAATAAAAATCTTATTTAGCGTAACCCGCAAAATAAAGATCACCTCTATAAAGTCCAAACCATCTATTTGGTCCACTTGAACGAGTATATACTAAATATAATGTTCCTCTATAGCTCAATCCATTTCTTACTATTTCAAAATTAGGATATGATTGAGCAAAAACTCCATCTGAGTTATATTTTTCATATTCATATCCATAAATAACATCGTCATCATATCCTGTAGGTCTTATATTTGATATATCTAAACTTTGAGCTTCATATTCATTAAAGTTCGTAATATTATCATTACCATTGGCAAACGTTTGTGTGAAAATTAAAACTGAGAAAAATGCTAATGCAATTCCTAAAATATATCTTACATTACTTTTCATTTCAACACTCCCTTTTTTTCTAGCCATCCTTTATTTTTACATACCCCCCCCCACTAATATTTTTAAACTACAAATGCTCTTAAATATAAATAATTAAAAAAACTTTTCAATAAAAATCTACTGAAAAGTTTTTTATTTATCATATTAAATTTTAAAATTAAACAATTGGCAAAAATAGCCTTGCTAAAGAAAAATATATTACCAAGACAACAGAGTCAATAATTGTTGTGATTAAAGCTGATGCCATTATTGCAGGGTCAAGATTTATTTTCTTAGCAAATAGAGGGAGTACTGCTCCCATTAATTTTGAAAGAATTACTGTGCATAAAATTGTAATTGAAACTAAGGCTGAAATTCTAAAATCTGCTGATGTTAAAAAATAAAGTCTTAAAAAGTTAATGAAAGATAAAACAGTTCCGCAAATTATTCCTACCCTAAATTCTTTTAAAATTACTTTTAGCCCATCTCTTAAACCAATTTCACCAGTTGCAATTGCGCGGATAACAACTGTTGAAGATTGTGATCCTGAATTTCCACCTGTGTCTGTAATCATAGGTATAAAAGAATTTAAAATCAAAAACTGACTTAAAATATAATTATAATTATTTATTATTCCTGATGTAAGTGTTGCTGAAATCATAAGAACAAGTAGCCAAGGGATTCTATTTTTTGCAAGCTGCCACGGTGTTTGATCCAAATATTCATCATCTGATGGGCTAACGGCTGCCATCTTGTGAATATCTTCTGTTGCTTCGTCTTCCACAATGTCCATAACATCGTCGAAAGTTATAATTCCACAAAGTCTGTGTTCACGATCCACTACGGGCATGGCAATGTACCCATATTTCATAAATGTTTGGGCAACTTCTTCTTTATCGTCAGTTGTATTTAAATAGACTAAATCTGTTTCCATGATGTCATTAATTAACTTGTTTTTGTCTGTAGTAACAAGAGTTCTTAAGGAAACAAATCCAAGTAACTGTTTATATTCGCTTTCAACATAGCAGGTATAAATAACTTCCTTATCCATACCAACTTCTTTTATGTGCTGAAGGGCCTCGCCCACTGTCCAATCTCTTTTTAGTGAAACATATTCAATGGTCATTAATGAACCAGCGGAGTCCCTATCATACATTAAAAATTTATTAATCTGTGTTCTTTCTTCTGGTGTTGATTTCTTAAGAACTTTTGTTACAACATTTGCTGGCATTTCTTCCAAAATGTCAATCATATCGTCAAAGTCTAGTTCATCTAAAATTTCTTGAAGCTCTGCATCGTTGATTTTGTTTATGATTCTCTTTTGGTCAAAGGGTTCCATATAAGAAAATACTTCTGCTCCCATTTCCTTTGGCAACATTCTAAAACAAATTAATAGCTCCATATCTTCCATATCTTCAATAATTTCTGCAGCGTCAACTACATTCAGATCTGCCAAAATACTTTTTAATTCTGTCAGTCTTTTTTCTTTAATCATTTCGACGAACTTTTCTCTATATTCGCCATAGTCTTGATAATTCATTTTTCACCTACCTCAAATAATCTTTAAAATCCTTTAGTTTTTTTAAATTATTTTTATCTAAAGAATTTACCTTGTCCCTTTTTAATTTTCTCCTAAAGTTTTCAGTAACTTTTTTTGAATTAATTACTTCAATCTCCAGTTCTCTTGCTGATGTCCTGCTGCCTCCTCTTGATAAAATTATGGATTGGACAGTAGAATCAGATGATGCAACTCTAACATTTCTCAGTCTTCCTATTCTGTCAAGCTCCCTTTCAATATAGTGGTCGGCACTTTCATTTTCTTTTGTAAAGACAATGTCAATTCCATCCTTACTATAAATTTTTCCGCTAGATCCCTTAACTAAATAGGCATCAAAAACAAGAATAATTTTTTCGCTTGTTGTATGGGAAAACTCAATTAAAATATTTATAAGTTCATTTCTTGCTTCTTCAAAAGAAATCTCCTTTAATTTATTTAAAGGCTCCCAAAAATTTATTATATTGTAACCATCTATAAATAGGTAATTTTTATTTTTTTCATAACGTCTGTTGTGAATCATCTTACCACTTCATACATGACAATTGCCGCTGCAACTGAAGCATTTAAGGAATCAAAATCTGAATAATTTGGAATCTTTACTATAAAATCGGCGTGTTTTTTTAAATTTTCTGCTATTCCTTTAGCTTCATTTCCTATAATTAAAGCAAGCTTATTGTCAAAGGTAGTATCCTTTATATCTTCCCCATTCATATGGCAGGCATAAATCCAAAAACTTTCTTTTTTTAATTTTTCAATAGCCTGAGAAAGGTTATTTACCACAGAAATTTTTACACTATCTACTGCCCCTTGAGAAGTTTTATAGACTGTATCGTTTACAAGGACAGACCCGTGCCTTGGAATAATAATTGCATCAAAGGCAAAGTATAAAGATGATCTTATAATTGCTCCAAAATTGTGGGGGTCTTCAATTTTATCAAGAATCAAAAGTTTTGCAGCTTCTTTTTCTCTTAGGTCATTTAAAAGTTCATCAAAATCCGTATATTTAAATCCGCTTATAAGAGCACAAACGCCTTGATGATTTTTTCCTTCTGTCATTTTATCGAGCTTATCCTTTGAAACACGGGCAATTAAAACCTTATTTTCATCTGCCATTGCCTTTATTTTTATTATTGAGCCACCACTTGCTGCCAAATATAATTTATCAACTTTTTTATTTTTCAGGGCTTCAATAACTGGCCCTCTTCCATAAATATACGTCATTTTTCTCCTAATCCATTAAAAAATTCTCTAACTTCTTTTGCCCTTCCGCAGGTCATTTTCCCTTCAGGACATGGACCATTTACGCAGCCCGGTCCTGCATTTTCAAATAAAATTGGGCTAAGCTCCTTTAACTGTCTTAGCATTTCTGTTGCCATCTGCTTTATTTCCCATTGGGCCCTATTGCAGCATCTTAGTGAAAAGAAATGCAAAAGAGTTCTAACATTCATAGTGAAGACAATTTTTGTTTCGCAGGCATTTGGAAAAACATATCTCGCATCTTCAATGGAAAGTTTTTCAACATTTCTTATTGCCTTTTCCCTAGTCATTCCCTTTTCAATATAGGGTCTCGAATTTTCTTCAACTAAAATATCTACAAGTTCACTATAGGCCCTTTGATCTTCTTCCATGGCCTTAATATAAATTTCCCTTGCCCTTTCATTTTTTTCAATCTGCGGCGGGATGATATATTCAAAATGATCAAGCCTTACATATCTTTGGGACTGCTGAGAATAAGATGCAATTCTATGCCTTACAAGCTGGTGAGTTAAAGTTCTTGAAACCCCTTCAACTGCAAATGTAAAAGAAGCGTGCTCTAGTGGAGATAAATGCGAAAGACCCATAAGCATATTTAAAAAATTATTTGTAGAATCCTCATCTAATTTTTCGCTGATTTCATCTACACCCACCCTTGAATAACAAAGTTTTGCTGACTTAGCAATTGTTTCTTCAGGAAAATTTGTATAGGCAATTATTTTTACCTTCATTTTATCATCTCCATAAAAATTTCAAGAATCCTTTCATATCTGCCCAAAAGATAAAGATGGCCAAAAAGAGCTTCAAGTCCCGTTGCCATTTTATAATCTGAAATTTCAGCATTTTTGGGAACTGTATGGCTCTTGGCATTTCTCCCCCTCTTTACAATTTGCCTTTCTTCTTCATCTAAATTGTCTTTAACTTTTTCCAATAAATCCCTTTGATTTTTTGCCTTTACATATTTTATGGCCTCTCTGTGAAGCTTATTGGCAGAAAGATTTTTATTTAAGACGTGAGTTCTAACTAAAATTTCAAAAACTCCGTCACCTATAAAGGCAAGAGCTAAGGGTGAAAGCTCCTTTATATTTTTCTCATTATAAGTTTCTCCAAGATGCAAAAGATTTTTTAAATTCTCTTCCAAAGTGTACCCTTTCTCGTGTCCTCTATGGATATACCCATTTTTAAAAGTTTATCACGAATTTCATCAGCCTCTTTAAAGTCTTTATTTTTTCTGGCTGCATTTCTCTTTTCAATTAAATCCATTACTTCCTTTGAAAAGTCGTCATCTTCCTTATCTTCCTTTTCCATAATTCCCAAAACTCTTGTCAATTTTTTTAGAATATCAAGTGCAAAAGATAAAATTTCCCTTGATGAATTTTCTGAAAGATTTAAATTTATTTCCTTAACCAAATCAAAAACTCCTGTTATGGCATCAGCTGTATTTAAATCATCATCCATGGCCCTTTCAAATTTCTTTTGGCAATCTATAAACTTTTCTTTTAATTCTTTTTCTTCATCCTTTAAATTTTCTATTTTAGAAGCTTCTAAATCTCTTATAATTTTATCCCTTGCATTATAAAGTCTTTTAGAGGCATTTTTTGTTTGGTCCATAACTTCTCTTGAAAAATTAATGGGCGATCTGTATCCAGTTGTTAGTAGGAAAAATCTTAAAATTTCTAGATCATATTCCTCCGAAATTTCTCTAACTGTGAAAAAATTGCCCTTGGATTTTGACATTTTTTCACTATTAACTGTTATCATTCCATTGTGGAGCCAATATCTTGCAAAGTCTTTGTCATTGCAGGCTTCTGACTGAGCAATTTCGTTTTCGTGGTGGGGGAATTTTAAATCTTCGCCGCCTGTGTGGATGTCAATTGTATCTCCCAAAATAGTTTTTGCCATTACGCTGCATTCAATATGCCAGCCGGGTCTTCCATCTCCCCAAGGAGCATGCCAAAAGGGTTCTCCTTCTTTTTTATTTTTCCATAGGGCAAAGTCATAGGGATTTTTTTTCTTTTCAGAAACATCTACCCTTGCCCCGCTAATCAAATCTTCAATATTTTTTCCTGAAAGTTTGCCATAGTCCTTTGCATAGTTTACATCAAAATAAACATCTCCCTCTGAAACATAGGCCGCTTTCTTGTCAATTAAAGTCTCTATAAAATTAATCATTTCAGGCACAAGTTGAGTTGCCCTTGGGTTTATGGTTTCGTAATCATAAAGTCCAAGGCCACCTGCATCTTTTTTAAATTCTTCAATATATTTTTCGGCAACTTCATCAGTGGTTATCTCCTCTTCATTTGCCCTATTTATGATTTTATCGTCAACATCTGTAAAATTTAAAACAAATTTAACATCATAGCCCTTGTATAAAAAATATCTTCTTAAAGTATCAAAGACTACAATGGGCCTTGCATTGCCAACATGAATATAATTATAGACAGTGGGGCCGCAATTATACATGGTAACTTTTCCCTCATTAATGGGGACAAATTCTTCCTTTTTACCCCTAAGTGAATTAAATAGTTTCATATTTCCTCCTATAAAAAAACGCCTCAACAAGAGACGATTATTTTCCTTCATCCTGAATTTTTTTAAAGAAATCCCTATAATAATTTAAGCCAATAAAAATTCCCCTATCAACCATTTGTAAAATTTCTTCTGCACTTGCAAGTCTTACATCCATAACTTCTTCTTTTTGCATAGTAATTTCATCTAAATCAAAATCTTTTTTCACTAAAAATATATGAAAGATAGAGTTTCTGCCATAAATTATTCTTTTAAGCTTAATTTCATCAAGGGCTAAATCAAGGCCAAGTTCTTCAAAAAATTCCCTTTTCATACCTTCTTTGGAATTTTCACCAGAAATAACAGAACCGCCTGCCGAACAATACCACATTCCAGGAAAAGTCGATTTATTTAAGGACCTTCTTTGAATAATAAATTTATTATCACTTCTAAGAATCCAGCCCTCACTAACTAAATGGTATTGACCGTTTTTTATTTCCATGCCTCTTTTAATAACCCTATGCTTAAATTTTCCGTTTTTATTATATAGATCCCAATATTCCAAGATAGTCTCCTCTTTCTTATTTTACACTATTTAGAATTTTTAATAAAGATAAAATAAAGGAAAGTTTAAGTAAAAACTTCTTTCAATTGTAAGAAGTTTATAAGATTATTTTTAAAAAAATTAAAAATTTTAAGGACTTATTCCTTTTTATCTTTGTCATAAAAAAAAGGACCAGGTTTTTAAACTAAGTCCTTTTCATAGGCTTTTGCTATTTAATTATCTTTAATTTCTGTTCCCTTAAAATCTGGGTCATTAGTATTTAAAATCTTTATAGTTATATTCTTATTTTTTACAGGTCCAATTGCATCTTTTTGGTAGACGGATGCACCGCCATCAATAATATTTTCAAGCTGTCTATAGGATAAATATTCTATGGTCTTTGCCTTATCATTTTTATTTGGATCATCAGTCATTATTCCATTTACATCTGTCCAGTTTTCATAGACAGAAGAATTTAAAACAGAAGCAATTATTGAACCTGTGTAGTCTGAACCGCCTCTGGCAAAAGTTTTTATATTTCCTCCAGAGTCGCTACCATAAAATCCTGGCACTACAATTTTTTCTCCTCTTTTAATTTGGCTTTTGATTTTTTCCTTAGTATTTTCAAAATCAACTTGCCCTTCCCTGTTAAAGGAAATTATATCCTTGGCATCTACAAATTTATAGCCCAAAAATTCTGCCATTAATACTGCATTTAAATATTCGCCTCTTGAAATTATAAAATCTTTGGAGGAAGAATTTTTAATTTCCTCAAAAGTTTCATTAATAATCTTTTCTACTGCTTCAAGTTTTAGTTTGTTAGAAATTTCTAAAAATCTATTTTTAACTTCATCTGTAAATTTCCCCTTGTCTTCATACAAATTATTTAAGGCCCTTTGAAGTTTTTCGATTTCAAGAGAAAGGTCCTTAATATCTTCATTTAATTCATTTATCTTTATAAGCTGGTCTGTTACTTTTTTATCTTCTTTAAATCTCTTGCCAGGTGCTGATACGACAATTATATCCCTGTCTTCCTTAGATAAAATTATGTCCTTAACCTTTTTAAATTGATCAGAATCTGAAAGTGAGGTTCCGCCAAATTTTGAAACAGATTTTGTTTTTATTTCTTCTATATTATAGGGGGTTTCTTGGTAGACATAATAATTTAGCCAATTTGAAAATAATAAGTTTGCAGAAGACTTCCACCTTACAACAATATCCTTTTGGGGATTATTGTCCTTATAATAATTGGAAGGCAAATCTGTATCAAGACCCTTTTTTTGATCCCTTAAATATTCTTCGTGAAGGGTCTGCTTGTCATATTCTAAGTGGCCAAAATTAAAAATAAATCTGCCATCAAGAGATTTCGCAAGGCCAATTCCAGTATCATCTCTTGAAGATAAAACTTCTAAATCTTCTCTCCCAATAAAGGAGGATTCTTCGGCATAGGAATATCTTGAAGTTGGAACATAAAATATATCATCAAAACCCTTTAGTAATTTATCATCTGATGCCTTTTCAAATTCATAAACCCCAAAAATTTTCTTATTTAAAATGACTGAATCAATATTATAAAAATATTTTAGGGCTGCTTGAGCTGACCAGCAAATAAACATAGTGGAAAATACATTTTTCTTGGCAAATTCAAAAATCTTTGTCAACTCCTCCCAATATTTTATATTTTGATATTCAATTTTTTCAAGAGGAGCTCCCGTTACAATTAAGCCGTCATATTTATCTTCCTTAATATCTTCATAGGTCTTATAAAATCTTTCTAAGTGACTTTTGGAAGAATTTTTTGGTTCATAGGAATCCATTCTAATTAAATCCACGTCAATTTGTAGACTTGTATTTGATAAAAGTCTAAGGAGCTGAATTTCAGTTACTTCTTTTCTTGGCATTAAATTTACAATCCCTATTTTTAAAGGCCTTATATCTTGGCTTGAAGCCCTTGTATTTTTTATGGTAAAAATATTTTCTTTATTTAATATATCTTTTGAAATTAAATTTTCAGGAATTATTACAGGCATTTTTTTCTCCTTAGGCCCTTAGGGCATTATCTATATCGCTAATTAGGTCGTCAGCATTTTCTATCCCAATTGAAAGTCTAATTAAATTTCCAGGTATGCCAGCTTTTTTTAGTTCTTCATCTGAAAGCTGTCTGTGAGTTGATGAAGCAGGATGAAGAGCATAGGATCTTACATCTGAAACGTGAACAACAAGAGTTAATAATTCAAGAGAATCTATAAATTTTGCAGCTTCTTCCCTTCCTCCTTTTATTCCAAAGGATATAACTCCACTTCCTGCCCTTAAATATTTTTTTGCAAGTTCATAATCAGGAGAAGATTTTAAGAAAGGATAATTTACAAATTCAACCTTCTCATGTTTTTCTAAAAATTCTGCAATTTTTAAGGCGTTTTGTGAATGTCTTTCAAGTCTTAGGAAGAGAGTATCAATTCCTAAAATTGTTAAAAAGGCATTAAAGGGTGAGGGGGCATTTCCAAAATCTCTTAATAAAACAGTTCTTATTCTTGCAGCATAAGCGGCCTTTCCAAAGGCTTCTGTGAAAACAAGACCGTGATATGATTCATCCTTTTCTGTTAGACAGGGATAATTTCCCTTGGACCAATTAAAATTTCCCGAATCCACAATTAATCCTCCAATTGTTGTTGCGTGTCCTTCCAAATATTTTGTTGAAGCATAGGTTACAACATCAGCCCCAAAATCTATTGGTTTGCAAAGAACTGGAGTTGTTAAAGTGTTGTCTACAATTAGGGGAATATTATGAGAGTGAGCGATTTGTGCATATTTTTCAATATCTAAAATTTGAGTTGAAGGATTTGCCAAAACTTCTCCTAAAATAAGTCTTGTCTTGCTATCAATATTTCTTTCTAATTCTTCAAAGTCATTACATGAAACAAATCTTGCTTCTATGCCATATTTTATTAAAGTTGTTCCTAAAAGATTAAAAGTTCCTCCATAAACATTATTTAAGGCAACAATATTTTCTCCAGCCTTTGTTATATTTAAAACTGCATTAAGATTTGCTGATTGGCCTGATGAAGTTGCCACAGCTGCCACTCCTCCATCAAGGGCTGCAATTTTCTTTTCAAGGGCATCAGTTGTAGGATTTCCAAGTCTAGTATAGAAAAATCCTCCTTCTTTTAAGTCAAATAGATTTGCAACTGTTTCTGTACTGTCATATTTAAAAGTTGTTGACTGAACAATTGGCACAACTCTTGGCTGCCCACTTTTTGGTTCATAGCCTGCTTGCACACATAAAGTTTCTAAGTTCTTAAAATTTTTCTTTGTCATCTTATTATCCTCCAAAAATTATATTTGATAGTTTTATGAGATAAAAAAAGAGCTCTCATCCTCAAAGGACGAAAGCTCGTGTTACCACCTTTATTTAATGCATACTCACATATGCAAACTCATCAAGTACTATCATACTCTAGCTCTGTAACGGGAGCTCCCGTAAATGTCTAATATCGACAAATCCTAGAAAAAGACCATGTTCATTATAAATCGATCTGCTTTTCTCACCACAACAAAGCTCTCTGGAATCTCTTTTTATAACTACTCTTCTTTTTATAAAGTTTAAATTTAAATATCAGTTTACAAAAAACTTTTATTAATGTCAAGCCTTTTTCTTTAATTTTTTATTTATTTGTAAATTTTTCTTTACTATAAATTTTAATTATTATAGAATTAATAAACTCATGAATAGGAAGAGGAGAATATGAGAAAAAATCCAAATTTTAAAGTTATTCTTGTAGGTGATGGATCTGTTGGTTCAAGTTTTGCCTTTGCAATGACTTTAAAGGGTCTCGGAAGAGAACTTGGCATTATTGACATGAACAAAAACAAAACTATTGGAGATGCCATGGACTTAAATCCAGCCATAACTTACAATGCAACAAAAAAAATATATTCAGCCGAATATAGCGACTGTGCGGATGCAGATATTGTTGTTATTACTGCTGGTGCACCACAAAACCCAGGCGAAACAAAACTTGATCTTGTTTACAAAAATTTGAAAATAATTAAATCCGTTGTTTCTGAAATTATAAAATCAGGTTTTGATGGAATATCTCGTTTTGTAGGAGTTGATCCTCGTGACGTTTCAGCTTATATTATGGGTGAACACGGCGACACATCCTTCCCTGTTTGGTCAAATGCGTCAATTGGCGGAAAGAAAGTGGAAAAATGGATTAAGGAAAAAACTGATGCCCTTGAAAGTGCAAAGGAAGAAATTTATGCAAATGTCCGTGACGTTGCCTATAAAATAATTAATACAAAAGGGGCAACTTACTACGGCGTTGCAACTGTTCTTGCAAAAATTTGTAGAATTATTATTGAAAGTTCTCATTCAATTATTACTGTTGGAGCTTATCTTTATGGCTAATATGGTTTTAATGACATCTATATCGGAACTCCTGTAATTCTTGGAAGAAATGGCATTGAAAAAATCATTGAAATTCATTTAAACGAATAAGAGCATAAACTTATGGAAACTTCTTACAAAGCCTTAAAAACTGTCCAAGAAGAAGGGCTTGAAAAATTAGAAGAAGAATAATAAAAAGAAAAAAACTAGGAGAAAATTATCTTCTAGTTTTTTCTTGCAACTTTTTATTATATACTTATTCGCCTAAATAAGCTGCTTTTATTGAAGGATCATTTGCCAAATCTTTTGCAAGTCCTTCTTTAACAATTTTTCCAGTTTCCAAAACGTAGGCCCTATCTGAAACTTCAAGGGCAAGATTTGCATTTTGTTCAACTAATAAAATTGTTGTCTTTTCTTCCTTTAAAATTTTTATAACTTGAAAAATTTTATCTACAAAAATTGGCGATAGGCCCATGGAAGGCTCGTCAAGAAGCAAAAGTTTTGGTCTTGACATCAGGGCCCTTCCCATAGCAAGCATTTGCTGCTCGCCTCCTGAAAGTGTGCCTGCCAACTGATTTTTTCTCTCTTCTAAAATTGGAAACATTTCATATATTCTCTTTAAAATATGATCGCTTGAACCCTTAATTAAATAGGAACCCAGAATTAAGTTGTCGTAAACTGAAAGACCAGTAAAAACTCTTCTGCCTTCAGGAACCTGTGCAATTCCTTTTTTTGTAATTTCGTGGGCTTTGAATTTTGAAATGTCTTCTCCTAAAAAATTAACTCTTCCTTCTTTTGGCACAAGGCCTGAAATAGATTGTAGGGTCGTTGTCTTTCCTGCTCCATTTGCTCCTACAAGAGAAACAGTTTCTCCCTCATTTACCTCTAAATTTATTTTTTGAAGGGCGTGAATATTTCCATAATATACATCTAATTTTTCTACTTTAAGCACTTGGTCCACCTCCAAGATAAGCCTTTATAACTTCGGGATTATTAATAACTTCTTTTGGATTCCCCTCTGCTAGAATTTGTCCATAATTTAAAACCATAAGCCTTGAGGAAATTCCTAGGACAAGTTTCATATCATGTTCAATTAATAAAATTGTTATATTAAATTTTTCTCTTATTAAAGCAATTGTATTCATTAATTCTTCAGTTTCTTTTGGATTCATTCCTGCTGCTGGTTCATCTAAAAGAAGAAGCGAGGGTTTTGTTGCCATGGCTCTTGCAATTTCAAGTTTTCTTTGTTGACCATAGGATAGTGATTCTGCAGGCATAAACCAAAATTTATCAAGATCAAAAATTTTAAGCATTTCAATTGCCCTATCATTAACTTCATTTTCTTCTTTCCAGTATTTTGGAAGTCTAAACATTCCTGTAAAAATTCCATAGGACATACTATCATTTGCTGCAACTTTTACATTTTCAAGAACTGTCATCTTATTAAAAAGTCTTATATTTTGAAAAGTTCTAGCTATTCCTAGCTTAACAATTTGAGAAGTGCTTTTATTTGAAATTTTTTGTTCGTTAAGAAAAATTTCTCCTTCTGTTGGGTTATAAACGCCTGAAATTAAATTAAAAACTGTAGTTTTGCCTGCACCATTTGGACCTATTAATCCTAAAAGCTCTCCCTTTTCAATGGTAAGGTTAAAATTATTTACCGCCTTTAAACCCCCAAATTCTATGCTGACATTTTTACATTCCAATACACTATTCATCATTTTGATCACCTTTTCTCTTGAAAAATTTATTTTTCTTGTCACCTGATGTCATAATTTCTGCAATTTTGTGAATAGAAAATTCCTTTCTGCCTAAAAGGCCTTCAGGCTTAAAGATCATCATTAATATTAAGACAAGTGAATAAATTATCATTCTGTAAGAAGCAAAGGACCTTAAAACTTCAGGTATAACTGTCAATACAGTAGCTGAAATTACTGAACCTGTAAAGGAACCCATACCTCCCAAAACAACCATTACCAAAATATCAAAACTTTTATTATAGTCAAAGACTTTTGCGTCAATAACGCCAATATTTTGTGCATAAATTGCTCCAGCAACTCCTGCAAAAAATGCTGAAAGACCAAAGGCGAAAGTTTTGTAATAAGTTACATTTATACCGCTTGCTTCTGAAGCAATTTCATCTTCACGAATTGATAAAACTGCCCTGCCGTGTCTACTTGTCATTACTGAATACATAAGGGCTACGCAAATACACATAATTACATATATAAAATCAAAACTTTTCATTGTTGGAATTCCGCTAAGACCTTGAGCCCCACCAGTAAATGAAAAATATTCAATTAAAACTCTAATTATTTCTCCAAAGGCAAGAGTAACAATTGCAAGATAATCTCCCTTTAAACGAAGAGCAGGAAGACCAATAATAATTCCTATAATAAGGGCTATAAGTCCTCCAAGAATTAAACTTAAAATATAGCCGCCCATGCCTGGAACAAGACCAGATTTTACAAAAAGAGTTGCACTATAGGCCCCAATTGACATAAATCCTGCATGGCCGAGGGTAATTTGTCCTAAATTTCCCACAGTAATATTTAATGATGTTGCCAAAATTATATTTATACAAACCATTCTTAAAACTGTTAAAGAATATCTATTGACAATTCCCTGCCTGTTTAAAAATAAAATAATACCGTAGAGTCCAATTAAAAGGAATACGGTAAGAAAGTAAGTTATAAGTTTTTTTCTTCTCATTACACTTTCTCCTTCATATTCTTGCCCAAAAGTCCTGTGGGTTTAATTAAAAGTACAATAATTAAAATTGAAAAAACTATAGCATCAGCTAGTTTTGATGATAGATATGCACGAGTTAGAGCCTCCACAATACCAAGCAAAAGACCGCCAATAACGGCTCCAGGGATAAGACCTATTCCACCAATAACGGCTGCTGTAAAAGCTTTAATTCCAAGCATTGATCCCATTAAAGGCTGAGCTTGTCCATAAGTTCCCATATATAAAACTGAGGCCACTCCTGCAAGGGCTGAACCAATTGCAAAAGTTGCAACCATAGAAGTATCAATATTAATGCCCACAAGTTGTGCTGCACCAAAATCTTCACTTGTTGCCAATAAGGCCTTGCCTGTTTTTGTATTCTTCATAAAAAATTGAAGGGCTAAAGTCAAAATAGCCGTTAAAAGAATTGTTATTATAGAAATAAAAGGAACTTCTAAAGAGCCTAAATTAATTGTTGAAATATTAAAAATTGACTGACTTGATCTAGCCCCTGCTCCAAAAAGAACCATAACTGTATTTTGAAGTAGAAGTGAAACTCCAATTGCCGTAATCAAATTAGAAATTCTTGGCGAATTTCTCAAGGGTCTGTAGGCAACTCTTTCAATTAAAAGTCCTAAAAGAGTGCAGACAATAACTGCTGGGATAATTGAAAACCATAGGGGAAGTGATAATTTTGCAAAAACTAAAGTTGTCGAAAAAACTACTGTATAGGCCCCAACCATAATTATTTCGCCATGGGCAAAATTAATTAAAAGAGCAATACCGTAAACCATTGTGTAGCCCAAAGCCACTAATGCATATATTGAACCCAAGGAAAGGCCATTTATAATTTGTAATAAAAATTCCATACTAACCTCCAAAAAAAAGGGCAGTAACTGCCCTCTTATTATTATTCAACAAATGAATCTAAAACGTACTTACCATCCTTTATAGTTAGGATTGCAGTAGATTTTATTGGATTATTGTTTTCGTCAAATTTTAAAGAACCTGTAACTCCATCTATGGTTACATTATTTAGAGCTTCAATTATGTCTTCATGGCTTAAAGATTTACTTTCCTCTAAAGCCTTTTTGTAAACATAAACTGTGTCATAGCCTAAAGCTGAGAATGAAGAAGGATCTTCATTATAAAGTTTTCTATAATTATCAACGAAATTTTTAACAACTTCCTTTTCATCATCTACATAATAATGGTTTGTAAAATAACAATTTTCAAAAATACCTTCATCGCCTTCTGCTGCAACTGAAAGAACGCCGTCCCATCCATCTGGGCCAAGGATTTTAGAATTAATTCCTAAATCTTTAGCTTGTTTTGCTATAACAACGTCATTTTCATAGTAGTCTGCAACTAAAAGTACATCAGGATTTTGTGATTTAATATTTGTTAATTGAACCTTAAAGTCCTTGTCTGTTGCACCATATCCTTCATCAGCAAGAATTTCAATTCCCTTAGCCTTTGCTTCTTCAATAAAGGCATCTGAAACGCCGTTAGAATAATCTGAAGAAGTATTTCTTAAAACTGCTGCTGTTTTTACAGATAAATTATTTGCTGCAAAGTTAGCAAGAGTAACTCCTTGGCTTGGGTCAGTAAAACAAACTCTAAAGACATTTGGTTTTCCTTCTGTAATTGAAAGCATAGTTCCAGTAGGAGTAACTATTGGTATATTATCTTCTTGTGAATTTTCAGCTATTGCTAAAGTTGGTTTTGAAGTAACTGCACCAATAATAGCGTGGGCACCTTCCTCAACGTATCTTGAATATAAATTCATGGCTTCTGTAGAATCGCCTTTGTCATCTCCAGATTCATAATTGATTTTTTTCCCATTTATGCCGCCAGCTTCATTTATTTCATCAATAGCCATCTTTATTCCATTTTCTGCACTTAAACCATAAATTGCAACTGCACCTGTCTTAGGACCGATTCCTCTTAAAATGATTTCATCTGAATCCTCTCCACCACTACCAGATGCATTTCCCGTATTATTACTTGTGCCACATGCTGTCAAAAATAATAATGCCATCATTAAGAATAATAATTTCTTTTTCATTTTATCTTTCTCCTTCCTAAAATTTTTAACATTATATCATTAAAGTTTTTAAAAGTGAAGCATTTTTTTATATATTTGTTATTTATTTTATACAAAAAAAGATACACTTAAAATAAGCGTATCTCTGATAAGATAAATTTCATTATTTATTTTTAGAATTTTTAGTAGCCTTAATAAATCCATCAAAAAGTGGATGAACTTTTGTTGGCCTTGATTTAAATTCTGGGTGAAATTGGCAGGCAACAAAAAATGGATGATCCTTTATTTCTATTATTTCAACAAGGTCTAAATCTTCATTTATTCCAGAAAATATTATTCCCGCCTTTCTTATGGCTCCGCGAAAATCATTATTGAATTCATATCTATGTCTATGTCTTTCATAAGCCTTCTCTTGACCATAAAGTTTTCTTACTAGAGTATTTTCTTCTAGGCTGCAGGGATAATTTCCAAGTCTTAATGTCCCGCCAAGATTTTTTACTGTTCTTTGATTTTCCAATAGGTCAATTATTGGATAAGGAGTATCGGGGTTTATTTCTGTTGATGACGCACCCTTAAGGCCAAGTTTATTTCTTGCAATGTCAATTAAGGCAATTTGCATGCCGTAGCATATGCCAAAATAGGGGATATTATTTTCTCTTGCATATTTTGAGGTTTTTATCATACCTTCAGTTCCCCTTTGACCAAAACCTCCAGGCACAATTATGCCATCAATGCCCTTAAAAATTTTTGGATTGTTTTCTACACATTCTGAATCAATCCATTTTATTTTTACATCTGCACCATTTTCATAGCCAGCATCTAAAAGAGCTTGAGTTACAGAAAGATAAGCATCGTGAAGTTCTGTATATTTCCCAACAAGGGCAATATTTATTTCTTCTTTTGCCTTTTTAAATCTTTCAACCATTTTTGACCAGTGCCCATCAGATTTTTCTTGATCTTCAAGACCTAAATATTTTAAGATAAATTCATCAAGGCCTTGCTTATGAAATACTAAAGGCACTTCATAAATAAGGTCAACATTTGAAGACTGAACAATTGCTTCCATTGGCACATCACAAAATAGGGAAATTTTTTCCTTTACGGCCTGGCTCACTTCTCCATTTGATCTAATTATTATGACATCTGCCTTAATGCCATTTGACATAAGTTCTTTATAGGAGTGCTGTGTCGGCTTTGTTTTTAGTTCGCTTGTGCCTGGAATATTTGGCACCAAAACTGTATGAACAAATAAAACATCGCCTGGTTTATTTTCTGAATGAATTTGCCTTATGGCTTCCAAAAATGGAAGGGACTCAATATCGCCAACTGTTCCGCCAATTTCTGTAATTACAACATCTGCTCCTGATTCTTCAGCAGCCTTGTAAACAGAATTTTTTATTTCATCTGTAATGTGGGGGATTACTTGCACTGTAGCTCCGTTATAATCTCCACGTCTTTCCTTTGCAATAACTCTTGAATAAATTTTCCCCGTTGTTATGCTGGCTCTTTTTGTCAGTTCTTCATCTGTAAATCTTTCGTAATGTCCTAAGTCAAGATCAGTTTCTGCTCCGTCATAGGTTACAAAAACTTCTCCATGTTGAAAGGGACTCATTGTTCCAGGATCTATATTTAGGTAGGGGTCAAATTTTTGCATAAATATTTTTAAATTTCTGTCTTTTAAAAGCCTGCCAATTGAAGCAGCAGAAATTCCCTTTCCTATTCCTGATACAACGCCTCCTGTAACAAAAATAAATTTTGCCATAAATCCTCCTAGTCTAATGAATTAAACATATCTTCATAAGTTGGGAGATATAAATTATTCCTACTTATGAACATTTCAAGTTCATCTGAAATATTTCTTAACTCCTCTAATTTATTTACTATGTTATTTTGAATAAATTGAGCCTTTTCTTCCCCATTTGAAATATTTTCAGCATGTAAGTAAAGTTCTTTTAGTTCAAAATAAGATAAAATCAATTTTTCTAAACCACTGTTTATTGTATCATATATTTTTACTAATCCTTCATTTTCTTTAAATTTTAAAATTTCTTTTGTGTCATTTAATTCTTTTCTCAGGGAGGGAATTAAATCCTTAGAAAGCATGGAAAGAAGAGTCCTTGTTTCCAAAAGATTATAGGAAATCACTTCATTTAAAGATATTTCATAGGATGCCTTTAATTCTTTTTTTGTAAATACACCATTATTTAAAAATATGTCTATTTGCTTTAAGTTTTTGGCAGCAAGAAGGGCTTCTAAATAGTTCTTGTAATTTTTAAGGCCTCTTTTCTTTGCCTCCTTTTTCCATTCTTCTGAATAATTATCTCCAGAATAAACAGAACCTCCATAGTTTTCCATAACTTCCTTAACAATTTCTAAAACTTCTTTTCTTAATTTTTCCTTATCATCCTTGAAGGGGCTAAGCCTTTTTTCCATGGCCTTTAAATTTTCTGCAAGACCACAATTAATAACAATGTTTAAATCTGAGGCATTTTTGGAAGAGCCTAACATTCTAAATTCAAATTTATTTCCTGTAAAGGAAACGGCTGAAGTCCTATTTCTATCAGATGAATCTTTGGGAATATCTTTTAAAGAATAGCCCTTAAATTTTCCTCCTAGGTCTTTTGTATAGGTCCTCCCTTCTTTTATGGCCATAAATAACTCTTCTAAATCCCTTCCAAGAAAAACTGAAATAATCGACGGTGGTGCTTCAAGACCTCCAAGCCTATGGTCATTTGATGGAGATGATGAAGAAATATATAAAAGATTTTGATTTTTGTAGCAAAGTTCAATTACAGCGGCCGTAAATAGTAAAAATATATTGTTATTGTAGGGGTCAGGTCCTGGTTCAAAACAGTTTAAACCAAAATTTGTGGTTATGGAATAATTATTGTGCTTTCCTGAACCATTTACACCTTTGAAGGGCTTTTCGTGCAATAGACAGACCATATTATATTTTAAGGCTGTTTCCTTTATAATATTCATACATAATAAATTGTCATCAATTGCTACATTTGCATTTTCAAATAAAATTGCAAGTTCAAATTGCAGGGGTGCATTTTCATTATGCTCTGTTTTTGAATAGATGCCAAGTTCCCAAAGTTTTTTATCAACCTCCCTAAAAAATTCTTCAACTCTTTTTGGGATCTGTCCAAAATACCTATCAATATATTCTTGACTCTTTGGAGAGGAGCATCCCACTAAAGTTCTGCCCACATTTTTAAGGTCCGATCTCTTATCATAAAGGTCCTTATCCACAAGGAAAAATTCTTGTTCAAGGCCAATTTTAACCCTCATTCTGTAGGCATGCTCTTCAGAAAATAAATTGACCAAATCCCTTCCAACATTTGAAAGGGCATTAACTGAATCTAAAAGAGGCCCTCTTTTATCAAGTTTTTCTCCATAATAGGACATGAAAATTGTTGGTATATAAAAAACATTGTCTATTATAAAAGAATTGGCAGTTAGGTCCCAATAAGTGTATCCCCTTGCTTCAAAAGTTGATCTCATTCCGCCAGATGGAAATGAAGATGCGTCAGGCTCACCTTTTATAAGTTCTTTTCCTGAAAATCTTTCAATAGGTTCTGCATCAGCAGTCCTGTCCAAAAATGCCACATATTTTTTTGCAGTTTGTCCATTTAGGGGCTGAAACCAGTGGGCAAAATGGGTCGCTCCATTATTTATAGCCCAGTCTTTCATGGCGTGAGCAATAGCATCTGCACTTTCTGAATCCAAATCCTTTTCAACCCTAAGGGCATCCTTCCATTTTAAATAGATGGGATAGGGCAGTTTTTCTTTCATTTTTTCTTTATTAAATACTTTTATTCCAAAATTTTCCATGACCTTCATTTTTTCCTCCATAAAACAAAAAATAGGCAGATTAATTTCTGCCTTATGAAAAAACTTCTTCGGTTTTCTTTTATTTTATTGCAAGATGCCTTCTTTGTCAAGATAGCATACTAATAAAATTTTTTCCTCTTAACCCTAATTGTAAATAAATTGCAAATGAATATAAAATGTTATAAAATATATTTTATGTCGGGGTGTAGCGCAGTTTGGTAGCGCGCATGGTTCGGGACCATGAAGCCGGAGGTTCAAATCCTCTCACTCCGACCATTTTTTATGATTTTTTCAATTTCCTTTGAAACATTTTCTGCATCACCGCTTGAATCTATTTTATAATCACAAAGGGGTGTATAGTCAAAAAGATCTTTTAGTCTTTCATTTATGCTATCTTCTTTATCCCCTCTTTTTTCCATCCTATCTTTCAAAAGATTTTCATCTACATATAAATAAATACAAGTGGCATGAGGAAATTCTTTTTTTATTTCCTTAACTCCAAATTGATCAACAATAATTAAGGCATCCTCTTTTAAAGAGCAAGCCTTAAAAAGATCTTCTTTTAAAGTTGCATAAAAATTTCCCGCATATTTTGTAGGGCCAATAAATTCTCCCCTATTATATAAATTTAAAAATTTTTCTCTATTTATAAAATTATAATCCACCCCATCTTTCTCTCCTGGCCTAATAGGCCTTGTGGTATAGGTTATAATTTTTTTAAGTCCCCTTTTTTCTAAAATATTTCTTATTGTAGTTTTTCCTGAGCCTGAATTTCCTAATAGCAAATATAGCATATTAACCTCCAATAAATCTTTTATTTAGTATAGCATAATATTTTTAAAAAATATAATAGAATCTGTGATATACTGACTAGGTAAGTATAGAAAAGGAAGTGTTTTATGAAAAAGAAATTTACTTCACTTGTAAGTATTTTTTTAATGGCTTTGCTATTAGCTGGATGTTCTTCTAATACAGCAGTTGTAGAAAAAAATAAGACAAGTGAACAAACAAATCAAAATGTAGCTATAGAAAATTCTAATTCAAAAAATAATTCTGCTACAAAAGAAAATGATAATAAGGAAAAGACTCTTATAAATTTAGGAGCCTTAAAGGGACCGACTTCTCTTGGTCTAGTAAAGTTATTTTCAGATTCAGATGGTAATTCAGCAGCAAATGACTATAAATATACAATTTATTCATCTCCTGATGAAGTTGTAACAGGCATAGTTAAAGGTGAACTCGACCTTGCTGCAGTGCCTGCAAATTTAGCAGCAGTGCTTTATCAAAAAACTGAAGGTAAAATTAAGGTATTAAATATTAATACTTTAGGAGTCCTTTATATAGCATCAAGAAATGATATTGCAGCTCTTGACGACTTGAAGGGAAAAACAATAATTACTTCTGGAAAAGGAGCAACGCCAGAATATGCTTTAAGATATATTCTTAAAGAAAATGGAATTGACCCTGACAAGGATGTGAATATTGAATTTAAAAGCGAACATCAAGAAGTGGTCCAAAGCCTTGCTAAGGATGAAAATGGGATTGCAATGCTACCAGAACCTTTCCTAACTGTTGCAAAAACAAAAATTGATGGATTAAAGACAAATTTTTCTTTAACTGACCTTTGGGATAAGCTGCCTGGAGATTCCATGCTTGTAACAGGAGTTATGATTGCAAGAGCAGATTTTCTTGATCAAAATAAGGAAGTAGTTGATGAATTTTTAAAAGAATATCAAAGCTCAATTGACTATGTAAATTCAAATATTGATGATGCCGCAGCTTTAAGTGAAAAATATGACATTGTTAAGGCCCCAATTGCAAAGAAGGCTATTCCAGCTTGCAATATTCATTTTATTGCAGGAGAAGATATGAAAAAGGCCTTAAGTGAGTACCTAAATTCCTTATTTACTCAAGATCCTAAAACTGTTGGAGGACAGCTTCCAGATGAAAATTTCTATTACCAAGGTCAATAAAAATTTTCTGGTGATTTTATTTTGGATTATAGTATGGCAAATTTTTGCCATGCTTATTAATGAGGAGATACTTATTGTATCTCCTTTTAAAGTCCTAATAAAAACTTTTGAAAATTTAAAAAATCCAAATTTTTATCTAATTTTATTTAATACAAGTTCAAAAATTTGTTTAGGATTTTTGCTAGGATTTTTTGCCGCCCTACTTTTAAGCCTACTTTCCTATAAAAGCACACTAGTAAAAAATCTCCTATTTCCCCTAATACTCTTTATAAAAAGCATTCCCGTAATTTCTTTTATAATCCTACTTCTTGTTTTTTTAAGCTCAAAATACTTAAATATTTTTATCCCTTTTATTATGAGCCTTTCCATAATTTATACAAATATATTACAGGGTCTACTTGCAATTGACGGGAAAATTCTAGAAATGGCCAGGGTCTTCAATATTTCCTATAAAAATAAATTAAAATACATCTACCTTCATTCCCTAAAACCTTATATTTTATCAAGCACTTCACTTGCCATAGGTATATCCTTTAAATCAGGTCTTTCGGCAGAAGTCATAGGAATAGCAAACAATTCAATAGGCAGGGCCCTTTATGAATCAAAAATATATTTAGATATTAGTAATTTATTTTCCCTAACCTTTGTTACCATGCTTATTTCACTAATCCTTGAAAAATTTTTTACCTTCCTTATAAGGAGGCTGATTTAATGCTTCTAGAAATTAAAAACTTATACAAATCCTTTGGGGACAAAAAAATATTTGAAGATTTTTCCTTAAGTCTTGACTATGGAGAGAAAATTGCCCTAATAGGGAAAACAGGGTCTGGAAAGACGACACTTGTAAATTTAATTTTAAAAAACACGGAGCCTGACAAGGGAAAAATTTTTTTCAGTGGAAGCTTATCTATGGTTTTTCAGGAAAATAGACTTCTTGAAGATTTTTCAGTCTATGAAAATTTAAAACTTGTAAGAGAAATGGATTTATACAAATGCGAAATACTTTTGGAAAAAATGCTTTTAAAAGGCTCAAGTAAAGAAAAAGTTAAAAACTTATCGGGAGGGATGAAAAGAAGACTTACCCTCTTAAGGGGCCTAATTTTTGAAAGCGACCTAATAATTTTAGATGAAGCCCTAAGAGAAATTGACCAAGCAACAAAAGATAAAGTTTTGGAAAACGCAAGAGAGTATTTAAGTGGGCGCTCTTTAATTTACATTAGCCACGACTTAGATGAAATAAAAAAACTTGGCATAGAAAGGATAATTAATTTAGATGATATATAATATTTTTGAAGGCCTTACCTTTTACCCTGAAAAAGAAATTGAAGATATCATTTTTGAGGACAAAAAAATTAAAATCACAAGAATAATGTCCCTTGATCAAGAAACTCCTGAAATGGATCAAGATGAACTTGAAATAGTTATGCTTTTAGAAGGAGAAGCAAAGATTTTGCTAGATGAAAATATTATAAACTTAAAAAGGGGAGATATCTTAGAGATTCCTCCTCATAAAATCCATAAGGTTACATGGCAAGATCATGCCCTATGGCTATGCATATTTACAAAATGAGGCCAAAGGCTCATTGAATTAGGGATTTTAGGAAAACTTATTTAGAGAATCTTTAGGTGGCTAGATAAAAGGTTAAGAGCAGAGATTGTTCTTAGCCTTTTTAATTTGATTAATTGTAGAATGATAGCCTTTAATTAACTTGACTTATCTTTTATAGTACGGAAATATGTGTATAGTAAAAAAAGAGGGTTAAGCATGAAACAAGAAATTTTGGAAAGATTAGAAACAGAAGTTAATGCTTGCAAAAGATACGCAGGAAACTCAGTTAAGAAAGCAAAAAAGGAAAGGTTTGATTAGCCATTAACTTTTTAGATATAGTAGTGACAGCAAAAAAATTTGTTGGTAGACTTCATGATGAATTTTGGAAAGTATCAGACGAAAAACTAACAGAGGAAAAATTGAAGATTTTTTTGCGAAGCCTAAACATTGAGCTAGGAAATAAACAAAGTTTTATATTGAGTTAAAACAGGGAAGTAAATAAGCAATTAAGTATTTAAAACTTTCAAATTTCAACAGTAATACCTTTTATTCTATTTGCTAACCCGCCACCTCCGTTAAAATTTGCATAATAAATGCTCGGTATCTTAAGAGCATAAGAAAAGCACCAATCATTGCTGATTGATGCTTATGATTATTATTTAGTTGTTGTCGACAAATAGGAATTTAACGATTCTAAAACATTATAAATTCTTTTTCTCCCGTATTGTCATCTATATGTTCAGATTGGATATTAGATTTCTCTCGCAGATAAAATTTAATCGATTTCTCATTTTTCTGGTATACGCTTAATTTTAATGTGGACTTGACTCCTTTACATGATTCAGCAATTGTTTTCCAATTCCTTTTGATTGCATCGTTTCTTTTACAAAAATACCTTCGATATAGCTATTATTCAATCCAATGAATCCATCAATTTGCTTTGTGCGATTATCTTCATACACATATATTTCTGCGCTAGGCAACATCTCTTTTACTATATCAGAGTTGCTCTGCCAATAATAAGAAGATATAAAACTATGTGCCTGAATATTCGTATTCAGTCATATTTGCATCACTGCATCTATGTCATTATCAATGCATTGCCTAATCATTTCATCAACCCTACAAATTTTGATTTGCACTGCTTTTCATATTTCGTGTATTTATCAAGCTGAACTTCAATATCCCGACTGCCATACATCACTTGCATGATGGAAACCGAAAATTGTGCGAGAACGCACAGAGATCTTAATGACCTCGATGCTTCTTTTTTTTCTTTTTTTGTTTCAGTTCAAACTTTCGCTGTGCTTTTACCAGATTACGTTCACGGTTTTCCACCTTGCGTTGCTGTTTGTTCTGATCCTGTTGCAGTTTTAGAGCCTGCTGTGATTTAGTACCAATGCCAGTTTTCTTCATTTCCTTTCTTACTTCACGTTGCACTCTCTTTGGATTCTTTTTGGTTTCCTTTACAACAGTTGCCACAGCGGGGCTGAATTGTAAATCATAATAGTGTTTAAGGACAAAATCCAGAATCTCACAATCTTTTGGTTCTGCTCCAAAAGTTACTTTAGCTACAGATAATTTTCCATTCTCGTTTCTTTCAAATACACCTACCCAAAATGAATCTTCAAAAAACACCGTACATTTAACTTTGCTCATGGCAATCCCTCCTTAAAGATTTAGATGAGCAAAGAATGGACAACCCGGAGGGGCAGGTTACTTACCCTGACAAGCAGGACGGCCGGGCTACCTACCGGCTCTAGTACGTTGTTGGATGTACATTGCGTTTTTATCTTTGCTTTATTTATAATCAAGCCTAAATGGCTAAATTAACAAATTTCGATTTTACATTACTTTTCATATTTTCTGTATTTATCAAGCTGAGCATTTATATCACAACCTCTTGGTCAGTAATCTTGATTGTATAAATCATAGATTGTAATCCTTGCGGATCTCTGCAAAAACCGCACTTGCTTCTCTTGTTTTTTCGGCTTTGATATCCGCATAGCATTTCTCAAGTTATGCATTCAGTTCCACTTCTGATAAAGCAGACATATCTACAGGACGAGAAGATAGAATTTTCACTTAAAAAGAAAGTCCTCTCTGAAGAATTATCTGTCTATAAAACATATTGATGGCATTGGATGCAGGAATACCAAGTGTGGATAAAATGCTTTCTGCCTTTTCTTTTACCTCTGGTTCAATACTAGCATAAAGATTTGCTGATTTTGCTTCCATATAAAACACCACCTTCCCGATATTTTCATAATCTTATTATATCAAATTGTGCGTACAACAGAAATACAAATAACATATCTTTTAAGCAATTTCCGATTCGATATACGGATGGGTGCAGAGCGGTTACAAAATCAATCTATCCGTTTGAAGCTCTTCTATTTTCCCTCTTTACATATCATTAGTATACTTAAAATTCATATAAAAAATGATGAAGTAATATGAAATTAAAAGTCGGAAATTTTATTCATAATCTCCTGCATTCTATTTTCAAAAAGCTCTGCCGGTATTAATGCAATCCCTGTTTCATCGCTTAGCACTATCATTCGGTCGCCAGCTTTAATAGCAAAATGATCTCTTGTTGCTTTGAGAATGACAATCTGTCAAAGAAATAAATCCCTAATTAAGAGCCCTTAAATGGCCTTTTTTATTTATATCTTCTAACTATTATTAGGTTTTTATATTTTGGCATTTAGACTTTATTTTAATTTTCTAACCAAAAGAAAAACTAGGCCTTTTTCACCTAGCTTATAATAAAAAATATTTTTGAAGTTTAAAATTTTTAGAAGATTTTTATGTAAGGGCTACGGCCCATAAATTAATATTTATAAAATCCTTCTTTAGTCTTTCTACCAAGTAGTCCTGCCCTAACCATTTTCTTTAATAATTGGTGGGGTCTATATTTTGGATCACCAAATTCATTATATAATACTTCCATGATAGCAAGAACAATATCAAGTCCAACTAAATCCGCAAGTTCCAATGGTCCCATTGGATGATTTGCACCAAGTTTCATTGCTGTATCAATGTCTTCTTTAGATGCAATTCCTTCTGCATAAATTCCGATTCCTTCGTTAATCATAGGAATTAAAATTCTATTTACAACAAATCCAGGGGCTTCTTCTACTTCAACAGGAGTTTTTCCTATTTCTTTTGCAAGCCCAATAATAGTATTTTTAGTTTTTTCATCAGTCTTTTTTCCTGAAATAACTTCAACAAGTTTCATAACAGGAACTGGATTAAAGAAATGCATACCAATAACTTTCTCTGGCCTTTGTGTTGCTTGTCCTAAATCAGTTATTGATAGAGATGAAGTGTTAGAAGCTAAAATTGTATTTTCCTTACATACTTCGCTTAATTCTTTAAAAATAGATTTTTTTACCTTTGGATTTTCTGTTGCAGCTTCAATGACAACGTCAACATCTTTTATATCTTCAATTTCTGCAGACACTGAAATATTTTTAAGGGCTGTTTCCATTTCTTCCTTGGTCATTCTTTCCTTAGAAACATTTTTTTCATAGGAATCCTTAATTTTTTCCTTAGCTTTTTCAAGGGCCTTTGGATCTATATCTCTTATAATAACTTGGTGTTTTGTAGCTAAACTTTGAACAATTCCAGAACCCATAGTTCCAGAACCAATTACTGCTATTTTCATTTTATCTCCTTATTTACCACTAAATTTTGCTTGTTTTTTATTTAAAAATGCGTTCATGCCTTCTCTTTGGTCTTCTGTTGAGAATAAAAGTCCGAATGAGGTTCTTTCAATTTCCATTGCTGTTTCAATATCAGTTTGTGAACCACTTTCAATGGCTGATTTAGAGTATTGAATAGCTTTTGGAGCTCTTTGGGCTATGGTGTTTGCCATTTCAATTGCCTTGTCAAGTAATTCTTCAGGTTCATAAACATGATTTACAAGGCCCCATCTTTCAGCTCTTTCTGCATCAATCATTTTTGCTGTAAATATCATTTCCTTAGCATATCCAGGACCAATAGCTCTAATAAGTCTTTGAGTTCCCCCAAATCCAGGGATGATTCCAAGGCCTACTTCCGGTTGACCAAATTTCGCATTTTTAGAAGCAAGTCTAATGTCACAGGCAAGGGCAATTTCGCATCCACCTCCAAGGGCATATCCATTAACGGCTGCAATTACTGGTTTTCTTCCCTTTTCAATTTTCATAAGGGTATCCATACCTAGTTTTCCAAAATCATAGCCTTCTGTAGCAGAAAGAGTTGCCATTTCACCAATGTCGGCGCCGGCAACAAATGATTTGCCGGCTCCTGTTAATACTATAACACTGGTTGCTTCATCATCAAATATTTTTTCAAAAAAGTCTGAAAGCTCTTTTAATACTTCTGTATTTAATGAGTTTAAAGTCTTTTCTCTAGATATGGTAAGAACTATAACACCATTTTCTTTCTCATCAATCTTTAGAAATTTATAATCCATCTTAGTCCCTTCCGACTACTAAAGCGGTGCCCATTCCTCCACCAATGCAAAGAGTAGCAAGACCCTTCTTAGAATCTCTTTTCTTCATTTCATATAATAAGGTTGTTAAAATTCTAGCTCCTGAAGCTCCAATTGGATGCCCAATTGCAATAGCTCCACCATTTACATTTACTTTTTGGATGTCAAAGCCCATAGCCTTATTAACTTCGCAAGCTTGAGCAGCAAATGCTTCGTTAGCTTCAATTAAATCTAAATCTTCTGCTTTTAGACCTGCAATTTTTAGGGCCTTTGTAGAAGATGGAATTGGCCCAGTTCCCATAATTTGTGGGTCAACGCCACAAGTTGCATAAGAAATAATATAAGCAAGAGGTTCAACCCCAAGTTCTTTTGCCTTAGATTCTTTCATAACAACAAGCATAGCAGCTCCGTCATTAATTCCTGATGCGTTACCTGCTGTTACAGTTCCGCCTTCTTTGAAAGCTGGTTTTAATTTTGCAAGAGATTCAATAGTTACATCATCTCTAATAAATTCGTCATCTTCAACTACAGTAACTTTTCCCTTACGTCCCTTAACTTCAACAGGAACTATTTCGTCTTTAAATTTTCCTTCTTTTCTTGCTCTTGAAGCATTATTTTGGCTTCTGCAAGCAAGTTCATCTTGCATTTCTCTTGTAATTCCAAATTTTTCTGAAACATTTTCAGCTGTGATTCCCATGTGGTAGTCATAGAAAGCATCCCATAGTCCGTCTTTAATCATAACATCAACTAATTTTTTATCGCCCATTCTTGCTCCCCATCTTGCATCTTTACTTGCAAATGGTGCAGATGACATGCTTTCAGTACCACCAGCTAAAACAATTTCTGCATCTCCTGCTTTAATAACTTGAGTTGCAAGTGAAACTGCTCTTAATCCTGATCCACAAACAATATTAATTGTCACTGCAGGACATTCTACAGGAATTCCTGATTTAATGACAACTTGTCTTGCAACGTTTTGTCCTTGAGCTGTTTGTAGTACATTACCGATATAAGCTTCGTCAATCATATCAGGTGTAACTTTTGCTCTCTTCATTGCTTCCTTAGCAGCTACAACTCCAAGTTCCACTGCTCCAACTGTTTTAAAAGCACCGCCAAATGAACCAACTGGTGTTCTTGCTGCTGATGCGATTACTATTCTATCTTCCATTTTTTCCTCCTTTTATGCACGAGGTGGCATTACAGTTGCCACGCCTTCAAGGACAACTTCGCCCTTTTGATTTTTGCATGTTGTTTTTAATTTTAAAATCTTTCCATTGATAACTTCTGATGCTTCAACTTTTGCCTCTATCGTGTCGCCAAAATAAACAGGCTTAGTAAAGCTCAATTCTTGTCCAAGGTAGATCGTACCGGGGCCAGGAAGCTGCATCCCAAGAACGGCAGATACAAGTCCCGCTGTTAACATACCATGGCAGACTCTAGTTTTAAAGATTCCCTTGCCGGCTTCAACTTCATTTATATGAGCCGGATTTAGATCACCTGTGATGCCTGCATAAGTATAGACATCCGATTCAGTTATGGTTTTTGTAAAACTGGCACTATCACCAATTTTTATTTGGTCAATTGTCTTCCCCTTCATAATTACCTCCCTCAAACATTTTTTATATTATACCCCAAAAAAGGGTATGATTACATAATTTTATATAATTTTGAAATTTTAAAAATCATAAATTTTCTTGTAAAATCTTTACAATTCTTTTTGCAGCTTGCCCATCACCATAGGGATTTATCGCCTTAGCCATTTTATCATAAAGACTCTTATTATTTAAGAGTTCAAGAACATTTTTATAGACATTTTCTTTTTTTGTACCTATAAGTTTTGCAGTTCCCGCTTCAATTCCCTCTTTCCTTTCAGTTTCATTTCTAACAACCAAAACAGGTTTTCCAAGAGCTGGTGCTTCTTCCTGCACTCCTCCCGAATCTGTTACAATGAATTTTACCTTATTTATTAAATTTGAAAAAGGTAAATAGGAAAGAGGTTCTATCAAATGAACCCTATCTAAATCCTTAAAATATTTATAGGCCCTTTCTCTAACAAGGGGATTTAAGTGCATGGGGAAAATTACTTCCACATCTTCTCTTTCTTTTATTATATCCCTGAAGGCAGAAAAAATTTCTTCCATGGGTTCTCCCCAATTTTCCCTCCGATGAGATGTTAGTAAAATTACATTTTTATTATAATCTATTTTATTTAATAAATCTTCTCCAAAAGTAAAAGAATCCTTCACTGTATAATTTAAGGCATCAATAACAGTATTTCCCGTTACAAAAATATTTTTTTCATCATATCCTTCTCTTAAAAGATTATTTTTATTATTAATAGTTGGTGCAAAATGATAATTTGCAAGAACACTTACAAGTTTTCTGTTAGCCTCTTCTGGATAAGGTGAATAAATATTTCCCGACCTTAAGCCTGCTTCCACATGGCCTATTTTTATATTTTTATAAAAAGCACTTAGGGCAGCAGCAAAAACTGTTGTTGTATCCCCTTGCACAAGTAAAATATCAGGTTTTTCCTGGTTCAAAACTTCTTCAAGGCCCCTAAGGCTAGAACTTGTTATATCAGTTAAACTTTGGCCCTTTTTAAAAATATTTAAATCATAATCTGGTTTTATATTAAAAATTTGAAGTACTTGGTCAAGCATTTCCCTGTGCTGGCCTGTAACACAAATAAGTCTACTTAGTTCTTTGTGTCTTTCTATTTCCTTTATAAGAGGGGCCATTTTTATGGCTTCAGGTCTTGTGCCAAATACAAATAAAATTTTCATTTTTTCTCCTTTCCCGTAATCATTCCCGTATAAATCCCTATTAAGATAATAATAGCAATAATTAATACTGAGATGACTAGACCGGTTTGAGATTTGAAATCTGCTATTAAATTTGCAAGTATTCCAAAAATTATGGAAATTGCATATAAGGTTAAAACTGTTTGCCTTTGATTTAAGCCTTTGGCCAAAAGCCTATGGTGGAGGTGGCCCTTATCAGCTTCAACAATTGATTTGCCCTGAAGTTTTCTTCTAATCATGGCAAAAGTTGTATCAAAAACCGGGACTCCTAATGCCAAAACTGGCACGAACATCATAAGAATTGCCGCTTGTTTCATAACTCCTTGGATTGTTATAAAGGAAATTATAAAACCTAAATATAAGGCTCCCGTATCTCCCATAAATATTTTTGCTGGGTTGAAATTATAGGGCAGAAATCCCAAACATGATCCCGCCACAAGGGCACAAAGAAGTGTTACTGCAACATGATTCATATTTTCCGTTATAAAAAACATAGAGATTGCACAGATCATTGAAATCCCAGCAGCAAGTCCATCAAGTCCGTCAATTAAATTTATAGTATTAGTTATGCCGCAAATCCAAAAAATTGTAATGGGTATAGAAAATAAATTAATTAAATTAAAAATATCTTCAGCTCCAAAGGGATTTGTAAAAAATTCAATTTTCACTCCGCCTATAATTAGAAAAATAGCTGCTATGATTTGAAATAAAAATTTTAGTTTTGGACTAAGACCCCATTTGTCATCATAAAGGCCTGAAAAGACAATTATGGTTGAGCTAATTAAAAGCATCCAAAGGGTTTTATCGTGCTCCAAATATATTAGGCATAAAAAACTAATTACTAAATACATACCAAAGCCACCGCCAATTGGCATTGGCTTATTGTGGACTCTTCTTTCATCCTTAGGTATATCTAAAAATTTAAGTTTTTTTGCAAAATAAATCATTAGAGGCGTAATTGCAAGCGTGAGTAGGAAAGCATAAATAAAGGGTTTAAAATAAAAATTTAAACTCATTTTATTTAGTTCCAAAAAGCCTATCTCCAGCATCTCCAAGGCCTGGGAGTATATATCCATGGTCATTTAAAGCTCTGTCAACTTCTGCAACATAAATATCCACATCAGGATGTCTTTCTTCAACTGCCTTAATTCCTTCAGGAGCTGCCAATAGATTTACTGTTTTTATAGATGTTGCCCCTTCTTCCTTTAAAACGTCAATTGCTGCATTTAAAGTTCCGCCTGTTGCAAGCATGGGATCAAGTAAAATCATAGTCCTACTTGAAACATCTTTTGGAAGTTTGCAATAATAAGTTACAGGTTTTAAAGTTTCTGGATCCCTATACATGCCTATATGTCCAACTCTTGCTGATGGAACAATAGTTAAAAGCCCGTCAACCATTCCTATTCCTGCTCTTAAAATAGGAACAATTCCAATTTTTTTGCCTGAAATTTCCTTGCCTACCATTTTTTCAAGAGGTGTTTCGATTTCAATATCCTTAAGTTCCAAATCTCTTGTAACTTCATAGCCCATAAGGGTTGAAATTTCTGTAACAATTTGTCTAAACTCCATGGAACTCGTTTCTTTTCTTCTTAATATTGTCATCTTGTGTTTAATTAATGGATGGTCTAATACTGTTAAACTCATATATCCTCCTCAATTTTATTTACTCTTCCTATATGTCTTCCGCCTTCAAAGTCGCTATTTAAAAATGTATGAACAATTTCCTTAGCCATGTCAAGACCAATAAGCCTTGCTCCCATGGCAAGGACATTGCAATTGTTATGGTTTCTTGAAAGTTTTGCAGATAAAGGTTCGCTGCAAAGGGCCGCTCTAATGCCCTTTACTTTGTTGCAGGCAATTGAGATCCCAATGCCCGAACCGCAAATAACAATTCCAAAGTCAGCCTCCTTTGAAGAAACAGTTTTTCCTACCTTATGACCAAAATCAGGATAGTCGCATCTTTCTTCGCTATCCGTTCCACAATCTATTATTTCATAATTATTTTCTTCTAAATATCTTTTTATTTCGCCCTTGAGTTTAAAACCTGCATGGTCACTGCCCATTGCAATTTTCATATTTCCTCCTATAATCCTATGACAATTCTTCCAGCACAAGCCTTTAAAAGCCTATTCATAATACTAAGGCCTATGCCCTTTAATTCAAATCCTTCGGCAAAAATATATTCTACTTTTTTTTCATCACAAATTCTTAAAAGATCAAATAAGGAGTTTGCAACTTCTTCTAAATTTTCTCTTGAACCTAAATCTAAAACAAGGTCTGCCCCAATATAATTGTCTTTCGTTTCGCTTGTTGCAAGCACTGCACTTTTTCCCTTGCAGCTTTCAAGCCTTTTATTTATTTCAGCCACAACATTATTTAAATCACCAACAAAACAAGTTGCCATCCCCTTAGGAGCATAGTGTTTATATTTTTGTCCCGGAGATTTTGGAACAGTTTTATCTTTGGCATCAATCGTTGTGTGGTCAATAGAAATATTTTTGTCAACTTTTTGTAGATCTTCAAGGGTAATTTTTCCCGGCCTTAAAATCATTGGAGGGTCACTTGTAACGTCTAAAACAGTAGATTCGATTCCCACAACTGTATGGCCGCCGTCCACAATAATATCAACTTTACCCATTAAATCTTCAATAACATGTTCTGTCTTTGTAGGTGATGGCCTTCCAGAAATATTTGCAGAAGGAGCTGCAATTGGAAGTATTACATCAGCTAAAATTTTGTGGGCAATTTTATTTGACGGCATTCTTATGGCAACTGTTTCAAGGCCTCCTGTCACTTCCTTTGGCACAAGATCTGACTTTTTAAAAATAATTGTAAGCGGACCTGGCCAAAATTTTTTTATACATTTTTGGGCAATTTTTGGCACTTCTTTAACAAGTTCATCAAGCTGACTTATGTGAGCTATGTGAAGAATTAACGGATTGTCATTAGGTCTTCCCTTTGCCTTAAAAATTCCTTCACAGGCATTTTTATCAAGACCATTTGCTCCAAGTCCATAAACAGTTTCCGTTGGAAAAACAACAAGTCCTCCTATTTTTAAGGTATTGGTGATTTTTTCTAGGTTTTTATCATCTTTACTTGTCTCTTTTTCACTTAATTTAATAATATTTGTTTTCAAAGATACACCTCATTCAGTATATTCCCATTATATCAGTTTATGCCTTTATTTTTAAGCTTTTAATTAAATTTACTGCCTTTTTCTTTCATTAATTTTATAATATTCATAGCCCTTATATTCATCATATTTTTCCTTCATCTCGTCAGTTAAATTTGTCTTGTAATAGGCTTCGTCCTTATATTTTATATAATGTCTAGAAATTACAGGCATTTGTCTTCTTAGCCTTGAATTATAAATATTATAATTGTCTGCTTTTGTAAATCCAAGCATATCTAAAACGCTTGATGACAAAAAGTTTGCAGAAATAACTTCTCCCTTTGAATACTCTAAACTTTCAGGATTTAAAAATTTTCTGCCACTTTCATTAGCCGTTACAAAATAAGGAGTTGAATATCTTTGAATTTCATCATTAAAAGTATCCGTTGTCATTGGAAGATTTATTTGTTTAAAACCGTCAGGGTCTTCGCCCATTGATGGCAAATGATCTCCATAAAATACAAAAATAATCGGCTCTTCCCTTGAATTTATAAAGTCATAAACCCTTCCAAGCATGGTGTCCATATCCTTAACGCCTATAAAATATCCACCCCAGACATTTGTTCCATCTTCTGTTAAATCATATTTACATGAAAATGGATAAATTTCTCCATACTTGTCATAAAAATAGGGACCATGATTTTGAATGTCAACAGCATAGTCAAAAATAAGTTCACCCTTGTCAAGAGATTTTTTAAGCCTGCCTAAATAAATATCAGTAAACTGCTCTTCTGAAAGATAATCACCCTTGTTCTTTGGATTTTCTATAGATTCTAAAAAATATGCTTCGTTAAAGCCAAGCTTTGGATATACATTATTTCTATGATAAAACCATTCAAAACCTGGGTGGAAGCCCCTAGTATTGTATCCTAAATTTCGTAAAATACTTGGGAGGGCAGCTGTATCTCTTTTAATTGTGTTAAAGGCATAGGACTGGTCTGGTGCACAATCAATTGTAAGGGCTCCAGTCAAAACGTCAAATTCTGTATCGCCAGTTCCTCCTCCATATCCAGGAACAATAATTCTTCCTGACATAGGTGCAGCATCTACAATTTTTTTAAAATTTTCATTGGGATCCTTTCCTTTTTCAAAAGAAAAGGCTTCATTTTGAGAAAAATCTGTAAAGGCTTCGCCCATAATCCAGACAATATTCGGCTTTTCCTTAAGCCTTAAAAGTTCAATGTCCTTTTGCCTACTAAGTTTTTCTTTAGAAATATATGTTTCCTTGTCATAAGATTCTGGAGGCCTTATTATCGAAGACCTTATTTTAAAAATAAAACAGTAATTAAAACCCTTTGAGTTAAAAACATCCACTTCATTAAAAGGATTGCCATAAGTTTTTAAGGACGTAAATACATCACTTGGTTTATATAGGCTTTCGTAAGAAAAATAAGCAAGACCTATGCTTAGAAAAATCAAAAAAATTCTTGTAAGCCCTTTAATCCTATCTGATTTATAAAAAAATATAATAAGTCCAATTATAATAATAAAAATAATAGAAAAAAAAATTGAATATTTGTCAGGAAAATAGGAATCCTTTGCCATTTTTGCAGCTTCCAGTCCCAAATTTACATCAGTAATTTTAAAGGGGTCTTTTCTATAAATGATTTTAGTTCTGTTGACCATTAATAAAATGAGCTCAAAAAGAGAGCTTAAAATAATTGCAATTTTAACCCTTCCACTTACGCCATATAAAAATAGGGTTAGTAAAAAAGGTGGTAAAAAATTTAATAATAAAACTATAAAAGAAAAGACTTCTGCCATCAATGCAAAAAAATTTGCCTTAGCTAGTAAAAAAACAAATAAGGTCTGCAAAATAGAGGCAATTATAATTATGCTTATGTCTTTAAATGAAAATAATTTTTTTTCCATGTCATCACCATAGATAAGTATAAGGCTTTAAAGAAAAATTTACAAATTAATAATTTTAAATATCAAAAATTTAAGGAAAACTTAAAAAATTTTTACAAAATATCTTTACAACAACAAAAACCACATTTGGGAGAATGCGGCTTTTGGTATTTTCCGTCCATATTGAATATGAAAGGAGAGGATGGAAAATAAGACTGGTATAAAATTTAATTATTAATCTTAAGGGGGGTATCCTTAGATTAAATTAAAGTACAGCTATAACGTAGAATACTACATTATAATAAATGGGTGTAATATGAATTAACTATATGTTAATCCTACTCTTGTGAGTAAATGATAGTTAGTATCAACTAACTAAATATTATTATAATATGTTTCCAGAAATTTGTAAAGACTTTTTTGAAAATAATTCTAAGCGATTTACTATGATTTTATGATTATTGAAAATCTTCTGTTTTTTAGCCGTTTCCCAAGAAATTTTTTTAATTTTTTTCCAAAATATTTTTTAAAATTATTTAAATTATTTGAATTTAGAAAATTTTTTAGTCTTTCAAGTGAATTTTCATAATAAAAAAACTGACCTAAAAAGATCAGTCTTATAATTATTATCAATTTTTAATTTAAGGGTCTTAAATCCTTAAGGAATTTTTGATTTTCCTTTAGTTTTTCTTCACTGCCAAGGGCTGAAATATAATTTTCAGCTAAGGCTTTTTCTATAACGTCTGCATAGGATTTTAATTTTTCTAAATTTGTGCTTAAGGCCTCGTCCTTATTTTTAATTATATCTCCGTCCCAAACATTTGTAAGTTTTTTTGCAAGATTTAATTCATCTATAACTGATACTGTTAGTAGTGGGTCAAAGGCATTCATTGAACCTATTATAAAGTTTTTAAGCCCATCCTCTGTTAGATTTAAATTTCTAATAAATTCTGGGATTCTATTGTAGACATCAATGGTATTTTCAACGTTGGGATCTCTATATGAATAGGTAACCATATCTCCATATCTTGAAAAAGAAATGCCTGCTCCGTAGGCGCCTCCCTTTGCCCTAATTTCTGTGTGCAAATATTGGGATGACAAAATATTTCCAAGAACTTGCAGATCGCCCCTATAATTTTCACCAAGGTCTGAAAGATTGTAGCCCTTTGAAATGAAGCATACATTTGAAGAGGTATAAATTCCTTCGTTTTTATTTTCCCTTTGGAAATTAAATTTTTCTGCTTCATATTTTTCCCTTGCCAAAGAATTTATATAGTCTTCCAAATCTTTCTTAATTTTTTGTAGGCTTTCTTCTCCACCTGTGGCAGAAATTATTAGGTCATTTTTATTAAAAATCTTTTTATAAAGATTCTTCAAATCCCTTAGAATTTTATCCCAGTTTTGGTCAAAATCCTTTAATATTTCAGTAAGGTAAAAATAATAGTCCATTCCATTTGTTATAGAATTATATTTCCCAAGGGCTGAATAATAAGATTTTGTAAGACCCATTACAACTTGAGCTCCGCCTTGCAAAAGACCAGCCTGTGTTTGGGATTTTAAAATTAAGAGAACTTCCTTTGCTCTTTTTTTGTCATCAAGTTTTGTCTTTCCTATAATTTCTTTTATAAGTTCAAGACCAGATCCAAAATTTTCCTTTAAAGTTTTCATCTTTATATTAAGTCTTCTAGCAAAATTTTTGCTATTTTCCTTTTGGTAGGCTGATGAATTAAAGGATATGCCCCCAGTTTTTATATAAATTTCATTGTCTAAATCTTCATAGGAATATGATTCTGTTGACATATTTCCAATTAGGGCTAAAAGAATAGGAAAATTTTTTATTTCCCTTTCATTTAAGAAATCTATATTGTGGGAAAGGGTGATATAAATAATATTATTTGTGGCTTCCCTAGCCTTTATAAATAAAGTGTCCCCAATCTTGTCTTCCTCATAGTCATATTTTGTGATGCCCTTAGAAATATCTTCAAGTTTAAGGGAAGGAATTGTCTTTTTATCTTCTTCAGAATCATCGCTTAATTGATAGTCAAAGAGAACTTTTTGATTTTCCTTAATTTCTTCAATTTTTTCAGGACTTAAGCTTTCTTTAAATTCCTTTAATTTAATTTTAAGTTCATTTTCTTCCTTCAAATTTTTGTCAAGTTCTTGAAAAGCCTTTAGAATTATGGAATATTTGTTATTTAAAAGTTTTTCTTCTATATATTTTTCAACAAAGCCTTCGTCTAAACCTGCTTTTATTTCCTTTATAACATCATTAAATTCTAAAGAATCAAAAGGGCTTCTATCATATAACCAAGAATTCATGGCTCGAGTATAATAGATAATTGCCTTTTGAATTCCACCCCCTTCCCTATAATTAAATTCAAAACGGGAAAGAGTTGCAAGTAAAAGTTTTTTATTAATTCCTTCCTTAATTAATTTTCTTAAGGTGTTTTCAATAATTTCCTTAAATTCTTCTATTTTATTGCCATCGGTATTTTTTAAAACTAATGCAAGGTCAAGAGTTTTTGAAGTTGAAGTTTCTGAATAAACATCTTCTCCAAAATTAATGTCAAGTAAAGCCCTTTTAAGGGGTGCTCCCTCTGCATCAATTAAAAGTTCTGAAAGGAAATCTCTCATAAAGGCATCTTTTTTATTTAAAGATTCTCCTAAACACCAACCATAAAGTAAAAAGTCCTTATTTTCACTGAGTTCATCTTTGGAAGCTGAAAAAGTAACTTCTGCCCTCTTTTGTCTTTCTAGAGGTTTATTTAAAATAATTCCAGAATTTACTTCTTCCCTTATAAAATTAGATAAATAATTTTCATCTATAAAATTTAGTCTTTCTTCCATATCTATATCGCCATATAAATAGATATAGGAATTTGAGGGATGATAATATTTTTTGTGGAAGTCTAAAAATTCTCCATAGGAAAGAGTGGGAATAAGTTTTGGATCTCCCCCTGAGTCCACACCATAGGAAGAGTTTTCGTGAAGATTAAAAATAAATGCATCTGAAACAATATTTTCTACTTGGGAATAAACACCTTTCATTTCATTATAGACAACGCCATTATATTTTAATTCTCCTGTCTTTTCGTCTATTTCATAATGCCAACCTTCTTGCATAAAAATCTTCTTTTCTTCATAGATGCGGGGATAAAAAACTGCATCTAAATAAACATCCATAAGATTTTCAAAATCCTTTTGATTTCTTGATGATATAGGATAAATTGTCTTATCAGGATAGGTCATTGCATTTAAAAAAGTTTGAAGGGATGATTTTATTAAATCCATAAAAGGCTCTTTAGTCCTATATTTTCTGGAACCAGAAAGGACGCAGTGCTCAACAATATGGGCAGCTCCGTTGCCAAATTCTGGTGGAGTTCTAAAACCAATGCCAAAGGCCTTATTGTTATCTTTATTTTTTAGAGTCAAAACCTTGGCTCCTGTCTTTATATGTTCATAAACTGTGCAAAGAGATGCCACTTCATCTATATATTTTTCTTCAATTAATTTATAATTTTCCATAATACCTCCCATTACATTATAAACTATATTTAGATTATTGTATTATATAATATTTATTAGTTAAAAAAATAGGTCTAATAATCTAGGCCTATCTTTTCACCTTTTCTTAAATTTTCTCTAAGAGTTTCCATAAATTTATCTGTTTTTTCCAGCTTATCTAAAACTTTTCTCTCTTCATCATCTGTTTCTATAATTTTTAAAATTCCTCCGTTTTTTATAATTATTCTCTTGTCAGCGCTAAGGGCAAGAATGGGATCATGAGTAGACATTAAAACAATTTTTTCCTGGGACATTAATAGTTCAATGGCCTTTTTTCTGTCTATTCCAGCATTTTCTATTTCATCAATTAAAACAATAGGCGATTTTGAAAGATTTGCGGTATCTGAAATCATAAGAGCCCTTGATTGGCCACCGGAAAGCTGTGTTATGTGACTATTAAGAAAAAATTTTTCTCCTGCCAAATAATTTGCATCTCCTATAATTTTGTCTATTTTTTCTAGTGGATTTACAAGCCTTGCCTTGCAGTGAAGTTCTATAAATTCTTTAACAGTTAAATCCATAACAAAATTCATATTTTGCGAAAGTTCTGCTACAATTTTATCTTGAATTGAAAATCTCATTTTCTTTGTTGGCTCCTGACCATTAATTAAAATTTTTCTCTTTGTTGGTGTATCCCCTTGGGCCATCCACTCAATATCAGCAAGAAGCCTTGACTTTCCCGATCCCGTTGGACCAACAACAGCAATTACATCAGATTTATTTAAGGTGATTGAATCAAAATTTTCCTTTTCACCATTTTTGTCGCAGCCTGCAAGAATTGTTAAAGATTTTACTTCAGATTCACCCAAAAATTTTAGCATAGATTCAATAAAAATTCCCAGGCCTTCTTCCAAAGTTTTTATATCTGTTGCCCCTTCTTCAAAATAAGTTTCGGGCAAAGTTCCTAAAAATTCATGGAAACTTAAATTTTCATGACCCTTAATGTCAAGCTTATTCATTGTAAAATAATTTTCAGCAAAGGGGTATTTTTCTATAATTTCTTTAATCTTCATACTTCACCTGATTTTCTTCACATTTCCCAGTTGATACTCTTCCCCAACTCTTGTTTCTCCCAAACAATAAGAGCAAAGGGCTGTTGGCATGGGATATCTTAAAAGTAAATTTTTCTTATCATCAAGACTTGTAGATTTTTCTTTTAAAATCATAGAAAATTCATAAGTCCCTTGGCCTGAAAGTCCATTTATATTCATAACAGTTGCCCTTGGATTTACAGCCATAACCTTTGATGCAAAAACTTCCCTTTCCCCTTGGGACACAATATCTCCCTTAGTTATGACAACAATATCTGCATTTCTTAACATAGGTCCAATTTTCATTGGAGTATATGCACCCGACAAATTATCTATAACACAAATCCCTAAAATATTTTTTAAATAGGGAGAGCATCTGTTGCAAAGTCCAGCTGATTCTGTAATCAAAATATCAAGCTCATTTTCTTCTCCCCAATTTATAATTTCTTCAATATTTGAAACGAAAAAATGGTCAGGGCATAGACCCCCTGATAGTCCTTTTTTCACTAAAATTCCTGCATTTTTATAAAGGATATCATCGTCTGTATAAAGGCAGTCAAATTTCACAACCCCAACTTTTGTGCCGTCTGCTTTTAAATTTTTAATTGTATTAATTATTACAGAGCTTTTCCCTGAAGATGGAGGCCCTGAAAAAGTTATAAATTTCATCTAATCCCTTCTTAAAGTTCAAAGACTTTTGAAATGTCTTTTTTCATCTTTTCTCTCTTATTATTTAAAAGATCCCAAGAAGCCCACAAAAATTTATAGTCGTCCCTTAAATTATTATCTACCCTTAAATTTGTTGAAGGAAATTTTCCGTTAAAGGAAAAAATTTCCCCTATCCTTTGAGAAGTGAAATAATCAATTACTTCCTTTAAATTATCAATTGATGATTTTTTTGCAGTCATAAAAATAGGAGAGATAATTGCCCCATCTTCTGGCCACACAAGTTCTAAAGATTCATTTTTTATCATATTGGCAAAGAAATAGGGACAAAGACTTACACAAGCTCCTGAATCATTTTTTTGCTTAACCATTTGAGCCGGATGCATTCTGGAATAAAATCCATCCTTTAATTTTCTTAAGCCGTCAAGCCCAAATTTTGAATAAAGAGTTACAAGTATGGCATTATACATATCTAAATCTGAAACGGGTATTGTAATTTTATTATTAAATTCTCCTGACAGAAGTTCTTCCCATGACTTTGGAATTCCCCTACCTCCTAAGGCATTTTTATTTACTATAAAAACGCAAGGCACAACTCCCAGCATATAAAAAACTCCATTAGGATCTTTTAAATCTGCTCCCCTATTTATAAAATCTTCATTAAATTCATTTGATGGTGCCACATAATTTTTTTCAATTTCTTCAAAGATTTCTTCATCTAAAACTAAATCAAAACCAGCTGATGTTATTAGGTCAGGAAGTTTTTCCTTGTTTTTAAATTTTTGGGTCACAAAATCAAGACCAAGATTAGCAGACCTTAGGTCAAAATCCACTTCCTTAATCTTATCATCTGAAATTTCCTTTAAATTTTCCATTAGCGGAACTCTAATGGGACAAGGAACTGCACCTTCTACTATAAATTTTTTTCCTTCCTTTTCAATATTTTCATCTTCTAAAATAACCCCATTATAATTATTAAATTCTTCCATAAAAATATGTCTGTCAATATTTTTCATTTTAAGGGCATCCTTTAGCTTAATCATTTTAGCCATAGTTTTAAATAATTTATCATTTTTTAAGGGTTCAAAACCCTTTGAAATTAAAAATTCTCTAAGTTTTTCATTTTCATTACATAGTTCAAAAACTGTTTTATTAAAATCCATTTGATCACAACCTTTTCTATAATTTAGAATAACAGAACGGGAGAAAAAATTTTGTTGCCTAAGCAACAAATGAAAAAAATCTCAAATATTAATAGCTAATGACTAATTTTTAAATTCTGTTATAATAAAAAAATGGAGGTTTTATGTTATTTAATTCGCTTAACTATTTAATTTTTCTGCCCTTGGTTGTAATTTTATATTTTACTTTGCCGGCAAAAATCAAAAAAATATTTTTACTCATGGCTTCCTTCTTCTTTTACGGCTTTTGGAATGTAAAATATTTACTTCTTATGATTTTATCCATAGGAGTAACTTTTTATACTGGCATCTACATAGATGAAAATTCTAAAATTTTAAGCAAGAAAAAATTGGCAGTTTTTATTTGCTTTTTTATAAATCTAGGAATTTTATTTTTATTTAAGTATGCAAATTTTTTTATAGACCTTGTAAATTCTCTGACTTCTTTGCTTTCCCTAAGGCCAATAGAAAGTAAATTTTCCTTTCTTCTGCCTGTTGGGATTTCCTTTTACACTTTTCAGGCCCTTGGCTATACTCTTGATGTCTATAGAAATGAAATACCAGCCGAAAGAAATTTCATAAACTATGCCCTTTTCGTTTCATTCTTCCCCCAACTTGTGGCAGGCCCTATTGAAAGGTCAAAAAATCTATTGGGCCAAGTTAAGGTCATCCACAAATTTAAGTACGAAAATCTTTTAAGGGGCTTTATTTTGATTTTATGGGGTTTTTTCCTAAAACTTCTTATTGCAGATAGGGCTGCAATTCTTGTAAATGAAGTTTTTGAAAATTACCATACTTTTAATTCTTTAATTTTACTTCTTACTGCAATATTTTTTACTTTTCAAATTTACTGCGACTTTTATTCCTATTCAATAATTGCCCAGGGTTCTGCTAAAATTTTGGGTATTGATTTAATGGATAATTTTAAGGAACCTTTTCTTTCTAAATCAATTGCAGAATTTTGGCACAGGTGGCATATTTCTCTTTCCACTTGGTTCAGGGACTATTTATATATCCCCCTTGGAGGAAACAGGACTCGTCTATTTAGAAATCTAATAAATATTTTAATTGTATTTTTAGTTAGTGGACTTTGGCATGGGGCCAATATGACCTTTGTCCTTTGGGGTCTTATTCACGGCATTTTTAATAGCCTTGAAACTTTTATAACCAAAAAAAATATAAAAATCCCCGAAAACTTTTTAACAAATTTCTTTAGAAGAATTTTAACTTTTATAATTGTGGTCTTTGCCTTTATATTTTTTAGGGCAGAAAATATCCATGACGGTCTTAATTTTATAGGAAATATTTTTGCAAAATCTTTTGACTATGAAATATTCTTAAGAGAGCTTTCAAAAACGGACTTTGGATTTATTAATCTCTATCCCCTTTTAATTTCCCTTGCCCTTCTATTTTTTATTGATATTTTTAAATATAATGGCATAAATTTAATTTTAAAAGTAGAAAAATTAATTCTCCCCTTTAGGTGGATTGTACTTTTGCTTATGATTTTTACTATTTTGATTTTTGGAGTTTACGGGCCGGGATTCTCTGAATCTCAATTTATTTATTTTCAGTTCTAGGTGATTTTATGGTAAAAAAACTTTTTAAAATTTTAAAAATTTTAATTTTTACAGGCCTTGTGGTCTTTGGAATTTTCCAGCTAAATAATATTTTTATTAGAAAATCCCTTGCCAAACCTTGGGACATGGGCAATAAAATTGGAGGCTATTTTAATGAAGATGACCACTATAATTTAATGTTTTTCGGCACAAGTCATTCTTACTGCTCCTTTAATCCTCTTTTGATTTATTCAAACACAGGTCTTAAATCCTATGTCTTGGCTTCCCAACAGCAGCCTTTAAAGGCGAATTACTATTATATGAAGGAGGCCCTTAATAGAGATAATCCTGAAATATTTTTTGTGGATATTGAATCCTTAATTTCATTTATTAATGAAGATGATTCAGTAATTCATTCTTATACAGATTATCTTCCTATGTCCCTAAATAAAATTAAAATGATTTTTGATATAGTTCCGCAAAAGGCAAGAGGCCACGCTCTTATCCCATTAATAAAATATCATGATAGGTGGGCAGAATTAAAAGATGAAGACTTTGGTTTTGACCCAGCATCTTACCACGACTATTTAAGGGGCTATGTATTTTTAAAGGGGTCAAGTTCAAAATTTAAAAATGAAAAAATAAAGACTGATAAGAATATATTAAAGCCTAAAAAACCTAAGGCCTTGGGAGATTCTTATAAGTCTGAAAATCTAAAATATTTAGACAAGATTGTAAAACTTGCAGGTAATAATAATGTTCGCCTATATTTTTTAAAAACACCAATTTATAATGAAGAACCCTACAAAGAAGCCCTTCGTTTTTGGAAAAATGAACTAAAAAAAAGAAATTTATATTTTATTGATTTTAACGAATTTAAAAATGATATGAATTTAACTAAGGAAGATTTTTACGATTCCTCCCACTTAAATTATCTTGGAGCTGAAAAGTTTAATAAGTTTTTTATTAACTTCTTATTTCAAAATGATATTTATAGGGATGTGGAAAATTTAGATCCAAATTGGATGGAGGATTTGAGAATGTATAATTTAAATAGGTGAAAAATATGGAAAAGATAAAGGGGACAGCCCACAAGGGACGGTCCCCATATTTTTTTCTAATAAATTAAATTTAAAATTTAATTATTCTCTTTTCAGTAATTACATAGTCGAGTTTTTGATCAAATTCTTCGTGATAAAGATTTTCTGTGAGCTGGTCATTAAAGGCAAGCCCTGCTTTTATAGTTTTTGTCTTGGCAAAAAATCTGTCATAATATCCTCCGCCATAACCAAGACGGTAGCCGTCAGCTGAAAAGGCAAGACCGGGCGTTAAAGTAAGAGAAATTTCTCCATTATAAGCTTCATTTGAAGTAGGCTCCAAAATTCCAAGTGTTGATTTTTCTAAATTATCAAAAGAAAGGGTTTTTATTAAAATCATTTCTTCACCCACAACTTTTGGGACTAAAAGTATTTTTTTATCTTCCAAAATTTTCCCAATGATTTCCTTTGTATCAACTTCTGTCCTAAAAGAAATAAAGGCAAAGACAGATTTTGCTCCTTTGTAAATTTCGCTGGCAAATAAATTTTCAGCAATTTTTTTTGAAAGCTCTTCCTTATTCTTTATATTTTTTCTAATTTCCTTAAATTTCTTTCTCTCTTCTTTTTTAGTCATGACAAATAGACTCCAATAATAATAAGTTTGTTAAATTTCCGACTCCGCCTGGGACTGGTGTATAGGCTTTTACAAAACCGTCCACTTCTTCTTTTATTAAATCACCGCAAAGTTTTCCATTTTCATCAAGACCAATGGAAAGGTCGCAAATAATTGAATCCTCAGTAAAATATGAGCTGTCTAAATTATTTTTTCCTCCCATTGCAGTGAAAATATAGTCAGCATTTTTGCAAAGGGCTTTTAAATTTTTTGTCTTTGAATGAGCAATTGTAACTGTTGCATTTCTATCTAAAAGAAGCATGGCAAGAGGTCTGCCCACAACTTGTGACCTATTAATAACTACAGCCTTGCCGTCAAGTTTATAGCCATAAGATTCCATAAGTCTTACGGCAGCTAAAGGAGAGGCTGGAATAAATCCTGAAACGTCACCATCATAAATCTTTGCCTTGTTTATTGGACTTATACAGTCGCAATCTTTTTTGGGGTCAATGGCATTTTCAATTTTTTCCTTGTCAAAACTTGTTGGAAAGGGTCTAAAAATTAAAATTCCTGAAACAGAATCATCTTCATTTAATTTTTTAATTTCTGTAAGAACATCTTCTGTTTTAGAGTCTACCAAAAATTTTGTAACTCTTATTTCAATTCCCAAATCCTCAGCAGTTTTTTTAAGTCCTCTTTCATAGGAAATGTCATCAGCCTTTTCACCTATCCTAATAATTGCAAGACAGGGTTTCCTGTTTAAATTTTTTATTTTTTCTTTTAAATCCCCTATAAGTTTTTCCTTGTAAGCTTTACTTTTTAAAATTTCAGTCATTTTTCCTCCTAATTATTTACAGTCTTTGCCCCTTGAAAATTCCCCTTCAAGCATGGCTTCATAAACTTCTTTCATCTTTTCAAAAGAATTATTTAATACTTTATCAATTTCTTCCTTTGAATAATAGCATCTTTTGCTATCATTTTTTTCAATTATATCCTTATTTATTAAAACGGCCTTGGACTCTCCAGTTTTTATTATTTCATAAGAGGCCTTGGCAAAATTTTTGCCCTTATTTTTCCTTGCCATTATATAAATTGGAAATTGAAAGGATTCCCCCTCTAAAATTTCCCTTTGGGACTTGCTTGATGCACTAGAACTTTTATAATCAATTAAAATTTCCCCTTCATTATTTTCATCAATTCTGTCAATTGAACCCACAAGAGTAAAAGGTGCTTTGAAAAATTTAAATCTCTTTTCAAAATAAGCCGCCTTAAAATCCTGTAAATTTTCCAAATTATTTTTTATAAGCCTAGAAAGTCTTTTAAAGTCAATGGAAAATTCAAGTTTTTCTTCAAAGGACAAATCTTCAAATTTTTTGTCCATTGAAAAATCATATAAAATTATTAGAGAATTTAAAAATTCCTCATCATAATCTTTTCTTTTAGAAAAATATTCCTCCAAGATTTTATGGTAAATTGATCCCTTTTCCATGGCCTCAATGGCCTCTAAACTTTCATAAAAATCTTCAATTTTAAAAATTCTTTCAAGTAAAAATTTTCTACCGCAGGCTACATAGGCATCAAAATCCGTTGCAGAATAAGACCTATTTTCTAAAAGTGATCTTAAAGTTTTTACAGTTTCCTCTTGCAAAATTCCAGAATCTTCCTTTTTTAAATTTACATTTTCATTGGCCCTAGAAGTTATAAACTTGTCTTCATAGTCAAAAATTTTAAGACCAGCTTTGGATTTTATTAAGGCCAAAATATTGGCAAGGCCCTTTCCCCTATTATTTATTAAAAATAGAGATTTTTTTGCCATACAAAGGCTATAAATTAATTTTATGGCCTTTAGCTGTGAAAATTCCTTAATGAGTCCCATATTTTTTAGGTCCTTAAAATTTGACCTTTCATAAATAAAATTTATTTTCGGACCGCTGCTGTAATTTGAATCATAATCAAGAAAAATCAAATTATCAAAGTCCCTATAAAATCCTCTTTCAATTTCAAAGACCCTTATACCTTCAAAATTATTCAAGTCCATTATAGAACTTTGGTCTAAATAAAGACTGAAAATTTCTACAAATTCTTTAAGGCTTATACTTTCATATAAATTTTTAAAATTTTCAATTAAATCTAGAAAATTTTCTCCCTCATCAAGAGCCATTCGGCCCTCTCTGTAGGTGTGAATTTCCCTGAAATTCTTATAATCATCTTCTAAAATTTCCCCTGCCTCCTCTAAAAGTCTTCTAAAATATGAAGTATAGTAGGAAATGTCAGAAGTCTTTTCTATGTCCTCAGTCCTTAAATTTTCTATTAAATTTATATAAGGACCAATTTCCTTTTCATCCATATAAATTTTTGAACCTTGGTTAATTTTTAAATCAGAAAGTTTTGAAAATCTTTCCCTATCCAAATATTTTAAAAGATTTTGACTTATGGATTCAAGGGGAGCAATATAGTGAAGTCCTGCCCTTGAGAGAATGTTTTCCTTGTTTTTTTCTAATAGATAGGCCATATAAATTTTAAGCTCTGCTCCTATAAAGTTTTTATAATTTTTGTCTATAGAATATTCTAGGCCTTCTAAATCCCTTGAAACATTTAAAAGATTTTTCCCCCTTTCTCCCCCTAAAACTATGCCAATTTTTTTTGTCATAAAAGATTTTAGAGAGGATTTTATTGTCCCAAAAACCATAGTATTATAGGCATCGGAAGAGGAAATTATTTTTATATCCTTATACCTTAAAAGGTCCTTAACTGAAAGTCCGTCCGCCCTTTGTAAGGCAAAGGATAAATTTTCTAAATCCTTTAAAGTTTTCTCTCCATAAGGAAAGTCTAAAATATTAAAGGGCATATGAATTATAGTTTCTGCATAGGATGAAATATTTTTAATTATTTCCAGTTCTTTTTTTCTAAAGTCTATAAAACCGTCAATTATTAATTTTTTTATGGGAAAGGTAAAATTCTTGGCAAGGGCATATCCCCCGTCAAGAGAAATATTTTTTTCCTTAAAATATGAAATGTAATCCCTTAAAGGCTCATAAAGTTTTTTTACAAAGTCATCTTCAAAGGTCAAAAGACTTTTTGGATCTGCCCCTTCGAGAAAAATATCTTCAAAAAAATCAAATATGACTTTACTAAAGTCCTGAAAATTTTCTTCTTGGGGAAAATAGGATCTTAAAACTTTCTTTAAAATATAAAACTCATAGATCTTATCCACTTTATTAACTTCTATAAAATTTGAAACAAGAGAATCGAAAGTTAAAAATGTCTTGCCCTCTAAAGACCCCCTTTTAAAAATATAGGACTCCCTTTTTTCCCTTAGGGCATCTTCAGTTGGCAGAATATAAAAAATTCCCTCTCCCATAAAATCTTCTATCTTAATTTGAGAATTAGGAGAAGAAAAAATTATTTTTTTAAAATTATTTGTCATACTAGGTCACCAATTTTTGCTGAAAAAATTTCCTCCAAAGCCTTTATAAGTTTATTGTCCGGAAGATAAGTAAATTTTTTATCATTTAAATAGGAAAATTCTCCATCCATATTAAATTTAATTTCATAATTATGAAGGGCCTGATAATCTATAAAATCCCTTGCTCCGGATCCATATTTCCTGTCGCCTATAAGGTAAAGGCCTCTTGCTGCAAGGGATGCCCTTATTTGATGAGTCCTTCCCGTTATTAAATTAACTTTTAAAAGTGAATAGTCATTTTTTGTAATTAGGGGATGAAATCTTGTTAGGGATTTTTTCCCTTCCCTATCTTCAAAGACAAGATTATTTTCATTTTTCCTAAGATTTATATTGACTTCAAAATCTTCACTTATCCTTCCCCTAACAAGGGCAAGATAAAATTTATCTACTTTTCTTTCACGAATAGCTTCATTTATTTCCCTTAGGGCCTTGGCATTTTTTGCTCCAATTAAAATTCCTGATGTATTTCTGTCAAGCCTATTGCAAATTGAAGGTCTAAAAGAATTTTCAAGCCTTGGATTGTAATCTCCCTTTAAAATTAAATAGTCCACAAACCTATCTAGCATATTATCTTGATAGGTCCTTTGATCATTATGGCTTAAAATATTTACTCCCTTTTCCAAAAGACAAATATTTTCATCTTCATATAAAATTTTTGGTAGCTTTTGAGATTTTTTTACATCTTCTTTTTTTAGAAATTTTTCAATAGTTTCATCTGAAAGATAAAGGTAAATTTCATCTCCCTCTTTTAAAAGCTCATCTTCCTTTGCCCTTGCTCCATTTAACTTTATATTTTTTTTACGTAAATTTTTATATATAAAGGATAAATTTGCTCCCTTAAAATATTTTTTTAAAAATCTGTCAATCCTTTGGCCGCCGTCATTTGGTCCAACAATAATTTTTCTCATCTTCACTAGTCCCCTATAATCTGTTATAATATATTATAACAAAGTCTAAAGAAAAGAGGATTTTTTTGAAAAATTTTAACAAAATATATATTATCTTTACAAAGGTCCTAAGGACTATTTTAATTATTTTATTTGTCTTTTTACTTGCCTTTACAATTAAATGGAAAATTGATGAAATTTATATTAATGCAAAAGTTGCGGAGAAAATATATTTTTCTCCTTTTGACGAAATTAAAAAATCTTCCATGGAATTTCAAAATTTAATTGGCAAAAATAATGAGGAATATGAAATTCCTGTTGTCGTTGATGAAAAGAAAGACGAAAATTTTATATCTATAGTTCTTCCTGAAGAATGTGATATAGACACGCTCGGGAAAATACTTTTAGAAAATAAACTTATAGCAGATATCCCGACTTACAAAAATTTGGCTGAGAGAATGGGTATTGAATCATCAATTGTTGCCGGATCCTATGACATAAAAAAAGATATGAAAGTTAAGGAAATATTAGCCTTAATTAGTGGCAAGGCTTTAAAAACTTATCAATTTACAATTGGCCAAGGAGCAAATGCCGATGATCTTTCAAATCTTTTGAAAAATATAGGACTTATTGAATCAGTTCCAGCTTTTAAAAATGCCTTAAATGCTGCTGGAGTAAATTCCTTTAAGACTGGAGATTATGAAATTGAAATGCCCCTAAAGGTAAAATATATTATAGACCAAATAAAGGCAGAGCCAGTACAAGAACAAAATCAAAATTAAAAAATTGGACTATGAAACTTCATAGTCCTAATTTAATATACAAATAAAGGAAATAAAATTTAAGGGGGAAAAATGGAAAAAATAAAAGAACTTGTAGGCAAAAATAAATATACAGTATTTATTAAAAATTTAATAATGAGAATTTCAGCAAAAGATCTAGCAACATATTCTGCAGGTCTAACTTATTTTTTCGTCCTTTCAATTTTCCCCTTTTTTATAGCCCTGATTAATGCCATAAATTTTCTTGATATTATAAATGTAAAAAATATTTTGGAATTAATGGATTCCTTCCCCCTAGAAATTAAAGAAATAATAAATAATTTTTTCTTGGAACTTAATATGACTTCATCTGCCTCCCTATTTTCCATTTCCTTTTTATTAGGCCTTTATTCTGCATCATCTGCCTTAAATAAATTAATTACTATAATAAATTCATCCTACGGTTTTAAGGAAAATCGTAACTTTTTAATAACAAGACTTTTGGGGGTTGTCTTTACCATAGCCTCAATTTTGATGGTTATCCTTTTAATTACAAGTCAGGTTTTTGGAAAGATAATATTTTTTAGGCTGTCTTCCTATTTTGGACTTGAATTTTTGCCCATGTATAGGCTTTGGATTCTTGCCAATAATTTACTTTCTGTTTTTTATTTATTTTTATCCTTTATCTTACTCTATAGATTTGCCCCAAGCCCTGACCAAAAGGGACTTATTAAATTTAAATCAGTTTTTTGGGGAGCAATTTTTTCATGTATTTCTATAATCCTTGCAACCTACCTCTTCGCCTTTTATGTAAATAATTCCTCTAAATATTCCATAACCTATGGATCTCTTGGAGGAATAATTGTATTTTTAATTTGGCTGTACTTAATTTCCATGATAAGCCTTATAGGAAATGAAATTAATGTCCTGATTTTTGAAAATAAAAAAAGGAGAACTAATACATAGATTCTCCTGCTCCAATAAGTCCGCAAACTTTTATGCCTTCATCATAGGCAAGTTTTGCCAGTTCAGAAATTGTTGATGAAGTTGTGATTACATCATCGACAATAATAATATTCTTTGAAAATTTATCTAAGGCAAAAGAATTTTTTAAATTTACTTTTCTTGCGCTTCCGCTTAGGCCGACTTGCTCCTTTGTCTCCTTAATTTTTTTAAAGGAAGAAATAAATTCAAGGTCCAAATTTTTTCCAATGTATTTGGCAAGCTCTAGGGACTGATTAAAACCTCTTTGGGCCATTTTCTTTTTTGTCATCGGGACATATGTTATATATGAAAAATCCTTAAGTCCTTCAAAGGATAAAATTCTCTTAATCATTAAATCTCCAATTACATAGACTAAATAAGATTCTCCCTTAAATTTATATCTTCTAATTAATTCTTTACCAATGCCCGAATATTCAAAGGCAATAAAAATGTCTTTTATATAGGGATTTTTATAATTTGCAGGAGGGTTTAATTTAAGACCCTCTAAGCAGTCCCTGCAAATTTTAAATTTTTCAAGACTTTTTCCGCAAATAGGACATCTATTCATTAGTTTTTTCATGGACATCTCTCAATTTAAATTTCAAATTTGAATATCTTTTTCTTGTCTTGTTATTTTTTATCATCTGCAATAAATATTCGTATTTTCCAACTACAACTACAAGTTTTTCTGCCCTTGTTATGGCAGTATATATTAAATTCCTTGTAAGAAGCATGGGCGGTGCCCAAAAAACTGGAATTATAACAACTGGAAATTCTGACCCTTGGGACTTGTGAATGGTCATGGCATAGGAAAGTTTTAATTCATCTAAATCCTCTGCCATATATTTAACAACTCTTTGCCCATCAAAAGTTACGCTTAAAGATTTTTCTTCCCTGTCAATTTCCGAAACTCTTCCCATATCGCCATTAAAAACTCCCTTTGAAGCCTCTCTGTAAAAATCATTTTCCAAAACTCCCTCAAGTTCATAATTGTTTTTAATTTGCATTACTCTGTCATTTAAAGCAAAGGTCTTTCCAAAAACTTCTAATTTTTCCGAACTTTTATTTAAAAGATCCCTTAAAATTTTATTTAAATTTTCAGTTCCAACGGGACCCTTTTTCATGGGAGTTAAAACTTCAATATCTGATGATTCGATCCCATAAAAATCAGGAAGCCTTTTTGCTACAAGGTCCTTAATAATTTCTACTGCCTTATTTTCCCCGTCTTCAAAAATCATAAAGAAATCTTTTTTATTTAAAATTGGCTCCCTACCCTCATTAATTAAGTGGGCGTTTTTTATGATTAAAGATTCCTCTTCCTGCCTAAAAATTTCTGATAAATTTACTCTTGCAAAAAGATTTGAGTCAATAATATCCCTTAAAACATTTCCTGCTCCAACTGACGGGAGCTGGTCAGGGTCGCCCACAAGAATAAGCCTCATGCCTTGCTTTATGCTCCTTAGCATCTCTTCCATAAGCATAATATCAACCATACTCATTTCATCAACGATTAAAAGATCACAGTCTAAATCCACTGGGTCAAAAGAAATATTTTCATCATCCTTAAAATTAATTTCTAAAAGTTTGTGAAGGGTTTGGGCATCTCTGCCTGTGGATTCCTTCATTTTCTTTGCAGCCCTTCCTGTTGGGGCAGCAAGTTTTATTTTTTTATCCATAGATTCAAAAACATCAAGTAAAACCTTTAAAGTCGTTGTCTTTCCAGTACCTGGCCCTCCAGTAATTAAAAATACCCCATGATCGAGAGATTTTTTCACAGCATCCCTTTGAGATGGTGCAAGTTTTATTTTTCTTTCATCTTCAATTTCTAAAATTTTTTCATCTAAATCAATATTTTCTTTAAAATCTATATTTAATTCATTAAGCCTTCCTGCTACAAAATTTTCTGCCCTTAAAAAGGGAGCATAATAGCAGTTAAAGTCATCATCAATTTTTTCTACATAAAAATTTTTTTGAAAGGATAAATTCACGATTAAATCCCTTAAATCATCAATTGAAATATCTAAAATCTTATTGGCAGATGCAACTAGAATATCTAGGGGCAAAAAAGTGTGCCCCTCTAAATTTGCCCTTTGAAGAATATATTTTACTCCCGCAATTTTTCTCATTTCAGATTTTTTTGACATTCCAAGAGTCTGGGCAATTTCATCTGCCTTTTTAAAGGATAGACCCTTAACATTTTCGATTAGGTCATAGGGATTTTCCTTAATAATATTAATAGAATCTTCTTCATAGACCTTATAAATCTTTAGGGCCATATTTGTAGAAATATTAAAATTCGAAAAATAAAGGAGAATTTTTCTTAAGGACATATTTTTTTCTAGGGCTCTAGCAATTTTTCCAAATTTTTTTCTGCCAATGCCTTCAATTTCAAGAAGTCTTTGGGGATTTTTTTCCAAAATATCAAGGGTGTCATCTCCAAAGGCATCTACAATTTTTTCAGCCATCTTCTCTCCAATATAGGGAATCATTCCATTTGAAAGATATTTAATTATTTGTTTTTTCCCCTTGGGGTCTTCCCTTTTTATGGAGGTAAAGGCAAACTGCTGACCAAATTTTTTGTGGTAGGTAAAATCTCCCAAAATTTTATAGGAGGCATCCTCAGAAATTTCAAAAGAATTTCCTACAATGGTTATGGATTCTTCTTCCGTAAAAAATTTTGCAACAGTATAGCCATTTTCATCATTTCTAAAAATTATCTTTTCAATAATACCTTCAAGTTCTAACATTTTATCCCCTCACAAGTATTGTAACAATTTTTAGACAAGAAAAAAAGAAGGCCTTCGCCTTCTTCATTTGAATTTTAATCTTCTTCGTCTTCTTCAGATTTTTTTTCTTCCTTCATCTTTTCTTCGGCTTCTTTAATTCTTCTCTTTTCAACTTCCCTATTATGAGCATCTGTAACTTCTTTTACAATCTCTTGGGGAATATCAATTGAAACTTTTTTTGGACTTGTCATTTCAACAGGTCCTCCAACTAAATATTTATTAACGCCGTCAAATGTGTCTGTAATAACTTCAAGTTCTCCATTAGGCCCCTTGAAAACAATATTACATTCTTCAGGAATTTTGTCATTAATATAATTTGCTAGACTAACTACTCCTGAACCGCAAGAAGATTCCCTAACAAGACTTTCAGTTTTTACTACATAAACATAGGGAATATATGAAAAATCATCTTTATTAAAGAAAATAACTCCATAGGCATCAGCCTTGATTTTTTCCTTTAAAATTTTAAGAGCCTTGTCTACAAAATTTTTATCTTCTTTTTCTTCAGAAATCAAATGAGTGATGCCATCAAATTCAAAGGTCTTATAGGATTTTCCTTCAATTTCAATGTCATAAGTATTTATAGGATTATCCATAGCAACATAAGCCGTTGATTTCTCTACATCTGCAATTACATCTACAACATCTTTTTTCCCTGAAACATATACTTCAATGTCGCAGGGACCTTCGACATCATAAAAACTTGCAGAATAAAGTCCATAAGCTCTAGTTGCATTGGCACAAAATTCTCCACCCATCATATCAAGCCTAAGTGGGGCTCCTTCATAAGCAGGAGAAATAAATCCCACTTGCTCAACGCTAGAATCAATTTGTTCTTTTATTAAATCTGAATAAGCTTTTCTATATCCTGGATAGACAGGCCATACAACAAAGCCTGTAATATTTCCGCCAGGATTTGCTCTAAAATAATTAAAACTTTTTTTCATAAAACACCTTTTTTCTTATATAATAAATGGCTAGTTCCTAGCCTTTTTATATACTTACCCAATAATTTTTTTTATAACAATATTTATATTAAATCATTCTTAAATATCTAATTACAAATATTATTGCCAAAATATACATAACTACAGAAACATCTTTTCTTTTGCCTGTAAGAAGTTTAATTAATACATAAGAAATCATACCCATTGAAATACCTTCTGCAATTGAATAGGCAAAGGGCATCATAATAATTGTCAAAAAGGCAGGAACAGATTCTGTAAAGTCATCTAAATCAATATTTTTAATGGGGCTCATCATAAATAAGCCAACCATTATTAGGGCAGCTGAAGTTGCTTGACCTGGAACAATGGAAAATAGAGGGAATAAAAATAATGAAAGTAGGAAGAAAAATCCGGTTGATAAAGAAGTAAGTCCAGTTCTTCCTCCGTCACTAACACCGCTAGCACTTTCAACAAAAGTTGTGATTGTTGATGTTCCTAAAAGTGCTCCTAAAACTGTTCCTATGGCATCAGATAAAAGAGCTTTGCCAACTCCCGGGAGGTCTCCATTTTCATCAAGTAAATTTGCCTTTGTAGCAACACCTGTAATTGTTCCTACTGTATCAAAAATATCTACAAATAAAAATGTAAACATTACAGAAAACATTTCAAAAGTAAAAATATTATCCCATTTAAGTTTAAAGGCAACTTTTGAAAGTGATGGAGGAAGAGATAAAATACCGCCAGCTGGAAGGCTAGTAACTCCTAAAATTAGTGCAGCAACAGTTCCAAATAAAATTCCATATAAAAGTGCGCCCTTAACTTTTTTTGCTGACAAGATTCCCATAACAAGTAGGGAAATTAAAGTAACAAAAACTTCTTTTGAAGCAATGTTCCCAAGGGCTAAATATGTTGATTCATTGGCAACAACAAGACCTGATCCCGTAACTCCAATCATTGCAATAAAAAGGCCAATACCTACTGAAACAGCATTTTTTAGTGTCATTGGTATGGCTTTGAAGATCGCTTCACGAACCTTAATAACTGATAATAAAATGAAAATAATACCTTCTAAAAATACGGCTGTTAATGCATATGACCATTCATGGCTCATTCCTATAACAACGGAAAATGTAAAAAATGCGTTAAGACCCATTCCTGCAGAAAGTGCAAAAGGTAAGTTTGCAAAAAATCCCATAAACAACATGGCAATTACGGAAGCAACAATTGTTGCAGTAAAAACCCCACCTTGATCCATTCCTGTTTTGGCAAGCATAATTGGATTTACAACTAGAATATAAGACATAGTCATAAATGTTGTTAGCCCTGCCATAAATTCAGTTTTGGGAGTGGTTCCTCTTTCCTTTAAAGAAAATGTTCTTTCCAAGAAATCTGAATTCATTTCTTTAATACCTCCTAAAAATAATATAGATTATCTTATCATAAATATTATAAAAAGTTAATTAATGAAAGAATAATCTTTTAAAAATTTTCCATTTATTGCTTATAAATGATATAAAAAAATTCCCAGGATATTCCCGAGAATTAATTTATATTTATTATTTAACTTTTAAGCTTATTTCTTTTCCGTCACTATCAATAGCAACGGTTCTGCCTTCAGTTACTTCTCCCTTAATTAAAAGAAGGGAAAGTTTTGTTTCCACTGTTTGAGAAATAAATCTTTTTACTGGTCTTGCTCCATAATTTATATCAAAGGAGGAATTTAATATAAAGTCTAAAGCTTCATCTGTAATTTCAATTTTTATTTCCCTGTCAGCAAGTTTGTTTTCAATATCCTTGACAGTCGCCTTAATTATTCTATAAATTTGTTCTTTTACAAGTGGCTTAAATAAAACTATTTCATCAAGTCTATTTAAAAATTCTGGCCTAAAGGCCTCTCTTAAAGATTCATTAACTTTTTCTCTCGCATCTTCAGAAATTTCTCCATTTTCTTTCATGCCGTCAATTAAAAAGTGGGAACCTATATTTGAAGTCATAATTATTACTGTATTTTTAAAATCAACTGTCCTTCCTTGATTATCTGTTAACCTTCCGTCATCTAACACTTGAAGAAGAATATTAAATACATCGGGATGGGCTTTTTCAATTTCATCAAATAATATTACGCTATAGGGTTTTCTTCTAACAGCTTCTGTTAGCTGTCCGCCTTCTTCATAGCCAACATATCCCGGTGGAGAACCAACAAGTCTTGAAACTGAAAATTTTTCCATATATTCTGACATATCAATTCTTATTATATTTTTTTCATCATCAAATAAGGCTTCAGTTAAGGCTTTGGCAGTTTCTGTTTTTCCTACACCTGTTGGGCCTAGGAAAATAAAAGATCCAATAGGTCTATTTTTTGCCTTTAAACCTGCTCTTGCACGCAGCACTGCCTCAGCAACTACTTTTACCGCTTCGTCTTGACCAATAACTCTTTTGTGAAGAATATTTTCAAGGTCAAGAAGTTTGTCCCTTTGACTTTCATTTAATTTTTCAACAGGAATTCCCGTCCACCTTGAAACAACATAGGCAATCTCATCATCTGTAACTTCTTCTTTCACCATAGTGTCTTCTTTTTTCTTACCTTCTAAATCCTTTAATTCTTCCTTTAATTTTGGCAGACTTCCATATCTTAATTCTGAAAGTTTTTCAAGATTATAAGACCTTTCAGCTTCTTCTATTTCATGATTAACAGAATCTATTTTTTCTTTAACTTCTTTTATCTTGTCAAGCTGTTTTTTTTCGCCTTCCCATTTTGATTTAAGAGTATCAAATTTTGCCTTTTCTTCAGAAAGTTCCCTTTCCAAATTTTCCAATCTTTTTAAGGATGCGTCATCACTTTCTTTTTTGAGAGCTTCCCTTTCAATTTCAAGCTGCAAAATTTTTCTTCTCACTTCGTCAATTTCTATTGGCATAGAGTCAATTTCCGTTCTTAACATTGCACAGGCTTCGTCCATTAAATCTATGGCCTTATCTGGCAAGAACCTATCTGTAATATATCTATTTGATAAAGTTGCAGCTGCAATTACGGCAGAATCCGAAATCCTTATACCATGGAAAATTTCATATTTACTTTTTAAACCCCTTAAAATTGCAATTGTGTCTTCAACTGTAGGTTCATTAACCAAAACCTTTTGAAATCTTCTTTCAAGGGCTGGGTCTTTTTCAATATATTTTCTGTATTCATCTAAAGTTGTTGCACCAATTGCGTGGAGTTCGCCTCTTGCAAGCATAGGTTTTAATAAATTTGAAGCATCCATTGCTCCGTCAGTTTTGCCCGCACCAACAATGTTATGAATTTCATCAATAAATAAAATTATTGTGCCTTCAGATTTTTCAACTTCTCCCAAAACTGCCTTTAATCTTTCTTCAAATTCTCCCCTATATTTTGCACCTGCAACAAGAGCCCCCATATCAAGAGAAAAAACCGTTTTTCCCCTTAAGCCTTCCGGCACATCTTCATTAACAATTCTTTGGGCAAGGCCTTCAACAATTGCAGTTTTACCAACTCCAGGTGGGCCAATTAAAACTGGATTATTTTTTGTCCTTCTTGACAAAATTCTTATTACATTTCTAACTTCCTCATCTCTTCCAATAACTGGATCAATTTTTCCGTCTTTTGCTTCCTTTGTCAAATCTCTTCCATATTTTTTTAAGACATCGTAAGTGTCTTCTGGATTGTCAGAAGTTACCCTTTGGTTGCCCCTAATTTTTTTAAGAGCATTTAAAAAATTGTCCTTATCTATTTTATATTTATTAAAAACAAAAGATGAATCACTAGCCTTTAAAGATAAAAGAGCCAAATAAAGATGCTCAACAGATAAATAATCATCACCAAGATTTGTCATGTATTTTTCTGCCATAGTTAAAACATCTCTATAAGATTCGTCAGCAGATAAATTTCCCCCACTTTGCCTTGGGAGCCTTTCAATAATTCTTAAAAGATCAGCAGAAAGTAACTCCGGATCTTTTTCCATATAAGTTAAAACCCTAGGAATAAGTCCATCCTTGTCATTTGTAAGAGCATAATTTAAATGCACTTCCTTTAAAACAGGATTTCCATATTCTCTAGCAATATTTGTTGCATTTTGTACAGCTTCAAGAGATTTTTGTGTAAATTTTTCAAAATTCATAATATCCCTCCTAACTTAAGAAATTTCCTTTAATTTCTTATATAATTCAATTTGTTCCTTGGATAAATTTTTGGGATTAACAATGGCAAATTCAATAAACATATCCCCTATATTTCCTTTCATATCCTTAAATCCCTTATTGGGAATCCTAAGTTTTTGTCCGTAAACTCTACTCTTAGGAATTTTTACCTTAACTTTTCCTTCAAAAGTTTCAACAGTTTTTTCCTCACCAAGAGCTTCTTGCCATGGATAAATTTCTACAATTTTATATAAATCTATACTATCAAGTTTTAAAAACTTCTCATCTTTAATATTTATCCTAAATAAAATATCGCCATCAAGGCCATATCTTTCACCCTTAATTTTTATTTTCTTACCTCTTGTTATGCCCTTTGGAATTTTAACTTCCATATCCTTTACACTATTATTTATGGAAAGAGAAACATTTTTTGTCGTTCCCCTATAGGCTTCATTAATAGAAATTGTAAGTTCGGATTCATACTTTGCCTTTGGCTGACTTTTTGAAGAAAAGCCACCTGAATTTTGAGAAAAAATATTGTCAAAGTTAAAGCCGTAAGATCCGCCTGATTTTTTTCTTCCTCTTCTTGCAGAGCTTCCAAAAATCATGTCAAAGAAATCTGAAAAATCTTCAGATGAGCCGCCACTTGTTGTGTATGAATATCCATAGGCTGAAGGATCAAAATTATAGCCTCCTGAAAAGTCATAATTAGAACCAAAGGCATCATATTTTGCCTTCTTATCCTTATCTGATAAAACCTCATAGGCTTCATTAACTTCCTTAAATTTTTCTTGGCTTTTGTTATCACCTTGATTTAAATCAGGATGGTATTTTTTTGCTAATTTTCTATAGGCATTTTTTATGGTTTTTTCATCGGCATTTTTATCAACACCTAAAATTTTATAATAATCTTTGTACTCCAAAGTAATTCACCTCCGCCCAAAAATAGTTTGACTATCTTTGACGTTTATATTATACAATAATTTTTACCTTTATACAACAGCTTTGATAAATTTATTTATTATTTTTAAATTAATTTTATAGGCAAAAAATTACCCTCCAAAAAAATTAGAGGGTTATAATTTTTTATTTAATTTATTTGTCTACAGCTTTTAAATAATTATTAATTATTTTAAGGCTTCATTTCATTTGTTTTTAATTATTTGTTGCTATCAATTTTTTTATTTTAAAAATTAGTTAGTAACAGTTATTTTAAAATCTTTCAATAGCTCATAAGTATTTAAAAGGTCTTCAATTGTCGCCTTTGTCTTTTCATCAGCTTCTTTTAAAAGGCCCTTTTTAATTGCATCTTTTTCCATTTTTTCCTTTTGATCCTTGGAAAAATCCTTGTAGTCATCAATTTTTATGGGATTAAAAATAGAATTCTCTTCATCAAAAACTTTTATAGATTTTTCATCAATTTCGTGGGCCAAGATTTTAGATTTTGGAACTTTAATATTAATATTTTTTCCATCAATTTTAATGTCTAAATTTTCAAGATCCACCCCTGCGTTAATGGTTCCGTCATAGGTTACAATAAATCTTTTTCTAGTAAATGGAACCTTCCACCCATAAAAATAAGACTGATTTTCAAACTGTCCCATATTTGTATATTGATATTTTATTGTAATTAATTCCTTAGCACTTAAAATTTTATTAGAAATAAGTGATGAGCTGATTTCTGGCTGCAAATCACTTTTCATTTTATTCATGCCAAGGAAAAAAGAAACTCCAACTAAAAGCAGGCCAATTATTGTAAGGCTTATAAAATTTTTTATTTTTTTCAATTCTTCCTCCCTTTCAATTTTTTCATATATTCTGAAACATTACAAATATTTTATACCCATAAAATTCTTAAAACTATTATTATTTATAAAGATATAGAATATTAAGAAATTTACTGGTATAATAGTCCTAATATTTAATTGGAGGAATATGAATGGACGATGGCGTCGCCTTATGGGCAAAGCTAATTTTAATCGCTTTTTTAACTGGAGTAAATGCCTTTTTTGCATCTGCAGAAATGGCAATGGTTTCGGCAAATAAAAATAAAATCAAGGAAATGGCAGATGACGGAAGTCAAAAAGCCAAATCCTTACTTGAAATTTCATCAGATTCCACTAGATTTTTATCAACAATTCAAGTCGCCATAACTTTGGCAGGATTTTTCTCATCAGCATCTGCTGCAACATCAATTTCAAAAGTTTTGGGTTCTTATTTTATGAGGACTGGGATTCCCTATGGTAATACTATTTCAATAATTTTAGTCACCATGCTTTTATCCTATATCTCTCTTGTTTTTGGAGAGCTTGTCCCCAAAAGAATTGCCCTACAAAATTCTGAAAAAGTTGCCTTAAGATCTGTCACAACTTTAAAAATTGTTTCTGCAATTTTTGCCCCCTTTGTAAAATTATTATCCCTTTCCACAATCATTGTCCTAAAAATCTTGGGCAAGTATTCAGAAGATGTGGAAGAAAAAATTTCAGAAGAAGAATTAAAATCCTATATTAAAGTTTCAAAGGAGCAAGGAGTTATAAATCTTTCTGGCGAAGAAATGATTGTAAATATTATGGATTTTGATGACAAAATGGCCTACGAAATTATGACCCCCAGGACATCAATATTTATGGTTGATTATGATGAATTTACTAAAGACACTATTCCTGAAATTTTAGCAACGGGCTTTTCAAGAATGCCCGTCTATAGAGAAAATACTGATAATATTATAGGCACAATCTATATTAAGGACCTTTTTACTGAATATGCAAAAAATAATTATAATGAAATAGATCTTGATAAGTGCTTAAAAAATCCTTACTTTGTACCTGAAACTAAAAAAATTGATAGGCTTTTAAAGGAGCTACAATCAACAAAAAATTATGTGGCAATTTTAATTGACGAATACGGCGGATTTTCAGGAATGGTCACCGTTGAAGATATTGTTGAAGAAATTGTAGGCGAAATTGAAGATGAATATGACAAGGACACATCAAAAATTGAAAGCATAGGCCCAAATGAATATATGATTGACGGATCTATGGCAATTGACGATTTAAATGTAGAGCTTAATACAAAACTTTTCTCTGAAAATCACGAAACAGTTTCAGGTCTTATAATCGAAAAACTTGGATACATTCCAGAGGAAAATGAAAAAGAAAAATTGCAAATAAAAACTTGTGGAGTAGTTTTAACAGTACTTTCCATTAAGGATAAGAGAATTTTAAAGGCCGATTTAAAAATTATTGATAAAGATAATTTATAGGGATTATAGGGATTTTATCCCTATTTTTTTTATAAAGTTCTTAAAAAAAATTTTTTTAGGATAGCAAATTTTTAAGTAAATTTTTTTCAAAATCTTAAATATATAATCTTAAAATAAAAAAATATTCAGAATTTCCTTTTACGATTTATTAAAATAAACCAATTAAGAATTATTAAAAAGCAAAAATATTTTTTTAAATTATTAATAATAGTAAAATTAGTAGGCTGGCTTGAAATGAAAAAATCTCTGTGCTATAATCAAATTGTATGAATTGGTAATACAATACATAGAAAAGGAGAGTGTATAAAAAATGACAGATATTTTAAACCCATTAGTATCAGCACAAGCTAAAGTAAAAAACGCTTGTGAAAAACTAGGCGAAGATCCAGCAGTTTATGAATTATTAAAAGAACCTCAAAGAGTAATCGAAATTACAATTCCAGTAAAAATGGACGATGGAACTCTTAAGACTTTCAAAGGTTGGAGATCAGCTCACTCATCAGCAGTTGGTCCTGCTAAGGGCGGCGTTCGTTTCCATCCAAATGTAAACGTTGATGAAGTTAAAGCTCTTTCTCTTTGGATGACTTTCAAAGGTGGAGCACTTGGCCTTCCATACGGCGGAGGAAAAGGCGGAATCTGTGTTGATCCTTCTGAATTATCTGAAAAAGAACTTGAACAACTTTCAAGAGGATATATTAGAGGACTTTATAAATATCTTGGAGATAGAATTGATATTCCAGCACCAGACGTTAACACAAACGGACAAATTATGTCTTGGATGATGGACGAATACATTAAGCTAAATGGCGACAAGATGGATCTTGGATGTATTACTGGTAAACCAGTAGATTTTGGTGGATCTGAAGGAAGAAACGAAGCAACTGGCTTTGGTGTTTCTATCGTAGTTAGAGAATCTGCTAAGAGATATGGCATTGAAATGAAAGGTGCTAACATCGCTGTTCAAGGTTTTGGTAATGTAGGAAGCTTTACAGTTAAAAACATCATTAGACAAGGTGCAAAAGTTGTTGCATTAGCTGAATGGGATAAATCAAAAGGAAATTATGCTCTTTACAATGAAAATGGATTAAGCTTTGAAGATCTTCTAGCTTACAAAAATGAACACCACACTTTAGTTGGCTTCCCAGGAGCAAAAGAAATTTCTGATGAAGATTTCTGGACAGGAAAATATGACATTTTAGTACCAGCAGCTCTTGAAAATGTAATCACTTATGATGTTGCTAAAAAACTTAATGTTAAATTAGTTTGTGAAGCTGCTAATGGCCCAACTACTCCAGAAGGAGATAAGGGACTTGCTGAAGTTAATATTCCACTAGTACCAGACATTTTAACTAACTCAGGTGGAGTTCTTGTTTCTTACTATGAATGGGTTCAAAACCAATACGGATATTATTGGACTGAAAAAGAAGTTGAAGAAAAACAAGAAGCTGACATGATGAAAGCTATTAACGGTGTATTTGGCGTTGCTGATGAATACAAAGCAACTCCAAGAGAAGCTGTTTATATGTATGCTATTCAATCAGTAGCTAAAGCTATGAAATTAAGAGGATGGTATTAATTCCAAATCTCTAGATTATAAAAGAAGTGCTTAGGCACTTCTTTTTTTTATATTTTGCAATACTTAATTCTTAATATAAAAAAGAGATAAACATAAATTACGCTTATCTCTCTGGCCCAACTTTTTGGAGTAACTCTACTTCCCCACTCCCATTTATAAGTTATTTCCATTAATAAAACACACCAAAATTAGATATCCCACTTATCTAAATTTCTACATTATATTATTTATTGCTTTATATTTCTATAAAAAAGGCTGATCTTTAATCAGCCATCAATGAAAGAAATCCTTTGAACCAGTCTTATTTAAAATCAAATTTCCTATAAGTATTTTATTATTTTTTAAGTATAATTATCTTTTTTTGAACCTTTGCAGTGCATCTCTATATGCAACAACTATTGCTCTTGATGAAGATGCAAAATATCTACTAGATATTTCTTCTATTATTGCCTCCTCGTCCTTATCAATAATCTTTCCTATAAATAGTTCTTTTAAAAATTCTCTTGTAAGTTCTAATGTTGTGTTGCAATCTGCCTTTAATATTTCACCTGTTTCACTATCTATAACAAAGGCCAGATAAAAAGAACCATAAATTTTTGTAATTGCATTGTCGAGTGTTGTTCTAGCTTCGCCAGTAATATATATTGTCTTATTTTCCATTTGCTTTCTCCATTTCCTCATATATAAATTTTGAAATTTTGCCAATTATTTCCTTGGCTTCATAATTTGAGCTTGCCTTGCTAACTAAAATCACAAGTATATAGGTCTTGTGTTCCAAAAAGAAGATTCCCCCATCATTTTCTAAAAAGTCGAGGTCACCACTTTTATTTGCAATTTTAACTTCCTCCCCTAAAAATCTTTGAAGTCTTTCCCGCTCATGTTGGCTTAGAAGTAGTTCTAGCATTAAGTCGCTGCTTTTTTCATCTACAAGCTCTTTTTTATAAACAAGCTTTAATATATTTTTTATGTCGTCAGCACTGGTAAAGTTGTCTTTTCCTAAGGACTTTGCCTCTCCATCCATCATTTTTCTTCCTAAAAATGTGTTTTTTAGCCCTAATTCTAACCCCATTTCATTTATTTTTTTCATGCCCAAAAGTTTTATTAAAATATTTGTTGCTAAATTATCTGAGACTATAATCATTAGGGTCATAAGTTCTTTTATAGTTAGTATATGGCCTGGATCCAGCTCTTTTAGTATGCCGGATCCCCCACAATATTCATCTTTAGAAATTTTTATTTTTTCCTCGAGGGAGATTTTTCCTTCCCTTACTTCTTTTAAAAGTGTTGCCATTATTAGTAGCTTAATCATTGAAGCTGATGGCACTTTCTCTTCTCCTTTAATGGAAAGGCCTTCTCCCTTATCTAAATCATAATAAGAAAGACAAATATTTCCCTTATTTTCTTCTATATAATTTTCAATTTTTGCTTTTAATTCAATTAAATTTTTCATCTCTACCTTAAAATTTTAAATTATTTTTGAAATATTTGCCAATCATTTACATTAGTCTTAAAATTTGTCCTATTCCTATTCCAAAGAAGTTTCCAACTGCTGCTCCTAAAACTCCCATTAAAACTCCAATGCCTGCATATGATGCGTCATAGGCTGATGCAACAATCGGTGCTGATGCTGAACCTCCAATATTTGCAAGGGATGCTGTTGAAACCATGCAAAGATCCCAATGAAATATTTTTGAAAGTCCAAACATTAAAACTACGTGTAAAACTAAAATAAATAATCCATATACTACCCACATTGGTGCTACAAGTAAATCTACTACTGATGCTGTTGATGCTAAAAGTGAAACAACGGCATATAGATAAACATTTGAAAGTTCTTCAACTGCAGGAAGTTTTCCAAGGGGTGATAGGGCACAAATTAGGCCTAAAATTGTTACAAAAAGTGTTGTAATTGTTCCCTTGTCAAACATTGCAAGACCCATATTTGTAAAAGTTTCTGAAAGGCTTGCTCCAACCCATTGTGAAATGGCTGAAACCACAAGTGATAGTCCAATTAAAAAGATCCAGTCTGATGCTGTTGCCTTTACTTGTCCCTTTGCAACTTCTGCTGCTGCTGCATCTGCAACTGCTTGTAATTTTGAAGTGTCAGCTTTTGTTGCCTTGTTCCATTTTCCTTCAAATCTTACAGCTAAAAGTAAAAGGGCAATCCATAATGAATAGCAAACTGTATCAAGGGCAAGGGCACATGAATATGCACCTGCATCAACAGGAAGTGCTGCTTGCATTGCAGCCATATTTGCAGAACCACCAACCCAAGAAGCATATAGAGCTGCAACTGCTGCCCAGGTATCTTGTCCTAAGAAAGATTTAAAAATAGGATAGCCTATAAGAAAACCTATAAATAAAGTTAAGGAACATCCTAAAAATATTGCTACCATACGACCGCCAAGTTTTGCAAGTTTGCGGAAATCGCAACGAAGTAGCATTACAAAAATCATAGCATAAAGCAAATTATTTTTAAGGGCTGAGTAGGCTCCTGAACAGGCTTCTGAATTGTAAAAACCCATTGTACAAAAAACCATATTCACTACATAAATAAATACAAGAGGCGGAACTATATTAAATATTTTCCACTTTGCATATTTTTCAAGGGCTAAAAATCCGCCAGCAATGAACATTAAAAAGGCAATATAAGTAAATCCATTGTTAATAACCATTTTCATCTTCCTTTCTTATTTTAAATCTAAATATTGTATTTTTTCTAGGCCATGAATTCCAAGACCTGGATCATTTGAAACTGTAATTTCTTTTTCATTAAATTTTGCTCCGCCAAGAATTGGATCTTCAAGGCAAAGAACAGGACCGTCTAAATCAACTTTTGTTATTATTTGCTTTGCACAGGCAAGATGAACTGCAGCATTAACAGAAATTTTTGCTTCTAGCATACAGCCAATCATACATTCAACCCCTGAAAGTTCTGCCATAGATGCAATTTTTAGTGCATTGTAAATTCCGCCGCATTTCATAAGTTTTATATTAACTAAATCTGCTGCCTTCATTTGCAAAATTTTCATAGCATCTTCTGCTGAAAATACACTTTCATCTGCAAGAACTGGAACGTCAGAATGGTCTGTTACATATTTTAGGCCTTCTAAGTCGTGGGCAATAACTGGCTGTTCAACAAGTTCAATGTCAAGAAGTCTTTCTTGCATTTGATTTAAAAGTTTAACGGCTTCTTTTGGTTTCCAAGCCTGATTTGCATCAATACGAATTCTAACATCACTACCAACAGCCTTTCTTATTGCAATTAATCTTGCAACGTCAAGACTTGGATCAATTCCTACTTTAACCTTCAAGGTGTCATAGCCTCTTTCCACTGCGTTTATAGCATCCCTTGCCATTTCTTCTGGTGGATTTACAGAAATGGTAATATCTGTAATTATTTTATTTCTTGAGCCGCCAAGCATTTTATAGACAGGAATCTTATAAAGCTTTCCATATAAGTCATAAAGAGCCATATCACAAGCTGCCTTTGCTGATGTATTTTTAACTATGCAGCTATTTAAGTCTTTAAGCAAATTTTCAAGATCATCAACATCTCTTCCGACCATAGTTTTTATAATATGATCTTTAAAGGCCCCAATGATTGATCCCGTTGTTTCTCCTGTAACGGCTCCTGTTGGAGGAGCTTCACCATAACCTATTTCACCTGTATCTGTGTGAATTTCACAAATAATATCTTCTACACTGTTTACGCTCCTTAGAGCTGTCTTAAAAGGCACTCTTAAGGGTACAGAAATCTTTCCCAAACGAATTTCTGTAATTTTCATTTTACTCACCTCTCCTTAACTATTTGCTAGTTCATACATTGCCCTAGCATAAATTTCCATATTCAAGAATATTTTATCAATTTCCCAATATTCATTTGGCAAATGCTCTCTTATTTCATCCCCTGGGAAAATTGGCCCAAAGGCAACAATATTTGGAAGAGCCTTAGCATAAGTTCCTCCTCCAATAGATTTTGCTTCGGGCTTAAAACCTGTTTCTTCATGATAAATTTTTAAAAGTTTTTGAACAAAATCAGTATTTTCATCAACAAAAAGAGAATTTTTATGTTTTTCTTCTGTTTTTTCAAAGCCGTGGTCTGCAAACTGACTTTCAAGTTTTGGTGCACAGTCTTCATAAGATAGGGTTACGGGATAGCGATAATTTAATTTAACTTCAATATAATTTTCATCTCCACTTGCAACACCCATATTTAAAGATAGATATCCTGAAACATCATCATGTAAATTTATTCCAAGTGACTCACCTTTTGTTTCTGTACCAATTTTTTCAGCTAAAAATTTAAAGGAATCTTTTAAATCTTCATCAAGAGGAAGATTTTTAAGACTTATGAAAAGTCTGCCAATGGCATTGTCGCCCTTTTCAGGTGTTGATGCGTGGGCTTCAAGTCCCTTAGCTTCTACTGAAAAACCGCCACTATCTTTTGAAATTTTAATAAATTCATCTTCCTTGAAAGCTTTTAAAATTTCATCTGTAAGACTTTCCTTACATTCAAAAACTGCTTTTGCATAGGCAGGCACAACATTATAGGCAGTCCCCCCTTCAAGAGATTTTAAAATCAGATCTCCCTTTTGAGAAATATTTTTTCTAAAAGCTGCATTGATTATGCCCTTTTCTCCATTGATTACTGGATATTCGCCATCAGGAGTAAATCCGCAGAAAGGAATTTCGCCACCATTTTCACGATAATATCTCATATCATCAGAACCAGTTTCTTCATTGGTGCCAAATAAAATCCTTATTCTTCTTTTCAGTGGAAGACCTGATTCTTTAATGGCTTTTAAGGCATAGAGGCAAGAAACTGTCGGTCCCTTATCATCCATAGTTCCTCTGCCGTAAATATTTCCATTTTCAACATCGCCGCTAAAGGGATCTCTATCCCAGCCTGCGCCTTCTGGAACAACGTCTAAATGGCCCATTATTGCAATCATTTCATCGCCTTCACCATATTCACACCAACCCATATAATTGTCCACGTTTTTTGTTTTAAAACCTAATGACTCAGCCTTATCTAAAACAAAATTTAAACACTTGAGTGGGCCTTCACCAAAGGGGGCCTTTTCAGTTGCCTCTCCTCTTACACTATTAATGCGTACAACTTCTTGCAAAGTTTTAAGCATCTCTTCCTTTTGTAATTCTACATAGGCTTTTAAATCCATACTACCTCCTCCTTCTTTGGAAAAATTTCCAAATATTAAATTTAAATTTCGTTTTTGTGGTAAAAAAAAACCCAACAAAATCACAAAAATTCTTGCAGATTTCACTGGGCATCAAATTGTTTATTGAACTAGGGAATAGCTCACGCAAAATGAAACAGTATATCCATAAATTATGGTTAAATAATATAACAAAATACACATTTTGTCAATATAATTGGCTAATAATTTACTATATGTTAGTAAAATGTTGGCCTTTATTATTTTATGGAAAATACATGAAAGTTTACAGCTTTTTAAAAATTTTTTAACAAATAATAAAAAATTCTTGCTTTTACCATTTTATTATGATAACATACTATTAGATTATTTAAAACATTTTAATTAATCTCCTTTTATGCCGAGAAATTTCTCGGTTTTTTTCTTTTTACAAATAAAAAAACGGCCGCAGCCGTTTTCTTCATTTTAAATTAAATTTTAATTTTTATTTAAATTATTTTTTACAATTTCCCTTTTTCTTATCTTTAATTATAAAAATATTGCCATAATAAATTCTAGCAAATGAAATTTTACAGCCACATAAATTAAAGTCCAGTCATATATTCCATGGGTCAAATAGGAAATAGATAAATTTTTTGTGAGCAAATAAGAAATTGTAATCCCCGTCCTCACAAGACCAATAATAATTAGGCTTTGACCTATATTAAAGTTATAGGTGGGAAGGTGTAGGGCTCCAAAAAGTAGTGATGAAATAATTACTGCTAAAAATACTCTTAAGGCCATTGGGATTTTCCCCATTTTATTTATTACATATAAAAATGGTAGGACAAATAATATTTCCTCTCCAATAAACTGAATAGCAGATGACAATATTAAATCAAAAATTTTTAAATTTGGCAGGATATCAAAAATAGGATTTACATCTCCCTTAATTTTTAAAATCTGCGTTGCAAAAGATGCTAAAAAGACAAATAAAAAGGAACAGAATACTCCTATAACTAACATTTTTATATCCCTGAAATTTGGAAATATAAAAAGTTTTTTTAAAATATTTTTGTCAATTACAAGAGCAGATAAAAGTGTAAAGGCACTTAAAATTACTGCTCCTAAAATTAATGAATCTATTTTAAAAATCCATGCTACTATATAGGTTAGGATTAGGGAAAAGTAGGCTAAAAATATTCCAAGTAACCACCTGAAATGTGATGCCTCAATTTTTGGATAAGTCCTTTTCATATTGTTATTAATTTTCTCCTAGGGTCTTTTTAATTTCACTTACTTTATCAAGCCTTTCCCATGAAAGGTCTAGGTCATTTCTTCCAAAGTGGCCATATGCTGATGTCTGTCTATAAATCGGTTTTATTAAATCTAAATTTTTGATTATGGCTGCTGGTCTTGGGTCAAAATGTTTTAAAAGGAGTTTTTCAATTTCATTGTCTGAAATTTTTCCTGTGCCAAAAGAATCTATATAAATTGATGTTGGTTTTGCAACACCAATTGCATAGGCAAGACCAATTTCAATTCTATCTGCAACTCCTGCTGCAACTAAATTTTTTGCAATATATCTTGCATAATAGGCTGCAGATCTATCAACTTTTGTTGGATCTTTTCCTGAAAAAGCTCCACCGCCATGTCTTGCATAACCGCCATAGGTATCCACAATTATTTTTCTGCCAGTTAATCCAGCATCGCCCATTGGGCCGCCAATAACAAATCTTCCTGTTGGATTAATAAAAATTGATGTATTTTCATCTATTAAATCTTTGTCAATGATCTTTTCAATTACTTCTCTTTTTATATCTTCTCTTAATTTTTCTATATCAACATCTGGTGAATGTTGTGATGAAATTACAATATTTTCTATTCTTGTTACTTTTCCATCATCATATTCCACACTAACTTGGCTTTTACCGTCAGGTCTTAAATATTCAAGAGTGCCATTTTTTCTAACTTCTGTTAATCTTTTTGACAATTTATGGGCAAGATAAATTGGAAGCGGCATATATTCTTCCGTTTCCTTGCAGGCATATCCAAAAACCATGCCCTGGTCTCCAGCTCCAAGACTGTCAAATTCATCCTTATTTTTTTCTTCAAATCTATTTACACCCATGGCAATGTCTGGCGATTGATCTTTAACTGCACTTAAAACAGCACAAGTTGATGAATCAAACCCATATTTTGCCCTATTATATCCAATATCGTCTAAAACTCCTCTTGCAATCTTAGTAAAATCTACATAAGTTTCCGTTGTAATTTCTCCAGTGATTAAGATTAATCCAGTTGTAGCCAAAGTTTCTACTGCCACTCTTGCATTTTTATCATCTTTTAAAATTTCATCAACAATTGCATCTGAAATTTGGTCACAAACTTTATCTGGATGGCCTTCAGTTACAGATTCTGAAGTAAAAATCCATTTTTTCATTTATTCCTCCTATAAAAAAAACCTCTTACAAGAGAGGCAACAAACCTCATCTTTCAGAATAAAAATTCTGTGGGACTTAGCACCAAAAAGGTTGCCGGGTTTCAAAGTGCCCATTCACTCCACCACTCTTAATAAGGTGAATTAATATTATCACTTATATAGTTATTCGTCAATAGATTAGAAAATCTATTTAAAACTTTACTCAAGTTTTTTTCTATAGTATAATTTTTTTTAGGAGGTAGATATGAAAAAATTATTATTATCTTTAGGGCTTGCTTTGACTTTAACAATGCCTGTTTTTGCAAAAGTAAATGTTAGTAGCCAAGCAATAATTTTAGACGGAAAAGAAATACCAACTAAGGGTTATATTATTAATAACTCAAATTATTTTAAACTTCGTGATATAGCTGCTCTGCTTTCAGAGGGAGAGGCTAGCTTTTCAATAAATTATAACAGTACAAAAAATGCCATTGAAATTTCAAGGGATGGCACCTACAAAAAAGGTGAAAATGATTTAAATGCCCTAGAAAATTCTGACTCCAATCCCAAAAAAAGCTCCCAAAGAGTTTTTGTTGATGGCGAGGAAGTTCAGTTTGATGCCTATAATATTGATGATTTTAATTATTTTAAATTAAGAGATTTGGGAAGAGTTATTGGATTTTATGTTGACTTTGACAAGGAAAAGGGAGATGTAATTATTAAATCTGAAAAACTACCACCCCTGCCCCTTGTAAATAATCAAGAAAAAATAAAAATTACAGATCTTTCAACTCGCATAAAAACTACTGGTTCAAAAATGACCTTAAAGGAAAAATCTAAAGTTAAAATAAATGACTTTTTTGATAATATTGAAAATATAATTGTAGGGACTCAAGACCAAGGTCAGCTAACTGCCAGTCAAGAATATATTGAAGATTCAAACCTTGTAATTGTTAAGCCTGTAATGAAAAAATATCAAGGCTCAATAAATTATAAGCCCATAATTCAAATTGATCAGGATGGCAAAAGAGAATTTTTTCCCTATGAGGGAGAAATTGACCTTGAAAAAATCCTTGTACAAAAATCCTTTGACAAGAAAAAATCCTTCACCATATATTTAGGTCACTATGTTGGCGAAGAAATTCCGCAAAATTTCAGAAAATTATCAACTATTTCTTACAATTAATTGTTATAATTTTGGGTATAAAGAACTAAGGAGGTGCTGAAATGAAAATAACAAAAGATATGCTTATTGGAGAAATCCTTTCAATAAAGCCTCAATCAATAGGAACATTAATGTCTTTCGGTATGGGCTGTATTATGTGTCCTGCTTCACAAATGGAAAGTCTTGAAGAAGCGGCAATGGTTCATGGTATTGACCCCAATATAATTTTAAATGCCTTAAATGCTGAAGAAAAAAATGCTGAAGAAAGTGTAAATCTTACACAAGAATAAAAGATAGATAAGGCAGATTTATTCTGCCTTTTTTTATACATAATTTTATAAGGAGAAATTTATGAAAAAAATATTATATATAATTTTATTAGTCCTAGGGATATTCTGTTTTTCTGTATATAGTTTTGCATATGGAAAGGAAAAAGCCGGGGCAGAAACTTTTAATAAGACTGAACTTGTAAGGCTAAAGAATTTATTTGCTATTGACAAGGAGTATAAGGATTTTAATATTTCTGAAAATCAAATTTTTACTGAAAACGCACCTAAATTTTTAAAAGATAGGATAAAGGGAAAAGTTTATTATTATTATTCTTGGGAAGATGAAAACCTTGGCAGCATAAATATTGAAACTACAAGTGAAGGAGATATCTTATCCTATAGTAACTATAATTATAAGGAAAATGACAATAATTCAAAATCCTACACCATTGACAAGAAGGAAGCACTAAAAGCATCTGATGAACTTTTGACAAAAATCTATAAGAACTTTAAAGATTCCTATAAATTTACGGACTATCATATCCAAGGAAATAGTGGAGAAGTTTCTTTAACCTATGAAAAATATATTAATAATACTCCCTTTCCCGAAGGGACAATTTATGTTACTTATTCTTTCAGGGATAAAAAAATAACTAGCATTGTGAAAAATTTCTCCAATCCATATGCCCTTGCCTATTTAAAGGACGAAGATTTTAAGGTTTCTAAAGATATAGGCCTAGATGCTGCAAAGGAAGCTTCAAAAAAACTTCAGCCCTTTGAAGAATCTTATCTTATTAATAATTCAAAGACTGACAACTTATATACAATTTTTAATTTTAAGGCCATAGATGGTGAAACTGGAAAACTTACAGAAACTAATGATGAATATGATTCCTTATATGCCAAGGACGAGGCGGCTAAATCTTATGACGGATCCATTTCTTTAACATCTGTAGAAGAAAAGACCCTTGACAATATTAAAAATTTAAAGACTAAAGCAGATGCAGAAAAAATTGCCAAGGAAATTTTCCCTAAGGGGACAAAAATTTCCTCAGCAAAATTAAAAAGCTCTGACAATTCATACTATTATTCCATTAGGGTAGATGATAAAAATAAAAATGGAGAGCTTGTTTTAGATGCCAAAAATTTAAACTTACAGTCCTATAACTTTTTTAGTGAAGAATCTGAAAATATAGATGGGACTAAGCTAAAAGATAATGAAGTCTTAAAAATTGCCAAAGACTTTACAAAAAAATATCTAAAAGATGAAGAAATTAAATTTGAAAAGGCTTCTGTTTCAAATTGGTCAGTTTATATTCCTAGATATGTAAATAATAGGCTTGTAATAAATAACGGAGTTAGGGTAGATGTCAATCCAAAGACAAAATCTGTGGAAAATTTTCAATTTTCAAAATCAAATATAGAATTTCCTAAGGATAAAATGGCAATATCTAAGGAAAGAGCAGAAGAAATTTATTATAATTCTGGCGAATTTTCTAAAATATATACCCTGACTTCCAAGGGCATAAAATTAATTTACACATCTCTAAATACAGACACCCCATCTGTAAATGAAAAGGGCTTGATTGTTGATGCAAATGGCAGAATTGTAGATTTTAAAAATCAAATTTCCTACCCCGACCTTGATAAGGCAAAAAATAAAGAAATAATAGAAAATCTAAAGTACATGGGCTATGGATTTGTAAATAGAAATTTAAAGGACAAGGCCAAAGTTATTGACCTTCTTTCCCTAAACTATTCAGCAAATGACATCGGAGAAGTTGATGATTATATTTTAAAAGATTCAGCTTTTAAAAAAGAAGATTTAAATAAGGACCTAAAGGAAAAAGACCTTGTGGAATTTTTAATCAAAAATAATATAAATAGTCAAGTTTTAAAACTTAATGGGATTTTTAAGGATAATATTTTTGAAAATCAAAAATCTTTAGGAAATTATGAAAAATATTATATTTTGGCAAAGGGCTTTAATATAATTGATACAAAAGCAAATCCGGAAGAAAATGTAACAATAGAAGACTTGCTATATACCTTTTATAATACAGAAAAAGTTTCAAGATAAAATTAATATTTAAGAGAAATGAGCTATTATTATGGCTCATTTTTTAATTCTAGAATTGTAACAGATTTGTAATTGAATCTTAAAGGATTGTGGGTTATAGTAACAATGGAGGTTTGACATGGAAGACAAAATTTTGGAAAGACAATTAATAAGAAAAAGAAGGGCAAGGATTAGAAAAAGAAAAAGACAGATAATTTCTATTGGCTCTCTTCTTCTAATTATATTTTTAATAGGATCATGCTCACGCCAAAAAATCCATAATAAAAAATTATCAAAAATGAATTTAGGCCCTGCCATGGAGTGGTATATAGACAATAATTTAGGACTTGTTTCTAATAAAAAATTAAAAAGTTCCTTTGACATTGCAAAAATACCCCTAACGAAAGTTAATTCCTTAAAGGGACACTTTCTTGTAAAGGGTTCAAATCACCAAAATATGGCCTCAGCTTATGCCTATAATGCAGGAGAAATAAATTCCTATATTAAAAATAATTCTTATAAGGGAAATCAAAAAATTGTATTTTTAACCTTTGATGACGGCCCAAATACAAACATAACACCAAAAATTCTCGATGTTTTAAAGGAAAATAATGTTCACGCTACCTTTTTCTTAGTTGGTAAGTCCATAAATAAAAAGCATTATAAAATAATGAAAAGAATTTTAGATGAGGGAAATTCAATTGCAACTCATTCCTACACCCATGACTACAAAACTTTATATCCTGGAAGAGTTTGCGACCCTGGTGCAATTTTAAATGAAGTTAAGGCAACGGACCAAAGACTTGCAGAATTTTTTGGTCCTAACTTTAAGTCAAGTGTTTTTAGGTATCCAGGCGGTCATATGTCTTGGGAAAATACTGCATCTGCCGATTCAGCTTTAAAAAATTATGGAGTGAACTGGATTGATTGGAACACTCTTGTTGGCGATGCAGAAGTTAAAAGCCAAAGACCAACAACAGCAGAGGGACAAGTTGCCTATGTTGAAAAAAATCTTGCTAAAAATTCCAACACAAAAATTGCAGTCGTCTTGGCCCATGATGCCACTGGAAAAGAATTGACTGTAGAGTCCCTGCCGGAAGTTATAAATTATTTTAAATCAGAAGGCTATAAATTTGGGATTTTAAAATAAAATAATAAATATTTATATAGGGGCTGTCCAAGGCTTTGTTAAAAAATGGACTGCTCCTATTTTTTCATCTAAATATTTTTCTCTACATTATAAAATAATATTTCACTTATCTTGGAAAAGCTAATAAATAATAAGTTTTTTTAATTTTTTTAGGGTATTAAATAAATATCGAATTTGAAAGGAGATATAATGAAAAAAATACTTGCAATAGTTGGCTCCCTAAGAAAGGGATCATATAATAGACAGCTTGCAGAAGTTGTTGGAAAAAAATTAGAAGGAAGAGCAGATTTTAAAATCCTTGAATATTCTGATTTAAAACTTTTAAATCAGGATGACGAATTTCCAGAACCCGAAACAGTAAAGAGAATTCGTGACGAAGTAAGAGCATCAGATGCTCTTTGGATTTTCTGCCCTGAATACAATCATTTCTTTTCAGGCTCCTTAAAAAATGTAATTGACTGGTTATCAAGACCTGTCCATGGCGTAAATAATCCCATCCTTCAAAAAATGCCAGTTGCCATTAGTGGCGTAAGCCCTGGATCAAACGGCACAGCCCTTGCGCAGGATCATTTAGTTACTTTACTATCTTTCTTAAATCTTGATATTATGAATGAAAGAAGACTTACAATTGCAGGAGCAAAAGAAGATGAAGATGGAAAAGTTGATTTTTCTAAAAATGAATCTTATATTGATAAGCAAATTGAAGCTTTCTTAAAATATATTGAAAGATAAATAAAAATAAAGAAAAAATGACTATTAATTTTTTATTAATAGTCATTTGCTTTTTATTCTAAGGTATATAAATCTTCAATGCTGCATTCTAAAAAGTTTGCAATTTCAAAAGCCTTTGTCAAAGATGGATTCGAAATTCCAAGTTCTAGTTTACTAATAAATTGCGGTGTAGTTCCTACAGCATTTGCAATTTGTTTTTGAGTTATTCCCTTCTTTTTTCTAATTTCAAGTATATTATTTTTTAACACTCTTTTTTCCCCCTCATTTAATATAGTAATATGGCACGTAAACCAACGTTTTAATGTCTTTAACTATTTTAATATATTTCATTTAGAAAATCTATAAAATATTGATTAAAAATTTATAATTTAAAGGAGCTACCATAAAGAGTAACTCCCAATTATAATAATTATTTGTTTAATAGTTCATCCATTTTTGCCTTATCGAATCCAACGATTTGCTTATCATCAATGCAGATTACAGGCACTCCTGTATATCCCATTGCCATTAATTCGTTTCTTGCTTCTTTGTCTTCTTGAACATTTTTTTCATCAAAGGGGATTTCCCTTTCTTTTAAATATTCTTTAGCCATTGAGCAATATGGACAAGTAGTAGATGTATATACTGTAACTTTACTCATTTCCTTTCCTCCTTTTCATTTTTCCTTATTTATATTTTTACCCTACAAAACACAATTCAATCATCTATTTGATTTTTTATGTTCAGCGTGGGTTTTACCTTGATTAAAAATTGATAAGACGTGGTCATCATCAAGTGAATAGATGGCAAGTCTTCCAACTCTTTTTGCCTTAATTAATTCTTGGCTTCTTAAAAGGGCCAGCTGATGTGAAATTGAAGACTGACTCATATTTAATAGATCTGAAAGATCCGAAACACACAAATCGCCCTTGCTTAGGGCATAAATAATTTTTAGCCTTGTTGGATCCGAAAGGGCCTTAAAAATTTGTGACAGATAAATCAAAAGGTCTTCATCGGCAATAAATTTTTTTACTTCAGAAATAAACTCTTCATTGACATCTTTCATAAATTTATTATCCATTAATGTCTTCCTCCAAATTCTTAAAGTTTTCATATAGGGCCATAAACTCTTCCATTCCCAAACTTTCTGCCCTCCTATTTTCATCTATATTTGAATTTTTAAGGGCTTTTTTCACCATATCCTTATCCAAATTTAGGGCCGACTTGGAAAGAGAATTTAAAAGAGTCTTCCTCCTTTTAGAAAAACCAGCCCTCACAATTTTAAAAAATTCGTCCCTATTTATAGTTGGCAAATCTTTTTTTGTTTTTAAAGTGACGAGACCGCTGTCAACATTTGGTTTGGGAATAAAACAGGATTTTGAAACTGTGAAATTATAGATAGGGTCTGAAAAAAACTGTATAAAAACTGAAAGAGATCCATAATCTTTTGTAGACTTTTTCGCAGCAAATCTTTCAGCAACTTCCCTTTGAATCATAACTGTAATTGACTTGCAATTTTCCCCCTCTGTCAAAATTTTTTCTATTATGGGACTTGTAATATAATAAGGAAGATTTGCAACAACCTTATAAGGCCTGCCTCCAAATTTTTCCTCTTCAATTTCCCTTAAACTTATCTTTAAAAAATTTTGAAAAATAAATTCTACATTTTCATAGGGTATTGTTTCCTTTAAAAGCTCTTTTAATTTTTCATCAATTTCAACAGAAATAACTTTTTTGGCCCTTAAAGAAAGTTCTTCAGTTAAGGTCCCAATGCCGGGCCCTATTTCTAAAATATAATCATCTTCGCAAAGGTCTGCTGCGTCGCCAATTTTTTTTACTATATTTCCATCAATTAAAAAATTTTGACCCAGACTTTTTGTAAATTTAAAGTCATATTTATTTAGAATTTCCTTAAGGCGGCTTATTTTAAATAACCTATCCATTGTTTTCATCCTTAATTATTTTATCAAGGGCCTTTTGAAATTCATCCCTTGAAATGTCATAGGCATTTAATTTATTTAAAAGACTTTTGCCATTGCCATAGCCTATGGACAAAATATCGCAAAATTTTTTTCGTCTTTCTGATGAATTTTCCCCATCAATTAAATTATTATCCCTTAAATCATAAAGATTATAGGAAATTTTTTTCTCAGATTTTTGGGCCCTTGCATTTTTTAGGGCCTCTAAAATATCCTTTGGGCTTGCATTTTCAACTCCAATATCCCCATCTCTATTTGATTTTTCTTGGGAAAGGTAGGCGTGCTTGGCCTTGGGAAAGTGCCTTGCCAAATCCTTTCTTATTTGGGAACCCATATAGTCTGAATCAGTAAAGATTATTAAATTTTTTCTCTTAGATGCCTCTTCTAAAATTTTCAAAAGCCTTTTGCCATAGCCAAAACCATGAGTGGCAATAATTTCACAGTCCACTGCTCTTTTTACGGCAGCTATATCATCCTTACCTTCCACAACAATAATATCGTCTATATGAATCATGAAATATTATAAAACCTCTTTGTATTGCTATCAGTTATTTTTACAAGGTCTTCTTTTGTCATGTCCCTAAGCTTTGCAATATATTCTGCAACTAGATTTACATATTTAGGCTCATTTCTCTTGCCCCTAAAGGGAACAGGTGTCATATAGGGACAGTCCGTTTCCAAAAGCAGCCTTTCAAGAGGTACGACCTTGGCAACTTCCTTGGGATTTTTTGAATTTTTAAAGGTAACAGCACCACCAAGAGAAATATAATCTCCCATTTTTAAATATTCCTTTAACATTTCAACAGACTGAGAATAGCAATGGATGACTGCTGTGAAATCATATTTTTCATGGGCATCTTTTAAAATATCAAAGGTATCTTGAGATGCTTCTCTTGAATGGATAACAACATTTTTCTTAAGCTTTCCTGCCAAGGCAAGCTGCCTTTTAAAAATTTCCTTTTGGACATTTCTTGGCGAATTATCATAAAAATAATCAAGACCTATTTCGCCAATGGCAACTATTTTTTTTCCGCCTGCAAGTTCTATAAGTCTTTTTTCAAGATCATCGTCATAAGTTTTGGCATCGTGAGGATGAACACCCACAGTTGCATAAATATTTTCGTAAATTTCTGAAAGCTCAAAACATTTTTCTGATGACTTTAAATCACAGCCAATATTTACAATAAAATCTATGCCATTTTCATATAAACCATTAATGACTTCATCCCTATCTTCGTCAAAGGCTTCGTCATCAAGGTGTGCATGAGAATCTATCAATTTTACAACTCCTAACTTATTATTGCTCCGTCCTTAATATCTGCAAGAGTTGAAGCAATGGATAATTTTCCATCTTCATCTTCGCAGGCAAGGAGCATTCCTTGTGATTCAATTCCCCTAAATTTATGGGCCTTTAAATTACAAAGAACTAAAATTTTCTTACCAGTTAATTCTTCCTTAGTATATTTGTCCTTTATATTTGAAACAATTTGTCTTTTTGTGTTTCCTATTTTTAAATTTAAAAGATAAAGCCTATCTGCATTTGGATGATCTTCAACAGATTCCACAAGGGCAAGTCTTATGTCAAGTTTATTAAAATCATCTAAAGCTATTTCATCCTTAAAAGCTTTAGCATTTTTTTCTTCTTTTTCTTCAGCCTTTTTAGAAATTGCCCTTTCTTCCATTAGTTTTGCATTTTCCTCATCAAGTCTTAAAATTTCCTTTTTAATATCAAGCCTTGGGAAGATAACTTCTCCCTTATTTACCTTTGCCTTTTTAATAAGTCCCCAGACCTTTGCATCTTCCCAAGAAATTTCTTCTTCAAGTCCAAGCTGCCTCCTAATTTCCTTTGAAGTGTTGGCAATAAAGGGATTTATTAAAATAGAAATAATTCTTAGGGATTCTGAAAGATTATATAACACAGTATTTAGCCTGTTTTTTTTACTTTCATCCTTTGCTAAAATCCAAGGCTCAGTTTCATCAACATATTTATTTGACCTTCTAATTAATTTCCAAATTTCTTCAAGGCAGACATTAAAACGGAAGTGTTCCATGGCTTCTTCAACCTTTCCCTTGACTGAAAGGGCAAGGTCTTTTAAATCATCATCCGGACCATCCTTCACGCCTTTATCTTCAATTATACCTTCATTATATTTAATAGCCATGGCAACAGTTCTAGAAAGTAAATTTCCAAGGTCATTGGCAAGATCTGAATTTAATCTTTGCATAAATTTTTCTTTGCTAAAAGAACCGTCAGAACCAAAAGAAAATTCTCTTAAAAGAAAGTATTTTAAGGCATCAACACCATATAATTTTATAATGGGTTCAGGATAGATTACATTTCCCTTTGACTTTGACATTTTATCATTGTCAAATAAAATCCAGCCATGACCAAAAATCTTTTTAGGAAGTGGAAGATCAAGAGCCATTAAAAGTGCTGGCCAAATTAGAGCATGAAACCTGAAAATTTCCTTGCCAACTAAATGCACATCGGCAGGCCAAAAACTTTCAAATTTTTCCTTGTCATCTCCATATCCAATTGCTGAAAGATAACAAATAAGAGCATCAATCCAAACATAGATAACGTGCTTTTCATCAAAGGGAACTCTAACCCCCCAGTCAAGAGAAGAACGAGAAACAGATAAATCTTCCAGGCCCTCATCGCTTTCTATAAAATTTCTAATTAATTCATTTTTTCTAAAGGCAGGTTCTGTAAATTCATCATTATTTTGTAGAAGGTCCAAAAGTCTATCCTTATATTTTGAAAGCCTAAAGAAATAAGATTCCTCTTTTGTAAGTTGAGTTGGCCTTCCGCAATCGGGGCAAGTGTGATTTTCATTTAATTGGGCTTCAGTCCAAAATGATTCGCAGGGCGTGCAATAATAGCCTTCATATTCACCCTTATAAATATCTCCCTTGTCATAAAGCTTTTGGAAAATATCTTGCACATCTTTTTCGTGCCTAGGATCAGTGGAGCGAATAAATGCATCATATTTTATATCTAACATTTCCCAAAGCTTTTTAATATTTGCCACAATTTTATCTACATATTCCTTGGGTTCCATACCAGCTTCACTTGCCTTAGTGGCAATTTTTTGACCATGCTCATCAGAACCTGTTGTGAAAAATACATTATAGCCTTCCAATTCCTTAAATCTTTTTATGCAATCACTGGCAACAGTGCAGTAAGTGTGTCCTATATGTAAATTGTCGCTAGGATAATAAATAGGTGTTGTAAGATAAAAATTCTTCTTCATAATTCCTCCATATATATACAATAAATTACTTTACATTCCTAAAAAAATATTATATCAAAATAAGCTAACTTATTCAATCTGTGGTGATTTTAAGCCTCTTCCTTCAAAAAAATCTAAAATAATTTTAAAGACCTTTTCATTTTCCTCTTCCCTTAAAACTTCATGCTTCATTCCCTTCATTATCCTATAAGAAATATTTGTATATCCAATTTTTCTTAAAATTTCAAGAGAGTCCTTTAATTTTTCCTCACTTCCCACAACCTCGTCATCCTCACCAGTTATTGATAGAATTCCAAGATTCTTATTTTGACACTTGTAATTTTTAATATTTCTTAATTCTTTCATGGCCCTAAAAACGGTGAGAGCACCCTTATTCCTGAAAAATTTAAGCATAAGAGGATCTTTTTTTGCCTCTTCAATATTTTTCTTATTATAAGATAGCCATTCAATTTTTCTACCGCCATTATAAAGCTTATTTAAAAGCCTTGACCTTGATTTTGTTCCCATATAAAAATTTAGGATATTTCCTATAAAAATACCAAGACCAACTAAGGGATTATAGGAAACAGTCCCCGTTAAAACAAGTTTTTTTATCCTAAAATCATTATCTTCCAAATAAAGCCTTGCAAAAATAGAACCCAAAGAATGGCCAACAAGAAAAATATCCTTGTTATAGTGAATTTTTATAAAATTTGAAATCATAAGCTGATCTTCAATAATCTCCTCCCAAAAATTCATATAACCATAGGGATAAAGTTTATTTACACTTGCCCCATGGCCACGATTGTCAGAAATAACCACACTGTAACCATTTTTAAGAAGGAAATTTATAAATGGCAAATACCTTTCCTTATGTTCCAAGGCCCCATGAATAATTTGCACAAAGGCCCTTTCATTTTCAGCCCTATAAATTTTTCCATGAATGCTTAAATTATTAGTCCCTAAAAAATTAAAATCCTCACCATTAATAACTTCCTTGTAAATAAAATCCTTCCTTTTAAATCTGTCAAAGAAAAAAATAATTTGCGGAAAAAGGCAAAGAGCGACTAGTAAAATAAAAAAATTAAAAATCAAAATAATCACCTCCTATATTTTATCATCAAATCCATAATTTGGCGGATAATATATTTATTAAAAGGTGATTAATTTTATTTTAAGTTTATAAAATCATTTTTTATCTCTTAAATAATAAAATAAAAATGGAATAGAAAAAAGAGTTACTAATTCATAAAAATTTTCTGTTCCCGGTAAAATCTTATCAAGTTCGGGGGCTATGCTAGAAATAAAATTACTAATAAAATGTATGGCTATTGTTACTGAAATTTTTCCCGTCCTCTCATAGATATAAGAAAAAAATATACCTCCCAATGCTGCATATATAGCTTGTACTAAAATTCCGTGCCAAATCCCAAAAACAATACCCGTCAAAAGAATTGCTAACAATCTGGACCTGAAAGAGAGTTTTATAGAATTGTGAATAATGCCCCTAAATAAAAATTCTTCCATAAGAGCGGCAAGAACTGTTCCATAGATCAAGGCTAAAATAAAGGAAGACTCACCTTGATTATAATTCATTGCCTTATTAAATAAATCTAAACTATTTTTTATAGCTGGAATAAAAGATAAATAATTTTCTGCTATGTATAGCCAAACTTCAGTAGTGCCACTAAGTCCAAGAGCTATAAGGAAAATTTGATAGTTTTTTAATTTAAGCCTTTTATAATCTCTATCAAAATTTCTTAATTCAGAACCCCTCCTATAAAAAACAAAATAGAAAATGCTCGCAAAAATTATAAGTTCAATGGAAGAACCAACAACCCCAGCAAAACTTTGGTCGGAACATATTCTATCTAAATATTTTTTTAAATAACCATAATTAAAAATTTGAAAAGCTTGGTCAAAAATACCCACTCCTATAGCTAGTAATAAAAATAAAATTCTTTTAGATTTTTTCATATTAACCTCCAAATATTTTTCTTTTGGTATTTTAACCTAGCGTGTATAAAAACTTTGTTAAGAAATATATTTGCACTTTAATTTTTTATATTTTACTTAAAAATTTTTCCAAAAAAATTAATATAAAAAAATATCTGCCGAAGTTTTCGCTCCTAACAGATATTTTTAAGCTGTATTAAATTATATTAATCCTATTTACTTATTCTTACCGTTCTACTAGAACCATCCCAATCTACCTTTGCTCCTAAAATTTCAGAAATAGCTCTTAGAGGGACAAAAGTTCTTGCATTCTTAACAATTGCTGGAAAATCAATGGTAATCTTCTTGCCATTTGCTTCAATTTCCTTTGCTCCAATAGCAAGACTTGCCTTATTATCGCCAATGACAACAATTTTTGTTTCAGCTTTCCAGTCAACTTTTTCGCCTAAAGCTTCAGAAATAAATCTTAATGACACCATTGTCCTTCCATTTTCAATATAAGCTGGAGTTTCAGGTTTTAATCCTTTTCCATTTACATTTATTTTTATTTCATCATTTGCTTTTTGATCTGCTTTAGCTTCTGCATTGGCATCAGTCTTTGGAGCTTCTTTTGCATCATCTGCCTTTACTTCATTGGCATTTGACCAATCAAATTTTAAATATGTTTTTTGTTCACCTGCACCTTTTCCGCCATCTGTAACATATGTCTTAACACATAACAAAATGATATTATTTGTCACTAGCTTTTTTTAATATTTATTTTACTTTTCCATTAATAAATTTGATAATTGCAATAGCTAAGATAAAAGTAAACCTCGGTTTATAAATTTCCCTTGAAATATTAGTAAATAATTGCTTACCAATCTGTCATAAAACTTTTACAATTCAAAAAATGCAAAAAAAGATATATCATATTAGCAATTATTTAAATTAATTACTAAATAATATATCTTTTAAAATTTTTAATATTAAATTATAAAACCTTAGCTAAAAAGGCTTTTGTTCTTTCTTCTTTTGAATTTTCAAAAACTTCTTTTGGATTTCCGCTTTCTATAATTTTCCCTTCGTCCATAAATATAATTCTGTCGCCAACTTCTCTTGCAAAGCCCATTTCATGTGTAACAATTGACATGGTCATCCCATCATTTGCAAGGTCTTTCATAATTGATAAAACTTCGCCAACCATTTCTGGATCAAGGGCTGATGTTGGTTCATCAAAAAGCATAACTTTAGGATTCATGGCAAGGGCTCTTGCAATGGCAATTCTTTGTTTTTGTCCACCAGAAAGTGAAGAAGGAAAGACCTTTTCCTTGTCAGGAAGTCCAACCCTATTTAAAAGTTTTCTTGCCAGTTCATTTGCCTCATCGTCCTTCATATTTTTTACTAGCTTTGGGGCAAGAGTAATGTTGTCAATAATATTTAAGTTATTAAAAAGATTAAAGGACTGAAAAACCATGCCCATTTCTGCACGAATTTTATTTATATCAATGGATTTTTGCGTAATGTCTTGGCCGTCAAAATAAATATTTCCAGATGTGGGTTCTTCCAAAAGATTAAGGCATCTTAAAAAAGTTGATTTTCCTGAACCTGATGGGCCAATAATAACTAAAACTTCTCCATCTTCTATTTCTTCATTAATCCCCTTTAAAACTTCTACTTGTCCAAAGGATTTTTTTAAATTTTCAACTTTAATCATTTGCCAACCTCCTTTCAAGAAGTGATAGGGCCTTTGACAGACTATAAGTCATTATAAAATAAATTAAGGCTGCGAAAATAAAGGGCCTTACTGTTTGGTAAGTTGCTGATGCAATTGATTTTCCAGCATACATAAGTTCCGCAACGCCAACTGTATAAACAATTGATGATTCCTTGATAAGGGTAATAAATTCATTTACAAGGGCCGGCAAAATATTTTTAACAGCTTGGGGCAAAATAACTTTTCTCATGGCTTGAGATCTTGTAAGCCCAAGTGATCTTGCAGCTTCCATTTGTCCCTTGTCAATAGAATTAATTCCTGATCTAATAATTTCTGCAACGTAAGCTCCTGAATTTAAGGAAATTGAAAGAGAGCAAAGAAGCATTGGAGCCTTTAAAAATCCCAATGAGTCCGGAATAATTTTTTTAAGACCGAAATATACAATCATGATTTGAACAAGCATTGGCGTTCCTCTTACAATTTCTATATAACATGTTGCTAAAAATTCTAAAATTTTATTTTTTGATATTTTCATAAGGGCCAAGAGAATTCCTAGGGCAAGACCAAGACATACACCCACAAGAGAAAGCTCTATTGTAACCCATGCCCCCCTTAAATAGGCAGGCATAAAAGTCTGGATAAATTTAATTTGGGAATCTATAAATTCCATAGTCACCTCCAAAATATATAAAAGAAAAAATCCCTACATAGTAGGGAATTTATCTTTACTTACTTTCACTAACTTCTTGGTGAGAAAGTTCTATATTCTCATCAAGCCACTTGTCAACTTGGCCTGAATCTTTTAATTCACTAACTATTTTTGAAACTTCATCTAAAAGAGAATTGTTTCCTTTTTTAATTGCAACTGCAAATCCCTTTTCCTTTGGAGCTCCAACATCTTCAATTACAGCAAGACCTTCATTTAAATAAACAAATTCCTTGGCTGGAAGTTCTGATAAAAATATGGCATCAACAGATTTATTTTTTAATTGTTCGATTAAAACATTATTTAAATCATAAGCCTGTGCATCGCTACCAAACATTTCTTCAGCATAAGTTTGTTGAACGGTATTAATTTGAGTTCCAACCTTTTTGCCCTTTAAATCATCAAGAGTTTTATAAAGATCTTTGTCTTCTTCTCTAACTACAATAACTTGTCCGCCTGAGTAATAAGGAGCTGAAAAGTCAACTTCTTTCTTTCTGTCATCACTTGCTTCCATTCCTGCAAGTACAATGTCAACATCGCCTGCTTTTAAAGATGCTAAAAGTCCTTCAAAAGCCATATTCTTAATTTCAAGTTCAACTCCAAGCTTATCAGCAATGGCCTGTGCAATATTCATATCAAGGCCCAAATATTTTTCTCCGCCATCTTTATAAGAAACCCATTCCATTGGCGGGAAATCTGCACTTGTTCCTACAACAATTTTGCCCTTTGCCTTAACATCTTCTAAAGAAGAATCTGATGCATTTTCCGTAGCTTCAGCACCTTCTTTTGTATTCTCACCTGTTGCCTGATTTTCAGATTTTACATTTGCATTAGCACTGTCACCTTGAGTCTTATTTCCTCCGCAAGCAACTAAAGTTAAAGTCAAACATAAAATTAGAATAGAAGTTAATAATCTTTTCATCCTGCTTCCTCCTTTTAAAAAATAATTATGTTAAATTATAAACCATTAATCCTATAAAATCAAATAAATATTGAAATAAATCATCAATAAATTCTTGACTTTTTTTGGGGGCTCAAATATTCTTTATTATGGTGATTAAATGATTATTAAGGAAATAAATAATAATGTGGGTCTTATTTTTTTAAACAGACCCAAAAATATAAATGCCTTAAATCTTCAAATGATTAGCGATTTAAAAAATGTCTTTGAAGAATGGGAAAATAATGATGAAGTAAAAATAATTTTGCTTGATGGCCTTGGTGACAAGGGTTTTTGTGCTGGCGGAGATTTAAAAAATACCTACTATGATTTTGTAAATAATGACGAGTGTGAAGATAAATTAAAACTTTTTAAGGAAGAATTTGCCCTCCATAAATATGTTAAAAATTATAAGAAAAAAATAATATGCAATTATTTTGGAGTTGTTATGGGCGGCGGGATTGGTCTTTCTATAAATAATGATTTTAAAATTTGCAGCGGAAAAGTAAAATGGGCAATGCCTGAAATAAAACTTGGATTTGTACCTGATGCTGGAGTTGGACATTTTCTTTCTAGGCTTCCCCACCCAATTGGCCTTTATCTTAGTCTTACTGGCGAAAGTATTGAAGCCTCTGATTTAATTCGTCTTGGCCTTGCCGACCTTTACATTGATCCCAAGGACTATGAAAATCTTCAAAATTTGCTATTTAAAATTGCTAGGGAAAATGACGAAGATAAAATTTTAGAAGTTTTTAAAAATGAATCCAAGGATTTTGCCAAAGATTTAGAAGACACAAGGCTTAGCAAGAATATGGAAAAAATAGAAAAATATTTTTCTCACAAAAATTTTAAGGCCATTTTTGAAGGTTTAAAGGAAAATTTCGACGACTCCTTTGCCTATAATTATTATAAGGCCCTTAAAAGCTATTCTCCCTTTATGGTCCTTCTTCAATTTGAAAAATATTTTGCTGAAAAAAAATGGTCCTTTGAAGAAAGTTTAAATAAAGATTTGGCAGTTCTTGACTATGCCATAAAAAGCGGAAGAATAAAGGAAGGCATTAGGGCATCAATGATTGATAAGGATAATAAGCCCCTATGGCCCTTAAAATCCTTTGATCAAGTGAAAAAATATGAGATTTTAAAAATACTTGAATCAAATGAATTTAATATTTAAAGGAGATAATTTTGACTAAAGATAGGGATATAAATATTGATTTAATCAAAAGTCTTGCAATTCTATCTTTAGAATCGTCTAGTTCCTTTTTCCGACTTCTTAATACTTGATTTAACTCGCTGGTTTTCTTCTCCAAAACTAATAAACAAAAATACGGAGGTTGTTGATAATGAGCAAATTTACAGAATCAAAAAATTCTTTTGATCTTAAATATAAGAATGCATCTAATTTAGACTCTTTTGTATCTGTACACTTGAATTCAAATGCAAACTGCAATATAAAAGATAAAAATTATAAGTCCAATGAAGAGTACTACAAATGGCAATTAGTTTATACATTAGTAAATTCTGGTTTAATTCCTAATGAATATATAGGAACTGAAGTATATTTTCCAAAAGGAAATAAAAACTCTGCACCAATAAAATTAGATATTGCTATTTTTGATGATACTAATTGGTTTAAACATTATGAATCGTATCATAGTAAAAATGATCTTGATTCATTAAGTTGGTTAAGAGAGCATCTCATAATGCCGATTGAAATAAAAAATGAAAATGGGAATAATGTGTTAGAGGTTTGGGATAAACAATTAAAATCTTATATGAAAGAAAGCGAAAGAAAAATCTGCTTTGGTGCACTCTATGATACAGAAAGGCTCTATTTATTTAAAAAGATAAATGGTAAGTTCATAAGGTTAAATGATGAATATAATGAGAAAAAGGAGAAATCGAATTCTAAAGAATTAAGTTTGCAATTAACAGACAGTTATAATAATTTCCCCAGTATTGATAAATTGAAAGATTGGGATAATAATTTAAAAATTGATAGATCAAAAAGAACGATATATGATTTGGATGTAATTTCTGGAGTACATTCTCAGCAAATTAACACAGCGATGTCACATATACTTAGAACAATGGACAAACAAGGTTTAGTTAATCAAAAGGGCTATGAAATTTTACTACAAATAATTTCTTTAAAAATTTATGATGAAAAGAGAAATGAAAAATTTGGAACTTCACTAGACTTTTATATAGCTGATGAAGTACAATCCTTAACTTTAGCAGACCCACTTATACAGGAATTTATTAATAGGATTGAATCAATAAAAGAAGAGGCTGAAGGCAAATATTATAGAATATTAAGTGAATGGTCTTTTAATAGAAAAAATGAAGGACACGTTAAAGTTTTGTTTGAAATGGTAAAACAATTTCAAGACTATTCGTTCGTTCTTTCTACAAAGACTGATTTATATCAATTAGTTTTCTATACTTTTGCCTCACAATTTTCAAAAAATGAAAATGCACAGTTTGTTACTCCTTTGCCAGTTATTGAATTTTTAGTTAACATAGTAAACCCTAGGAATCAAGAAACAGTAATAGATCCAACTGTAGGGATAGCAGATTTTTTGTCTGTGTCATATGTTAACTCAAAAAGTAAGTTAGATGATAATAATATTTTTGGGTTTGACAATGATACTGATATGGTTAAACTAGCAACTTTAAACATGTTGTTAAATGGAGACGGTAATGCGAAGATATTATCAAAACCTAACTTAGGTTCTATTGATACGAAATTTAGTAATAATGGCAATTTAATTGAGTTGGATCCAACAACTAATAAAAATGGAAACTGGGATAGTAGGACTGATTCCGAAAAATTGCTAAAGTTTGATGTGGTTCTTACAAATCCACCATTTGGTGAGGACAGAGCATTTGAACCAAGAGACACTTATGAAAAAGAAATAATATCTTGCTATGAATTGTGGAATAAATATAACTCTACAAAGATTGACTTAGGAGTAATTTTTCTGGAAAATGCCTTTAGAATACTAAAAGAAAATGGCAGAATGGGAATAGTGTTATCTAATTCAATTGCTTCAATTGATAGCCATAGAATGGCCAGAGAGTGGTTAATGGATAACATGAGAATAGTTGCAATCTTTGATTTACCAGCTGGAGTCTTTGCTGAAACTGGAGTTAATACAACATTAATAGTTGCATATAAGCCTTCAAAAAGTAGATTATCTGAACTGCAAAATAAAAACTACGAAGTTTTTTTTAGGAATATTGAGAATGTTGGATATGAGGTAAAAACAAAAAAAAGAGTAAAAGTTTTTGAGCCTGTCTATGATATTGATTATAATAATTTTCAAGTAATAATGGACGAAAATGGAAGTCCATTATTAGATGAAGATTTTACAGAGACAGTTAAAGACTTTAAACAATGGGCTTTAAGCCAAGAAACAGAATTAATAGATCTTTTTGTAAAGGAAAAATAATATGAAGTATGTAGATTCTCCTAAAACAGTAACATATTGTGAAATTATTGAAAATAAGTCAAGCCTTTCATCATCACAGTATAAAAAAACGCTTCAAAGCACAACTAAAATGATTCCTCTTAAAAAATTTTTAAAAGAGCCCCTGACAAATAATTTTTTAGGTAGTGAAATAGGATCAGAAAATTATGTAAAAAAATCAACACATTATTTCATGAGAACCAAAGCACTAAAAAATTACTCAAGTATCTTGAATTTTTCTAAAGAATCCTTAATTCCTATGAAACCTGATTGTTTTATAGGAAATGGATTAAGAAAAGGAGATTTGCTTATATCAAAAGATAGCAATATTGGAGAAATAGCAATTTCTCAAGGAGATTTCCCTAACATAATGTGTTCAGGAGCCATTTATAAGTTGCCTATCAAGGAAGAATATTCAAAATATATATTTGCACTTATAAAGCACCAAATGTTTAGAGAGCAACTAGATATATTAGTGCCTAAAGGTGCAACTATTAGACATGCAAAAACATTATTCCTTGATTGTCTTATACCAGTTCCTTCAAAAAAAGATTTAGAACTAATTAATCTTCTAGTAGATTGTATTTTTAAAATAGAAGTTAAGATTGATGAATTATTTAATGAAACTCTACAAAGTATAAGTAAAGAGTTGAGAAATGATCCATGTAAACATAAATTTTCTACTAATTTTACTAAATACTCTGAAATAAGAAAAACTGGTAGGTTAGATACTGGTCTTTATAGTCATGAGTATATGTCTGTAATATCAGATATAAAAAATTATAAACATGGTTATGCTACTATTGATGAGTTGGGATTTAAGCTATCTAGAGGCCAAAATTTGCAAGTGTCTAATATAGGTAAAAGTATCTACAGTAATGAATATCACAACAATTTCTATACATTGATTTTGCCTAAGTATCTTTCTCAGTATGGTACTGTAAATAATTCATCATATTTAGGAAATATGAATAAATTAAAGACACTTGAAAAAGGTGATATTATCTTTGGTGCTGAGGGATTTGAAAAAGGTAGATCTTTTGTAGTTATTGATAATATGGAAAACACCATTACTAATATTCATGGAATAACTATAAAGCAAAAAAAGCACGACCTAAATAAAGGAATTTTCGTAAAACAAATTTTAGATTACTATAGAAGTAATGATATTTTTGATACTATATCAGTGGGTGGAAATGGTGGTAGTATGGCTCAAGCATACTGGGACTATATTTTATTTCCTTTATTTCCTGATAGTATTATTAAAGAAATCGCAACTAATTATTACAATTATGTTTATAAATTGAAGTTAGATAATCAAACTATCAATGAACTTATTATCTCTCCGATTAAATTCAATGAATATTTGAAATCTGGAATTATGAACTTAGATATTCTTTCAAAACATTTAAAGAAAATGTTGAATAGATATATAGATCAAGCGTTTTTTAGTTGTTATTAGACTTAAATTCGTGTTTATACTAATAAATTTAGTGAGTTTGTTCTATTTAAAAAGGCTATGAGTATTTTGACTCATAGCCTTTCATCTTGCCACCTAAAGACTCTCTAATTCAGTTTTCTAAAATCACTAATTCAATGAGCCTTTAAGAGCCCTTTTTTTAGCAAATCAATCTTATTTGATTATAACTTTCCATTCTTCCATATTATCCTTTAATCTTAGATAAGTGTGGCTATGGTAAGCTTCAACAAGTTCATAATAACCCCAATGTCCCTTATAAGACATATCTTTGTAATTGTGAACTAGATTTTGGTTTGCATCAATGAAATTCTTGTCAGGATATCTATCATACAATTTATTTAACATTGTTGCAACTTCTGCTCTTGTAATAAAATTGTCTGGTTTAAATGTTCCATCTGGATAACCTTCAATTCTTCCATTTCCATAAGCTTGGTTAATTGCAGCTTCAAACTTGTGACCTTTCACATCTTCAAATGGAGCAATAGCATTGTTCTTCTTGTCAATATGACTAATTAACTCAGCAAGTTCTGCTCTAGTGATCTTGTCGTTAGGTCTAACATTTTCGCCTTCTTTTTCTAATAAATAACCTTCCCTAAATGCAGCGTTGATAGCACCGTTGTACCACATATCTGCCTTAGTGTCTTTATAAATCTTAGAAGACTTGTCGCTTAAATCAAGTTTTTGAAGTCTTGCAACTACTGCAATTGCTTCAGCTCTTGTCATATCTCCATCTGGTCTAATAGTATCATCTGGATATCCGAAGATATATTGATCGTGAGAGTTAATAACTTCTTTTTCAATTACCTTCTTGTCAACAGATGCATATACAGGATAAGTTGGAGTGTATTCATGAATCTTAAACTCTGGAATATCATAATCAATTCCTGGTTTATTATCTCTTACACGAATTGTAAGTGTAGTGTGAATTTCTTCACCATCAACTGTTACTACAACTGGAATAACAATTGTGCTTGGTCCGTCATAATCATCAGGTACCGTTACTGTAATAGAACCATCTGAATGTGGAGTAACAACTAAACCATTGCCTGGTTGAACTACATCAGGAGTAGTATCAGGTATTGTAGGTTCTCCTTTTTTATCTTTGATTTCTGGAATTACAGTCTTAGTTTCTCCCTTGTCCATATCAGTGTCAGGATAAGTTACACTAGGTCCTTGTGGTGTAGGAGTAGTTTTATCCTTAACAGTTACCTTTATTTCAGATTCAACATCTTTACCATCAACTGGTACAGTTACCTTTACAGTAAAGCCTCTAGGTCCATCGTAATCATCAGGTACTGTAATATCAACTTTACCATTATCCTTAGGAGTTACAGTTACACCTTTTGGTAAATCATTAGTATTAGTTACAGTTGGAGTACCAATCTTATTTTCAGGTACTGGTTTACCATCTTTATCAGTTACATTTGGAGTTACAGTTTCTGTGTTACCCTTTTCGACTTCTGTATCAGGATATTTAACGCTAGTCTTATCTTCTAAAACAGTCACTTTAACTTCAACTGTTTCATTAGATCCATCTGGATAAGTTACATCAACTGGAACAGTTATTATAGTTCCAACTGTTGCATCTTTTGGAATATTTACAGTGATAGCTCCTGTATTAGGATCAACAGTTACATTTGTTTGAGTATCATCATTCTTAGTAAATGTTGTTCTCTTAGCTCCATCAGTTGGTGCTGGTACATTACCTTGTTCACCTTTTTTAGTAAATGTTGGTGGATCTATTTGAACTGTTTCACCAGGTTTACCAGAACTATTAGTATAATGTGGATCGTAATCGTCAGCGTTTTTAGTAGTAGGCACATTCTGTGCTGCTGTTGCTGTGAATACTTTGTTGTTTTCTGTAACTACTTTATCATCTGGTGTCCATGCTGCTGGTTCTTTGTAGCCATTTGCTGTGTCTACTGTTGCTTGTGGGAAGTCTGCGTCTACCAATGTTGTGTTTGGTTTTACATATAGATTCTTTTCTGCTACTGCTGTTACGCCTGTTCCCTTTGCAAATTCTACTTTGATTTTGTCATCTGGTAGTTTATCAGGATCTGCTGGGTCTACTACTTTGTCATCGCTTACGATTAACATTTGTTTTGGTACTTCTATTGTTGAAGTGTCTTTAAATGTTACTAGTAGTGTTCCTTCTTTTTCTCCTGCTACTGCTGATGTTCTTTCTGGTTGTGTCTTGTCTGTTACTGTTGCGTCTTTTAGTAGTTCTGCTACTTTGTCTTTGTTTTCATCTTTTGTAGCTTTTACACCTTTTGACCAGTCAATTGGATCATTTACCCATACTTTTATTGTTTCTGGGCTTAGTCCACCTAGTTTAGTTACTTTTTCTGCTGTTGTTTCTTTTTCTGCTGTTGCTGTGAATGTCTTGTTGTTTTCTGTAACTACTTTATCATCTGGTGTCCATGCTGCTGGTTCTTTGTAGCCATTTGCTGTGTCTACTGTTGCTTGTGGGAAGTCTGCGTCTACCAATGTTGTGTTTGGTTTTACATATAGATTCTTTTCTGCTACTGCTGTTACGCCTGTTCCCTTTGCAAATTCTACTTTGATTTTGTCATCTGGTAGTTTATCAGGATCTGCTGGGTCTACTACTTTGTCATCGCTTACGATTAACATTTGTTTTGGTACTTCTATTGTTGAAGTGTCTTTAAATGTTACTAGTAGTGTTCCTTCTTTTTCTCCTGCTACTGCTGATGTTCTTTCTGGTTGTGTCTTGTCTGTTACTGTTGCGTCTTTTAGTAGTTCTGCTACTTTGTCTTTGTTTTCATCTTTTGTAGCTTTTACACCTTTTGACCAGTCAATTGGATCATTTACCCATACTTTTATTGTTTCTGGGCTTAGTCCACCTAGTTCTGTTACTTGATCTGCTTTTGTATTCTTTGTTGCACTTGCTGTGAATTTAAAGTATTGTTGTCTTTTAAGAAAAGCTGGTGATGACTTTGTAACTGTTCTATTTGTTGGTGTCCATGTTACTGGTCCTTTGTATCCTTCTTTAAATGTTATATCTTTTTCTTGTGGGAAGTCTTTATCTTCAAATGTTGTTTCTGGTTTAACGTATGTTTTTCCAGTTGTGGTTATACTATCTACACCTGTTGACGCTAAAAATCTAACTTCTATTTTATCACTTGGTAGGTCTTCTTCTTTTGGTGCGTCTGGATCATTAGGGTTTAGTGTAACTATGTGTTCGCTTACGATTAACATTTGATTGTCTACTTCTAATGAAGAGCCATCATCAAAGCTTATTTTTAGTTTACCTTCAAATTTTCCAGCTTCATTTGAATTTCTTTCTGGTACAGTAATATCTGTTACTGTTGCGTCTTTTAGTAGTTCCTTTACTGCAGCTGAATTATTTTCAACAGCTGCTTCTACACCGTCTTTCCAGTCAAATACATCGTCTTTCCAAACTTTTATTGTTTTCGGGTTTAGTCCGCCAAGTTCTCTAAGTTGATCTGCTTTTGATAAAGTTAAAACTATTTGTGATCCATTTTTTAATGAATTTGTTATGCTTAGCTTGAATTCTTTATCATCAAGTGTAATAAGACCACTATCTTTTCCGTCTACTTTATATTCAATAGCTTTTGTTATATTGTTTAGCTCTTGTGTTGTTGCTCTTCCTTTTCCAGTAATTCCTTGTGCTATGTTATATTTTGTATATTGAGCTGTAGGTAGCGGTATACTTAGGTCTTGTTCTGCAAGTTTTACTCCATCAGCTGTTATATTAACACCTGTTTTTGTAGGTAGTTTATCAGCCTCAAGATTTTGTCCTTGTGCATCTTTATAAATTACTTCTACAACTGGGTTTGTTAATTCTATAACTGTAAACTCAAGCTTGAGTTCTGCACCTGACGGGCTTGTTGATGCATTTGTATATGTTGCTCTAACTTCAAAATTGTCAATAGTTTTAACTACAATGTTATATGAGTCAACATCTAAATTTACTGGCACATCAAACTCAATTGTTTGTTCTCCATCTTGAGTGAAGTCTATAGTTACTGGTCTGCCATTTTTTTGTGGATAATATTCGTTATCATCTACGTCATATATAACAAGCTTGCCAGTAAATTTGCTATTGTTAAATAAAGACCAGTCAAAATTTTGTGCTCCATTGCCAAGTCCTTTTGTAGTAAGCTTTACTGTCATTTTTTCTGTTCTTGTTGTTTGAACCGGAGCACGTCTAGGTCCATTATTTTGTACTGCACTTCTTGGTGCAATTAATTGAGGTTCTTTTACCTCTTTTATTGCTCTTTTGTCAATCTTAAAGATTTTTTTGTTTCCTTCATTAGTATATGGTACTTCATTTCCAGCCTCAACTTTATCTTTCGGTAAATTTTGACCTACTGCATAAATTGGACTTGCTATGGTTGAAAGTATCATAACTATTGCTAATAATAAGGAAATAGCTCTTTTATTCATAACTTCTCCTTTCTAAGTTATTGTAAGGGGAGGAAATCTCCCCTACAATATCTCCTACTTCTTATCTCTTTATCTAACTCTTAGTCTAAATGGATTTGTAGTGTAATCTGCTTTTCCATCTTTGGCTTTTACAGTTCCTTTAAAGATTATTGTGTCTCTTTTTTCAAGTGTAAAAGCTGAACCATCTTGATTTAAAAGATTCACTTTACTTTGTCCTTGTGGAATATTTGCTACATCTTTTAGTTTTGTTTCTTGTCCTTTTCTCTTAATAGTCATCTCTATAGTAGCCTCAGCCATAGAAGAATCTATCATAAGATAATTGTCTCCTACAACTGGAACTTCAACTTGGATTGTAAATACTCTTGATAGATTTGCATTTACATCAGTATCTGCACTGTTACCAAATTTGTCTTTTGCTGTGATCCAAATTTCTGTCTTGTCTTCTACTCTTACAAGTTCTTTAATTTTTTCAAAAGCTAAAGCCTTGTTTTCGAATTTAAGAATTTGATTGCCAGTAGTTCCCTTTGGACCCTTTGTGCCGTACTCGATTATTATTTCTCCTTCAGGAAGTTCATCTAAAGTTGCTTTTAAATCGATATATCTTCTAAATTTTTCTTCTTCTGTTTTAGCAGTTACAGTAGGACCTTTTTTGTCAACTATGACATAGTGGTTTGTATCTGCTACTGGATCTGAAGGTTTATTAGGATTTGGTTTCATTGGAGTGTATGGTGTGTCAGTTTCATCGCCAACAGAGTATGCTGGTTTCTTTCCTGGCTCATCAGATACGATTCTAATTAAATCATCATTATCTACTCCTGTTAGTGTAAGCTCTACTGTCTTTCCACCTTCGCCTGTTTGTGTTACATTATAAGGATCTCCACAATCAACCCATTTATTTTGAGTCTTATCCCATTTTTGAGGTTGATATTTTGTTCCTGGTACTACTTGGTTTGTAGGTCCTGGTTGAGGTATATCAAATTTTATCTTTGTATTACCTTGGTCATCATTTGGAACTTGATACATATTTGTTACAGGATAAGCTGGAAGTAATTTTGTAATAACAACCTTAGCTTGTTTTCCGTCAATATGTTGTACATTTCCAGAACCATCATTAATAGCTTTAGTGTAGTTTCCGTAAATAGTTCTCTTTTGTTCATCATCAGGAAGTTCTGTTAAATCTAAAGTTTTGATAACTAATTGGTTACCTTGAACTGTAGCTGTTATTCCATTTGAAGCCTTAAATGTTCCGTCTTGTTGTTTTACAAAGAACAAGTCAAGTTTTCCATCATTCTTTTGAGGGATTTGTAATTTTAATCCATCAACATTATTTTTGATGTCATCTGAGAATTTGATTTTTAATTCAGTATCTGATTCTTTAACTGATTCAAATTCTGGAACAGGAATTGTTTCAGGAGTATTTGTAAGGATGATGTCATATCCTTTTACTTCTTTTATTGCTCCAACTTCTCTTACTAAAGATTGTCTTGAAGTTGCAGATGTATAAGCATCTAAAGATCCATCGTCATTTTTAATTGTAAATGATTGTCTCTTTGCTAGAGGATCTCCATATCTGTCCCTGTCAGTATCAGTTTCGTGTAAATTCTTAGGAGCATTTGTTGCTATATCAAGTAATGATCCGTTGATTTTTACATAAGTTGAAATTCCAAGGTCTGCCCAATCATAAACTTCTTGAGAGCCTGCTGTTTTAGGTTGTTTGAAATTGTTATAAACATTTTCTTTTCCTTCTGGAATTACTACTGATATAAAGGATTTTCTTAGACCTTCTCTATCATAACCTGGCTCTGTCCATTTTAGAGGTGTTGTAAAGTTGAAATCATAATCTTGTATACCATTTTTTACAGGATTATATGTTGCTTGTTGCAATACTGTAGGTGTTGAATAGTCAGTTACAGCTGTTCTATAAAGAATACCTATCTTTAGATTCTTCTTTTTAGTAGCATCTGTAAGGTCTTTATACTTACCATATTGATGATTAGGATCTTGAGTAGTATCTATATCCTTATATTGTGGATGAACTGTAATATCGAAATAATCTCTATAGTTTGCATATAGATGGTAATCTTTACCTGCCTTTATAATTTCTTGTACACTCTTATTTACAGAGTATGAGAAACCATTAGGAACGTATGCCTTAGAGTCAGTTTGAAGAAGTAAGATTGTTTCTGTATTCTTAGGAAGAGAAACCTTAGGTTTTCCTGCTCCTCCTGTAGTCCAGCCATCTTTTATTTCTCCAATTCTAACATTGTTTTGTCCAGCTACAAATTCTGACAATTTACTTTCGTCATATCTGTCGGCGTCTGTAATATTTGAGAACTGTTTACTTGTCCAGCCCACAAATGTTCTTCCTGTCATTCTAAAGTTTTCAAGTTTTGCATCATAGTTGTCATAATTTTCATCAGTTTTAGCCACATTATTTTTTGATTCATTTTTGTATGGAGCTAATGGTAACTGTTTAATAGTGTTAGTTTTTCTCAAGTTATCCTTTGTTGCTGAAGTCATTTGGTCTATCTTTTGATTTGTTAGCGTTTCATCAGCCAAACTATAAGGAATTCTAACTATAGTTTCTTTATCAGCTATAAAGTTACCTTCAGAATCATAAGTGTTGTTTGAGTGAAGAACCAATGAAGGTGCTCCCCAAACTGCATAAACTTTTCTGTTCTTATCTACTGGAGAGTATTCGTTAAAGATATAAGTTTGTGTATCTGCGTCAACTTCTTTCCATTGATCTAATGTTGTAAGAACTTTTCCATCTTTTTCAAGTTTATAAAAATCATTAATATCTGTTAGAGGCTTTGTAGTCCAAGCGATAACTGATAAGCCATCAGTTCTTACTTTTCCTTGTGCATCTACATGAAGTTCTTGATCGAACTCTGCATCTGGGTAAAGTCTCTTTATGAAAGCTTCTGTTTCAGATTTCTTTATTGCTTCACTTACATTATTTATGTCATAAACATAACCATCGTGATTAATTAGATTTGCATATTTTTTATTTTTATCTTTGTTGTCTATTAATGAACGTCTTGATAAAGTTACGGTTTTATTAGTTTCGTCAACTCTGATGTTGTCTTCGCCTTGTTTAGCAAGGAATCCGTTTGGTACATAGTTTTCGTTTTTAACAGGTTCTACATCTTCTTCTACTACAGGAGCCAAAACTGAGTATTGTTTGTTAAGTGGAACTATCCTTGTTAAGGATACATTTTTATCTGGATATGTTACAAACTCAACTTTTGCTTGAACTTGTTCATATATTGGTTCTGAATTTAATGAAGTATCTCTAAATGCGTTAAGAACAAAAGCTTGGTCTTTTATTAATCCTAAACTCTTAACATCGGATGCTGTTTTAGTAGATTCTATATCAGCTCCATCTGTGTACTGTTTAGTGATCTTAAATTTAAGTCCTTTATATTCTTTTCTCTCATTTCCAAAACCGTAGGTTCTCGTGTCTTCTATATCAGCTGGGTTTAAAGTTTGTTCTTTATCTTTTCCATCACTTAAACCATATTCAGTTGGATTTCCATTATTGTCGAATTTTGTTAATTCAATCCAGTTTGAGCCGAAGAATTTTTTCTTTGGATTTTTTTCATTATCAACATGGATAGTAGATAAAACTCCGCCTTCGTCTCTAACTATACCTGTTACGAATTCATCATCTGTGAAGATTTCGTCAACTATAGGAACAGCTTGTTCTCTTATAGCTGAACCACCAATTCTTGAAACTGAGTGTTCCATATATAGTGGATTGTAGAAAATGTCTTCTTTACCAGCATATTTAGGATTTCCAATAACTTTATCGTCCATAACTTTTGATAAAGTAAATTCTGTACCCGCTACAGGAGTAAAACCATTAATTGTTCCCAGAGCGTTACCATATTTTCCATTAGATTCTACAATGTCCACCTTGATTTCGTTGGCATTGAAATCTTTTTTATTCCAAACATTCTTTGTTGGTAGCCAAACTGATAATTCTGTACCTTCATCAATTGAGAATCCTGAAGGTCCAGCTTGGGATTTGTTGTCCATTGACCCTCTTCCGTATACTGGAATGAAATAATCCCAACCTCCTTTATTGTTCTTCTTCCAATAAAATCCTTCTTTTTTCCAAGACTTCCATGAGCCATCTGGTCCGCCTATGTTAAACATAAAGTCATCAGCATCATTATTTCCTGCAAGTCCAGTTTCAAAACTTATTTTTGGATCGAATTGGAAACGAAGCATAAGCTTTTTATCGGGATCAAGATTTATATCTTTATCTGTTTTTACAGTAAACTTTCTAAATCCTGGTGCATTTGATGTTATATAGCGAGTATCAAAAACAAAGTTTTTAATAAACTTTTTCTCTGTTATAAGGTCTGAAGATATCTTTTCAGGGTCTATGTTGTATTCAAATACAAGGAAGAAACCATCCTTAGTTACATCAGATGAATAGATGCTTGTTGTCTCACCTTTAGGCAACATTTTTGAATTATAATGACTTGGATCAGTAGCATCAAGTTTTGCATTCTCTCTGTCTACAAATCTGTGACTTCCTATTTGTAAAAATATGGACTTGTCAGGACGTGTTGAAATAGGTCTTCCGTGCTGATCAAGTGCAATCTTTCCTGTATTTGGATCTATCTTAACTCCATTTAAATCTTTAGCAAAAAGTTTTATTTCCTTACCATAAACTTTTTCAGCCGAATTATAGTGTCTAACTGTACCTATTTCAGTATCTTGACCATTAATATCTATATATTTTATAAAATCAGGGTCTAAAGTTTGTCTTACAGCCACTGCTTCTTCTTGTTTATCGTAGTCTTGTTTATTTCCATTTTTTGTAGGAACATAAACAAGTGTAACCTTTTTATTTATCTTATCAAGTAAAAGAGTTGAATAAGCTGTATAAACCATATCCATTTCAATATCAGCCGCATTAAGAGCTGTTGACTCTATAAGGTCTTTTGGATGGCTAACCTTGTCCCCTACTACTGTTGTTTTTGTGTAAGTGTTGTATGAGAAGTTTGTATATTTACGCTTTTTTCTAGGCGTTGAGTCAGAGAACATCTTTGAGCCATCGCCGTTAAATGTACGCATTTGGATAAGCCAAGTTCTATCGGCAAAATCTTTAGCCCAATTTACATCGCCTTTTAATACAAGGTTTACTTCGTAGTGTCTGTATGAAATCCCTGCATCTTTATACTCTATAGACTTTGTCCAAGCTTGTTGATTAGGAATTGTTGTATCTGTGAACTTTAGAAAATCAACTTTAGAGCCTACAGAATAATCTACTTGTCTGTGTACTATATAAGATTTATCCCAGTCTGCTGCTAAGTAAATTTCTTTTGGAAATCTTAGTACGTGATACTTCCAAACACCTGTTGTAGCTGCTTGTTGTTGAGATATGTTAAATCTTAAAACAAGGTTACCATCTGCATTTAAATATTTTCCTTCGTAGTTAATACCTGTTGTACGTAAAGGATCATTTCCCCCTTGTCCGTTAATAACCTTAACTCCTTCTGGAAATTGCCAATATTCACTTCCATCGTCTGTGTTAGCATCTTTGTTTACCCAAGGAACTTTTGGCTTTCCTTCTGCATCAACACTTCTAGAAGATGTGCCAGGAACTTGTGGTTCTTCGGCAAAAATGTTGAGTGGCAATATTCCTACTATCATAAGTATTGATAAGAATAGTGCCATCAATTGTTTTGATATTTGTTTTTTATCCATTTCATTTCTCCTTTCTATTTATTTTGGATTAAAACATTTTCTCCTATCTCCCCCTTTATCTCCATAACTTTTAATTGTTAAATCATGATTGCATTTTTTATATAGTTTGCTGTCTTTTGGGTATAGTTATGAACTTTATTTTTATAAATTTATTATAACAAAAAAAAGTGTACAATTCCACTTTATTATGGAGGTTTTTTTGTCAGTTTTTCGCCATTTCAAAGTACAATCCACCCCCCCCCACTAAAAATTGTACTAAAATAACGCATTTCTTTTCTGTGATTCTTGTGTCATTTTATGCTCTTTTTTCTATTGTTATTTGTGCAAAGTTTGAATTTTACCCATTTCTTATATGTGGTCTTGTTTCTTGTTTCTGAATTTTTGCATTTTTTCCTGCAATCCTTTGCGATAAATTTCTTTTATCACTTTTTATTCATATTTTTAAATTTTTACTTTTGTAACTTTTGTAAGCATGAAATCATTTTATCAAAAAAAGGCGAGGATGTTTATGTTTCCTCGTCTTTTTTCTATGATGGGGCTTTTGCAACAGCCTCTTTCTCTTGCCACCTAAAGACTCTTTAAATCAGTTTTTCTAAAGTCCCTAATTCAATGAGCCTTAAAGCTTCTTATTTTAAAATATATTCAGAAAGGTTTTTTAACTTAAAGAATCAAAATCATAATCAAGCTTATCATATTTTGATGGTTCTTTTTCTTCTTCCTTAGAAATTATATCCTTAACTTTCATAAGTCTTGTGATATTTGCTCTTTCACTTTCATCAAGTTTTGCCCTTATGGATTTAATTGTGTCTGAAAGGTCGGGAATTGTTTTAAATTCAAGGGCATTTACCCTACGCCTTGTCTTTTCAATTTCGTCAGCCATAAGCTGAGCGGCCTTTTCCTTTTGAGCAAGTAAAAGCAATCTATCCATAACTTTTTTTAGCTTATCTATTGCCCTATCAAGATCAGAAGTTGTCATTATATATCCATAAGGATATTTTCTGGCATTTTCTGAAGTCTTTTCAACAATAAATTCCATTTTGGGAATTTCAACTGACATTACATTTGTCCTCGTAATATCTACCATTGTTTTTATGGATGGAAGGACAATTGATTCTTCTAGCATTTCTGGACTCATAAGTGCAGCAGCCATTAAAAAATCTGAAAAACATTGGTGAAGCTCTTCTTCGACTTCAAGTCTTAATTTTTTATTTTCCTTAATAAGATCAATAAACTGCCTCATTAATTCATCTTGCTTGTCCTTTAAAAGTTTGTGGCCCCTTGATGCTGTTGCCAGTCTTTTTTTGAGATTTGTTTGGTTCATTCTCGTAGGGTTTACTTTTAAAACAGTCATCTAATCACCTACTTCTTCAGTCTTTGCTTCTCCCAAATACTTATCAATAAATTTATCTTTAATTCTCTTGAGTTCTCCTCTCGGAATTATTGAAAGTAATTTCCAGCCTAAATCCAAAGTTTCTTCTATATTTCTATTTGTATAAAAACCTTGGGACACATATTCTCTTTCAAATTCATCAGCAAATTTTGCAAAGGCCCTGTCAGATTTTGTGAGGGCAGTTTCGCCAAGGATTGCTGAAAGTTCTTTAGCGGATTTTCCAGCAGTGTAGGCTGCATAAATTTGATTCATGGTGTCGGCATGATCTTCTCTTGTTTTACCTTCGCCAATTCCCTTATCCTTTAATCTTGAAAGGGAAGGAATTACATTAATTGGTGGTTGCAAGCCTTGCTTATAAAGATCTTGAGATAAAATTATTTGTCCCTCAGTTATATATCCTGTTAAGTCTGGTATAGGGTGAGTAATATCTCCTTCCGGCATAGTTAAAATTGGAATTTGAGTTATAGAACCCTTACGGCCTTTAACTCTTCCTGCTCTTTCATAAAGACCGGCAAGGTCTGTATAAAGATAGCCTGGATAGCCACGGCGGCCTGGAACTTCTTTTCTTGCTGCAGAAACTTCTCTTAGAGCTTCGGCATAATTTGTCATATCAGTCATTAAAACTAAAACGTGCATATCAAGTTCAAAGGCAAGATATTCTGCACATGTTAAAGCCATTTTTGGAGTTGCCAGCCTTTCAATTGCTGGGTCATCGGCAAGATTCATAAATAAAACAGATCTATCAATGGCACCCGTCTTTGTTAAGTCATCAATAAAATATTGAGCTTCTTCAAAAGTTATACCCATGGCAGTAAATACTACTGCAAAATTTTCACCACTTAATACTTTTGCCTGCCTTGCAATTTGAGCTGCAAGTTCATTGTGAGGTAGACCTGCAAGTGAAAAAATAGGCAGCTTTTGTCCACGGACAAGAGTATTTAAACCATCAATACAAGAAATTCCCGTTTGTATAAATTCTTCAGGATAATCTCTTGAAACGGGATTAATTGGAGTTCCATTAATATCAATTTTCTTTTCAGGAATAATTTTTGGCCCCTTATCAATGGGATTTCCAAGTCCGTCAAAAACACGACCAATCATATCTGGGCTCACCCCAAGTTCAAGAGGTCTTCCTAAAAATCTTACGCTTGTTCTTGAAAGATTTATGCCAGAGGAGCCTTCAAAAATTTGGACCATGGCTTTATCTTTATCAATTTCAATAACACGGCCACGTCTTCTCTCTCCTGTTTGAAGTTGTATATCCACTAATTCTTCGTAGTTTACTCCTTCAACCCCTTCAACAATCATAAGAGGTCCTACTACTTCTGTTATAGATTTATATTCCTTAAGCATCTTCTTCGGCACCTCCTCTTTCAAGCTTTTTCATTTCTTTTAAAATTTCTTCTCCCAATTCATCAATTTTATTTATTTCTTCTTCGTGAATATTTTTCATTCTTGCAATTTTATCTATTACATCTAACTCTTCAATTTCTTCAAGATAAACTCCTCTTGAAAGGGCATCAATAGCTGAATCATAAAATTTTAAAATTGTGTTAAGCATTTTAAATTGTTTGTCAAGAGAGCAGAATGTATCAACTTCATGGAAGGCATTTTGTTGCAAAAAATCTTCACGAATTGACTTTGTGATGTCAAGTTTTAATTGGTCTTCTTCTGAAAGGGTATCTCTACCAACAAGCCTTACAATTTCAAGAAGGGATGATTCTTCTTGAAGAAGTGACATTGCCCTTTTTCTATTTTTTGAAAAGTTTTCGTTTACATTGTCATCTAAATATTCATCTATTTTATTTTGATATAGAGAATAAGAATCTATCCAGTTAATTGCAGGAAAGTGACGTTGATATGATAAATCATAGTCAAGCCTCCAAAAGATTTTTACAATTCTTAGAGTATTTTGAGTAACAGGTTCTGAAATATCTCCACCTGGAGGAGAAACTGCACCTATAACTGAAAGTGCTCCTTCTCTTTCTTCACTTGCATTACAAATTACACGGCCAGCCCTTTCATAAAACTGAGCAATTCTTGATGAAAGGTAAGCAGGATAACCTTCATCGCCAGGCATTTCTTCCAAACGACCTGACATTTCTCTCAAGGCTTCTGCCCATCTTGATGTAGAATCTGCCATCATAGCAACTGAATAGCCCATGTCCCTAAAATATTCAGAAATTGTTATTCCTGTATAAATACTTGCTTCACGAGCAGCTACTGGCATATTTGAAGTGTTGGCAATTAAAACAGTTCTCTTCATAATTGACTCACCAGTTTTTTGATCAATTAGTTCTGGAAATTCCATTAATACGTCTGTCATTTCATTGCCACGTTCTCCGCAACCAACATAAACAACAACTTGAGCATCTGCCCATTTTGCAAGTTGGTGCTGCACAACTGTCTTTCCGCTGCCAAATGGGCCTGGAATTGCAGCTGTTCCTCCCTTAGTTATAGGGAAAAATGTATCAATAACTCTTTGACCGGTAATAAGTGGAGCCTTAGGATCAATTTTTTGCTTATAGGGTCTTCCTCTTCTTACAGGCCAGCGCTGAATCATATTTAATTCTTTTTTGCCATCTTTTGTTTCAATTACTGCTATTATTTCTTCAACAGTAAATAGTCCTTCCTTAATGTCGACTATATCGCCTTCAATTCCATTTGGAACCATAATCTTATGATCTATAACAGATGTTTCTGGAACAAATCCCAAAAAATCTCCTGGGACAACATGGTCGCCAACTTTTGCTAGGGCCTTAAAATCCCATTTCTTTTCTCTATCAAGAGCCTTAACTCCTGCTCCTCTAATTAAAAAGTCACCATTTTGTGCCCTTAGTGTTTCAAGAGGTCTTTGAATACCATCAAACATTTGCTCAAGTATTCCAGGCCCTAATTCAACAGATAAGGGTGAGCCTGTAGTAACCACTTCATCTCCCGGCCCAATGCCAGTTGTTTCTTCATAAACTTGAATGGAGGCTCTATCTCCTCTCATTTCAATTATTTCGCCAATAAGTTTATCTTTTGAAACTTCCACCACGTCATATACATCGGCATCTTTCATGCCGCTTGCAACAACAAGTGGACCGGATACTTTAATTATTTGTCCTTTATTATTCATTGCCCCTCCTTACAATATATTAGCACCAACGGCCTTTTCAACATTTCTATTTAAATTGTCGATTCCAATTCCAAGAGATCCTTGATTTGATGGAATTAAAATTATGGCCGGTATTATTTTTTCATTATATCTTTTTATTGTGTTCGGAATTTTTGCTGCCAATTGCTCAGTTATAAAAATTACTCCATAATTTTTTTCTGCAAGCCTATCAATTAAATCCCTGCTTTCTTCTTTTGTATAAGCAATAAAAACATCAATTCCCAGTGCCATAAAAGCAAGTACGGAATCCTTATCTCCTAAAACCGCAATTTTATACATAAGTATCACGTAGCCTTTCTCTAATAAATTCACTTGATAGACCGTTCATTTTAGAAACAAAAATTATTCTTAAATTTCTTAGTTCTATTTCCTTAGCCAAAACATAAGCAAATACAACTTCTGGTCCATAAGTAATCTTTTTAACGTTCTTAATTAAATCAACCATTTCATTATCTACTAAAAGTTCAAATTTTGCCAACGAGCCTTTTTTACCAAAACTTTCCGTTCCTTTTTTTACATACTTGTAAATATTTGAAAATTTAAAAAGGGGGCTGTCTGCTTCAATGTCAGAATTTAAGTAGTTAAAAAAGTTGTCTTTATATATATTTCCTCCGTCAATTAAAATATCTTGTAAAAATTCAAGGTCCGCTCCTTCTTGGTTTGCCCTCATAAGGGATCTAATATTTTTAAAGTCTATTGTATCCTTGACATAGTCATAAAATAATTCTTCATCTGCTTCGTCAGCAAGTTTTAGAAGACTATTAAAATAGCATCTATCTAAATAAATGTCTATATCAGATGGTCTTTTAGTCTTTTCGTAGATTTCAACAGTTTTTTTAAGTTCCTTTAAATATTCACTTTTGCTTTCTCTATTTTCATTAAATAAAGCTCTTAAACCAAAGACATCATACTGACCAACGGGAACATAAAGATGACTTAAATCTTCCCCCTTGACATATTCCTTGGCCATAACCTTTAAATTATGATAAAAATATTTAATAGCACAAAAATCAATAGGTATCCTTGATGGACTTATTTCATATATTTCCTTGTAAAATCTTTTAAGTTCTTCTGACAAGGCAATTTCATAGTCAGTTTCCCTTTCAAGTTTAGAAATATAGGTCTGATAGATTGTGTCTTGAAGCATTCTTAGGGCATCTTTTAAAGTTGGTGCTTCAGAAAGTCTTAAAAAATATTGGTATGATAACAAATTTTTTTCTAAAACACGAATCCAGGCAGAACTTTGGACATATTTATTTCTATCCATTCAATCACCTACTTCTTAAAAACTTCTTCTGCAATATAAGGCATTAAATCCTCTTTCATAGAATCTACAATGCTTGAAAAATCTCCATTGTAAATTAAATTTTCCTTTCTTAAAATGAAGCCACTTTGGGTGAATTCTTCGTCTATTTTTATGCCGAGGTCTGCGTTTTTTACACTTTCATAATATTTTTCAGGCACTTGCAAAATATCTTTATCTGATAGATTAAGATTTTTTAAGGATGACTTTAAATAACTTATATATTCATTAGGACCTAAATTATTTAAGGATTCCTTTACCAGTTCCAAAACTCTATTTATTATTTTTTCCTTAGCCATAAGAACTTCGTCCCTTGCCTTTAGTTCCGCTGAAGACTTTGCCTTTGAAATTATTGACTCTTCATCTTCCTTTGCCTTTTGACCAATTCTTTCCGAAAGACTTTCCCCTTCTGTTTTTTTATCGCTTACAATCTTATCTCTTTTTGCCTTAGCTTCATCTAAAATTTCCTTTGCCCTAATTTCTGCATCTTCTTTTATTTTTTTTAAAATAGTATCTATTCCGGGCATAAATACCTCCTATGCTCTTACAAGAATAAAGAATGCTGTTGCAAAGGCAAGAATTGCATAAAGTTCAACCATTACCCCGTAAATAATACCCTTTGTTTGATGTTCTTCATTTTTTGCCAAAATATTAATACCGGCAACACAAACTTTTCCTTGAGCTACGGCAGACATTAAGCCGCCAAGTCCAATAATCATTCCTGATGCTAAATACATAAATCCAGCTTTAGCATCCATTTCAGGATACATTCTAAAAATAATTAAAAGTCCGATTACAAATCCGTAAAGTCCTTGAGTACCGGGAAGTAGTTGCAAAACTAGTGATTTACCAAATTTTTCCGGTTCTTCAATAATTACTCCTGCTGCAGCTTCACCTGCACGGCCAACACCAATTGCTGAGCCTGCACCTGCTAGTGCCACTGCAAAAAATACTCCCAAAGCTGCCAAGCATAATCCTGGATATTGCGTAAATAATTCTTTCATTTTCATCCTCCTATTATTCTATATTAAAATATTTTGAATCTTCTATCATTTTCTTAAAGGGTCTTCCGCCACCTTCATAAAATTTATTAAACATTTCTACATAAGTTAATCTTGCTGTATGGACATAAGCACTTAAATAAGATAAAAAGGCGTTAAAGGCTTGGAAAACTAAAAATATTAAAACTGCAAAAATTTTGCCAAAAATTGATGAGCCAAATAACATTCCCGCAACCATATTTACTGCAACGCCAATAAATGAGCCTGACAAAACAAGAGCCATTAGTCTTAAATAAGAAACAAAATCGCCAATGTAAGAAGTTATTCCATAAAGCGAATAAATTCCCCAGCCAAATTTTCCTCCTAAAGATTTTTGATCTCTTCCTCCTGTTAAAACAATGCCTATCATGGAAACAATCATTGTCCAGAATAAAATTTTTGAAACAAGAGGATTCATAGTTATAACCTTTGAAATTCCAAAACCTATTGATCCAACTAAAACCATATACCATAGGCCAACATCAAAAAACGCATCTTTTGGATGTCCATCTCTAATTTTCATATAGCCATTTATTCCAAGGGCAAAAAATATATGAATTCCCCCTAAAAGTAGGGAAAGTAAAAGCATTTCTGTGGTGTCTGCTGCTGGATCAATTAAAGATGGAAGTTTTATAATGCCTCCGAAAAATGATCCAAATATAAGTCCAAAGATCATTGTTGAAATGGAAAGATAATTAAAAAACTGAATGAATTTTCTTTGTCCCTTGTCTAAATTAAAAGATTTAAGGGCAATTAAGCTTCCTATAAAAACAAGAAGTCCATAACCTAAATCCCCAACCATTATACCTGCAAAGATAAAATAGAAGGGGGCAAAGAAAGGTGTTGGATCAATTTCATTATATTTTGGAAGAGAATACATTTCTGTCATAAATTCAAAGGGCCTTATAAGCTTATTATTTTTAAGCATTATTGGGACTTCTTTTGAATCTCTTTCTGCATCTTTTGAAACAAAATAATAATTTTCTCCAACTAAATCTTTCACAAGTTTTTCAAAGTTGCCAAGCATATCCCTTGGCACATAACCTTCAATTAAATCTAAATTTTTTGTATCTAAGAATTTTTGGCTAGAAATCGTTTTTAGTTTTTCATTTCTTAAATACTCATAGTAAATCTGAAAATCATCTAAAAATTTGACATAGGTCTTTAACTTATCTACATTTTCCTGGATTTTTTTCTTGTTGTCTTCTTTTTTATCCTTATAGGATTTTATAAGGTCTTCGGCCTTTCCCGCATCTTTAAAATTACTTATGGTAAAGCCCATTTTTCTAAAGACTTCATTACATTTTTCGTCTTCTGATTTATGACAAATAATTAAATAATAGGAATAATTCTTGTCTACATGAACCTTGTCTATGTAAATTAAATCATTATTCTTAAGGCTATTCTCAAATTCTGCCCTATATCTATCGGGGATTGTCCCCGTATAAACTGAAACGTCTTTAAAAGCATCCAATTTCTCTAGGGGAAAATCAATAGACTTCCAAGGATTCAAATCAAAAATCTTTTGGTCAAGATCCGTAAGTTCTGCCAAAATATCATCATTATCTTTTTTTATTTTTGAAACTTCTCCATAGTATTTTTCAAAGTCAAAGACCCCCGCCCTTTTTAAAAGCTCATCAAATGTAAGATTTTCTTTTCCTTCTTTCATGGCCTTTAGGGCTGATTTCTTTTTCTTATATTTTTCAAGAATTTCTATGGCTTCCTTGGCCTTTGAAATTTTGTCATCAATTTCCATGAGTTCATTAGCTCTTGAAACTTCTGAAAGTTCTTCATCTTCATCTTTTCTTTCGTGATTAACTAAGTGAACATATTTAAATTTCTGGATTTTTTTAAGAAAGTTTTCTCTTTGATCTTTAAAAATAAAAAGATCAAACTTACTCATATTAACTATTGCCACTCTACCACAACCTTACTGACAATCGATTTCACAACCTCTTGTAAATCTTCATCTTTAATATTTTTTATGGATTCAGCATCTTCTTTTGCCTTTTCTATAATTGGTTTATAGTCTTGTTTTCCTTTTACTCTTGCATTTTCCTTTAAATTTTTTGCATCATTTTTTGCAGTATTTACTATATCATCATAAATTTCACCAGCTTTAACTTGTGCTTCTTCAACAATTTTTTTTGCCTCTTTTTCAGCCTTTGAAATTATTTCGGATGCCTCTACTTCAGCTTCCTTTACTTTAGAAATAGCATCAACATTCACACAATCACCCCCAAAAAAATAAATTACTGATATAGCTTGCTTTTATTATATCATTTTTATATATGATTTTTTATTTTTTTTCACATAAAATTCAATTTTTTTTGCTAATACGATATTAGACAAGTGATTTAACAAGGGGTATAATAAGAAAAGAAGACAAAGGAGGACTTATGAAAAAATTATTAATTTTTGTATTAATTTTAATATCTTTTACTTCTTGTAGTAAAAAGGAAAATACTTCTAATAAAAATAAAGAAAATAATAAGACAAATATAGAAATTCAAGAAGAAAATATGCCTAAAGAAAAGATTCTTGCCTTTAATGAATTTAAATTTGATACAATTGACACTAAGGGAAATAGGTTAAGCTCTGATGATGCTTATAAAAATTCTAAAATTAATCTTATTTATATTTGGGCAACTTATTGTGAAGAATGTAAGGATAATTTATTAGCAATTGAAAATTTAAAAGATAGTTTTTCTGCTGAAGATTTAAATAGCCTATCCTTTATTCTTGACACTTCAATAAATTCTTCTACAAATATTGATACTGCTGAAGAAATTTTGAAAAAGGAAAATATAACTTTCACAAGTCTTATTCCAAATCCCACAACAGAAAATTCTCTAAGTAAAGTTGAAACTGTACCCCTCACAATTTTTGTTGACGGAAATGGAAAAATTTTAAAATCCTATGAAGGGATTTTATCAAAGGACCAACTAGAAACTATAATAAATTCTTTATTAAATGCATAAAAATAGCCGGGATTTCCCGGCTTTAAATTTTTGCTTTTAATTATTTTGTGACATCTTTTTATATCTTTCAATATTTGAATCATTTAAAAATTCATAGGCTGCATTAATTTTTTGAAATTTTTCTGTTGCACCCGCTTCTTTATTTATGTCAGGGTGATATTTTTTTGCCATTTTTCTGTAGGCAAGTTTAATTTCATACTTATCTGCCATGTAAGCGACTCCAAGAGTGTCGCATGAATTTTCATATTGGCTTTTAAAAGATCCCATGCCATAATTTTGACTGTAAGATCCTGAAGAGCCATTATTTTGTCCATAATAGCCATCATTAAAATTTCCATAGCCATAGGATCCGCTAGCTTGATTTCTAAAAAATTCTTCAAAGTCATCAAAATTTGTAAAGGTAAAGGAACCTGTAAAATTTTCAAATCTTCTATTCCATTCCTCTTCTTCCCTTTTTCTTCTCTCCTCTTCTCTTCTTATTCTTTCCTTTTTAAGCTTATCCATATAGGCCCTAGAATAGGAAGAAAAATCTCCCTTATAATAATTTTTGCCTAGAAGGTAATAATCTGACCTGTCATATAAATATTCAGTCCCAACATAGTGGATATATTTTAAGTATGAAAGAGAAATTTTACCTAAAAAGGGAACAGTTACAGTTAAAATCAAAAGAATTAAAATGGGAGGGTTAAATAAAATCCCGTATAAAAAATAGGGGTTAAAAAGAAAGAGTATAAAAAAGCATCCTCCCATGGAAAGAACAAGACCAATTGCATGGCCTATGCTTGAAAAAACTCCAACTAAAATATTTACTATTGCAATTACAAATCTTAAAAAATAGTCACAAATCTTGCCAATAGCCTTAAAAAAATATCCTTTAAACTTATTCATGCTTGTGCTCATTTCTATATTTTTCCATAAACTCTTCGTCCTCAATTTCTAAATCTCTATTTTTTGCCAAAAATTCCATGTGATGGGTAAATTCATGAAACAAAACTTCTCTTAGCCTATCTTTCAAATCCTCTCTTTCCAAGTGCCCATATAATAAATCTATGGACCCGTAAAAAATTGTTATGGAAAGGCCAAGAATAGATCTTTCATATTGACCTAAAATTAAAAGGTCGTCATCTTTTGCCTCCGGATGATATTTTATCTCTTCAGATAAAGTCACACCACCATTTAAATAATTAAAGGCATATTTTGGCAGCTCTTCGCAAAGCTCATTTAAAAGTTCTTCGACTTCATCAATTCTATCTAAATTATTCATCATTTCCTCATTTCTAATATTATACAAAATAAAAATAAAATATAAAAGACCCTATAAACTTAGGAATCTAAATTTATAGGGCATAATTAAATAAGAAAAGAAAAAGATTTTAAGATTATAATCTTATATATGCGTATCCCTCATTTTGCAGCTTGGCAATTTTTGTAATAACCAGCTCTTCCACTTCAATGAAATTAGGCAGCTCAGCTTCTGAAATATTATTTTTTCTTAGGGCTGTTTTTCCAATAATAAATTTAACCCTTGGACTGTCATTAAGTCCATGAAAGTCAATTCCTGAATATTTTATAAAAATCTCCGCCGCCTTTGACATACAAATAATTGCAACTCTGGCATCAGGAATAGTGTCAATAATATCCTTTGCATTAGATAAGGTATCTTCCCATTTTTGAGTTTCAACTACATGAAATAATACTTTCATAATAACACCTCGCATTTTTATCTTATATTTTATAATTACCCATTATTTATTTTTTTATCAATATATTTTTATAATTTGATAATTTGCAAAAATAATTAGCCTAATCAAAAGTATTTTAAAAGTGAAAGCTATTTGTTAAAATATAGGGAAAGGAGATAATATGAAAACATCTTATATTTTAATGCTTATTACTATTTTATCAAAAGTTTTTGGTCTATTAAGAGAACAAGCCTTGGCTTATTTTTTTGGGACAAGTCTTGTAGCTGATGTGTTTTTAGTTGCTTTTCAGCTTCCCATGACCTTTACAAATATAATTACTGGGGCTGTGGCAAATGGATATATTCCTGTATATGACAAGGCAAGAGAAAAGGGATCAAAAGAATATGCAGACAAATTTACTGCAAACCTATCAAATATTATTCTTGTTTTTTCTATTATTATTACAATCCTTGCCCTTATTTTTGCAAGACCTCTTGTAAAATTAATGGCAGAGGGTTTTAGTGGAGAAAAACTTGACTTTGCAGTTTTTGTGTCCCGAGCAGCCTTTCTTTCTATTTTTGTAACATGCCTTGCATCTATTTTTAAAGCCTATCTGCAAATCTATAATAAATTTATTTTATCCATTAGCCATGCAATTTTAATGAATATAATTATTATATTTTTTATGTACTTCGCCTATAAAAATGGGGTGAATTTCATTTCCCTTGGCCTTATGCTAGGCTTCATTTTGCAATATATAATTTTTATATTTCCAATAAAAAACCTAGGCTATCGCCACAAACTAATCCTTGATTTTAAGGATGAAAATATCAAAAATTTATTTAAAATAATTCTTCCTATTTTAATTTCAACTTCAGCCATAGAAATTAATTTTATGATTTCAAGATCTTTGGCATCAGGACTTTTTGTTGGGGCAATTTCAACTTTAAATTATGCCTATAAACTTCAATCATTTGTAACGGGCATTGTTGTCAGCTCAATAATAACAGTTACCTATCCCAAAATGGCAGCCTTTGGAGCAGAAAATAATCTTTTAAAAGTTAAAGATGAGGCAAAAGACGCCATATCAGCCATGTGCCTACTAGTTATTCCTGGAGCCTTTGGACTTTTTTCCTTCTCCTTTGAAATTGTAAAACTTTTATTTGTTAGGGGAGAATTTACCATAAATGATGGAAAAATAACAGCAGTCATTTTGTCCTTTTATGCCTTTGGAATTATTGCCATAGCTATAAGGGAAATTATTTCAAGAATTTTTTACTCCTTAGGAAATACCTTAAGTCCTGTAAAAAACTCCATATTAATAGTTATAGTAAATATTATTTTAAGCTTTGTACTTTCAAATGTAATGGAAGTGAGAGGGCTTGCCCTTGCAACAACAATCTCCTTTTTCCTTGGGGCATTAAGCCTTTATAAATCTTCAATAAAATTAGTTGGAAATATTTTTGACAAAAAGCTTCTCATTAATATAGGAAAAATTTTAAGTGCATCAATTTTAATGGCCATCCTTTCAAGGCTATGTTTTGGATTTTTGTCAGGCAAAATCTCATCAAATTTAACACTGGTTATTTCAATTTTCTTCGCCCTTATAATTTATGGATTGAGCCTAATTATTTTAAGGGTCGATGAATTTCAAAACCTTAAAAATCTCATAAAAAAATTTAAAAACTAATTTCTTATCTAACTCCCTAGGGGAGTTTTTTTTATTTTCATATATTTTGATTCTATCCTTATTTACTAATGTTTTTCAAAAAATAATATTACTTAGACATCCATAAAATAATATATTCTTGTAAAAAAATCTGTTTTGAAAGGATGTTATTATTAAAAACAAAATTAAGGTAATAATATTAATTATTTTTAGTATATTTTTACTAAGTGCCTGTTCAAACACAAGTAAAGAGCAAGTACAGAAACTAGCGGAGGCACAAATGGAGAAAAAATTAAATTGAATACTACCATGTCAATGCTGAAAGTCAAGGAGGCAAAACTGTTAGAATTAGTTGAAAATTTTAACAAGAATAATGACCATATCGAAGTTGTTGCAACTTATAATCCTGATATGTATAAGGGACTTATGCATAATCTTCAAACTAAACAAGCTATTGGCGAATCTCCTGTCCTTGTTAAAGTTGGCTGGGCATTTTTAGATTATTTTTCTAATAATTTTGACTATGTATCTCCTGCTGATTCAATTGAAAAATTTGACAAAGAAGATCCAAACTTTTTAAAGGATAATTTTCTTGAAAATATTCTTGATCTTGCAAAAAATTCAAAGGGAGATCAAGTTGGAATACCATATTCACTGTCCACTCCCGTTTTGTATATTAATAAGGACCTCTTAAAAGAAGCTGGTCTTGATGAAAATGGACCTAAAACATGGCAAGAAGTTCATGAATTTGCAAAAGCCGTTAAGGATAAAACTGGAAAATACGGACTTTATATTCAAGAACCTGCAGATTTTTGGGGCCAACAAGCTTTAATTGAATCAAATGATGCAAAGATGATTATAAATGAAAATAATAGTTCAACGGCAAGTTTTGCATCTGAAGGCGGAATTGTAGCCATGAAGTTATATCAAGGTATGGTTAGTGACGGTTCTGCCCTTCATATTTCTTGGGACGAAGGTGTACAATCTTTTGTTGATGGAAATATTGCTATGTGCTACACAACAATTGCAAGAAGACAACAAATTCAAAATGGGCCACAATTAATGTTTCTTCTATTAAATCACTTCTATTTGAAGGACAAGACAGAAAAGTTCCAGCGGGCGGATTTTTTTGGAAATTACTGCTACTGATGATGAAAAAATTAAATCTGCTTAGGAATTTGAAAAGTATCTTTATAGAATTGAGCAAGTTGCAATGTGGACAAAGGGAACAGGATATACTCCTCCAAGAGAAGACGTTGCAGAAACTGAAAATGGCTTGAAATCTTTCCTTGAAAAAAACGAAATGATGAAACCTACCGTTGAACAATCAAAAGACGTAGTATCTTGGGCATCATTTTCTGGAAATGCAGCTCTTGAAGCAGAACAACTTGACGGAGCAGGAAATTTTAGGTTATTTAAAGATATTGCTCTTCCTGCTTCATCTGTAACGGGCATTTATATTTTCATAATGACAATTGTGCAAGGTCTGCAATTTGTTTTTACTCCCATAAAAGTTGTAACTCAAGGTGGACCAAGTTATGCTTCATACAATTTAATTTATCATTCTTATCATGAGGCCTTTATTCTTTATAGAACAGGATTTTCTTCTGCACTTTTCATGATAACTATGCTTATATTTTTTGTTTTATTAATTTTAGAATTTAAATTTGTAGAAGAGAGAGTGTACTATGAAAACTAGAGATAGACAAGTTTTACTACACATAATTTTACTTGCTCTCGTCCTTATAAGTATTTTCCCAATAATTTTTTCAATTTCAAATTCCTTTAAAACTTTGCAGGATTCTTTTAACAACATACTTTCCTTAGTGCCTAAAGAATTTACCCTAGAAAATTATAAGTATGTTTTTGGAAGACTTCCTATATTTAAAATTATTTTAAATACTTTCATCATTGCTTTTATGGTTTCATCAATAAAAATACTTACATCCATATTAGTAGCCTACTCTTTTGTATATTACGATTTCAGGGGCAAAAACTTTATTTATTTAGTATTTTTAGCAACAATGTTTATACCTTTTACAGTTACAATGATCCCCAACTATTTAATAGTATCTAAATTAAAACTATCAAATACGATTTGGGGAGTAATGCTGCCACAATTTGCTAAAGTTTTGAGAATTTTCCTTTTAAGACAATCAATGAAAACTATACCTGCGTCTTTAATTGAAGTTTCAAAAATTGATGGGGTTGATGAATGGATAATCTTAAAGAATATAATCCTTCCCATAATAAAGTCCTCAATAGTTTCTACTGCCATAATATTTTTTATAAATTCATGGAATGAATATGTGTGGTCTGTTTTAATTATTTCAAGCCAAGATAATTACACCTTATCCCCTGCCCTTCAAATGTTTATCTCTTCTGAAAGTGGAACGGATTTTCCAATTGCAATGGCAGTTTCAGTAATGACTATGATAATTCCACTAATACTTTTTAAATTTTCCAAAGACATGTTATTTCTACATGAATTTATACAGCTTTTTGTCAAAGCTAGCGGAGAAAATTTAGAGGTGTTAAATTGATTTTTATTTCTACAAATATGTATAGGCCTGAAAGCCTAGAAAAAGTTTATAAAATTACAGATAATTTAGACTTTAAAATTGGTATTGAAAATTTTCCCATGTTTCAAGATTCAAATTACGAGGCCCTTTTAGAAAAAAAATATTGAAAAAATTAAAAAATTATGACATTACTTTCCATGAACCTTATTTTGAAACTTGTCACTCCTTCGCATCAGGCAGCGAGACATATAAAAAACTAAGGATTTTATGGAAATAGCCTTTAAATATGCAGAAATGTTAAAGGCAAAAAATATGGTTTATCACTATAACAATAAAAAAATTGAAAATACTGGCGTTGAAGATAGGGAAAATGTCCTTTTAAAAGAAAATGAATATATCGAAGAATGTAAAAATGCCGAAAATTTAGCTCTCATAGATATTGGCCATTCTAATGCAAATTCATGGTATCTTGAAAATGTAATTAAAAATTTAAAGGACAAAATTATGTCCTATCACCTACACACAAACGATGGGGCAAAAGATGAACATAAATCAATGTTTGAAGAAAACAAAAGTCCAAGAATTCCCGAATTTATTGAGCTTTATAAAAAATACACACCCAAAGCTTATCTTGTTGTTGAATATTCAAATTATTATGAAGATAAAGAAGATAGAGTTATTGAATATATTAAAAAATTAAATTTCCTTTTATAATTTTGAAAATTAGATTTATTTTTTCCATCTCCTAAAAAGAAGCCACAGCGGCTTCTTTTTATTTATCTTAGAAATTTTTAAATCATAAGTCGTTATAAAGGTAAAAAAAGAAGCCACAAGGCTCCTATATCTTAATCATTATCTCTTTGCATTAGTAATAGTTCTGTATTGTCCATTTTTTTAATAGCAAAGATTGATGAAAGTGGGCCTAAAAGGGCTCCCAAAATTATTGTAATTAAAAACATTAAAAGTATTAGTAAAATATTTGGCCTTAAAAAAGGCATTTTAAGCATAGATGAAAAGGCATTATTAAAGGCAAGACTTATAACAAAGGAACAAATTCCTCCAATTAAGGCTCCTGTACCATTAATTAAAAGTGACTCGACAAGTACAATTTCCTTTAATTTTTTCTTTGTTGCCCCTAAAATTCTTATTGTTGCAAATTCTCTCTTTCTTTCCTTCACTGAAAGTGTATTTACAAGGCTAAGGACAAAAAATGCCAAAATCCAAATAAGGCCTATTAATGCATAAACATAAAATAGCATATTTTTTGCTGAATCAGAAATTTCTGTCATTAATTTTTGAGGTAGTAGGGAATAGACCCTATCTGGTCTAAATCCTTCTCTAATTTCATTTGCTACAGTTTTTGGTTCAGTATTTTTTTTAACTTTTATCATAACTGAAGAGATTGTTTCCATATCATTGGCAATTGGATGATGTACTATTTTTTCATATTCTTTTGCAAGTCTATGCGTTTCTTCCATTGTCATAAAAACAGAATTGTCAAAACCCATACCAGTTTTGGAAAGTCTTCCCTTTATTGTAAATTCTTGGTTAAAAAATTTAACTGTGTCTTTAATTGTCCCTCTTATATTGGCACCAACAACAACTTCTCCTGCTTTCATAGGAAGTTTTATTTGATGTTCAAGCCAAGGTTTTACTGAATAGTCATCATCAAAATCAATTCCTATAACTTGAATGGGGAAAGAGCAACAGCCCGCCGATAAAGTTGCAAGATAAACTTGTGCCCATGCTTTTTCGACTCCCGGATATTCTTTAACCCTAGTTAAAACATCTCTATTAAAGAAAAATGTATTAGGCTCTCCTCTCAAAATTGCTCCAGTTATTTTCGAGTCATAGCCTTCTGGCACAACAATAATATCTGCCCCCATCCTATCAGAAAGAGATTTCATTCCAGCATTTAAGGATGAAATTATAAATGATGACATAAAAAGTATAAAGGTCAAAACCCCAACTAAAAACATTAAAGTATAGGATCTTGCCTTTTTATTTTGTATATTTTTTTTAGCTAAATTTATGGTGTATAAATCTTTCATTTTCTAGCATCTTGCAAGGCATTGTTGCAAGCCTCAATAAACTGCTTATAAGATTCCGTTGCTCCGCTAATTTGATCTACTCCTTCAGGATTTCCTGCCTTAACAAGTTCATCAGGATATGAAGCTGCAAGGTTAATTGCCTTTTGAGCAATATTATAAAGGCCTTCGTTTTGGCTGTAGCCATAATTTTCATCCTTGATTTTTCCATCTGAATCTAAATTTTCCATGGTGCAGGCAGAAATTTTTGAATCCTTAACATCAATTGAAACCTTAACTATTCCGCCTCTTTCATCAGGATTAGATTCACCATTATAGGTTCCGTCTTTTAAATCTAGAGCCTCTGCAGAAGATTTTTTATCTCCTGAGCAGGCAATTAAAGTTAAGCTGATTAATAATAAGCTAAAGATTTTTAAAATATTTCTCATATAAACTCCTTCAATTTATTGTCTTTAATTTCTGTAGAAACTACAGGTCTTCTTCTTTTTTTAGTTTCTTCATTGGTAATCCTTCCGTGTTCAAGGGTAATCATTCTTTCAGATTCTTCGCCAACTTCAGGATCATGAGTAACAACAATTATAGTTGAGCCGGCATTATGAAGTTTTTCAAATATATCCATTACTATAAATTCATTTTTTTCATCAAGGTTACCTGTTGGTTCGTCAGCAAGTAAAATTGATGGGTGATTTATTAGGGCTCTTGCAATACAAACTCTTTGTTGCTCTCCTCCCGATAATTGGTTGGGAAGATGCTTTGCACGGTCTTTTAAACCAACAGCTTCTAAAGCAGCCATAGCTTCTTCTGCATCAGGCATTGAATGATAATACTGAGCCATCATTACATTTTCAAGAGCTGACAAATAATTTACAAGGTGGAACTGTTGAAAAATAAGGCCTATTTTGTCCCTTCTAATAACAGTAAGTTCTTTAGGAGATTTTTTTGAAATATCTTCTCCCTCTAAAATTACTTCGCCAATTGAAGGCTTGTCCATGGCTCCGATTATGTTCATCATGGTAGTTTTTCCTGAGCCTGAAGGTCCCATTATGGAAAGCCACTCTCCTTTTTCTACCCTTAAATTAATTTTATCAAGCGCCTTAAGATCTCCATAAATTTTAGATACGTCTACAAGTTTTAATATATCCATAATTTTCCTTTCTTATTCTCCACGAAGTACAAGTGCCGGCTCAATATCCACAGTTTTTGAAACGGGGATAAGTGATGCGACAATAGTAATAATTACACAAACTATAATGGTTAAAGGAGCAAGGAGTGGCAAAAATGAAACTTTTCTTGCAAAAACTGAAATTGAAACTCTATTTGCAAAAACATAACCAAGCCCAACTCCAAAGATTCCTCCAAAAATTCCTAGAGTTATCCCTTCGCCTAAAAAGTCCAGAACTACTGATTTATTTGTAGCTCCAAGGGCTTTTTTAAGGCCGATTTCTCTACGCCTTTCAGTAACAACTGCCATCATAGTTGTTGATACACAAATCATCATTATAAATAAAACAATAATTGTTACTATAAAAACCAAGGCTTGAAGTTTATTTAAAACTATATCTTGGGAAGCCGTCACTCTTTTTACAAGCTGAGGAGTTAAGGATGCATCCTTTTGGGAAATATTTGTAACTATTTGAGAAAGCTCATTTTGTTCAGCTTCCACAGAATATTCCACAACATCATAATTTTTATCTTTTACAAGTCCTGAAATATCTTCAATTGACATAAAAATTAATTCTTCTTCCTTACCACCTGTTGTTACAACGCCAGTAATATTAAAATTTGTATCTGTTGAGCCTGTGCCGTTTACCTTTGGTGTATTTATTATCATCTTATCGCCAGCCTTAAGTCCTAAGGCCTTTGATATTTCATTTCCTATTAAAACTTCACGGCTATTTTCAGGCCATTTTCCATCAATTAGCCAGTAAGGAGAATTTTCCTTTGCCCCCTTTAAATCAGTGCCCGCAAGCATATAGGGCTGCTCATTTATTTTTGCATTTTGATAAATATAGGGTGCAACTCCAACAAGTTTTCCCTTTGGAATTAGAGAATTCATTTCATCAAGCTGGTCATCTGTAATTTTTTCTTCAGGGTCAGTTGGAATTACAAGCATATTTGCTCCGTAGGAACGAAATTCTTTGCCCATTTGCCTTGGAATGTCATAGTAAATTGTGACAAGGCCTGAAAGAATTGTTGCTCCCATGGCTATGGCAAGAAGGGCTGTTATCATTCTTGATTTTCTTCTGGCCAAGGAAGAAAAAATCATTTTTAAATAAAATTTATTTTTACCTTCCATGTAGGACCTCCGTTGGATTTAAGTTTAGTAAATATCTTATGGCAGGTATTGAACCTAAAAGAGTTACTAAAACAATTAGGATGGCTACAATTGGTATTACCATTGCAGTCGGAGCAATTGCAGAACCGAAAACTGAAATTCCTATAACCTGAGTTAAGGCAAGGCCCACAAAATATCCAATAACAGCTCCAAAAATTGCCGTTATGATTATTTCCACAAGTATTATGCCAATTATCCGCCCATTATTTGCACCAATTGCCTTTTGAAGGCCTATTTCATTTGACCTTTCCATAACTGATGCTGTAATTAGATTTGAAATTCCAAAGCCTGAACCTATTAAAGTCAAAACTGTAATTAAAATCATAAGAAGGGTTGTCTTATTTAAAATATCTCCTTCACTTTCGGCAACTTGTCTAATTGGTTTTGCAACTGAATCTGTCATAACTTCTGTTATTTGATAACAAATTGCTGAAACGTATGCTGTACAGTACCAAACTTCCCATTCCTTAATTGTTAAGGAAAGGGGATTTTTTGCTGCCTTTCTTGCTAGGTCATTATCAGGTGTTGTCAAAGCTGAAACTTCAACTTTATTTACAACATTTGAAACACTAGCAAAATTTTGAGCTACTGACAAAGGAACATAGATAAATGAATCTTCATCAGATCCTGATGAGAAAATTCCCTTTATTGTTAGTTTTTTATTTATAGTAGCACTTTTTATGTCAAGTGTGTCGCCAAGTTTGTAACCATTTCTATCCGCAAAAAGTTTCCCCACCATGACAAAATCTGTGTCATCTTCCTTTAGCCATTCGCCTTCAATTTCCCACCAATTTTTAAGCCTTATCATTCCCGTATCTATTGATTCTCCAGTGGGCAAATCCATGTGTTTATCAAACCAAGTCCCCACCATTTTTGTGTGCTTAGTATCATTATTAACAGAAACCCAAGTGTTAAAATATGGAGTGTAGTCTACAATATTATAGGCCCAAAAAATAGTTTTTATTTTTGGAAGTTCATCTTCCTTTAAATATTTTTGAACCTGTCCTTCTTTTTCTTCCATGCCATATAAATCATCTAATAATGAGGCTTCTTTAGGAAGAACATTAATATTTGCCCCATAAGTTTTTAATTCTTGATTTACCTTATCTCCTACTCCAAGCATGGTGTTTAGCATGGAAGTTGCAAGAGATGCTCCAAGGGCAACTGTAAATGCTATTAGAAGCATCTTTCCCTTTTGTCTAAAAAGGGCTCCTCTAATTATTCTCCAAAACATAAATCCTCCTACTTAAATACATAGCTTAAAGCATCAAGATCTTTAGGCTGAATTTTTATCTTTTGATCATGAACGATATATGGGAAAGGTATAGGATTACATCCACCTGCAAAACCTATCGTCCCTCTATTCATAACAACGTCACATAATTTACAAACAACATCATCGCCTCTTTCAAAATATCCAGAAGGTCCACAAATTTCACAGGCGTCAAGAACTACTCCATAAGATCCTTCAGATTTTTTTATGGCAAAAAATCTCATTTCCACTCCGTCTTTAGCCTTGTATAAATATCTATGAAGATGCATATCTTCAAGTGAGGATAGAGGAATTTCTATCATGCCATCAACAGTTTCATAATCTTCTGGCGGCGATAGGGCCTCTTCTCTATTGGCAAAGGCCTTACCAGCTGTTAGTGAAAGAGTATTAATTACTAAAACTATAAGGCAGAAAATTGCCCAGCGTCTTTTATTTCTCATCCTATATTTTATTTTTCTAAGCTGAGCTGAATTTTTATAGGGCTCTGTAATTTTTACATTTTCCCTATATAAAATAATTGGCACAAAAGCAATTATTAGCATATTTAAAAATAAAAATAAATTTTCATGGTTGGCAATTGCTGCAATTATTTTGAAAAAATTTACATTCCTTGGGATTATGCCCTTGGAGTAAAATCTTTGAACTATTAAATTAATTTGTGTGATAGAGGAGGCAATTAGAGATAAGATAACTATACTCTTTAAATTTTTTTCATCTAATTTTGAAGCACATTTATAAATTGCAAGCCCTGTTAGAATCATCATAATAACTCCAAAAACAAAGCCTAAAATTCTAAATAGTACCATTGTTGATACTGCACTTTCGCCATAATAGACAAATTTATTTGCCTGATTAAATACTGCCGGCAAATAATAAAAACAAAGCCCAACTGTATAAACTGTAATGGCAAGAGACATTATATTTTCTGAGAGTTTTTTACTTAATCTATCTTTAAATATAATAAAAATTAATATTAAAAATAGTGAGATGACTATAGGAACCATTGACCAAAAATTGAGTTCTGTCCTATTTATAAAGTGTGGTATATTTCTAATAACAGTTGAAATTATCGCTGCTATTAATCCTAAAACAAAAGAAATTATAATAACTATTCTCTTCTTTTTTAGGTTCTCAATTCTATAATAACTTAAAATAATTGCAATCATAAAAGAAAATGCAATTCCTGCCTCCATAACTTTAATAAAAATTTTTAAAATAATTTCACCTCCCAAATAAACACATAAAAGGGGAATAAATTCCCCTTGTAATAAAAAATATTATAATCTTACCATTGTGGTCCATTCCATTCAAAGTCTGTCCATTCAACAACGATTGGTTCAGTCCAGAATCTTCCAGTAACACCAGTTTCTTTGTCTACGTGTAGTAGATAGTCGTTTCCTGGTGCAGCTACTTCAAATTTTACATTGTAAACGCCAACACCTTCATCAAATTTAACATTTGCACCATAGTGAGGACCGTCAGAAGCATTCATTGGCATGAAAGCAACTTCTTGAACGTGGTCAGAACCTTGTTTTTGAAGATAAGCTTTAACATTTAACCATGGAACGAAATCGCCAACACCATATCCAAGTGTTGAACCTTCCTCAGATGCAGAAATGTCAGCTTCAATGTGGCAATCAGATTCTTCTTTAGGAAGAGAATTTCCTGCTGGTTCCATGTCTACTGGTTGGAAATAAACACCTGAAATTACAAGTGGTCCTTCTGTATGGTCATCACCAATTGGGAATTCTTCAAATCCTGCAGTTTCTTCTCCAGGACCAGCTGCTGGGGCTGCTGCTTCTTCAGTACCTTTGTTTTCTGCTCCTGCATTTTCAGTTGCTGCTTCTTCAGTTGATGCGGCTGCGTTATTAGCAGGTGCTTCTTCTTTTTTACCACAAGCAGTAAATGTCATTGAACATACAAGCACTACAGCTAATAAAAGTAAATTTTTCTTTTTTAACATATTTTCCTCCTAGTTTTTTTGTCTAGCTTCAAGCTCAGACCTAATTTTTTTATTTCTTCTACTTTGGTAAATAACAGAAATAATAGTTACTACTAATAGAATTATTTGTGGAATTAGATTTTCGTATCTATCATAGATACCAAGAGCTTCAAAGCTCCAGCCATTCATCCAGGGTACTATCGTTCTTCCAATTACATCAGCTTCTTGAAGTTCTCCAACTCCCTTTCCAACAAAGGATATACAGAGAATAAACATTAGCCAGCTTGTGAAAGTAAAGAATGGTTTAAGCGGAAGCCTTACCGTTACCTTAGCAATTAAGTAATAAACTATGGCAAGTATTACTACGGCAACCCCAAGTCCAATCCACATATGAATTGGATTTTCGGCTATACTTGATCTCATTCCTTGGAAGAATAAAATTAATTCGGCGCCTTCCCTGGCAACTGCCAAAAAGGATGTGAAAGACAAGGTAATCATATTTCCTCTTGAAATTGATTCTTCAACCTTATTTTGTATATATCTATTCCAAACTTCAACTTCAGATTTTGAAAGCATCCAATTTGAAACGTAGAATAATACAATTACGGCCAAGAACATGGCAATTCCTTCAAAAATTTCCTGTCCTACACCTGACTCTACTTCTCCCACTTTATTGGCGATTACATTAAAGACATAGGCTAGAACTACTGAAAACAGAATTCCCACTAATGCTCCAAGATAAACGCCCTTTAAATAAGTTCTATTATTAGTCTTAGTTAAATAAGCAGCAATCGCTGCAACAACAAGAATGGCTTCAAGACCTTCACGAAGTGTTAAACCAAGTACTGCAAAAAATGTACCAAATCTCTTAGTCAGCTCTGCAAGAAGTCCACTTGTGCTTGTACTTGCAAGATCTCCACCACCTTGTCTTTCTTCTACTGAACCGGAAGTATTTCCGTCAAGAGTGTTTGCATCTTCATGCAAATATGTTATCAATTGTTCAATTTCATTTTTTACTTCTGTTGAGTCTGCATTATCTTTAATCATTTTTTTGGCTCTGTAAAATTGGTGTTCAACCATTGAGCCTCTTGATCCTGAAATTGCAGACATTGTTGTTTTTTCAAAACCTATTTTTTCATAAAACTTAAAGTAAGCCACGTTTACAGCATCAGTTGCAGCTTTTTTAGCTTCATCATCATTGGGTTTATATTTTTCTATGGCTTCATTTAAATAGACACTCATAGCATCTGCTACTTCTACCCAATTTGCATACTGAACATCATCTGCAAAAGCTGTAATAAAAGATGTAGCAAACATTAAAAGTACTAAAATAAAAAGATTTATTTTATTTTTTAATAATTTCATTTTATCCCCCTCTTCTTAGTTAAATTTCCATCTTCCATTTCGTAAAGTACATCTCCGTATTTTAAAATATCAAGCTCATGAGTAACAATAACTAGTGCAGTTCCTTGACCATTGATTTTTTTAAAAAGATCCATTATTTCGCTTGTTGTATGTGAGTCTAAATCACTTGTTGGTTCATCTAAAATCAAAACCTTTGGTTTATTAATCATAGACCTTGCTATTAAAACTCTTTTTAGTTCGCCGCCTGACAAATTTTTGGGGAAATCATCTTTTAAATGGAAAATTCCCATCATATCCAAAAGCATTGCAGCTCTTTCGTAGGAAGATTCTTCTTTTTTAAACAAATAATAGGGCAAGGACACATTTTCAAGGACACTTAAATTTGGAATTGTTCCAAGCATTTGAGGAACAAATCCTATAAATTCATTTCTAGCCCTTGAAATTTCTTCATCAGAAAAGTCATTAATATTTTTACCTTCATAGAGAACCTGCCCCTCTGTGGGAGCAAGAAGTCCTGATAGCAAATTTAAAAGAGTAGATTTTCCTGACCCACTCCTGCCAATTATGTGTACAAAATCGCCTTCATTAACTTTAAGATTGCAATCTTTAACTGCAAAGAAAGTGTGAGAGCCTCTTGTAAAACTTTTACTTAAATTCTTACTTTCAATTAAACACATATTAAGCGTTTCTTTCTTTTACGGAATAATAAATATTCACTAGAACTAATATACCTGCAAGTATAGTAACCATTGGAACTGTTTTTGCCCTGCATGGCATTTGTGCCATCATGCAGCCTCCAATTAAATAGTTGACATTTAAAATTTCAAGGATACCAAGGGCAATATTTCCTATCGCAATTCCTGTAGCTATCTTTGCATCTTTAACTATAATAAAGATAATTGCCAGAACTATAACTACAGCTCCGATACCCATTGTCATATTGCCCATCCAGTGGCATTTCATAAACTTACCGTCTTCCATTGGTGGACAGACGGGAGTAATATACTTAGGTGCTAATATTAATAAAAGTCCAATGAGTGCAGAAATATATCCAAAAATATTTTTCTTCTTCAAGTATCTTCAACTTCCCTTCTTATAAATTAGCTCAGTTTAATTGTAATATAAATACTTAAACATAATTATAAGAAATTACATTAATTAATTTAAATTTGAAAACCTATATCAATTAATTTTCGCTATCAATAATATTACAATAATTTATAAAATTTTACAATTATTTTGAGAAAATTTTACTATCTCAAAAATATATTAGGACTTTTTATAAGTTTGTTAAATGATTCTTGTAAACTTAGGTTTATTGTCCCTTCGACATATACTTTTCTGTAAAATTTAATTATTTGTTGCTTGCATTTCAATAATTTTTAATTATTTTAACTTGACATTTTTTTGATTTTAATTATTTGCTGACTCCATTTTTTAAAAACTATTTATATGCCTACGGCTTTTCATTTAATGATTTTTTGGCATAAAATAAAGACAGCCTATAGCCGTCTTTAAATATATATTTACTTAAATTCTCTAAGAGATTTGCCCTTGAATTTTTCTTCCATTTCAATAATATGAATGCTTCCCCTTGAAACTATTTGAAATTTTCCCGCAATTTCTCTTATCCAAGATGAAATAAAGGGCTCGTGACTTATGATAATATAGTCATTATTTTTTTCAAGGGTCTTTAAAAAGGGGATGATATTCATGGAATAGACTTCTTCAGAAATTTCAAAATCTTTTTCAAGAATTTCTGAAAGTATTTCTCCGGTCTGCCTTGCCCTTTTTAGGGGAGAGGTGAAAATTTTTATATTTTCCTTGGCTTCTAAGATTTTTTTAAATCTCCCAAATTTTTCATTTAATAGGATTTTTCCTTCAGTTGTAAGGGACCTTTCCATATTTGTTCCGTAGGTTTCGCTTTTTCCATGTCTTATAAAATATAAAATCATTTTAGATTAAAAAATGCGTCCTTTCCAGCATATTTTGCTCCATCTCCAAGATCATCTTCAATTCTTAAAAGCTGATTATATTTTGCAACTCTTTCACTTCTTGCTGGAGCTCCTGTTTTTATAAGACCTGCATTTGTTGCAACAACAAGATCTGCAATTGTTGTGTCTTCAGTTTCTCCTGACCTATGAGAAACTATAGTTGTCATAGAATGTTTTCTTGCCATTTCAATGGCATCTAAGGTTTCAGATAAAGACCCAATTTGATTTAATTTAATTAAAATTGAATTTGAAACTCCTGTTTCAATTCCCTTTTCTAGTCTTTTTGTGTTAGTAACAAATAAATCGTCACCCACAAGTTCAACTTTCTTTCCAAGTTTTTCAGTTAAATATTTCCAGCCATCCCAATCATCTTCTGAAAGCCCGTCTTCAATTGAATAAATGGGATATTCCTTAATTAAATTTTCATAATATTCTGTAAGTTCTTTATAAGAAAATTCTACTCCCTCACCCTTTAGCTTATAGATTTTTTCCTTGTCATCATAAAATTCCGATGCCGCACAGTCAAGGGCAAGGACAATGTCTTCCCCCGGTTTATAACCAGCTTTTTTTATGGCTTCAGTTATAATTTCAAGGGCTTCTTTATTTGAAGATAAATTTGGAGCAAAGCCCCCTTCATCTCCAACTGCTGTTGAAAGATTTCTTTCCTTTAATTCTTTTTTAAGGTATGCATAAGTTAAGGCTCCCATTTCTAAAGCCTCTTTAAAAGATTTTGCACCTATGGGAAGAATCATAAATTCTTGAATGTCCACATTATTATCTGCATGGACTCCGCCATTTAAAATATTCATCATAGGAACCGGAAGAGTTTTTGCATTTACTCCGCCAATATATTTATAAAGAGGAAGACTAAGTTCATCAGCAGCTGCTCTTGCAACTGCAAGAGAAACTCCCAAAATAGCATTTGCTCCTAAAACTTTTTTATTTTCTGACCCATCAAGTTCTAAAAGTTTTTTATCAATACTTACTTGATCAAAAATATAAGAATCTACTAATTCCTCTGCAATAATAGTATTAACATTTTCGCAGGCCTTTTGAACTCCCTTGCCCCTATAATGACTATCTACGTCACGAAGTTCCACTGCTTCATGAACTCCCGTGCTTGCTCCTGAGGGGACAATTGCTCTTCCAAAACCGCCAAGATCTGTATAAACTTCAACTTCAACAGTTGGATTTCCTCTTGAATCCAAAACTTCTCTTGCATATATATCTCTAATGTAGCTCATATTTCCTCCTATTTTTTAATTAATGACTGGCCAGTCATTTCCATGGTCTTTGGAATATTTAATATATCTAAAATTGTTGGCGTAATATCGGAAAGGGCTCCGCCTTCTCTTAATTTTTTCTCTCCCATGCCACAAAGGATGAAAGGAACTAAATTTGTCGTATGACTTGTAATTGGTTTTCCATCTTTTGTAAGCATCATATCACAGTTGCCATGGTCGGCAGTGATTAGGGTTACGCCTCCAACTTTTTCCTGTTCTTTTAAAATTTTTCCAAGGCAGGTGTCAACTGTTTCAACTGCCTTTACCGCCGCGCTAACATCTCCCGTATGACCAACCATATCAGGATTTGCAAAATTTAAAATTATGCAGTCATAGGTGTTTTCTTCAATTTTTGGAAGAAGAGCATCTGTAATTTCTAGGGCTGACATTTCAGGCTTCATATCGTAAGTTGGAACTTTTGGTGAAGATATTAAAATTCGATCTTCGCCATCAAAGGGAACTTCTCTACCGCCATTAAAGAAAAATGTAACGTGGGCATATTTTTCAGTTTCTGCAATCCTAAGTTGCCTTAAATGATTTTTTTCTAAAATTTCCCCCAGGGTGTTTGTCGGTCTATTTTCTGGATAGGCTATGTGAGTATTGGGAATTGTAGAGTCATACTGAGTCATTGTTGTCATGAAAATTTTCTTTTTATCTCTTTCATAAGCATCAAAATTTTCATCAGTAAGACTTCTTACAATTTGCCTTGCCCTATCAGGTCTAAAATTAAAAAATATTACTGAATCACCATCTTTTATTAAACCATTTTTATTAATGGAAACTGGTTTTATAAATTCATCTGTAATTCCCTCTGCATAAGATTCTTTTATGGCCTCTAGCACATCACTCTTTTGTTTTCCTTCACCCCTCGTTACAAGATCATAATAGGCCTTTGTTCTTTCCCATCTCTTGTCCCTATCCATGGCATAATATCTGCCGCTAATATCGGCAATTATTCCAAGATTTTTTTCTTTTAAATAATCTTCAAGCTCCTTTATGTCACTTAAAGATGCGTCAGGCGAAACATCTCTACCATCTGTAATGGGATGGATATATAAATTCTTCACTCCCTCTCTTTTTGCCAAATCAACAAGGCTCAAAAGATGATTGAAGTGAGAATGAACTCCTCCTTTAGAAACAAGACCCATTAAATGAAGGGCTCTTGAATTTTCTTTTTTTACATTTTCAATAGCCTTTAAAAATTCTTTATTTGCAAAAAAACTTTGGTCTTCAATGGCATTTGTAATTCTTGTTAAATCTTGGTAGACAACTCTTCCAGCACCTATATTTAAATGACCAACTTCAGAATTTCCCATTTGACCCATGGGAAGGCCCACCCATTTTTCGCTTGCATATAATTTTGTATGAGGACAGTTTTTATACAAATCATCTAAAACTGGAGTTTTGGCAAGGGAAACGGCATTGCCTGGATAGTCCCTATAAATTCCGAAACCGTCTAAAATAATTAGTAGTACGCTTTTCATTATTTCTCCTTATAATTTATAATCTTTAAAAATTCGTCTGCCTTGAGGCTGGCTCCTCCAACTAAAGCTCCGTCAATATCAGGACACTCTAAAAGATCCTTAGCATTTTCTCCCTTAACAGATCCGCCATATAAAATTCTGATTTCATCTTTTAAATCTCCAAATAAAGATCCTAAAGTTTCTCTAATAAAGGCACACATTTTTTGGGCATCTTCCCTATTGCAAACTTCTCCACTTCCTATGGCCCAAATTGGTTCATAGGCAAGAGTTAAATTATCTTTATTAAATTCAAAATCCTTAAGATCAGTTAGAATTTGATTTTTTACAAAATCATAGGCTCCGCCAGATTTTCTTGTTTCCTTATCTTCTCCCAAGCAAAGAATAATTTTTAAATTATTTTCAAGAGCTTTTTTTATTTTTTTTCTTATAATTTCATCGTCTTCCAAAAAAATATTTCTTCTTTCGCTGTGGCCAATAATGACATAATCGCAAAATTCTTTTACAATCCTGGCACTAACTTCTCCTGTGTAGGCTCCATCATCATAGGCAGCAAGATTTTGTGCAGAAAGTTTTACCTTAGCCTTAAATAATTCCTTCAAGGGATATAAAGATGTGAAGGTAGGAGCAATTAAAATGTCCTTATCCCCTAAATCTTCCTCTAAAAGATTTCTTGCAAATTCCTCTGCTTCTTTTGCAGTCTTATTCATTTTCCAGTTGCCACATATAAATTTTTTTCTCATTATTTTTCACTATCTCCTAAGGCCTTAAGAGCAGGAAGCTCCTTGCCTTCCAAAAGTTCCAGACTGGCACCTCCACCTGTTGAAATATGGGTGAACTTTTCCGCTAATCCTGACTTTTCTACAGCAGAAACTGAATCGCCACCTCCAACAATTGTTAGACCCTTAATTTCTCCTAAAATTTTTGCAAGACCCATTGTGCCCTTTGCAAATTGTTCAATTTCAAAAACTCCACAAGGGCCATTCCAAACAACAGTATTTGCATCTTTTAATTCTTCTTTCAAATTTTCTAAAGTCTTAGGACCTATATCTAAAATCATTTGATCTTTTGGAATTTTATGAATTTCAAAAACTGCACTTTGGGCTTCTTCAGAAATTCCCTTGGCAGTTACAACATCAAGAGGAAGAATTAATTTTACTTTCTTGTCCTTTGACAGAGAAATTAATTCTCTTGCAAGGTCAAGCTTATCTTCCTCCACAAGAGATGTACCAACTTCAATACCCTCAGCCTTTAAAAAGTTTATGGCCATTGCACCAACAATAATTAATTTATCAACTTTATTTAAAAGATTTTTTATTAATTCAATTTTGTCAGAAACTTTTGATCCTCCTAAAATTGCCACAAAAGGCCTTTCAGGATTTTCAAGAGAATCCTTTAAGTATTTTATTTCTTTCTCCAGCAAAAATCCCGGAAAAGATGGAAGATATTTTGTAACCTCCGAATTTGAAGCATGGGCTCTGTGGGCTGTTCCAAAGGCATCGTTAATGTAAACATCTGCAAGACTTGCAAGATTTTTTGCAAAGTCTGGATCATTTTTTTCTTCTTCTGGGACAAATCTTAAATTTTCCAGTAGGGCAATTTGACCTCCCTTTAAAGACTTTACTCTTTCTTTTAAGTCATCACTTACAACTTTTTGGTCTTCTAAAAATAAAATATCTTCTCCCAATAACTTTCCAAGCCTTTGGGCCACAGCTTTTAAACTTAAATCTTTATTATATTTTCCCTTAGGTCTACCCAAATGGCTCATTAAAATAATTTTTGCTCCCGCATCCTTTAAGTATTTTATAGTTGGAAGGCTTTTGACAATCCTGTCATCACCTGCCACCTTCCCATTCTTTAAAGGCACATTAAAATCCACTCTAACTAGAGCGGTCTTATTTTTAAAATCATAGTCTTTTAAATTCTTAATCATTTTTTCTCCTATTATAAACTTTCCAGAACCTTACTTGCCCTTGAAATTAATTTTTCCTTGCCAAGTAAATAAATAATATATGACATTTCAGGGCCGTGAACATTACCAGAAATTGCTGCACGAACTGGCATATAAAGAGCTTTTCCCTTAACTCCTGATGCCTTTTGAACTTCCTTCATAAGACCCATGGAAACTTCTAAATCAATTTCATCATGGCCTTCACAAACTTCAATAAAAGATTTTAAAAGATCAGGAACATGGGGCTGTTTTAATTCTTCTTTGGCACTATCTTCTGTGATTTCAATATCTCCAAATAAAAATTTAATGTGGTCCGGAATATCTTCTAATTTATCAATACTTTCACTTACAGTTTCAATTAAAATCTTGTACCATTCATAATTATTTTTAATTTGTTCTTCGCTTAAAAGCCTTGATTTTGTAACAAAGGGAATGGAAAGTTCAGCAAGTTTTGTAATGGGATATTCCTTAATATAATGAGAATTCACCCAATTTAATTTATCTGTGTCAAAAATTCCGCCAGACTTGCCAACTCTTTCAAAAGAGAATTTTTTAGTCAGCTCTTTTAAATTCATAATTTCTTCTCCATCTTCAGGAGACCAGCCAACAAGGGCCAAATAATTTATAATCCCTTCAGGAAGATAGCCTCTGTTTTTAAAGTCTTCAACAGAAACATCGCCTTGCCTTTTTGAAAGTTTCTTTCTATTTTTATTTAAAACGGTTGGAAGGTGGACAAAAGTTGGCACATCCCAACCAAAAGCTTCGTAAAGATAAACGTGTTTTGGCGTTGATGAAAGCCATTCTTCTCCCCTAACAATGTGAGTTATGCCCATTAAATGGTCATCAATTACAACTGCCATATGATAAGTTGGAAAGCCGTCAGATTTCATTAAAACTTGATCGTCAAGCTCATCACTATTTATTGTTACCTTTCCCCTAACAGCATCATAAAAAGAAATATCTTTGTTGTGGGGAAGTTTTAGTCTTACAACATACTCTTCACCATTTGCAATTCTTTTTTTAGCCTCTTCAATTGAAATAGACCTACAAAGTCCGTCATATTTTGGAACTTGACCCTTAATTTTTTGTTCTTCACGAATGGAGTCAAGCCTTTCTTTTGTGCAAAAACAATAATAGGCATAGCCCTTTTCAATTAATTCATCAACATATTTTTTGTAGATATCAAGTCTTTGAGATTGAATGTAAGGCCCAAAATCGCCCTTTTCAACAATTTTTCCATCTTCTACAAAAACTCCTTCGTCATAATCTATGCCTGCCCATTTAAGAGAGCTTATTAAATTTTCAATTGCTCCTTCAACATATCTTGTCCTGTCAGTATCTTCAATTCTTAAAATAAATTTGCCGCCATTATTTTTTGCAAATAAATAATTATAAAGGGCTGTTCTCAGTCCCCCTATGTGCAAATAACCTGTTGGTGACGGTGCAAATCTTAATCTTACTTCTTTCATTTAAACACTCCCAAAAAATCTTATTCTTATCTATAGTATAGTTAAATTGGCTTGTTTTGTAAATATTATAAAATTTGGAAATTATTCCTTATAATTTTTTTAATTTATATTAACTCAAATATAAATTTTAAAATTTTGCTTGTGCATAATTATCCACAGGGTGCTAATGGAATAAAAGAGTTATTTTACGAAAATTTTCTTATTCGCCTAGTTGTCCAAGTGTAGGCAGAATATTTAAGAAGAGTTAAAGAGACGGAATTAAAAGAATTTTATGTTTGCGTGAAAAAGTTCTTGCTTATTGCTTTGAAAAAATTTGTAGTTCCTTGGATAGAGAAAAGACTCGATTCTATCGAGCCTCCCCCATATTTGACATAGAACCAAATTAATAAGAATCTCCACCGATTATTTTACCGTCATAGGCATCAACATATATTAATACATCTTCAACCTCTATAACATAAGCTAAATGAAAAACCCCAATTTTTGGAGCTTTGATATTATTTTTACTATCTACTAAAAATGATGAATCCTTAAAAAAGTCATTGGATTCAATTACCGTTAACGTAACATTTAGAACATTTTCTGATTTGTTTTTATTGGATTTTAATAAAAAATCTTTTGCAATATTCTCAGCCTTTATTTCATCTATTTTGGGTGGTTCTTTTATTCTAAAGTTATCTATAATATCTAATAGAATAACAGAATTCTCATTGTTATTAAATACAACTCTAATTTGATCGTATGGGTTGAAAATATTAGCAACATTTGCTTTATAATAGGAATACATCTTATATTCTTTTGTATAATAACCCATCTTTTCCTCAGTATAATCAGATGGAATATATTTATCTTTGATAAATTTTACATATTCTTTTTCTGGATATTCTAAATCTTCTGCACTATCTTCATCCCACTTAAGAGTTGATAAAGCATCTACATGAATCACATCACTGTTATTATCAAAAATAAAGATAGCCCCTTCAGAAGACTCAATTTTTATCCCTCCATTATCCAGATTTTCTCTTTCTTTATAGAGCATTTCTCCATCTTTTTCATTATATCCAAAATCCTTTAATGTACTAACTATTTTTACTTTATTTAATTTATCAATCGAATTTATTTTTTTGGAACACGCCATTAATAGAAATATTAAACAAATGCATATTAAATATATTAAAACTCTTTTTTTCATATTTATTTGCTTAGTATTAACTAAACTCTCCCTGATATATTTTTATCGTCCCAAAAACGTATATAGTAATATGTTCCTGGTTTTTCAATAGTCCTCAATAAATTAGAATAAAATGTTTTGCTTGGATTTTCTCTAACTTGATGCTTTGAATTTCCGGTAAAATCTAACATCGTACTAAAAAGAACCTCATCATACCAACCTAGAAATACTTTTCCACTTGAATTTTTACTGATTCCAAAAGCATTCCTCCAGCCTGTATCTTCAGCTGTGCGACACCCATTTAAAAAACAAAGTTCCAACAACTGTTTACATTATTAAATTATAACTAATTTAATCTAAAATTAGTATAATGTATTCCTATTTATGTTATGAATATATTTATACCCCTTATGATTCCAATTTTTTCTTTCACTTCTTTTTCTAATCTACTAAGTCTTCCTCTATTTCTTCAATATTATAATTTTCTTATAACTATATTAATATGGTAAAATAAAAAATGAAAATACTAGGGGAAGCTTTGAAAAAAATCTCCAAAAATATTTTTTATAGGTGACTGATATGAAAAAAACTTTAAGTCTTATATTTTTTCTCATTGTTTTATTTATCATTAATGCTTTTTTTGGTAACCCCATTTCCAAAATTTTAGCAAATAATTCTGCAAATAAATATATTAAAGAGAATTATGATAATTTGAACCTTAAAAGAGATAAAGTTTTTTATAATTTTAAAGATGGCTGCTACATAATTAATCTTGAAGACAAAAATAGCATAGACACAAAATTTTCTTTATCTTTCAATAGTTTTGGAAATTTAAAGTACGATAACTTTGAAGACAGATTATTTAATACCTATAGACGCTTTGAATATGAGATTTATGAATATGGAAGAAGACTAGAAGAAAAACACCGCTTTAAATACAAAATATCCCTATCAATTCTCGAAAATGAGGATCATAGAGATATTTTAAAATTAGATGATAAAGTTGATTTCAATAATTTCCCTTTAAAAGTTTCAGCTGATGTTTACGGATTTTCTAATAAACTAGATTTTGAAAAAACAATGATTGTTTTAAAAAGACTCCAAAAAATATTAGATAAGGAAAATCTTGAAGCCTTTGAATATAGCATAATACTCGTTCCTCTGAAAGATAGAGCGAAAGATGGTAAGGCTGAGTCTTGGCAAAATGCCTTTTCAATATATAATATTCCAGATGACCTTATTAGAAATGAAAATATTTCCGGCTTAAAGGATCTATATAATGCTCAGAAAACAAGCTGCGAAAAAATAAAGGACCGCTAATTAATTTTAACGATCCTTTTAATTTAATATTCAAATAAATCACTCGTTGGATAATCTATAATTTTTTCTGTTTTAACTTCTGCATTTATATTTTCAGATTTCTTTTCATTATTGTCAGATTTTTCAGCTGGTTTTTCAAGGGGCTTATCTTTTTTTATTCTTGAATACTGATAAAGTCCCCAGCTTTCTAATTCTTCATCTGTTCCAATCCAAACAGGTGCCTTGACATTCACAAGTGGAAATACAGCTTCTTCAATATCATAATTAAACATTCTTATACATCCGTTTGAATAGTAGCCACCAATTTGATGGGGTTTAATATTTCCATGAATGCCATAGCCGCTAAAGCCCTTTAATCTTAATCCCATCCATCTTTCACCAAGAGGATTATTGGGGTCGTCACTTGCAGCCGGTTTATATTTCCCATTCATTCCTCCCCAAGCAGGATTTTTGTGCATATTTGCAATTGTTCCCTTGCCAGAAGGCGTTGGTGTATTACTTGTCCCTAAAGTTACAGGATATTTTCCTTGAGAAGCTCCTCCTTTATATAAAGTTAAAGTTCTTCTTGATTTATTTACGGCAATCCAATATCCATTTGTTGGAGGATTTGTCACCATATCATAGACTTCATAATTTTCCGTATATAGACATTCTTCAGTTTTCTTATCAATTTTTCCACTTACAGGAAGATTCATTTGTGCCTGAAATTTTTTTATGTTTGCAGTTCTGTCTGCTCCCTTTTTATCCATAAAATTATTTGGCCTTATAAATTTTGCGCTTACTGTAAATGGAAATAATAAAATAATTAAAAGTAAAATAATTAATTTTCTAAATTTTTTCATAGTATCTTTTATTATAGTATTTTTTTCAAAAATTTTCCAGTATAGGACTTTTTGACCTTGCAAATTTCTTCCGGCCTTCCAGTGGCAATAACTTCTCCGCCGCCATCTCCGCCTTCAGGTCCAAGATCAATTATATAGTCAGCCGTTTTTATTACATCTAAATTATGTTCAATAACAATAACGGTGTTTCCCTTGTCTACTAATTTATTTAAAACTTTTATTAGTTTTGATACATCATAAGTGTGAAGGCCTGTTGTCGGTTCGTCAAGAATATAAACCGTCTTTCCAGTTGCCTGTTTTGAAAGTTCTGTTGCAAGTTTTATTCTTTGGGCTTCTCCTCCTGATAGCTGCGTTGAAGATTGACCAAGTTTAATGTAGGATAGGCCAACATCTTTTAAGGTTTCAAGTTTTCTTAAAACTCTTGGATGATTTGCAAAAAATACTAGAGCTTCTTCCACAGTCATATCTAAAACATCGGCAATATTTTTTCCCTTGTAATAAACATTTAAGGTTTCGCTATTATATCTTTTCCCTTTGCAGACTTCGCAAGGGACATATACATCAGGAAGAAAATGCATTTCAACTCTAATTATTCCGTCACCCTTACAAGCTTCACATCTTCCGCCCTTAACATTAAAAGAAAATCTTCCCTTTTTATAGCCTTTGAGTTTTGCTTCATTTGTCATGGCAAAAATATCTCTAATTAAATCAAAAGTTCCCGTATAGGTGCATGGGTTTGATCTTGGTGTTCTGCCAATTGGACTTTGGTCAATGTCCACAACTTTATCTACATTTTCAAGGCCCTTAATGTCCTTATAGAATCCTGGCTTTATTTTTGACTTATTTATTTTCTGGCCCAAGGCCTTGTATAAAATTTCATTAACTAAAGATGATTTTCCTGATCCTGAAACTCCTGTAACAACAACAAATTGACCAAGAGGAAATTCCACATCAATATTTTTTAAATTGTGCTGCCTTGCTCCAATAACTTTTATCGATTTTCCGCTAAAGGGTCTTCTCTCCTTGGGAACTTCAATTTTTCTTTTTCCTGACAAATAATCGCCTGTTATAGAATTTTTTGCCTTCATTATTTCTTGTGGACTTCCTTGGGCAACGACTTTTCCCCCTTCTCTTCCAGCATAGGGACCAATGTCTACAATTTGATCAGCTGCCATCATCGTTTCTTCATCATGTTCCACAACGATTAATGTATTTCCAATGTCTGTTAAATTTCTAAGAGCTCCCAAAAGTTTTGCATTATCCCTTTGATGAAGGCCAATGGATGGCTCGTCTAAAACATAAATAACTCCAACTAATTGAGATCCTATTTGAGTAGCAAGTCTAATTCTTTGGGCTTCTCCGCCTGAAAGTGATCCCGCCATTCTTGAAAGAGTTAAATATTCAAGGCCGACAGTTACAAGAAAATCAAGTCTACTTTTTATTTCTTTTAAAAGTTCTTTTGCAATAATGCTTTCCTTTTGGCTAAGTTTTAAGGACTTAAAAAATTCCAATGCCTTATTTATGGAAAGCTCTGTCAATTCAAAAATATTTAATCCCCCAACTTTTATGGATAGGGATGATTCTTTCAACCTAGCTCCATGACAATGGGGGCAGGGAACCTCTTCCATAAATTCGTCAATCCTATCAAGCATTTTATCTGATGCAGTTTCCAAATATCTTCTCTTTAAATTTTTATAAATTCCTTCAAAGGATCCTGAGTAATATTTTTCTCCTGAAAAGAATGAATCAAAACGAAAATGTAAATATCCATTATATCCATTAAAAATAGCATCTATAAATTCTTTTGGTGCTTTTTTTATAGGTTCACTTGTTGGAAAATCAAATTCCTCTGCTATTGCACATATTACTTCATAATAATAAGTTCCGCTTGCTGATGAATAGCAGGCAACTGCTCCCTGGTCAATGGAAAGGTCTTTATTGGGAACTACTAAATCCATATCAACTTCTTTTGAAAAGCCTATGCCGTTACATTTTGGGCATGCCCCAAGGGGTGAGTTAAAGGAAAAAGATCTTTGCGAAACTTCTTCAATAACAATGCCGCAATCAGGGCATGCAAGTTTTGTAGAAAAAATTAAATCTTCCCCATCATGAACTTTTATTTTTACAATTCCGCCGCTTAAATTTGCACAAAGCTCCAGGGATTCAAAAAGCCTTGATGAAATTCCTTCCTTAACAATAATTCTATCTACAACAATATCAATGTCGTGATTTTTATTTTTATCAAGTTCAAGGTCTTCTGAAATTTCATGGACCTCTCCATCAACAATTATCCTTAAAAATCCTTCTTTTTTAATTTTTTCAAAAACTTTTTTGTGGGTCCCCTTTCTGTGTCTAACAAGGGGTGATAAAATTTCTATTTTTGTTCTTTCATTTAATTCTAAAATTCTTTCCACCATTTGATCAATGGTAAAAGATGAAATTTCTTTGCCGCAAGATGGGCAAAAGGCATGACCAACTCTTGCATACAAAAGTCTTAAATAATCATAAATTTCTGTCACTGTGCCAACAGTTGACCTTGGATTTTTTGATGTCGTCTTTTGATCAATGGAAATCGATGGGCTCATTCCTTCAATATAATCTACTTCCGGCTTATCCATTTGTCCCAAAAACTGTCTGGCATAGGATGAAAGACTTTCTACATATCTCCTTTGCCCTTCTGCATAAATTGTGTCAAAAGCAAGGGAAGATTTACCGGAGCCTGAAAGTCCAGTAAAAACTATAAATTTATTTCTTGGAAGGGAAAGGTCAACATTTTTTAAATTGTGCTGCCTTGCTCCCTTAATTTTTATAAAATCTTCTGTCAATATATCACCTAAACTATTGCTTCTTTTTTCTTTTCTTTTAAATCTTTAATCTTATCTCTAATTTCAGCTGCCCTTTCAAAATCTAAAGTTTCTGCAGCCTTATACATTTCTACTTTCAGCCCATCGATTATTGCTTGAATTTCATCTTTTGTAAATTCGTCATCTGTGCTTTCTTTGTATTCTAAGGGCTCTTCTGCCGCAATTGCAGTATTAATTACATCTCTAACTTCTTTTGAAACTGATTTTGGAGTTATACCATTTTCCTTATTATAGTCATCTTGAATTTTTCTACGTCTATTTGTTTCTTTAATTGTTACGTCCATGGATTTTGTTATTGTATCTGCATACATTATTACTTTCCCCTTAATATTTCTTGCAGCCCTACCAGCAGTTTGTATTAATGAAGTTTCAGATCTTAAAAATCCTTCCTTATCTGCATCTAAAACAGCAACAATTGAAACTTCTGGAAGGTCAAGACCTTCTCTTAAAAGATTTATGCCCACAAGGACATCATATTTCCCAAGTCTTAAGTCCCTAATTATTTGCATTCTTTCAAGAGTTTCTACATCTGAATGCATATAGGTTACTTTAATGCCAATTTTTTTAAAGTGCTTAGTCAAATCTTCCGCCATTTTTTTTGTTAAGGTTGTAACTAAAACTCTTTCGCCCCTTGCACTTGCATTAGTTATTTCATTTACCAAATCATCAATTTGATTTTTAACTGGTCTTACAAAAATTTCCGGATCCAAAAGTCCCGTTGGTCTAATAATCTGTTCTGCCCTTGCTTGTTCATGTTCTTTTTCATAGGGCCCAGGAGTTGCCGAAACGTAAATGCAATTTTTCATCATTGATTCAAATTCCTTAAATTTTAAGGGTCTATTGTCAAGAGCAGAGGGAAGTCTAAAACCATATTCAACTAAAGTTTCTTTTCTTGATCTGTCCCCATTATACATGGCCCTAATTTGTGGAATTGATTGGTGAGATTCATCAATTATTGTTAAAAAATCATTTGGAAAATAATCAATTAAGGTGTAGGGCCTTGAACCCGGCTCTCTTTGAGAAAGATGCCTTGAATAATTTTCAATCCCTTGGCAAAATCCCATTTCAGATAACATTTCCAAATCATATCTTGTTCTCTGCTGTAGCCTTTGAGCTTCCAAAAGTTTATTTTGATCCTTTAAAACTTTTAATCTTTCTTCTAACTCTTCTTCAATTGTTACTAAGGCTTTTTTAACTTTTTCTTCTGTTGTAGCATAATGTGATGCAGGCGTTATATAGGCATGGGATAAATATCTTAAAACCTGACCCGTTAAGGCATCAACTTCTGCAATTTTTTCAATTTCATCGCCAAAAAATTCAACCCTTATAGACTTTTCAGAAGATGAGGCAGGAAAAATTTCTAAAACATCTCCCCTCGCCCTAAAAGTTCCTCTTGAAAATTCATATTCATTTCTCACATATTGAATCTCAATTAATTTTGCCATGATGTCATTTCTGTCACGAATCATTCCTGGTCTTAGAGAAATTGCTAAATTTTCATAGTCAATGGGATCTCCCAAACCATAGATGCAGGAAACTGATGCAACAATAATTACATCTCGTCTTTCAAAAAGGGACATTGTTGCAGAGTGACGCAGCTTATCTATTTCATCATTTACAGATGAATCCTTTTCAATGAAGGTGTCAGTCATAGGCACGTAGGCTTCGGGCTGATAATAATCATAGTAGGAAACAAAATATTCAACGGCATTTTCAGGAAAAAATTCTTTAAGCTCTGCACAAAGTTGGTAGGCCAAAGTTTTGTTGTGTGCAATAACAAGAGTGGGCCTTTGAACTCTTTCAATGACATTTGCCATTGTAAAAGTTTTTCCTGAACCAGTTACTCCCAAAAGCGTTTGATGTTTATAGCCCTTATTTAAACCATCTACTAATTTATCAATAGCCTGAGGTTGATCTCCAGTTGGCTTATAATTTGAATGGATTTTAAATTTCATTTAATTCCTTTCTATATAAAAAAGGCAACTTGTGTTGCCTATCATTCTTACCCAATTTTCTTCTCCAATAATATTATAAAATAAAATGCCCATAATTTAAAGGAAAACTAAATTTTGTAAATCTATTTAATAATTTTAAAATTTTTACAAATAAAAAATCCGCTAAAATTTTAAATCTTAGCGGATAAATAATTTTTATTTTTTATTTGGCACTTAGGGCTGCCATAGTTATATAATTGTAGGGCTTGTTAAAGTGAGGTAAGAAGAAAATATCAAGAAGTTTTAATTCATCAATTGTAACTTTCTTATAAATTGCAAGTGAGAACATATGAATTCCCATTGACATATCATAATAAGAAGCCATTTGTGCCCCTAAAACTGCCCTTGTCTTTTTGTCAAATACAATTCTAATTTTAACTTTTGGATTTTCTGTTTCAATAAATTCAGGTTTTTGTAAATCTTCAAAATCAACACAGTCTGCATCAATGCCAAGTTTTTGAGCTCTCTTTAATGACATACCTGTTGAAACCATTTTGTAGTCGAAAATACAAATGCCATTTGACCCTTGAACACCAGCAGATTCAATATCTTGACCTAAAATATTAAAGGCAGCAACAAGACCTGATCTTACAGCGTTTGTTGCAAGAGCAATATAATTTGTATCGTCAATTGTGTTGTCATAAATAGTTGCACAGTCGCCAATTGCATAAACATCTTTTTCAGAAGTTCTTTGATGTTTGTCAACAATGTAAGCACCGTTTCTAAATAATTTTAATTCATCTTTGCCAAGTTCGTTGTTAGGTCTAAAGCCAATAGCCATAATTACCATGTCAGAAGCATATTCTCCCTTGTCAGTTTTTACAGCCTTAACTTTTTTGTCGCCAAGAATTTCAACAACTGATTCACCAAGAACCATATTAACGCCATTCTTTTCCATATTTTCTTTCATGGTTTCTGAAAATTCTTCGTCATAATAATTTGAAAGAACAGTTGGAGCAATATCAATTAAGTTTACTTCTCTGCCATTTCTAACAAAGGCTTCTGCAAGTTCAACGCCAATATATCCTGCACCAATAACTGTAACTTCTTTAATTTCAGGATTTTTTAATTTTTCTATAACTTCCTTAGCATTTTGATAAATTTTAACTCTTTGAACATTTTCAAGGTCTGTTCCTGGAATTTTTGGAATAATTGGAAGAGAGCCTGTTGCCAAAACTAATTTGTCATAAGTATCTTCAATTTCTGAACCGTCTTTTTCCTTGCCATAAACTTTTTTATTCTTAAAGTCAATTTTTGTAATATTCGCTTCCATGTGAACTTCAGCACCATTTTTTTCAAAAGTCTCCTTATCACAATAGAAAAGTCCATCGCCATTTGAAATTTGATTTCCAATCCAAAGGGCCATACCACATCCAAGGAAGGATAAATTACTATTGCTTTCATAAACAGTAACCTTATTTTCTTTGCCGCCACCTAAAATTGTATTTATACAAGCAGTGCCAGCATGATTTGCACCGATAACAATAATTTTGCTCATAATACCTCCATAGTTTATTTTTTTATTTTTACAAAAATATTATAAATTTAAAAGATTGCTATTTTTATATAATTTTATCATTATTTTTAAAATTTTCCTAACTTGACATAACTTCCCATTACAATATAATAAATTTCAGGAGGTTCCTATGCTAGAAATAAAAAATTTATATAAATCCTATGGAGAGAAAAAAGTTTTACAAGGCATTGACATAAATGTGGCAAATGGAGATATTTATGGTTTCATTGGAAAAAATGGAGCTGGCAAAACTACTACAATAAAATCAGTTGTTGGAATTAATACTTTTGACAAGGGCGAGATTATAATTGACGGAATGGATATTTTAGAAAAGCCCCTTGAGTGTAAAAAAATCACTGCCTACATACCTGACAATCCCGACCTTTATGAATTTATGACTGGAATGAAATATTTGAATTTTGTTGGATCAATTTTTGAACTGGAACCTGAAAGGGCAAGGGAAGATATTTTTTCCTTGGCAAATACTTTCGATTTAACAGCTGACTTAAATGAACCTATTTCTTCTTATTCTCACGGTATGAAGCAAAAGCTTGCCATTATTTCAGCCCTTATTCATAAGCCCAAACTTTTAATTTTAGATGAGCCCTTTGTTGGCCTTGATCCGGAAGCAACTTTTTATTTGAAGGAAGAGTTTAAAAAAATGGTTCAAAATGGAGCTGCAATTTTCTTTTCCACTCATGTTTTGGAAGTTGCTCAAAATTTATGCAACAAAATTGCGATTTTAAAGGATGGAAAAATTGTAATTTCTGGCAAGACTAATGAAGTTACTACAAATAAATCACTTGAAAATATTTTTATGGAGCTTGTAAATGATAAGATTTAATAAGGAAAAAATTTTAATTAAGGCGGAAATTGACAGGATGCTAAATAGAAATTCAAATAAAAATAGACTCCTTTCAGGTCTCGCTGCAAATATTTTTGTATTTGGTTTTTTCTTTTTCTATTCTATTTCTATTACTAATAAGCTGGGATTGGAATTTCAAAATTATTCTCTTATGGGATTTTCTTTATTCTCTTTTATTATGATTCTTATATCTAATATATCTCTCACAAATGATTCGATTTTTGGACCTAAGGAAGTAAATATTTTATTTCCCATGCCTTTAAGTGAACTTGAAATTATTCTCCCAAAAATTTTGACCATATATCTTTCATCCTTAGCCATGAGTTTTGCAATTTTATCCTATCCAATAATTTATTATGCTTACCTTGCAGGAGGATTCTCTTTTGGTCTTTTTTCTATTTTAATACTTTTGGCTTTCCCCTTAATCCCAAGTGGGCTTTCCATAATCCTAACTATTTTATTTGGAAAAATTTTTCAAAATAAAATGATTAGAAATATATTTTTACTATTTTTCGGGATTTTTGTTGCCATTTTTTACCTAGGCTTATATACAATGGAAGATATATTTTTAAAAGTTATCAAGGGTCTTTTTGAAGTACTATTAAAGTTCCCTTCCATAAAATTTTATACGGATGCCATTTTTATGGGAAGCTATTTTAGGGGCCTTATTTTTATAATATTCTCCCTTATTATTTTCTTTGGTGCTGCAATTTTTCTTGCTAAAAATTATTTTAAAATCTATTATAGAAATAATTTAAAAACTCGCCATAGGGACAGGGACAAAGATACATTTCATATTACTTCAAAAAACCTTGCTCTTTTTAGAAAAGAATTTGCCCTTTATAATTCCTATCCAATTTATGTTTCCAATACAATTATTAGTGTAATTTTTATGATAATCTTAGGCCTTGGACCTCTTTTTATCCCCTTTGAAACTCTAAATAAACTTACAAACTTCAATGCTAAAGATTTTTTAAGCACTTATTTGATTCAGCTTATTTGCGGCCTATCTGCTCTTTCACAGACAACATACTGCTGCCTTTCAGTTGAAGGGAAAAATTATTATTTAATGCAGAGCCTACCCTTAAAAGTTCTTGATATTTTTAGGGGAAAAATTTTGCTTGGTATGAGCTTAATAACAGGACCTATACTTTTATTTGCCTTTACTTTTAGCCTAAAATTTTCCTTGAATTTTATTGAAACTATTTTATTAATTTGCTGTGGTCTGTCCTATGGTCTATTTGCAAATCTTTTGGGCCTTATATATGATTTCTACACTCTTGACCTTGATTGGATAAGTCCAAATGAAGTTATTAAACAAAGATTTACCATGCTTCTAATTCAGATTATAATAATTTTTATGGTAGGCTTTAGCTTTTTAATTTCTAATATAATGCTTCCAAATTCAAGAATGATTTCTTGGTCCCTTATCTTTATTCTTTCCTTTGTCATTGACCTGCTCCTCCTTAATGACTTAAGAACAAAAGACCTAAGGCTTTAATAGGTAAAAAAATAAAATCTAGTGAAATTCCTGATTCAAAATATAGACAAAGTTAAAAATAGGGATAGCTCGCAAGGGGCAGTCCCTAAAGTAAATTGGCAAAAATAAATCCGGACAAAATCCGGATTATTTTAATTATTTAACTGATTATCTATAAATTTTTGAAATTCTTCTTCATCTTGAGGAAAATTTTCTACAAGAGATGGATCAAGGTGGGCAAAAAACCACTTGCCGTCCTCTCCATTATAACTTATGGCTTCTCCATCTTCAGAACCTTGAAATTCCCTTTTGGCTGTATAACCTCTTTCTCTCAAGGCTTTTTTTATTCTATTAAAGGCATTTTCTCTTTTGGAAATATAGTCCTTTAAGTCTCCATTATCAATGGCATAATTTTCAATAATTTTAAAACCAGGAGCAATGCCAGAGCCTTCATCTGTTAAAACATTTAAATCTTCTGCAAAAAAAGAAATTTCTTCTCCAGGATTAAATTCAAATTTACTTAAGGGATAAATATTTCCATTTAATTCAATTTCCCTATAATCTTCCAAATCTTCGGGGTAAAAACTTAAATCATATATGTCATCAAGTTTATTAATTTTTTTCTTTTCAAATTTTTTAGAAGTAGATCTTACAAATTTTAAAAGATTTTCTTCATCTTCAAAAAGTCCAACATTTACTCTTTTGTCATTTTGAATAAAATATAAAAATTTCATAGTCTTATATAAAAGAGCCGAAGCTCTTATTATTAAAGTGATTCTAAAGCTGTTACAAGTGCAAGAGAATAAACTTCGTCTTCAACACATCCACGAGAAAGGTCATTAACAGGTTTATTTAAGCCTTGAAGAATAGGTCCGATTGCTTCGTAACCGCCAAATCTTTGAATTAATTTGTAGCCAATATTTCCCGCTTCAATGTTTGGGAAAATAAATACATTTGATTCTCCTTTAAGCGGAGAATCAGGAGCCTTTCTTCCAGCAACAACTTTGTCAAAAGCAGCATCAAATTGAAGTTCGCCGTCAATTAACATATTAGGATTTTTCCCCTTTGCAAGTTTTGTGGCTTCAGCAACCATTGTAACTCTTTCGTGTTTTGCTGAGCCATGAGTTGAAAATGAAAGCATAGCAACTCTTGGATCAAGACCAAATTTTCTTGCTGTTTCTTCAGTTAAAACTGCAACTTCTGCAAGGCCTTCTGCATCAAGGTCAGTATTAATTGCACAGTCGCCCATAACATACATCTTGTCATCTTTAATCAAAACGAAGGCACCACTTGTTCTTTTAATACCTTCTTTTGTCTTGATAATTTGAAGAGCAGGTCTAACAGTTTCTCCTGTTGTGTGACAGGCACCAGAAACCATTCCATCAGCAAGTCCCATATATACATACATAGTACCAAAATAGTTTGGATCCTTTAAAATTTTTCCTGCCTCTTCAGCATTAACTTTTCCCTTACGTCTTTCAACAAAAGCATCAATCATTTCATTCTTTTTTTCAAAAGTTTCAGGATCTAAAATTTTAAGGTCTCCAATTTCTACATTTTCTTTTTTAGCTAAGGCTTTAATTTCTTCTTCATTGCCAAAAAGAATTGGTCTAATAACCTTCTTATCATTAAGTCTAATTGATGCTCTTAAAACTCTGGCATCATTTCCTTCTGGAAAGACAATAATAGGTCTTGTTTTTTTTACTTTTTCTTCTAAACTTTCAATTAATGACATTTTTTTAATAGTCCCCCTTTTAACAAAAACATTATAACACAAGAATATTATTTATTCTCATAAATGACAAAATTTTTATCCCACAATTTATGCTATAATTATTAAGAGGTGAAAATTTTGAGCAAGATAATAATGGACTTTTTTAAATTAGAAACAATAGACTCTATTCCCACTGGCAATATTCCTGCTGTCTTGAATTTAGTTGATGACAAATATTTAGAAGTAATGGCGAGAAATCACAAAATTGACTTTGACAATCTTTCCCTTGATGACATAAAAAAAGACCTTCATAAGGCCATAAATAATAATTTTAAGGATATACTTTTGACATTTAATAAAAGTGAATTAAAATCCTTTAACGAATTTTATCAAGGAATTGTTGATTATTCAGATGAAATGGTCTACATAAATTTGAAAAAATTTGTTTCTTTAGGCTTTATTTTTTTATTTCTTTCAAAAAACGGAGGATATTTTGACTTTGTCATGCCCGATGAATTAATTGTTAAATTTGAAGACCTATTAAGAAATTCATAAAAAAATTTTAGAAATATAAAGGCACATATTTTCAAGCCGTATTAAGGAAAAAATTAAAAAATAAATAAAAATAGGAGGGACATCCATAAGGGACAGTCCCTCTTAAAAATATCCTATATCCCCCTCCAAATCAAAAAATTAAACTGAAAAATTTTAGTATAATTAATTTTCCATTTTCGTATCAGAAAAACTCAAGGTCAAAACTTCATAAATATGGCCATCTTTGGCTTTTATATCTTTAAATTTTTTTATATCGCTTGAAGAATAAACTTCTTTAGAAGGCCCTATCTCTTCAAAAATGAGGTTGTAGCTTTCTCCAAGTTTTATGCCATGAATTTCTTGGTTTGAGCTTCTTATTATGGCATTTCCCATTTTTAAATTACCATCAGGAGCTTTATTTCTTGCAATTCTAATTGTTGAATTATCTGTTGCAATTATATAAAAATCTTCATTTACTCCAACAGCAAATTTGAAAATCCTCCTTGTCTTTAACTTGTCTAAATTATTCTCCACTCGACCAAAAATAGTTTCATTCCCATTTTCAATGTTATAAATTTTGAAAGAAAATGATCTTGCCTCTTCCGGTAAATTTACTTCATAAAAATTTAAAGAAGGTAGAATACCTTGATAGATTTTTACTTTTTGAGCATCTGTAATATTTCTGTCTGTGCTGATATTATATTCTTTTGCCTTTTCTTTTTCTTGGCAAGAAGTTAAAAATAAAAAAGTGACAAATAAAATTATTATTTTTTTCATAAATCACCTATGTAAAAAGCAGGCCTATGCCCGCCATGTTTTAAAAATCTAAATTATAGAGTAAGTCCACCGTCTATAACTAGAGTTTGTCCTTGAATATAATTTGCTTCTTCTGAACATAGGAAATAAATTCCATTTGCAATTTCATCAACTGTTCCAAATCTCTTCATTGGAATTTGATTTGTGTACATATCTTCAAGTCCCTTTGTCATTCCGCTTACAATAAATCCAGGAGCAACTGCATTTACATTAATGCCCTTTCTTCCAAATTCACGTGCCCAAGTTTTTGTCATGCCCATAACAGCAGCCTTTGATGCAACGTAGTTAACTTGTCCGAAAGTTCCCATAATTCCTGATACTGATGCAATAGAAACAATTTTTCCTGATTCTACTTTTAACATTTCTGTTCCGACAAGTTTTGTCATATAAAATACAGCAGTTAAATTCAAATCAATAACTGCCTTGAAATTTTCTTCTGTCATTTTTACTGTAGATGCATCTCTAATCATACCAGCATTATTTACAAGAATATCAATTTTTCCGTATTTGTCTAAAGTTTCTTTAACAAGTCTTTCACATTCTTCATAGTGAACAATGTCAGCCTTAACTTTTTGAATTTCAACATCATAATCCTTAAGAGTTTCAATGATGGCATCAACTTTAGCTTCATTTCTGTATTGAAGGGTTAAATTTACTCCTTCTTTGGCAAATTTTCTAGCAATAGCTCCACCAATATCTCCTGATGCTCCTGTAATTAAAACATTTTTTTTCATAAATTTTACTTCCTTTCCTTTTTAATTTATTTTAATGTAAAAATTATAGCCTATTTTAATTTAATTATATATTAAAGCTAAAATTTTTTAAATAAGTACTTAACTATACTCTCTAAAATATTATTACCCAATCAAAAATTTATTTCACTTAATTTATCCTAAAATTTAATTTTTTCCTTGGCAAAAATTAAGGCTTCTTCAATCATGGGCATAATTAGTTGGTGGGTCGTCAAATCAAATCTATCAAAATTTAAAAGTTCTTTATTTTTATAAATTTTCTTTAATTCATTTGCACATCTTTCTTCCACATCTGGATTTATAATTTTATCTTCATCACCATTAAATAAAACAAGGGGCCTATCTATAAAATTTTCCTTATTTTTCATGGGATTGACTTCTAAAAGATAGTCTTTAATTTTCTTTATACTTTCAAAATCATCTTCATTTTTATCTATTGACTGATTTACAAGATATTCATAATCAATAATTCCATTATAGATAAAGGCAATTTTAAAGTCTTTGTGGATATTATAAATGCAAGCACTTGAAATTGCTCCCATAGAATGGCCCGCTATTCCAATTTCTCCCTTATAATTTTCCTTTATATAAGATAAAAGGTCTTGGCTTTCCTTTAAATTTTTATAGATACATTCTAAAAAATAAGACCCTCTCCTTGGATCATTATCGTAATCTAATTTGCCCCTTCTTCCATGGTGAATTGCATCAGGAAGAAAAACCCTGTAACCGTAGGATGCAAAAATATTGCCCCTAAAAATTTGACCCTTGGCATCTGATGACCAGCCATGATAAAAAATAATATTTTTTGTATTGTCATTAGCATTTATAGGTTCAATCATATAAAGAGGAATTTCATTTATCTCAAGCTCACTAATATTTGAAAAATCCATTTTTAAGTATTTCATAATTTTTTTCACTCCTAAAATTTTTTATGCATTTATTATATATCCAATAATTTTATTCTTTAAATTTTCATTTTTTATTTTAGGTAAATCCAAAATTTGCATAAATTAATTTATTATTCTATAATGATAATACCCCACCGGGGTGTAGGAGGTTAGCAGATGAAAAAAACATTTGATATTTCCGGAATGACTTGTGCCGCCTGTGCAGCAAATATTGAGCGTGCAGTCAATAAACTTCCAGGAACAAAAACTTGTAATGTTTCACTCTTAACAAATTCTATGAATGTGGAATATGATGAAAATGAATTAAAAACAGAGGAAATTATTTCTTCCATTGATAAAATTGGCTATGGAGCAAAAGAAAAGGGAGAAGAAGGAAAGGAAAAAAATAATTTAAGTGACAATTCTCGAGCAGAAAATTTAAAAAATAGATTTATTATTTCCATGGCCTTTTTAATTGTATTAATGTATATTGCCATGGGTCCAATGATTGGCCTTAAGGTTCCAAATGTTTTAATGACAATGGAAGGCACAGTTTCCTATGCCTTTTTACAGTTTTTACTCGCCCTTCCAATTTTATATGTAAATAGGGATTTTTATATTTCCGGCTTCAAGGGTCTAAAAAATTTTGCCCCAAATATGGATTCTTTAATTTTTTTAGGCTCCTTTGCAGCCCTTCTCTACGGAATTTTAGCAATTTTTAGGATGTCCTACGCCTTGAAAACTGGTGATATGAATCTTTTAATGACCTATCGCCACAATTTATATTTTGAATCTGCAGTTATGATTTTAACTTTAATAACCCTTGGCAAATATTTTGAAGAGAGATCAAAAGATAAGACAAAAGATTCTTTAAAATCTCTAATGGATTTGGTCCCAAAAATGGCAAATCTTGTAATAGACGGAAAAATAATCACACAGAAAGCAAGCGACTTAAAAATCGGCGACATAGTTTTAGTAAAGCCTGGTGAAAAAGTGCCAACTGACGGAATAATTGTGGAAGGCGAAGGGTCTATTGACCAGTCCCTTGTGACTGGCGAGTCAATTCCCGTTTTTAAGGAAAAAGGTGATTCTGTCATTTCAGCCTCCATAAATGGCAACTCAGCTTTTAAGTTTAGGGTGAGTAAAAATCCTGAAGACTCAACAATTTCCCAAATTGTAAATCTTGTGACAGAAGCCAATCAATCTAAAGCACCAATCGCAAAACTAGCTGACAAAATTTCAGGAATTTTTGTGCCAACAGTTATAATTATTTCCATTTTAACCTTTTCTATTTGGTTTTTATATTCTAAAGATTTGGAGATGTCCCTTAACTTTGCAATTTCAGTTTTAGTTATTTCCTGTCCATGTGCCCTTGGTCTTGCAACGCCCCTTTCAATTATGGTTGCAACGGGAGAAAGTGCAAAGAACGGCCTGCTTTTTAAGGATGCAGAAATTTTAGAAAATCTTCATAAGGTAGACACAATTATGCTTGATAAAACTGGCACCATAACAATTGGGAAGCCAAAGGTTTCTGATATAATTTCAAATATGGATGAAAAAAAATTTTTGGAAATTGCAAGCGGCCTTGAAAAAAATTCACAGCATCCCCTTTCCCTTGCCATTACAGATTATGCCATAGAAAATAAAATAAATTCTCTTTCTGTTAATGATTTTAAAGCAGTAACAGGAAGAGGAGTTATGGGAAATATCCAAGGTAAAAAATACTTGGCGGGAAATATTAATTTTATGGCAGAAAACGACCTTGAAAATATGGCCTTGAAAAAAAAGGCAGAAGAACTTTCAGAGGATGGAAAAACTGTAATGTATTTTGCTGAAGAAAATAAAATTATTGGACTTATTTCAGTTATTGATCCTCCAAAAGAATCTTCAAAATCTGCCCTTGAAAATTTAAAGGCCTTGGGATATGAAATTGTAGTTTTAACGGGAGATAATAAAATTACTGCAAGGGCCTTTAAAAAAATTTTAAATATAAATGAAATTTACGGAGAGCTTATGCCTCAAGATAAAAATCAAATAATTATGGACTATCAGAAAAGAGGAAAAAAAGTTTTAATGGTTGGTGACGGGATTAATGATGCTCCTTCCCTTGCAAGGGCTGACATTGGCATGGCTGTTGGCGGAGGAACAGATTCTGCCATTGAATCATCAGATGTCGTGTTAATTTCAAAAGACCTTTCTGACATTTCAAAGGCCATAAAAATTTCAAAAGCAACTATAAAAAATATTAAGGAGAATTTATTTTGGGCTTTCTTTTATAACGCTCTTTGTATTCCTCTTGCCGCAGGATTATTTTTCATCCCCTTTGGCATTAAATTAAATCCCATGATTGCAGCAGAGGCCATGTCGTTTTCATCATTTTTTGTAGTTACAAATGCCCTGAGGCTTAAAAAAATTAACTTAAGGAAAATTTTTAATAAAACTTATGAAAAAAATAATTTTACTATTGAAGAAAAAAATATAGAGAAAAAAGGAGAAGATAATATGAAAAAACTTTTAAAAATTGAAGGGATGTCTTGTAATCACTGCGTAAGCCATGTGAAATCAGCCTTAGAAAGCCTTGACGGAGTAAAGTCAGCTGACGTTTCTCTTGAAAAAAATGAGGCAGAAGTAAGTTTAGAAAAAGATCTAAAGGATAAAGTATTTGAAAAAGCCATTGAAGATGCTGGCTATAAGGTTACACAAATAAATGAAGGCTGACAAGGAAAAGCAAATAAAAAAATTAAAAACTGTAAGAGGACAAATTGACGGTCTTATAAAAATGATGGAAGACAATAGATATTGCCTTGACATTTCAAATCAACTTATGGCTTCAATTTCTATTTTAAAAAACATAAATAAAGATGTCCTCACCGCCCACTTGGAAGGGTGCGTTAAAGATGCCTATAATAGTGGAGAGAAAGAAATTGATAAAAAAATAGAAGAAATAAATTCTATAATAGTAAAATTATCTAAATAAATTATAAAAAAATTAGGACTTGCCAAAACAAGTCCTAATTTTTTTAAATTTAAACTTTTCCCTTAATACATCCTGCTCTTTTAAGAGCAATTTTTGCAATAATCGGCCCAACAAGTTCATAGACAATTGTTGCAGACAAAATAATTGTCCTTATCATTGCTCCGTGAGGGGCAGGAATAATTCTTGTTGCAATAAGAGAAAGACCAATAGCAACCCCAGCTTGGGGCACAAGTGTAAGCCCAAGATTTTGCTGAACTTCTTTTGAAAATCCAGTCATTTTTGTTGAAATCATTGCACCTATATATTTCCCCAAAACTCTAAAAATTATATATCCAACACCAATAAGCCCAGCTTCTTTTACTCCCGGCAAATCTAAATCTGCTCCTGACAAGACAAAAAAAGCAATAAAAATTGGCGGCGTTATTGTGCTAATAAGTTCTTGATATCTTCTATCAACATTTCCCATATTTGAAATTACAATTCCTGTCATAATTAAAGTTAATAGAGAGGATAGACCCCATTTAATAGATGCTGATGTCAAAATAAAAATCATTGCCAAAGTTAAAGTCAAAGTTTCTGTGTCGTTTCTTAATTTTTTAGATAATAAAATATAAATTATTCCAGAAACAAAACCTAAAATTAAAGCAAGAACAATTTCCTTAACCGGTTCAAAAATCATAGTTGCAAAATTTAAGTCCGCCCCACTCATTAGTGTTGTTGCAATTGAAGAGCAAACACCAAAGGCCATAATACAAATGGCATCATCAAGGGCAACAACTGGAATTAAAACATCAACAAGTCCTCCATTGGCTTCATATTGTCTAATTACCATAAGTGTTGCAGCCGGTGCAGTTGCAGATGCAATAGAACCAATTGTTATTGCAAAAGCAAGATCAGTCCTAAAAATTAATAGCATAGCCAAAGTGACAAAAATTAAAGCTCCAAGAGCTTCGAAAATTGTAACTATTAAAATTTTAACACCAATTTCTTTTATATCATTAAAATTCATTTCACTGCCAACAGAAAAAGCTATAAAAGATAGGGCTACTTGGCTGATTATTTCCATTCCGCTAACAGCATCATTTGGAACAATCCCCAAAATATAAGGCCCAATTATCATTCCTCCAATTAAATAACCAGTAACATCAGGAAATTTTACCTTTCCCAAAATTCTAGCAAAAATAAGGCCACTTAAAAAAATGACCGCCAAAAAAAATATTGAATCCATTTCTACTTAGTCAACCCCTCAAAAGAATCTACATCACATGTAAACATAATTCCCACGTTTTCTCTATCTAAATTTCCAACAACCCTTCTTACACAATCCTTAGCATCTTCAATTTTATTATCATCTAAAACTAAAAAAATCGTCTTATTGTAAGGTCTGCCAGAATTTATAAACATTTTAAAATAATTCATACCAAGTTCAGGTGTATATTCTGCTTGAGAAGCAGCAAGGCCTTCAGAAGAAATAATTGTGCCGCCACGAATACCCGTCTTTGCAAATTCCTTTAAAAGTTTTCTAAAATGCTCTTCATGATTAATTATAATAAATAAAGCTTTCATAAAACCCCTCCTATAAATATTATACTCTTTTTAATTCATAAAAAAAAAATTATATTTTTATAAATAATCTTAATACATATAGATTAAAATTTCACTAATTGGATAAACATTAATTGTAAATATTTTTAAATTTATACAAGGAGAAAAAAGAATGAACTTAGAAAATGCAATGAAATATTTCGGCACTTATACACAGGCAAACAGTGGCGGAGTAGGAACTTTTAAATTTGAATATTTAACCTCTCTAGGGTTTGCTGCCCTTGTCATTATTATAGGAAGATTTATAGTTAGTAAGTCAAAACTTTTGCAAAAATATGCAATCCCAGCACCCGTTGTATCGGGAATGATTTTTTCCATAATCGTTGCCCTTATAAAGACCCTTGGAATTATAGAAATCCAATTTGATGTAGACATAACCAAAGACCTAGCCCAAAATATATTTTTCCTAACAGTTGGTTACGGCTTTTCCATGAGTTTAATCCATCACGCAGGCGGAAAATTAATGGCAAGAATTGCAATTGGCGCCTGCCTTATTATAACCCTCCAAAATATTGTAGGCCTTGCCCTTGCAAAAGTGATAAATCTTGATCCCTTTTTAGCCCTTCAATGTTCATCAGCAGGCATGAGCGGAGGAGTAGGAACTGCAGCAGCCATGGGAGAAGTTTTTAGGGGAATGGGCGCACCAGCTAACGTTTCAGAAGTGGGAATTGCAGCAGGAACTTTAGGAAATGTAATGGGATCCTTAATAGGCGGTCCAGTTGCAGCCTATTTAATTTCAAGACACAATTTAAAATCTGATCCAAATGACAAACCTGAATCACAAAAAGATGGATTTATTCAAGAACTTGACGAAGTAAAAATGGTTAAGGCCTTTGCCCTTGCCCTTTTAATTGGAGCCCTTGGCATGCCAATTTATTTTATCCTTGACAATATACCAGCAATTGAAATGCCAAAATTTATTGGCTGTCTATTTGCAGGATGTATTGCAAGAAACTTTTTAGAAGCAAGAGATATGAAAACTTACGTCCCAGAAATGAGTGCAATCGAAAGCATGTTTTTAGAATTATATTTAGCATTAGTTTTAATGACAATAGACATTACAAAACTTGTGCCAGTTGCAGGAAAGATGGGAATAATATTACTTGGCCAAGCAATACTAGTTACAATCTTTGCAATTTATGTATCCTATAATTTATTCGGAAAAGATTATGGAGCTGCTGTTATGGCATCAGGAAACTGTGGCTGGGCCTGCGGATCAGGACCAAATGCCGTTGCAAATATAAAAGCCTGCATGGACACATACGGATACCATCATATTGCGTGGGTAATTTATCCATCCTTTGCAGTATTAATAGATGATATTTATAATCCAATTTTGCTGTCAGTCATAGCAAACTTTATAAAATAATTTATAAAAAATTAAGAGGTCATCCTTAAGTAAATAAAATAAGCTTAAGGATGATTTTTTTATTTTCAAGTTTTACTTACTTTAAATTTATAATTTTTATAATAAATCCCCAGTACTATTGTCATAAGCTTCAGAACTTTCATTATATTTTAAAATCATTTATCTATTATTTACTTTTATTTTAAATGTAACAGAAATTTAATATTAATTTAAATAATCTTTATTAAAAAATTTAAAAAACAAAAGGGCATAAAAGGTTATATTTCTGCGAAAATATTTCCTGAACTTTAAAGCCTTCCATAAATTATAAAATAATTTATGGAAATATTTGAATTTTTAGACCTAAATAGCTTATAAAAGTAGATATGAATTGTAGTTTTATTTGAAAATGTGCTATATTACACATCTGAAAAAGATTTTATTATTTTCTTACTATTTTTATTTTAAGAAATTAAAATCATAAGGTACAATCTTATTATTAATTTTATCGTATTTTTATAAGATTTTAAAAAAGAACAAAACTCCTATATTAAGGGATTAACCCAAGGAAAAATTTAAAAGAAAGAATAAAATCATGAAAAAAATTCTTTGCTTTATGCTGGCTTTTCTAATGGTATTTTCAACTGGTCTTGAAAGTGTTGTAGCAGTAAGCGAAGCAGCAAGAGAAGATCAAGCTTAACAAAAACTTGAATTAAAGGAAGAAAAGACCAAAAGTAAAAAAGAAGAAGCAAGAAAAAATACAAATAATAAAAAAGAAGATGTAGGATTAAAAACAATAATACTAAGACGTAAAGGATTTAAAATAAAGGAAATATCTGAAAAGTTAGATGTTTCGATGAAATCAATATCTAATTGGCTTAAATATTATAGATGATTTTCAATTGCTGGACTCATGAATAAGAAAAGAACTGAAAGCAGGAGAAAATTTCTTTTTATTGCTACCTTATTGCAATACAGACTCAATGAATGTATTTTTAGAAGAATTAGCTAAAGAATATAAAGAAGATAAAATACTATTAGTATGTGATGGAGCAACATGGCACAAATCAAAGGGATTAAAAATCCCAGAGAATATAGAAATAATTCATATATAGCCCTATACTCCGGAAATGAATCCCATAGAACAAATTTGGAAACAAATAAGGTCTATGGAATTTAAGAATGAGTTTTTTAATTCATTGGCTGATATAGTTAATAGGCTGTGTGAAACTATAAATAATTTAACTAAAGAAATGGTTAAAAGTATTATTCATAGGGATTGGTTATTTTTGTGGATTTAATTAGTGTTTAGTATAATGTAAAAAGAGACGGAATATTTTTCCGCCCCTTAAAATTATTTATTTAGTCTTATTTTCCTTCGTTATATCTTTTTTCTGCTACATCCCAATTTACAACTTTCCACCATGCTTTTAAATATTCAGGTCTTTTGTTTTGGTATTTTAAATAATAAGCGTGTTCCCAAACGTCATTCCCAATAATCACTTTGTAACCATCAGAAACTGGGCTATTTTGGTTAGGGTTAGTTACGATTTCTACTTTTCCATCTTTTTCAACTAGATTTACCCAACCTGAACCAAATCTTCCTGCGCCTGCTTTTTCAAATTTTTCTTTAAAGTCATCAAAAGATTCAAAAGCTTCTTCCATTGCTTTTTTTAGATTTCCAACTGGTTCTTTTGAACCACCTGGTGTCATTGTTTCCCAGAATAAAGTATGATTGTAATGACCTCCACCATTATTTATTACAGCTTGTCTTACATTTTCAGGAATTTCGTCAAGGTTCTTTAAAAGATTTTCAACATCTTCTATTGTTTCGCCTTCCATATTTGTTCCTTCTACTGTTTTGTTTAGATTATCAACATAAGTTTTATGGTGCTTGTCATGATGAATTTTCATTGTTTCTTCATCAATTGCTTGTTCTAATGCATTGTATGCATATCCTAATTCTTCTAATTTAAATGCCATTCTTATTTTCTCCTTTGTTTTTTTAATTTTAAACTACATAATTTTTATACCCTATTAAATTCTATTAAAACAATAGGACTTTTATATTTTGCTATACTTTCTCATTTTTTCTCTGTAGGAATTCATAACTTCTGAAAAGATTTCTGATGATGACTGCGGTGTATAAGTTATGGCATTGGCTCCAGCATCAATTGTTTCTAAAATGTGTTCTTCTGAATGTCCACCTGTTGCAATTATTGGAAATTCATCGCCCAACAATTTCCTGCATAATTTTATAAGTTCAGGTGTTTTTGTTCCCCCTGCAACATTTAATACTCTTGCTCCTGCATTTACCTTTCCTTCAATGTCATCTTTTAAGGATAAGACTGTTGCTATTACTGGTACGTCTAAAACTTCACTAATTTGTTTTATAGTTTCATTTGCCATTGGTGCATTTACAACAACGCCCTTTGCTCCCATAAGCTCTGCTTGCATTCCTATATTTAAAGACCTATAGCCATTTGTTACTGCTCCCCCAATTCCAACAAAAACTGGAACGGATGCAACTTCGCAAATTGCATTTATTATTTTAAGTTCTGGAGTAAAGGGATATACAGCCATAATGGCTTGGGCATTTGTGTTACAAATTATTGGTATATCATTAGAAAATAATAGGGATTTTATTCTTTTCCCCATAAAATTTATGCCGCTTGCCTTGTAAATGGCTTCGGGAACAATGACCTGTCTTTTTCTTAAATTTGTTTCAATTTGTGGTATGAATTTTCCGCTTTTATTTGTTGCATCATTTGTGCCATACTTTTCTTGGCTATTTTCCTTATATGTCATTTTATCACCTCTCTAAATTTTTTTGAAAATTTAATCTTTTAAAATGTTTAATAGTGAAATGTTAGTAGCAAAAAGCTTGTTGGCAGAAAAAATTGGTTATCCTTAAATATAAAATTATATTAGCTTAAAAGCTAGAATTATTAGATAACCAATTTTTATTTATGGTCAAATTACACCATTTACATAATCTAACCAACTTATTTTCTCCTATCCTTAAAATAATAATACCCAAAAATTTTAAAATAATTCAAAATTTTTGGGCATATATTTAGATTCTTGTAATGTCTGCACCTAGGTTTTTAAATTTTCCAACTATGTCTTCATAGCCCCTATCTATGTGCTGAATTTCTGAAATTTGAGTTTCTCCTTCTGCAACAAGGCCAGCCAAAATTAAAGCTGCTCCACCTCTTAAGTCTGTTGCATTAACCTTCGATCCATATAATTTATTTTTGCCGAGGATTATGGCTTCTCTGTCCACAACTTTTATAACTGCTCCCATTTTTTTAAGTTCATCAACATGCATAAATCTATTTTCAAAAACTGTTTCTATTATTGATGATTGTCCTTCAGCTTGGGTGAGCATTGACATAAATTGAGCCTGCATATCTGTGGGAAATCCAGGATGTGGTAAGGTTTTAATTTCTATGGGTGAAATTTTTTCCCTTCCCTTTATTTGAAGCTTATCTCCATTTGTAATAATTTCTGCTCCTGCTTCTTCAAGCTTTGCAATTATTGGCTTCATATGATTTGTAATTATATTATCTAAAAAAATGTCGCCACTGGTTATGGCTGCAGCAACCATAAATGTTCCTGCCACAATTCTATCAGGAATAATTTGGTGTCTTGCCCCAAATAATTTTTCAACTCCTTTTATTTTTATATTGGAAGTTCCTGCTCCTGTTATCTTTGCCCCCAGTTTATTTAAGAAATTTGCCAGGTCAACTATTTCGGGTTCCATTGCACAGTTTTCAAGAATTGTTTCACCATCTGCAAGAGTTGCCGCCATCATTATATTTTCTGTTGCACCAACTGATGGAAAGTCCAGATAAATTCTTTTACCAACAAGTTTTTTTGCCTTTGCTGAAATGTTTCCATGAGTCATTTCGACATCTGCACCAAGGGCCTTAAATCCTTTTAAATGTAAATCTATCGGCCTTGATCCAATTGCACAGCCGCCAGGAAGAGAATTAACTGCAATGCCCATTCTGGCAATCAAGGGACCCATAACTAAAAATGAAGCCCTCATCTTTGACATAAGATCATAATTTGTTTCATAACTTGTCAAATTTTTTGAATTTATAATTAGTAAATTTCCTTCATATTTTATTTTTGCTCCCAAGCCCCTTAATACTTCAAGAATAATTTCAACATCCTTAAGTTTTGGTACATCTTCTAAAATTATATCTTCAGTGCCTAGTAAACTTGCTGCAAGGATTGGAAGAGCCGCATTTTTTGCACCGCCAATTCTTACATTTCCCCTAAGAGGGCCATTTGGTCTTACAATTATTTTTTCCATTTTTCCTCCAAGTCTATATATTTTATTATACCATAAGTTTTTGTTTCTTAAAATTTTCTCTTATGTTCTTTGAAAATTGAAAATATGTTAAAATAAAAAAAGGAGGATGACATGAGAGATTTTATTGGAAATGAATTTAAAAAATTACCTGGCCTAGTCTTTTCAAAAGACTATTCATCTATATATAATGATTTAATTGATTTTGGAATTGGCGACCCAGATTTATCTTGCCACGAAAAAATTATAGAAAAAACTTTTGAAGCCGCAAGAGATGGCTTCACTCACTATAATTCTTCTTATGGACTTGAAGAATTTAGAAAATCTTTTATAGATTTTTATAAGGAAGAATATGAAATTGATTTAGACCTGAAAAATATTTGTGCCAGCTTTTCAGGTTCTGAGGCTATGTTTTTAATTTTAAGGTCTGTTATAAATCCAGGGGAAGAAGTTATTGTGCCAAGCCCATATTTTTCGCCCTATTTAGATGCCATAAATCTTGCACATGGAAAGGCTCGTTTTCTTGAAACAAAATTTGAAGATGACTTTCAAATAAATATCTATGAGCTGGAAAAATTAATCAATAAAAATACTAAGGCTTTAATTATAAATACTCCAAATAACCCAACAGGAACTTCATATTCGCAAGAACTTTTAAGAAAAATTTATGAACTTGCAAGAGAAAGGGACATACTTATAATCTGCGATGATATTTACACCCTCTATTCCTATGAAGAAAAATTTTCTCCTATGATTAAATTTGACAAAAATATTGAAAATGTTATTGCCATAAATTCTTTTTCCAAGGATTTTTTAATGACTGGATTTAGACTTGGGGCTATCATCGGACCTGAAAAAATTATAAGAACCCTAAATTATATACATGAATCAATTGTATACTGCCTTCCAGCCTTTATACAAATTGGCGGCATCTATGCCCTAAAAAATAGAAAGAAAATTTGCCCTCCCTATTTTGAAGAATATAAAAATAGGATTCTTCTTGCCTACCAAAGACTTACAAATTTAAAAAATGTTGAAGTTATGAAAGCTAGTGGATCTTTTTATATTTTTCCCAAAATTAGGGTTAAGGGTCTTACAATAGAAGAAATTATTGATAAATTAATAAAAGAGGCCCATGTAAATGTAATTAACGGAAAAGTTTTCGGTCCTGGTGGAGAAGATCATATAAGAATTGCAGTTAATGTTAATGAAGATAAAATAAATGAAGCCTTTAATAGAATTGAAAAAATTGATATCTTTAGATAAAAAAATAATGGAGAGCTTAGACTCTCCACTTTTTTTAATTTGCTATAGTCTTTTTATTCTTCACCATTCCATAAATTGTGAATAAGCTTGTGCTAATAATTACAGGAATAAGCCATTCAAATCCATAGGATTTTAAAGGAAGAGATGTTACAAAATTTGCTGGGCCCTCTAAAATATTAAAGGACATATTTAAGGACTGAATTAAAGATGGGATAAAGGCTCCCACAACTCCTCCAACATAGGTTTCTGAATATTTTATTTGCTTGTCAAAAATACTCATTATTATTAAAACAATTATTACCGGATAAATTGTCAATAAAATAGGAACGGCAAGGCTTATTAATCCTTCAACTCCAAGTAGGGATAAAATTACCGAAACTCCAGCTGATGCCAAAACTACATATTTATATTTTAATTTTCCATTTGAAACGGATTCAAAAAAATTTCCACAAGTTGCCGTTAAACCAACAGAAGTTGTGAGACAGGCAAGTGAAACTCCAATGCCAATTACAATTTTTCCAATTTCTCCAAATAAACTTGCAACTGTTCCTAAAAGGACCGTAACTCTTTCTGTGTCTGCTGTATACATACCTGATGCAGTTGCACCAATATAAGTTAGGCCTCCATAGACAAAAGCAAGTAAAATGAAGCATACAATTCCAACTTTCACCATAATATTTAGCTGTTCTTTTGGATCTTTGTAGCCTCTCCTTAAAACATCAGTTTTTACAATTCCCGCCATGAGAGCAGCCCCAAGAGCATCCATTGTTTGATAGCCTTCAGTAAATCCTCTCAAGAAGAAATTTTCATCGGCAATTACTTTTACAGGTCCAATTGGATGAATTATACATTTTATAATAATTAGGGCCAAAACAATTAAAAGTGAAGGCGTTAAAAGATTTCCAATATAAGAAACTACATTAGATTCATTTAGGCAAAAAATAATTGTAACTACAAAAAATAAAGTTGATGTCACCCAAAGCGGAAGGCTTGGAAATATTTGACTAACTGCAATGTCATGAGTTGTGGCCGCAGTTCTTGGAACCGCAAAAAATGGGCCAATAGCTAAAATTGCTATGGCACTTAAAATTTTAGAAAAATTTGGCGATACTCTTTTACCAAGATCTTCTGCTCTGCCACCAAGTGATGCCGTTACTATTACTCCCAAAACTGGCAAAACTGGGTCAGTTAATAAAAATCCGCCCATGGCTTTTAAATAATTTGAACCTGAAACTACGCCTAAATAGGGTGGAAATATTAAATTGCCCGCCCCAAAAAATATGGCAAATAGGGCAAAACCCATTGTTATAATATCTTTACTCTTTCTACTAATTTTAACCACCCCTAACATAAAATTAATAATATTATACAATAAATTTTAGTAAAATCATAATTTAAAGCGAAAAATTTTTTAAAAAAAGCTGCAATTTTTTATATGCAGTTTGGTTTTATTATAAAATTTTTAAAATATTTCCATTTCCTATTTTTTCTCTAGCAACTTTTCCATTAGAAATTAATCTTTCAAGGTCTTCTCCCTTAAATAAAATTAAAAATTCGCTTTCAAGAACATTTGGATAGGATTTTATAAATAATAGTTCTTTTCCCTCTTTAAGATCTTTTTTCTTTAAATATCCTTCCCCTTCTAAAAATTCGCATAACTTTTCATAGGTTTGAAAATTTTTTAAAAGCCTTTTATTTCCATCTACTAAAAATGCTGGTGGCATCTTTACCCTATAGTCAAAAGACTTCATCCTATCTTCCAAAAATATTTCATCAATAAATTCATATTCACCAATAAAGTCATCAAAATCAATATCAAGTTCTTTTAAAATTTCCCTTTGAACTTCCATTAAAAAAATATTTTTGTCCCTTAAAATTGCATACTCTTTTAACTTTCTCATATATAAATTTGATTTTTCATAGAAAGATTCACGAACCGTAACATAATATTTGTCAAGGGGAAAGGAAGACTTATACTCCTCAGTAAAAAGATGGGGGATTTTTTCAAAATGAGGAAATCTTGTAATTGTGCTTGAGGCCTTATACATATCAAATAAAATTTTGTTGCCAAGCTCAACAGAATTAAGCTGGGAAAAATTTTGGGGTAAAAATTCTTCATAATTATTGATTAACCCAGTCATAATAAATTCATAAGAAAAATTTTCGTATGTAAAATCTATTGCCCTTAAAATTCCTTCTAAACCCCAGCTCCATGGATCTAAAGCATCACTAAAAATTAATAATTTCATAATTCACCGCCTTTATTATTTTTAATTATATCAAAAGTCCTTTTTATTTTGAAATCATTCTAAAACTATTAGAGAGAAAATAATTACTTTATGTAAAATTTATACCATATCTTGAATTGACTGTTTTAAGTTGCCACAATATGTAGTATAATTATTGTGCGAATAAATAAAAAATATACCACAAATAGAAAAAAGATAAGGAGGACAGTATGCTTAAGTGTATTAAAAGGGACGGACGTGAAGTAGAGTTCGATAGAGAAAAAATTACAGTAGCCATTGAAAAAGCAATGAATTCTACAACGGGCGTTTTTGTAGAGGACCAAGCAGAAAAAATCGCAAAGGAAATCGAAGATTATGCAAATACTAAGGAAGTTCCACTTTCCATTTATGACATAGAAAGTGAAGTTTATTACAAATTAATAGCTTACAACAATCCTGCAACTGCAAGATCATATGAATCATATAAATCAGTTCAACAATATAAGAGAGAACAAAATACAACAGACAAGGAAATTTTAGGACTATTAAATGAAACAAATGTTGATGTTATGGATGAAAATTCCAATAAAAATCCAATTATTGCATCAACTCAAAGAGATCTAATTGCCGGAGAAGTTTCAAAGGATATTGCCAAAAGAAAAATGATCCCCCTAGATTTAGTAGAGGCTCATGATTCAGGAGCAATTCATATTCATGATATGGATTATATTATTCAGCCAATTTTTAACTGCTGCCTAGTTAATATGAAAGATATGCTTGACAATGGAACAGTAGTTAATGGAAAGATGATTGAAACCCCAAAATCCTTCCAAGTTGCCTGCAATGTTATGACCCAAATTATTGCCCAAATTGCATCTAACCAATATGGAGGACAATCTATAAATGTTTCCTGCCTTGGAAAATATTTAAGACGTTCCTACGATAAAAATTTAAATCTTGCCCTAGAAACTTTAGGCGATATTCAAGAAGCTGAAAAGATGGCAAAAAAAATGACTCAAAAGGATTTAGAAAGCGGCATCCAAACTATTCAATATCAAATAAATACCCTAATGACATCAAATGGACAAGCTCCTTTTGTAACTTTATTTATGTATCTAGAAGATAATGATGAATATGTTGACGAAGTTGCCCTAATCATTGAAGAAATTTTAAAACAAAGAATTAAGGGAATTAAAAATGATGCTGGCGTTTATGTTACACCTGCTTTCCCAAAATTAATTTATGTTTTAGATGAAAATAATGTTAGACGTGATTCAAAATATTATTATTTAACAAGCCTTGCAATTCGTTGCACAGCAAAGAGAATGTATCCTGATTATATTTCTGCTAAAAAAATGAAAGATAATTATGAAGGCAACGTATTTTCTCCAATGGGCTGTAGAGCTTTTCTTCCTCCCTATAAAGACGAAAATGGCAAATACAAATTTGAAGGCCGTTTCAATATGGGAGCCTGTACAATAAATCTTCCACAAATTGGAATTTTAGCAGCAGGAGATGAAAATAATTTTTTTGAAATCCTAGAAAAAAGACTTGATCTTGTAAAAAGAGTTGGCCTAATTAGATATGAACACCTTAAAAAAGTAACAAGTGATTCATCCCCAATTCATTGGCAACATGGTGCCATTGCAAGACTTAAAAAACACGAAAGCATTGCACCCCTACTATTAAATGGATATTCAACAGTTTCCATGGGCTACATTGGTATTTATGAAGCTACTTATTTGACAAAGGGCGTTAGCCACACAGATTCTAAGGGCTATGAATTTGCCATGAAGATTATGGATAAATTAAACGAAGCTGTTCAAAAGTGGACAAAAGAATATGGCATTAAATTTACTCTTTATGCAACACCTGCAGAATCTTTAACTCACAGATTTAATTCAATTGACAGAAAAAGATTCGGCATTATTGAAAATGTAACAGACAAGGGATATTATACAAATTCTTTCCACGTTGATGTGCGTGAAGAAATTTCAGCTTTTGAAAAATTTAACTTTGAATCAAAATTCCAAGACAGATCTTCAGGCGGCTGCATTTCCTATGTAGAAATTCCAAACATGGAACACAATTTAGAAGCCCTTGAAACAATTGTTAGATTTATTTATGACAACATTCAATACGCAGAATTTAATACAAAATCTGATTACTGTGCAGAATGTGGTTTTGATGGAGAAATAAAAGTTAATGAAGAAGGCAAATGGGAATGCCCCCAATGCCATAACACAGACCGTGCCACACTAACTGTTGTAAGAAGAACCTGCGGATACCTTGGTGAAAACTTCTGGAACGAAGGCAGAACTAAAGAAATAAAGGATAGAGTTCTTCATATATAATGAGATACGGTCAAATAAGAAAATATGATGTGGCAAATGGCCCCGGCATAAGAACCAGTTTTTTTGTAACAGGCTGCAGGCATAAATGTCCTTTTTGTTTTAACGAAGAATATCAAGACTTTTCCTATGGAAATATTTGGACAGACAAGGAAACAAATTTAATAATAGACTATTTAAAATTAGATGAGATTAATGGTCTTACAATTCTTGGCGGGGAGCCCTTTCAAAACACAAAAGATCTTATTGACATTGTAGAAAAAATTAGAGAAAAATCCTCAAAAAGTATTTGGATTTATTCAGGTTATAGCTATGAACAGATTTATGCTGACCCCCTAAAAAAAAGATTAGTAGAACTTTGTGATGTTTTAGTTGACGGCCTCTTTATAAATGATTTAAAGGATTTAAGACTAAAATTTAGAGGCTCATCTAATCAAAGAATAATAGATATAAAAAAATCAAGGGAAAATAATAAAGTAATTACCATAGATGAATTTATGAATTAAAAAAGCCCGATCGCTATGATCGGGTTTTATTTTTTTACTTAATGAGTTTGTCAAGTTCTTCAGCATCAAAGCCAGAAACAATTTTTCCCTTTATAAAAGTTTGGGGAACTGTTTCAAATCCAATGGCAAGACATTCTTTCCTATCTTCCTTATCATCTGTTGACTTATAGATATAGTCAATATTATTTTCTTTTAAATACTCTTTTAACTCAGCACAGTCTGGACAGGTGTCTCTACCAAATACTACGATTTTATCAGAATTTAAATACTTTTCCTTAAGTGCCTTTCCATCATAAACTTTTGGAACTATTTCAAATGTCTTTTCTCCATCTCTTTCAATTACATCAAAATATAAGGCTTCCCCTAAATCCTTTAATTTGTAATAAGAATAACCATTAATTTTATAAGATTTAATGTCTGTAGCTCTGTTGTCAACTAAAATTGGCATTTTATTTTCCTTGGCATCCAAATTTTCCTTTGGGGCTTCTAAAGCTTCTCCGTCATAATCTTTTCCTGTTTTTACTATAATCTTTCCTTCTTTTTCGTCAAAATCAATGGAAAATTTTGCATTTGAATCCTTTAAAGTAAAGGCTAAGTCACGAAGTCTTAAATAATTTTCTCCATTAATTTCATAAGAAATAATATTCTGCTCTTCACCATTGAGATAAATTTTTTCTTTTACTTCTTTTGCTTCTTGACCAAAAACAGGCATTAAAAGCATAAACACGAAAATAAAAATAAATTTTTTCATAAGATCCTCCTCTATCTTTTTTTATATTTTAACATATTAAATTATTTTAAGATAGTCAGATTATTTCTCCAAAAGTTTTATGGCTATTTCAATATTTTCCTTAGATTTTTCCTTTATGTTTTCTGTATTTTTATAGAGTTCCTTTTTTCTCTCACCTAAATTCAAAAGGGCAGATTTTACTTTTTCCAGAAGTTCTTCTTCCTTAAAATTTTCTACGTCAATATATTCTTTAATTTCCAGCTGCTCTATCATTGCCGTTACTTTCGGATCATAGATAAGACCAACTATGGGAAGATTTGAAACTGATGCATAGATAATAGAGTGAAGCCTCATTGCAAGGATTAACTTTAATTTTTTAAAAATTCCCATAAGCTGCCTTGCACTATAAGTTTTTGTAACCATTTTTATGTGATCATGATTAAGGCAAAGATTTATTAGGTCCATGGAATAAATATGGTCTTTTGGAAGATGAAAGGGAACAAGCAAAACATCATAGCCCATAAGGACAAGGGTATCGCAAACTCTTGCAAGTTTTTCCTTTAAATCAGGGGCTTTTTTCCATTCCCTTACACAAATGCCTATGGTTTTATTATTAATTTCGATTCCCTCATCTGCAAAAATTTTTAAAGTTTCATCTTCGCTAATTGATTCCAAAGTAAAAACTGGATCTGCTGTAACTTTTATATTTTTATTTTTTAGGCCCAACTTTTTTACAAAATTATAGGAATTTTGGTCCCGCAATGTAATAAATCCTGCTCCTTCAAGGGCTTTTTTTGTCAAAAATCTATTAAAGGGTCTATCTATGGGTCCAATACCATTGGCATAGACATAGACTTTTTTACCAAAAAATTTTGCTGTGAAAATTAAAAATAAATAATATAGAAGGGATCTTGTGGAAGTTATGTCCTGCAAAAGAGAACCCCCTCCCGAAATGAAAAGGTCGGTATTTTTTATTTCTCCTAAGACATTAAAAAAATTAAATCTATCTGATGCCAAAACTTCATAAGTCTTTTGTGTCTTATGAGGATTTTTTGAAAGGACTCTAATTTCTATATCCCTATTTAATTTTTTAAAATCTTCTACCATTGCCTTTAATATTGCATCATCGCCTGAATTATCAAAGCCAAAATATCCTGAAAGAAGTATTTTTTTCATATGCTTTCATCATTCTCTCTTAAGGGTATAATAGTTTCTTTTCTTAAAATATCATTAGAAACTTCCCCTCCATTTTTTATCTCAATTCTTATTAAGCTTAAAATTATGCCGACAAGAATCCAAAAGGAAAATATAATTCTCGGCATATATAAAATATGTTCAGTCATACCGTTGGCAAGGATACCAAAAATTGATGCCAAGGCTCCTGCTCCTAAATATTTAATATACTTATCAGAACTCTTGCAAAGATAGGCATAGGCATTTTTTATTAGGCTTATAACTAGCCCAAGAAAAATTGTTATGCCAATAAGTCCACCTTCAGCAAAAATTTCCAAAAATGTATTATGAGCATGATAAATGGGCATTGTCCTTATATAGCTTTCAAAAGTTTGTTTAAAGGGAATATATCCAAAGCCAACTCCATTAATAAAATTATCTCTTATGACCTGAAAAGTTATGCCATACATTTTTAGTCTATATAAAATTGATGAGTCAACACTTGAACCAATAGATAAAAACCTATTTAAAATAGAATCTGGCAAAAACAATATGAGTAATATGAAAGCTGGGATGCCCAAAAGCAAAAGTCTTTTGTCAACAACTAAAATAAATACAAGTGCTGCACAAAAAATTCCTAGCCAGCCTCCCCTTGACATTGTCATTAGGAGGGCAAGAAATAAAACTCCTAGGGCAAATAAAAAGGCAAATTTTTTCTTCATATTTTTCGTTTGCCACATAAGTCCAACCCCTAAAGGAATCATTAGAACTAAATATTCTGCAAAAATATTTGGATTTGTAAATACACTATAAACTCTAACGGCAATATTTTGTGAATTTTCTACATCTGTCCATTCAGGTCTCATAGTTACGCCAGTAAAAATTTGTCTTATGCCCACAAGACCAGCAAGTAAAGCTCCCACTAAAAGAAGAGAAACAAAAACATTTAAATCTTCTTTTTTTTCTAAAGAATTTACCATTGCAAAGACAAAGAAAAGCCCTGCCGTATTTAGGGCCAAATCCCTAATTGACCCCATAATGTTTACTGATGTGAGTGTATTTATTAAACTATAAATAAAAAATAAAAATAGGGGAAGGCCAAATTTTGTGACCTTGAAGTCTTCCTTATCATAAATTATTTTTCTAACAAATATTAAAAAACCAAGGACCAAAAAGGCCAAAAGATTTACCATATCAGGCAAAAAGGGATAGGCAAGTGCAAGACCGCAAAGGCCTATTTTTATATCATAGAGAACAAAAAATCCCCCTATAAGCAAAATAGAAAGACCTAAAAATAATTTTGTAGACAAAAAGGCATAGGATAGGGCTAGAATTAAAATTAAAAATATGCCGAAAAGGCTTTTATTTGATTTTACCACCATTCTTCTTCCTCCTTATCTAAAAGAAAAAAGTCTTTTACAAAGGAAATGACCTTTGAATCCCTTAAAATTTTCCCATAAGAGCCTTTGAAAAGTAGACAAAAAATGGAAATAACCATAATAAAAATATTTAATTTGATGGAATATCCCTTAAAAAAACCTATTAGACAAGAAGCTATACTTGTATAAAGGGCTAGAGTAAAGATAAAACCACAAATCCTATCAAAATCACCTGTAATATTAATTACAGATCCAAAAGAAATAGAATTTTCCAAAGTCTTTCTTAAAATCTTTGCTAAATAAGAAGCGAGGGCATTTAAGAGATTAAAAATACCCCTATAGATTTTATAGGCAATAGAATTTTTGAAAATACTCTTCTTGGAATTAAAAAATCTGTAAAAAAAACTTTCGTCCTTATATTTGCTGAAAAAATTTAATTTTTCCAAAATCTTTCCAGTTTTTGAAAATTTATAATAGTCCTTAAATTTGTCAGCTAACTTTACAGATACTCTGACACTTAAAGAATTATACATTTTATCCCTCAACTTTAACGTCCATTATTGTTGCAAAGGTTGCAATATTTTTATTTTTTACTCTTTCTTGATAACCAACTCTCATTTGTTCAGACCCAACTTGATAAAATTCTTCAGTTTCTTTTATATCACATTCCATTTCCACATGGACAACAAATTTTTCCGGCACTTCTGCAAGGACAAATTTTCCTTGATATTCAACTTCTTCCTTGTAGGGTTCATAGGAAACAGATTTTATTTTCCCAAGATAGGTGCCTTTGTCATAATCATAAAGAGGATCTCCCTCTTTTACCTTAGAAACTGTTGCCATTTTTACTTCTATAATATCCATATAAACTATGCCCTTTTTTGTTTGAGCATTAGATGCACTTGGCGTTTTTGAAAGTCTTTTTGCCCCAAAAACTATGGCAAGGGCAATTAAAAGAATTACAAAAAAATCTATAATGTTTATAAGTCCAAATATTTTACCCTTCTTGTCAATTAATTTCATTTTCTTCCTCCAATATATTTTTATAAATTTCAAATTGAGTTTCTCCCATTGATTTATAGGAGAAATTTTTATTTACATAAGCATGAATATTTTCGCCTAATTTTTCTAACTTATCCCTATTATTATAGAGATATAGGATTTTTCCCTTTAGTGCCGTGTAGTCTGAAACCTTGATTTTATAACCTGTTTCGTCATCAAAAATAATTTTGTCAATTCCTCCAACATCTGTTGCAACACTTGTAAGGTTCATGGTGGAAGCCTCTAAAATTACATAAGGAAAAGATTCTGAAATGCTGGTTAAAACGTTTAAGTCAAGGGCATTAAAAAAGGAGTAATTATCATTAACAAAGCCAAGGAAAAAAATATTATTTTTAAATGACTCGGCTTCCTTTTGAAGATGGGAAAGCTCCTCGCCTTCACCAGCAATTAAGAAAATAACATCAGTATTTTCCTTTAAAACTTCCCTAGCTCCTCTAATAAAAGTTGTAAGATCCTTAACCTTATCAAGTCTGGCTGCAATTCCAACAATAAATTCCCCATTATAATCTATCTTATATCTATTTAAAAATTCATCCTTAGAAACATAATACGGGATATTTTCATTGTCAATGCCATTATAGAGTACAAAAATCTTGTCTTTTTTAAAACCCCTATCCTTAAGCATATCCTTAAAGGAATCGGAAACAGTTATATAATAGTCAAAGGATTTTAAAGCAATTTTATTTAAATTTGTAAAAATTAAATTCTTGTAAAAATTATCCTTAAAATCTAATTTATAATCTGAATGCACAGTCGTAACAAAGGGAATATCTACATATTTTTTTAAAAACATACAAATAAAATTGGCCCTTGCTCCATGGGCGTGAATTATTGAAAAATTTTCTTTTTTAATTTCATCTCTTAATTTTTTAACAACAGACATATCGCTGCGTTTTTTTTGGGGAAATACTTTTATAGAAAATCCTTTTTCTACTGCTTCTTCATAAAAAGAATCCTTTATAAAACAAATAATCCTAGCGTCAACAAGACCCTTAAGTCCTTTCATTAAAGAAAATATATGGGTTTTTGCTCCGCCTGTATCCCCACCACTAATTAAATGGAGAACTTTAATCATATCTGCCTCCTTACTTTATAAGTATATAACAAATCGGCTTATATTTGTAGTAAATTTTCTTGCCTAAAATCTATTAAATATTATAAATAAATATAAATATTGTTATGTGTTAAGACATATGTTACAGATTAAATAAAAAAAGAAAGGTACTTTTGATACAATAAGATAAACGAAAAAAGTATTAAAAGGAGACCTCTCTATGAATATAATGACAGAAGAAATGATATTCCGTCAAAAATTATGTGAATACGCATTAAAAAATGGAGTTACAAAAGTTGCAAGAAGATATCACACTAACCGACAATTTGTGTATAGACAGTCAAATACGAAAAAATGGATTTAAGAAACCGGAAAAAAGAGCTAAAAGTTATACTAAATACTTTGGTATGGGCGGAAAATATCCAGGAGATAAAGTTCAAGCAAACATAAAATACCTTCCGAAAGAATTTATAAAATTCCCTACGTGTTGTAATAGATATTATCAAATAACCGCCATTGATGAATACAGCAGAAAAAGGATATTAAAAATAGTAAAAGAAAAAAGCAGTTATGAAACAGGCAAATTTTTAGAAACACCTGAAACAGAAATGGGCTTTAAAATAAAGACAATACAAGTAGATAAATGGATATGAATTTGTAAATAATAAAGATAAAACAAATAAAAAAAGCATATTTCAAAAAATAGCAGAAAAGCAAGGTATAGAAATAAAAAGGACTAGACCATATTCACCATGGCAAAATGGCAAAGTAGAAAGAAGCCACAGAGAAGACAGAAAGATAATATATACAAGACTATTCTTTAGAAGCGAGAAAGAATTAGAAACAAAAATAAAATATCATGAAGAAATATACAATAATACAGCAAAATATGTATTGAATTTTAAAAGTCCAAATGAAAAAATAGAAGAATACTATCTTCAAAAGCTTTAAAAATTATAAAGAGGAAATTCATTAATGTTAAGGTACGCTTCGCCCTAAAGCCCTTAACAATCATTCGTTTCCTTTTTAATAAACAATTAGGCTTTTGAAAGAATTGTATAAAAGTACTATAAGTATAACATATGTCTTGACAGTTAAGAAAAAAATTTAAAAAAATTCTATAAAAAACTTGCATTATTTTTAAATTAATGTTTTAATATATAGGATAAATTTATAAGTAAAAAATCAGTCCAAGAGTTGGACAAAAAAATCATGACCCTTGGTTCATGATTTTTTTTTAGGCAAATTTAAGGGAGGACAATATGCCAAAAAAATCTATTAAGAAAACTTTAGTTATAGGTTCAGGACCAATTGTTATCGGTCAGGCAGCAGAATTTGATTATTCAGGAAGCCAGGCTCTTGAAGCTTTAAGAAGCGAAGGGATTGAAACAGTTTTAATAAATTCAAACCCCGCAACAATTATGACTGATAAGGAAATGGCCGACAAAATTTATATTGAACCCATAAATATAGATTTCATTGAAAAAATTATCCAAAGGGAAAAACCTGACTCAATTTTAGCAGCCATGGGCGGACAAACAGGTCTAAATATGGCAATGGAGCTTCACGATAAGGGAATTTTGGAAAAATATAATGTTGAAGTTATAGGTACGGGAATTGATGCCATAAAAAAGGGTGAGGACAGAGATGAATTTAGAAAGACAATGAAAAAAATAAATCAGCCTCTTGTTGAATCTGAAATTGTAAATAATTTTGAAGATGGGATAAAAATGGCTAAAAAAATTGGTTTTCCTCTTGTTGTTAGACCTGCCTACACCCTAGGAGGAACTGGCGGCGGTTTCGCCAATAACGAAGAAGAATTAGAAGAGATTTTAAAACATGGTATTGCCCTTTCTCCCGTTTCCCAAGTCCTTTTAGAAAAATCCATTAAGGGTTATATGGAAATTGAATTTGAAGTAATAAGAGATGCCAAAGGAAATTCTCTAATCGTTTGTGATATGGAAAATATAGACCCTGTTGGAGTTCATACTGGCGATTCAATTGTTGTTGCTCCTTGCCAAAGTCTAAAAAAAGAAATTGTGGATAAATTAAAAAGAGCTTCCATTGAAATTGTAAACGAAGTTGGTGTTGAGGGAGCTTGCAATGTTCAGCTTGCCTTAAATCCTAAAACTTATGATTATTATGTAATTGAAATTAATCCTAGAGTTTCAAGATCATCAGCCCTTGCATCAAAGGCGACTGGATATCCAATTGCAAAAGTTGCTACAAAAATTGCAGCAGGCCTAAATCTTGACGAAATTATGGGACCAAATGGAAAATCCCTTTTAGGATTTGCTCCAAGCCCAAATTATGTTGCCCTTAAATTTCCAAAATGGCCCTTTGATAAATTTAAATTTGCCAAGAGAAAACTGGGTACAAAGATGATGGCAACTGGCGAAGTTATGGCAATTGGTGCAAATTTTGAAGAAGCACTATTAAAGGGCATAAGATCTCTTGAAATTAAAAAATACTCCCTTGAAAATGAATTTTCTAAGGGTAAAAGTCTTGAAGAATTAAAAAAGAGAATTGAATTTGCTGATGATGAAAGAATTTTTGACATTGGAGAAATTTTAAGACGTGGTTTTAAATCTGAAGATGTTGAAAAAATAACTGGCATTGTCCCCTATTTTATAGAAAAAATAAAATGGATTGTGGACAAGGAAGAGGAATTAAAGAATAAAAAATTAGAATACTTAGATTCTTCCTATTTAAGAGAAATAAAAGAGCATGGTTTTTCTGACAAGGCCATTGCAAATTTCCTTGGCGTGAGGGAAGACCAAGTTAGAGAACTTAGAAAAAAATATAATATTTTACCATCTTATGTGGCAGTTGACACATCATATTTTAAGGCTCAAAAATCATATTACTATTCAAGCTTTAAAAAATCAGAAGATATAGTAATTACAGATGAAAAAAAAGTTGTAGTTCTGGGAGCTGGACCAATTAGGATAGGTCAAGGAATAGAATTTGATTATGCTTCAGTTCATGCTATTAAATCCCTTAAAAATTCAAAAGTTAAAACTATTATTATAAATAATAATCCTGAAACAGTTTCAACTGACTTTGACATTTCAGACAGGCTATATTTTGAGCCCCTTATAGAAGAAGATGTTTTAAATATTTTAGAAATTGAAAAGCCCTATGGAGTAATTTTACAATTTGGTGGACAAACAGCCATAAAACTTGCAGAATTTTTGGATAAAAAGGGCATAAAAATCCTCGGCACTGATTTTAATAATATTGATAGGGCAGAGGATAGAGAAAGATTTGAAGATCTTTTAAATGACCTGAAAATTAATAGACCAAAAGGCGGTGCAGTTTGGGAAGTTGGCGAAGGCCTTGAACTTGCAGAAAAATTAAAATACCCCCTTTTAATTCGCCCGTCCTATGTTTTAGGGGGCCAAGGAATGGAAATCACCCATGACGAAAATCAATTAAAGAGATATTTAGATGCAGCCTTTAAAAGAGATAAAGAAAATCCCGTTTTAATTGACAAATATCTATTGGGAAGAGAAATTGAAATTGATGCAATTTGTGATGGAGAAGATGTTTTAATCCCTGGAATTATGGAACACCTTGAAAGAGCAGGAGTCCATTCAGGAGATTCAATTTCCATCTACCCCGCCCTTGACTTATCAGATGAAATTAAAGATAAAATTTTAGACTATACCAAAAAAATTGCAAGGGGACTTGAAGCCCTGGGCATGATAAACATTCAATTTATAGAATATAAAGATGACCTTTATATTATAGAAGTAAATCCAAGAGCATCTAGGACAGTTCCCTATATTTCAAAGGTAACAGGAATACCAATAATTGACATAGCAACAAGAGTAATTATGGGAGAAAAATTAAAGGATATGCCATATGAAACTGGTCTTTATAAAGAAGCAAAACTATTTGCCATTAAAGTTCCTGTATTTTCTATGTCAAAACTTGCAAGAGTTGAAATTTCCCTTGGACCTGAAATGAAATCAACGGGAGAAGTTTTGGGAATTGGTAAAGATATTTCCGAAGCCCTATATAAAGGATTTTTAGCAAGCGGCAGAGATATGCTTGAAGAAGACAAAAAAGTTCTTGCCACAATTAATGACAATGACAAAAAAGAATTTTTAGAAATTGCTAGAGAAATGGATAAACTTGGCTATAGCTTTACGGCAACAGAAGGAACTTACAAACTTTTAAAGGAAAATAATATATCCTGCACAAAAGTTAATAGGATAAGCGAGCCGCATCCAAATATTTTAGATTTAATAGAAAATAATGAAGTAGATTTAATTGTAAATACGCCAACAAGAGCAGGCGATTCAAAACGTGACGGCTTTAAAATAAGAAGACTGGCAACAGAATTTAATATAGATATTTTCACAAGCCTTGACACAATTGATGCCCTTATAAAAGTTAAAAGTAAAGGCTATGAAGGCAATAAATTGAATATATATGAACTTTCAGAACTTGCTTAAATTTAAAAAATGATGTTGCAGAATAGATGATTCTACTCTGCAACATCATTTTTTTATTAAGCAGCTTTATATTTTATGATTTCTAAGTTCTTATTTTCTATTTTTGATGCCAGTTTATTTAAGTTTAGTGCTATTTATAAGAGACATATTTCGCTTATTATGTTTTCTTTTCTTCTGTGGTGGAATCTGTTGTAGTTTAAGCCTGACTTTATTTTGTAAAATGCTCCTTCGGCTTGAATTGATCTATTTAATCTTTCTTCTATTCCTTGGTCGGACATTATGTTTTTTAAGGATTCTTCCCTATATTTTTTAAATGTTTCTGTTATGTAGATTCCTTTGTTTTTTTGTCCTTCTTTGCTCCAATCGAATCATCTGTAGACTTTTGTTGTTACGTATCCTCTTTTTATTTTTCTGTATCTGTCATTACATCTTATGAATTCTTTGCCTTCTTGTGATTTGTATTTGTCTTGTTTTTCATCGTATTTTAAGCTTTCCCTAAATTCTTGCTCTTTTTTATGTTTTCATGTTTTCAACTTTTCATAGTTTGATGGTTTTATGTAGGATGTTAATTTATTTCCTGCGAGAAATACGTAGTTTTCTTCACTTTCGTATCCTGATCTGCTACTATTTTTTCTAGTTCTTCTTGATAGTTTTCTAGTAATTTGCTCAAGAATGGTTTTAGGGTGTTCATATCAGATGGATGGTGGGATACTTTTTCTCCTATGATGAAATCTGATGCACGTGCCAATTGAATGTTGTAGGCTGGTTTCAGTTGACCATTTTTCATGTGGTCTTCTTTCATCCTCATGAAGGTTGCATCATGGTCTGTTTTTGAGTATGAGTTTCTGTAGTCTCCCATTATTTCTAGATGTTTCTTGTAGGTTTCTAGTTTTTCTTTCCAATCTTTTAAAAGTTCATAGTCCCTTTGTTCGTTTGTTTTTCTTTTTCCTTTACCATAAATAAATTTTATTTTTTTTCTGTTTGCAATATTTTCTCAATTGATTAAATATTGTTGTTACTGCTTCAAGTACTTGGTCTGAAATTAGACTTTTACTTAATCCTAGTTCTTCTTTTATCTTTCTAGGAGGTATCTTATTTTTAAATCATACTTGCATGATTTTTCTATTTCTCTTGATGAAAATATTCCTTCTGAATAGCAGTATATTATTATTTCTAGCATTGTTACTGGATTTACTGTAGGTTTTCTTCCAAATGATGAATAGACTTTTTTTAGTTCTGTTAAGTTTAACCTTTTAATTATATTTTTTACAAGCTTTAGTTTAACATCATTTTGAATATATATTTCTATATTAAAGTTTAATCTTAGTTGAATTGTATCATTAACTAGTGTATAGTTAGTTAATGATGATGTATTTGTAACGGTTTTCATAAATACATTTTATCAAAAAAAGACGAGGATGTTTATGTTTCCTCGTCTTTTTTCTATGATGGGACTTTTGCAACAGCCCTTTTATTTTTATAGACTTCTATTTGATCTCGACTCCTTATAGGGAAAATTTTTTCTAGCTTCTCTGACTAAATCTCCCTTAATCTCAAAAACTTCAAAACCTTCTTCAGTTCCCATATCAAGTAAAACTTCTCCATAGGGCGATGTAATCATAGAATGAGCATAGGCGTTTTTTGAAAGCTCATCATCTCTTGCAATTGATGGAGAAATTAAATAGCACTGGGTATCCATGCCTCTTGCCCTATTAACAAGCTCCCAAAATCTCTTGCCCGTTTTTATCATAAAAGTTGAAGGCATAAAAATTACTTCTGCTCCAAAATCTACAAAAGTTTGAAAGAGTTCAGGAAACCTTGAGTCATAGCAAATGCAAAGGCCATTTAAGCCGTAGTCATTTTCAAAGACCCCAAGACTTTTGCCCCCAGAAATATTTTTAGATTCCTTAAAACCTTCAATGTCAAAAAGATTTATTTTAGAATAGGAAAAAATTTCCCTTCCCTCCCTATTAAAGACAAAAGACTTATTGTAAATCCTATAACCACTTGCTATGGGAATTGATCCGCCAACTAAAAATATCCTGTGTTCCCTTGCAAGCTTTACCATTAACTCATAGCTTTTTCCCCCCTCTTCCTCTTTAAATTTTTCAAAATAAGAATTTTGATAGGGGCAGTTCCACATTTCCGGAAGGGCAATGACCTCAGCACCCTTTTCAGCTGCCTTTGTCACAAGCTCTTCCATATTTTTTAAATTAAAATCCTTGTCGCCTTTGGCGGCATTTTGAATTATACCAAGTTTAAAATCTTTCATAATCCTCCTTAAAATTTAAAAAAACTAATAGATAAAACTAAAATTCCAAGTATTATTCTGTAAACCCCAAAATATCTGAAATCATTATTTCTAATATAGGATATGAATTTTCTAATTACAATTAAGGCTACAACAAATGAAAGAACAGACCCTAATAAAATTAAAAACCATTGCCAAATACTAAAGGAAAGGCCTATTTTCAAAACTTTGAGGGCACTAGCTCCAAGCATTGTTGGAATAGCGAGATAAAAAGAAAACTTTGCCGCACTCGTTCTTGAAGCTCCAAGAAGCATTGCACCAATTATTGTTGCTGCAGATCTTGAAGTCCCAGGCACCATGGCAAGGCACTGAAAAAATCCAATTAAAACAATGGTTTTCATATCAATATCATCAATTGTTTCATATTTAAAGGCTTTATTTTTGTAGACCGACTCAATGATTATAATAATAATTCCATAAAAAACAAGGGCTACAGAAACAGTAATCTCATTAAATAAATATTTGTCAATTAAATCGTCAAATAAAAATCCCAAAACTGCCGCTGGTAAAAAACCTACAATAATTTTAGCAAGAAGCCTCATAGTTTTAAGGTCCCTAAATTTAAATTTTTCCTTTAAAGACATGGCCTTAAAATTTTCCTCCCCAAGCCTTGGAACTAGCTTTGACTTTGCAATAGGATTTAAATCATCAAAATATAAATAGACAACAGAAAGAATTGCTCCCAGCTGAATAATAACAGAAAAAGCATTGGAAAATGCCTTGGGAGAAAGTTTTAAAAATCTGTCGATAATAATAAGATGCCCTGTAGAAGAAATGGGCAAAAATTCAGTTAATCCTTCAACAATTGAAAGAATAACAACTTTTATAATGTCAATCATAAGTCACCTCAAAAACTATTATAACATTTTTTAGGTGACCTTAATATAAAGGATTTATTAAAAAAACTGCGCCTTAAACGCAGTCTTTATTTTTAAAATACTCTAACATCTGAATCGACTAAATCAAGAATTAACAAATGTCCTGGTGAATGGGTTATCATTATATCAGGTTTTGACGTTAGAGCTACGGATTGGGGTGTTACGCCGCAAGGCCAAAATACTGGAACTTCTCCCTCTCTTATTTCTGGCCTTTCGCCAAAATCTGGCTTGTAGATGTCTTCAATGCCAATTATTTTTGGATATCCAATGTGGATTGGGCTTCCGTGTGTTGCAGGAAACATTGCCGTAACTGTTGTTGTCCTAACTATATCTTTATATTTTATGGGCCTCATTGAAACGACCATATTTCCGTGGAAGATTCCCACTTCTTCTGACGGAATATTTGTAATGTACATTGGCACATTATGGTTATCTTCAATATGTCTTATTGGAATTTTTGCATCCATAATTGCTGATTCAAAAGAGAATGAGCATCCAATTAAAAATGAAACAAAGTCATCTTGCTAATAATTTTCAAGATTTAAAACTTCATCAACTAATTCTCCCTTTTTATAAATCCTATATTTTGTAACATCATATCTTATGTCGGCCTTATCTGCAGTAATTTTTGTAAAGGGGTTGCCCACATCTGTTACTTCCAAAATTGGGTAGGTTTTTGGATTTCTTTGAGCAAATAATAAAAAGTCATAGGCATTTTTCTTTGGAAAAATTGCTAGATTAGCCTAAATATATCCCTTACACATGCCAGAAGTGGGACTTGTTACTTTTCCTTCCCTAATCAATTTACGAACATCTTTTGGATGCATATTTACTAAATCCATTTTTACCTCCTTATTATTTTCCCACTAATATAAATTTTAAATAAAAAATCTCGGCTTTTTCTTAATTTACCCGAGAATTTTATTTTTTATTCATATCTTAATGCTTCTATAGGGTCGAGTTTTGCTGCTTTATTTGCTGGATAATATCCAAAGAATACTCCTATCATCATAGAAAATCCTACGGCTATTATTATTGAAGAAACTGATGGCAAGGAGGTCATCTTTAATAGTGAAGATCCAAAAATTCCAAGCCCTGTGCCCAGTATAATTCCAAAAATTCCTCCAATTATACAAATAATTATGGATTCTGTTATAAACTGAAAGCGGATGTCGTTTCGTGTTGCCCCAAGGGCTTTTCTAATTCCGATTTCTCTTGTCCTTTCAGTTACAGAAACCAAAAGTATATTCATAACACCAATGCCGCCAACTAATAGGGAAATTCCTGCAATTGCAGAAATGGCAATTTTCATTGCTGACATTGTAGAAGTTATTTGATTTATTTGTGATAGGGCTGACATTGTTTCAAGTTTTATTCTGTTGTTATTGGCATAATATTTTTTAATTAAATAATCTTTAATGGTATTAGAATCTTCTTCAACTGTGTCTGTATTTTTAAAAACTAAAATCACACCCTGAAAGGTATCGTCATTATAACCATAAATTTCTCTATTTCCTACATTATAGGGAATATAAACATTTGACGCATCTTCTGAAAAATTTAATGCCCCTATTTCATTTTTTTGGTATTCATAAACTCCCACAACTGTAAAAACAATTAGATTATTATTTTTCACGACTTTTATTTCTGATCCCAGAGCCTTTTGAACATCTCCGCTAAAAATTTTATCAACAACCTTATCAGAAATTACTGCCACATATTTTGACCTATTTATATCAGATTCATTTAAATATCTGCCAGCAATTAATTTTTCTTTTTGAACATATTGCATGCCCTGTGATGTTGCAAATAAATCTATTTCTTCAGAATTTTTGCCTTCGGTTACCTTATATTTTCCTCCTGCTCCATAAATCCCATAATCTTTTACTATATCAGAAAAATTTTCTTTTATATCATCTAGCATATCCTTGGTCAAATAGTCTTCTTCTCTAATGTCCTCCCAAGCATATTCTGGCTCATTTGGTCTAACCATAAGCTCAACCGAAGTATTTCCCACAGTTTCAAAGGCCTTATTTACGGATTTTGTCAGAGCATGGCCAATTGTTGTAATGCCAATAACTGATGAGATTCCAATTATTATTCCAAGCATTGTTAAAAAGGATCTCATCTTATTGGTCCTAAGGCCTTCAAGCGAAAGCCTAATAGTTTCTAAAATATCCATTATGCCTCCTTTAGCCTACCGTCTTTCATATTGTACATTCTGTCTGCTTCCTCTGCTAAATCCATATTGTGGGTAATAATAATTATTGTTCTTTTTTCATCACGATTAAGTCTATGAAAAAGATCCATAACTTGGCGACCAGTTTCTGAATCCAAAGCTCCCGTTGGTTCGTCTGCCAAAATTATATCTGGGTCATTTGCCATTGCCCTTGCAATTGCAACTCTTTGTTTTTGCCCACCTGAAAGTTCTGAAGGGTTGTGATTTAACCTATCTCCCACGTCTACAGACTTTAAAAGTTCTACGGCCCTTTCCTTTCTTTCCTTTGCAGAAACTTTTGCATAAAGCATGGGTAGTTCCACATTTTTTTGGGCATTAGATCTAGGAATTAAATTAAAATTTTGAAAGACAAAACCAATTTTTTTTGACCTATAGGAAGACAAGTCCTTATCCTTTAAAGTTTTTATATTAACTCCATTTAAAATATATTCTCCAGAAGTTTGCCTATCTAAAAGTCCTAAAATATTCATAAGGGTAGATTTTCCTGAGCCAGACTGGCCAACAATTGAAATAAATTCTCCCTCATTTACATATAAGTCAATACCGCGAAGGATTTCAAGTTCATTTTCCTTTCCTATATTAAAGGATTTCTTTATAGCCTTCATTTCTATTAGCTTTGTCATTTTAATTTGACCCTTCTCCCGCATTTTCTTTATTTGATGGTCCAGACTGCATCTTATCTTCTACAGCAATTGAAAATTTTTGACCTTCGCCATAGCCTTCAGATGTTGAAAGGATCATCATTTTTTCCTTTAATTTGCTGCCTTTAATTGCAATTTCAAAATCATTTTCAAGACCAGTTTCAACTTCAAGTTTTTGACTTTCAAAAATCCCCTTTTGCTTTTCCTTTAAAGCTAGGACATATTTTTTACCATCTCTTTCAAAAACTGCTGTTGAAGGTACGCTAAAGGTATTTTTTTCTTGAGATAAAATATATTTAACCCTTAAATTCATACCTGTATTTAATTTTTGGGAGTCTTCTTTTGAAATTTCAATGCTTGTCTTGTAGTAAACTTCCTTAGAACTTGGATCATTGTTTTCTTCAGGTGATGGATTAATAAAGGTTACTTTTCCTTGAAACTCTTCTCCTGGAAGAGCTTCTGTTGTAATTATAACTTTTGTCCCTACTTTTACTTCCTTTATATTATATTCCTTAACCTTGGATTCAATTTTAAGTTCACTTACTGATTCAATTTTAACAACTGGGCCTTGGGGGACTTGACCTTCTTTTCCCAGAACTTCTGTAACTGTTCCAGCATTTAAAGCTTTAATATTTGTCTTTTCAAGCTCTTCTTCCAAAAATTTTATTTGCACATCTTCAATATTATTTGACGATGCATTTGCTGATGTAAGAGCATCTCTTAACATGGAAATTTCATTGTCGACTGAAGCTTCTGCAGATTTTAGAGAAATTTCCGCTGCTTTATAAGAATTTTCTGCAATTATCATATTTTGTTCTAAGGTCTTTAGCTGATCCTCTCTTGCTTTTGAAGCCTTAATTGACTTATCGGCATCTGCCTTTAAATCATCTCTTGCTTTATCAATGTCAATTTTTGATAGGTCAAGATTTTTTCTTTGGCTTTCAATTTCCTTATCTAAGGCATCAGCCTCGGATGTATATTTTTCCTTATCCCCTGAAACTTTTGAAAGTTCATCAGTAAGATTTTTAATTTTTATATTTATTTCCGTTTGTTCTCTTGTTAAATTATTTATTTTTCTTGTTGTTTCTTCAATTTGTGAACTATCGCCACTTACTATTATGCTTTCAGTTTTTGGGCTAGAATTTTCTTTTTCGCCAGTAGATAATTTTTTAACTGACTTTGAACCTTCAAGGTCAGCTTGCAACTGTCCCTGCTTAATTCCAATTTCAGTAAGAATCCTATTTAAATTGTCAATTTCATTTTGAATTCTATTTTTTTCAATTTCCTTTTCCCTAGCAAGCTTTCTATTTTCTGATGCCTTAACAATATTGTCATTGTAGTCGCTTTGGAGCTGCCTAAATTTTAAATTTCCACTTTCTTCTTGATAGGCAAGATTTTCTCTTGAATTTTTTTCTCCTACAATTTCAGGATTATATCCTAAATCAATGGAACTTTTATAATCTTCATAGGCTTTTTTTGCAGCATTATAAGCATCTTTAGAAGACTGAAGAGCAGTTTGGGCAGAAACTATTGTGGGGTTTGTACCATTTTTTCGATTTTCCTGAGCTTCAGCAAGTCTTTTTTTAGCAGAATTTATTGAAGCAGCCACAGTTTTTCCACTTGCAGACTTTTGAGCCTTGGCCTTTTCTATTTCTTCTTCAAGCGAATCGCCATCAAGCCTTGCAAGAACTTGCCCTTCTTCAACCTTGTCACCGACTTTTACTAAAATTTCTTTAACCGGCAATTGTTTTTCTGCGTAAATTTCATTTGAAGTATTAGGGGCAACTTTTCCATTTTCATTTACAGAATTAATAACTTCTCCCTTTGTGAGAGTCACAATTTGATTTTGGGAAATTTCCTCATAATCCTTCTTGAAAAATAGGCCGCCAATAATTTTTGCCAAAATTAATAGTAAAATAAGTCCCAGGACAATTAAAATAATTTTATGGGACAATAAAAAATCTTTGATTTTTTTGAAAATTTTTTTGATTTTCTCCATTTTATCTAGTTTGTCTCCCTTCTCCAGTCTTTAATTTTTCCTAATTTTATTATACAATAAATAATTATAAAGGAAAATTGTTAAGGAAATATTAAAATAATATTAAAATTGTTTTTTGGGAGGAAAAATGCTTGAATTAATTACTTTGCTTTTATTTGTTGCTATTCTTTTGATATTTTTATTTTTAAAACTTCCCATAGCCATTGCCCTATTAATAAATTTATTTTCATTTATAGCCTATCTTTTAAAAAAATCCTTCAGCCCTCAAAAAATTTTATCTATGATTTATGATGGTTTTAAATCCTGTGCCCTTATGCTTTTTATTTTTATGCTAATAGGAATGATTACTGGAATTTGGAGGTCATGCGGCACAATATCCTATATTATTTATCATGCCGTTTCCTTTATTTCACCAAAATATTTTTACCTTGGCGTTTTTCTATTTAATTCATTAATTTCCATGCTTACTGGCACATCTTTTGGCACCTGTTCAACGGCAGGTGTAATTTCCATGTCTTTGGGACTTACCCTTGGCATGAATCCTTATTTAACCGGGGGTGCAATAATTTCTGGTGCCTTTGTTGGCGACAGAACTTCACCTATGTCAACAGCATCTCTTTTAATTGCCACAATAACTGAAACAGACTTTTATAACAATGTAAAAAATATGCTAAAGTCCGGCCTCATCCCTTTCATTTTAACTTGCCTAACTTTTCAGCTTTTAAATTTAAAGGCCCAAGGCTCAATAGCTTCTCCTGATCTTTCAGGCATTAAGGCAGATTTTTCCTTTAACATTATTTTAATTCTTCCCGCCCTTTTAATTATTGTCCTCTCACTCTTTAAAGTTCCCTTAAAGTACAATATGCTTTCATCTATAATTTGCGGTATTATTCTTGCCTATTTTTTACAAGAAAGAGATTTTTCAGAAATAATTAGATCCCTAATCTTTGGCTATAAAGACTTAAATGCAGATAAATCCATAAATGGGGGCGGCATAATTTCCATGATGGGAGCAATTTTAATTGTTGGTATATCATCATCTTACTTTGGAATTTTTAAAGAAAGTGATCTTTTAAAGGAAGTAAAAATATTTGTCAATAAAATTTTTGACAACTTTCCTCCCCTTATTACAATGGAAATTTTGTCATTTTTTATAGCCTGCTTTTCAACAAACCAAACTCTTTCCATTATGCTAACCTATGAAATGAGCAGAAATAAGGTAAAAGAAAAAGACAAATTAGCTTTAAATCTTTCTAATTCGTCTTTATTAACATCAGTATTCGTGCCATGGAACATATCTGCAAGAATCCCTGTAGATACAATTGGCTACCCCATAACTGTTATTTACTTTTCATTTTATCAGTATTATATAATTCTTATAAATTCTCTTATAGATGCCTATGACCATAGTCGAAAAAAGCTTAGCCACTAATAAGGCTTTTTATGGCAATTACTTCATTATTATTTAAGATTAATTTATCCGTTAGGGCTTCAACAATCATAAGACCCCTGCCAGAGCAAGAAAGAGAATCACATTTAATCTCTTCAATGTCAATACCTTCTCCCTCGTCCCTGACAATAATAATAATGCTTTGACTGTCAATCATTACTTTTAAATATACTTTTTTATGGCTATCGCTACAATTACCATGAAGAGCACCATTAACAACAAGCTCACTTAAAATAAGTTTTATATCAAAAAGCAGGTCCTTGTCATCTATATATGTATTTAATTTTTTTAAAGTTTTTTCTATAAAGTTTTTTACAGAAAAAAGATCACTACAAGATGATCCCCTGTAATCAAATAAAACTTTCACTTTACTCACTCCAACTTTTCTTTTCTCGCTTAAGCTTTACCCATTAATAAAAATATTTAAACTTTTCTAAATATTTATGTAAAATTTATTAAAAAATATCTTAAACTTTTTGAAAAAATTGTTAAAATTTTATATATTGGGTATAAAATCTATGAATTAATTAAGATTAATTATTTGAAAGGAGAATTAAGTACAAGATGAAAAAATATGAATGCACCCTATGTGGATATATTTATGATCCTGAAATAGGCGATGAAGATGGTGGAATTGAACCGGGAGTAGCTTTTGAAAATCTTCCAGATGATTGGACTTGCCCACTATGTGGAGCTGAAAAATCAGATTTTGAACCAATGGAATAATGAAGATAGTGATGTTACAGAATAGATGATTCTACTCTGCAACATCACCTTTTTTATTGGCCTTAAATCTTTTATAAATTTTCTGGCCTGCTTTTCAAAAGTTTTTTATTAGGATATAACCTTTCAATTGTTTTTTTCTAAGCTTCCTTTGGAAATTTTATAATTTTGAGGACCTCACTTTTTGCTCTTAGTAAAAAAATTTTCTTTTACAATTAAGCAAGATACTTCCAATGACCTATAAAGTAGTTCTATTCATTTATAAATTTTTATTAGCCCTTATTTAAAATTAATATAACTTTAATAAAATCCTATCAAACAATAATTGATAATAATTTCTATCAATTATTTATCACTTAAAATATATTTGACACTAGCTGCTTATCGTGCTAAAATTTATTTAAATTATTAAAATTTTTATTAATATTTTGTAAAATTTTAAACGAGGTGGAACAAAATGAGAAAAAAAATTGTAAGACTTATCACTTATTTTCTACTTATAGGCCTTGCCCTAACAGGTATAGCTTGCTCAAAAGTAGAAAACGAAGCCCCCGCTAACGGTAGCGAAACAACAGCCGAAGGCAATGCCGCCACTGAAGTAAAAGATCTTCCAAAGGCTCAATTTGAAACTTTGAAAGAAGGGGAAGAATATCATATTGGTGTAGTTACTGGTACAGTTTCACAATCTGAAGATGAATTCAGAGCTGCTGAAGCAGCAATTGAAGAATTTGGTTCAGATGTCGTTAAAAACGACACTTATCCTGACAGATTCGAAGCCGAAATCGAAACTACAATCCAAAAGATTACTGCTATGGCAGACGATCCTCTTATGAAAGCTGTTATTATGAACCAATCAGTTCCAGGAACATCTGCAGCTTTCCAAAAAATTAGAGAACAAAGACCTGACATTATTCTTGTAAACTTAACTCCTCAAGAAGACGTAATCATGGTTGAAGGTGCATCTGACCTTGTAATCGATGTTGATAACGTATCAAGAGGATATAGAGTTGTAAAAGCAGCTAAGGATATGGGTGCAACAAAATTTGCTCACATCACTTTCCCAAGACATATGTCAATTGAAATGTTAGCTTTAAGACGTGCGATTTTTGAAGAAGCTTGTAAAGATTTAGGACTTGAATTTATTTCTTTAAACGCACCAGACCCAACAACTGATATTGGTATTCCAGGTGCACAACAATATATTGCAGAAAATATCCAATCTTGGATTGATAAATATGGTAAAGATACTGCTTTCTTCTGTACAAATGATGCCCACACTGAACCTCTTCTAAGAGGTGTTGCACAAGGCGGAGCAATCTTTGTTGAACCTGACCTTCCATCACCTATTATGGGTTATCCAAATGCCTTTTCTGTTGACTTAAAAGACATTGCAGGAGATTGGAAAGCAATTAATCAAAGAGTTAATGACGCAGTTGTTGCAGCAGGCGGCGGTGGAAGAATGGGATCTTGGGCTTACTCTTTAGGATATACTGAAACAAGAGCAGCTGTTGATCACGTAATCAAAGTTCTTCATGGCGAACACGAACTAACAAATATAAATGATATTACAGAATCGCTTAATAAATACACTGAAGGTGCTAGCTGGATGAGTTCAAACTTCATAGACAGACAAAATGGTAATGCTGTTGACAATCACGTATTGATTGCTCAAGACACTTACGTTTATGGTAAGGGATTCTTAGGAATGGATAAAGTTGAAGTTCCTGAAAAATATCTAAATCTAAATGTTGACTTCGAAGCGATTGAAAAATCTCAAGAAGAAGCTGAAGGACAAGCAGAGTAAAGTAGCCAAAACCAACGGCTTAAAACCCGTTGGTTTTTTTATTAGAAAGAGGTGATATTTTGACAGAAAATTTACTTGAAGTCAAAAATGTCAGTAAGTCTTTTGGTGAAAATCAAGTTTTAAAAAATGTTAATTTCACTTTAAAAAAAGGTGAAATTTTGGGACTTGTTGGAGAAAATGGAGCCGGTAAATCCACTCTTATGAATATTATTTTCGGTATGGAAGTAATCTCTAATACGGGAGGATTTAACGGTGAACTTTATTTTGACGGCGAACAAAAGGCCTTCAAAAATCCTATAGAGGCTTTAAAAGCTGGCGTAGGAATGGTCCACCAAGAATTTAATTTAATTCCTGGTTTCACTGTTGCCGAAAATATTACACTTGATATGGAAAAGACAACTAAAACTCCAATATCAGCTGTCTTCGGCAAAAAACTTGAGACTATTGACAAAAAGGAAAATATAAAAACAGCAGTTGATTCTCTTAATAAACTTGGGATTGAAATAAGTCCTGAAGAATATGTTAGAGAAATGCCTGTTGGTCATAAACAGTTTATAGAAATTGCCAGAGAAATTACTAGGGAAGATGTAAAGCTCATTATTATGGATGAACCCACAGCTGTATTAACAGAAAGTGAAGCAAATTCTCTAATGGAATCCCTTCAAAGGCTTGCTGGTCTTGGAATTTCAATTATCTTTATTTCTCACAGGCTTCGTGAAGTTCTAACAATTTGCGATAAGGTTGTCGTTTTAAGGGATGGCGTTGTTGTTGAAGATAGGGTTAACGAAAATCTTTCAATTGAACAAATTGCAAATTGGATGGTTGGAAGAGGAGAAAATGAAAAATTAAATCTAGCCTACAAAACTGATAAAAATTTAAATGACAATGATATAGTTATGGATGTTAAGCATCTTTGGGTTGATATGCCTGGTGAAGCTTGTTATGATGTTAATTTTTCAGTTAGACGTGGAGAAATTTTAGGGATAGCCGGCCTTGCTGGTCAAGGAAAACTGGGCATCCCAAATGGAATTTTAGGAACTTATCCCGTAGGCGGAGAAGTTGTATTTAATGGCGAAAAACTTGAACTTGGAAAAACTGCTTCAATTTTAAAGAAAAGAATTGCTTTCGTTTCTGAAGACAGACGTGGCGTTGGTCTTCTTTTAGATGAACCTATTTTTTGGAATATAACTTTTAATGCTATGCAAATCCAAAATAAGTTTATAAAAAATATTTTGGGTCTAAAATTTAGAGATGAAGATGCCATGAAGAAAGTTTCAAATTCTTATATCGATTCACTGGCCATTAAATGTACAGGCCCTGAACAAAAAGCAGGAAATCTTTCTGGTGGTAACCAACAAAAAATCTGTCTTGCCAAGGCCTTTGCCATGGAACCAGAGCTTTTATTTGTTTCAGAACCAACAAGAGGAATTGACATTGGTGCTAAGCAATTAGTTCTTGAATCTTTGGAAAAATTTAACAGTGAAAATAACACAACAATTATTATGGTTTCTTCAGAACTTGAAGAACTTAGATCAATTTGTGACAGGATAGCAGTTATTTGCGAAGGAAAAATTGCAGGCATTTTAAGTCCTAAAGAAGATCCAGCAAAATTTGGACTTCTAATGAGCGGTGAAAGTGTGGAGGTGTGTGACTGTGAACAGTAAAAATATTTTGAAAAAATTTGGCCTTGCCAGACTTATAATCGCCCTTTTCTTAGTAGGACTATTTGTTGCAGCTCCCTTTGCTGGAGTAAGTGTTAGTGATTCATTCCAAAACGTTCTTTCAAGATTTGGTATGTTTTCAATTCTTGTACTTTCTCTTGTGCCTATGGTTCAATCTGGATGTGGTCTAAACTTTGGTATTCCAATTGGTGTTGTAGGAGGTATTCTTGGCGGTGTAACTTCAATAGAATTTGGCTTCAAAGGCTATATGGGTATTTTTATGGCCATGGTTTTTGCAGTTATATTTTCTCTTGTTTTCGGAGCCATTTATGGATTTGTTTTAAATAAAATTAAGGGCGATGAAATGCTTATAGCAACTTATGTTGGCTATTCATTTACGTCTTTTATGTGTATAGCATATTTACTACTACCATATAAAAATCCTATTTCCGTTTTATCCTATAGTGGTGCAGGTTTAAGACAGCAAATTCCCGTTGCTGATTATTGGATGACGAGTACAGTTGGGGAAGCTGGAAATAAACTGAGTTTAGGTTTGATAACCAATTTCCTATCCTTTAAGATTGGAAGTGCCTTAATTCCTGTAGGCATGTTTATATTATTTGCAATCTTTGCCTTTATTGTTTGGGCATTTTTCAAAACTAAAACAGGAACAGCAATGACATCAGTTGGATCAAATCCTGACTATGCAAGAGCAAGTGGCATTCATATTAATAGGGCAAGACTTGTTTCTGTTATGCTTTCTACTGCAATTGCATCTGTTGGTATTATTGTCTACCAACAATCCTATGGATTTATACAATTATATCAAGCACCCCTTGCCTTTACTTTCCAAACAGTAGCGGCTCTTTTAATAGGTGGTGCATCTATAAATAAGGCAACTATTCCCCATGTAATAATTGGAACATTTTTGTTCCAAGGAATTATCACCTTAACTCCTACAGTTATTAATGGAGCCTTTAATATTGATATTTCAGAAATACTTCGTATGATAGTTACTAATGGTATGATAGTTTATGCACTTACAAGGAGGAATAGAAACAATGAATAAAGATTTTTCAAAACAAATTAGAAGATTCATGGTTCCAATCCTTTTTATGGTAATTTGCGGAATCGGACTTATTATTGCTAAGCCTCCTGTTGCATCAATTACTAGTGAACTTGCAACAAGAATGGTTAGAAATACTTTCTTCGTTCTTTCCCTTTTAATACCTATTATGGCAGGTATGGGAATTAACTTTGGTATTCCTCTTGGTGCAATGAGTGGTCAAATTGGTCTTATTTTTGCCCAAGACTGGGGTCTTACAGGGGCAACTGGACTTTTAGTTGCAGCTCTTGTTGGCACACCAATTGCAGTTTTGCTGGGACAATTTTCAGGTATGGTTTTAAATAGGGCCAAGGGAAGAGAAATGATTACATCAATGATGCTAGCTTTCTTTATCCAAGGTTGGTATCAATTGTTCCTACTTTTCTTCTGCGGAACTATTATTCCAATTAGAACAAAAGAAATGCTTCTATCTCAAGGCTATGGTATTAAAAATGCCCTGACTCTTGTTTCCCGAGGCAGTCTTGATAATATGTTGAAATTAAGAATTGACTTCCCTCTTGCAGGTGGTCAAGCAATTAGATTTGATATACCTATTGCAACAATTATTGTAATTGCCATCCTATGTGTATTCATCCTATGGTTTAAAAATACAAAACTTGGTCATGATATGAAGGCAGTTGGACAAGATCAAGTTGTTTCTACAAACGCTGGTATGTATTCAGATAAGATTAGGGTTCAATCAATAATTATTTCAACAGTTCTTGCTTGTTACGGACAAATTATTTATTTGCAAAATATTGGAACTCTTTCAACTTATGGTGGTCAAGACCAAGCAGCTCTTTATGCAGCTGCATCACTTCTTGTTGGTGGTGCTTCCGTTTCAAAGGCATCAATTCCAAATGCAATTTTAGGAACTGCTCTTTTCCACATTATGTTTATTGTAATGCCTCAAGCTGGCAAGGCTTTAACTGGCGATGCCATGATTGGTGAATACTTTAGAACATTCTTATCTTATGCAGTTGTAACAATTGCCCTTATTATGCACGCATATGAAAGAGCAAAAGAAGTTGAAGACGCAAGGCTTAGAGTTCGAACTGATAGAGAAGAAAATAAGGCGAAAAGTTCTTAAAATTAATTCATTAGCATATTGCTAGCGGATTTGCTTAAGCATCTCATTTAAATATTATAAATTTACAGCCCTAATTTTAGGGCTGTTTTTTTTGAGGAGATTTCTGATTAAAAAGGGATAATTTGGTCGCAAAATAATAAGTGTTATTTAATTTTTCTTTCTCAAAACTTTCCCCCCAATTAAAATATCATAAACTATAAATATAATAAAAATCTTGGCATATTCAAAATTTGTCTTTTTCAAATTTAAATAAGGTAATAGAATTTCATATTTTTATATCAAAAGTTAAAAATAAAAATAAAAAATTGTAATATTCTAATAAATGATAATATAAATCATTGACAAATAATAAAATTAATATAAAATATAAGTTAGGCTAGCTTAACTCATATTTTATATTAATATTTATTAAATTTAAAGTAATTATTTAAGTGCAAACTTTGGTAAAAATAGCTTTCAAGTCATAAGTTTTAATTTATTATTCTAAAATTAATTATATTTAAGAGCCTTAAATAAATTGCTATTAATTTTAATGTGTATATAAATTTTAAATTTTCTAAAACTAGCTAATATTTTTATACTAGGAGGATTTATGAAAAAAATACTTTTACTTGGCTTACTTATTTTTGCCCTGTGCGGTTGCAACGGCCCAAAAAATAAGGGTCAAGATGTAAATTCAGCTTCAAATTCTGCTGAAAGCAGTCGAAATCAAGATAAGAAAAAGGTTACAACCACAACTTCTTTTTTATATGACATGACTAATGTCCTTGCTGGGGATTTTGTTGATACTCAAATGGTTATCCCTGCTGGCGAAGACCCTCATCTTTATATTCCAAAATCTCAAGATATAGATAAGATTAGTGATGCAGATTTAGTTTTATTCCATGGACTTCACTTTGAAGGAAAAATGGTAGATATTCTTGAAAAATCAGGTGTGGATTTATCAGCAAATTTCCCTAAAGATAAAATTGGTCAAATGGATGAAGACGGTCATATGATTGTTGACCCACATTTTTGGTTTGATATTTCCCTTTATAAGTTAGCTACAGAAACTGCAGCCAAAGCTTTAAAGGAACTTGTACCTGACCATGCAGATGAATTTGATGAAAACCTAAAAAATTATTTGTTAAAGCTTGATGAGCTTGACAAATATAATAAAGAAAGGCTTGGGGAAATCCCTGAAGACCATAGATTTTTAATTACTCCTCATGATGCCTTTAATTATTTTTCAAGGGCCTATGGAATTGAAGTTGTTGCTCCACAAGGTGTTTCGACTGATTCAGAAGTTGCAAATAAGGATATTGAAGATACAGCAAACTTTATTGTAGACCATAAGGTTCCTGCAATATTTGCAGAATCAACTACTGACCCTGCAAGAATGGAAAAATTAAAGGAACTTTGTAAATCAAAGGGCTTTGAAGTAAAGGTTGTTAGCGGTGAGGGTAATGAATTATTTTCAGATTCCCTAGCACCCCTTGGTCAAAGCGGCGATAATTATATTGATATGTATAAACACAATATTGATTTGATTGTAGATAATTTAAAATAGGAGAAAATATGAAGGATGTAATTATAAGTGTAAGAGATTTGACAATTGCTTATAATGACAAGCCTGTTTTATGGGACAATGATATAGACTTTATCAAAAATTCCATAACGGCCATAGTAGGCCCTAACGGAGCGGGAAAATCAACCCTCCTTAAGGGCATACTTGGCCTGCAAAAAATTCTGTCAGGGAAGATTGAGATTATGGGTTCATCTATTAAGGAGATGAAAAAAGAAATTGCCTATATACCTCAATCTTCTTCTGTTAATTGGAACTTTCCAACAACAGTTTTTGACGTGGTTTTAATGGGCAGGTATGCAAATCTCGGCTGGATTAAAAGGCCAGGAAAAAAAGATAAGATTCTTGCAGAAGCAGCTATAGACAAAATTGGTTTAAAAGATTTTAAAAATAGGCAGATTTCAGAGCTTTCAGGAGGGCAAAAACAAAGAGTTTTTATTGCCCGTGCCATTGCCTCTAGTGCCAAAATTTATTTTATGGATGAACCCTTGGCAGGAGTTGACAAAAAAACTGAGGGCATAATTATGGATTTTCTTCACGATTCTCAAAGGCGGGGTAAGACTTCAATTGTTGTCCACCACGATTTAAATACCATAAAAAAATATTTTGATCATATTGTAATTTTAAATAAAAGAGTTATTGGTCAAGGAGAAGTTTCTGAAGTTTTTAATCCTGAAAATATTGAAAAGGCTTTTGGAGGGGAAATTAATGTTTGATTTGGAAGTTTTAAAATCCTATGGTTTTTTAGTCGTTGCCCTTGGAAGTTTTTTCCTTGCCATTTCATCAGCAGTTCTTGGAACTATAACTGTTTTAAAGGGTCAGTCCCTTATTGGTGATGCCATTGGCCACAGTGCCTTTCCCGGAGTTGTCCTTGCCTTTATTCTATTTGCTTCAAGAAACCCTATAATTCTTCTTATGGGTGCAATTTTTTCTGGATCTCTAGCCTTTATTTTTATAGAAATTTTAAATAAAAATACAAAACTTTCCCTTGACACAATTCTAGCTGTTATTCTCTCAAGTTTTTTTGGCCTAGGCATGGTTTTAAAATCCTATATTCAAGGCAATCCAGCCTATCAAAGGGCCTCACAATCAGGCCTTCAAAATTATATTTTTGGTCAAGCTGCCTATATGGTTTTAAATGATGTAAAAATGATTTTATTTATTTCCATAATCTGCCTTATTTTAATAGGCCTTTTTTATAAGGAGATTAAAGTTTTTGTCTTTGATGAAAACTATGCTAGAACAATTGGTATAAATGCAAAAGTTATTTATATACTAATTATGGTTTGTGCCATGATCTTAATTGGAGCAGGTCTTAAAATTGTTGGGGCAATTTTAATTTCTTCCCTTTTAATTGTACCGCCAATTGCTGCTCTACAATGGTCAAATAATTTTTTTAAGGTTATGGTTATTGGAGCCTTTGTTGGCGGATTTTCCGCTTTTTTGGGAACTTACATTTCAACAGTTTATGACGGAATGTCAACAGGCCCAACAATTATATTAATTATGACTAGCCTTGCCCTATTTTCCCTTTTGTTTGGTCCTAGAGCCTTTGTGGCAAATTATATGAGAAGGAGGAAGTACAAATGAATTACACCATATTTTTAATTTTATTTATAACTTCTCTTTCATGTTCCTTAATTGGAGTCTTTATCATGCTTAGAAATCTTTCAATGGTAACGGATGCCATAAGTCACAGCGTTCTTCTGGGGATTGTCCTTGCTTATTTTATTACAAAAGATATTACATCCCCTCTTTTAATTGTAGGTGCTGGCCTTTTTGGACTCTTAACAGTTTTTACCATTGAATCACTTTCTAAAACTGGCCTTGTTAAAAATGATGATGCAGTGGGAATTGTCTTTCCCTTATTTTTTGCCCTTGCAGTAATTTTAATTACAAAATATGCGAGAAATGTCCACATTGATACAGACGTAGTTTTAATGGGAGAAGTTATCCTTGCCCCCTTAAATACTATAAATTTCTTTGGCTCTAATCTTCCTAAGGCTCTAATTTTTTCATCTATAGTTTTTCTTATAAATCTTTCCTTTATTTTAATATTTTATAAGGAATTAAAAATTACAACCTTTGATAAGGATTTTGCCACAATTAGCGGCTTTTCATCAGTCCTTCTATTTTATTCACTTATGGGCCTATCTTCTCTAACAGCCGTTGTTTCCTTTGACTCCGTTGGGGCAATTCTTGTAATTTCCTTTTTCATAGTACCGGGAGCCAGTGCCTACCTTTTGACAAAGACTTTGAAAAATTTATTGTTCCTAACTGTAATTTTTTCCTTTATATCTTGCTATTTAGGTTTTAGCCTTGGCTATATTTTAAATGTTTCTATGTCAGGAATGACAGCAACAGTTTCAGGCCTATTATTTTTCCTTGCTGCCCTCTTTAATAGGGACGGACTTATTACAAAAATTTTTAGGTCTATAAAAAATAAAAGCCTAACTAAATCCTATTTAATTTTAATTCATATAGGTCATCACCTAGGAAATTCTGATGAACAAATAGAACTAAGTTTTGACACTATTAAAGATCATTTGAATTGGGATAAAAAAATTACAGATAGCCATTTAAAATACCTCCTGTCCAAAAAATTGATTTTTAAAGATGAGGACAAAAAAATATATGGAATTACAAATGCTGGATTTAAAAAATATTTAAGTATTTTAAAAGAATATAATATGATGTAAAGAAGCTGCCTGCAAATAGAAATAATCTATTTTGCAGCTTTTTTATTATAATTTTATTTTAGCTTTTAATAATATCTCATACAATTTTAAAATATTATTGCATAGTCAGGTATTTTTGAAAAGAATAATATTAAAGAATAATATATAATATTTTTGATAAAGATTATCAAAGAAAAAAGAGGTGATTGTATTTTGAAATTATACAAAAAATTATTTGCTTATATGCCAGAGAAAAAATTTCAGGGATTTTTATCTGTGATTTTAACAACGGCTAGTAATTTAATGCAGTTCTATGCATATTTTTTAATTTGGAAATTATTAAAGGATATTTTCCTGGGAAATAGTTTAGATGAGAGTATAAAACTTGCCCCGGCTATTTTGATTTTATTTATTTTGCAAGGACTTGTATATTTACTTGGCCTTTGGATAAGTCACCTTGCTGGCTTTAGGCTAGAAACAAGGCTTCGTGAAAGAGGCATAGAAAATTTACTTAGGGCGTCAAGCACTTTTTTTGATACCCACGAATCTGGAGAAGTCAGAAAAATAATTGACAATAATGTTGAGCAAACTCATATGATTGTTGCCCATCTTATACCTGATCAAACTTCAGCAATTTTAATGCCCATTCTTATGCTAATTCTTGTTTTTAACTTAGATTTATATCTTGGCATATTTTTCTTAATAATTGTTTTCCTATCACTTTTCATTATGAAAAAAATGATGGGCGATACAAGTTTTATGGGAGAATATATGAAAATGGGTGACCAGTTAAATGCTGGAGCTGTTGAATATGTTAGTGCTATGCCAGTTGTAAAGATTTTTAACGCTCCCATCATTGGCTTTAAAAAATTATACGAAAATATTATTGGCTATAGAGATATGGTTTATAAATATTCCATGTCTTGCAGAATCCCCTATGTTTCTTTTCAGTGGCTCTTAAATATTTTTATAGTTGCTCCAGTTTTTCTTGCTATATTTATGGTAAGTCGTGGAGAAAATCCTGGTCTTTGGTCTGCTAAAATTTTATTTTTCACTCTATTTATGGGCCTATTTTTTACAGATTTAATGAAGATAATGTATGTTGGTATGTATGTTTATCAGGCAAATTCTGCAGTAGATAATCTTGAAAAATTATTTACTGAAATGAGTGAAAGAAAGACTATTTTTGGCTCAGATACTTCAATGGATAATACAGATATTGAGTTTAATAATGTTAGCTTTTCATATGAAGAGGATAAAAAAATTTTAGATGATTTTTATCTAAAACTTGAAGGAAATAAAGTTTACGCTTTAATAGGTTCATCAGGCAGTGGTAAATCCACAATTGCAAAATTAATAACTGGTCTTTACCCCATAGATTCTGGTCAAATTAAAATTGGAGGCAAAGATATTTCTTCCTATGAGCAAAATTATTTGATGAATAGCATTGGGATAGTCTTTCAAAACCCAAAACTATTTAAAGGCCTATCAATTTTTGACAATGTAAAGCTGGCAAAAAAAGATGCAAGTGACAAGGAAGTTTTAAAGGCACTTGAACTTGCAAGGTGTAATGAATTTATTGATAAATTTAAAGATGGCTATAAAACTATTATAGGTGCAGAGGGAATTAATCTATCTGGTGGTGAAAATCAAAGAATATCCATTGCTAGAATATTCTTAAAAAATCCAAAAATAATAATTCTTGATGAGGCTTCAGCGGCAGCCGATCCAGAAAATGAATATGAACTGCAAGTTGCCTTTAAAAATTTAATAAAAGATAGAACTGTTATTATGATTGCTCACAGATTATCTTCCATTAGGGGCGCCTATGAAATACTTGTTGTTCTAGATGGTAAAATAATTGAAAGGGGCTCACACCAAAATCTTATGAATAAAGATAGTAGATACAAGAAATTTGTAAATCTTTATGAAATGGCAAATGATTGGAGGGTTGTCTAATGATTAAATATTTAAAAAATAGATTTGCCTTAACGGACAAGGGAGCAAAGGGCGTTTTTATTTCAATTATATATTCTGCCCTTAAAAATATTTCCTTTATGCTTCCAATAATGCTTCTTATGTATGTCCTTCAAGGGATTTTAGGCTATGGACCCTTTAATCTTATGATTTCAATTTTATTATTTTTAATAATTGGGATATTTATGTTTATTATTTTAAATAAAGATTATGTTACAACCTATGACCAAACATATAAAGAATCTGCAAATCTTAGAATAGAAATAGCAAATATAATAAAAGATTTGCCCCTCTCCTTTTATTCAAGAACAGATTTAACAGACCTATCTCAAACTATTATGAAGGATGTAGAGGCTGTGGAACATTCCATAAGCCATGCCATTGCTGGCTACTATGGTTTTATTTTTAGCTTTATAATAATTTCAAGCCTTCTTTTAATAGGAAATATAAAACTTGGCCTATGCGTAATTGTGCCTGTGCTAGCTTCAATGGTTTTGAATTTTTTATCAAAAAATATTCAGTCGCAAGCAACGAAAAAATATTATAAAGAACAAAGAAAATCTTCAAAAATGTTTCAAGAGCTAATTGATTTGTCTACAGAAATTAAATCCTATAACTTGGCTGAAGAAAAAGAAAAAAAATCAATTGCTTTTGTTAGAAAACTTGAAAAATATCATATTTCATCAGAACTTGGACAAGTAATGCCCATAACAGCAGCTGGACTTGTAGCAAATTTATCCCTGGGTTTTGTTATGTTTTTTGGCCTAAATGATTTAATTGTAGGAAATATTAATATTCTTTATTTTGCCGGCTATTTATTTGCAGCTGCAAGATTAATCGATGGGATTGCCTCATTTAATCAAAATTTTGGAGAACTTATGTATATAGACTCTCCCGTTAAGCATATAAACGCTTTGAGAAATGAAGAAAAACAAAAGGGTCAAAAAACTAACTTTAATAAATTTGACATCGAAGGAGAAAATGTAACCTTTTCATATGTTGATAACAAAAAGGTAATAGATAATGTTTCTTTCAAGACCCTCCAAGGAAAAAAGACAGCCTTTGTAGGATCATCTGGCTGTGGCAAGACAACAGTTTTAAGGCTTGTATCAAGATTATATGATGCTGATGAAGGCGAAATTGCAATAGATAATAAGGACATACAAAAGGCAAGAACAGAAGATTTATTTAAACATATATCAATGGTCTTTCAAGATGTAATATTATTTAACGGAAGCGTTATGGATAATATTAGAATTGGAAATATGAATGCTAGCGATGAAGATGTTTTAAAAGCAGCGAAACTCGCAAATTGTGATGAGTTTGTAGAAAAACTTTCTGATAAATATGAAACTAATATTGGAGAAAATGGATCTAAATTGTCAGGCGGAGAAAGACAAAGAATTTCAATTGCAAGAGCATTTCTAAAAAATGCAGAAATAATCCTTCTTGATGAAATTTCCGCTTCCCTCGATGTGGAAAATGAAAAGTATATACAAGATTCCCTAAATAAACTTACAAAAGATAAAACAGTTTTAATAATTTCCCATAGAATGAAATCAATTCAAAACGTTGATCAAATTATAGTAATGAATAAGGGAAAGATAGAAGACTTTGGCAGACATGATGAACTTCTAAGCAGAAGTGTAACTTATAAAAAAATGATTGATTCTTCAAAAAAATCAGAAGAATTTATATATTGATTAAATGTGGTGAATTTATAAATGGATAAGGATTTATTGGCCTCTTGGGGCTTTAAAAAATATCCAACAAAAAACAAAAGGATTGCTGAGTACGAAGGCATAAATTCTCCTAAAAACAAAATGATTTCTTATGAAATCTTTCCAGGAATTTGTGTTATGTATATAAAGCTATATGAAAAATACTCTGCAAGAAATTCTAAGTATAAGGGAAGTTTTGGATATAGGATAGCCTATTGTTATGAAGGGAATTATTATACACACATAAATGACAAAAAGATTCTTATAACAAGGGAAATATTTGTTGGCAAGTCTATACCTGAATCAATTGAGTCCTATTCCACAAGCGATCGCACTATTGCCTTTAATATTGTAATTTCTCCTAGGAAAATAGAAAAAGAAGGAGATTATTATAAAATAATTGAAAATTTTATTAGAAATGTCGATGGTGCATTGAATATTGGCTTTAACTTCTCTAGTAGAGATACTATTTTCTTAGCAAATCAATTAATCGAGGCCCTTAAAAAGAAGGATATGATTTTAATTTCTTTAAAGACTTTAGAACTTATTCATTTAATTTCTAATGAGAAAATCACAAGTAATAGAAAGAAATATTATAAGGAAGACTTAAAAGATGAAATTATTAAAATAGAAAAGTATTTAAAAGATAATATGGAAAAAGATCTCGACTTAGATTTTATTTGCCAAAAATTTATGATTTCTAAGACAAACTTAAACATTAAGTTTGTAAGAAAGTTCCAATATACTCCCATTAAATACTTAAATAATTTAAGAATGATAAAATCTGAGGAGCTTTTAAGTAAAACTGACAAAGAAATTATTGAAATTGCTGAAAGTGTTGGATTTAAAAATCCCTCCAATTTCACAAGGTCATTTAAAAAATTTACTGGTCTAAGTCCAAGTAAGTATAGGAAAAATATTAAATTAGAAAAAAATACTTTATCTTAAATATAAAATTAGGAGCAGCTATAAGGCCGCTCCTTTTTATATGGTTTTAATTTTTAATTTTTTTATTTGCAAGTTCAATAATCATATCTTCTATAATTTCAAAGGTAAAAGCTGATGAATCAATGCTAAAATCATAACAAGAAGCTCTGCCCCAATTTCTTCCTGAATTTCTTTCGTAATGGTTTCTCCTTTTCATGTCTTCTCTTTCCATTTTTGCTTCAATTTTTTCTTCCTTAACTTCTCCTCCATCAAGAAGCCTTTTTCTCTTAAAATCATCGCTTGCATAGATAAAGATGCTTAAAATATTTTCTCCCTCCAAAACGTAGTCGGCACACTTGCCCGCAAAAACGCAGGGGCCTTTTTTTGCTATGTCCCTAATGGTTCTTGACTCCAAAAGAAAGGCAGCATCAACCATTGAAATGTCCTCTTGGGAATAGGAATAATTTTCCTTGTATAGGTCATAAATCGTCCCCTTTAAAAAAGAATCATCCTTTGTAAGATTTTCAGCACTAACCTTCCCTTCAAGGCTCATAAGTTCAATTATCTTTGAATCATAAAATTTTAATTTTTCCTTTTGGGCAATATTTGAAGCAATTGTGTAAGCTCCTGATCCATATTCCCCATCTATTACAATAATCCTTTTGGGACTATTAAAAAAAAGTTTATCAAATAAAGACATTTCTTCACCTCTATTTATTATTAATCTCTATATCCTCTTTTAAATCAACCTTAATTTTTTCACTTTTGCCAGGCAATTGGGCAAATACTGTTGCAAATAAAATCATTATGCAACCAAAAATTTCTCTGCCATTCATAGATTGGCCAAGAAGAAGCCAACCGCCAACTGCTGCAAAGACGCTTTCAAGAGATGAAATTAAAGAAACCACTGTTGTATCTAAGTCTTTTAAAACAATGAGCTGAACTGTAAATCCAACTCCTGATGATAAAATCCCTAAATATAAAATTGCAAATCCTGCACTTTTTATATCTTCCATTCTAATCTCCTCTTTAAAAAGAGCAAAGACAAAGGAAATTACCATAACTGTAAAAAACTGAATAAAAGAAACTAAAATTTGCTCTGCATCTGGAGGGCACTTTGACATAATTATTATATGAAGTGCAAAAAATATTGCCGATGCTAAAATAATTAGGTCCCATTTATTTATTGTCACCTCTCCTCTAAAGGAAAGTAAATAAGTTCCCAGCATGGCAATAAAAATGCAAAAAAACATCTTTAAAGGAATTTTTTTCCCTGCAAGAAATTCTATAATAGGAATTATAACTATATAGATAGCAGTTAAAAAACCAGCCTTGCCTGCTGTTGTTCCTGTAACCCCAACTTGCTGCATATTTAAACCTATATTCATAAATATACCGCACACTACTCCTGTAAGTATTGTGGACCTCCAAGAAAAAACTTCATTTTTATAATAAGGGCTTATTTTTTTGAAGACAAAATAAGTTGCAAGTAAAAAGCAGCATGCCACAAATGATCTTGTAAAGGACATAGTATAGGTTCCAACCTTTTCCATACCCTGACTTTGAATAACATAGGATAAACCCCAAATTATTGCTGAAATTAAAAGCATTATAGCAGACTTAAACTTTCTACTCATAACAAACCCCCTTATTACATTTTAAAATTACTTATAAACACTTCTCTTTTTTAAAATTTTTTCCCTTATAAAGCCCCTTGGAATTTGTGCAAAAATTGTTGCCAAAAAGATTATTATGCAGCCAGAAATTTCTCTAAAATTCATAGTTTGATTTAGAAAAATCAGGCCAAAAATTGCCGCAAAAACAGACTCAAGTGAAGTTACAAGTGATCCAATTGTAGGGTCAATATCTTTTAGGGCAATAATTTGTAGGGTAAAACCCACACCTGATGACAAAACTCCAACATACAAAATTGGCAAATAGGCAGCTAAAATTCCCTTAATAAGAATTTTTTCTTTAAAAAAAGCTAAGATCAGGGAAATAAAAAAGACCATAAAAAACTGTATTACATTAACCAAAATTTTTTCACAGTCGTCGGGGCAAGTTGAAAGTAAAATAATATGAATGGCAAAAACAACTGCCGCAATTAAAATTATCATATCAGACCTGTTTATGGAAAGATCTTCCTTGACTGATAAGAGATAAGTTCCGACTATTACTAAAAATACGCAAAAAATAACTTGTTTTGAAACTTTTTTGCCTACAAAAAATCCGAGAATGGGAATTAAAACAATATAAGTTGCCGTTAAAAAACCGGCCTTTCCGGCACTAGTTCCCATAATTCCTATTTGCTGCAAATTTAAACCTATTGTTAAAAAAGTTCCGCAAAGGACAGCATATTTTATTGTCTTTTTTAAATCATAAACTTCATTTCTATAGGCTGGCGATGTTTTTTTAAAGACAAAAAATATTAAAAGTAAAAATCCTGAAGCTATTAATGATCTTGAAAATGTAAAAGTATAGGGCCCCAAATTATCAGTCCCCACTCTTTGGGCAATAAAGGCAAAACCCCAGACAATTGCCGTAATGAGCAGCATTATTACTGATCTAAGCTGACGACTCATTTCCCACCTCCAAAATCTATTAATTATTTCCTATATTTAAGAATATCATAATTTTTTTATTTTGAAAAGTGCAGAAATTAGAGCTTTATATAAATTTTTACAAACTAAATAAATAATTTACTGAAATATTTTTTAATTTCTCAAAAAAACTGCTCCTAAATTTTTAGAAGCAGAATTTTTGTAAAATTTATTGGTGGTTTATTGTAATTTTTTTATTCTCCAAAAAATTGTCTTAATTGGTCCCTGTATTGACTAAAGGGATCTTGATAATCATTGGATTCTCCCATTCCATCATCTTCTAAATTTTGGTCCGGCACATTTAAACTATTATTATTCTTTTGGCTATTTTTGGATTCGCTTTGCGAAACTTCATAATTTGTAAAGACAAGTTCTGCCTTCATTTCTTTTCCATTCCTTATAAAAGTAATGTCAGTTTTATCTCCTTCTTGGAAATTATATAGGGCAGCCTTTAGGTCCTTAACCCCATTTAATCCATATTTCCCAATCTTTGTAATTATATCTCCAACTTCAAGTCCTGCTGTCTTGGCAGGAGAGCCATCAAAAACTTTAATTACTAAAATTCCGTTTTCAGTTCCTGGATCTTTACCAATAACTTGCTCTGCATATTTTGCATCAAGAGAATAGATTCCGAGAGACATTTCCTTATAATCGCCAGTTTCAATTACTTCTCTTATAATTTTCTTTACATAATTTATAGGGATAGAAAATCCAAGACCTTCTGCTGATTGAACCTTAACTGTATTTATACCTATAACTTCTCCATTGGCATTTAAAAGTGGGCCGCCAGAATTTCCTCCATTAATTGATGCGTCTGTTTGAATAAGTCCAACCATATATCCCCCTCCAGAAACTTCGCCAACATATCTATTTAAGCCTGAAATAATTCCTTGAGTTACAGATTGATTAAATTGTAGGGAAATTGGATTTCCAATTGCAATGGCAACATCACCAATTTGCAATTTATCAGAATCACCAAGACTTGCAACAGTAAGTTTTGTCTTGGTGTTAATTTTTACAATTGCAAGGTCCACATTTTCGTCAGCCCAAATTGTTTCACCGTCAACAGTTTCTTCATTGTCAAGCTGAACCTTGACTTTTTTCATTATTTGATTATTTAATTTTACTACATGGGCATTTGTAACTATATAACCCTTTGAATCCACAATAATTCCTGATCCAGTTCCCTGAACTTCAACAGGCCCAACCCAAGTTGTTTGAACACCTGATGTTGTAATTCCTACAACAGATGACATAGCTTTTTTTGCCACAGCCTTTGCAACAGTTGAATCTTCTTTTGCCGTTATTGTAATATTATTTGCACTGCTTTCACTTTTTTCCACTTCCTTATATTTATTCATAAAATAAAAGTTAGTTGCAGTTGAACCAATAACTCCTCCTATAATGGCAAAAACTATTGCAAGAATAATTAATGCCGATGCTTTCTTTTTTCTCTTATAGAATTTATTATTTTCTAGTAAATTTTTATTATCTTCCATTAATATTCCTCCTCGTTCCTTTAATTTATACCCACATATTAATGAGAAAGTGTGAAAATTTAATGACAAATATTTTAAAGAATGTAAAAAAATAAATGGATAAATATTTTTTAGCTTTCACAATCCTTTATATAAATTATTTTAAGTCAATAATTGTTTAAAAATATTAAAGGCGATTTATAGAGAATGGCCTTAATTTTTTATAATTATTGATGATACTTATCAAGATTATTGGCAATTCCATATATGAGCATATAATTATATGTGAAATGTAAATTTTACATTAATTTTTTCATTTATGAGTCCAGCTTCGGCTCAGTCAAATAAATTAGAAGCAAGTAAAGCAAGTCAAAAAATTATTTTAGGCGGAAAAGAATTTGAACTTAATACTTATACCATTGACGGAAAAACGTATATAAAACTTCGTGATTTTGCGAAGTTTTTAAGCACCACTTCTAAAAAATTCAGCTTATCTTATGACAAGGATCAAAAATTACCTGTCATAAAAACTATGGATGACTATGAATATGAGAATTTAGAAGATAATTAAAGAAGAAAAACTAGATGCTTTTTTGGGCGAAATTGAAATAATTGTAAATGGTCAAAAAATTAAAATTTCGGCAACATATATTTCCGGCTTTATTTATCTTGAAATTAAAGATGCTGCAAATCTTGTAGGCAGAGAATTTTCTTTTAACGAAGAAAAATAAGACTATTGAAATTAAAAACGCATCTATTATAAAAGATGTTAATTTAACTTGCACCACAAAAGGATGTGCATGTAAACATAAAAATAAAAAATCATTTAATGCTTGCCCATGCTGCATGGGAAAAGATCCAATAGCTTATGAAATTGATGTGGAAATTTCCTCTGATGAAATCCTTGCAAGGGCAAAGGCTAAACTTAATAGGACAAATAAAAATTTATTAAAGGCCCAAACAGAAGCTAAAGATGCAGCTTTAAATCTTCAAAATGTAGAAAGTGAAAAGGCTAAGGCTGAGGAAGAAAAAAAATAAGGCTGATAAAAAATTAGAAGAGGCTAAAGAAAAAGAAGCTAAGGCTGAAAAGGACAAAAACGAAGCTGATGCAAAAGTAAAAATTGCAGAAAAAGACCAAAAAGATGCCAAAGATGAATTTGAAAAAGAAAAAAATCTTTAGGGCAAAAAATCTTCCTAATAATCAGATCTCATAATATTTAAGAAGACAAGGACAAAAATTATAAGCCTTGTCTTTTTTATTTTCAAAATTATTTGATAGTTAATATCAAAATTATTGACTTTTGTCCTCATGAGCATATAATTAAATATGTAAATGTTTTAGTGAAAAGGCAAATATTTATAATAAAAATCAGGAGGTATATTATGAAAAAATTTATTAAAATATTTATGGTTTTCACACTAATTTTCTCGCTTGTAGGCCCAGTTTCAGCCGAAGCAAATAAGGCAGAAGCAGCTAAGTCATCTCAAAAAATTATTTTAGATGAAAAAGAAGTTGAACTTCCCGCTTATATGATTAACGAAAAAAATTATATTAAATTACGTGATTTTGCAGCTATTTTAAATGACAGTGCAAATAAATTTAACATAACTTATGATAAGGAAAAAAATGCTGTACTTATTAAAACAGGCGAAGGATATGAAAAAGTATCTGACGACTTAAAGAAAGTTGAAGATGAAAAATCTGTTGCAATTTTATCTGAAATTGAAATTATAGTTAATGATAAGGTCGTAAAGGTTAATAGTGCAAATATTAAGGGTTATAACTACTTACAAATTAAAGAAGCATCTGATCTTCTTGGTCTTGAAATCTCTTTTAATGAAGAAACTAAGGCCCTAGAAATAAAAACTATGGCAGCCCCTGCTGAAAAGAAAATGAAATGCGAAAAAGAAGGCTGCATGTGCAAGCATAAGTCTGAAGAAGAAATGAAAAGCTGTCCATGCTGCAGTAACAAAAAAATGGATGCTAAAGAAGAATCTTCAAATGCCGAATTAAAAGATGGAGAATACTATGCTTGCAGCCCAAAATGCAAATGCAGACATAAGACTATGGAAGAATATAATAACTGCAAATGCTGCAAAGGAAAACTAGCCCAAAAATTTACAGAAGATCAAAAAAAGGATGATTCTAAAAAAGAAATGGATAAAGACATGGGCAAGGAAATGGGCCATAATATGTAAAATTCACATAATACCGTCAAAATTAGATTCATGACCGGTGAATTTTGTTCCACAATAAAGGGGCTTCTCTAATAGGAGTCCTCTTTATTTTTTTGCTGTTGAAATTAAATATAAAAATCCCATTTTATTGATAACCATTGTCAAAATTCTTGACTAATTTTTTCCCACTGCCTATAATAAATTGTATGATATTTAAAAGCAAAACAAATAATAATTAGGAGGTCGTCATGAAAAAATTATTAAAAATATTATTAGTTTTTTCCCTAGTTTTTGGAATGAGCATATCAGCTTTAGCAGCTGCAAATAGTGCAAACGCTGTTAAATCATCACAAAAAGTTCTTTTAGATAGAAAGGAGGTAAGCCTTCCTGCCTATTTAATAAATAGTAAAAATTACATTAAACTTCGTGACTTTGCAGCAATTTTAAGTGAATCCGGAAAAAAATTCAACGTATCCTTTGATGCAAGCAAAAAATCTATAGTCATTAAAACAGGTGAAGGATATGCAAAAACATCTGAAGATTTAAAGACTATAACAAATAAAAAGGCATCTGCAAGCCTTGTTACAAATGACATTATTGTAAATGGAAAAAATCTTAAGGCAAATGGGGCAAATATTAATGGTTTCAATTATCTACAAATTAGGGAAGCTGCAAAACTTGTTGGCGTTGAAATTTCCTATAACGAAAAGACAAAGACAGTTGAAATAAATACAAATAAAGCTCATGGAAAAATGAAATGCGATGACAAGACTTGCTCATGCAAAAATCATGAAAAAGAAGGATTTGATAAAAATAATTGCTGCGGCAATAAAAATGAAAGCAATTCAAATGTAAATTGCGAAAATGGAACTTGCAAAAAATCAGAAGGAAAAGATATTAGATACAAGTGCTGTGAAGAATGTGGCTGTGCCCACAAAACTATGGAAGAATATAAAAAGTGTCCATGCTGCAAATGGAATCCTGACCATCCAGTGGTTTTTGAAAAGAAATAAAAAATAAAAATATAAAAAAGTGCTGACAAAAAATGCCAGCACTTTTTTATTATACGTTTAAATTTCTTCCCTTATTTTTTTTAGATTTTTTTGGTATTCAATGGCTATTTCCTCCGCCTCTTCTACAGAAACTTCTCCAAAGCAAATTTTATCTAAAAACTGCATTTGGGCAAGTTTTGGAAGGTCAGATGAAATTACTGTTGCAATTTTTGTATAGCCACCAGTAGTTTGTCTATCTGCCATTAAAATTATTGGTTCTCCATTAGCTGGAACCTGAATTGAACCAAAAACTGTTCCGTCAGAAATTATGTCAGCTCCCTTTTTATGTTCAATTTTTGATCCCTTAAGTCTAATTCCCATTCTGTCAAATTCTTTTGTTATTTGATAGCCTCCTGATTTAAAGAGGGCATGAATTCCTCTTTCAGTAAAATAATCATCTTGAGGTCCTAAAACGGTTCTTATCACATTAAATCTATTGATTTTTGGCCTATATTTTTTGGGGATTTCTCTTCCGCCAGCTGCCTTTTCATTAACCTTAATTTCTAAAACGTCCTTGGCCTTTAAAGCCCTTCCTTCAAAACCTCCCATTTTTATTTTTGTGTGAGTTGATTTTGAATTATTGACAAAAGGAACTTCAATAGATCCGCCAAAGGCAATATAAGCTCTAACTCCTTCTTTTAATTTGCCAAAGGAAAGACTGTCTCCTGCCTTAACTTCTAGGGACTTATAATTTTCTACATCCTTACCATTTATTTTTGGACTCATATCTGCACCAGTTATGGCAATTACCATATCATCTTCAAATTTTAAATTGGGACCAAAATAGGTTGCTTCTAAAACTGCTTCATCTAAATCATTTCCAACTAAAATATTTGCAAGCTTATAAGAAAGGTCATCCATAACTCCTGAAACAGGAACTCCAAGAGCTTGGAAGCCATATCTTCCTCCGTCTTGAATTGTCGTTAAAATGCCGGGGCTTATTACATTTACTTTACTCATGAAGCTCACTCCTTTCGGCATCTTTAATTACCACTTGGTATTTATATTCTGCCACTTCTTCATCAATTTTTTTATATTCCTCTTCAGTAATTGGAACATATCTTATATAATTTCCAGCTTCAATAAATACTGGTGGGTTTTTGCTTTCATCATAAAGTTTAAGAGGAGTTCTGCCAATTAATTGCCATCCTCCAGGTGACTGTACTGGATACATACCCGTTTGATTTGATGCAATTCCAACTGAACCTGCTTCAATTTTTAGCCTTGGACTTTTTAGTCTTGGAGTTGCAATTCTTTCGTCAAGGCCCCCTAAATAGGCAAAACCTGGCAAAAATCCCATCATATAAACTAAATAATCAGTTCCTGAATGGATTTTAATAACTTCTTCTTCACTTAAATTTGCATGCTTAGCAACAAAGGAAAGATCAGGGCCATATTCACCGCCATATAGGGTTGGGATTTCAATTAATTTTACCCTTCCCCCTCCATCTAAAGCCCCGTCAAGTTTAATTGATTTTAAAAGATCAAGTAATTCCTTATATTTAATTTTTGAGGGTTCATAGTTAATTAATATGGACCTATAGGTGGGAAGAATATCCACAATCCCATCTGCATCTACCTCTTTTAATTTTTCAAGGGCAAGGGAAATTTTTGCATTTATGTCCTTTGCAATAGAATCTCCAAATTCCATGACAATGGCCTTATCTCCTGCCTTTAAATATTTTATTTTATCATACATAACATTCTCCTCTTATATAAATAGGGTCTTTATCATTTCTATGCTTGCCATTGCACTTTGAGGATTTAACATTTTGCTAATTGATCCTGCGGCAGTTTTTATGCCCATATAAGCTGTAATCAAAACTACTATCCAGCCTAAAATATATAAAACATTATTGTGCTTATATTCGCCAATAATTTTTTTGTTTTTAGCTGCTGCTAAAATTACTGCCAAGGTTATTGGAAGGATAAATCCATTTAGGGTTCCTACAACAACAAGAAGAGTTTGTGGCTGACCAATAAATATATAAACTATTGTTGAAGCAATTATAAAAATAATTGTAACAAGATTGGCATTTTTATCTATGGATTTAAATAAGGTCCTTAAAAAGGAAACAGAAGTATAAGCACATCCTACAACTGATGTTAGTGCAGCTGCCGTAAATACTATACCGAAAATTTTTTCTCCCACAACTCCTGATGCAGATTTAAAAGAAGAAGCTGCAATATTATTAGGATCAATTTGTGCTCCTGCCATTCCCATTACGCCTAAAATTGCAAGGAACAATAGAACTCTTACAATTAGGGCAACAATAATTCCTAAAGTTGCTGATTGATTTACATCTTTTAAATTTTCTTCGCCTGTTATTCCAGCGTCAATTAATCTATGACCGCCTGAAAATACAATGTATCCTCCAACTGTTCCACCAATTAAAGTTAAAGTTGCTGGAACTAAATTTAAAAATCCGCCTTCAGGTGCAACTGTTGATTTTAAGGCAAGACCAACAGGGGGTTTTGTTTTAACTGCAACAAAGGCAATTAAAATTATCATTGCTGCTCCCAAAATTTGAGTTAATTTGTCCATGACCTTTCCTGCGGATTTTGAAGAAAATATAACAACTCCAAGGGCAGCACCAATAGCAGCTCCAATTCTTGTGTCTATCCCAAAAATTGTCTGCATTCCAAGTCCTGCTCCTCCAACATTACCAATGTTAAAGGCAAATCCGCCAAGGGCAACTAAAAAGGCAATTAAATAGCCAAGGCCTGGCAGAACTTCATTTGCTATATCTTGTCCTCTTTTTTTAGAAACTGCAATAACTCTCCATACATTTAACTGAGCTATATAGGAAGCTATAATTGAAATTAAAATTACAGCTGCAAAGGCTGCTCCATGCTCGCTTGTAAAAGTTGCAGTTTGGGTCATAAATCCTGGTCCTATTGCAGAAGTCGCCATTAAAAAGGCTGCTCCTAAAAGGACGGACATTTTATTTTTATCTTTTGCCATATAATACTCCTTAATTTTCTAAATTTTTATTTTAAAAAGCTGTCAACAGAAGCTACTTTTATACCTTCGTCTTCTAAACCTTTTCTAATGCTTTTTACAAATTCAATAGCCTGTGGATTATCACCATGAACGCAAATTGAATCTGCTACAATTTCAATTTCTTTTCCATTTGCACTTGTAACTTTATTTTCCTTAATCATTTTTATTACTCTTGGAATTGCATCCTTAGGATGTTTTACAAAGGCTCCTGGCAGTTTTCTATTTACAAGGGTTCCATCTTCATTATAGCCCCTGTCTGCAAAAACTTCTTGTGCAACTCTTAAGCCTCTCTTCTTTCCTTCTTTCGCAATTAATGATCCGCTTAAAACCATTAAAATTAAATCTCTGTCATAGTCTTCAACTGCATCAAGAATTGCATTAGCAAGTTTTTCATCGTTGCAGGCTGTGTTATAAAAAGCCCCATGAAGTTTCATATGTTGTAATCTTTGACCATGTGACTTTAAAAAAGCTGAAAGAGCTCCAACTTGATAAAGCATATAAGTTCTTGCTTCTTCTGGGCTTACGTCAATTTTACGTCTGCCAAAACCTATAAGGTCTGGATAGCCTGGGTGAGCTCCAACTCTTACGCCCATTTCTCCTGCCATTTTTACTGTCTTATCCATAATTAATGGGTCACCAGCATGAAAACCGCAAGCACAGTTTATACTTGTAACATATTTAATTACTTCTTCATCCATACCCATTTTATATGAGCCAAAAGATTCACCAATGTCACTATTTAAGTCTACATAATATTCCATAATTTTCCTCCTTAAAATAATTTATTTTTAGCCTTTTTGGCCACCATACATTTTAAATAAGTCATCCATAGGGGTTTTTTCTTTTTCCTCTTCTGTTGATAAAATTTTTCCAAAGGGCATTTGTGCAACTAATTTTAAATTTTTAGCTACCTTATATTTTTCTCTTACATAGTCTTCTACGAAAGCACTGTAGTGCTGAATATTTGCACCAAGACCCATGCCCATAAGTCCATTCCAAATATTTGTATAGATCACTGCACTGCTTTCATAGGCCCAAAGTCTAATATTTTCTTTAAGACTTGGAAATTTTTCTTGAAGTATGTTTACTATATCCATGTCAATAAAAAATAAAACTGTGCCCTTTGCTCCGTGAAAACCTTTGTATCTTTCAGGCCTTAGTTTAGCATTTTCATTTTCTTTTATCTTTTCCCAAAATTTTTTACTCTCCTCATCTAAAAGCAAAATAATTTTTGTGGACTGAGAATTCATTGATGATGGAGAAAAATTTAAAATATCTTCAAAAAAATATTTTAATTCTTCATTTGAAAAATCAATTTTATCTCCCAAATCATAAATAGAACGTCTTTTTCTAATAATTTCTGTATACTCCATTTTACCCCTCCCTTTAAAAACTATATACCCAAATAAATGCTAATAATAAATTATCATATTAATCCTATAGTAAATAAATGGTTCCTCTCTTTTGTAGCCTTTAAATTGTCCTTAATTTCTTGACATCTAGCCTTTTTCTACTTATAATTTATTAGAAATGGAGGTTTACATGGAAAAAAATTCATCAGCCGGCTCAAGAATTGCTAAATCAACTCTTGCCCTTGTAATTTTTTCACTAATTGGCAAAGTTTTTGGATTTGCAAGAGAATCCTTAACGGCCAGCGTTTTTGGAACTTCAATTGAAATGAGTGCATATTCTTTAGCCCAAGCGGCAACTGCCATGATTGCAGGATTTGTTACTCAGGCCATAGCCACAACTTTTATTCCCTCTCTACAGAAGGCGGAAAATGATCTTGGAGAAGGTCGTAAAAATTATTTCACCAATAATTTACTCTCCATAACTACAGTTATTTCTATAATTTTAATTATTTTAGGTTATTATTTCCCAAGGGAGATTGCATTTTTAACGGCATCTAGGGCAAAAAAGGAAACTTTTGATATAGTTGTTAGACTAATTCAGCTTGGCATGCCCGTCGTTTTATTTTCTGCTTGGGTTGGAATTTTTACTGGATATTTGCAATATGGTGGAAAATTTGCAGCAACTGGTGCAATTTCCATTCCTCTAAACTTAGTTTATATAGTTTATCTAATAATTTTTGCCCATCACATAGGGATTGTTGGCCTAACAGTTGCCTCTGTTGTTGGAGCCTTGGCTCAGTTTTTATTTTTACTTCCAGACTCCTTTAAACTTGGTTACAGACCAAAATTTATTTTTGACTTAAGGGATAAATATGTAATAGAAGCTGTGGAGCTTTCCCTCCCTGTATTAGTTTCTGTTTCAGTTAATGATATAAATACAGCTGTAAATAGGTCACTTGCATCAGGAATGGGCGATAGTGCTCCTTCTATTTTGTATTTTTCCAATAAGATGAATACTTTAATTATTGGGATTTTTATAACTGCCATAACAGCCATTGTCTTCCCAATTTTAACTCGATATTTTTCTGGAGGAAATATTAAAGAGGGCAAAAGGGTTATGAATGCATCAATTAAATCCGTTTTATTTTTAACTGTGCCTGCTACAATTGGCATGGTCATTTTGGCAAGGCCCTTAATAGAAATAGCCTTTGTAAGAGGAGCTTTTACCACAGAAGACGGGATAAATGCAACTTCAACTTTAAGATTTTATTCCCTATCCCTGATTTCAATTTCCCTTACCAATGTCTTAAATAGGATTTACTATTCCTTAAATGATACAAAAACCCCCTTTATTATTGGAGCCTTAAATGTATTTATAAATGTTGTCTTAAATATTTTAGTGGCCCATAGGTTTGGAACAGATGGCCTTGCGGCTTCCGTATCTCTTGCAACAACCTGTGCAGTTTTAATAGGCTTTTATCTTTTAAGAAAAAAAATTGGAAACCTTGGAACTTTTTCCTATATAAAAGCTCTTATAAAAACTTTAATGGCCTCTTTTGCTATGGGGCTTGTGGCTCTTTTATATTTCCCTTTTGAAAATATTTTAAAACTTATTTTATCAGGAGGTCTTTTAACCCTTTCAAGGCTTCTAGTACTTCTGCTTGTTGTTACGGTTGCTATGGTCATTTATTTAATCTGCCTATACTTTTTGGGAGTTAGGGAAATTAAAGACCTAGTCGCCATTGGAAAGGAAAAAATTGAAAAACGCCGTATAAGAAATTAAAATAAAATTTTTAAGCTGATCCTCTGGTCAGCTTTTTTTATGTGCTGTACTCTTTAAAGTTTTAATTATTTGTTTTTTAATGGTTTTTCAAATTTCCATAAAAAATCAAAAAAACAATTTTGTTTCAGAATACGGAATATATTTCTTTATTTGAAATTTTTCTTGACAAATTTTCTTAGCCCTCTTATAATAAAAATTGACCTTACAAAAAAATAATCACCCCTAAAAAAATCCCCCGGCAGGGATTTTTTTTATATTATTTTATGTTTTTATTCTATTAGAGGGGTATAATATTAATTGGAGGTGTTTTATGCTTTTAATTATAATTTGTGTTATTGTTTGTGTTTTTGCTTATTTTATAATTAAGAAAAATACAGAGGACAAGAGAATAGATGCATATGAATCTTTAGAAGAGTCCCAAGAAAAAATGAATTTTAAGGATAAGAGGGATATTGACTGGAAAGAAGCTGAAGATTTAAAGACAAATAATTTAGATAAGACAGTTCTTGCCCATGAAAATTCTAAAATTGAAGAAGAAAAAATTGAAGATAAGAATATCAATAGTGATTCTGATGGGGAAATTTTAAAATCAAGTGAAGATGAATCTCTAAAGGAAAAATTTGTAACAAATACTCCTGAAGAAGGCGAGAAAAAGGCAAAAGAGTCCTCCCCAAAGGATAAAAAAAATAAGGAAAATAATGATGAGCAAATAAATGACCAAGAAGGTCAAAAGGTCGAGGAAAAACTTGATTATAGTGAAATTAAAGAAGAAAAGAAGGAAGGACAAAAATTGGAAGATAAAAAAATAGAAGCAAGAGAAGAAATTAGTCAAGCTAGTAAAAGTATTAACTCTTTAGACGATTACTTAAATTCCCTAGAAGATCCACAAAGACTAAAAGAACTTTCTCCAAAACTAATTTATAGGTCAAAATTTAATAAGGATGATGATTTCCATAGGACCATTCTTAATGGCTTAGGATCTGAAGAAAAAGAAAAACTTGAAGCTAAAGACGGTGAATACAACCTATATGATATAATAGATTTTATGAAAAATACAGAAGTTAAACCAACTGTAATAAATAAGAAAAAACTTCTAAATCTTCAGTACATCACAAAAGATAGAAAAGAATTAGAAAAATTCCTTGATAAAAATAAACTTTCAGAATTTAAGGATAAAATTGACGATAATTCTAATTTAACAGCAACAATTAATATTGATAAAGAAGAGAGGAAAATTTCTGAAGTAACAGAACTTATAAACCTTTCTGCTGCCAACTACATTTCACTTACAAAAACATATTAAAAACATATAAAAATTAAGCAGCCTCATAAAGGGGCTGCTTTTCAACTTATCTTGTAATCGTTCCTTCTTTTGGATTTAAAGTTATTAAATCTCCTGTTTTTATTTTTTCCCTAATATTTTCTGTGCCCACAATTGTTGGAATTCCAAGACTAACTCCAACAACTGCACCATGAGATGTATAGCCAGAAATTTCTGTAACTATTCCGCCTGCTCTTTCTAAAAATTTTATCATTTCCTTGTCAGTTCCCTTGGCCACAATTATATCTCCGTCCTTAAATTTATTTATTAGGTCATTATAATTTTTTACAACAAGGGCTCTGCCTGTAAAATTAACGTCACCAAAACCTGTTCCCTTGGCAATAACATGGGCAATATTTTCTATTTTAATTAAATTTGTTGAACCTGCAAGCCCTGCTGGCACTCCTGCCGTTATTATTACCTTGTCGCCAGCCTTACAATAATTTTCTTCCATGGCCCTTTCAAAGGAAGTTTTTATAATTAAATCGGTGTCCTCAAAATTTTTAACCTTAATGGATTTTACTCCCCATTCTAAATTCAGCTGCCTTCTAACTTTTTCATTTGGCGTTGCTGCAAGAATTTGATTTTCTGGTCTGAATTTTGAAATTGCACGAGATGTTTGTCCTGATGTTGTGGCTGTAATTATTAAATTTACACCTAAATCCCTTGCCATGGTGCAGGTAGATTTTCCTATGGCATTTGTTGTTGTATTGGAAATTTCTTCTATTTTTTTATTTAAAATCGCTGAAAAATCCATAGAATTTTCTGTAACTTCAATAATTCTTTTCATTGTCCTTACAGATTCCAAGGGATATTTTCCAGCTGCACTTTCTCCTGAAAGCATAACAGCAGATGTTCCGTCTAAAACTGCATTTGCCACGTCATTTGCCTCAGCTCTTGTGGGCCTTGGATTTCTAATCATTGAATCCAGCATTTGAGTTGCAGTTATTACTGCCTTACCCTTTAAATTGCACTTTTCTATTATTTGTTTTTGGGCAATTGGCACAACTTCCGTTTCAATTTCCACTCCCAAATCTCCACGAGCAACCATTATTCCGTCACTGGCTTCAATAATATCGTCAATATTATCCATGGCCTTTTTAGATTCTATTTTTGAAATTATAAGAGTTGAAAAATCTCCTGCATCTTCCAAAACCTTTCTAATGTCATTTATATCTTCCTTGGATCTTACAAAGGAGGCCGCAATAAAATCGACTCCCATTTCTACGCCAAATTTTAAATCTTCAATGTCCTTTTCAGTTAAGGAAGGTAGTTCCAAATGAGTGTCAGGAACATTTACCCCCTTGTGGCCAGAAATTTCTCCTCCATTTTCAACAACTGTATAAATATCTTCACCCTTAATATCCCTAACTTTTAGGGAAATTAGTCCGTCATCAATTAAAATTCTTGCTCCTACCTTCATGTCTTTTGGAAGATTTTTGTAGGAAACTTGGGAAATTGTTTCATCTCCTAAAACTTCTCTTGCCGTTAAAATAAATTCCTCTTCAGCCTTTAAAACTGGCCTCATAGAATCCTTAAAAGTGCCAAGTCTAATTTCCGGGCCTTTTGTATCAAGCATAATAGCAATGGGGATATTTAATTCATCCCTAATTTTTTTTATATTTTCAATTCTCTTTTTATGTTCTTCATGAGAGCCATGAGAAAAGTTTAGCCTTGCAACGTCAACTCCTATTATAAACATCTCTCTTAAAACTTTATAGTCATCACAGCTTGGACCGATTGTTGCAACAATTTTTGTTCTTCGCATAATCCCTCCTAAATAGAAATCACCTTTAAAATATCAAGAAGCTCCTTATTAAATTTCTTCTTAACTTTAAGAGCCTCTTCAATTTCCATACTTATTATTTGGTCCCTTGAAATTCCAATGGCAAGGCCAAAATTTTTCTTTTTAATTTCTTCCATGGCCTTAAAGACCATTTGACTTGCCAAAACCCTATCAAAAACTGATGGACTTCCTCCTCTTTGAATATAGCCGGGAATTGTAACTTTTGTATCAATTCCTGTATGCTTTTCAAATTCTCTTGCAAATTCATAGGGATCACCCATAGCCTCTGCCATTAAAATTATATGATGTTTTTTGCCACGATTTTTACACATAATTGCCTTTTTATAAATCTCTTCATAGGGAGTTTTATATTCTGGAATAATAATATTTTCAGCTCCAGCAGCAAGACCTGCATAGAGGGCAATATCTCCACAACCCCTTCCCATAACTTCCACAACATTTGCCCTTGAATGAGATTCTGTGGTGTCACGAATTTTTGAAACTATTTCTGTAACAGTTTCAAGGCATGACATAAAACCAATTGTGTAGTCAGTGTATCCTAAGTCATTATCAATGGAAATAGGGATTGCTAAAACATTAATCCCACTTTTTTTAAGCTTCAAGGCTCCTCTTAAAGATCCATCTCCGCCACAGACAACAAGTGCATCAATTTCAAAAATATCTAAAATATTTAAGGCTTTTCCAAAACCTTCTTTGGTCATAAATTCTTCAGATCTTGAAGTCCCTAAAAAAGTTCCTCCTCTTTGAATTACATCTCCAACTGAAGACTCATTTAATTTATTTAGCCTTCCATTTATTAGGCCCTCAAAGCCCGATTCAATTCCATAAACTTCAAAACCATTATATATTCCGCTTCTAACAAAGGCTCTAATGGCAGGATTCATTCCTGGTGCATCGCCGCCGCTAGTTAATATTCCAATTTTCATAATTACCTACTTTATTTTAAAATTATTTTTTTGGGGTCTTCGCCCAAATATGATAAAATTTCTATTTTTATTGAATCAAAAAATTTTTCATTAATCCACATTGATGAATTTGCCCCATAGGCTTTTTTTTCATCTTCTGCATAAAATACAACGGGCGTTTCTCCACCGTAACGATTTAATATATTTTTTATACCCAAAATTATATTTTCATCCTTCATTGATGGAAGGGATATAAATAATTTTTTGTCACTTGGCTCCTTAATTTCCCTTAAAATATCTACAATAATCTTTGGCTCTTCAACTTCTGAAAAGGAAAGACTTCCCTCAAGGGATAGGACCTTATCATCTTCAATAATATTTTTAAAAGCTGTGAAAGTTTGGGGAAATAGTATAAGCTCAATTGTCCCGTAAAGATCTTCCAAAGCTGCAAAGGCCATTTGCTTATTTGTCTTTGTAATCATAGTTTTTTTATTTTTCAAAAGACCTACAAGCCTAACTTTTTCCCTTGCCTTTAAATCTCCCTGCCTATATCTTTCAAAAATTTCAAGAGATGATGTATTTGAAAAAGATGAAATAATTCTCCTGTAGGGATCAAGAGGGTGGCCCGAAACATAAATTCCTATAACTTCCTTTTCCATTTCTAGTTTATTTCTTAAGGAAAAATCCTTTAATTTTGGCAGTTCTTCCTTATCCTGAACATTTTGAAAAAGGGAAACCTGGCCCCTTATATTATTTCTATGAGATTTAGAGGCTTGTTCTATTGTTTTTTCATATACTGCCAAATATTGGGCCCTATTTCCCTTAAATTTATCTAAAGCTCCGCACCTAATTAAGGATTCCACGGCTCTTTTATTTACTGAAGCATTGTCAAATCTTTGAACTTTTTCCACAAAATCCTTAAGACTTGTGAATTCTCCAATTTTTTCTCTAGCTTCAATAATATTTGCTATTAAATTAACTCCAACATTTTTCACTGCCTTAAGGCCAAAACGAATCCCATCTCCTTCAACAGTAAAATCTCTAAATGATTTATTTACATCAGGTCTTAAAAGTTTTATGCCCAGCCTTTTAATTTCTTCAATATAAAGGCTCACCTGTTTTATATCTGAAGTGTAAGTTGAAATCTGAGCTGCCATAAATTCCTTAGGATAATAATATTTTAACCATGCCGTCCTATATGCTATAACTGAATAAGCTACGGAATGGGATTTGTTAAATGCATAGTCGGCAAAATCTATTATTAAGTCATAAATATCATTTGCCGTCTTTTCGTCAACTCCGTGACTTATGGCACCGCTGACATTTTCCTTTTCATTTCCATAGATGAAATTTTTCCTCTCCTCTTCCATAACAAGCATTTTCTTTTTTGAAATTGCCCTTCTGACAATGTCGCTTCTGCCAAGAGAATAACCGCCAACGGCCTGCACAATTTGCATAACCTGTTCTTGGTAGACAATACATCCATAAGTTTCTTTTAAAATGGGCACAAGGATTGGATGAATATAGGAAATTTTATTTTTATCGTGTTTTGACTCCACAAATTTGGGAATTTGCTTCATTGGTCCCGGCCTAAAAAGGGCATTAGCCGCAACTAAATCATTAAAGGCATCAGGTCTTAATTCTTTTAAAAAAGCCCTCATGCCAGAAGATTCAAATTGAAAAACTCCAAGAGTTTCTGCTCTTGCAAACATCTTTAAAACTTCAGGATCATCATAAGTAATATCTGAAAAGTCAATTTCTTTATTATAATTATCTCTTATAAGCCTTAGAGCATCTCTAATAACCGTTAAAGTTCTTAGACCCAAAAAATCCATTTTTAAAAGCCCTAGCTCTTCAAGTTCAATCATATTAAACTGAGTTGCAATTATTTCGTCATTTCTCGTTAAAGGTACATAATCAGTTAAAGGATTTTTTGAAATTACAACTCCTGCAGCATGGGTTGAAGTATGACGGGGCAGGCCTTCAATTCTCTTTGCAATGTCAATTATTTCCCTAGCTTCCTTATCCTTTTGGTAGAGGTCCTTAAATCCTTCAGAAATTTCAAGGGCCCTTTCAATTGTCATCTTTAGAGCATGAGGAATTTGTTTTGCAATAAAATCCACTTTTTTATAGGCAATGTCCAAAACCCTTCCAACATCTCTAACGGCTTGGCGAGATTGCAAAGTTCCAAAAGTAACAATTTGAGCAACATGATCTGTGCCATATTTTTTTGTTACATATTCAATAACTTTTTCTCTTCTTTCATAGCAAAAATCTATGTCAATATCCGGCATTGAAACTCTTTCCTTATTTAGAAATCTTTCAAAGAGCAGATTAAATTTAAGGGGGTCAATGTCAATTATTCCTAATGAATAGGAAATTATTGACCCAGCTGCTGAACCTCTTCCTGGACCAACTTCAATTTTATTTTTTTTTGCATAATTAATAAAGTCCCAAACAATTAAAAAATAATCTACAAAGCCCATTTGGGATATGGTTTCAAATTCCTTATTAAACCTATTTATTATTTCATCATTTATTATTTTATAACGCTTTTTAAGGCCTTCTGTTGCAAGCTTTTTTAAATAACTTTCATTTGTATATCCTTCTGGAACTTCAAATTTTGGCAGGTGATAAGTCCCAAATTCAAAGGAAACATTACACCTATCTGCAATTTTTTTTGTATTTTCAAGAGCCTGTGGAAGATCATAAAAAATAGTTTCCATCTCTTCCTTTGACTTTAAATAAAACTCATTACTTTTAAATTTTAATCTCTTTTCATCTTTTAATTTTGCCCCTTGCTGGATGCAAAGCAAAACATCATGACTCTTAGCATCATCCTTATTTAGATAGTGGACATCATTTGTTGCAATTAAATCTATGGAAAGCTCTTTTGAAAGTCTAATAAGGTCCTTATTAACTCTTTTTTGGTCAGGGATGCCATGATCCTGCATTTCAAGGAAAAAATTTCCCTTGCCAAAAATTTCTTCATATTCAAGGGCAGCAAGTTTTGCTCCCTCATAATGTCTGTTTAAAAGTTTTGATGCAACTTCTCCTCCAAGGCAAGCTGACGTGCAAATAATACCTTCAGAATATTTTTTTAAAATTTCCTTATCCACTCTTGGCTTATAATAATAGCCATCAACATAGGCAACAGAAACAATTTTCATTAAATTTTTAAGGCCCTCATTATTTTCTGCCAAAAGAATTAAATGGTATCTTTCATTAGTTTTATCTTTTATTTTTAAAGACTTGCTGGACACATAAATTTCGCAACCTATAATCGCTTTTATATTTTCCTTTAGACAGGCCTTGTAGAAGGCAATCGCCCCATACATATTTCCATGATCCGTTAGGGCTATGGCATCCATGCCAAGGTCTTTTGTCCTTTTTGGCAGTTCATAAGTTCTGCAAGATCCATCTAAAAGTGAATATTCGCTGTGGACGTGTAAATGAACAAAATCTGTCATATGTCTTCCTTTCCTTAAAAATTCTATTTAAAAATCCTATATTATAAAAAACTAAGGACAAGGCCCTTAGTTTAATATAATCAAATATTTACAAAATCATTCTCAATTAATTTGCAAAGACCAAGAACTGCATTTTCCTCATCGGCCCCGCTGGCATAAATTATTACTGTTTCTCCTTTAAAAGCCCCTAAGGACATAATTCCGATTATGGATTTTCCGTTTACTTTTTCCCCGTGGGCTTCAAGACTTATGTCTGAAGAATATTTATTAGCTTCTCTTACAAAAAGAGCTGCTGCTCTTGCGTGAAGTCCGTCTTCATTATTTAATGTCACTTTTTTATCTGTCATCTATACCACCCCTTAATTTATTTGATATATTCTCAATCTTTTTAAATCTATAATTTACTGTTGATTTGCTCACTGGCGGATCAACAAGCCTTCCAATGTCGGCAAGGGAAATTTCTCTATCCTCAAGCCTAATTTCAGCAAGGTCCCTTAATTCTTTTGGAAGTTTTTCAAGACCTATTTTATCTCTTATATATTCTATATCCTTTACCTGATTTATGGAAGATGCAACAATTTTATTTAAATTATATGTTTCGCAATTCACTATTCTATTTACCCTATTTCTCATATCTTTTAAAACTCTTGTATCCTCAAAGGCAAGAACTGATTTATGAGCCCCCATAAGGGAAAGAAGATCGCTAATGGCCTGAGAATCTTTTAGATAAACTATAAAGGACTCCCTTCTTGGAGCAATTTTTGCAGAAATTGAAAATTCTAAAATAGTCTTCTGCAAAAAATTTGCATGATCCAAATTATTGGTTATAAATTCCAAATGATAGGATTTTTTTGGGTCTACGATTGTTGAAGCACCCAAAAAAGCTCCTCTGATATAGGCTTTTTTTGCAGCTGCATTATTCTTTAAAAAGCTAGGTACATAATTTGGTATAAATACGTTTTCACCTTTTATAAAATCAATTTCATCTAAAAGGACTCTTGAAGACTCCTCATCTAAACTTATAGTATATAAATTATTCTTTAACTGTTTAGATCTTGTGTTTTTTATTGACAAGTCAAAGCCAAAAAATCTTCTTAAAAAAGTAAACACACGCCTTGTGACTGATGCACTTTCGCTATTTATTTTTAAAAATACCTTGCCATTTTTGTAGGACAAAAGTCCGCACATAGGCACCAGACCAGAAAGCTCTGCAATTACATTCTCAAAACCTTCCAGCTTATACTTAGAAAGTTCATTTTTTACAGAGGCTGAAAAACTCATAATCCCACCTCTTATCCATGTATAATATTAACAGAAATTCAATCTTTTTTCCATAAAAAATAAATAATAATTAATTTATTTCCAGTAAATTTAAGATCATGGCAAAAAAATAAGCCGGAAAAAATCCGGCCCACATTTTTTATTTATTTTTCATTTTTTTCGGCACTTTCAGTTTTTTCTGCTTCTCCATTTTTTGCGCTGGCATTTGCCTCTTTATTTGCACTTTCATTTGCTGCTTCTTCTGTATTTGCTGTATCAGTTTTTACTTTTCCATAATTTTTATATTCATCAGGAAGTTCCAAATCTTTTTTAGGATCAACATAAGTTTTGATTTTTGCCTTGTCAATAACATCCTTAATTTCCTTTTGATATTTTTCTTGAGTTAATTTATTTTTAAGTTCTTCCTTAACTTCATCAAAAGTTCTTGCACTCTTCTTTTCTAGTTTAATAATATGGAAGCCATAATTAGATTGGATAGGTTCAGAAATTTCTCCCTCCTTTAAATCTCTAATTGCCTTGTCAAAGGATTCTACCATTTGGCCATTAGTAAATTCTCCTAATTCTCCGCCATTTCTTGCAGAGCCTGTATCTTCTGATTCAAGTTTTGCAACTTCAGCAAAATCCTTGCCCTTTTTAATATCTTTCCTTAAAAGGTTGGCCTTTTTTAAATCTTTAACTAAAATATGTGATGCCTTAGCCTTGAAAAATGTATCTTTGTTGTCATCATAATATTTTTTAACTTCATCATCTGTAACTTTTACCTTGTTAAATTTATCTTGTGTATATTTTCCAATTAAAGTTTGGTTATAGATAACTTCTTTTAAATAGTCAAGAGGGATTCCCATGGAGTCAAGATAGGCTTTTAATCCTTCTTCTCCACCAAGTTGTGCCTTATAATTGTCAATTATTTCATCAATTTCCTTGTCTTCAACTTTAATATCATTTGCAAGAGCATCTTGTTTTAAGGCTTCTGTTTCAGTTAAATCCTTTATAGCTACTTGTTTTAAATATTGATCTATAGTTAATTTAGATTGTTTTCCAGTGGGATCTACTAAATTCTCAAGAACTTTTTCATCTCCACCTGATTGACTAATGTATTGATTTCTTCTAACTGCATATGACTTGTAAAAGTCTTCCATTTGTACGTCTACCTTGTTTACACTTGCTGCTACTCCTTCAGGTCCTTTTGCACAGCCACTAAGGCTTAAAAGTAAAGTTCCTGCAAGTACTAGCGTTCCTACTTTTTTAAAAAACATAAATCTTCTCCTTTAGCTTAATTATAAACATTTCTTATTATACACTAAAAATCCTTATTTGTTGTGATTTTTTTGTGAATTTATAATGACAATAAGTTTCTTTAAATCTTCTATTGGGTCCTTTAAATTTTCAAGAGTCATCACAGATTCTTCTCCTATGGCATAAGTTATATCTTCAAAATTTTCCCCTAAATCTTTGATGGCTGAGAATTTTAATTCGCCTGCAATTTTTACATAATACTCATCATTCTTTTGGCTTATAGAAATTATTCCTGCAATTGATGCCTTATATCTTAAAAGAGAAATATCCATAAGATTAATAAGCTGCCTTGGAACATCTGAAAATCTATCAATTAATTCATCTAAAAGATCCCTATATTCATCTTCAGATTCTAAAACTGAAATCTTTTTATAAATTTCAAGCCTTAGTTTGTCATCTTCAATATAGTCTTTAGGAATAAATGAATCCATTTTTAAGTCAATAGTCGTTTCAATTGTTTCATGCGTTTCAAAGCCCTTTAATTTCCCAATAGCATTTTTTAAATACTTCATATATAAATCATAGCCTATTTGCTGAATATGACCATGCTGTTTTGAACCCAAAATTGAACCGCTGCCCCTTATTTCTAAATCCCTTAGGGCAATTTTAAAACCTGAACCAAATTCTGTAAATTCTTTAATGGTCTTCAATCTTTTTTGAGCTATTTCTGAAATAGATGCGTCCTTTTCATAGGTGAAATAGGCATGGGATGTCCTTGATGATCTCCCTATTCTTCCTCTTAATTGGTAGAGCTGTGAAAGTCCAAGACGATTTGCATCTGTAACAATCATTGTATTTGCATTTTGAACATCCATTCCCGTTTCAATTATTGTTGAGCATAAAAGAACATCAATTTCTCCGTCTAAAAAAGAAAGCATTGTTTTTTCAAGAGCTTCTTCCGTCATTTGACCATTTGCCATGGCAAAGGAAACTTCTGGCACAAGCTCTTCAAGTTCCCTTAATTTATATTCCATATGGGCCACTTTATTATAGACAAAATAAACCTGACCCCCTCTTTCTACTTCCTTTAAAATTACCTCTCTTACCATTAGAGGATTGTATTCCAAAACATAAGTTGTAACTGGAAATCTTTCTTCCGGAGGATCTTCAATAACTGACATATCACGGATTCCTAACATGGACATTTGAAGAGTTCTTGGAATTGGTGTTGCAGAAAGAGTTAGAGAATCAATGTTTTCCTTTAGCATTTTTAATTTTTCCTTATGCCTTACTCCAAATCTTTGTTCTTCATCAATAATTAAAAGACCTAAATCTTTAAAAGCTACATCCTTGGAAAGAAGTCTATGAGTTCCAACAACAATATCAATTACTCCCGATTTTATCTTTTTTATATCTTGGGCCTGTTCGTTTTTAGACCTAAATCTTGAAAGTATGGCAACTTCAACAGGAAAATCCTTAAATCTTTCCATCATTGTATTGTAATGCTGTTGGGCTAAAATTGTTGTTGGCACTAAAAAGGCAACTTGTTTACCGTCAAGAATTGCTTTAAAAGCAGCCCTAAGAGCAACTTCAGTTTTCCCATAGCCAACATCTGCACATAAAAGCCTATCCATTGGCACGCTTTTTTCCATATCTGCCTTAATTTCTTCTGCAGATTTTAATTGACCCTCCGTTTCTTCATAGATAAAGGCATCTTCAAATTCCCTTTGAAAATCAGAATCCTTTGAAAAAGCAAAACCCTCTTTTTCTTTTCTTTTGGCATAGAGTTTTATTAAATCATCTGCCATATCATCGATGGATTTTTTTGCCTTCCTCTTAGTTTTTGTCCATTCAATAGAATTTAATTTATTAATTTTGGGAGCAGTCTTTTCATCTCCTATATATTTATAAATTAAATCAAGAGATTCAATGGGTAGAAATAATTTGTCATCTCCAAAATATTTTATAACAATATAATCTCTTTTAATGCCATAAATTTCCAGCTCCTGAGTGCCAACATAACGGCCTATTCCGTGAGATTCATGAACAACATAATCTCCAATTTTTAGGTCTTCAAAATTCAAAGATTTAGTCTTCTTTTTTTCTTTTCTCTTCTTTTCCCTAAAAGTTCCATAAATTTCCCCATAATTTAAAAGGACAATTTTTGAAACTTCAAAAACGCAGCCATCATGAGTTGTGCCTGTTGTCACAAGAAGATTGCCATCAAATTTTTCATGCCTATGGGGAGAAAAACTTAATGAATAGCCCATATCTCTTAGACTGGTGAAAAGCCTTTTGGCCCTTTTTTCAGACCCTCCAAGTAAAATTACCCTATAGGAATTTGCTAGATAATAATCTAAATCTTCCCTAAAGAGTTTTATTTTTGAAGAATAATTTGTGGTAGATTTCATTTTAAAATTAATAACTGACTTGGGTTCAAATTCTTTGGGGGTTACAAGGAGAGAATTTAAAGTTATAAGATCTCTTTTTTTAATTTCATCAATTGAATCCTCTAGGGGATAATATATATTTTTGTGAGAGGGAAGGGCCTCTCCAAAACTTATCATATCTGCTATTGATGACTTTAATTCAAGTTCTAATGAATTTTCTCTTTCTAAAATATCTCTAGGCTCATTTAAAAGAACTATAAAATCTTCTTCAATAAATTCTAAAAATGATGACAACCTATCTTCTTTTAAATAGGGAATTATAAGGTCAGGATTTTTAATGTAGGATAAATCTCCAAGCCTTTCATTATAGGATGAAAATTTTTCCATAAGCCTTTCCCTGTCCTCGCCCTTTAATTTTGATTTTTTTAATTCTCCCTCAATTTTTTTCTTAGCATATAATTTGTCTTCATCTTCAATTAATATGTCAACAACTGGGAAAATTCCAATTCTTTTTAGGGATTCAATAGATCTTTGGGAATCCAAATCAAAAGTTCTTATGGAATCAACTGTGTCATCAAATAATTCAAGCCTATAATTTTCATCATTTGTTGAAATATCAATTATAGATCCCCTAATGGAAAACTGTCCCATCCCTTCAACTTGAGGATATCTTTCATAGCCCATTTCCAAAAGTCTTTTGCTAAGATCCTTTAAATTAATTTGAGATTCAAGGGATATTTCTAGGGTATGTTTTTTAAAATTTTCTCTTGTGGAAATTTTGTCCCCAAGGGCCTTTAAAGTTGTAACGGCAATGTCCCAAGACCCATCTGCAAAGGCCTCTAAGGATTTAAGCCTATTTTTTAAATTTGAAGTGGACTTTGAATCCCTGTCATATAAAAATATGTCCTTTTCAGGATAAATTTCTATTTTTAAGGGACTTATATTTATAAGATCTTCGTAAATTCCCCTAGCGTCAAGGCGATTTTTTCCTATGACTATAATTTTTTTATTAAGTTTTCTGTAAAGTCCATAAGTAAAAAGACCACAAAATCCCCTTGTGGTCCCATATGTTGATATGGGACTTTTTTTAGAATCTATGGCCTCTTTAATTTCTCCAAAGGGCTTTAAATTTTCAATTATTTGAGCTAGAAAATCCAAAATTCACCTCAATAAATTTTATTATTATAAATATTCATAGTTTTTTCTATTCCCTTTTCCAAAAAATCTATGCAGGCTTTTGCTCCAGCATCTGTTGCCGCATCAATATGTTTTCTTTCTGAGGGAGTAAACTTTGAAAGGACAAAATCTGCCAAATTTTCCCCTTCCATTTTTTTGCCAACACCAATTTTTATTCTTGGAAATTCCTTGGTCCCCAAATGATTTACAATAGATTTTAAACCATTGTGAGTTCCGGCAGACCCATTTTTTTTAATTTTTATTTGCCCAAAAAGAATGTCAATATCATCTGCAATAATTAAAATATTTTCATCCTTAATCTTATAAAAATCCCTTAGGGGTCTAAGGCTTTCTCCAGAATTATTCATAAAAGTTTGAGGCTTTAAAAGGAAAAACCTCTTGTCGAAAATTTTTCCCTCGCCTAAAAGCCCCTTAAACTTAATTTTATTTAATTTTACATTAAGGTCATTTGCCAGTTTATCAATGGTCATAAAACCAATATTGTGTCTTGTATCTTCGTATTTTGGACCTGGATTTCCCAAGCCACATATTATATATAGATTATCCAATTATTTATTAAACATCTCGCTTACTGATGAGTTTGTATTTATTCTCTTTATTGCAGAGGCAAAAATTGGTGCAACTGAAACAATTTCAATCTTATCAATTTTCTTTTCATCAGGAAGATGAATTGTATCTGTGATAACAAATCTTTCAAGATTTGATTTTCCAATTCTTTCAATAGCAGGGCCTGACAAAACGCCATGAGTTGCACATCCATAAACTTTTTTTGCTCCCTTTTCCTTTAGAGAATCGCAAGCTTTACAAATTGTGCCAGCAGTATCAATAATATCGTCTACTAAAATTGCATTTTTGCCCTTAATATCTCCAATAATGTTCATAACTTCACTAACATTTGGTTTTGGACGTCTTTTTTCAATTATAGCTATTGGTAAATTTAATTCATTGGCAAAAGCTCTTGCTCTTGTAACTCCTCCAAGGTCAGGAGAAACAACAACAAAATCTTCCCCTTCAGTTATTGGTTTAAAATATCTTGAAAGATATGGAATTGCTGTTAAATGGTCAACTGGAATGTCAAAATATCCTTGAATTTGGCCAGCATGAAGATCCATGGCAACAACTCTATCAGCACCTGTTTCTGAAATTAAATTTGCCACAAGCTTTGATGTAATTGGTTCTCTTGCCTTTGTTTTTCTGTCTTGTCTTGCATATCCGTAATAGGGAATTACTACGTTTATTCTGCCGGCAGAAGCACGCCTAATGGCATCCATTAAAATTAAAAGCTCCATAAGATTATTGTTTACAGGTGAAGAAGTTGACTGAATAATATAAACATCACTTCCTCTTACAGAAATATCAATGTCAATTGAAATTTCTCCATCTGAAAAAGTGGAAACTCTGCATTTTCCTTTTTCAATTCCTAAATTTTTACAAATACTGTCCACTAAGGGAGTATTTGAATTTCCTGTAAATATTACAATATCATTGTAAGTTTGATTCATTTTATCCTCCTATTTATCGAATCCCTTTTTATTTACCCAACCGTCAATATTTCTTTGACGATTTCTTTCTATAGAAAGCTGGCCCTTCAAAACATCTTTTGTTATTGTAGAGCCTGCTGCTATATAGCCATATTCTTCCACAAGACAAGGAGCAACAATATTTGAATTAGAACCAATAAAAGCATGGTCTAAAACCCTTGACCTATATTTTTTCTTGCCATCATAATTTACAAAAATTACGCCGCATCCAATATTTACATTTTTTCCAACATCTGCATCACCAATATAGGCAAGATGTGACATTTTTGTTCCGTCGCCAATATTTGAATTTTTAACTTCCACAAAATTTCCAACCTTGCACTTTTTGCCAATTTTTGAATTTGGTCTTAGGTGGGCATTAGGACCAATACTTGTACCTTCACCAACTTCAGACTCTTCGATTTGAGATGAGGTAATTTTAACATCTTTTCCAATATGGGACTTTAAAATTCTTGATGAAATAATTTCTGATCCGCTTTCAATAAAAGTATCCTTGTCAATATATGATCCTGGATAAATTATAACATCTCTTTCAATTTTTGCTCCATATTCAATGTAGGTATTTTTGGGGTCAATTAAACTTACCCCTTCAATCATATATTTATAATTTACACATTCCCTTAAAATACATTCAAGTTTTGAAAGTTCCGCCCTTGAATTTACGCCAAGTATTTCTTTTTTATCCTTTAATTTATAAGTGCCAACTTTTTTGCCTTCTTCAACTAAAATTTTTAGGGCATCTGTCAAATAGAGTTCATGAGAGGCATTATCCATTTTTAATTTTGAAATGGCATATTTTAAATTGACTCCCTTGAAGGCATAAATTCCAGAATTGATTTCCCTAACTAATTTTTCCTTTTCACTGGCATCCTTTTGTTCCACAATTTTTACTATATTTGCATCGCTATCCCTAATGATTCTCCCATAATTTGTAGGATCATTTAAGTCAGCTGTCATTACAGTTAAATCATTTTCGTTATGCTTGTGATAGGATAAAAATTTATTAATAGTTTTAGATGAAATTAGGGGAGCGTCTCCATTTAAAATTATAACGTCATCATCGTCATTAATTTCTCCAAGGGCACATGAAACTGCAAAACCCGTTCCATATGGGGCACCATTGCCCACAGGCTGCTCCACAAAAAGTGCATCTTCATCCTTAAAGGCCTCTTTAATTTGCTCTTTGTGATGGCCAATAATCACTATATTTTTATCAATTTCTGACTTCTTGCAGGCATTTAGAACGTAAAAAAGCATAGGTCTACCTAAAATTTCATGGAGGACCTTTGCCCTGTTAGATTTCATTCTAGTTCCTTCACCTGCAGCCAAGATAATTGAAACTTCCATAATCCACCTCTTAATATTTTCTTATTACATTATAACTAAATAAACCTTAAATATTCAAGAAAATATCAAATAATTTATAGATGAGGACAAATAATTTTAAATTTTTAAATTAATTGAAAAAAATTACTGACAAGATGAAAAAAATTTTCACTATGATATAATTATTTATGGAAAATTATTTATTTGATAAATTTAAGGAGGATCATAATGAAAAAAGTTGCTATAATGGGTTTCGGAAGAATTGGAAGAGATGCCCTAAGAATTTGGGCTCTTAGAAAAGAAAAAGATTTTGAAATTACCCATGTTGCTGTAAGAAATTTAGAAAAGACAATGAAAGATAGAATCCATCTTTTTAAATACGATACAATTTATAGGAGATATCCCGGAGATTTAGAATTAACTAACGACGGTATGATTTTAGATGGCCACAAAATAACTTTTATAGAAGCAAAATCTCCTAAAGACATGGACTGGAAAAAATATGGTATTGATATTGTTATAGATTCATCGGGAGCTTTTAAGGATAGAGAAGATGCCGAAGGTCATATTAAAGCTGGCGCTCAAAAACTTGTTCTTACATCTCCTGCCAAAGGCGAAGATATTACAATTGTAATGGGAGTTAATGATAATTTATATGATGCAAAAAAGCATAATATTATTTCAAATGCATCGTGCACAACAAATTGCCTTGCTCCTGTAACAAAGGTTATGCTTGAAAATTTTGGAATTGTTAAGGGTCTTATGACAACAGTTCATGCCTACACAAATGATCAAAAAGTGCATGATGCTCCTCATAAGGATATGCGCCGTGCAAGAATGGCTGCAGAAAATATTATCCCTACAACAACTGGTGCTGCAAAGGCAGTTGGCAAAGTTATTCCTGAAGTTAATGGCATTTTAACAGGTTTTGCGATTAGAGTTCCAGTTCCTACTGGCTCTCTTGTTGATGTAACTTTTGAACTTGAAAAAGAAGCAAGCCTTGAAGAAATTAATGCAGTTATGAAAAAGGCAAGTGAATATGAATTAAAGGGAATTTTAGCCTATACTGATGAAGAAATTGTTTCTTCTGACATTATTGGTGACAGTCACTCTTCAATTTTTGATTCATCCCTAACTCTTGTTAAGGGAAATATGGTAAAACTTATTTCTTGGTATGACAATGAATGGGGCTATACTTCAAGAGTAATTGATTTAGTTGATAAGGTTTCTAAATCTTTAGAATAATAAATAAAGAGGGACTGTCCCTTGTGGAAGATCCCTCTTGAATTTCGACTTTTTAATTTTAACTTTTTATTTTTTTCTTAGCTGATAATTTTTTTGTCAGTTAAGATCTTTTTGTCGCCTTGCATTTTTTTGTCATCTGACAATTTTTTGTTAGCTGGCTTTTCAATTATTTTTATTTTTTTGAAAGCTAAATTTTAATTTTTTTATGCCTCTTCTTCAAAGTCTCCCAAATAAAGGCTTGCATAAATCCCTTTTTTTTCCAAAAGTTCATTATGATCCCCTCTTTCAACAATTTCCCCTCTATCTAAAACAAGAATGACATCTGAATCCATAATTGTTGAAATCCTATGGGCAATGACAAAAGTTGTCCTTCCTTTCATAAGTTTATCCATGCCCCTTTGGACAATTTTTTCTGTTCTCGTATCAATTGATGAAGTTGCCTCATCTAAAATCATAACGGGCGGATTATAAACTTCCGCTCTTGCTATGGATAGAAGTTGGGCTTGACCTTGTGAAAGTTCGAGTTCCGTTCCTGAAATTTCTGTTTGGTAAGAATTTTCAAGATTTTCTATAAATTTATTGGCCATAACTCTTTGGGCAGCTCCTTTTACAATTTCTTCACTTGCTTCTGGGTTCCCAAATTTTATATTATCATAAACCGTTCCCGTAAATAAATGAGTATCCTGCAAAATCATGCCAAGAGTTTTTCTAAGGGCTGATTTTTTTATCCTTCTAATATCAATTCCATCATAGGATATAAGTCCTGAATCTATTTCATAAAATCTATTTATTAAATTTGTAATTGTTGTCTTACCAGCACCCGTTGCCCCAACAAAGGCAATTTTTTGGCCTGGTCTTGCAAAAAGATTTATATTTTTTAGGACTAAATTTTTACCGTCATAGGAAAAGTTGACATTTTTAAATTCAATATCTCCCCTTAGAGGAATATAAATATTTTCAGCTTCTACATCCTTCCACGCTAAAATCCCTTGGTTATTTTGACTTTCTATAAACTTGCCCTCTTCTTTTATTATTCTTACAAGGTCAACTGTGCCCTTATCCTTTTCTGGATCCTCTTTTAAAAATTCAAAAATTCTTTCGGCTCCTGCCATAGCAAGGACAACTTGGTTAACTTGAGTTGCAACTTGCGACATAGGACCTGTTACTGATCTTGAAAGCTGTAGAAAGGAAGCCACAAGGCCAACGCTTATGCCTCCAATATTATTTATGGCAAGAAGAGCACCAAAAAAGGCAAATAAAATATACTGAAAATTTCCTATGCCAAAAATTATTGGCATTAAGGAAAGGGAAAGTCTATTTGCCATCATTGTATTTTTTGCAAGTTCGTCATTAATTTTTGAAAAATCCTCAAGAGATTTTTCTTCATGGCTGAAAATTTTAACAACCTTCATTCCGTTTACCATTTCTTCCACAAAACCATTTGTAATCCCTAGGGATTTTTGTTGATTTAAAAAGTAGCCTGAAGAAATTTTGCCAATTTTTTTAATTACAAGAGTCATTAGGCCCATGGTTAGAAAAATTATAAGGCTTAGCAAAAAAGACTGGATAATCATGGCAACTATACATGAACCAATTGTCATTATAGATGATAGGGCTGCGGGAATTGAATTTGCAATTGCCTGGCCAAGATTTTGAACGTCATTTGTGTAATAGGACATAACATCGCCATGGCTCTTCCTGTCAAAATATGAAACAGGCAGATCCTCCATCCTATCAAACATTCTTATCCTTAATTTATTTATTGATTCTTCAGAGATATCCACCATAAGCCTAGTATAAATTAAGGTTGATAACACTCCAAGAGCAAAGACTATTGCCATTTTAAAAATTAAGGCATTTAAGGGGGCAAAATCTGTGCTTCCATTTTTTAATAAAGGCAGAATATTATTATCTATTAAATTTCTAATGAAAAGGGATAAAAATACATTTGTTAAAGTTGAATAGATGACAAGGCAAAAGACAAATATTAATTTTAGAGTGTTGCCCTTAAAGACAAGTCTTAAAATCCTTAGGATAATATCCTTATCTGCCTCATTATTCTTTTTCATCAAAATCACCCTCCCCTTCTTGGGACACAAAAATTTCCCCATAAATCTTTGACCTTTTAATTAGATCTTCGTGGCTGCCTACGGATTCAATTTCTCCATCATTTAAAACTATAATATAGTCGCAGTCCTTAAGAGAATTAACTCTTTGGGAAATTATTATTTTTGTCATATCCTTATTTACAGTTCTTAGGGAATCTATTATTGCCTTTTCCGTTGAATTATCAAGAGCTGATGTTGAATCATCTAATATTAAAATTTTGGGATCTTTTAAAAGAGATCTTGCAATAGAAATTCTCTGCTTTTGACCTCCAGAAAAATTTGTTCCCTCTCTTTCAACTTCACCATCAAGGCCACCCTTTTCCATAACAAAATCATAGGCCTTTGCTCTTTTTAAGGCATCAATTAATTTTTCATCAGACAAATCTTCTCCTGCCCATTTTAAATTTTCCCTAAGGCTTCCAGAAAAAAGCTGATTTTTTTGAAGGACAACAGAAACCTTGTCCCTTAAAATTTTAAGTTCATAATTTTTAACATTTTCTCCTGAAACAATAACTTCTCCCTTGTCCGTATCATAAAATCTTGCAATTAAATTAACAAGAGTAGACTTTCCAGAGCCTGTTGGGCCAATAATGCCAACATAATCTCCTGATGAGATTTTAAAATTAATATCCTTTAAGACGCATTTATTTTCGTCACCTGCATAGGAAAAATGCACATCTTTAAATTCTACTGAACCGTTTTTTACTTGTCTTATTGGATTTTCAGGACTTAAAATGTCGGGTTTTGTTTCTAAAATTTCAAAAATTCTATCCACTGCATTTCTAACAATTGTTATCTGAACTAAAACCATGGATAGGGTCATTAGAGAAATTTGAATTTGAATTGCATAGGTAATAAGTGATGTTAAGGCTCCTGTTGTCATTAAATTTTTAACAATAAGTCCTGCTCCAACTCTTGCAATTAAAAGACTCATTAAATATGTTGAAAACTGCATAAGAGGAGATGCCAAGGCAAGAAGTCTTGATGCCTTCCTATAATTGTGAAAAAGATCTGTGGAAATTTCATTAAATTTTTCCTTTTCCCTACCTTCCTTGACATAGGATTTGACAACACGAATACCTGATAAATTTTCAGAAACCATAGTGTTTAATTTGTCCGTTGTCTTAAAAACTTTTTTAAAAACAGGATGGGCACCTGTCGTTATAAAAAACATTCCTATTGTAATTATGGGAATTATAATTAAAAAATAAATGGCCACATGATCATTTAATTTGAAGGCCATAAAAAATGAAAACAAAAGCATAAGAGGAGCACGAATCGCTAGCCTTACGGCAACTTGAGATGCCATTTGAACAAACTGTACATCTGTTGACATCCTTGTGACAAGAGATCCTTTTTTAAAAGAATCTATGTTTTTAAAAGTAAATTCTCCAATTTTTTCAAACATCCTATATCTTAAATTTTTAGCAAGACCTGATGATGCTCTTGTTGCAAAATATGTGGATAAAAGGCCGCATATAAATGAAAGGAGGGTTGCTAAAAATAAGATAAGCGAGAGCTTAATTACCATATCTTGGGAATAACCTAAAATTCCCCTGTCAATTAAAAGGGACATAAGATATGGTATTAGCGTATTTAAAATAACTTCAAATGTTACAAGTACAGGACTTATTAAGGCGTCCTTTGAATATTCCTTAAAAAAAGAAAATAGCTTAATAAATTTTTTCATTTTTTTCTTCCTTCCCAAACTGTACTTCAAAACTGTCTTCGTTTTATTATACAATAAAATGGGTATTTAAGTTAATATAAATTAAAGGAGCAATGAATATGAAAGATAATAAAAAGGAAGAAGTAGAAAAACTTCTTGATAATTCAAAAACAATATCTGAAAGCAAGAAAAAACAAATGAAGGCAAGGCTTGACCAAGAAAAGGAGATTGATCATGAAAATCGTCCTGCTGGAGATGTATATTCTAAAGTTGAAAAGAAAGACGAAAAGTCAGGCGTAGAAATTCCAACTGAGGAAGCCGTTGAAGAAGCAAAAGACTGGGTTGACAATGCAAATCAAATGTAATAATAAAGGGAGTTTATGGATAAAAAATTTTTAAGATGGATGCTTAATCTGAGGACAAAAAAATTAAATAAATTTATGGTCTTTATCACCCATTTGGGTACGGGAGGATTTTTATGGATCTTAAGTGCAATAATTTTTTATTTTGTTTCTTATAAGGCTCTAGCTTACAATATTATCCTCTCCCTTTTTTTAAATGGAATTTTATGTAACTTTATTTTAAAACCCCTCCTGAGAAGGAAAAGACCCTCATGGATAAAAAAAGTTGACCTCTTAATAAAAAATCCCCACGATTTTTCCTTTCCATCAGGTCACGCTGCATCATCATTTGCTGCTGCAACAACAATCTTTTTTTATATAAGAAATTTGAGCATAATATTTTTAGTTCTTGCATTTTTAATTGCCTTTTCAAGAATTTATCATTTTGTCCACTATCCTTCAGATGTTATTGTAGGAATTTTTATTGGAATAACAATTGCCTTTATAAGTGAATATTTATTTAAAAGTTATGTCTTTGACTTTTTAAATGCCAGAGATCTCTTGAATTTTATACATTAAAAAAAACCGGAACAATCCGGTTTATTTTTTAGTCATAAAAGCCTCCATTTACTCCCAAAACTTGGCCAGTCATATAAGAAGCCTTATCTGATAATAAAAAGTGAATTACTTCCGCCACTTCCTCGGGCTTTCCAATTCTCATTAGAGAAACTTCCTCAGCAAAGGAATCTAAAACTTCCTCTGGCAAAACTGAAATCATATCTGTCTTTATGCAGCCAGGTGCCACAACATTTACCCTAATATTTGATGGACCAAGTTCTCTAGCAAGACCCTTAGAATAAGAAATAATTGCTCCCTTTGTTGCCCCATAGTGAGTTTCCATTGAACCGCCAGTTTGTCCCCAAATTGATGATACATTTACAATTGAACCCCATTTTTGAGAAATCATGTGGGGAGCAGCAAGTTTTACTGTGTGAAAGCATCCATTAATATTTACGCCAAAAATTTTTCCCCACTCATCGAGAGTCACATCTTGGCACTGTTTTGGAAAAGCTATTCCTGCATTGTTTACAAGATAGTCAACTCCTCCATAATTTTTTTCTATTATTTTAAACATTTCAAGAACTTCTTCATATTTTGAAACGTCACATTTAATTGCCATAGAATTTATGCCTCTTGACTTTAAAATTTCCACAACCTCATCGGCCTTATCTTTTCTTTCTATATAATTTATAACAATATTTAAGCCCTTTTCATAAAAGGATAAAGCAGTTGCCCTGCCAATTCCCCTTGATGAGCCTGTAATTAAAATAGTTTTTCCCATAAGTCCTCCTTAAAACTTTCAAATAAAAAATGCCTTAGGGCATTTTAAAGTTTTTCTGTATTAATATAAATTGTCCTGCCATGAGGACACTTTTTTGGATAAGATAGGTATTTATTTAAGGCTTCCAAAAGTCCATCATCTGTAGCATGTTCAAGTTTTTCTGCTTGTTCATGGACATCTGTTGCCTTGTAATCCAAAACTTCTTGCAAAAATTTTTCCCAAAGTCTATGCTTAGAAATTAATTTTTTTGCAATTTTTAAACCCTCATCACTTAAATAAATTTTAGAATTCTCTGTATAAACTAAATTGTCATCTTTTAATTTTCCAATCATTTCCGTAACAGAGGGCTTTGAAACTTCAAGATAGAGGGACAAATCCTTATTCAACGAATAGCCGCAAGCTTCAATCCCCTTAAAAATATTTTTTATATAATCTTCTCTATTTGGACTCATAATTTCTCCTTTGACAATTAGTTTCATCTTTACTTTAATATTTTACAATATTCTCCTTAAATTTGCGAATTTTTTTAGGATAAAGACTTTATAAAATTAGACAAGATGCCCAGAATTGACAGGCCCTTTAATTTTTTATATAATCAAGAACACGGAGGGATTATGGACTTAATAATATTTGATTTAGACGGAACTCTTGTAGATTCAATGAGTTATTGGCGAAATTTGACTATAGATTTTTTAGGAGCAAGAAATTTAAAAATTTCTACAGAAGTTTTGCATTTTTTAAATACATACAATTTAAAATTATCTATTGGTTTTTTAAAGGACTACTATAAATTACGTGAATCCTTTGATCAGCTTTATAGCGAATTTGACAATAGAATTATAGATTTCTATTCAAATAAAGTTAAGCTAAAGGATGGGGCCCTTGAAATTTTAAAATATTTTAAGGAAAGGGGGCTTAAAATTGTCCTTGGAACTTCAACAAATGAAGAATATGCCCGTATTCCTCTTGAAAAATTTGGCCTTAAAAAATATGTTGAGGATATTAACACAGTTGAAAATATTGGGACAACAAAAAATAAAGCTGAGTTTTTTCACATACTTTGCAAAAAGTATGGGATTTTGGAAAAATCTTCATATTTAGTTGATGACTCTTTTATAGCCCTTAGGTCGGCAAAAGAAGCAGGCCTTGTAACTATTGGAATTTATGATGAAAATTCAAAAGACACTTGGGAGGATATTAAAAGGGAAAATCCTCACAGCATTAAAAATCTTTTAGACCTCAAAAATATATGAAATTATTTTACTTTTTCTTTATTAGAGCCCTAATTGTTTTTATCCTAAGCTTTGTAAGTTTTTCCCAATTAAGGAAACATTTTTTCAAAAAAAATAGGATTAAATCAAAGGGTGCAAGAGAATTTTTTCTCTGTATTTTTGCAGGTTACCTTGCAGTTTTAGCCGTCCTACTTTTTACACCCAATTCCTATATAGCAAATTATGGCATAGACCTTACAAACGAACACTTTGATTTTGTGGGCAACTTTAAAGACAGAATTGATGCTGGAAATTGGGGCGTGAATTTAGTTCCCTTTAGGACAATTAAATCATATATTAAATACTCAGGCTTTTTTCATAGCCTAACAAATATTTTTGGTAACATCTTAATTTTTGTGCCACTTGGAATTCTTCTCCCCATTTTATACAAAAATTATAAAAGAATAACTAAGCTCTTAATCCATGCCATTTTACTTTCACTTTTTATAGAATCAATCCAATTTTTTATTGGCAGAAGTGTCGATATTGACGATTTAATATTAAATAGCCTTGGGGCTCTTGTAGGATATTTTATTTATAAAAATCTGCCAGCAAATATTAAAAATCTTTCCCTTTAGGCCTATAATTGACATAAAACGCATTTTTAGTTATAATTAAATTTCACATGGGGGCGAAATTGGCTTCGACAGGGATTTTGAGCTTTAAGTAGCGAGCCGCTATTGGATCATATAGCGTTAAACAGGTCCAAAAAAATAAACGACGAAAATAATTTCGCATTTGCAGCCTAAGTAAAGGCTACTATCCGACTTGAGTCTCCCGCAGCTTGAGAAGGGTATCAAATTAAGCGGGGAACCGCACCAGACTAGGCACCATAATCTGGGACGGAATTTATGATGCTAGCGGTTATTTTTTTGACTATTTAGTTAATAATCGTGAAAATTAAAAAATAGTCTGCACTCGGAGAAACTTTTTGCAGACGAATCTTTGGACGTGGGTTCGACACCCACCGCCTCCACCATATTCCCTTTTTAGGACTTTTTTATAAACATAATTAAACTGCTATGATTATAAAAGTATAAAAAATCTAAATCTTATAAATATCTTAAAAATAACCATTAATTCCCATTAAAAATAAGGCTCCCACGAGCCTTATTTTTATATTCCGCCAACTTCCAATACTTGGTAGTATGCCCAATGATTTTTATCTATATCTTTATATGGATTTTTAGAATATTTATTTAAAAATTCTTCATCAACTTTTCTGTCTAGGATTTTATTTATAATAACGGCCGCCTCGCATCTTTTTAGTTTTGCATTTGGGTTAAATTCATTTTTATTTCTACCAACCATTATTTCATTTGCTGCCAAGATATTTATTGCCTTTGCTGCCCAAAAATCATCAGGCACATCTTTAAAGTTAATATTTTTATTCTTGTCATCGGGATTTAAATAATTATAAATAACCATGGCAAATTCTGCTCTTGTTATTTCCTTTTCAGGCTTAAAAGTTCCATTTTCATATCCTGATATAAGACCTTTACTTTCAACGCATGCAACGGCTTGCGCATACCATTTTTCCTCTTCCACATCTTTAAAGGATGAAAAATCTTTATATTCCTTATTCCCCAAGATTATTTTTGATAAGACCTGTGCAACTTCAGATCTTTTCATAGCCTTGTTGGGTTTAAAATTTCCTCCTGAACCAACCATATAAGGTTTTCTTACAAGTTTTACAGATTCTTGAATTTCCTTTAAGGTCTTATCAATTTCCTCATCTTTAACAGATTTTTTTACTACAATATATTCTGCATTTGCAATTGCTGCCTTAAGCCTCGCACTTTCTTCCTTGCTGGCATTTACATCAGGAAGATTTTTGGCAAAATTTGAAAAATCATTTAATTTTCCTAGCTTTCCAATGGCATTTACAATTTCGTCACCATCATCTTTTTTTATTTCCTTAGTTTTTATTGAATCTTCGGCATCCTTGACTATATAGTCTAAATACAGGCTTTCCTTGCCAAAAAAGGAATAAATTCTAATGCTTTCTCCAGCCTTTATAGGATCTATATTAAGGCTAAAATTTCCCTTGATGTCAGCTTTTCCTTTGGAAATTTCTTTAGAATCCATATATAAAATTATTGTTGAATCTGCCTCTGTTTTGCCTGTAATCTTTTTGGAATTTGCATAGACATCATCTATGTTTAAGCTGCCATTTTGAGCCTTCGTTGAAGATTCTAAATCCTTTTGAGCTGATGATGTTTTTCCTTTCTTGTCCACATAGGATAGGACAAAAGAATTTTTTAAATTTTGTGAAGATTTAATTTCTTCCTTGACTTTAGTCTTTATTTCTAAATTTAAGATCTTATTCTTTACAAGATCAAGATCACTTACATTTAAGGTTACTATATTTTGTGAAGTGTTAGAAACTTCTGTTGATTTTACTTCAATTTTCCCAGCTGTAATTTCAGCCCCTTCTAGCCCTGTCCCATCTAGGCTTAAATTTCCGTCCATTAGAACTGTTACAGAGAAAGATTCATATTTGTTTTTATAGTCATCTGGGAGTTTAACTACAAGGTTATACTTTAGGCTCTCACCGCTTTTGGCCCTTGAAATTGCAGGCTGCTCCAAGGTAACCTGAATGTCCTCTTCTCCATACACTAGGCCAAAAACCATAAAAAGGCAGGCTAGCAATAATAAAAATTTTTTCATAAATCTCTCCTTTATTTTAAGACTTCTTCAATTATATTTTCCTTTTCAACATAATCTTTCGAAAATTCAAAAGACTTATAAAGGCTTTCAAGCCATTCATCACTAAGTTCCTTATCGTGGTGAACTGTACAAAGAAGATCTCCTTTTTCCACCTTATCTCCCTTCATAACATCCATAACAAGGCCCACTGCATAATTTATTTTGTCATCCTTTTTTTCTCTTCCGCCTCCAAGAAGCATGGATAGCCTTCCAAGCTTTTGCGAATGAATTTTTGAAATATAGCCACCTTCCTTTGCCTTTATCTCGCTTACATATTTTGCCTTAGGAAGTTTTGATGGATCTTTTATCTCTTCCACATCACCGCCTTGAGCCTTGACCATTTCTAAAAGTTTTTCAAAGGCCGCTCCGTTTTTAATATTTTCTCTTAGGGCCTTTCTTGCCTCTTCCTTTGAATTATAAGCTCCGCCTTGCATAAGCATAATTTCTCCTGCATCAATAATAAATTCTGTAAATTCCTTTTGGCCTTCTCCCCTTAAGGCTTCAATGGCTTCTGTAAGTTCAAGGGCATTTCCAATTGTCCTTCCCAGCGGACTATTCATATCAGAAATCATGGCAACAGTATTTCTGCCAAGATTATTTCCAATACTAATCATTGTCCTTGCAAGTTTTTTTGCATCTTCAACTGTGTGCATAAAGGCCCCTTCCCCATATTTTACATCAAGTAAAATTGTTTGAGAGCCAAGGGCAAGTTTTTTCGACATAATAGATGCAGAAATTAATGGTATTGAATCGACAGTTGCCGTAACATCTCTTAGGGCATAAAGTTTTTTATCTGCTGGCACAAGTTCGCCCGTTTGGCCAATAATGGCAAGTCCAATTTCTCTAACTTGCCTTTTAAAATCTTCCTCGCTTAAAAAAATATTAAAGCCAGAAATGGATTCTAATTTATCTAAAGTTCCGCCTGTGTGTCCAAGGCCCCTGCCAGACATTTTTGCAATTTTAAGGCCACATGAAGACACCAAGGGTCCCAAAACAAGAGATGTTTTATCTCCAACTCCGCCCGTTGAATGTTTGTCTGCAATTATGCCATCAATATCCGAAAAATCCATGGTATCACCTGAATTAATCATGGACTTACAAAGATTTGTAGTTTCTTCTTCATTCATGCCCATTAATAAAATTGCCATTAAAAGGGCACTTGTTTGATAGTCGGGAATACTTTCATCCGTAACACCCTTAATCCAAAAATCTATTTCATCTTCACTTAAAATTTTTCCTCTTTTTTTCTTTTCGATAATATCTAAAATTTTCATGAAATCCTCCGTACTTAACTATATTATATGAAAAAATTATGAGAAAATCCAATTATTATGGAAAGCTTTCCCAAAATTTCACAAAAAAATAGAGAGTTTGAAAACTCTCTATTAAAAATACATTTATAATTTTTGAAAACTTAAATTAAGATTCCACCAAAAGCTACAAATAATGGTGCAAAAACTAGGGAAACTACAGTTATAAGTTTGATTAAAATATTTAGTGAAGGTCCTGAAGTATCCTTAAATGGATCGCCGACAGTATCTCCAGTTACAGCTGCCTTGTGGGCTTCTGAACCTTTTCCTCCGTACTTTCCGCCTTCAATATATTTTTTAGCATTGTCCCAAGCTCCGCCGGCATTTGACATAAAGATTGCCATTAAAACGCCTGTAACAAGAGCTCCTGCTTGAAGTCCGCCAAGGGCTTCAGTTCCAAATAACAGACCAACAATAATTGGAACAACAACTGCAATAAGACCGGGGACGATCATTTCACGAAGAGCTGCTGTTGTAGAAATATCTACGCACTTTGCATATTCAGGAGTTGCTTGTCTTTCCATAATTCCTGGAATTTCTTTAAATTGTCTACGCACTTCATCAATCATTGCTGATGCTGCATTACCTACTGCTGACATTGTTAATGCTGAGAAGGCAAAGGGTAGCATACCACCAATAAATGTTGCTGCAATTACTTGTGGTTTTGAAATATCAATTCCTGTAAGTCCTGTTGCATTTATATAGGAAACAAAAAGTGCTAGGGCTGTTAAAGCTGCTGAACCAATAGCAAATCCCTTACCAATAGCTGCTGTTGTATTTCCAACTGCGTCAAGAGAGTCAGTAATATCTCTAACTTCTTCAGGAAGGTCACACATTTCAGCAATACCTCCTGCATTATCTGCAATTGGTCCGTAAGCATCAACGGCAATTGTCATACCAGTTGTTGAAAGCATACCAACTGCTGCTAGGGCAATTCCATATAAGCCGGAAATTGATGATGTATTTCCACCTGCTCCAATATAAGAAGCAATAATTCCAATTGCAATTACAACAATTGGCCATACAGTTGAATTCATACCAACAGAAAGTCCAGCAATAATATTTGTAGAAGAACCTGTTACAGATTCAGCTGCAATTCTTTGAACTGGTTTGTATTGGTCTGCTGTATAGTATTCAGTAAATTTAGAAATAACAAGCCCAACTACAATACCAATGATTACTGGTATAAATTGTGTAAATGATGCAAATATATAATTTGATAATAAAGCTGAAGCAACAATTGTTACTAAAGCTGAAATATATTCTCCATTATTTAATGCTTTTTGAGGATTTTTATCTCCTCTAACAAAAAATGCTGCAATAATTGATGCAACAATTCCAACAGTTGCAACTAAAAGTCCAAATATAACTCCAGATTCTCCATAAGAAGCAACGCCAAGAGTAATTACTGATAAAAGAGCTCCAACATAGGATTCAAAAAGATCGGCTCCCATTCCCGCAACATCACCAACATTATCCCCAACGTTATCTGCAATAACTGCAGGGTTTCTTGGATCGTCTTCAGGGATTCCTGCTTCAACTTTACCTACAAGGTCAGCCCCAACGTCTGCTGCTTTTGTATAAATACCGCCACCAACTCTTGCAAAAAGAGCAATAGATGATGCACCAAGAGAAAATCCTGTAATTATATCTACAGAACCCTTAGCAAAAAAATAAGCAACTGTAATGCCTATGATTCCAAGTCCAACAACGCACATACCCATAACTGCTCCACCTGAAAATGCAATGTCAAGAGCCTTTCCAAGTCCGTGAGTTTTTGCTGCGTTGGCAGTTCTAACATTTGCCTTAGTGGCAACTTTCATGCCTACAAAACCTGCTGCTACAGAAAATAAAGCCCCGAAGACAAAACAAATTGCAGTCGGGATTGATTTTAATCCAACAGCAAGCACAAGTGCAAGCACAATTACAAATACAACAAGAGCCTTATATTCTCTTGCTAAAAAAGCCATGGCTCCTTCTGAAATATAAGAAGAAATTTCTTTCATTCTTTCATTGCCGGGATCTTGTTTTGAAACAAATGATGCCTTGTAGGCAGCAAATAAAAGTGCCAAAACTCCGGCGCAAGGAGCCAATAATAATAAGTTCATATAAATCCTCCTTAAATTAATCTTAGCTAAAAGCCGCAAGTACTAGCAGTGCAAGTGCAAAAACTATACTTGATACGATTACGATTCTGTTTTGAATGTCTTTTTTACTTGAGCCCTTATGTTGACCCCAAAGACTTGTGTCGCTAGCACCTTGTAAAGTTCCTAGGCCTGCTTGCTCTGTTTCCATTTGAGCAATGACAAAGGTAACTATAAGACCGCTAACTATAATTATTAATGATAATAAAGTTTTCATCGTGTCCCCCCAATTTATTTATAACATATTGATTTTAACACAGGCTAGGCGATTTATCAAATACTTTATAGCTTATTTTAAAATCTTTATGGTAAATAAATAAAAATATTTAAGACTTTCTAATTTTTATTTTTTGGCATGTGGCATTTCATTTACTTTTATTTATATGGTCATAACAAGATTTTAATTATAAGAAAATCTTGACAAATTATACTTTTTTTATTATCATTGACTTATCTTTTAAGAAAGAAGATGTTTTATATGAAAAGATTTTTCCTACAAAACTTAAGTAAAGCATTCTGTTGTCCTATTTTACAATAGGGCTAATTAGAATGTGTAAATAAATCCGTTATTTAAGGGTATATGATTTACATATATCCTTTTTTTATTATATTTAAGTTTTAAATTTTAAGAAATGCATGTAGTTATTAGAAAAAATTAAAAATTATAGGGAGAATATTTATGAAAATTTTAGAAACAATAGGAAATACAAAATTAGTTGAATTACAAAACATTGCCAAGAATATTTATGTGAAAATTGAAAAGTCAAATCCAGCAGGATCTATTAAGGATAGGGCTGCCATGGAAATGATTAGGGGAGCAATTGAAAGAGGAGATTTAAAGGAGGGTATGAAAATTGTAGAACCAACTAGTGGAAACACAGGTATCGCTCTTGCCCTTATAGGAAAAACTTTAGGCTATGATGTAACTCTTGTTATGCCTTCTTCAATGTCTGTTGAAAGAAGAAAATTAATTAAGGCCTATGGAGCTGAAATAATTTTAACTGGAGAGGGTGGAATGCAAGCTAGCGTTAATAAGGCACAAGAACTTGTGGCGCAAGGAGGTTATTATATGCCTGATCAATTTTCAAATCCTGACAATGCCAAGGCTCATTTCAAGACAACAGGCCCTGAAATCTATAGTGGAATTCAAGATATTAAAGGATTTGTTGCTGGCTTTGGAACTGGTGGAACAGTTACAGGCATTGGTGCATATTTAAAGAAACAAAATAAGGACATACAAATTTGGGCAATGGAACCTTATGAATCGCCACTTTTAAGCGAAGGACGAGCTGGCAGCCATAAGATTCAAGGAATTGGCGCTAACTTTATTCCCAAAGTTTTAAATATAAATCTTCTTGATAAGGTTATTACAGTAAAATCCGATGATGCCATTGAAATGACAAGAAGTTTGGCAAGGGAAGAAGGACTTTTACTTGGTATCTCTTCAGGTGCAAATGTCCTTGCAGCTATAGAAATGCAAAAAGAACTTGGCGGAAATATTGTTACGGTTGCAGCTGACACTGGCGAAAGATACCTTTCTGCGGACGTATTTAATGCTTAAGTATTTTAAAAGACTTAAAGAGTATGGAAATTTTATTTTAAAAATTGACCCAGCCTGTAGGACACTCTTTGAAGCAATTTTTCTCTATCCTATAGTCAAAAGTATTGTAAGACATAGAATTGCCCACTATTTTTACAAAAAGGGTCACACAACATTTGCAAGGTGGATTTCACAAGCTGCACGAAAGAAAACCGGAATAGAAATCCATCCTGGTGCAACAATTGGCAAAAATTTATTTATAGATCATGGTATGGCAACTGTTATTGGTGAAACAGCAGTTATTGGTAATAATTGCCACTTTTATCACAACATAACTTTAGGCGGAACTGGAAATGAAAAAGGCCACAAAAGGCATCCCACCGTTGGAAATCATGTAATTATTGGAACGGGTGCAACAATTTTAGGCCCAGTAACAATTGGCGACTATGCAAAAATCGGAGCAGGTGCCTTGGTTTTAACTGATATTCCTCCAGGCGCAACTGCTGTTGGCGTTCCAGCAAAGGTTGTGAAAGTTAGGGATCTTACTATCCTGCCAAAAGATGAATAAAAATAGGACCTCTTACTTTTTAGTAAAAGGTCCTTTTCTATATTACAATTTTATCAAGAATTTCTTTAAAGTATGCAATTGTTAGTCCATAATTTGTTATGGGCACTTGAAGATTATCTGCTCTATCAATTCTTGACAATATATTTTTTCTTGTCAACATGCAGCCCCCACACTGAATAATTAAGTCATATTTTGAAATATCATCAGGCAAAAAGGCTCCACTTTGAAAGTCCACTTGCAAATCTTCTCCAAATTTTTTCTTTAGCATCTTCGGAATTTTTATTCTTCCAATATCTTCTGTTGCAGGAGCGTGAGTGCAACATTCAGCAATTAAAATTTTTGAATCCTTATTTATTTTTGAAAAGGTCCTGACTCCTTCCATATAGGATTTTATATTGCCCTTGGATTTGGCAAATAAAACGGAAAATGATGTGAGCTTTGATTCTTTTGGTTTTTTTTCAAAGACTTCCTTAAAAACCTGGGAGTCTGTCACAATTAGGTTAGGCGGTCTTTTTAAATTCTCAAGCATATCTTCATATTCTTCAAGTTTTACTGCCATAACAAGGCAGTTTCTGTCAAGAAGTTCTCTAATGGATTCCACTTGGGGAAGGATAAGCCTTTTTTGGGGAGCGGCAATATCTTGGGGCATAACTAAAAGGACTAAATCTTTTTCCCTTGCTAATCCTTCAAAAATTTGGATTTCTTCCTCCGGCTTTAATTTTATAATTTCACTTCTTAATTTTTCAATGCCCGTATTTTCTTTTACAGAAATTTCTATAATTTTTATCTTAAGGTCCTTAAGTTTGTCATAAATCTTTTGCTTATCCTCATGTGAAAGGATGTCGCATTTATTTATGGCAATAATTTTTGGAGTCTTTTTTAAGCTCTTAATAATCTCAAGCTCTTCAGAAATTTCCGGGTCTGAAATTACAATTAAGACAATATCCGCTCTTTCCAAATCCTTTTTTGATCTCTTTTCCCGTAAAAATCCCAGTTCAGTCTTGTCACCAAGACCTGGCGTATCCATTAAAACAACGGGACCTAAAGCCCCGAATTCTATATTTTTATATACGCTATCTGTTGTTGTTCCTTCCTTGTCAGAAATCAAAGAAACTTCTCTATTTGTCAATAAATTTATTAGAGAAGATTTTCCACTATTAACTTTTCCAAAAATTCCAATGTGCAGTCTATTTGCTCTTGCAAGTTCCATTAAAATCTAAAATCTCTCTTTCCTTCTGTTGCCATTTCTTTAATTAATTTTTTTGCCCTATCTCTAACTAAATCTCTTGGTATTTTTCCCAATTCTTTTTCAATTAATTTTTCTCCAAGTTCTTTAGAAAAATCAGAGCCGTAGTCAAGTAAATATTCTTTTAAGGTCATTAAAGCATTTGGCTGGCAACAATTTAAAATTTGTTTTGACTTACAAAGGGACATAAACCTGTCACCAGTTCTTCCTTCTCTGTAGCATGCAGTGCAAAAAGACGGAATATATCCAAGTTCTATAAGCCAATCCACGACTTCTTCTAAACTTCTATTGTCAGCAAGTTCAAATTGTGCTGAATTTATATCTTCACCCTCACAGTATCCTCCAACTGTTGTTCGTGAACCTCCGGAAATTTGACTTACTCCAAGGTCAAGGGCCTTTTCCCTAACTCTTTTTGATTCTCTAGTAGAAATAATCATCCCTGTATATGGAACAGAAAGGCGAATAAGTGCAATTATTTTTTCAAAAGTGTCATCTGCCAAAGAATTTTTAAAACTGTTGGGGTCAATGTCATCTGCTGGCTGGATTCTGGGAACGGAAATTGTATGAGGTCCAACTCCAAAACTTGCTTCCAAATGTTCAGCGTGCATTAAAAGACCTACAAGCTCATATTTATAGGTTTCCAGCCCAAATAAAACACCAATTCCAACATCATCAATTCCTCCTTCCATGGCTCTATCCATGGCCGTTGTATGATAATCGTAATCGTGTTTTGGTCCAACTGGATGTAGTTCTTCATAAGATTTTTTATTATAAGTTTCTTGAAATAAAATATAAGTTCCAATTCCCGCTTCATGAAGTTTTCTATAATTTTCAACTGTAGTAGCGGCAATATTTACATTAACTCTTCTAATTGAACCATTTTTATGTTTTATAGAATATATGGTATTTATACTTTCTAAAACATAATCAATGGGATTATTTATAGGATCTTCACCAAGTTCAAGGGCAAGCCTTTTATGGCCCATATCTTGAAGGGCAATTACTTCATTTTTAATTTGTTCTTGGGTAAGTTTAATTCTAACAATGTTTTGATTTTTCGCATGATATGGACAATATACGCATTGATTTACACAATAATTTGAAAGATAAAGGGGTGCAAAAAGTACAATTCTATTGCCATAATGATCTTCCTTAATCTTTTTAGCTAATGAAAAGATTTCTTTATTTGTTTCCTTATCATCAGTTAAAAGAAGAATGGCAGCTTGTCTGTGGTCAAGACCTCTTTCTTCTTTTGCCTTTTCAATAATTTGTCTTAAAAGCAGCTTGTTATTTTTATTTTCTTCTGCATATTTTAAGCTTTCAAGAATTTCTTCGTGACTAATAAATTCATTAGGGTCTTTTGAAAATTTGTTATACATATTTTTCTCCTTTCCAGGTTAGATTAATCTTTCCTGTCAATAATCTCCTCTAACAAGAGATAATTCATAACCAATGGCTGCAACTTTTGAACTTAGAGAATAAAAATCGTCTTTATTTTCAAGCGCAGTGCCAATTTTTCCGTCATATAATTTATAGTTTTGCCTTAATTTGCTATCACCAATATTTGGCATTAATACATTTGCCCCTGCTAAAATTCCCAACTCCCTTCCGCCTTCACGAATAGTACCAAGAGCTGTTGTCGCAGGTAAAAGTAATTTCTCATCAGCAATTCTTACAATGGATAAAATTTTTAGGGTTGAATCTAAAGTTCCATTTGCAAAATCCTTAAAGGGCGAATCTTTTTGGGCAATAAAAGGCCCTAGCCCCACCATTTGCGGCTTAAATTTTAAAATTAAAAGCAAATCCTTGTAAAGATTTTCAGGCTTTTGATAGGGAGAACCTATCATCATTCCGCAGCCTGCCTGATAAGATAAACTTTTTAAATCATTAAGGCATCTCATCCTATTTTTAAAACTCATTTTCTTAGGATGAAGAAGCCTGTAATGATCTTCGTCATTAGTTTCGTGTCTTAATAAAAACCTATCAGCACCCGCTTTTTTAAAAGCCTTGTAGTCCTCAAAAGGCCTTTCGCCAATGGAAAGGGTAAGGGCCATTTCAGGATGAGAATTTTTTATGACAGAAATAATATCAGTCATAAGATCTTTGGTGTAATAGGGGTCCTCTCCCCCTTGAAGAACTATGGTGTGAATGCCCATGGCAGCACCTGCTTCAACTCTTTTTAAAATCTGATCTTTTTCCAGTCTCATTCGGGTCATATTTTTATTGTCCCGTCTAAGACCGCAGTAAAGACAGTTATTTTTGCAATAGGTTGAAATTTCAACAAGACCCCTTATAAAAATCTTGTTGCCAAAATTTTTCAAGGATAGATTTCTTGCAAAGGCATTTAAGTCCCTATAATCCTCTAAATTATAGAGAAAGGAAAATTCTTCAAGAGAAATTTTTTTTGTTTCATAAAACTTTTGACAAACTTTTTTTACATCCATTTACTGAATAATACATTTGGAAGAAACTCCCTTTAAAGAGCCCAATTTGCCATTTAGGGCATTAATTGTGTCAAGTGGAGCATCTAAAGCAATGGAAATAATATTCAAGGTTCTTGCTTTGTAGGGAATCCCTTGCCTTCCAATAATATAATCTCTGTATTCGTGAAGAAATTCATTTAATTTAATTACTGAAGAATAATCTTCTACGATTACGCCAATTAAAGCAATTCTATTCATTATTAACTCCTTTGTCATTTTATTAACGATATCATTATATAAAGTTTTTCAAAAAATAGCAACAATATTTTAAATATGAAAATTTTTAATTTCAGCCGTCATTTCATTTTCCACTTTTAATGAAAATTTCCATAAAAAATGGAGGCTTAAGCCTCCAGAGGAACATCTGATGATATTCTTTTTGTAAATAAGTTAACCGATTTTTTTATTTATTTTCCTTTAAACCTTCATATAGGTTTCCTTCTTGTGCGTCTACATATCTTTGGGCGTTCATTGCTGCAATTGCACCATCTCCTGCTGCAGTAACAACTTGTCTAATTGTCTTTGACCTAATATCTCCTGCTGCAAAAACTCCCTCTACTTTTGTTTTCATTTCGTCATCTGTAATTATATAGCCCTTGCCATCAAGGTCTAAAATATCCTTGTAAAGATTTGTGTTTGGCAAATATCCTATAAATACAAAAAGTCCAAAAGTTTCGCCTGGATTTATTTCCTTTTCTTCTCCTGTCTTTAAATTTTTAAGGACAAAGGATCTGACAATTTTATCTCCCTTAACTTCTGTAACTTGGCTATTCCAAATAAAGTCAATTTTTTCATTATTTTCTGCCTTAGTTTGCAAATCTTCCGCTGCACGAAGCTGATCTCTTCTGTGAATTATATGAACTTTTGATGCAAAGTTTGCAATAAACAAAGCTTCTTGAACAGCTGCATCTCCACCGCCAATAACATAAACTTCAAGGCCATCATAAAAGGCTGCATCACAAGTTGCACAGAAAGATATTCCCTTGCCCTTATATTCTTCTTCGCCTTTTGCTCCAAGGGGTCTTGGTGTTGATCCTTCTGCAATAATTAAAGATTTGCCTTCATATTCTCCAAATTTTCCCTTGATTTTTTTAATCTTGCCTTCAATTTCAAGGCATTGGACTTCATCTGTTACAAATTCTGCCCCAAAGCTTTTTGCTTGGTCTTGCATTTTAATGGCAAGTTCTGCCCCTGAAATCTTATCAAACCCAGGATAATTTTCTATGGAAATTGTTTCTGCCATTTGACCGCCTGGCGCCGCCTTTTCTATAATTAAAACTTTTTTCTTGCTTCTTGCTGCATAAATTCCAGCACTTAAACCTGCTGGGCCTGCTCCAAGAATTATAATATCATACATCTTTTATCACTCCTAAGATACTTATACCCATAAAAAATTTTTAAAAATATTTTTTGTAAATTTTTTTAATATTTTAAATTTTTTTATTCTTCGGCAAAAGCTAGAGAATATTTACAGGCCCTATGCCATTTTTTTAAAATTTCTTCTCTTTTAATGTCATCAATTTCTGGTTCAAAAATCTTTTCTATCCTTAAAATTTCACTAAGCTCCTCTAAATTTTTATAGGCCCCTGAGGCAAGACCTGCCATTAGGCCGGCACCAAGGGCTGTTGTTTCTAGAATTTCTGGTCTTAAAACTTTTGAATCAATTAAATCAGAAAGAAAGGATAGGATAAAATTGTTGGCACTTACGCCTCCGTCAACTTTTAACTCTTTTAATTTAAAACCTGCATCCTCTTCCATGGCAGATATTACATCTTTTGAAAGATAGCAAAGACTTTCAAGAGTTGCCCTTATTATATGATTTTTTGTAACAGCTCTTGTTAAGCCGACAATTGTTCCCCTTGCTGAGGAATCCCAATAGGGAGCGCCAAGACCAGAAAATGCTGGGATAACATAACATCCGCAGGTGTCCTTAACTTTTGTTGCCATGTATTCTGAATCATCTGCTACATCTAAAATTTTTAAATTATCCTTAAGCCAATTTATGGCAGAACCACATTCAAAAATTGATCCTTCAAGGGCATAGGAAATTTTATTGTCAAGTCCCCATGCAATTGTTGTAACAAGCCCATGCTTACTTTGAACTGCCTTATATCCCGTGTTCATTAAAACAAAGGCTCCCGTTCCATAAGTTGCTTTTGCCATGGCACTTTTAAAGCAAGCCTGCCCAAAAAGTGATGACTGCTGATCGCCAATGGCTGACCCTATGGGAATTTGTCCTCCCAAAAATTTTGAAGAGGACTTTCCATAAATTTCGCCTGAATTTTTAACTTCCGGAAGAATTTTTTCTGGTATTTGAAAAATTTCTAAAAGTTCTTTGTCCCACTCCAAATTATTAATATTAAAGAACATAGTTCTTGAAGCGTTTGAATAATCTGTTATGTGGATTTTTCCGTCTGTTAATTTATAGATTAAATAGGAATCAACTGTACCAAATAAAATTTCTCCCTTTTCCGCCCTCTCTCTTGCTCCTTCTACATTGTCTAAAATCCATTTTATTTTTGTTGCTGAAAAATAGGGGTCAATTATTAGGCCAGTTTTTTCTCTAATTTTGTCTTTTAAATCAACCTCTTCTAATTCCCTGCAATATTTTGAAGTCCTCTTGCACTGCCATACAATGGCATTATAAAGAGCTTCTCCAGTTTTTTTGTCCCATAGAATTGTGGTTTCCCTTTGGTTTGTAATTCCAATTGCATAAATTTCATCAGTGGATGCAGAAATTTTTGACATCGCTTCAACAGCTGTTGAAATTTGTGCAGACCATATTTCGCTTGGGTCTTCCTCAACCCAACCCGGATGGGGAAAAAACTGCAAAATATTTTTTGAAGCGGAAGATACAATTTCCCCCTTTAAATTAAATAAAATTGTTCTTGCACTTGTTGTGCCGGCATCAAAGGCCATAATATATTTTTTCATAATTCTCCTTAAAAATAATCTATTAGCAAAAAACACGCCCTCGGCGTGTCATTTTAAAATCTTTGCAAATTTTTGAGGAAGGGATTTTTTTAAATATCCCGCTCCTATAATGTCAGGACCCACATGAGAGCCTATAACATATCCCATTTGGTGGCTTAAAATATTTTCGCATCCGCCATTTTTTAAAAGACCCATAAAAGTTTCAATTGTGTCTTCATCTTTTCCATATACGGGCATAATTATTTTATCCTTAAGGCTTCCTTCAGATTCCTTAATAATTATATTTGCCATTCTCTTTATGGCCTTATTTCTTCCTCTAATTATTTCAGAAACCTTAAGTTTTTTGTCCTTAACTTTTATTATAGGCATTAAATTTAACATATCGGAAAGATTTTTCCCAACTCTTAAAATTCTGCCTCCTTCATAAAGATATTTTAAATCAAAAACAGTAAAGACATGACCTATATTTTCCCTTAAAAATTCTGAAAGCTCAAGAAGTTCTTCAAAAGAATAATCTTCTTTGGCTGTCTTCCCTACAAGGTAGGTGAAAATTCCCATACCAACAGAAGCTGCCTCAGTGTCAATTGACTCTCCCTTAAAATCGCCATATTTTTTTCTAAGTTCTTTAAGAGCAATAAGAGAATTATTGTAGCCCCCCGTCAGACCCTGAGAAAGACTTAGATAAATAAAAGGTCTTTTCTCCTTAATATATTTTTCAAAGGCAACATAGTAGGAAAACTGAGAAATTTGAGAAGTCTTAAAAACTTCGCCCTCCTCTTGCCTCTTAAAAACTTCCTCTGGTCCAATATCTTTTATTTCTTCTCCCCCATTTGAGATAAGTGAGATATTAATTATTTCTATATCAAGTTTTTGTGTTTTTTCTTTGCTTAAATCACAAGCGTTGTCTGCTATTATTTTTATACTCATATTAACCTCAATAAATATAATACCTTAAATCTAAAAGATTATCCATTATTATTAATCTAAAATCGCCACAAAATTTTTTTGCTAAAAATATTACACCATTAAAAAACTCGGGCAAAGCCGAGTCTTTAAATCTTAAGAAATCATTTATACATTTCCTTAATTATGAAGTCCATAATTTCAGGTATCTTTTTAAACATATCATCTTTATTTACTCTTTCAGTATATTTATGAAGATCTTTGCCCCATGGCCCAACATTTAAAACGCTCATTGAATATTTTTTAATTAGGTCAAGAGCAAGAGGGAAAGTATTCCACATCAAAAGATTTTCTTCCACATATTTTATAGATTCATCAGAAAGATTTAGCATGGCAAGAGAAAGGTCGCAAATGCCTGTAAAATAATTTTGAACCTTTAATTTTAAAGAAAATTCATCCTCTATAAACTTTTCAGTCTTCTCCATAACAGAATTCATAAATTCTCCGCTTTCAAGTTCCATATTGTTTACAGATGGATAATATGGTGGGCACATACCCCAAACAACAACAGGTCCCCTATAGGAGTAATTTAAAAGAAGGCTTTCAATAAGTTCAAAAACAGCTTCCGGAATGGAAATTTCGCCATCAAAAACTTTTTTAGTTAAGTCATTTTCCTTGTCTTTTAAAATTTCTTCAATGTCCCCTTTTTCTTTTTTAACTTCATCAACAAGCTCTTTAAAAAGAAATACTTTTGGAGGATAGGAAATTTCTCCCTCTTCTCCATAAAAAGATAAATATTTTTTATAGGATTCATCCGTTCTCTTAATTACCTTGCCAAAAGCTTTAAGGGAAATATTTTTTAATTCATTCATTATTTCATCTGGGGTTCTTGAAAGCGGAAGAACTGACATATAAGCTCCAGCAGAAATAGGTAGAGAAACATCATAGACATATTTTCTGTCCTTTGAATAAAGCCATGTTGGTGCAGGACTTACAGTATTTCCTCTCTTTTCAATAAACATTGGATTTACATCTGTTAGAGAAATAATTTCAGAAATTAGGGAAATGGGATTTAAGCCTTGGTAAACTTGACCAACGTGAGTTAATTTTCCCCTTGCAAGGCAAATTGGCATAACTTTTCCAATAGAGCCGTCATAGATTATCATTTCGTCATCTTTTTCCCTCATATGAGGTTCGCCGTCAAGCATTAAAATATATTCCAAATCATATTTTTTATGAAGATCATCTAAAATATATGTAAGAGTTCTCATGCCCGCTGAAAGATTTTCTTCATCAGGAACTGCTGCAAGAAGAAGTGATCCCGGAAAATTTTCATCCTTTGAGTATTCTTCCATAAGGGCCATTTGAATTGATCCGCCAGCCTTCATATCGCAAATTCCTCTGCCAAACATCCACTTACCATCTAAGTCATTTTTAACTTCACTAATTAAATCCACTTCACCAGATTTATATTTTTCTAAAATCTTTTCAGGATCATAGGCAATGTCCTTTAGTTTCCCAAAATCTTCAATATCTACAGTATCGCTATGGTGAATCATAACAACAGTTTTTTTAGATTTTCCCCTGATTAAAGAATAGGCAACAGACCTTTCCAAATAATCATCCTTGCAGGGATAGATGCCGTAGTCAAGGGGAAGTTTAGAAATTTCTTTTAAATTTTTAAACCACTTGTTAAAAAATTCTTCACTATTTTTTTCAAGTTTTGTTCCCGTATGGGTAACCGTTTTTGCATATTCTAATACTATGTCGTTAATCCTAGTTTTAAGTTTTTCTAAATTCATAAGCACCTCTCAATTAATATAAAAAATTCTTCCCTCTACTTTATTATACTATCTTGATAACACATGTCAAATAGCTGAAATTTTTTTAATTTTAGTTTATAATTTTTTTATGAATAAAATTTTTATGGAAAAGGCCCTTGAACTTGCAAAAATTTCTTATAAAAATGGGGACGTGCCAATTGGTGCTGTCCTTGTAAAAAATGGGAAAATTATTGGCAGGGGCTATAATTTAAAAGAAAAGAAAAAAAATCCCCTATATCATGCAGAAATTATGGCAATTTCAGATGCATCAAAAAAATTAAAATCCTATCATTTAGAAGGTACGGATTTATATGTTACTTTGGAACCCTGCCTAATGTGCCTTGGGGCCATAATAAATGCCCGCATCAAAAATTTATATTTTGCTGCCTACAACAAAAGATATGGGTGCGTTTCCTCTCACCTAAAACTATTAACAGGCGGCGGTTTTAACCACAAAACTTTTTATGTGGGAGGAATTATGGAAAAAACTTCATCAGAACTTTTAAATTCTTTTTTCACCGATCTTAGAAAAAAGGGCAAAAAAATTAGACATATATAAAATGCTTGGTTTCTTATATATGTCTAATTAATTTTCATAAGTTTTAACTTATTCGTACAGATTTCTATCTCCAAATTTTATTTTTGAATCAATGACAACTCTTTCTTGAGGGCGATTGTATTCATTTAAGAGAGATCCTAAAACTGTAGCAATTTCAGCTCTTGTCATTTCATTTTTGGGAGCAAATTTTGTTGCTTCATATCCATTTATAATATTTGCCTTAACAAGCGCTCCAACATAGCCCTTTGCTGAATCGGAAATTTCATTTGCGTCAGAGAATTCCTTTAAAATTTCCGTATTCTTCTTAAGACCATACATATAACCTAAAATTTCGCAAACTTCTTCTCTAGTTATGGGATCTTCCGGATATAATTTCCCCATTGTTGGTGTCAAATATCCTGCCTTAATTGCCTTGGCAACGTCATTGTAATATTTATCATCTGTAGATACATCAGAAAAAGTAACGGTATAGGTCTTTTTTAAATCGGCCAGCTTATTTACGACTGCAAAAAAATCAACTTTTTTCATAAGTAGGTCTGGTTTGAAAGAATTTCTTTCATAAGCTGACATCAAATTAAAATTTGTTACGACATCAATACTTTTTTTTGCCCAATGATTTTCAGTATCTTGATAAACTCTTGCATAGGCACTTGAAAATAAAATAGTTAGAGATAAAAAAGAAATTAAAAATATTTTTTTCATAATCTCAACCCTTCCAAAACTTCTACTTAAATTATAGCAAGATTTTAAAAAAAATACTTTAAATTTATGTTACAAAAAACATGGAATGTAACAGAACTGAAACAAATTAAAAGAGGATGCAGATATGTACCAAAACATTGCATCCTCTAGGGAAGAAAAAAGATGATGAAGTTTTCACTTCACTAATAGAATAATATCTTAGATTGATTTTGTCAAGCTTTTTATGAAAATATTTTCAAAAAATTTTATATTTTTTTATATTTACTATAGCAAAGGCATTAAAGTAAGAGTTTTTAAGAAATTATCGTAAAATTTATAATTTTTAATTTGTGGCATCCTTTGCATAACTTTTTTTAAATCTTTATTTATTTAAAAATAAACATTTTTTTGTGGTAGAATATAGTTAATTAATTTTAAGGAGTTGAATTTATGTTACAAGAACTTATAAAAAAACGTAGGACTGTTAGACAATTTAAGGATCAAGAAGTTGATAGAGAACTTTTAAATAAATTATTTATGTATGCTTCTATGGCACCATCAAATGGAAATTCTCACCCTGTTGAATTTTTAGTAATTGATGACAAGGAAAAGATTAATGAACTTTCAGAAATGGATTCCTATGCAACAAATTATTTAAAAGAATGCCCCTGCGTTGTTATGTTTGTAGGAAATACTGAGCTTTCAAAAACAGCTGAAGAAGAATGTGCAATTGTTGCATCATATTTCCAACTTCTTGCTGAAGAAGAAGGCCTTTCCACTGCTTGGATAAATGTTAGCGAAGGAAATACTTCTAAAAAAATTCCCTATGAAGAATATTTCAAGGAAAATTATAATATAAAGAAGGGCTACAAAGCTGTTTGCCTAGTTCCTGTTGGCTACAAAAAGCGTGGAACAAAAGACCATGAAGAATTTGATGTTTCTTCAAAAGTTCACTATAACGAACTTTAATAATTTTAAGTATTAAAAAAGGACTTTCTAACGAGAGTCCTTTTTTAATAAACATAACTTATTTACTATTAAATTAAGCCTGTACTTTTTTTCTCCACTTCCCATATTTGTAATAAATCCAAGTCATTAAAAGATTTCCAGCATAGGATACAGGATAGGACCAGAATAAAATATTAATATTGTCCCAATTTGGAAGGGGCAAATATATAAAGGCCATCCTTAAAAAGCAAAGTCCCACAAAGGAAATAACCATTGGTGCCATGGCTTCTCCTGCCCCCCTAATAAAGGCACAAAGATTTTCTGAAAGGCCAAAGGCCCAAATTGAATAACACAAAATTCTAAGCATTCTTGCACCAACTTCCACAACTTCTTCATTTGGATTGAAGGCGGAAATAAGCTTCCTAGAAAATACAATGGCAAGTATTGATAAAAATCCTGCTAGGCCAAGAGTTATTATTGTTGAAACCTTAACCCCTTCTTTTATCCTGTCAAATTTTTTGGCTCCAAAATTTTGCCCTGCAAAAGTTGTGGCTGCAAGGGCAACTGCTTGAAGGGTTGTAAAAATAAATCCGTCAATTCTTGATTCTGCGGCAACACCAGCAATGACATTTGAGCCAAAAGAGTTTACCTTGACCTGAATTAAAACATTGGTGAAGGAAATAAGTGATGCCTGAAGGCCAGTTGGGATTCCAATGGCAAAAATTTTATTGGCTTCTTCCTTTTTATAGGAAATTTTTTTAAGCCTTAATCTAAAAGCCTGATCAGAGCCTGTTAAGTTTAAAGTTACGAGAATTGCAGAAACTGATTGGGCACAAAAAGTTGCAATCCCAGCTCCAATGACTGACATTTTTAAAAGACCAACAAAAATAAGGTCCAAAACAACATTCACCATAGCTGCAATTAATAAGAAGTTAAAGGGTCTTCGTGAATCCCCTGTTGAAATTGAAATGGAAGCTCCCATACTATAAATTAAAAGTGGCAGGGCCCCAAGAAAAAATATCCTCATGTAATTTTCGGCATCTTTCATAATATCGTCAGGAGTTTTTAAAATTTTAAGAAGAAAAGGCGTTGTGGCAGCTCCGGAAATTGCAATTATTAGTCCTGAAATTATAGCTATAAAATATGCACATTCAACAGATTTTTGAAGTCCCTTATAATCGTCAGACCCAAAATACATAGAAATTATTACACCAGCTCCCGTTGTCAAACCTAAAAACATTCCAATTAAAAGTGTTGAAATAGGTCCTGTTGCACCAACGGCAGCCATGGGCCTTGCACCTGCAAATCTACCAACAATCATAAGGTCTGCAGTATTATAAAGTTGTTGCAAAAAATTTGTTAAAACCAAGGGAATGGCAAATAAAATTATGCTTTCATAAATTGACCCTTCAGTTAAAGATACATTCTTGCTAAGAAGATTTCTTAATTTCCTCAATCTTTCCTCCTCATTCTAAATAATTACATATAAAAACAAATTCCTCTTAATTTGATTATAGCATTATTAAGCCATAAAATTAAATCCTTATAAAATTTTTTTCTATCTTATCATTAGTTTTTTTCTATAGAAATATTGCTTTTTCTGCCCTAAAATATTAAACTTAAACAAAGGGGGGGTATCATGACAATTAGAGATTTAGAAATTTTTTGCGAAGTTGTAAGGACAAAAAATATGTCCCTTGCGGCTAAAAATCTTTCCATTTCTCAACCTACTGTGTCTCATGCAATTTCTCAAATAGAAAAAGAATATTCTGTTGAGCTATTTAAAAGAATTTCCAAAAAACTTTACATAACAGACGTAGGTATTAGATTATATCATAATGCTTTGCAATTAATAGAAAAATTTGAAGATATAATTTTGTTTTTAAAGATTTCATCTAATAATTATGATTTAAATCTTGCCTTTAGTACAAGTTTTACAGGAAATTTTTTAATGGATATGATTTGGGAGTTTGAAAACATCCATAAGGACCTTGAAGTTAAAACAAGCGTCCTTGAAAATGACAGGCTTATAGAATATACACAAATGGGTTATATTGATGCCGGCATTATAGAAGGAGATTTGCCGGAAGATTTAAAGAGAAAGCTTGACTATATTTCTTTTTATAGGGACAGAGAAGGATTAATAGTCGCAAAAAATCACATTTTAGCTAATAAAAAAGAAATTTCTATAAAAGATTTGGAAGATGAAAATTTTGTAACCCAAAATTTTCCAGATGAAGATAAGGAAAATTTTATCTGCCTTTTGAAGGACAGGGGCTTTAATTTAAAAATTAAATATATTTGCAGCAATAAGGATATGGTTTTAAATATTTTAAAAGCTAGAAAAGCCATTACAATTGGTAGCCTTTATGAATTTAACTGTCCAGACCTTTCTTTAATAAAAATTAAGGAAATGGGAAAGGAAAAGGACTATAAAATAATTTTTCGTAAGGGGCATGAAAAAGAGGCAAATATCAAATCTTTTATAGATTTTTTAGAAAGAAAATATAATAAGGAGTAAATAATGAGATTAGAATTAAAAAAGTTAGGGCTTCTTTTGCTTTTAATGGGCCTTGTCTTTTCCTTAGTTGGATGTAAAGACCTTAGATCAAATGACAAGGAAGAAAATACAAAGGAGTCTATGGAAACAGAAAAAATTAAGGAAGAGGAAGAAAAAATTTTATCTCCCTTAAGTGGGCTTGAAGTTTCAGAGGATAGCTTAAATAAAAGACCCTTTGCAGTTATGCTTGACAATCATTTTGACGCTATTCCACAATCCGCTTTAAATATGGCAGATCTTATCTATGAATTTAAGGCTGAAGGAGAATTTACAAGATATATGGCAATATTTCAATCTAATTCCCCAGAAGTTATTGGGCCCGTTAGGTCTGCAAGACCATATTTTGTTGACACTGCAAAAGAATATAATGCAATTTATGCCCACTGGGGCGGATCAGAACTTGGCTATGCAGAAATTCCAAAAATTGGTGTAAATGATTTAGATGGCATTGCCCTTGAAGGTATAACATATTACAGAAATAAAGAAGTTGGCAAAAAAAGACCACATGATGGCTACACATCATCTAAGCTTTTAAGAGAGCAAGCTGAAAAATATAAATATGATCTTACAGACGATGTTAAGCCCCTAAAATTTGACACTACAAAAGATTTAGAAAATATAAAAGAGCAAATGGCCGAAAAAATCTGTACATCCTTAACTTTAAACTTTTTTAAATCCTATAAGGAAGTCTATGAATATGACGAAAGTCTAAATAAATATAGGGTCATTAGAAATAATGAAACAGTTATTGATGAACACGACAAAAAAGATGTCACTCCATCAAATATTATTATAGAATTTGCTGCATCCAAGGTGACAGGACCTCTTGGAACTCTTACAATTGATATAGTTGGCAGCGGCAATGGTCTTTTACTTTCAAATGGCAAATTAATAGAAATTAATTGGCAAAAAAATTCCTTTGATGAAAAAACTATTTTTACAAGACAAGATGGGGAAGAAATTTATCTCACTCCTGGCCAAACATGGATTTCAGTTGCCGATCCAACTGATGCCTATGAAATATTACCAGCTGAAGAAAATGTAGAAAATTCTGCAGCTGCTGAAAATTCAGCAAATGCTGACAAATAACCAATTAGAATTTAAAAATAGCTATTAAGACTATGATTTATTGTTTCATAGTCTTAATTTCTATATAATAGTTTATAATATATAGAATTATAAAAATATTACATAAAGGAGAAAATTATGAGATGCAAAGTTTGTGGGAAGGAAAATAGGGATAATGCAAAATTTTGTTATTCTTGTGGAAGTAATTTAGAAATTTTTGACGAAGACACCCAAAAATATAACCCTATTGAAGATGAATATGAAAATAAGGATTATGATACCAAAGAATCTAGGCCATATTCAAGAGAAAATTATGAGGCCCTAAGAAAAGATTATAGGAACCCTAAATCCTATAATGATTATAATGACTATGATGATTATGATGACTACAGGGAGAGAAGACCCTATAAAAAGAAAACTAGCCCTTTTAAAAAATTTCTTTTACTAGTCCTTTCACTTTTATTAATTGCAGGAGCAGGATTTGGTTGCTACTATTTTTATAAAAACCAAAAAATGGCCTCTCTTGAAAAATATGCTATGGAAGCCATGGTTTCCGGCGACTATGAAGATGCGGCAGAATACTATGAGAACTTATATAAATTAAATTCATCCTCCAAGACAAAAGACCTTATGGATGAAGCTACAAATCTCGCCTTTGATGCCAAAAAGCTAGAAAAAGTTGACTCTCTAATTTTAAGCGGCTCTTATAAGGAAGCCTATGAAAATATAGAAGATGTTAAAAAACATAATAACAAATTATTAGAAGATGCAAGTAAAAAAGAAGATGTCCTTATGGCAAATATTGAAGAAAAGTTAGTGGATAATGTAAAGGACGGAAATTTTACTAAATCTTTAAATATTGTTAATGACCTTTTGAAGATAGACCTTGAAAATGACAAATTAAATGAATTAAAGGACAAAATATTAAATAATCAAACAAAATCCGAGGAAGAAAAGAAAAAGGCTGAAGAAGAAGCTGAAAAGGAAGCTAAAGAAAAAGAAAATAAGGAAAAGGAAGAAAAGCTTTCAGGGGAAGGGGATAGACTAATAAATACCTATCAATATGTTACAAGTAAGATTGCAAATGTAAGAAGCGGACCAGGCCTTAGCTATCCTGTCCAATATGTTTTAAATTATGGCGACGAAGTTTATGTAATTGATACAAAGCACGACTCAGTAAGAACTTGGTGCAATATAGGATATGGCTGGATATCCTATAGGACTCTTGACGGCTCTGGCCTATAAAAAAATATTTGAAATGAAATTGCGGACCTTTTGGCCCGCTTTTTTTATAAATTTATAAAATTCTTTTCTTTAAAATATAAAAACCATAAATTTTAATAAAATTAAAGTTACTTTTTTAAAAAATAATTAAAATATATTTAAACATTTATTAAGATAATATACTATTTATTTACTAATTGACAAAAAAATATTATTAAATTATACTAAATATACAAATATAAACGGAGGTGTTTTTATGAAAAAGAGAAGCAAAGGTTTTCTATGCTTAGTGTTAGCTATCATAATGCTTGTTCCGCAGCTTTTATTTGCAGCGGCTTATGAGCCTGTTAAGGATAAGGGAACGGGCCTTGTAATGAGTACAAATCCACTAGCTAACGAAGTTGGAAAAAAAGTTTTAGATGATGGTGGAAATGCTATTGATGCCGCCGTTGCAGTCGGCTATATGCTTGCAGTTGTCCATCCATCAGCAGGAAATATTGGCGGCGGAGGATTTGCCCTAATACATACCAAAGATGGAAAAAATGTTGCCCTTGACTTTAGAGAAATGGCACCTGCAAAAGCACAAAGAGATATGTACTTAGACAAAGAAAAAAATGTTATTGATGGTTTAAGTGTAACTGGTCATCTTTCTGCAGGAGTCCCAGGAACTGTTAAGGGTATGAGTGCTATGCTCAATGAATATGGAACAAAACCTCTTAAAGAATTAATGGCTCCTGCCATAAAAACTGCAAAAGAAGGATTTAAACTTACAAAAAGGCAAGCAGAAACATTTGTTGAAGAATATGACAGAATGATAAAATATCCATCTACAAAAAAGTATTTCTTTAAGGAAAATGGAGATTCATATAAAGAAGGTGAACTTTTAGTCCAAAAAGATTTAGCAAAAACACTTGAAAGAATTGCCAACAAAGGACCTAGCGATTTCTATAGGGGAGAAACTGCTGAATTAATAGTAAAAGATATGAAAAAAAATAATGGTCTAATTACTATGGAAGATTTGGCAAATTATAAGGCAATTTGGAGGGAGCCAGTTAAGGGAACTTATAGGGGTTATGACATTATTTCAATGTGTCCTCCCTCATCAGGTGGAACTCATATTATTGAAATATTAAATATTATGGAAAATGCTGATATAAATAAAATGGGCGCCCTTTCTTCCGATACAATAAAACTTATGGTAGAAGCAGAAAGAAGGGCCTATGCTGACAGAAGTGAATATATGGGAGATCCAGATTTTGTAAAGGTTCCTGTAGATAAATTAATTGACAAGACATATGCTAAAAATCTTTATAATAAAATAATAAAAAGTCCTAATGCAATTTCTAGTAAAGATGTAAAACCAGGACTTAATTTGCCAAAGGAAAGTGACCAGACAACTCACTATTCAGTAATGGATTCAATGGGAAATGCCGTTTCAGTAACTTATACAATTAACTGGACATTTGGAAGCGGCTGTGCAGTTGAAGGAGCGGGATTTTTGTTAAATGACGAAATGGACGACTTCTCAGCAAAAGCTGGCGTTCCTAATATTTATGGAGCGGTAGGTTCTGATGCAAATTCAATTGAAGCTGGCAAAAGACCCCTATCTTCAATGTCACCAACCTTAATTTTAAAGGACAATGATGTTGTAATGGTAGTTGGAAGCCCTGGCGGAACAAGAATAATTACAACTGTGCTACAAGTTATTTCAAATGTAATAGACCATAAAATGAATATAGCAGAAGCCGTTTGTCAACCAAGATTCCATATGCAATGGCTACCTGATGAAATAAGAGTTGAAAAAGATACTCTTGTAAAAGACGTTAGAGAAAAACTTGAAAAAATGGGCTATAAAATAAAAGTTGACGACCCAATGGGCGATGTTAATGCAATATATTATGACAAAGAAAACTCAACATTCTATGGCACAAAAGATCCAAGAACTGAATTTTAATTAAGATCTTAATTAATAATTTCAAAACTATATACAAATTATAAAAGGCTCAGTATGGGCCTTTTTATTATAAAAAGATAGATATGATTTTAAATTCATATCTACTTTTTTAGCTTAATAAATTAAAATGACGTGAACCTTAAATATAATTAATATGCTTTTAAAGAGTACTTTTTAATGCTAAAATTAAAATATTAGTTATAATACATAGAGGAAATTATGAAGATTTTAGAAGAAATAGAAAACGAAAAAGTTGAATGGAAAAAACTTTGGGAGCTTACTATTTGGGATAAAAAATTTAGTGGAGTTGAAAAATTTAAACAAAGGGAAATTAAAAAATATCATTATTTTTTATCTGGAAAATTAAAAGAGTTTATAGATGCAAACGGAACTATAAAAATTTTAACGACTTATAAAAGCGACCTTTATGCAGATAGAAATAAGATTAAGGACTATATAAGTTGTGGAGAAGTGGTTTGTATACCCAGTGGTGGAAATCCAATAGTTCAATACTATAAAGGTGAATTTATAACAGCTGACAATAGAATTGCGACATCTATAAATACAAAAATACTTAGTAATAAATTTTTATATTATTACTTATTGAATAAAATAGATCTTATAACAAGTTTTTATAGAGGAGCAGGTATTAAGCATCCAGATATGACAAAAATTTTGAATATTAATATTCCATTGCCTTCAATTGAAACTCAAGAAAAAATTGTAGAAATACTTGACAAATTTACATCTTATGTTACTGAATTACAGATTGAACTACAGAATGAATCGCAAGCTAGACAAAAGCAATATGAATATTATAGGAACATGCTTTTAAGTGAAGATTTATTTTTTAAATCCAATAAGTTTTTAAAAGAAACAAACTTGGAAGAACTTTGTAATATTTCAGCAGGGGGAGATGTTCCTAAAAATAATTTTACCTTAGAAAAAAATGATTCCTATAATATTCCTATAATAAGCAATGGTATAGGTGAAAATGCCTTTTATGGTTATACAAATGAAGCAAAAATTACAGGACCTGCTGTAACAATTTCTGCAAGAGGAACTATAGGAAATGCTGAATATCGAGACTATTCATTCTACCCTATAATTAGACTTATTTCTTTGACACCGAAAAATAATAATGAATGCAATCCAAAATATTTGTATTATTTTATGAAGAAAAGGAAATATAATTTGCCACCTAGTGGGATTCAGCAACTAACAATCCCAATGATTAAAAAAATTGAAATTAAGCTACCAAGTTTTGATTTACAAGTAAAAATTGTAGAAATATTAGATAAATTTGAAGAATTTGTAAATGAAATAGAGGGACTTTTGCCTCAAGAAATAGAGCAAAGACAAAAACAATATGAATATTATTGTGAAAGGCTTTTAACTTTTAAATAATAAAAAAGCAGGGCTGTCTTTAGTGAGCAAAGCGAACGTAAGGCTGCCCTGCTTAAAAAAGGAAAAGAAAAGATAATAAAATAAAAAAATAACGATGAGGACAGCCTTACACTACGTTAAAGACAGCCCTCCCTAAATTAAAAAGGGGGACAGCCTTAGGCTACACTAAAAACAGTCCTCCCAAAACGGGCGGCTTATTTGTAAAAGAAACAAAAGGCTGCCCTAAATTTTATTTTATTTTTTCTTCATATCTCACAAGGTCAAAATTTTCTTTACAAAGTTCTTTCATTGCAGGTACTATTCTTAAAAAGTGCTCGCTTTTGCTGTGGACCTTTTGATCTTCTAAGCTTTCCCATTCTTCATTAATTATAACTGTATATTCATCATCAAAATCCCTATAGAGTTCATAAGAAATGCAGCCCTTTTCTTTTTGAGATTTATCTCTTAATTCCTTTAATAAAACAAGCCCCTTGTCATAGTCTTCTCTTTTTAAAATCTTTTTAGTAAAAAATTTCATAAAATCACCCCACCTTTAATTTATCATAAGAATAAGGGTGGGGCAAGATTTAAGAAATTTAATTAATCATAGGAAAGTCTAATTGCATTTGAAAGATAGGATGCAATCCTTTCAAAGGCTGTGAGCATTTTTTCATATACAAGGCCACTTTCGGGGTTACAAATCCCTTCTTTCATTCTATCCATATGTGAATTTCTAATAACTTCAACGTCTTTTTGAACTCTTTCAAGGCCTTTTTTCATTTCGATATCTGTTTCATGTTTAGTTAAATCTTCACTAAGGACCCTAAAAATATCTTCAATGTGTGTCCTAATAAGTTTTAATTCATCATCTGTAATAGGTGTAAATTCAAGGATTTCATCATCCATAAGTTTCGCCTCTTCTGCAATGTTTTTGCAGTGGTCGCCCACTCTTTCAAGGTCACGAACAACACGTAAATATCCAGCAAAGACATTTGAAGTCATCTCATCCATTTCCTTGCCAAGGCCTGTAATTATATATCTTGTTATTTCTTTATTAAGTAAATTTATAACTTCTTCCCTTTGGTATATGTGTTCATATTTTTCGTCATCAAAATTGCCAATTATGCTGAAAGTTGCCATAAAATTATCATTGCAGATTCTAAACATTCTGTTTATTTCTGCCTTAATATCTGTAAGCATAAGGGTCGGTTCTTTTTTTACTTCAGGATTAATATATTGAAGGCTCATTTCATCATAAGCTTTGTCACGACCCACAATTACAAGTTTTGATAGGTCGGCAAGTTTTCTTGAGAAAGGTAGTAATATAATTGTTGTGCCAATATTAAAAATTGTGTGAAGATTGGCAACTTGTGCTGCTGGCAAAGTTCTTGAAAAATGTATTACAATTTTTTCGATAGGAATAAATAGTGATAGGACTACGAAGATAATTGTTCCTATAAGATTAAATAAAACGTGAACGACAGCTGTTCTCTGTGCATTTTTTGAAGTGCCTATGGCGGATAAAACTGATGTTATACAAGTACCAATATTAAATCCGCATACGATGAACATGGAAGATGATAGAGGAATAAGTCCTTGATTGGCTATAGCTTGCAAAATACCAACAGAAGCTGATGAAGACTGAATTATAGCTGTGATGCCAGTCCCAACAAGAACACCTAAAATTGGGTTTGAAAATTTTGTCATAAGACTTATGAAATCCGGATTATTTTGAAGGGGTGCCATAGATTCTGACATAAAGCCCATACCCATAAATAAAAATCCAAGTCCTATAACAACTTGTCCAAAATATTTTTTAACTTTTTTCTTAGAAAATGTAAATAAAACAAAACCTATAAAGGCAATTAAAGGTGCCATGGATGTTATATTTAGGGCTACTAATTGACCAGTAATTGTTGTACCAATATTTGCACCCATAATAATTCCCACGGCCTGGTAAATATTCATGACTCCGGCATTTACAAATCCCACAACCATAACAGTCGTTGCGGAAGAAGACTGAATTATTGCAGTTACAACTGTACCCACAAGAATAGCCTTAAAAAGATTTGAAGTCATAGTCTCAATTATTATTCTTAATCTCGTTCCTGCTACCAGTTCAAGCCCCTTGCTCATCAGCTCCATCCCATATAAAAATAGGGCGAGTCCTCCCAAAAGACCGATAAAATAAGATGTTTCCATTATCTCCTCCACATAATTTATATATTAATTTTTTAAATTTAATTTTTTAATAATATAGTCTATATATTAGAGCATTTAGCCATAAATATCAATGTTTTTAAAAATTAAAAATCCAAATAATATCAAAAAATACTATTTATTTTTGACGATTTTTGACGAGATTTGACCGAGTAACACTGGGAGAGTAAATTACATAATAAAATACCCTGCTTGATGCAGGGCTTATTTAATCTTAAAATTTTATCTTTATATTTTTCTAAAATCGGTTTAAAATATTTTTCTTCAGCTTCTTTTCTTGCCTTTGCTGCTTCTTCTAAAGTCTTATACAAGCCTAAATGTTTTTGGTTACCACCTAGGTTGATATAAGCTCTGTACTTTTTCAACCTTTTTATCAGTTTTTGATATACCTTTTTTAAATTTTTTTAATTATTTTTTAAAAATTTTTCTCTATCTTTTAACCATGATTTAATTTCTTCTAAATCTTCCAATGTTGCGTAATTATTTATATATTTTTTACACCCACTCTTAGTTCTACTTTTATCCTTTTTCTCCTTATTAGCGGCGTCCCATTTTCTTGATGCTCTTTTCTGGGCATCTGACACTGAATTTTTTGAGTTCATTTTACCACTCCTTGTTTTTTTCTTGCTCCAATGATAAAATATTTTATAAGAAAGAGGGGAGCAAGTCCCTCCATCTTATATTTTGTGTGTGCCTAGCGATTATTCGTTAGGCTTTTTTTCTGCTTCTTTAATTATTTTTTCTATAACTGTTTTTGCTTCTTCTGTCTTATCTGCATTTAGCAAAGCTTGTAAAGAGTATAAAACAGTTAATAATTCTAATCTCGTCATTTCTTCTTGCATTTTACTCCTCCCTCTTGCTCTAACTCGTTAAGTCTTCCTTAACTGTACCTTTATTATACTACGGGCATATATAAAAGTCAACACTTTTTAAAGTTTTTTAAAGTTTTTTTCTTTTTCTTTTATCCACTCTTTAACCTCTTCTAAATCATCAAGTTTCGCAAAATCTCTTATATATCTTTTGCAAGCACTTTTAGCTACATAAATTTTTCTTCTCTCTTTGTTTTCAGCGTTCCACTTATCTCTTGCTTTTTCTTGAGGTGTTTTTTCAGTTTTCATTTTTTCCTTTCTTAATTTTAACTATTAAAAGTAAACATAAAACAATAACTAATACATTGCTAATTACTCCAAAATTTTTAAAAATACTTATCACATTTATCGCAGTGATTACACTTAATAAAATTATATTCGCATCTATTTTTTTCATTTTGACTCAATGAGCATTTTATAATATAATACCCTTAAAGGGAGAGAGGGAATTTCCCTCTCTTTGAGTTACTATTTTAATGCTTCTTTTATCAATCCGATAATGCCGATTAACAGATTTAGTAAAAGTATTATTAATTCTAGTAGCTCTTTTTTATTACCCTTTTTAGGTTTCTTCTTGCTCGTTTCCTCACCTCCTGACTATATTATATACGTTATAACGTATAAAGTCAACACTTTTTTAAAAAATTTTTTTTAATTATTTTTGATGATATACTTAACTTGTATATGTCAAAGTATGTATTGCATTAACACCCATGTACAAATTCTTAGAGAGTGCTATAATGGCACTCTCTTTTTATTTGCACTAAAAAAAGCCTGAAGATTTCTCTCCAGGCTAATTTATCCTAAAAAGTATTAAAAACTAAATTTTACATAAGTTTCAATCGTACTATATTAATCTTCTTTGTAGTCTTCGGTGTTGATTATATTTGTGACATCAGTTGGTTTGCTATCTGCTATGCCCTCTGAAAGCATATAGATACATAGACCACCTATAGCTGATACTAAAGCAACTACTCTTTCTGTTGTTTCAGGTGCAGCATTTGTAAATGCAATTAAAGCAATTACAACTGCACTGATGCAAGCCCAGAATTTTCTACTACCTAACTTTCTCAACAAATCTTCCTTTTTCATTCTTCAACTCCTTTCAAATCATGGCAAATGCAGGCTTTCAAGAGTTTCGCTCCAGATTGCCCGTATTTGCGTTTTTATTTTTAATTGATACCTTTATATGCCTTAATTTACAGCTTTACGCTCTTTTTTGCTTGGGTTAAAGTATCTCAACTTTTTATCCAAACTTTTAAATTCTTCCTCTGTCAAAAGTCTTTTCATAGCGACTTTATACTCTGGACAGTAAGGATATTTCCAGGCATCAATTAAATTTCTTACTTTAACTGCATCTTTTTTTGTCTTAAGGTGAGCGTGTTGCTCGTACTCCCCGTCAACTCTTACAAGCAGCCAAGGTCTTTCGTCGCACCTTGGCTTAAATTTTATACTTAGCTTCACGACCTCACTCCTATGATGTTGTTTAATTTTCGGCTCGTGTGGACTCCAAAATTATTTTTATAAAACATCTGCGTTGAGCCTCCACCATCAAGGGCAATTGCTCCGTCTATACCTAAAGCCTTTACTTTATCTCTAAAAACTGCCATAGAGCAAGGCTCGGATACTATGAGATAAATTTCTTTGCCTTTAAAAGCTATGCCAGTATGAGTTGTGCATCTTAAAATGTCTTTAGGCACTTGCTCATAATTTGGATTATATGATGGATAAAGACCGACTCCACCTATAGCCCAGTCGATTTTATCTCTTTTGATGTCGGATAAATTATTTGCATACTCGACTGTAACTTTGCCATCTCCATAAATCATAGTGGCTCTTTTGATGTTTTTCTTCCAGTGGTTTTTATCAGCATTTGGACCGATAGGCTTACCATTATTTACTGCTATTCCCCAAGTGGATTCTTTAAGTTCTGGCTTTGCTGTGTCAAAAAAAGTACCGTTAATTCCATAGGCTCCAACTTGTCTAAGTGTTTTGCCACCGAGTTGTTGGATATAAATTTTATCTGCTGTGGTCTTTATGATTTTTAAGTCATTTGTTGTAAAATAATCTTTTTCTTGCACTTTTATATCTCCCCCAAACTCACTATTTTGAGATAGGTCTATTTGCCATTCAATAGGTTTTTTGATATCATCTTTAAACTGCCACCACATCGCCCAGTTATTGGCTCTAAAGTTATGAGGACAGTCTTTTCTCGACACATCATAATGGCGGCAAACTCTTTCTGCAGGAATTTTAAATTTTTGCATCAAGTTTTTTGTGAGTTCCAAGATATTTTTATATACCTTAGTTTGGTCGCTGTCAGAGTTTACGCACATCTCAATGCTTATAGAGTTTGAGTTTGTGCATCCATTTAAGTATCTTCCATGTCCTTGATTATCTCCTACACTCCAAGCTACAAAGCTATCTCCTATCACTTGTATAATTTGTTTATCATCTACATAGTAGTGTGCAGAGCCATATCTTGTGGCAGTCTGTAAGTATCTAAAGTGAGCCATGGCATCTGCACCTTTGGAGTAATTTCCCGTGTAGTGGATAACTAGCCACTTGATGTCGCTGTAAGGTCTTTTTTTACCTATCTGCTTTTTATTGCTAATAAGTTTATATAAAAATCGCATAACTCACCCCTTAACTAACTTTGCTATTATGCCAGTCACAATGGCAGTAATTACAATAGTAACTATTGTGTCCTTGTACTTGTCAAAAGCCTTTTTAGGCTTATCAGAAATCTCTATAAGTGTTGCGTTCATTGTCTTTAACTGTTCTTTGATAAAATCTAAGTCTTTCTGAAAGAGTTTGATATTTGTGTCTTGTATGGAGTTATCTGTTGCAATTTTATCTATTTTAACCTCGTGGTCTTTAAGGGTAGCCTCGTGTCTTTCCGCAATTTTTTCCACCAAAGATAATCTCTTTTCATGGTCTGTTAATCTTTCTTCCATATGTCACCTTCTTTATAAAAAAGAGAGAGGTCTTATCCTCTCTCACTTAAAAATCTTTCCCAGTAATTTCTTTAAACTGCTCTTTGCTGATGTCCCCAAACGGATTGGTTTCTGTAATTACTGCTTGTCTTAAAACATCAATATCAATCCAGCTTAAATCATAAGCCATTTTCCAAAAATCCATTACTTATTACTCCTTTCAATTTCCATGAGCTTTAGTTTCAAGTTAGCTACTTCTTGGCCTAACTTTTTATTTATCATTTTTTCTTTCATGCTATCTATTTTGAGACTTGAAATTTCTCTTGTTATGGTTTTTTCAATTGTATCTTTGATAGGCTTCTCGTAATATGGTTTCTTGTCTTTATTTATCTTAAGGATTCCATTTTCGACAAATTCAGGCTCTTCTTCAAAAATAAAGTTGTCCCCTAAATAATCTAACTTTTTATCACTAATTAAAATAATTGTGTCATTTTCATAATATAAATATTTTTTCATTGTTACCACCTAATATTATCCGTTAAATACTAAAACATAAGATCCGGCGTAATAGACTTTAATTTCAGTGTTTTTGTATTTTGCACCAAGTATTATTGGGGCGTTAAGTGTGTCCACTGGTATGGCATAAGAACCTACCCTAATAGAAAGAATCGCCGCATTTTCTGGTTTTTTCCCATCCGATGTTGGACTAAGAATATAAGCATAAACTGGGATTTGTCCATCCTTTAATTTATAGGGGTTGTCCCAACATGATTTGTTAGTAGTTGATTCAATTTTTATAAACTTTTTAGATTCTAATAAAATATTCATTATAAAACTTGAGTTAGTAGTTAAATTTAGCATATTATACGAATTTATAAACGCGTTTATTCCAACACTTGAATTTATCATTGCGTTTATAAACGCATTCGATTGAAAGGCATAATCTAATGCTATTTTATTATTTGCTAATTCCTTCATAGCAACTTCAGAGCTAACTAAGTCTTTAGTTGTTTGTATTGTGGGTGAAAAATTTGTACCGGCTATTAAATTTAACTTATTGTACAAGTTGTTCGCTTCATTAAATATATAGTCGTTATAAATTAACTTCCACGAAATAGCAGCGACTTCATCTTCAGAAATTCCTCCAAGTCCAAGACCTTCAAAATCTTCTTTTGTTATATCTCCAGTTTTCCCTAAAACACGAGTTACTGTGTCAGTGTACTTAGGATTTAACGGGATAGCATCAACTTTCTCCTTAGCTACATCTGTAAAGTCATTGCTGGATAAGCTTTTGCCCTCTATCGCATCGACCTTATTATTCCAGGTCTTTTTTTCGGTGTCAGTTACAGTTCTATGCGTGCTATCGCTTATCATTTCAGATAGCTTTGTTTTAATTTCAGATTTTTTAGCATAATCAATTAAATCAACTTTAGTGTCTCCAACGATTTCCCAATTTCCATTTATCCATAAATATTCAGTGCAGACATTATTAGAGTCGCTTTTATTCTTTAAAAGATAAACCACATCATCAACACCAGAAGAAGGCAGAGAAGTAACAACTTCTTTTTTTAATTTTGCAGAATTGTTAATCATAGTTTGTATTTCAATTTCAGTTTTAAAAGTTTTGTCATTATTCAATTGTGATAACTTTGTAGGGATTTCTGTTTTCTTTGCATAGTCCACCAGTTGGCTTGTAACATCAATCTTTAATAAATCTTCCTTAGTTGCATAAGATTTCAAGGCTTCCTCTAACTTAGGGTCAGTTATATATTGGTCTAGATTTCCACTTGCAATTATGCCCTGCACCTCATCTTTTGTAAGGTTTAATTGGCTCATCAAATCTCTTATAAGATTTTCAGTTTTTTTAGCTTCAGTGTCTGTTGCCTTTAAACTTGTATTTGTACTTTCAGCGTTGCTTATACTTCCATCTAAATTACTTTTAGCACTATTGGCACTACTTATGCTTGTAGCAAGATTTGAGTTTAAAGTATCCCCTTGACTGATTTTATCTAATAAATCATTAGAGACTGAATTTCCAATCCTAGTTGAATTATCCAACTTAGTCTTTGCCTCATTCGCAGCAGAAGTTGTCGCTTCTAAAAATTGTCTTGTATTTGATGCAGCAGTATTTGCTTGCTCTAATTGACCTTCTGTTGTTTTAGCAACTGATGTTTTATTTTCAAGATTAGTTGCAGTTTGTTTTCCATCTGCAATTTTAGCATCTAAATTTGTTAAATTTGAGTTTGCTTTCGTGTTTTCCTCAACTAAAGTGTTTTTAATATTTTCTACTTCATCTTTAAAACCTACTGCCTCGTTTAAAATGTTTTGAGCATTTGTTGTTGTTGTCTCTAAATTACTTTTAATTTCAAGTGCTTTCTTTTTGCAGCTTGCAAGGTCTTCCCTTGTATCTGTGCCTTCTTTTATTCCAACCTTTAAGGACAAGTCAACCTTTTTAGCTTCTTCTAAAGTTCTATCACAATCTTTTAAAAACTCTTTAGCTTCTTTTATATCGTCATACATAATAACAAGATTAGTCCCCATAGAAGAACCTGCTTCAACACCTTCTTCAATGTGCATTTCAAAGATTTTTGAGCCTATTTTTTTATCATCTTTTTTTAGGATAAATTGTGCTTGCTGTATGCCAGGATATTTAAGCTGAGAATTAAATAATTGTAATTTAAATATCCCTTTTCCTGCATCAACTATTTCCCCATCACAGTAAGTTACTTCTTTTTGATTTCCCACATAAAGCCTTAAACTCATTCCAGTAACATCTATGATGTCATTTCTATCAGATAATATCTGCACTGTAAAAGTTCTCCCAGTGTCGGTTTGAGTTGCAAATAACTTCCCACCATAGGAGTTGTCAAATTTTAATTTTAATACTTCATCTTGTACCATCTTATCCCTCCTTTAACCCAACATTGTCATTGTTCCATCTTTAGACACTACATATGCATTGTAAGGATTAATGTAAATTCCTGAACTTAATCCATTTGAATTGCTGTCGTTCAAAAATCCAATAAACATACCATATGGTAGATAGTTTAATTCCCTATATTTCATAATTGCAAAATCTCTTGCCCATTGCGAATTTTCAAGAATTCTAAAACCTAAATTCCCAATTAAGTTAATATCAAAATTTTTGTTCGCATTGTCGTAGTATCCATTGCGATTAAATTGCATATATGCCAAACCCTTGCCATCTGCAATAACGAAGCCATTATTTTTCCCGTGTGCAATAACAAACTGTCCAAAACTTTTATAAATTGCACCTAAATATTCTTCATTGCCAGGATTTATAAACTTTATATTTCCGCCATAGGAAGTGCTTCCGTCTGTTTCGTGCCATAAAACAGACTCCCAATTCTTGTTTTTGTTTTCCCTATTGTAAATACTAAATCCTTTTGTTGCATTGATTTCAACTTTTACAAGTCCATCACTTCTAACCGCTTGGAATCCCTCTTGTGTGTTTATTTTTATCCCGTTATACAACTTATCTTGGATTATTGCCTTTTTAACATCTGCTACTCCATCTTTTACCTTGTTTAAGTCTATGGTGTACTCATATCCGTCTTTTTGGTAAATCATAATCCCGTCTTTGTCTATTTGCACCACATTGTTGTCTGCAGCTACCTTTTCAACTTCCTTGCCGATAGAGGTGTTGTAAAAGTCAGATCCGACAATAATATTTTCAGCATTTACCTTTGCAAATTCACCAAGAGTGCCTACAATTCTTTCTGCAAGTATTCCATCTCCTGTTCCAAATGTTTTAAAATCCCATTGTCCGTTGGAGTCTTTTTGATTTGCTATTGCCATTTTACCTGCTCCAATGTAAATAACTTTTGTTGGGCTTTTGTCTATTGGTCTATCAAAGGAATAATAACCTGCAGGAAGTCCATATTTGTTGCCTGCCTTGAACTCGTAATTATAACCATCTTCGTTGAAGAAAGTATTTTTTAAGCCTTCCCTCATCTCATTTATAACATCGTTAAAGGTCAAGTTAGCATTATTCGCGACTTCTGTAACCCTGCTATCCAAATCTTTTAATCCGTTTAAAATCTGCTTATTTTTTCTTCCTTGGCTGTACTCTAAATTGTCACCCAATTCAATTTTTGTTGCACTTGGATTTAAAAGGTTTCTTGTAATTTTAAAAACTCTTGCTGAATAATAAATGTCTAAGTCGTGTCTAATGATATTTATAGTGTCGCCTAAATAAACAGTTCCATAGTCGCTTATATCTGCCTCAAATTGTACCAGAGGTCTACTATTTGCTACTAACTCATCATAAGTTGCTTGTAACAATTCTTTTGCATCTTCAATTTTATCTTTTACAACTAGCTTAAATCTCGGTGTTCCGTCAGAGTATCCATATTTTTCAGTAAGTTCTTTTATCTCAACATATTCTTGACCTAAAGGCTTATCTACTGGGTCTCCTTTTGCCTTGCTCCACTCGACTTTCTTAAAATCAATTCTTCTTCCAAATCCGCCAGTGGATTCTCCACCTGCATCAAATTTTTCTTCACCTTTTCCTCTTCCAATTCCCGCTGTAAATATATTTTGTTGGTCTTCTTCTTTAACAACCCTTAAAGCAGAGTGTCCATAAACAAATCTTTTATGAGTGATGTAGCCCATCTTGTTATACATATTTACAATTCTCTTAGTGATTTTATTCCCCTTGATTTTTACTTTAAATTCAAGTTCCACTCCAAAGGTATCTATAAGTTTTCCAAGTGCATCAAGCCTTGTAATATCATATAAATAAAAGTCTCTTTCAACTGTTCCTTCTGCAATTCCAACTTCCCACCTGCTACCATTTAAAATAGTCGCAAGTGCCTTCGCTCCAGTAGTATTTTGCATTCTAAACTCTCTTAAATACCCATAGCCTTTAAAGTCATCATAGGCTATGTTAATGCCCTTATAGTGATAAGAAGTGTCTGAATTTGCATAATTAATCAGCTTGTAAAAATAAAAATCATTTTCATTATTTACGTCTGCGTGTGCTACAAATTCAACTTCTTTCATCTGGTCTTTTAAATTTAAGGGTATTTCAAAGTCCAAAGTCATCAAACCATTAAGGTTTTCTTCCTGTTGGCAAAACCTCAATTCATCAGTTTTTAATTCTCCCAATAAGTTTTCTTTGTGGTCGAATAAATAAATCATAATCTAACCTCTCTATACTCAATCTCCACATTACAGTTTAAGTTGGTCTCAATCTCGTCATAGGTGCTAATTGTAAACTCTTCTAGTTGTGAGTGGATATCCAGATACTTATAAAAATTTTCGTCTCCTTTTCCTCTTATACTCCAATCGTTAAAGTCAATGATGGTAAAATCGCCTGCAGCAAAGTTTTTATCAAAGATTATCCTTCTTCCATCTGTAAGGTTTTTTAAAATTAATTTATTTCCAGAAGTCTTTAAATCAATTTTTATTTTTTCAATTTTTAAAGGATAGTTTGTATCTTTTATAATTTTTGTTCTCGTGTTAAAGTTTATTTTTTCAGAATCTACTCTAAATTTAAAAGGGTTTGATACTTCAATGCTGATGTTACAGATGGCTTGCAAATTATCCTCTTGTGGACTTTCAACCTTTGTTACTGTCCCCAAATAATAAAAGTTTATGTCGTCCGTAAATCTTATTTGTACATCTTCTTTGTCTAAATAAAAATTAAGTTCTTCGAATTTACTAAAATAATCTTCTTCGTCTTTTGCCATTAAAACAAATTTAACTGTAAACTCTCTTGATGCAATGCTTGAGGAGATAAACCTGCTATTATAACCCGCACTTACATTGTTTTTGCTCGTGTAAGTTCTGGTTTTTCCACTTACTTGAATTTTTTTAAACTCCGATGTTTCTATATTTCTTCCAACCAATTCTCGCCCATAGACTGCCAAGGTCATAAATCCATTAATCGTTTCATCTAAATTAATTCCATCAATAATAGTTTGTACCTTGCTTTCTATTGGGTAAGCGCATTGATCTATATTTCTAAAATCATACATTTTCATCACCAACTATATACTTCTTCAAAATTAGCAACTTTACCTTGTATGTTTGTAATATCATCAACTACTGCCCTAAAGTTTCTATCGCCTAATCTCAAATTAATTGTTGCAGGCTGCTTTTGACTTAAATTGTCGTTAACTTGGTACTCAATCTGTGATGTTGCCTTGCTCTTTAAATTGTCAAGCTGAGGTATATTGTCTATTGGCTTGTAAGTTCCAATAACATCATCAACTACATTTTTCATACTGTTGACTGCTGTCTTGCTTTCTTTGTCAATTCCTATGGCAAAACCTTCCATTGTGAATCCACCAATTTCTTTAAACACTTTTGACGGAGAGCCAATTCTTAAAAGTCTTTTTGCTGCACTAATTGCATTTCCAACTGCATCTTTAACTGCGCTAATTAATTTACCTGCAAATTGAGTTACACCTTGAACAAATCCTTTTATTAAATTGCCTCCTGCTGATATTGCTTGCCCTACAAAGCCTTTAGCTGAACTCACCGCTTGTGCAAAACCTTGTTTTACTGAACTAATTAATTGTGACATTGAACTTTTAGCTTTGCTTACCATATCCGTAAATCCTTTTTTAACAGAATTTCCAAATTCAGTAACCTTTGTGTTGACGGCGCTTTTCATGTTGCCAAATCCAGATTGAATATTAGTTTTCATGGTATTGGTAGATGATTTAACTTGATTAGATATTCCGTCCCACTTTGCCTTTGCATCTGTTTTTACAGCTGTCCAGATTTCTTGTGTCTTTGATTTTATATTATTTGTAGTATCGACTACAGAGGTTTTAATGTTGTCCCAAGACGTTTTAGCTTTAGATTTCATTCCTTCCCAGTCGCTGCTTAATTGTTCTTTTAAGCCACCAATTTTTTCTTTTGCTCCATCTTTTATTGTTGATGCCTTGTCTGTAACAGTTGATTTTATATTGTCCCAAGACGTTCCCGCAGCGGTTTTTATATTATCCCAAGTTGTTCCTATTTTTTCTTTTAGCCCGTCTATTTTTTCTTTTGCACTATCTTTTATTGCTGTAGCCTTATCTGATACTGTTGTTTTTATGTTGTCCCAGGCAGTAGATGCACCTTCTTTGATATTAGACCAAGTTTCAGACATTTTTTCTTTAAAGCCACTCCATTTTTCTTGTATGCCATCAACTACACTTCCAACTTTTTCAGTTATTCCGTCCCAGAGGTCGCTAGCGCCTTCTTTTATCGCTTGCCAAGTTTGAGACATGAATTCTTTTATCTCATCCCAATGCTTATAAATAGCTACTGCTGCAACCGCTATTCCTGCAACTAAAAGTAGCCAAGGGTTGGCTGCAAATAGACCAAATAATTTCATAAACCCACCTGCAACTAATTTTACAGTTGATGTTATTGCAGTAAATTTTCCAATTACGCTTCCAATTATCGTTAATAGAGGACCAATCGCCGCTGCCAACAATCCAATTTTTATAATCATTTCTTGCTGCTCTGGCGATAAATTTCTAAACTTATCAGCTAACTCTTTTAATTTAAGTGCAAAATCTTTAATGTATGGCATTAAATAAATTCCTATCGTTCTCCCAACATCTTTGAAACTTTCAATCGTAATTTTTAATTGTGATTCCAAAGTTTCATATCTTTGTTGAGCTTCTTTACTTAATGCGGTGTTTTCCTCAAAAGATGTTGTAGCCATATCAAAGGAGTTGGCAAGTAAATCTCCTGCACCAGATAATCTTAATAATGCATCTGTTTCTCTAATTCCGTTTATACCAAGTTCGCCTAACATGCTAACTACATCAGCACCGCTGTCTTTTGCCTTTCCTAAACCTGATACAAAAGATGTTATAGCCTCTTGTGGTGCTGTCTTCCACTTGCTTGCAAATTCTTCCGCAGACATTCCCGCTATAGCTGCGAAACCTTGTAATTTATCTCCGTTGCTTATAACTTGAGTATTCATTTTTTGCATAACTCTACTAAAAGCAGAGCCCCCTGCTTCTGCTCCAATGCCAACCGATGATAAAGCACCTGCAAGACCCATTATTTGAGCCCCTGATAGCCCAACTTGATTACCAGTACCTGCAAGCCTCATTCCCATGTCAACAATTTCTGCTTCCGTTGTAGCCAAATTATTACCTAAATCTACAACTGTTGAGCCTAAGTTTTCAAATGCTGATTGTGGCATTTGAGTTATATTTGCAAATCTTGCAAAGCTTGTCGCAGCTTGTTCTGATGTTAGGTTTGTAGTGTTTTTCAAGTCAATCATTGTTCTCGAAAAATCTAAAATATGTTCTTTACCAATGCCTAGTTGTCCTGCTGCTTCTGCTACCCCTGCAATTTCTGTTGTCGTTGCGGGAATTTCTGTTGCCATTTGCCTTATTCCATCGCCCATTTCCTTAAACTCTTGGTCAGTTAGTTCTGTTGTTTTTCTTACACCTGCCATAGCACTTTCGAATGATATTGCAGCCTTTGCACTTGCAGCACCAATACCAACTAAGGGTGCAGTGACGCCAAGAGTTAATCCTGCTCCAACTCCTTTTAAGGCACTACCAACACTTGCCATATCCCCTGTACTACTTTTAAATTCATTTATAGAGGCCATCGCTCCCTTTAGCCCTGCTTCAAATGATTTCCAGTCTGCAGTCAACATGGCTTTTACTTCGTAAACTTCCATCTACTCACCCCCATTCATTTCTTTTATCTTGCTATAAAGGCTAATATCTTTTTCGCTTATTTCTATTTTCCTGTCCTCAATTTGTTTTAATTCTTTTTCATAATCAAATAAATCTTTGAATTTTTTATATACTGGCTTTCCTTTTTTATCATTTGATTTTGCCAAGGCACTCTGCCAAGCAATAAGTGATGCCATGTATCTTTTATCAACTTGATTAAAACTATATGCCTTTAACATCACCTCAAAATCAGCTAAGGTCGTTGCTTTTATTTCCTCAATAGTCATTTGAGGATACATTCTTTTTACCAGTACAAGGACATCAAAATATGTTATTCGCTCGCTTTTTCCGCTTGCTTTTCTTTGATTTTTAGAATTTTGCTCACTTTCACTTTTGTAAGAGGTTGCTTTTTTAGGCAGTCTAAAGCCTCTTTAAAAAATGCAGTAAATCCTTTTTCATCTAAAGTTCCAAAATATTCCTCAATCTCGTCATTTGATGGCTTTTGTTTTTCTAAAATAGTTCCCGCTTTTATAAAATGAAGTGCCACCATTAAATCTTCTTGTTGTAATCCCAAAACAAGCATATTCAAGCCAACACCATAATCCATCATTCCATCAACATTTACTTTGTAAATCTGATCCAAATAATCTATTGAGGCAAAACTCATTCTAATTTCATAATCTTTATTCCCAAGTTTTAATATCATAATTTCTCCTTAATTCAAAAAAAGAGTGGATCTTTACCACTCTCTTTATACTGTCTTTGGTTCTGTATCTGTGAATTTATATTGGACTACTTCTTGTTGTTCTTGCGTTAAGGTAACTTCGCCTTCTTGTCCAATACCAGATGTCACAAAAGTTGCTTCAAGTTCAATTAAATCCTCAACATTTGCTGACTTGTTAAATTCTGTAACTATCCCTTGTCTATAAATGGCAGGATATTTGTTTCCACCACCTTTGTTAGGTGTAACATCAACTTCCCATACTTCGACAGTTTTATTTTCAACAAGTGCCTTATCAAGCATTTTAGCTACTGGGTCATCTTTTGCCATAATGCAGTTAAAGGATATTTCTTCTTCCATTCCTTGACCAACTGTTACTGGCCCATCTTTTGTTTCTGTAACATCACTATCTCTTGACTTGTCGACAGAGTGTTCAGTCTGAAATGCTAATTTTGCAGCCTTGTTTTTTGCTGCATCTTCTAAAAGTCTAAATAATAATATTAAATTTTTACCTTTTAATGCTTCCATATTTCCTCCTAATTTACTAAAAATGTGATTTCTAAAACTCCATGCATAAGTGGAGTATCAGTTGTATTATCAGTAAGCATTCTATAATTCATTTCTTTTACTAAAATGTTTCTTTTAAATGCTAATTCTTCTTCTCTTATAGTCTGCATATACTTTAAGATTAAGTCGCTTATACTTCTTCTTTCTCTAAAATCGTTATGAAAAAAATGTATTCTTTGAGTTACATTTGCAAAGATAACAGATTTATTTACTATATCATTTGAGAATTGCTCTCCAATAAAGATAAAAGGATAAGCTACTTCTTTTCCTGGCAAGTAATCATAAACTTTGCCATCAAAAACATCTAAAGCCGTATTTTTGCATAACATAAAAACGCTTTGTTGAGGTGATATCATTTCAAAATACCTCTCATATCTTCTTTAAATTTCCCTACTTGTTCTTTAAATGCAGGACCTACAAAGGGTGTCCCAGATTGATACCTTGTGCCATACTCTTGATAAACTCCATAATCAACATTATCTCCTCTTACTATTGCAGTTCTTCCTTCGTCTACAATATCAAGCGAAATACTTCTTTTAAGAGTTCCTGTGTCAACTGGTGCGAACCTTTGAGCCTTTTCGTGCATTTCTGCCCCGTTTCTTTTGACTATTTGTTTTGCAAGTTCAGCCCTTAATATTTTTTCACTTAAAGATTCTGTCAGCTTTTCAAACCCACTAAAAGTACAATTAAAACTCATTGCTTCACCACCAAATGCATGACTTGTTCCTGCATTAAAGTTCTAATCATCTTGACTAAGTAAATTGTCTTATCAATTAAAACATAGTCAAAATCTTCAGTAACTTTCGCTTTAATTCTTATGGTCTTTGATCCCTGGATCACTTTTCCGTATAGCAAATTCATTGCTTCTGTTCCAGTATCCGTTATGTCAGCATATCTTTCAGTTTGTACAATATTCCCTACGCTATATTCTCCACTATCTCGATTGTAAAATTCTTCCTCTTTTACAAATTTCACTATGTCGCTATATCTCACAAAAAACGCACAACCTTTTTATTTTTAAAGTCCTCATCAAGTTCCTCTATAAACTTGTCTATAAAATCTGCATATTCGTCAAAGTCGCTTGTACTAAAGTTGATACTGTGCCCTTCAACAGTTTCAGAGGTCATCCCCTCACTACCTATTCGGTTGTATCTTTTAACTGCAATCTCAACGACTATAAACTCTAATTCTTTTGGAATTTCTTTGATCTCTTTTGGGAGCAGTGCCATAAGTTTTTCTTGAGTTAAGTTAACAATTAAATCTATTAATTTTTTTTGCTTTTCATCAACTATCCCATCAATAAATATTAAATTAGTAACTCTTTCAGCAATTGTCATTAAATCACCTTGCTTTTTACTCTTTTTTTATTGACTGTTATAATCTCAATTTCCTTTACAAATCCTTTTTGGATTAGTTCCTTCGCTCTTTCCTCGTCCTTATAATCAATAACAGAATTTAAAAGGCGAAGCGTGTTTCCTTCGCCCTTATCCCTGTATTCTCTTATAACTCTAACTATCATACGCTTGGAGTAGCTGCGGCTTTAATTGTAACCTTGATAATGCCGTCAAGTCTTTCAGCAAATAAAGCTCCACCAGATAGAGTTGTAGTTTCAGCAGTCAATCTTTCCTTATTGATAGCGTGAGTGATGCCAATAATTCCAGTTTCGTCTGTTGTAAAGTCAAATCCTGCCTTTGCAATTTCTCCACCATTAACAATTGGGTATGCAAAGCAAAGATTTTCTGCAGCAGTTGCATATACAGTTTTTGCCTTTACTTGTGGAGTGATGATTACAATGTTTACTCCTAAAAAGTTCTCAACATAGTTAAGACCAAATTCATTTTGTATAGTTATATTTGCCTTTGCTAGATAATCTGATGCATCCATAGGATTTACAAAGGCGATTGTAATTGCTCCATCATCTTCAAATTTAGTCTGCACGTTTCCCCATGCTTGTGCTAATGCACCTTGCAATCCTTCTCCGTCAACTGCAGTTGTACCTTTCCCAAGTTGAGCAAAGAAATTTCCTCTAACTTCTTTTTGTAACTCTCTTACAAGTTTTTCATCAGTCATTGCAATTGCTCTTGCAAATCCGTATTTTTGGATATCTTCAACTGCTACTGCTTTTCTGTGTTTTGAGTAAGCAAGTTCAATAGGTTCTGCTTCTTCCATTTCCACCTTTGATAGTGGGATAATTTCTCCCTTAGCTACTTCTCCATTTTGTAGTGTAACTTTTGATTTGTAAGTTTTAATTACAGAACCTGCAGCCATTGGAAATTTTCTTTGTACTCCTAGCATTGTTAAAAGGGATGTAATGCTATTTCCAAAATTCTCCACAAAATCAATTGATTGTGCTTTTACTAATTTTTCTGTTAAGTTTTCTGCCATAATTTTTTCTCCTTTATTCAAATAAATTTAAGTTTTCAGCTATCGTCTGCTGTCTAAGGACTGAGTCTTTTATTTTCATAATTTCTTCTTTAGTTAATTTTGAGCCTCCACCTTTCTTCGGTGTAGTTCCTCTCAACTTGTCCTTAACAACTTTTTCTACCTCAGCGTTAAAGAGTTCCACAAAGTTTGAAATATTTTCTTTTGTCTTATCTGCTTCTTGATCTACTAAAACTTCTAAAAGATTATCTGAAATTGATATGTTTTCTTCCGCTAAAATTCCTCTAGCAACTTTTATCATTTCATTTTTATTTTTCTCTGCCCTTAACTCATCAAGTTCCTCTTGCAGCTTATCTTTTTCATATTTGATTTTTTCTTCTGCATTCATCTTTTCAAGTTTTTTGGCTTCGTTAACTCTTTTTTCTTCTTTAGCTTTCCAATCTGCAAATTTCTTATTTACAATTTCGTCTACTTCTTTGTCTGTGTATTTCTTTTCTTCGTGTTTTTCTTCTTGCTGTTCTTCTTTTTGTTCTGCTTCTGTTTTAACTTCTTCTTCGACTTTTGTGTCTTTAGTTTCTTCGTTCATTTAATCCTCCATAATTTATAGTTATAATGCTTAACTTCCCCTTAGCTTTTAATGTGTTTCCAAGCCTGCACAATAAAATAATCGTGATTCCTCACGATTAATTAACATATAAATGGCTATTTAAAGCCTTTTTCAGTTTTTAATGCCCACGATTAACTCACGATTTACTCGCTATAAACTGGTGCTAAGCTGCACATACAAAACGGGTGCATTGGTGGCACTTCGTGGCTGCTTCCAATATCAAATATTTCTCCGTCAAATGGCATACAATCGTGGCAAGCTGTTGGCTCGCACACCCACATCATTTTTGTATATCCATTTTCTTTAAAACTTTCTATTTGACAAGCTATTTGAATTTTAGTTGTTTCTGTAACTGCAATTCTGTGCGCCGCATAGGTGTAATTGTCCACTGTTTTCTTTAAGTGTTTTTCTAAGGTCTTACTCCACTTATAAGGGTGTTCGCCTTTATAAATTGTCCTTCTAATGCCTTTTTTTAAGTCGGCGATTAAGTCCTGTTGATTTGCCCATATATAATCAGAGTATCGGCTTTCTTTAAAAAACCTTTCAATAACATCTGGTGGCAGGGCTAATTGTTTAAATCCATAGTCTTCCTGCAGTCTTTTCTTTTCTTCTTTTACTTCTGCCCTTAAATGCATTTCAAGGCTTTTTTGTTCTTGCCTTGAATTTCTAAAGGTTTTTAAAAGTGCAAATGCGTATAAGTATTCCAATTTACTCATACGCCTATTAATTCTAGTATTCTTTATTTGCTCTTTCTCATAATAATTAAGTTCCTGGTCTTGGTACTCTTCAAAATCTTCTTCAAGGCTATCTACATCTTCTACATCTGCCCTTGTTTTTAAGTTGTTTATATCAACTTTGTCTCCACTATTTTTGGAAACAACTCTTTCAATTTCTTTTTGTGCAGCCTTTATGTTTTTTGTGTAGAGTTCGTCAATTTTCTTTTTATAGTCCTTATCCCTTTTTATTTTTGTGTTTATGCCCTTGAGTTCAATCTTCTTCAAATCTTTCATGGTCATACTCCACTATCGGCGCTTCCTGCTCTTTTATCTTTTCTAGCTCCTGTTGCACATTATCCACCACAGAGAGCGTTTTTAAAACTGTTTCATCACTTACTATGTCTACAAGCTGTTGTGCTGTCTGTGCTTCTTCTAGTAAGTTTGACGGGATATTCCTTGTAAACTGGTATGTTAAGTCTATTAAATCATCTTTTGTTATTTTAGATGTAGGCGCATTAGCTATAATACTAAACCTTTTATTCATTCCCTTAACAAATTTTCTCTCTTTTGTGTTTGCCAAATTACTCATTGACTGTAATTTATATTTAAGAGCAATCCCAGATGATGTTCCAAAGTTTTCATCATTGATGTTTGCAACCATAGCAATTGTAAATATCAATTTTTCCATTCTGTCGATTAAATTCTCTTGAGTCTCATCTGCATTAGGTTTCTCCATAAATTCGACTGTAATTTTAGAGTCATCAAAGTTGGCTAAATTTATAATCCTGTTTCTTTTTATTTGTAAAAGGTCTTCGTTCTTTAATTCTGCCCCTAATATCTTCATATATGCGTCGGCAAAATAATCAACATCATTTGCCTTTTCTGATATTGCCTTGTTGTATGCGTTGATTAAAAGTTCAACAGGTTCAAATGCTCCCTGCCTTTCCTCGTTTTCTACATACTCAACTATTGGCACTTCTCCAAAAACGTTAGGCTTTTCTTCTTCGTAAATTACCTTTCCGTCTTTAATCCTAAAATATCTAATTTTATTTGCATCAGATATTGAGCCTTTAATTTCTTTTAATTTGTCCTCCTGATATCTGATACCATAAAGAACTCTTTCTCTTATGGAATTATCATAAATTAAAAAGGCTTCTCTCGGGTCTACTCCAGTAATTCCTATTTGTGAGTTTTCGTCATAATAAATAAGTTCGTAAGCATGGCCATAAATATCACATTTTTTGGATAGTTCAGCGTTGTTGTCGTCTAAATTGTTATAGGCTTCTAAAAACTGAATAAAATCTGATACTTTTTTATTTGAGTGGGAAGTCTTAACGGGTATCCCCATAAAGTAACCATTAAAGGTATCTACTATATATTTTGCAAAGTTAACCACCAACCTATTATCTGGCTTGTAGTCTGTCTTTTCTTCTTGATATAAAATGTCATGATCTGATTTATACATTCTTTCCAATTCTTCATATCTTAAATTTAATCTTTTGTGTTCGCTTATAAATCCAATTAGTAACTCGTCTGTGAGTTCATCTTCATTTAAAACAAATTTCTTTTCGTATATCAATTTATCCCTCCTTTATAGTCCGTGTTTATAAAAATTAGAAATAGTATTTGCAGTCATTTTTCTAATAATTGTATATGTTCCATATCTTAAAGCGTCGCAAGAGTGGTCGTTTTCTTTTATAGGTTTGTCCTCTCCATGTTCTGCAGCCTTGCTATCCCAAGAATAACTGTATAATTCATCAACTAGTCCTTTACAACTTTTATGGATAAATAATTTTTCAGTGGAAAATAAAGTCTGTGTAAATCTTATGCCATCAATAACATTGTTATTCCCCTTGTAAACCTTAAAGCCGTCTCTTTTTAGTTGGGTTATAAAACTTGCTGCAGACGGGTCTACAATTATTGGGATGGAAAAATCTCCCTCAATAAAATCCTGCATGTCTTTTGAATACTCTTTGTCTGTTTTTTGCCTGTTGCTATCTCTCCCAGAATATCTGTACTCTTTGACTACATACCATTTTTTGTCGCATCTTCCAAATAATAAAAAGGCAGTAGCGTTTTGTGTTCCATAGTCTACTGCAATAAAATAATCTTCAAGTTTTTCTGGTAGGTCTTCAACTATATGCTCATCTGGATTAAACATGTCATAGATTAAACCCTCGGCTCTCGCCCAATTCCCTAAAATATATCTTTGATAATATACGCCTTGATACTCTTTCTTTAAACTATCCACAAAGGCCTTACTCAAATAAGGGTTATCATCTATCTTGTAATGCTGTTGATAAATATCTGCTCCACTGTCTAAAAATTCTTTGAACCAGTGTTTGGGGTTATCTGGGTTACAAGTTCCATCAAAAACAGAATTCGGCTTATCAAGTCTTGATTTTAACATTTGAAATACTGGCTCAGCCCAAGTTGTAATTTCATCTCCGTAAGCATACTCAATTCCTGCCCCCTGTATCTTTGACACTGCATTCTTTTTGTCTGCTCCTAGTACATAACATTCTTTACCAAATAAATTTATCTTGTTGTCATTTTTTACTGTGCCAACTAAAGCATCTCCCCAGATTTTTCTCATAGGGTCTAAAATATTTCTTTCTACTGTCGCTTGAGTATTTCCTAAAATTACAATTAATCCCTCATCAGTTGTTTTTCTTATCCTCTTAGGTATGACAAAGTAATCCATATAGGTTTTTCCACTTCTTGTTGCTCCAGATTTTATGTTCCATCTTTTAGTTGCATTTAAAAAATAATCTTTTTGTTTTGTACTAAATCCCATTAGAAACCACTCTCAATACTTGCCAATACTTCATCAAGTTTGCTAAACATTGATTCATTTGATATTTTTGGTCTATCTCTCCATTCTTCTGGCTTTCTATTTTTTAACCAGAATATTTGTGCTGTCGTGTCTCCTGGCATATGTTTTTTTGTTATTTCTTTTCTTTTTGTTACTTTTCCGTCGACTTCTTGAATGTAAGTTTTTTCTTCTTCGTATTCATAACCCATTGCTCTTTTAAAGAGTGCAGATTCTACTTCATAGTCTACAACCTCTTTTCCCTTTTTTAAGGCTGTCTCTATTGCTGGATATTTCTTCTTCCATTCTCTAAGGGTGGAATAAGAAATCCCCATATTTTTTGAAATCTGTTCTTCGGTTAGACCTTTTTTCGCCCAACCATTTATAAGTATTAGTTTTTCTTCTTCTAACCACTCTTTAAATTTTGCTCTAGCCATCACCTCACCCCTTAATTAAAAAAAGCAACTAACTGTGATAATTAGCTGCTCTGCTCTGTTCTAGTTTTGTTAAGTAATTATATTTATATAAAGCTTTTTCTAAGCATTTTCGCGCTCCTTCTATATCACCTGCTATTGCCTGTCCTTTAATCGTTTTTAAAACATTCTTTGGAAGTCTCTTTCTGTAACGTTTCAAATCATTAATAAATTCATACATTTTATTCACCGCCTTTCACAAATAAACGGCTGTATTCCAATACTTACAGCCTATTTTGTGGTATAATAATAGTGGGTGATAAATTATGATAACAATTGAAAATTTAAATGTAACTAAGCCTATGATGTATCTATGGCTAAAAAAAGTAAATGGTGTAAATTTAAAACAGCATTGCGCCAAATGTTTACTCGGTGATTATAACTCAAATATAAATAAACATACAAAGCACTTAGAAAATTTAAATCTTGCAAATGGTATATGGTACTTATGCGGTGTATCTTTGCCTTATAATTGGAACAATAACTTCCATTTAGCTTTTGAATATTCAGAGAATTCTAATATAGAATACTCAAATAACGGTGTTTCCGTAATTATTAAAAATGCTAAAAGACTTCCAATATCTGAAAAGTATATAGACATCAATGATCCTAACTTCAATAAGAAAGAATTCTATACTTGTAGAAACTGGCAATTTGCCCACTATTTAAAATCAAATAAGTTCTAAAGCTTTTAAAACATCATCTTGCCTGTTGTAACTTTGTTCGTTTGGCAAAGGTAAATTAAATTCAAAATTTACCGCCTCTACATATCTTTCAGCAGGCAAGTTTTTTATTTTCTCTAATAATGCTTTAAATGCTCCGTTAATCTCTTTGTATTCAATAACCTTGAATCCACTCTCTCTTGCTATTCTGTAAACATCTTCTTTTGAGTGGTATTTTTGGTAGTACCACTGCCCTTTTCTAAATGATGCAGTAAAGTTATCTTTGTCAAAGAATCTCAATTTACTATCAACTCTTTGTCTTTTCGTACCTTCATTTTGTCTTACAGCTTTTCCAATAGTTATTCCACTAATGAATGCATATTTACTACTAAATAAATTTAAACAATCCATAATACTTTTTTCTGCCTTTAAACTGTCTATTGAGTTCAGTACACTGTCGCAAATGACGATGTCAAATGTTTTGTTTTCATTTAGATATTTTACTAGCTCGTCAATCTGTTTGTTTCCTTTTACTACATCTATTGACTTTAAATTATGATTATAGAATTCTAATCCATACGCATTGTAACCTAGTCTTTTTAAATAATTTATATAGTCGCCTCTTCCGCATCCAAAATCAAATATTGTTTCTGCTTTATGCTTATTTAAAAACGGCATAACCATTTCCTCATACAATATAGAGCGGTTTCTTCGTTTATCTGTATTTGTATTAACTTTTCTAAAAAGCTGTGCCAATCCTTGCACATAGGTATTTTTCTTTATATGGTCATAGCTATATTCGCCATATTGTTGTGAAAAGTAATATTTTATATCATCGTATTTTTTATCATCGCAAATATAGACATTACAAGACACGTTCAGTAATTTACATGCATATATATATTCATTTTGAAACAGCACTTCATTTTTACATATTATTGATAAAAAGACATTTCCGTATTTAACAATCATTTTACATAAACTGTCTACTATTGCCATATTCAGAGACTCTATGATAATTTCAAAATCATCACAGTTTATAGAGTGATATTTTTCCACTTCATAGTTTTTCAGCAACTTCGCAGGCTCTTGACACTGACACTCTGAGCCGTTATGAATCTGGTTGAAGTTAATTTCATCTGATATTGTTATGTTTTCAATAAAAAAAGCAGGCACTTCTTTTATTCCAATTTTTCTTGCTGTTTTTGTTCTTTGGTGACCTGCAATTATAGTGTTATTTTCTTTATTTACTAATATAGGCAAAATAAATCCTAGTTTTCTTATTGATTCAGATAATTCAATTATTTTTTGTTCTTCAATTTTTCTAGGGTTATATTCTGCACCATGTATCTTGTTGACATCAATTTTTTCAATTATCACTCAATAGCCACCTCACAAATCCATAAGACACCTTTCTAAGGTCTATGTACTCTGTGTATTTATTTTCTAGCATCTCTAATTCATCTTCAGTTATTATTACTTTAGTTTTGCCAAATATCAGCTTGTTTTCATCATTTGTGTTTCCCTGTAATCCTTCATCATTTATATTCATAGATGCATCCACATTAAAAGTTTCATCTAAATCATCAGAATTAAATCCAAATTCTGACATATCAAAATCCAGTTCGCTTATTTCAAGCATTTCTAGTTCTGATTCCAATAGTTCAAAATCCCATTCAGCAAATTCTGAAACCTTATTGTCTGCCAATCTAAAAGCTTTTATTTGTTCTGGAGTTAAATCATCCGCAATAATACAAGGTACTTCTTCAAGTTCTAGTTCTTTTGCAGCTTTTAATCTCGTATGTCCTGCAACAATAACTCCCTCTTTATCTATTACAATTGGTACTTTAAATCCAAATTCTTTTATGCTTTTTGCGACTGCCTCAACTGCTCCGTCATTATTTCTTGGATTGTTTTCATAAGGTATCAATTCATCAACCTTTTTATAAATTATTTTTAAGCCTTGCATTTTATCTCCTTTACAAGCCATAACTCCCACCCCAGTCTTTCAACGCTTGTATGTTCCCATCTAAAAGCTCCTATAAAAAAACCTCTGCTTCTGCAAAGGTTCTGTTTTCTATATATTTTTACAATCTAATCATACCACAGAAAAACCGAACATAACGAACATCATAAACTTTTTAAAAATCTATCGTGTTTTACTCTTGCATAGTCGCCATAATACTTTCCTAACTCTTTTGAGATTTTATTCCAACTCCAACCATCAATATATCTTTTTCCAAAAATATATCTCATCTGGCTATCGTCAATTTCGCTTATAAATTTTTCAATGCTTAATCTCGAATCTCTTGCTTGCTCCAACCTTTTATTTAATATCTTATAAAGTTTTCTTCGGTGTTTATTTTCTGAAATTCCTATTATTTGTGTTGTTATTTCTTGGTAAGGAAAGTTTGCATTTGAACTTTTTACGCTATCCGCTACTATTTCATCTTTGCAGTTTTCAATCTTTAAACTCAAATCCTCAATTTCTTTTAATAGTGCCATATACTGCGATAAAACTTTTTTATCCAATTTGCATCTCCTTTACCCCCTAGAGCAATATATATAATCTTGCCAAGTTTCTACATAATAGCCACGATTTTTATAATAATTTACAATTTTTATTTTATCCCTAATTGTTTTGTAGGGAATTAATAAGCACCTTTGCATCACCCACCGCCTAAACTTCTAAGTCAATCCCTGCTTCCTCTCTCAAGGTTTTTCTGATGTCCTCAAGGCCCAGATAATTCTTATCTATACTGTCATACATATCGATTAGTGCCAAGTAAAACCTCTTAAGTCTTTGACCGCCAAATCCAAAGAAGTCTCTCAAGACCATCATTGGTGCATACATACTCCACTTTGAGGCCCTATCTATGGCACTCTTAAATCCATCTTCAAAAGCCTTTTTCTTAATTGCCTCTATCTGCTCATAGGTCATGACATAAGTTGGAGTCTTCTTTTTCTTTTCTTTGGTCTTTTTCATTCTTCCACCCTCAATTTATTTTATAATGCTCATGTCAGATTCCATTAGTGCATCTTTAAAATCTGTAACCCCTTTTAAATATCCATCTAAATAATCTTTTGATATTTTCCCAATTTTATATTCTTTTTTTAAGTATTTAATGTGAAAATCCATGTAATGATAATTCAGTATAATAAAGCCTTTTACTTTATCTTTAAGAGTTAATTCCTTATTTTTCATTCTTCCACCTCATCTAGTAATTCTTCACAAAACCTTTTAATTTTCTCTTTGTTTTCGTCCGTTAAATCATTAATATCTAAAGTGATAATTTCTCTATACTTCCTTAATAAATCTTTTGTAAATTCTAAATTATTTGTTAAAACCATATTTTCTTGTTTTAAGTCAATAACTTCTTTTACTCCCTGCCTTATATATTCGGGATAAATTCTTATTCCTAAGCCAAGTCCATCTGTAAATGGGTTTATGATGTCAAAGGTTTCAACTAAATCCGCACTATCAAGAGATATTTTTAAAAAACGATTAATTTTATTTGTTTTGTAATTCATTCTTCCACCTTAATAATTCCTCTATATTCGTATGTTGTTAAATATCCTGTATTATTTTTCTTTTTCTCTTCAAGAAATTTTTCTGCTTTTTCTTTGCTGTCGAAATAAAATTTATTTTCTGGGTATGTGTCAAAGTACTTAATAATTAAATGTTTTTTCATTTTTCCGCCTCAAAAAGTTTTTCAAATTCTTCAATGTTATCTTCGTCATAAATTTCATTCCCTATATAAAAACTCCACCCATAGTCTTTTATAAGTCGCAAACAAACTTCTTGCTCCGATAATTCCTCACCATTATCTAAACTCTTTGCTCTAATTGCCCTTATACTTGTAAAGTCATCTACCTCTAGATTGCATTGGTACGCATAAGGACTATCATAATTAGCTTGTGCTTTTGCTCTACCTCTTGACTCAGCCCATACAAGGCTACTATAATTTTCTGGACTCTCATCTGAACTTAATATCCACGCTCTCATTCTTCAACCTCAATTTATTTATTATCTAAGTTGTAATCTTCGATTCTATCAGCAACTTCAAAATAATCTTCCGTATCATCTATTTCTGTAAATTTCTTTCTTAGTTTATTTACTTTTTCTATATATTTTTTTGTTTTTTCAAATTTATCTTCATGACCTGAAAGAATCTTATAGGCTTTCTTTAACCTTATTTCTTCATCTGCTAAAAGCCCATGAATTAAATTTAATTCAAAATCACTAAGTGTTATTGTCTTCATTCTTCCACCTCAAAAGTATAATTTGTAACTGCTCCAGCTTCAGTTCTGCCATCTCCAGCTAGGAATATTCCGTTAATTTCCTCGACTAAGCCATCAATATTTTTTTGGTTATTGAGATTTTTTTTAAAATTTCTAATTCTTCTGGTTTAACTGCCACTTCACATTCATATGTGAATTTAACTTTTAATTTTTTCATTCTTCCACCTCTATCATCGCCCAATTGCTAGGTCTTATTGTTATTGGATTTTTTGCTTCTGCGTCAGTAAAAATAATAAAATCTATTTCGTTATCGTATGTTTTTTGTAATTCATTTTCGTAATAATTTTTTGTTTTCTTCCACGAATATTTTCTTTTCAATGTATGGGTTGTACAAAGTTATTTTCATTTGTTTTTCCTTTCTTTATTCCAATATTCTATTGTACTAACTATTAATACTGACGTTGCTCCATTTAGCATATATGCCATTATTAGCCAAAATATCATTTCTATAATTGTATTTGAATGTATCGCTTGATAGGTAAATAAGAAAACCATAGCCATCGGTAATATAATCATTAGAATATCTTTTAATAATACTTTTACCTTCACATCTTCTCCTTAAAATGGTATATCGTCATTGTCTGTAGGATAAAATCCGTCATAGCTTTCGTCTTGCACTTCTGAATCTCCACCATTTTTATTTTTGGAATCTATAAAGGTAAATCCATCTACAATAACATCTGTGGTATAAACCCTTTGACCTTCTTTATTTTCATAACTACCAGTCTGTATATGTCCTTCAATTCCAATCTGATTTCCTTTGCCAACATAGTTAGAAAGTGTTTCAGCGGTTTTCCCAAATGCTATGCAGCCTATAAAATCTGCAGTGGGTTGATTATTTCTTTCTGCCTCTTGTTTCTTTTCTCTTGTCATTTTTCTATTTATCGCCAAAGTAAAACGACCTATCGCCATTCCGCCTTGTGTATATTTAAGGTCAATATCTCTTGTCAATCGTCCTATTAAAATTGCCTTGTTCATTTTTTGCTCCTTTAAATTTCATAAAATTTATAATATTCTCCATACTTTTTGAGAAATATTTTTTTCTTTAATTTATAAACTTCTGTCTTTACACCTTTTACATCTTCAACTATCCAACTTCTTCTCCCATTATCCCAAAACTTGAAGTCTGCTACATACTCTATTTTCCTGTAAGTTTTTCCGTCTAATGTAAATTTATCTTGCAATAAAAACCTTGGCTGCAATTCTAATTCTTTAATTGCTCCTGCTCTTTCTAAAAGTTTTAATTCTTGGTATCTTTTAGCTTCTTTCCTACTGTCAAATTTTATTCCGTCAACTAAAGTTTTAACTGCGTTGTATTTACTCCTCAAAGATAGCTCCTTCCAAACATTTCAATAAATTTTCTTCTTGAGTGTTTTCTTTCGAATAGTCTTTGCCCTTTTTCCTTGCTCCACTGCATCAACTCTTTTTTACTGTGGATATTTTGGTGGCAAGCTCTACAAATTTTTATAGTCAGTTTATATTTGTCGCTTATTTTTCTATTTGCAATCCCTGGTATTAGGTGATGTTCTTCTAAATACTCATATCTTCCACAAATCTCACATTCTGCACGCTCTTTCAAATAAATAACCTCTCAAATTCTGCCCTATAATCTACAATCGTTACTCCTACATCTGTCGCTTTTTTTATAAAGTAGTCTATTAAATCTCCCATCTGTTTTGTGTCAAATTGACTTGAGCCTACATAACATCTAAGGATAATTTCATCTTCTTTTTCATCTAAAATCTTGTAGGCTCTAAAGGCTTTTTTGAAAATATTTAAACTCTTTTTTGGAATTTGAATGTCTTGAAATTCAACTCCTGCTTCTTCAATTCCTGCAACATATAAATCCCACCTTGTGAGTTCTGAGGGTATACCATTTATTTTTTTGTCGATATCTGAAATTATCGCCCAGAGTAAATTGTTTTGGTCAAGTGTACGGGATTTTCGTGCGTTTGAAATATTTAAGTTGAGCAAATCAATCCCTTTAAGTTCTGCAATTCTATTTATGTCTAAATATCTTTCCAGTTCGAAGGTAGCCTGTGGCTTACCCTCTAAACTGTAATTTAAGTTTGTTAATTTTCCTTTAAGTTTCATCTTTCGCCTCTGCTTGGTTTATATTTACAATCGTTATAGAATTTTGTGTCTTTTTATCTTGCAATTCTAACTGTATATATTCTCTTGTGTCAGTTTTTCTAAAAATTATTGCATTAATTCTCTTATAAACAATTCCACCTGCTTTGACAGGAATTCTTTTTTTCATTGCTTTTAATGCTTCTTGATAAATCACTGTAACCTCAAATTTCTTTCGCTTCCGTTAACAGAGATTATAAATTTTCCTGCAGCTTCTTTTATTCTGCTTCCCATGCTTTCGTCAATTTTCAACACTTCTTCTAAATTCAATTCCGATGAAATAATAGTTTTTAACTTATTTAAATATCTAAAATTAAGTAATTCCCAAGTCTTGTCAATATCTGGTGTTGATAAATTCGGAAGTCCATTTTGCCCTCTAGGCTTTTTAAATAAATCATCAATATACAAGCACTCAACTCTTTTTAACTTTTCCATCATCGTATTATCTTCAAAGTTTTTTAATTCGTTTATCTGGTCGTTCCAAATCATATAGTTAACTTGGATCTTGTTTCTAGATTGATAATTTGTAATTGCACTGCAAATATGAGTTTTGCCTGCTCCAGACTGACCTCCAATAAAAAACCAATCTTTTCCTTTCGCATTTTCTTCTGCAAGACTTTTAATTCCTTTTTGCCACGGACTGCTCGCCATAAAATTTTCAAATGTTTTTTGCAATAAAGGCTGCGTCCCACTATTTTGTGCTTTTCTGTTTTCCTTTTTATCGTTTAAGCATTCACATTCCCTTAATACCATATAGCACCTAATTTCATGGCCCTTGATATTTTTTTCACTGATAACTTCTGCAATATATCCTCGCCCATTACATTTGCTGCAATTGGTTTCATTTCCTACTGTGCTATTGTAGATGTTCATTTCGTCGATTGAAATTGCTTTTGTCCTGGTAAATAAATCTACATTAGCATTTAATATTTTTTTCGTTAAGCTAAAATACGTATCCATACTTGCCACTCTCCTTCACGGCTTTTTTCTTTTGAAACGGGTGATCTTTTGGGAGTTCGTAAAAACTCTGCCACCCTTTTTGTATGGACTGATTTATAATTTCAATCTGTTCATCTCTATTTTGTGATAATTTTTCTAGAGCCTTTATGTTTAACTTTAAGGCTCGTGCTGTTAGTGGTTTTTTTAATTTACTTCTTGCTCTATAAAATTCTCTCAAAGCATCAATCATTTCTAAATCATTTTTTGTAAATTGCATAACTGTGTTTTGAATTTCTTTATCAGCTGTTATGGATTTAATTTCATTTAAAGCTAAATCACTTTCATCCTCGCTACCCTTAGTTATATTATTAATACTATAATATTCATTTATATTATTCTCTTTAAGATTTTTCTTAATAGGGTCATCAAATTTATTTGATAGGTCATCAAATTTATTTGATAGGTCATCAAATTTATTTGATAGGTCATCAAATTTATTTGATAGGGTATCGGATTTATTTGATAGGGTATCGGATTTATTTGATGGGGTATTTTCTTCAATTTTTTCTTCAATTTTTTCTTCAATTTCTTCGTTAAAATTATTTGAAAAAGTATCGTTAATAAAAATTAATCTTCTTTTAATATTTTTCGTTCCCTCGTAATATTCGAACTGAATTCTTATATATCCTTTTTCTTTTAATAACTTAACCCAAGTTGAGATAGTCTGCTTCGTTACATCATATAATTCTGCAAAATACCCATTACTTGCCCAACAATATCCTTTTTCATTTACTAATGCAGTTAATTCTGCGTAAAATAATTTTGTACTAGCGTTCAAGTTTTTATCGTACCTTATGCTTGCAGGTAAAATTGAGTAATAACCTCTTTCCATAATCTTCTCCTTTACCAACTAGCAACTGTCTTTTTAAGCTGCATAAGTTTTTCAACTGGTAATGCTTCTATTTTTTCAATTCCGTAATTTTGCTTTAAATAACCGACAAATTTATTAAAGTCATAATTTTTGACTTTTAACATTTGTGCAATTTCATTTCTGATTTTTTGCACATTTACAGCTTGCCCATTCCCATTAGCAGGCTTCACAGAATTAGTTTGTCCTTGATCTTCGTTGCTATCACTATCCTTTGTGTCATCAATGGCAAAAAGCCCATTTAAAGCATACTTCCTGGCGTAAGATGAGGCACTACCTGTAATTTGTGCAGCATCCATTTTCTTTTTGATTTCTGGCTCTCTTGCAAAGGCTGAACTTGATATATTTTCTCCACTCTCAACATCAAATAAATTACAAGTCGCCCTTATATAAAACCTATCTCCCATAAACTCAATTTCATCGCTTATCACTAGTACAGTTTTAGTTTCTGCAAGGAGAGGCTTCAAAGCCTCAAGTATGTCCTCGCAACTTCTATAAGGATAGTCCCCAAATTTGTTATACTGTCCTTTCGGTGCTTTTAACTTGCTTTGTATAATGTTTAATTTTTCTAAAATAGCACTCATTTCCTCACCTAATCCTTAAGCTTTCAGATTCAACTAATATGGCACTATCAGTAATTAACCCATTTTGTATTGCTTTCTTTAAGTCGTTCTTTTTTATCTTTCTTTCATACTCCACAAAGTCTTCCGGAACCTTGTCTTCATTTAGAATTTGCACGCTTGGTGCATTTCTTTGAATGTTGAAAGAAAATAATTTAGTTTTAAATTTTTTCTTATCAAGTTCAATCATGGCTTCCTCAAGATTTTTCTTTAAAAGTAACGCTCTATTCTCTAAGGCTTTTTTAATTTTTGTCATTCTTTCGATTTCTTTTTTATAGGCTTCTGCTTCGGCTTCTAAGTTTTTAATAAGCCCTGCATAATTTTCTGCCTTAACTTCGATTTCATCATCAATGTTTTCTAATGCAGCCTTTAAATCTTTGTCTTCTAAATCTAAGTCCATTAAATTCAAGTACATATCTTTAAGTTCGTATAAGCTAATATTCATTTTATGCCTCCATAATCTCTATAATTTCATCAATTCTACTTACTAACTTTTTTGCAATTTGTTCTTGCAAATATTTTTCGTCATAGTCAAAAACGCTATTTAAACAACTGTAAATTATCTTTTCAATTTCTTGTTGCTTTACAGCTTCAATAGCTTCTTGCTCAGTTGGATAAAATCCTTGTCCGTCTGTATATGCAATAACTTTTCTAATTTTATTTAAGTCCATAATTTTCTCCTTCAAAATGCCTTTATTTGTGTTATAATAAAGGCAAGATAATAATTCTTAAGTCCTTGAGTTTTTGCCGACCTTGGACTTTTTTCTTGCCCTTGTGTAGTTTAAAATCTCTAACCTCAACCAAAGCAAACCCAACCCATGAAAAAACTGATATAGATTCCTAAAACACCTAAACCCGTGTAAAACATAATCGTGATCCCCCTAATAGTATTTCTTTTTTTTCTACTTTTTTCTAAGAGCACAGCAGTTTTCTTCTTTAACTCTTCATCTTTTTTAGCCTGATTCTTAAGATAATTTCTTCTAGTAATTAAAATTTTCATTTCCTCGGTCATTTTTATCTCCCTATTTTAGGTGTATCCACACCTTATTACCTATATGTTGTTCTACATTCCTTACTTCCTCATCATTAGCTATAGAGCTTAATGCATATGTTTCTGATTCGGGAATTTCTGTGTATATGGTATTTCTGTGCCTGTTAAAGACATCAGATTTATCATATGGCAGTTTTAAGCCATATAGGTCTTTCATTTTTTTTATAAATTTTTCTTTTTTATTCATTTAACCTCACCTTTTTCTAAAAATTTAACTTCCATAAAAACCTCACTTTATTAGCTCCACACCACTTGCCAAGACTTTTACCAAATCATTAGCGCTTTTGCTAATTGCATTTTTAAGTTTTAAGTATTCCCCCTTCCAAAAATCTTTTTCATTTTCTAATTTTTTGTAATCCAAAAATGAAATTTCTCTCAAATCTTTTTTCCCAAGGCTTTCTATTTGCTCAATTTCTCTTATTGAGTATCTAACACCTTGTAAATTTTTGACCCTGTGAATTATGCCTTCTTGCTCTAATCTGGTTATTGAGGATATTTCATATCCCCACCTTTCGGCTAACTCACTTCTACTTAACAATGTTTTCATTTTTTTACACTCCCCAGTGTTACTTTTTAAACCTCTAAAATATCTCTTAATTGTTTTAATCGTTTTTCATTAGTTCTATTCCCTCTGATAATGTCAGAAACATAACCAATACTAATTTCCATTTCATCAGCTAACTTTTGATATGTGTAGCCTTTTCTCTTCATGGAAATCTTCACTTTCTCCTCAAAGGTTAAATCTTTAATTGCCATATTCTCACCTGCCTTTATTTTTACTATTTTCTAAAATCTATTGAATTATTTTAGATTATATGCTAATATTTGAGCATAAAAAACAATACATGATTATAAGTTCCCACTTTAATCAAAAGTTTTTAAAATCCAGGTGCTGATTATATGCTTAATTTTTTAGCTTAAATTAAGTGTAATGGATTATAACCTAAATGTCAATAGTTATTTTAGGTTTTTTTCTAAATTATTTGCACCATTTTAGAAAGGTGTGAAATATGGATAATTCAAACATTCTTACAAGAATTAAAGATTTGTGTGGGCTTCATGGTATGCCTATATCTGAACTTGAGAGGAAGGCGCAAATAGCAAATGGAGTTATTAGGAGATGGGATACATCAATTCCTGCAGCTGATAAACTCCAAAGAGTTTCTAGGATTCTAGGAACATCAATGGACTATTTGCTAACTGGCAAAGAACCAAGCGAAGATTCTGAAACCCTATTACTTGCCCGTGATGCTAACAATTTGACAAAAGAGCAATTACAGGTTGTTAAAAATGTTATAGACGAATTTAAGAAAACTAATAATATTGGGTGATGTGATTGAATTGGAAAAGCAAAGATTATTTATATTATAAAATAATGCAATTTTCACACGAAAATAAAATTGGAGTTAATACTAACCTTGAAAAATTATGTAAAGAAAAAAGCTGGTATTTGATACCCTATCCTGCAGATAAATTTCAAACTTTCATTTCAATTTCAAAAGATGGATTTACTATAAAAGATGGGAATAACTTCTTCATAATGTATAACCCAGAATTGAAAAATAAATGTTATGAAAGATATAGGTTTACCATAGCCCATGAAATAGGACACATATATTTATATCATCATGTATATATTGACAATTATATTTTAATGCATAGTCCCGATAAAAAAGGAATATGGGAGCAACAAGCAGATATATTTGCACAGAATCTATTGTTGCCAATAAAATATAAAAAATTTTATAAAGCAAACAACCAAAAGGTTATTAAAAATACTTTCTGTGTAAGTACTGAGATGATAAACACTAGGATGGGGAAAATGTATCAAGACGAACTTTTTACAAGAAAATTAATTACCAAAATAAGAAATGGTACTTTAAGTTAGGATAAACTTTAAAGGTTTATATAAATAGAAAGGAGAAAACAAAATGAACAAAAATCTTAAAAATGTATTAGCAGTTGGATCTATTGCATTGCTTTTAACAGCTTGTGGTGGAAAAACAAATGAGGTGAAAAACGAACCTGAAAAAGAAAACAAAACCAATGTTGCAGCATCTGTCGAAAATAATAAAAAAACAGATTCTAGCGTTGGAAATGTAGATGAAAGTGACTTTGGAAGGCTTGAGGTCATCAAAGAAAAGAAAAATATTAATGACCTATTTGAAAGTGGACCTATTAAACTAACTGTAACTGATATTCAAATTTCTAAAGTTAACCCTAAGCCAGATTATAAGTCTATGTTCGGCGATAAAGATGAAGTTACATCCGTGGTTTTAGCAGTAGAAGTTGAAAATACAAGTGACGAAACTATAAGCTTTTACCCTGACCAAGGAACAGTCGTAACTAACACAAAAGAACAAAAAGAAGCTGAAGTTTTCTTATCTGATGAAGTCGGCGGTGATTTCATAGGAAAAGTAGTAAAGGAAGGAAATATCGTATTTATATTAGATTCTAATGCTGAAGAAATTAATAATGTGAAATTTGTTTTAGGAAGTCCTTTAAATTCAAACTTTGAAAATGTCGGCGAAGAAATTACTGTAACTTATGATATTTAAATAAAAAAAGGGGATACTTTAAAATATCCCCTTTAAAAAAAATATAAAATTTTTCCCTTAAAAAGATTATATCATAAAACATTCCCCAGTGTTACTCCATAGAAAATGGAGGTAGTTATGAATATAATAATCAGACAAAGAGAAAATGGAAAATGGCAAGCCATAATAAGCTATAAAAACAAAAAAGGGAAATGGCTGCAAAAATCCAAAGGTGGGTTTGAGAAAAGAAAAGATGCCAACCTTTGGGCTAATGAAATGTCTTTTGAGCTACAAAAATTGGAAAAAAGTGGCATCTTAGGAAATGAATATACTCTTGAAGAAGTTTTTGAACTCTATCTCGCAAGGATGAGTAAATCCAATAATGGAAATTCAAAAATCTCTAAAGAATTATATCGTAATCAAATATCAATATTCTCTGATTTTATGAAACGAGAAATAAGCTCCATAAAATCCATTGAATTATTTAATTTCATAGAGGAAAAAAGACAATCTACTGGATATAAATACAATGTTAATATATCCTTTTTAAGCACTTTGTTTAATTTCGCTATAAAGAGAGTCAAGGCTTGTGAGCATAACCCCTGTGATTTACTATATTATGACAAGTCAGATAACGACTCCAGGATTAAATTTATCACAGAGGATTTATATCAAAAAATCCTCCAGGGTGCAGAAAAAGATAAATTAAAATTACTAATCCAGCTTCTTTATGAGACAGGTTTAAGAGTTAGTGAGGCATTAGGTCTTTGCACACAAAGTGTTTTCGACAGTTCAGTTAAAATAGAGAGGCAATTTTTAAGAGATAAAAGAGTGCTGACTGATGAGTTAAAAACAAAAAACTCTTATAGGACAGTTCCAATTTCGGAGGATCTATATAAAAAATTAAAGAAAGCAACCTTTGATATCCAAGGTCGCATATTTTATGATGTCTCCTACAACATGATATACTATCATTTAAATAGATATGGTACTTCCCCACACTGCTTTAGGCATACCAGGGCGACAATTCTTGTAAGTTCGGGAATGGATTTAACAGTTGTTGCATATGTAATTGGAGATAACATAAACACCATAATGAGGCGATATGTGGAAATAAATAAAGATAATATGGAGAATAAATTTGAGTTTATCCGTTCGATAATTTAAGTTTTTGACCAGTTTTTGACGGAAAAAATAAAAAGGCTTAAAATCGCTTATTTTAAGCCTAATTAACAAAATTTTATATAATTTATTCTAATATAAAATATTTGTTTTTTAAAGTTTATTTATAATATTTGTAAATATTTTGCAAAGTTTTTACAATTCTTTTGGGATTTTACAATTGAGAAAAAAATTTACAATTAAAAAAAAGGCAGCCTAAAGCCCTTAATGTCCCTCCAAAAAATAATTAAAAGTTTAGATTATTAAAAACTAGGAAAATCTATTTTATCTTAAAAAAGCAGCTCCGAAGAGCTGCTTTTTAGAAGTATTTATGAAATTTTATCTTTTTTTATAAAATTTTCAAGTTTATTCAAAAGATATTCTTCCTTAACCATTTCCATTTTTTCTTTTCCCGCCAATGCTTCCGCAACTTTTAATCCCATGTATGGAGAAAGGCCAGGTCCCATTCCAGTAATTATATTATCTTTAACATATACTGGCAAATCTTTAGGATTTTCTACAGACATTCTCTTTTCAACGCCAGGATAACAAGTAAATTCTCCATCAGTTAAAATTCCTGCCCTATCAAGAACTGACGGACCTGCACAAATTGCGGCAAGAATTTTTTCATCTTGATTAAAGACTTCAATGATTTCAATTACCTTTGGATCATTTTTTAAATTATTTGCCCCTTGACCTCCTCCAGGGATAAATAAAGCCCTGTAGTCTTCAATATTAATTGAATCTAAATTTGTATCTGTCAAAATCCAAACATCATGAGCGCTTTTCACTTTTTTGCTTTCCCTAATTGAACATGTTTCGCAAACCAGCCCTGCACGCCTTGCTATATCAACCACGCTTAGTGCTTCAACTTCTTCAAAACCATCTGCCAATAAAACTAATAAATCTTTCATACCCCTTCTCCTTTCTTACTTAATTTCTACCCATTTCTTTTAATTTTATAGCCTTGATTTTATTATATTATCAATGGCGTTTATTAAAATTCCTCTTAATCCGTCATTTTCAAGGGACTTTATGCCAACAATTGTTGAGCCTTTTGGTGTTGTAACCCTATCTTTCAGCTGACCTGGATGAGTCTTTGTTTCCAAAACCATTTTTGCAGAGCCAAGAACAGTTTGAGAAATATATTCATAGGCCTCATCCCTTTTCATCCCATGAAGGACTGCCCCGTCACTTAAGGCTTCAATAATTACATATATAAAGGCTGGCAAACAGCCACAGACTGCTTCAAAAGTTAAAAAATCTTCTTCTTCAATTTGCGTTACCTTTCCAAAATATGAGAATAATTTTTTAATTTCCTTTATTTCTTCTTCTGAAATGCCTTCTCCTGGGCATATTGCCGTCATAGATTCAGAAACCATGGCAGGAGTATTTGGCATCATTAATAAAAATCTTCCTGCTCCTAAAATGTTTTTTAATTTTTCAAAGCCAAAAGATGAGGTTACAGAAACAATAATTTGATTTTTTACTGAATCCTTAATTTCATTTAAAACTTTTTCATACATTTTAGGTTTTACTGTAAGAATAATTAGGTCAGAATTTTCAACAACTTTTGAATTTGAATCAAAATATTCTGCTCCTTCAATTTTTCTTGATTCATTATAATGGGGGGAGTGAAAATTTACTTTGACCCCATTTTTGCATATTCCTTTTGTAATGGCTGATCCCATAGATCCTAAGCCTATAATTCCAATTTTCATCTCATCACCTTACTTTATTATACTATATTTTTATACTTAATAAAAATTTCTATGGGTGCTATAATATTTATAGGTGATGAGATGAAGGAAATTTCGCTTCTAAAATTATTTACAACATTTTTTAAAATTAACTCCATAACTTTTGGCGGAGGATATACCATTGTCCCAGTTATTAAGGATATATTTGTAGAAGATTTAAAACTTATTGATAATGACAAGATGATGGATATTGTTGCCCTATCTCAGGGAAGCCCTGGTGCTATGGCAATTTCCTGTTCTATTTTAACTGGCTATAAATTAAGAGGCCCCCAGGGAGCTTTGGTTTGCCTTTTGGCAAGCGTCCTTCCCTGCCTAATAATCCTATCTTTAATTTCAAAATTTTATATTGAATTTCAAAATAATTTTTATATAAGATCGGCCTTAGAAGGAATATCTGGAGTAATTTCTGCCGTTTTATTTATAACTGTCATAAAAATGGGAATAGCATCCTACAAAAAATATCCAGGCTTTACTTTAATTTTAATTGCTCTTATATTTGTTGCAGCTTACTTCTTTAGAATAAATACGGGAATATTAATTTTATTTTCAGCAGTTATTGGCATATCAACTTTTTCTACTTTAAAAAGGAGGTATGAAGTATGATTCTCAAATTATTATTTATTTTCATTGCAATTGGTGGCCTATCCTTTGGGGGCGGCTATGCAGTTATACCTCTAATTTCAAAATATGTGGTTCACGAAAATGCTTGGCTTACAATGAAGGAGCTTGTGGATTTAATTTCAATTTCACAAATGACTCCCGGCCCTATTGCCATAAATGCCGCAACCTTTGTGGGCCAAAAAATTTGGGGTCTTAGAGGAGCCTTAATAACAACTGGAGGCATTGTCCTTCCTCAATTTATCCTTCTGATGCTCCTTGGATATTACCTATTCACTAAAAATAAAAAATTTGCAGTTTTAGACTATTCTTTAATTGGAATAAAGGCCGGCATAGTTCCCTTAATTTTTATTACCGCCCTTGATCTTTTTAAAAGCTCTGTCTTTAAGGGAGCTATAACCATTAAAAACTTAAGCGTGCCAGCTGGCATTTGCTTTATCCTTGCCCTAATTTTATATAATAAAAAAGTCAATTTATTTAAACTAATAATTATGGGGGCAGTTTTGGGCATAGCTTTAGAAACCGGAATTATGTATCTATAAAAACTTGCAGGACTGTCCCACTTTAAAATAAAATTATAAAGATAAATAATAAAATACAAAGGAGGACAGCCTCCAACAAAAAATAAAGGAGATAATAAATGGAAAATTTTAGAACCCTCCCAACAACCATATATTTTAATCCAAAAGAAAGCCTTCAAATTTCTAATGCTGAACTTGTGTCAGGATATTTTTCCCTAGCCTGTGACATAATAAATATGTCTGAGGAAATAATAAAAAAAATTACCCTTGGTGTGAAATTTAAAAACTTTTCAGGAGCCTATCTTTTAAATTCCAGCGAATTTTATTTTACAGCAGATGTTAACCTTGGCCCCTATTCCACCTATTTTTTAAAACCCTTTTCCCTTGACGAGCGTTTTGCAGATGCCCGTAGCCTTGACATAAGAATTTTTTCCTACATAACAGATAAGGGCGGAGTCCACGCTGATTTTACAGATGAAATTCCCATAAATCTTCCCCTAATTCCTGAAAAAAAACTTGAAAAGATAAGAGAAACCTTGGGTCCGGAAATTAAATCCTATGGCGAAAATCACATAAGCTATTGGTCATGCGTATGCACAGCCATAAATCCCATAGAAGAAGAAAAATGCAGATTTTGTGGCAGACACAAAAATTTTGTCCTAAATAATTTAACAGAGCCTTTAATCAATTCAAAAATCGTAAATATTATCCAAAATACTTCAACCCAATCAAAAATAGAAATTGAAAACCTTGAAAGAAACTTAACTAGGGATCATATCACAAAAGTTGCACCAAATGCAGAAAAAATTTCAGATACAAGGGTAAATGAAGAGGACCTCGCTGAACTTAAACCCGCCAAAAAATCTAAATTTTCCCTAAAGAGCATAGAAAAAATTTTTGGCACTTTTTTAATCCTTATAATCTTAGTCTTTCTTAGCAGAAATATATATACCGCAAGGCAAATTGCCCTTGCCAAAAGTATGATAGAAAGCGGCGAATATCAAAAGGCCTATGAAAGCTACCAAAAAATTTCTTATTTAAATCCCATGAAGGATATGGATAAGGAAATCCAAAAAGTGAAAGAACTTATTGAGTCAGATAATAATTTCAACTCAGCTAAGGAAAAAGTCTTGACAGGAAAATATCTTGCAGCCTTTTCAGACTACAAAAAAGTTATAGGAGAGGATGAAAAAAATTATAGGCAAGCAGGAGAAAATATGGAAATGCTTGAAAATTTAATTTTAGAAAAGGCCCTTAATGAATATAGGGAAGGAAATAAAGATAAGGCACTTTTCATGCTTAATGAATATCTTATTATATCTCCAGAATCTGTTAGAGCATCAAATTTACTGGCAGATATAAATAGCGATAGGGAAGCAAGGCTTTCAAAGGATATTAAAGAAGAATTTGAAGAGGACAAAAAAAGGGGAAAAGATGGCCTTGAAATTAATAAACTTTCAGATTCCCTCCTTCACACCTTTCAAAAGGTAACAGCAGAAAAGGCAAATTTAAGAACAGACCCGAGTGTTGATGCTGATATAGTTAGAATTTTAAAAAAGGGAACTGACCTTTATATTGAAGAAACAAAAATTGAAGGCAAGGAAAGAATATGGTGCTATGTACAGGCCAAAAATCAAGAAGATGGCAATTCATATTGGGGCTGGATTTCCCATAAAACCCTAATGCCATAAAAACTTTATAATAGCCTTAAATACTTAATTCCATTTACAAGAGCATAGCCTAAACATCCTTTTTGTAAATAGATAATATAAAAAATAAAATGATAAACCGAAGACATATTATTGCCTTCGGTTTATTTTCTTTAGAATAAATCTAAAATTTATTCAGCATATTTTCTCTTTCTAAGGTACATATAAGCTCCGCAAATCATTAGAGCAAATCCTCCACCGTAGAATACTAAATCCCCAATTCCACCTGATTGAGGGAACACACCTCTATCATTTACAATCTTAAAGTTAACATCATTTGCATCAAGACTAATATCAAGACCACCACTGGGAATTATAACTCCAGTATCAGTAACTTTTTGATTTTTATCATTCACAAGAGCTTTATTTTCTTCATTAAGAACTTCTAATAAATATGACTTTTCATTTTCGGCATCAATTTTTATTTTATATTTATTAACAGTCTTCCCAAATCCAAAAGGTGCCTTTTCTTCTGTCAAGATACATTCGCCATCAAAGTCTTTTGTTGCAATGAATTTAATTTGATTTGTATCGTTTAAGTCTAAAAGGTCAAATTCCTTTGTCAAAGTCTTATCAACCTTATTGTCTTTGCCAATATGTTCAAGTTTCAAGGTCAGTTTTCCTCTCTTCACAGGGCTATAGGTCTTTTTATCCTTATCTTCTAAGAATACTTTTAAAAACTTAAAGCCTATTTTTTTATTGGCAAAGTCGGCCTTATACTTAAAATTATTAGTATCTAATGTTTCATAACCTGTAGCAGGATCAATTTTTTCATTTTTAACTTTCAGATACTTAAAGTCTTTTTCATCCTTAATTAAAACTCCCTTGCCATTTTTTTCTTCCCACTCATAAAGTTTGATTTCAAATCTTGTAACCTTGGGACTATTTGTAACTATTGGAAATCCAGGAAAATTTTGAAGTATAGAATATTCCTTAACCTGAATTGCTATTTTCCTATTGGCGATGCTATAGTCTTTTGGTGCCTTAACTTCTTCTAGTAAATACAAGCCAACATTTAAGTCATCAATAACAAATTTACCTTGATCTTCGGAGAAAATTGCACTAATTGTTTTTAATGAATTTCTCTTATAATCAGTATTGGCATAAACATTATCAATTTTACTATCATCAGGGTCTTTGCTTAATTTATAAAGAATAAATTCAGCATCTTTAAGTTTCTCATTCTCATTTTTACTATCAACTTTAGTAAATTCAATTTCTGTTGTAACTTTTTTATTTGTAATCTTAACTTTAGATCCAAATTTATAAGTCTCATTATCCCCTTGGCCTTTATTTTCCATAGCGATTAATTCTGTCCTATCATCAGCTACATTGAACCTAGGTTTATCGTCATATTTTTGGTGCAAATATTGTGACTCGAAGTCCTTATTATGAATTATCTTCAGCCCTGTTGGATTGTTATTAGCATCTGAATCCTTTTTAACTATTAAGACCCACTTTCTTTGATATGTTGTAGTCTCATAGTCGGTTGGCGCTTCAATTTCATCAAGTTCATAAATCCCTTCAGATAAGTCTTTAAAAGTTGTTTCACTTAAACCTAAAAGAGAATTTTGTTTATAGTAGCCAAAGTCTTTAGCCTCATCTCCCCTAATAATTTCTTGGTTACTAAATCGAACTTCTGTAGCTATAGGATTTTTATCTCCACTATAAATTATCTCTCCTATACCAATACCATAACTACCTGATAAATTTTTAGGCGGCTCTGCATAGGTCTTTTTAAGAGCAAAAGCTGAGTTCTTTAATGGATTTCCATTTTCATCAAGCTTTTCAAGTTTTAAGTCTACTTTTTTATAATTAATTATTTTAAATTCTTGAATTTCATGGTAATCACTTGTATCTAAACTATCACTAAATTTTATATCATTTCTCATGCTATCAGTATCTACAAGTTTAATTTTCAATTTAGTTTCCGTGCCATTATTTACTTCATCAATATCAAAAATCCAAGATCTTGGCTTTGAATAACTAGAAGAATCAGTTTCGGTAAGCTTATACCTACCTTCCTTTAAATTTTTAAAAGTAAATATGTGTTTTGTGACCTCTAATAAATTCCAATCAATTTCTCCTTCTTGTTCATTAAAATAATATCCATTAGAACCTTCAGGAATAACTTGGCCAGCCTTTTCTCCATCCTTATAAATACCTTCAAGTTTAAATTTTGCATACTTCACAGGTTTACCATTAGGTGAACCATCAGCCTCAACCTTTTCAAATTTAAGTTCTGTATCAAGAAGTTTGTTTTTAATTGCATCAATGGCTCCATCTCTATCTGAATCAACAATATTAGGATCTTCTTTATCCTTTAAATATTTTGTTATCCACTTCCCATTGGCATCAATACTTACTTCTATATAATATACTTCCTTGTTTAATTGATAGCCCTTAGGCGGTTCAATTTCTTTCAACCTATATTTCCCAATAGTAAGGCCTCTAAAGATGACTTTACCACCTTCATTTTCAGATGTTACTTCTTTCTTATATGCTTCATCTCCAGTGATAGGATTGTTTTTTTCGTCAACCTTAACAAGTTCAAATTTCGCACCAGAAAGTGAATTTCTTCCAGTTTCATCTAATTTTTGGAATTCAAAAGTCGTCGTATCATTAAAATTTGTAACCCCTATTTCATCAATAGTTGGATATGGAGCATCAGGTCTTGCTGGGTTAGATCTTCCATCATCTTTTTCATGAGGAACAAGATTTATATAGTCCTTATACTTTGCAATTGAATCTGTATGACCTAAACCGTAAATTTTTTCTGTTTTTCCATTAATTTCAACTTCTTCAGCGAAATCAAAAATAACTTTCATATAATTTGCTTCAGTCGGTAGAACATTTTCATTTGCTTCAACTTTAAAATACCATTTTTGATTTTTAACATCTTCTCTAAATCCTTTAGGGACTTTTGTTTCTGTTAATTCATAGATACCAGGTGTAAGTTCTCTAAAATAATTATCACCTTGAAGTCCAGTTGCTGATGAAATTTGATCATAAGGTTCATTATAATATGCTTCACCTTGCTTACCATTTTTTATTTTTCTTACTCTAAATTCAGAGCCATCAAGAGCATAGCCTGCTTCAGAACATTTTTTAATTCTTAGGGGTATTCTCCAACCCGTTTCATTAATATTAAATATTTTTAATACGGATCCATTTTGAATTTCAAGTTTTAGAAGTTTAGCTTTTCCTTCACCTTGAGCTTTGGCATCTGAAAAATTAAGTTCATAAAAGTCTACATCACTTTTTCTTACTCTTTTTCCATTTTCTATGTCATAAGAATCATCATAAATTTTACCTCTCGGATAGGTCCAATTACTTCTTAAATTTTCATTTAGGACATATTTAATTCTATAATCACCATTTGGGTCTAAATCTTTAATTAACTTTTTGTCCTCAGCCTCTACTGGAATATCTTTATAATTATCGACATCATTCCATGATGAGCCATCCTTCCTTTGCAGAGTCATTTTTCCAACTTCGCCTATTGGTTTTGCAGTAGACTGATCTCCTGCTTTAATATAGTCTGTATAAACAAAGCTAATCTCTGCATTATAGGAGTCTTTAGCCGGAGGGTGCTCTTCTTCTTTTAATTTTTTTATAGTTGGTATATTATCTATTTCATATTCTACTTTATCTTTCTCTGGCTTAACTTTTAAACTTAATACATCATAGGGTGTATCATCTGTAGGATTAATAATTTCAGCTTCCAAAATTAATTTAATCCTTTCACCCTTACCCAAGTTAAAACCAGTTTGATAACTACCTGTTGAATTTATGCCAACTAACCTTAATAAATCAAATTTCCATTTACCAAGTTCCGTACTTGTATCCAATCCTTCAAAATACCTATTATAATCTCTATTGTTTACATAAGCACTCTCACCATCTTTATTCGTGGTTCTTATTAATTTTAGTTTTATATTATCTTTAGGACTTATAGATACATAACCTTGATTAATTGCATCCTGTCCTTCGGCTGTTTTTCTAAAAACATTACCATTGTCTATATCATTTAAAAAGCTATTTAGCAAGTCAAGTTGATAAAATACGCCTAATTCATTTGCGCTTCCATAAGGTCTAATAAATTGTACATTTCCATTATAGTAACGATAATTTATATCACTATGGTTTCCCATCGCTTGATTATAAAGCTTTATTAAATTATTATCCTCTCTAAAATTGCCTTGGTATGTGAAATAAATCCCATCATAGTTAGCGCTACTAAGATTTGTGAAGACTTGGTCCATATAATAGGATCCTCCCCTTTTTTGGGGAGCTCCTGTTGTATTTTGAAAATTAAATAAATAGGTCTCATTAAACTTTACACCATCAACATATTTATTATTTACGTCCCCAAAATATTTATTTCTCTCAGAATTTACTAAACTTAATAAGTGTGCACTACCATCATTTCCTCTATTGATTCTATTTTTAATATCTAACGCCCCAAGGTAATTTTTCAGTTGAATTTCTGGTCCATAATTTACAACATTGCTTTCTATAGTGTTTCCTGGTAACTTTTCAACTCCAGGCTCAGCAAGTTTGTAATTAATAAATCCACTGTTCTCTTCCATTTCATTTAAAGACATTAGACTTCTATTATAAGCACCCACAACTATATTTGAAGCATCAGCGTCATATTCAATAAGTGTAAAATATAAATTAGCCTTATCTTTAGCTTTTTTTGCCATTTGCGAAATAAAATAATTAATATTATTGTCTTGTGTGCTATTAGTAGTATTATTACCATAATTTTCTGCAAAATCCATAGATCTATCTACTAAAAGTGTAATCAAAACATTGGGTTTTGTTTTCTTTCCCTTGCCTATTAATTCAAGTGTAACTTGTGCCTTACCATTTTTTGTTTCATATTGACTCTTGTCAAAAGTAACTTGGATATTATCATCATCATATAAAATGCTGCCGCCGTTATTCGCTGGTACTCTTAAATTATTATTAGTTACAACCCTTGCATAGTTAAGCCTTTCTGAATATTCCCTTGTTGTAACAAGAGGATTATTATAAAGATAAAGACCATTTTCAGACACTTCATTAAAATCTCCACTATAATTTGTTGAACGCCCTTCATTTCTTATTAAATTTTCAAGTTCCAAATTCTTTTTTAAAGGTGCTCTTGACCTTCCAGAAACATCTGTATTTTTACCATGACCTTTAACATATTCTGCTGTTACTTTTCCATCATCAAATATTGTTACATTCCAAGTATCAGTTGTCCTCTCATAACCAGCGGGGCCTCTACTTTCTTCAAGAACATAGTAACCTGGTTTTAAATTCTCAAATTCAGCTAGTCCTTGATTTTCATCTTGCTTACTAGGATCTGGGATATCTGTTTGAGCCTTGCCTTCAGTTACCTTTTGAATATAATCTTGACCTGATTTTGGATCTTTTGTTTTTATAAAATTTTCATTTGCGAACCATAGCCTAAATGTCGCACGTCTAATTCCGATTTCACCAGTTGCAGGTGGAATTGCAGAACCAGTCTTTCTAACTCTTAGTTTGCCAAGACCTGGCTTTCTATTAATAACTCCTTCCAAAATATTATCTGGGCTTACTTTTGCATTATTTGAAGCATCTCTTATTATAACTTTAAGATTAGGTCCACCATAAGATACAACGTGAAGTACAAATCCAGTTTTATCTTTTACATATCCATCCGGAGGATTAACTTCTTCAAGTTTGTAATACATACCAGTTCTTAGATTAGTAAGATTAAAATCACCATTTGCATCAGCAGTAATATTTTCTTGAATAGGTTTAATTTCAGTATCTCCGAATTTTGCTGGAAGTTTTTGTCCGTAATAATCCGCATTATATAAATTAAATGCAACATCTTTTCCCTCAGCATCAACAAGTCTATCTTTTGGCAATGCATCTATGCCACCTTGATCATTTTCAACATACTTTTTAAATTTTAAACTTGTTACAAAGGCCTCATTATCTATTCTATAGACTAACTTATTTTCTCCATTTTCAATAATAGGGATTCCTTCAACTGCATTCCCTTCTTTATCATAATTAAGGACCTTTACATCGTAAGTCAAGGGACTTCCTGTACCGTCATATTTATCTTTTAAATAAACTTTTACAAGCCATTTTGTGTTTTCTGGGGTTTTGTAGCCATCTGGTGCAACAATTTCTTCAAGAATATATTCCCCGGCTGATAAGTCATCAAATTTAAAAGTACCAAGTTTTTCATTTACTTCTTTATTGATAAGATTCAGTTCACCATCTTGCTTAATTGTTTCATGTTTTACATAATATCCATTGATTTCTTCAAATATTTTATAAAGTTTATTGTCATCAAGGCCATCAAAAACTATATTAGATGAACTTCCTGTTCCTTCAAGGCTTTTAACATCTTGCCAATTTCCATAATCATCTTTAACTTGCAATTTATATATTCTTTTAACCTTTGTGTCTGGGCTAGTATCTTTTTGATCTTTGCCACGCTCCCAAGAAGTTATTATTGTGATTTTTCCATCTTTAGAATGCATTTCTTTTGGAGCTTGTTCTTTTATACCTACTACTTCAGATGTTGCTGTCTTATCATAGGAATACCCAGTACCTGACTTTTGATAAAGTCTAAACTTTGCCCCATTTAATGGAGTATTAGCAATTGAATCATATTTTTGAAATTCTATTTCAGTCTTTATTGGGACATCTACAATATTTTTGCTTTCTTCAATTGTTTGATCTTCAAATATAACTACAGGTTTCTTTTGCCCATCAATTTTTTTAACAATAACTTTTAAATCTTTATGCTTTTCAAAACCCTTTGGTACTTTAGTTTCTGCTAAAATATAGGTTCCTTCACTTAAACCATCAAATACAAATTCACCCTTAGTTCCCTTTGAAATTTTTTCATATACAACTTTTCCATCTTTTAAAATTTTTTGACCATTATCATCAACTTTAGTAAGTGTGAATTCGGCACCATCTAAAGGTCTATGGCCGTCAGTTTTTGTAAACCTTAATTCTCCTAAATTATCAAGAATATTTTTAATCTTAACAGTTAGTTCATTATCGGTTTCCATTAAAATTGTTCCATCTGAAGCCACAGGAATTTCAGCTTTACCATCAATATCTAATACATTGTGGACATAGTCATTGATGTGTATATCTCCTCTTATTGATGGATAGTATGCATCACGTGCATTTTCTTCCTTTTTGAAAATTTGAAAATTAACAGGCTTAATTGGTTCATAACCTTCTGGAGCCTGAATTTCTTCAAGTTTATACTTTCCTTCCTTTAAATAAACTTTATCTTCAGTCCCTTTTGATGTCCATTCCTTTATTTCTCCTGTTTCCCTATTGATTGTTCTAAACTTTGCGCCTACCAACTCTTTATTATCTTTATCGACTTTTGTTACTTTTACAGGTCTATGAACATAGGCCCCGATTAATTGTTGGTAGTCATTTAGAGAACCATGTGTGTAAAGTACAAGATCAACAGAGTCAGCTTTTTCTTTAGTCCAATCATCATTAGAGTTATAAGACTTACGAACATCTTCCCTTATCATTCTTGCCATTCTTGCAATTCTATAATCATGTAAGCTGTCATTTATATTTTTATACTGATAGCCAAATTCGGCTTCACCATCAGGAATATTTTGTGGAAATAGTGTTGTTCTATTTTCAGCATCTAGTGTTCCAAATAAAATTTTCCTTGAATAGAAATCAGAATATTGCCCAGCTGTATATGGGTTTGTTGTATCGACTAAAAAAGGTGTAACTGAAGAGCTTATGTCCCTATTATCTGTTAAATTATGGACGAGTAGCTGAACAATTTGTGACTCATAAACCCTGTGCAATCTCTTGCCAGTATCTTTTTCATACTGAGCCTTAAATTGGTCAGTATAATAATAAACTCTTTTTAATAAGTCTTTTACTCTTTCTTCTGTAGTTCCAATCTTTGGATCATAATAATTAATCCTATCACCAACATTGTATTGATTATTAACTTTTTGCGTAAGAGTTGATTGTCCCCTATTTCTATTACTAATGGAATTAAAAATTAATTGCCCTGAAGGGTCTTCAGTTCTTGTAAGTCTTGTTTCATAAGATTCCGTTGTTGAAGGATCTGGAACACCATAATTTATGCAGACAACAATTTCAAAAGTTTTATTTATTCTAAAAACACGAGAAGAGAAAGGTGTTTCATAATACATTCTGTATTCAGAACTAAGATCCGTTTGAGTTTTTGTTTCAACAGAAAGCTGTTTAAAACCTCCAGTAGTTTCTCCTTCTTGTGCAATTAAACTTGATTGATTTGTATACTTGTTTTGTAAATCCACATTTATTTCAATTTTCTTACCTTTGTCTACAGGTTGGTTCCCTGATTTATAAAATAATAGAGTGCCTGGAAAATACTCTCCATTAGAATTTTTAGCTTCGGATAGAGAATTTACTTTTTTATAGCCACCATCTATTAATGGAACATAAACTATAGGTCCGTCAAAGGATGTATCTGGATTTAATTGTACCTTTTTTTCTCCAGTGCTTGTGACTATTCCTTCATCAGGTTTTTCACCAATTCTTAAGAGGTCTGTAAGTATCCAGTAGCCTTTTGAACCCTTGGTTTCAGCAACAATAGTTCTCGTTGGATCCATATAAAAGTTTTCAGTTTTTGTTTCACTTTTTATTCCCTTTGCAATAATTCTTGCATCAATAAGATTGAAAGGCTGACTTGCATATTTTTCGGCTTCTTCTACGCCTTCCATCCATTTAATTATTACCGGAATTTTATTAAATTCAGCTTTAAAATCATCTAAAATCTTTTTTATATAATTTTGATCTGGATTTAATCTAAGACCTAGGGAGTATTCTGAATGCAATTCTTCTATTGATGCTTTAGCCCTGATTCTTATTTTATTATCAGTTGCATTTTGCAGTTGTTCCTTTGTGATTTTCAAAGATCCTGCATCAAATTCATTTCCAAGTGCTAGCGCTCTTGTAAATTGTATATTGTCATAATTATATCCTGCTCCAAATTCAAATTCTTTTAGCCCTTGACCTCTTGGCGCATATAAAGCAAGATTTAAATAATTATATTCTATATTAGGATTATTTTTTAAATCACTAACATCAACTTCAATATCCCACCAAACTTGTGGCTCTCTAGTCCAATCAATAGCTCCATAATTTATGCCTACCCCGTCTTTATAGCAAAGCTTTTGGCTGGATTTATATGCTAATTGATAGGGATATGTTGTTTTTTCTCCTTCAGGACTTTCTTGCCAATTTAAATCATTAAGATTTAGGTCTGGAAATTCCGCCTTAAATTCGTCTTTAACTTTTGAAATCTCAGTTGAATTTAATTTCCCTTGATTTTTTAAAGCAAGTAGTTTTTCATTTATCCAATTTTGGGCATCTTCTTTATTTATTTGAACAATAAATCTATTGAAATTTTCTTCTGTACCAGTTTGATGAGCTAAATCTGAAAATTTTGCAATAAAAGCATTTTTTAAAGTATTTCTTTCATCATTAGTAAATTTTCTTATAGGTTTACCTTGTTTTAAAATTTGCCCTTCAAGCCAAATTTGTTCATCATGTTTAGATATTTCAGCTACAAGCTTATTAAATTCTGCCTCAACATTATTAGGATACTTGCTTTGGTATCTTTGGGTAAAATCATTTTTTAGCTTCGCCTTTTCTTCAGGAGTCATTTCTCCATAGTATTTGCCTAACTTTTTAATTTCACCTTCAAGCCAAATTTGTTCTTCAGATTTTTGGGCACTAGGGCTTGCCATTAGATTTAAATTGCCTGCTTCTCTTGCCATCATAATCATATCCATAATTTCATCTTTTCCTTCAGATGATTTTGTGGATAATAAACTTACTTCAGTTTTTGTAGCTAATTTTTCCTTTAGAGGTGTTTTTTCTGTAAAATATTCTCTATTATATTCTTCAAGATTATTCTCAACTTCTCTGCCAGAATCAAGTTTTTGACTTATGCTTATATTTTTATAATTCTTAAAAAAGTCATTTTCAGCAACTAATTTATCAGCCAGAATTACTTCCGTTTTTGTGTCTTCTTTTAAATCTGCAATTTTTGTTTTATAAATAAAGCTGAAACGTGGTAGGTCGCTGCCATTTGTAGGAAGGTTTATATCAAATCCGTCTTTTTGCAGTTTTACTTTCTCATCCCAAATTCCAGGATAAAGTCTATTGTTTTCATCATCATAAATTTCAATACCATAGGGGATTTCTTCTTGATTTTCTCTTCTTACTTTTATTTTTGATGAATTTTTTCCTTCAGCCTTTTTTAATAGATTAAATCTATTAATTTCAAAAGCTTGACTTTTTATATAGTCATCCCCATCTTTTGCAAGACTTGTGTCATAAGTATAAATATACTTTGTCTTGGCATCAAAATTCCTGCTGCCATATAATTTAAACTTATCTTCAAGTCTATTTTCCTTATCGCCAAATGTTGAAATATAGGATAGTTTTACTTCATCCTTATCAATAATTTCTCCATTGTAGGAGTTATTGCCTTCAAGTAAACTTGCTGTTTTACCAGCTTCAAGAGCCTTGTCAATTAATTTTTTGTCAATGCTAATACCCTTATAAATTTCAAAATTTGAAAAGTCTTCATTGTCAAGGTCATCAATTTTAACAAGGTCTTCAGGATTTTCTTTAAGTCCTATTAAAAATTCACCTGAAATTCCAAAGGGTGTATTTTTAATAATTTCTGCCCCTTCATTTGTTAGCTTAAAAGTAACCCTGTTATTATTTAAATATACATTTATAAGGCCTGTGCCTTTTTGGTTCTTAATTATGCCAAGGCTAATGTCTGAATTATTAATGCCGCCACATTTTAATTCTTCTGGCAAATCAAGGCTAAATTCAGTTCCGGGATTTACTGTATTTGGAATATTATAATAACAGTTTAAACCAGTTTCATAGGTCCAGTTTCCGTCCCTATCTTCCCTATAATGAATATCCTTTAAGTCTACTTTATAAATGCCTTCAATTCCATTATTTTCACTATTATTATTTTCAAAATTGCGAGTTTCATAAAATTTACTTAAAAGTTCCTCATTTTCAAGATTTGTACCTTCGATTTTTTTGATTTCCGGAACTTCTTCCGCCTTCTTTTCTATATCTTCTTTATTTTGAATATCTTCATTAATTTTAAAACTATTATTTTGATCTTTCTTATCTAAATTCGCAGGCGTTAAGACAAGTTCATCGTCCCTATTTAATTCTTTTTCTTCATTTGCCTTTGAATTAAAATCACTTTTTCCATCATTACTCTTTTCAATATTCTTTTCTCTATTGTCATTATTATTTATAATAGGCTTTTCTTCAGATAATTCATTTTCCCTATCTATAATTCCATCTTTTATAATAGATGAAGATGCATCTCCTGAGTCATTTTTTACTTCTCTATCTAAAATACTGTCTGTTTCGATAATAGAACCTGTTTTAGAATTATTAGAACTTGAATTATCTGATGCTGCAAAAACAAAACTACTTGGAAAAATTTCAACTAGCATGAGAATTGCCAGCATAAAAGATGTAATTTTTTTTATCATAGTTTATCCTCCTTACTCATTTTCAAGTTAATCTCTTTATTGTCCTTACTTCCAACTTCATCCACATACATTTTTATATCTGCCTTCTCTTTCAGCTTTTTTACATATTCCTGATACATATCATCCTTAATTTTTTGATTTATGTCATCTTTCACACTATTAAAAGGCTGAAATAGTTTATCATCAAGTCTAATAATGTGGTAGCCAAACTTGGATTTTACAGGTTCTGAAATCTCACCAGGATTTAATTTTTTTATAGTTTCATCAAAAACTTCTTCCATAACACCTGGCTTGAATTCTCCAATAAATCCTCCTTGGTCAGCACTTTTTCTATCCTCTGAATAATTATTTGCAAGTTCTTCAAAGGTGTGAGTGCCAATCTCGCCCTTTACTTTATTTGCATCTTCAAGACTATTCAAAAGAATATGAGAAATTTTGGCTAAGAAATAATCATTTTTGTGATCTTCATAATATTTTTTCATAAGGTCTTCATTAATATTAAAGCCCTTTACAATCAGCTTCTCATGTTCTTCTTTTATCTTATCTCTGATTAGTTTGTCCTTATAATAGCCTTCACTAATTCCTTCTTCTTCCAATTCTTTTTTTAAATTTTTATTTTTCTTAAGTTGAGAAATTTCATTTTTAGCCCAAGTATCCTCGATTTCTATGCCCTTATTTTTAGAATCTTCTTCTATTAACTTATAGATAATCATGTCGTCTAAGACTTTTTTTCTTAAATATTCGTCAATAGTTAAACCACCCTTGCCGGAAGGCTTGTTTAAGAAATCCGAAGATCCCGCCTTTTTTATATAATACTTCTTCCTAATCTCATACTCTTTTTTAAAATCATCAGCTAAAATCCCTCTGCCATTTACGCTAGCAATCTCACGAGATTTCATCTTAGAATAATAAGTAATAAAAACAAGGAGAAGTCCAAGAATGAATATAGGTAAAAGTATTATGAAATATTTAATTGTCTTTTTCACCTAATTCCTCCTCACTTTCATAGCAAAAACTTTATAAAATGTCCTATTACAAAAATTTCTGCTAAAAGTCCAACTATAGATAAAATATTTACTAGCTTAATTCTATTACTGACCTTCTTGTCAGTTTTTATTTCCTCTTTTACTTGCTCAACTTTCTTATCATCTTCCGCCACTCTTTCAGCATTGACTAAAAGCCTTTGTCTCCTCGGCGGTTTTAAGGGTGAACAGGTTAAAAGAGTTATCATATCCTTGCCTTCTATGGGGGCAAGTTTTTCCCATTCGTTAGGATATATAATTTCTTGGCCTATAACTTCATAGACATGGCCTTTTCCTCCTCTTTCTATATAAATCTTGTCGCCATTTTTTATTTCGCCAAGATTTAAAAGCATAAGGTCCTTATAATAACCCCTGTGACCAGCAATAACAGATCTTGTTCCCACTTGACCAATAGGGAGAGCCGTCCCATCAACAGTTGCCAATCCCTTTGCCATATTTGCATCACTTGCCCCTATATAGATAGGTTTTTTAATATCAAGTGATGGAATAGAAAGATAGGCAAAAACTTCATTATTTTTTTGTATCTTATTTATACTTTCATAATCAATGGCATCAAAAGGATCCACTGCCTGTACATCACCATTAATGCTTTTGTTATAAGCTAAAGCCTTTTTATTTTCTTCTTCTAATGTGCCTTCTTCTTTTTGTCTTTGATTCTCTAAAAAATCATTGTAAGCCTTGTTACTCCTAATTTCAGATATAGACATTCCTAAAAATCCATATAAAGGCAGTCCTATTCCAACAATTACTAAAATATAGCCTATGATTTTTTTTAGACTTTTTTTACTTTTCAATGGGCCTACCTCTTTCTTAAAGATCTAAATTTTTTTCTTTCCCTAAACCATATAATAATTAGGACAATAAGAATAATTAGTGAAATTATTAAAAGTTTTAAATAATTGATTTTTCTCTTATTTTGCTTTAGCGCCTCTTCCTGAACAGCCGGTGTATATTCAATTCTGTGGCCCCTAACAAGAAGCCTATGAGAATTTATCATATAAGGCGTGCAGGTTAAAAGAGTAACATAATCTTTGCCACTAATAACAAGAACTTTTTCAAAATCCCAAGGTTCAACAGTAGTAATTTGGTCAACTTTATAGGCAAGTGTTGTTTCAATATTATGAATAAAGAAAACATCGCCCTCATCCAAATCGTCAAGGTGTCTGAAAAGCGTTGCAGACGGCAACCCTCTATGAGCAGTTATAACTGCGTGAGTACTTGCCCCTCCAACAGGAAGGGATGTGCCTTCCAAATGGCCTGCACCTCTTGCCAAAATATCATCGGAAGTCCCTGCATATATGGGAAGGTCTTCTCCAATTTTTGGAACTTCAACGTGACCAATCATCTCTTCAACTTCCAACATTCTGGCATATTCAGCCCTGCCTTCTTTTTCCTTTTCAGTATAGGGATCAGAAAGTTTTGAGGGATCAAGAGAACTATTATAGGCCCTGGCAAGTTCAATTCTTCTTTGAATTTCACTAGAATCCAGTTCCTCTGTGCCGGCATTAAATTTATCGACTTCGTCCTTGGCTTCAATCCTGTAATACCATTGGCTGATAAGAGGATATACAGTAAGTAAGAAGCCTATAATAAAGACTAAAATGAATAAAATATTTTTTTTATTTATCTTCTTCATCTGTCTTGCCTCTTGCTCTCAAATTATTTTTATCTAAATCAAAAATACTTTTTGTCCTTGTGCTTTCATTATTAACATTATTATTAATATTATTTTCATCAGCTGGACCACTATTTAAATCTTTTAACTTCTTTTCAGCTAATTTTTTCTTCTTCCTAAGTCTTAAAATTAAGATAAGCATAATTAATATTAAGACTAATGAAGCATAGAAAAGATTTTTATAGATGTTATTTGCTCTGTGTTCTTTAATATCTTTTTCTTCAATTTCAGGAACATAGTCAATCCTATGGCCTCTAACAAGAAGCCTGTGGGTATTAATCATAATCGGAGTGCAGGTTAAAAGAGTTGCATAATCATGACCTTCTACAATTAATAGGTCATTAAATTCACTAGGAAGGACAACCTTAATTTGATCCACCTGATAGGCAAGAGTAGTTTCAATATTGTGAATATAAAACTTGTCGCCAATTTCCATTTTAGTAAGGTCCGTAAAAAGTCTGGCTTCCGGAAGTCCAGTGTGCGCAGTCAATACTGTATGTGTACTATTGCCTCCTATTGGAAGGGAGGTGCCCTCTAAGTGACCAACGCCTTTTTGTAAAACTTCTTCGGAAGTGCCCGCATAAACGGGAAGGTCCTCACCGATTTTTGGAATCTCAACGTGACCAATTTTTTCATGAATTTCAAGCATCCTGGCATATTCAGCCCTGCCGCTTTCAAGTCTTTCCTTGTTATAGGGGTCTTCAGAAACAACATTTAGAAGAGAATCATTATAAGCCCTTGCAAGCCTTATACGATTTTTAATATCTTCACTTGTCAGTTCCTTTTTTCCCTCATCAAAATCTTCAACCTGATTATTAGCTTCAATTCTATAATAAAAACGGCTAACCAAAGGATATAACATAATTAAAAAACCTAAAAGAAATACAAATCTTAAAATCCAAACCTTTAAAGGCGTCTTTCTTTTTTTCTTTTTGTCCATAAAACTCCTTGCCGCTTTTATATAAATTCCTAACTAACTACGATTTTTCTTTAGAAAAAATAAACACACAGCCCATAGCTATAAGTATAGACCCTGAAATAATTGCAACTATTTGGGTAATATCGCCAGTTTTTGGAATCTTTACCCTAGGCTTATCCTTCTTATTAATAATTGCTTTTTTTGCCTCTTCAAAATAATTTTCATCTACAGTAAAATTAATTTTATTACTGCTGATGATATAACCTTCCGGAGCCATGGTTTCCCAAAGAATATAATCTCCAAATGCCAAATTTTCAGCAGTAAAATTGCCATTGACATCAGATTTTAAAACATATTCCTTGCCATTTACAAGAAGGGGCTCTTCACCATCTTCCGTAACTTTAAGAACTTTAAAATAAGCTCCTTCTAAGGGATTATTATTTTCATCAACCTTAATAAACTTATAGCTGCCAAAATTCCCTGGATTTTTATTATTTACGACCTCAAGTCTTGTGCCCTCATTGCCGTAAATTTCAAAGGAAGTGTCTTCATTAACAATTACATAACCCTTAGGGGCTTTGATTTCTTTAAAAATGTATTTGCCTTCAGGAAGATTTTCAATGGCAATCAGCCCATTATCATCAGTAACAAGCTCCCTTGTCTCTCCCTTATCATCATAAGAATTTCCAGAAAGTTTAACCTCTTCCAAAGACTTGTCAAAAACCTTATATAGTTTAAAAACAGCTCCCGGAAGTTTATTTCCGTCATCTGAAAGCTTATAAAGTTCAACCCTATATTTTGGTGGTGGGTTAGGAGGTTTATCTGGTGGATATTCAGGCGGCTTTTTAGGTTTTTTGTACTCATACTTTGGAAGTACATCAAAATCCCTGCCATCTCTTGAAGGCATAATAATTAAAAATGCCTCAACCTTTGGAGACTTGCCATCATTAGTTTCCTTTACAAGATAAGTTCCATCTTTTAATTCAAAAGTAATTAAGCCCATATCCTTACTTTCATTAAGTATACTTGGCCCCACCAAAAAATGATCATAGGTCTTTTTAAGATCATCATCAGATTTTTTTGAGAGCTCAGACAAAAGTTTTTGTTCATCTGAGGGACGAGCATCCATAATCTTATAGATTTCAAAACTTCTTCCTTCAAGGTCCTGCATATAAGGAGATAGGGGAATTTTTATAGTAACATTCCCCTTATCTTCATATGCAAAAACATTTGTTAAAGAAAGCACTTGGAGGAAAATAAGGACAAATAGAGCCTTGTTTATTAAATTAAATTTCTCTTTCATAATTCCTCCTACTTTCTAAATTATTTTATAAGATTTAAAATCTTGCCCTAAAAATTATTGGTCTTCTACCTTATTCTTCTTCATTGCGTATGCAGCACCACCCATTAGAGAGATACCTGCAAGTGCAAATACTAAAGTACCAATACCACCAGTTTGTGGAATACTTACCTTCTTATTCTTAATTTGTTGACCGTAATGTTGAGTTTCACCATCTTTTATTTCTTTTTCGTACTTCATTTCTGCAGCTGTTCCATTGTAAGTTCCTTCATCAACTACAAATGTATAAGTATTGTTGTTATTTGCATATCCTTCTGGTGCAGCAGTTTCCACTAAAGTATATGAACCTTTATCAAGTCCTTTTACTTCAAATTTACCTTCATTATCTGAAACAAATTTAATGGCATCTTCTTGTTTTTTAACCCACTTGTATTCAGTCTTTGCAAGAACAGCTTTGTTATAAGCATCTTGTGCAGCAGTTACTTTTTGCTTTTCTTCATCCGTTTGTTTATCTTTTTCTAACTTATTGTAGGTTTCTACAGCTTTGTCTAAGGTTTCTTTAGCAGTTTTAATCTTTTCGTCTGCTTTAGCTTTTTCTGCATCATCTAAATAAGCAAGGAATTCTCCTCCATCATTTTTAATTACAAATTCAGCACCAAATAATCTTTCAACTTTTTCTTGAGTTCCATCATTATTAAAATCAACGTTATTGATTTTAATAAATCTCTTACCATAAGTTACAACCTTTGGTTCTGATGGATTTAGTGGCTTCGGATTGTCCTTGTCACCTTTGTTTGTAATTTTTACAACACCATTTTCAAATGATACATATTCCGGTTCATAACCTGCAACACGTTCTACAACCTTATAGGTTTTATTATCGTCAAGATCTGTAAAAGTATATTTAAATTGTTCTTTAGCACCAACTGTTACAGACTTAACTTCTTCCCAATCATTTCCTTTTTGTTCATAAAGAGTATAGGTTACAATTGCGTTTGCGTCTGCCTCAGTTGTTTTGTTGTCGCCATCTCTATCCCAAGATTTTTCTACACTAATTTTTTTGTCTTTAGGATTACCAGTCTTAGGTTCTGATTTTACTTGTGGTTTGTGTCCATAATAGAAGATAACGTCATTGGCTTGTGGAACTTCAACAGGAGTATCCCTATTAAGCATTGCAGAATATGCAAAGTTTAATGTAACTGCACTAAATTTTGCAGCATCTGTTACTTTTTTAAGTCCTGCTTCTGTAAAGTCAACCTTATATCCTCTGGCATCTTCTTGAACTGTGTAGTCAGTTCCCTTATCAAAAGTTAAGGTCTTTTCGTCTGCACCTTCTGTGTATTTTCCACTTATAACTAAATCTTTCTTATAAGTTAAACCATCCATCATGGAGTCATTCCATGTTAAGAACTTGTAGTCAGCATCTTTTGGAATTTCAGTTTGAACTACGTATTCTACTACATCGCCAATTTTTCTACTAACAGTATCTTTTACTCTTTGGTTTTGATCATACTTGATTTCAGTATCAGTAGCTTCTGCAGTATTTCCTTTGAAGTTCTTGTCAATTTTTGGAGCATCTTCAGTGTTCTTTGGATAAACATGAGCATCTGTAACTACTCCCTTTTCATTTACAAGGGGAAGAGTTAAGATAACTGGTACTGCATACATTCCTGTTAGTGATGTTTCTTTTCCATCAACATTTCCCTTGTAAGTAGATTTTTCTTTTACTTCAAGGATTCTATAAAGTCCTGTAAAACCTTGAGTTTGAAAAACCGCACCACCTGTTTCAGTCTTTTTCCCCATAATATCAGTTTGAGCTAAAGCTCTTTTTGTATAATCAGCTTCACTTTCACCTGGGTTGCGTTCTATTTCATCCCCATCTACGTTAATATAAGACCAGTTTGCATCTTTCTTTTGTTCTTCAGCACTATTTTTGTCTACGTTATCTGCTGCAGTCCATCTTTGCCATACAAAGTAAACTCCTGCAATTTCTGAAGCACCTTCACCAAAATAATTACCAATATCAGTGATTTGTTCACCTGTGTATTTGATTCTTTTGCCATCTACTTCTTTAAAGCCTTCTTGCTTGCCTTCTTTGCCAAAGTATTCAGCTGCTCCCTTTTCCTTTAGTAACATCTTATGCAATGTTACAGAGCCTGTTGTTTTTTCTCTCTGATCATCTCCTCGATCATTTTGTGCAAGAGCTGTTAATGGAAGTGCAAGAATAGAGAAAATCATTGCAAATGCCAGTAACATTGAAATAACTTTGTTTTTCATATTATCTCTCCTTATAAAAAATTTAGGGCACTACTTTTATTAATAAAAGTATACTCGTACACTACAACCTAATTATAGCATTAAAGTTGCAATTGATGCTGATTTACTAGAAATTCTACGTTTTTGTTGTTTTTTTTTTTTTTATTTTCTTTTAGTAAATCTTTTCTTTTTGTTTTTGGGTTTTGAAAGTAATATTTGACTTTTGTAAAATATTACTTTCAAAATTCCATTATGAAAAACTAATTTTTTTAAAAAATTGCTATAAATTTTAAAAAAATTTTTGCTTTTTAATCTATAAAAAATAAGTTTTTGTTTTTATAATACTGTATAAAAAATTTCTTTCTTATATTTATTTCAAAGATATATATAATGGTGTGTTTATTTTTCAGAACTAAAATTTCTTCCATTTATTTAAATTTTATGTCCTTAATTCTGATTTAAAAATATAATCTTGTGGTATATTATCTATATATAAGCAATATAAGTTATATATAATAGAAAGAAGGAGGAAAAAATGAGCGAAAATTTTATTGGTAAAGTAATTGAAGACTTTAAGGTTCCGGCTTATTATGACGGAAAATTTATTGATGTTTGTAGAGATGATTTAAAGGGAAAATGGTCTGTTTTCTTTTTCTATCCAGGCGACTTCACTTTTGTTTGTCCTACTGAATTAGAAGACATTGCTAAAATTTATGATAAATTCCAAAATATTAATACTACTGTTTATTCTGTTTCTACTGATTCTGAATTTTCTCATAAACAATGGCACGAAAGTTCTGAAGCTGTAGGTAAAACTAACTTCCCTATGATTGGTGATAGGGCATTAAAACTTACTAAATCTTTTGGTGTTTTAATTGAAGAAGAAGGTCAAGCTTTAAGGGGAACTTTTATTGTAAATCCTGATCTTGAAATTGTGGCTTATGAAATTCACTCACCTGGCATTGGTAGAAATGCTAAAGAACTTTTGAGAAAGGTTGAAGCTGCTCAATTTGTTTATGAACATGGCGACAAGGTTTGTCCTGCAGCTTGGGAACCAGGCGATGATACTTTAGAGCCTGGCATTGATTTAGTTGGAAAAATTTAATTTTTTTGTTTTTTAATATTGGAGGGCTGTCTTTAATGAATGAGCGTTAGCGAACGGGTGGACAGTCCCTCTTTTTTATGTTTAAAAGCAGGACAAAAAAGTAGAAAAAAGCAGGGCTGTCTTTAGCGAATAAAATGAGCGTAAGGCTGTCCTGCTTCAAAAAATTATTAATTTGTTAATTATTTTTGTGGATAAGTTTTAATGTTAATTGATAATAGGCTGGGGAAAACTATAAATTTTAATATTTTGGACCATGAATTGTAAATTCACAGTAAATGTTTATAAATTTTTCCTAAAAGGTCCTTTTTTATGTGGATAATGTTCATAACTTTGGGGATAAAGTATTGGCCTATTTATTTGCCTGTGGAAAATTCTTCAAAGTTTTTTAACTTTTCTCATCTAAACTAAACCATTCTTCATAAAGATTTTCTATTGATTTTTCAAGGCCTTCACGTTCTTTTGAAAGTGATGAAATTAAAGAAAAATCGTCGTAGGTCTTATTATTAACCAGTTTTTCATCGACTGTGGATAAATCTTTTTCAAGTTTTTTTATTTCTTCTTCCAGCTTCTTCTTTTTATCATTTAGAATCTTTTTTTCCCTGCGATTTTTTTGGTCTTCTTTTTTCTTTTTTTGAATTTCTGTTTTGGAAATATAGACTTCTTCCTCTTCTTCCTTTTCTGTTTTTTCCAAGTAATAGTCATAATTTCCAAGATACTCATCAATGCCGTCTCCACTCATGGCAAAAATTTTGCTGCACACCTTATTTAAAAAGTATCTGTCATGGGAGATGGTTAAAATTGTTCCCTCATATAATTTTATAGCATCTTCTAAAATTTCCTTTGAATCTATATCAAGGTGGTTAGTGGGTTCGTCAAGTAAAAGGAAGTTTGCCTTTGATAGCATTATTTTTAAAAGGGACAGTCTTGCCCTCTCGCCCCCTGATAAATCTGAAATTATTTTAAAAATATCATCACCAACAAATAAAAATTGAGCAAGATAAGAACGAATTTGAAAGTGATTAAGCAGGGGATAGGCATCCCAAATTTCATCAATCACTGTGTTTTCGTAATTTAAATTTTCCATTTCTTGGTCAAAATAGGCTATTTTTACATTGGTTCCTATAATAAATTCTCCGCTATCTTGAGGAATTTTCCCTGTAATTATTTTAAAAAGTGTTGATTTGCCTACACCATTTGATCCAATTAAGCCCACCACATCTTTTTTATAGACATTTGCTGATAGGTTTTCAAAAATTTTTCTATCTCCAAAAAATTTTGACAGGTCTTTAATTTTTAAAACTTCTTTTCCTGATTCAATTTGAGTGGAAAAGCTGATTTTCCCCTTTTTTTCTTCTAGGGGTTTGTCTAATTTTTTCATTTGGTCAAGGAGTTTTTGCCTTGACTTACCTTGGCGAATAAATCTGTCCCTGCCTAGGCTCAAATATCTTTTTATTATTTCCTCCTGCCTTTTTATTTCTTTTTGCTGATTTTCATACTGTTTCTTTAAAAGTTCTAGGTCTTTTTTTCTTTGGGAAGAATAGGTATCATAATTTCCCCTATAGGAATGGGAAACTCCATGGTCCAGCAAAACTATTTTATTTACAACGTTATTTAAAAAATATCTGTCATGGGAAATTAAGATTAATGACCCCTTATAGTCCTTTAAAAATTTTTCAAGCCAAGATATGGCTCCTATATCAAGATGGTTTGTCGGTTCATCTAAAAGTAGGAGTGAGGAGTCTGTTAAAAGAAGTTTTGCAAGGGCAACTCTTGCCTTTTCCCCGCCGCTTAATTTTTTTATTTCCTTCGAAAATTCATCTTCTGTAAAGCCAAGACCAATTAAGGTCCCCCTGATTTTTGAAGGGTAAGAATAGCCCCCTCTTTCATTAAATTTTTCCAAAAGATGGGCATAGGAATTTAAAAGGTCAAGAGATTCGGGATTTTCAGAAATTTTTTTGGTGAGTTCTGAAAGGTCCTTTTCCATTTTAATAAGATGATTAAAAACTTCTAGGCAGTTTTCATAAACTGTTCCCTTTAATTCTAAATTTAGCTGCTGCTCTAAATATCCCATAGACAAATCCTTTTTCTTAAAAATTTCTCCACCGTCATAGGATATTTCTCCCAAAATTATTTTAAAAAGAGTTGTTTTTCCAGCCCCATTTGTGCCAATCAAGCCTATTTTGTCGCCCTCTTCCACAATTAGGTCTGCTTTTTTTATGACTTCTTTATCTATATAAGTTTTTGATATGTTTGTTAAGGATAAATCCGGCATAGTAACCTCCTCTTGTATTTTAACAGAATTTACAAAGCTTTAAAAGATTGTTATAATATTTTAAGTTGGGGGTGAATTATGCCTAAATTATCTAAGGAAATCTCAAATACGGTAATAAGAAGAATGCCTATTTATCATAGATATTTATCAAATCTTATTGATGAAGGTGAAAATCGTGTTTCTTCTCAAAGGTTAAGTGAGCTGACAGGATTTACTGCATCGCAAATAAGACAAGACTTAAATAATTTTGGAGGCTTTGGCCAACAAGGATATGGCTATAATACAAAAGAATTAAGAAAAGAAATTGACAAAATACTTGGAATTAATCGTGAATATAAAAGTGTGCTTATAGGGGCAGGAAGACTTGGAGGTGCTATTGCAAGATATAGCGGTTTTAGGACTTCAGGTTTTAATATTATGGCACTTTTTGATGTTAAAAAAATTGACGATGTGGAGGGGCTTCCTGTTCTTCCAATGGAAGATTTTAAAAAATATGTAAGTGATCATAATATTGAAGTTGCAATAATAACAGTTCCGGCATCTAGCACTGAAGATGTTTGCGATCTTGTGATTTCATCAGGCATAAAAGGAATTTGGAATTTTTCTCCCCATGACTTAAAAACTCCTGATGGGGTTGTGGTTGAAAATGTTAGACTTAATGATTCTCTTCTCATTCTTTCCTATTATCTAAAGAATTTGTTAGAAGAAGAGGAAAATTAAATTTTATGGATTTTAAAATTTTCCCTGATTATGTACTTATAGAAAATGCTGATTCTTTTGACCCTAAAGATGTCTTGACCTGCGGTCAGACCTTTAGATTTTATGAAGAAGAAGATAAGTCTTTTACCCTTGTTGCCCACAAAAGGGTTATTAATCTTAAAAAAACATCTCATGGCCTTATTATAAAAGGAACAAATGAAGAGGATTTTAATAATATTTGGAAAGAATATTTTGATTTAAATAGAGATTACAAAAAAATAAAGGATGATCTTTCAAAAATTTATCTTATGGATGAAGCCATAAAATATGGCGAAGGCATAAGAATTTTAAATCAAGAAAAATTTGAAACTGTCATTTCCTTTATAATCTCTGCCAATAATGGCATAAAAAGAATTAGGGGATCAATTGAAAAAATTTCCAATTTATATGGTGATTTTTTGGGAGCAGATCACAATAGGGCCTACTATTCCTTTCCCTCTCCATCTGTTTTAAAAAATGTTGACCCAGCAGAATTAAGGCAAAAAACTGGAGTTGGCTTTAGGGACAAGAGAATTGTTGAGGCGGCAAAAATGATTGATGAAGGTCTTATTGATTTAGAGGAAATTGACAAAATGAATCTTGAAGATGCAAGGGAAAATTTGCAGGTCCTACCTGGTGTTGGCCCAAAAGTCTCAGACTGCATTCTCCTTTTTGCCTTTAAAAGACATGAATCCTTCCCTGTTGATGTTTGGATAAAAAGAGTTATGGAAGAACTTTATTTAAATAAGAAAGTTCCCAAAAACAAGGTGGCAGACTATGGAAGGAAAGTTTTCGGACCCTATGCCGGTTTTGCCAACCAATACTTATTTTATTATGGACGTGACAATAAAATAGGAGTAAAAAAATGATAGGCGTTATAGCAAATGCACTTGCTGTTTTAATTTTAAGTTTTTTAGGTTATAGGCTGGGCCATAAAATCCCAAAAACTTTTCAAGAAACAATTTTATCCTTTATACCTATTTCCATATCAATGATAGGAATTAATGCCGGCCTTAAGGGCGATACAATAGTAATTATTGTATCCCTTGTTCTTGGAATAATTATTGGAGAGGCCCTTGACATTGAAGGGGCAGTTAATAAACTAGGCATAAGGATTAAAAAATTTTTTATTAAAGAGGGCAGCGATTCAAAAAACGCAAATTTTGTAGATGCTTTTGTTACTTCAACTCTTTTGTTTTGCATGGGTTCCATGGGAATTTTAGGATGCCTTGATGCAGGAATTTCTGGAAACTATGACATTTTATTTGCCAAAGCATCAATTGACGGAATTACATCATTTATTTTGGCAACAACAATGGGTCTTGGTGTTGTCTTTTCTTCTCTTTCACTTCTTGTTTACCAAGGTACGCTTACCATTCTTGCAGGATTTTTAGCACCAATCTTTTCTGAAAGTGTTATTGCAAATATATCAGGCATTGGCGGCATTATGATTTTTGCCATTGGACTTAAAATGCTTGATGTTAAAGATTTTAAAATTGCCAATACCCTGCCAGCACTTCTATTTCCTCTTATTTATGAATTTATTATTAATTTAATAAGATAGTTTTTATATTATTTTAAAAATGCGAGGGACTGTCCGCTTTTTTTATGAATTATTTATAATTATTTTTCTATTTTTCTTTAATTTTTATTTTTTTTAAGTGTGAGGGACTGTCCCTCTTTTTTTAAAGTTGTTTTATTTTGAATTATATTTATTTATATTTTATTTTATGATAATTACATTTCTTAATTTATGAAAACCGTCCACAAGGGACAGTCCCCAGGTTTTCTTTTACGGTGACAGTCCCTAGATTTTTTCAACAAATGTGAAATTTTTGTTAAATTTTAAATTTCAGCTCCTTTTCTCTTGCAAATTCCCTATAAATATATTATTATAATAAGTGTTAGCACTAGAAGCAAGTGAGTGCTAAGTTAAAAGGTATGGAATTGGAGGTATATTATGAATTTAAGACCTTTAGATGACAAAATAGTTATTAAAAAAATAGAAAAAGAAGAAAGAACAGAGTCAGGAATTGTTCTTCCATCAAGTGCAAAGGAAGAATCAAATGTTGCTGAAATTGTTGCCCTTGGCAATAAAATTGACAAGGATGAAGATATGAAAGGTCTTCTTAAAGTTGGAGACAAGGTTGTATTTTCAAAATATGCGGGTAGCGAAATTGAAATTGAAAAGGAAAAATTTACTATTATTAAGTTCCAAGATATTTTAGCAGTTATTGAATAAGAAGAAAGGTGATAAATATGGCAAAAGAAATTAAATTTGCAGAAGATGCAAGAGCTGGCCTTATTGAAGGCATTAATAAACTTGCGAATACAGTAAAAGTAACTCTTGGCCCAAAGGGCAGAAATGTTATTTTAGATAAGGAATATGGAACTCCGCTGATTACTAATGACGGTGTAACTATTGCTCGTGAAATTGAATGTGAAGATAAGTTTGAAAATATGGGTGCACAACTTTTAAAGGAAGTTGCAACAAAAACAAATGATGTTGCTGGTGACGGTACAACAACTGCTACTCTTCTTGCCCAAGCTATTATTTTAGAAGGTATGAAAAATTTAGCAGCTGGTGCAAATCCTATGATTCTTCAAAAGGGTATTAAAAAAGCTGTTGACAAAACTGTTGAAGCTATTAAAAAATATTCAAAATCTGTAGATTCAAAAGATGAAATTGCACAAGTTGCATCTGTATCTGCTGCTGACGAAGAAATTGGAAATCTTATTTCAGAAGCCATGGAAAAAGTTGGCAATGACGGTGTTATTACTGTTGAAGAATCAAAATCTATGGGTACAAGCCTTGAAGTTGTTGAAGGTATGCAATTTGACAGAGGATATTTATCTCCTTATATGGTAACTGATTCTGAAAAAATGGTTGCTGAACTTGACGATCCATTTGTTTTAATTACTGACAAGAAAATTTCAAATATCCAAGATATCTTGCCTTTACTTGAACAAGTTCTTCAACAATCTAAACCTCTTCTAATTATTGCTGAAGATATTGAAGGAGAAGCTCTTGCAACTCTTGTTGTTAACTCTTTAAGAGGAACTTTAAATGTTGTTGGCGTTAAGGCTCCCGGCTATGGGGACAGAAGAAAAGATATGCTGCAAGATATTGCAATCTTAACTGGCGGCAAAGTTATTTCCCAAGACCTTGGACAAGAATTAAAAGAAGCTACAATTGATATGCTGGGAAGATGCGGCAAGGTTAGAGTTGAAAAAGAACTTACTGTTATTGTTAATGGTTCTGGAGATAAAGGAGAAATTGACAAGAGAATAGGTCAAATTAAATCACAAATTGAAGAAACTGATTCTGATTTTGACAAGGAAAAATTACAAGAAAGACTTGCAAAACTTGTTGGCGGAGTTGCTGTTATTCAAGTTGGTGCTGCAACTGAAGTTGAATTAAAAGAAAGAAAACTTCGTATTGAAGATGCCCTTTCTGCAACAAGAGCAGCTGTCGAAGAAGGTATTGTTCCAGGTGGCGGAACTGTTCTTCTTGACTCTTGTGATGAAGTTGAAAAACTTGTAGAATCTTTAGAAGGCGATGAAAAAACTGGTGCAAATATTATCTTAAAGGCTCTTGAAGCTCCTGTAAGACAAATTGCAGAAAATGCTGGTGTTGAAGGTTCAATTATCGTTGAAAATATTAAAAATAAAGAAAAAGGCGTTGGTTATAATGCACTTACTAATTCTTATGTGAATATGATTGAAGAAGGTATTGTTGACCCAACAAAGGTAACAAGATCTGCCCTTCAAAATGCAGCTTCAGCTTCAGCTATGATTTTAACAACAGAAGCAGCTGTTGCAAATATAAAAGAAGATAAACCACAAATGCCTATGAATCCAGGAATGGGCGGTATGATGTAAAAATATTTTTTGGGGGACGCTTTTGCGTCCTTTTTTATTTAGAGGACGGTCTTTAGTAAATTTTGCTTCAGAAAATTTTACCTAAGGCTTTCCTCTTTTATTTTTCCTTTTTTATTTAACTTTAATTTCATTACTGATAAAATATAAAGGAGGTGATAAGCTTGGAAAATTTTCACGGTGCCAATCTTTTTGAATTAGCAAGGGAACTTGACTGCAAAACTGAAGATATTATGGATTTTTCATCTAATATCAATCCCCTGAGTCCAAGCTCCAAAGCCCTTGAATTTTTAAGGGAAAACCTATCTTTAATTAGGACCTATCCCGATCCAAATTACAAGGATTTAAAGGCTGCCATTTCATCCTATGCTGGCGGTAATTTTCAAAATATTATTTTAGGCCTTGGATCAACAGAAGTGCTTTCTAATGCAATTGAAATTATAAGACCTAAAAAATCCCTTCTTTTATCTCCCTGCTATAGTGAATATGAAAAGGAATTAAAAAAAGCTAGATCTGAAATTTTTTACTATCCTTTAAGGGAAAAAAATAATTTTGCCATAGACCTAAATCTTTTAATAGATACAATTAATAAAGAAAATATTGACCTATTTGTGTTTGCTAATCCCAATAATCCCACAGGGTCAATTTTATTAAAGGATGAGATAAAAAGTATTTTAGAAAAAACTAAGAGCTTTGTATTAACTGACGAAACCTATGTTGAATTTACTGATATGAATCTTTATTCTGCAGGAGATTTGACAAAATCTTATGAAAATCTTCTTGTCACTAGGGGGACTTCAAAATTTTTTGGCGTTCCGGGCCTTAGGCTGGGCTATGGATTAACTTCCTCTAAAAAACTTTTAGAAGCCTTTAAAAATAGGGAAATCCTCTGGCAAATAAATATTTGTGCCGACCTTATGGGTCAAAAGATGTTTTCCGACAAAGAATATATTAAAAAAGTCTATGAATTTATGAAAAATGAAAGGGAAAGAATTTTTGAAGACCTTTCAGAAATTTCATCTCTTAAACTTTTTAAATCCTATGGAAATTTTATCCTTGTTAAAATAAAGGGAGATTTTTCTGCAAAAGACCTTAGGGAAAAACTAAAAAAGTCCCGAATCATAATTAGGGACTTATCAAATTTCAAGGGGCTTTCAGAAAAATATTTCAGATTTTGTCTTTTAGATAAAAATTCTAATCAAATTTTTAGCCAAAAGTTAAAGGAGCTTTTGTATGAAAAAAATATTTAAAATTTATCTATTCATTTTACTTTTTTCTTTGATTTTTGTAAGTGGTCAAGAAGTTAAGGGAGAAAATAAAGGCCAAAGTCAAAAAATTAATATTAGCCCTTGGGCAGTTAGTGATTTAAATGATGCTGGTTTTTACGGGATCTATCCCTTAGATAAAATTAAGGCAAAGGCCGACTACAAAAGAATAGCTGACAAGGAAGATTTAGACACCCTTTATAAATTCACTAAGGAAAAATTAGGAGCACTTGGTATTTCTGTTAAAAATGAAAATTTTATTTTTAAGGATTTTAGCAGAAAGGAAATCTTGTCTTCCATAAATTTTTTATTAAATACAGATGACTCTTTTTCTCAAAAAATCTTCTTTGGTTCAAAAAAAGATGATTATTTGATGGTGAAGATTCCTCTTGAAGAGGCAATTTCCCTATATACAAGAGCTACAAGGATTAGAATAAACGAAAGCGGCAAGGCTGCCAAGGCTTTCTTTTATGAGGCCACAAAAGATGGATCAAAGGCCTATCTTTTGGGATCAATCCACCTTGGGACTAATGAAATGTATCCTCTTAAAGATGAAATTTTAAAGGCTTTTAAGGAAAGTGAAATTTTATATTTTGAAATCGACTTAACTGACCCAGACCTTCAAAATTTTTATGACCAAGAAATGTTTTATAAAGATGAAGGATCTCTTAAAAAAGACTTGGGAGATGACCTTTATAAAAGGCTGGAAGAAAGCTTAAAAAAATTAAATTTAAATATAAAAAATCTTGATAAAGTGAGACCATGGGCCATTTATTCCACTCTTTCCATGGACCATGAAAATAAATATGGCAAGGTCCTTGGAGTAGAAAGATATTTTCTATTTTTAAGCGAAAGAGAAGGCAAAGAAGTTGGAGAACTTGAGAATGCTCAAATGCAGTCCAAACTTTTTACAAGACTTTCCACAGAAACCTATAAAGAATTAATAAAAAATATTTTAGATGAGCTTGACAAAAATTCCTATAAAAATATAAATAGGGGCTTATATTTAATACAGGAAGCATGGATTCAAAATGATTTGAAAAATTTTAATAATTTAATTGGAACAGAAGCTTCAAATGAGGCAGATAATGAATATAATAAGTCAATTACTGATGGCAGAGATGAATATATGGCAAAGAAAATTGACGAGATTTTAAGAGAAAAAAAGGGCAGGATCATATTTGTTGTAATTGGAGCTGCCCATGTTGCCCCGGAAAATTCTGTTAGGAGATTTTTAGAGGATATGGGATATAATGTTAGTGAAAAATAATTATTTTTTATTTAAGAGGGACCTCCCTCTTATTTTTTTGCAATTTTTAGCCTTATTTTATTTCAAAAAAATAAGGCTAGTATTTAGCCTTAGTCTATAATTTCCTTTAAACTTTCTATGGATTTTTTATTTGTTGAATCATAAATAAGGGGGCTTACTGTTGCATAGCCTTGGTTTAAATAATATATATCCGAATCTCTATCGCCATTAAACTGTTTTGGAAAGCCCTTTAGCTGTAGGTTGTATTCATTTCCTTCACTAGTTATATCATAAATGCTCATTACATCTCTTCCAACTTTTGCAACTTTAATTCCCTTAATACCATCATAGGGAAGATAGGGCACATTTAAATTGTAGACCTGATTAATTTTAATGTCCTTTATTTTTTCAAATAAATCCATGGCTATTTGGGCGGCACTTTCATAATTTACCTGACCATTGACATAGGACGATGAAACTGCAAGAGATCTTATATTAAATAGATTTGCCTCTATTGCTGCTGAAACTGTGCCTGAATATAAAACATTTGTGGCTGCATTGTAGCCAGAATTTATACCTGAAAAGCAAAAATCAAATCTCTTTTTACATAAATGGACTGCTGCCCTTACGCAGTCTGCTGGAGTTCCAAAAACTCTAATGGCTTCCACTTCTTCAAGGCCTTCAAGTTTTAAATTTTGAACCACAAGAGGGGTCTTAAAAGTTATGGCATGGGATTTTCCTGAATTTTCTACATTTGGTGCCGCTATTGTAATTTTATGGCCCATTTCTACTAATTTTTTGGCAATGACCTTTATTCCTTCTGCTAAGATTCCATCGTCATTTGTAACTAATATTTCCATTTAACCTCCTATAAGTCATAACTTTTGCCGGGAACATATCTCGGTGCCACGTCTAATTTATAGTCTATGTCTTCTAAAATATTTTTTCCTCTTAAAAAATCTGTGCAAGTTTTTTGGGCAAGTTCAGGCATATTATTTTCTGTTGAAAGGTGGGCCAAAACAATTTGCTCGCCCTCTTTTTTCAATAATTTTTCTAAAACTTCTGCCGAATTTTCATTTGAAAGATGACCTTTTGTTGACATTATTCTTTTTTTTGTGGGCCAAGTGTATCTTCCATTTATAAGCATTTCAACATCATGGTTTGCCTCAATATAATAGAGTTTTGACCCTTCCATTTTTTGAAGGGACTCTGTATTTACCCAGCCTGTATCTGTTATCAGGGAAACTTTTTTGTCACCTTCTATGGCAAAACCGCAGCCCTTTGCACAGTCATGAAAAGTATCTATGGGATTTATATATAGGTCCTTAAATTTAAAGGGTCGATTATTTTCAAATATATAGACATTTTCTGCCTTTAATTTTTTGACAGTAACTTCCATGGCCTGAAGAGTTTCAAGGTTTGTAAATACTTTTATATTATGCCTTCTTGAAAGAACTCCTACAGATTTTGCATGGTCAGTATGCTCATGAGTCACAAAAATTGCATCAATTGTTTCGGGATCAATGCCAACGCTTTTTAAATTTTCTTCAATTTTTCTGCCTGATAAGCCTGCATCCACAAGTATTCTTGTATTATTATATTCTAAAAACTGGCAATTGCCTGATGAACCGCTTGCTATTGATATAAATTTCATAATGCCTCCAATATTAATTTTAACATAGGTCTAAATTTTTGTTAAATTAATATTCATCCATAACTATGTTGTCGCCGTCTTCAAATTCAATTCTCCAAGATGCAATTGCCCTGCCTTGAAGGGCCTTTGTTATATCTTCAATATAGCCTTGGTCTTCAGGATTAAAATAAAAACAGTCTTTTATGGAAATTATTTTTTTGCCATAGGCCTCCTCCTTATCAACAAGACCAAGTAAGGCTCTTGTGGCTGATGATAGGGTGATTTTTCTCTTTGATTTCTCCAAAACATTAAGCCACAACCTATCCATGGAAAGTACCCCTCTCTTGTCGACAACAAAATTTGTGTAGGAGGATTCTAAAATTTTCCTCTCATAGATTTTTGTATAATTTAAATAAAATTTTCCTTCATCTTCAGTGCAATAATTTAAATTCATATCATCTATACGGTACTTATGGCTAACTAAAAAATCATTTACAATTTTTTCTGCATCTTTTTTGTCTTCAAGTTCATATTTTTCCTTACTTCCCGAATACTCATAAAAAATTCTTCTATAATTAAAAAGATTTATATGCTCATCATTCCAATTTATTTCAACCCTATCTGTGGAAGGATGAGTAATTGTGCCTGCATTGTTAAAAAATCTCCTTTTAAGGCTATCCTCATCATAGGATTCAAATTCCACTAAAAGGCTTGGAAGTTTGGGATGCCTTTTGGGGATGGCACAGGAAATTTCTATGTCATAGTCCTCTAAAATCTTTTTTGTATTTTCTATGAACTTTGGAGAAAGGGACTGATCCAAGGATTCGCTAAAATTAAGTAGGACCAATACAAATAAAATTAAATTTGTAATTATTAAGGAAACAATTAGTGTTGTCTTTGATTTTTGCCAATCCATTTTATCACCTTATTAAAAGAAGTTTGCCATTTGAAATGTCAAAGTAAAATTTTTTATTTGCATAGGTTAGTTCATAGGCAAGATTTAGGGAAGTAGCCTCATATAAATCTTCAGTCATATAGACTATATTTAAGTCACTTATATTTTTTAAAATTTCCATGGGGTCTGTCCCTTCAAGATAAGGAAGGTTTTCTGAAACCACATCATCAATCCTTAAAATTTTTATATTTACCGGCATATAATTTGGGTCTTGGGTTTTTTTATAATAAAATTCCCTATAGGATTTTACATGATCTGAAAAAACTTCCATTTCAATAAAGGCCCCGTCCTTAGAATTAAAAACTAAATTTTTCCCAGATTCCTTAAAATTATAGTAAAATTTATAGCCCTTAGAATTTTGAAAGTCTAATGGCTCAATTTTATCTAAATAAATTTTTTGATACATACCAGAATTTTTGGATAGAAATTTTAGGGATGTAACAATGGAAGAATAGAGATTTCTATCCCCTATATCAATTAATTTTTCGTCTGAAAATTCTAGGATTGAATTGCTGTTAAAGGAAAGATATTTATTTTCAAAAATATAGGAAGTCTTGTCAAATTCTTTAATTTCCCTTATGGCATCTAAATCTGAACCCAAAAATCTTATGGCAAGATTATTTTTTATGGACTCGTCAATTTCATTAATTGAAGGTTCATAATAAATTCTTTGGCTTTCAATAAAGAATGAATCGGGAATTAATAGGTCCTTATTAATACCAAAAACTTCTTTAAAATTTAAGTAATTTTTCCCTCTTTCCGGGGCACTATCAAGGAGCCTTTGAATATTTAAATTTGTCTTAAGACCAGTCAGCCTATAATAATTATTGGACCCACCAATATAGACCTCATTTTCTCTTGAAATATAAATGGAAGAAACTGAAATATTAATATTATTATCAAGTTTTTCCTCGCCCATAAGATTTATTAATATTGAGCCTGAAAGGGGAGATGAAAATTTAAAGACTAGGGATTTTTGGTCCTGAAGGGATAAATATTCTTCAGGGCTTATAAGAACAACATTTTCTGATCTTACATTTAACATAATTTCAGAAATATCTCTTGCATAGGCCCTCCAATAATTCTTAAAATTATTTAGCATATAGTGCTCTTTAGGTCCTAAATTTACTACTAGGCTTACCGGCATAAAAACTTCCACGGAAAGGTCATGAGATTTAAAATCGCCTTCATCTGATTTTTTTGGTATAGAAAATCTTAGCCACAAATAGGATGCCTGTAAAAGAAGTAAAATTATTAAAAGAAAGAGGGCAAGATTTTTATAAAAATCCTTTGATTTAAAATTCATAAAATTCACCTGCCGGGAAATATAGGGAAACTTCTGTCCCCTTATTTAAAACTGAATCAATTAAAATATCTCCCCCAAGGGATTTTATCATTTCTTTTGCAATGGAAAGCCCAAGACCTGTGCCGCCCATAGACCTTGACCTTCCCTTTTCAACCCTATAAAATCTCTCAAAAATTTGTGGAAGGTCGCCCTTGGGGATGCCAATGCCGTTATCCCTAACCTTAATTAAAATATAATTTTTATTGTCATAGGCATAATTTTCTGCAGAAATTTTTATTTTTCCATGATCTTTTGTATATTTAACGGCATTTGAAATAATATTTGTCAAAATTTGGTCAGCTCCATGCCTGTCTGTATGTATATTTCTAATTCTTAGGGGTACGTCTATGGAAATTTCCTGGAATTTTTGAGAAATTAAAAGATTTTGACTTTCTAGGGCCTCTTCAATAAATTCATAGGTAGAAAAGTCACTGATTATCAAATGCTCTCTCTTGTAGTCTATATTTGAAAGGACTAAAAGATCTTTTACAAGCCTTGACATCCTATTATTTTCCCTTTCAATTACCCTTAAAAATTTTATTTCATCCGCCTTGTCAACTCCATTTATTAAAGTTTCGGTGTAGGATGAAATTGTTGTTATAGGAGTTTTAAGCTCGTGGCTTACATTTGCCACAAATTCCTTTCTCAAAACATCAAGCCTGTGCTCCTTATTTACGTCTGCAAAAACAATAATAAGGCCTTCATTTTCATCTAAATCTGATTTGTAGGGAGCATATTTTATCTTATAAAAATATTTATTTATTTCTAATAGGGCCTCACCCCTTAAAGTTTTTTCATTATTATAGTCAATATCTTTAAGGCCGATTTTTGAAATGTCAATTTTTGTATTTAATCTATCATCTGTAAGAGAGAGAAGATTTTTTGCTATATTATTGGCATGAATCAAAGTGTTATTCCTATTTATGGCTATAACTCCCTCTGCCATATAATTAAAAATTGTGTCAAGTTTTGACTTTTCAAGGCCAATTTTTGCAATTGTAGAATTTAGCTCATCTGTTAAATAGTTAAACATTGTTCCCAATTGACCAATTTCATCATTTGATTTTACATCAACTCTCTGATTAAAATTTCCCTTGGCCATTTCCTTGGCCTTTCTGGTAACGTCCCGAATAGGTGTTGTAATTGAATTTGCTATAATATAGCCTAAAACTGATGTGATAAGAAGGGCAATAATTGTTGCATAGGAAAGAATGACCTTAGATTCTGAGGTCATTTCATAAATTGAAGACAGGTTTTCTGTCATATAAATAATTGCTGCAACGCTGCCCTCACTTAAAAGAAGGGGCCTTGCAATATGTTTTACTGAATGAGGATCTTTTTTACTCATTACAACTCTTTCACTTTCTCTGCCCTCAAGAGCTCCTGAAATTAATGAGGCTTCTAAAAAAGGAAGGGCATAGGCAGATTTATTTAAAAGATCAGCATCTTGGGAAACTGAACTAGCAAGGACTTTAGGATTTTTGTCTGTTGACAAAATATATACGCTTTGACCTAAACTAAGGCCCCAATTTTTTAAACTTCTGTCCAAATTTAAAAAAGAAGCCTTATCTCCATTTAAAAGAGTTGAAGTTGCCGTTGCAATAGAAGATATAGTTTTTTGCATATTTTCCTGAACCTTATCCCTTTGGATACTTTCAAGTCTTTGGACAATAAAAGATCCCACAATTGACATGGAAATAAGTACAAGAATAAAATATATTAATACAATTCTAAATTTAATACTTTGAAAGGCATTTTTAAACATTAATCGGCCTCTTTGTCAAAATAATAGCCCACTCCTCTTTTGGTAATTATATATTTATAGTCCTTAGAAGTGTCTTCAATTTTTTCTCTAAGCCTTCTTATAGTTACATCAACAGTCCTAATGTCCCCATAATATTCATAGTCCCAGACTTTCTCTAAAAGCTCCTCCCTTGAAAAAACAGTGCCGGCATTTGTTGCCATAAACTTTAAAAGTTCAAATTCCCTAAGGGTAAGTTCTATTATTTTATTATTTTTCTTAACTTCATATTTATTTAAATTTATTTCAAGTTCTCCTATTTCCAAAAACTGATCAGCATTTTCGGCTTGTGCCGTAAAACGGCGGAGAACTGCCTTAACTCTTGCCAAAAGCTCCCTAATTGAAAAGGGTTTAACAACATAATCATCAGCTCCAAGTTCAAGGCCCAAAATTTTATCCACTTCATCTTCTCTTGCCGTAATCATAATGACAGGCATTTCATTTTCTTTTCTAATCTCTTTTAATGTATCAAAACCATTTAATTTAGGCATCATTATGTCAAGTAAAACCAAGGAGTAAGAAGTTTTTTTAACAAAGTCTAAAGCTTCAAGGCCATCTTTTGCAATATCAACTGCATAGCCCTCTCTTTCAAAATTAAATTTTATTATATCTGCAATAGCACTTTCGTCATCGACTACTAAAATTTTTGTATCCATTTAACCACCTTTTAAAGTATTATATCATATAAATTTACAAATAAAAATTTGAAGGGATCTTCAAAAGATTAAAAATTCCTTAAATTTAAGTAATTAAAAAAAGAGCCCTTAGGCTCCCTTAAAAATCACTTTTCTTTTTTGTTATAAAAGATAGTGTTGTCAAATTCTTCAGTCTTTAAAATGAGGAGGGTCTTTGTATCCAAAACTCCATCAAGCTCAAGAACCATATCATAAAATCTTCTCAAATCGCTTGTGGCAACTGTTTTAATCCTAAGCATAATGCAGTGCTCGCCTGTAACTCTGAAGCATTCAAAAATTTTAAAGGATGGGTCTTTGATATCTTTGATTTCTTTTATGAGTTTGTCAAAATTAGATGTGTTAACCCTAGCAAGGACAAAAGTATCAACATTATAACCAATGGATTCCCAATCAATTATAACCTTGTAGCCCTTAATTAGTTTGGCTTCCTCCATCTTATAAATTCTCCTATGGATGGCGGGCCTTGTAAGATTTAGATGTTTAGAAATTTCCTCATGACTCATACGTCCATTTTCTGAAAGCAGTTCAAGAATTTTTAAATCAATATCATCCAACATAATTTTCTCCTTTACTACATTTAATTAAATTATAAACTATTTCAAAAAAAATTGCTATAATTTTTTTTATTAGTAATATTTTTATTATATTTCTGAAAATAAAGTAAAATTTATTTGTGTGGACCTAAGAAGCCGATTTATTGCTTTTTGTATAATTTAGTAAATTGATAAAGAGTCATTTTAAAGGAAAATATATTGCTTGTTTTGTATTGCTATTAGTTATTTTCCCAAGTTTTATTGCTGAAAATATCTGCTCTTATTTACTGTTGGCAAATATTATAGATACAAAACAATCTAATGTACAAAAAACCGACTTAAAAAAAGAAGTTTGTATTTCTTATTTTTAAAGTCGGTAAATTTTTATTTGTCACATTTTATTTTATAGAGTAAGTAACTGGCAAGTATAGAGGAAATATAAAAGAAATTATGAACAGCATCTATTCTTTCACCTAGCCTAATTGAATAAATGCCTAGGTCAATGTTGCCCGCTGTCATTCTAGAAGTGATTTCAAAACAAAAAGTCATTAAAACATCAGCTATAATTGGAGAAAATGCTATTAAAAGTAAATAAAAATACTTTATTGATTTTTTCATGATATACCTCCAAAAAAATTAATAAATTTATACATTAATGTACGTGTTTATTATAGCGCTTAGCTAAAAAAAACAAGATAAAACAATAGATTTTTTTACTTCAACAAATAATGAGTAATTGTAAAATGTAAATAGGATAAAAGAAAAAAATAGTATATAATATGGATAGGTGGTTATATGCTAAGGGGAAATATTATTTCTTTAAGACATTTAAATTTAAATGATGTATATTCATTTGTAAACTGGGCAAAACACCCCTCTGTCCTTTTATGGGACTATAATTTTTACGCAAAAACAGATAGAGAAATAATTGAATGGTACAAATGGAAGACAAGAAATCCTTCTTCTCATTATTTTGCAGTTTTAAAAGATAATGTGCCTATTGGTTATGTTTCTCTTAAATCAATTAATAATATTTTTAAGAGGGCAAGTATTGGCATTGTTTTAAATCCCTCTCTTGTAAATCATGGCTATGGAGAAGATGCCTTAAAGACAATTTTAAAATATTCTTTTAGGGATTTAAATTTAAATAGAGTACATCTTAAAGTTGCTTCCTATAACAAAAGAGCCCTCCACCTCTATAAAAAACTTGGCTTTACTATAATAAGAAAAAACCTTATGGCCTTTCCTAATGGAGATTTTGATGAGAAAAATATGGATTTTTTAAGGGAAAGGGATAATTTTAAAATTATTTTTGGCAAAACTTATTTTTATGCCTATAAAATGGAACTTAAGAAAGAGGATTTTCATTATGAATTATAAACTTGAAAAAAATAAATATGATTTTGACGAAACTCCCATTCCAAATATATTTTTTAATGATTTTATGCCTAATGCCAATGGGGATTTTGTGAAGGTCTATCTTTTGGCCTATAAAATTGCCCTGAAAGGCACAAATGAAGAAATAGATAATAAAATTCTTGCTGATATGTTGGATATGCTGGAGTCTGACATTGAAAGAGCATGGGAATACTGGGAAAAGCAGGGTATTATAAAAATCCTTGAAAATAAGGGAATTGAATTTTTAAATTTAAAGGAATTATATATTAGGGATGTCTATAATTTAAAGGATGAAAGTCAAAAGACTCCCTATTCGGAAGTTGTTGAAGATCCAAAAATTGCAAATTTACTCACTAAGGCTGAATTTTTTATGAGAGAGCCCATTGCTCCCCTTAAAAAAATGGACATTGCCTCTTGGGTGAGTGTCTATAATATGCCCCCTGATTTAATTGAAGAGGCCTTTTATTATGCATCTGAAGTTAAGGATATATATGACATAAAATATATTGAAGGAATTATTAGAAACTGGTCAAAAGACGGGATTAGAACCATGGAAGATGTGGAAAAATCCTATATTGAACATGATGAAAAATATTATAGATTTTCTAAGGTAAGGGCCTTTTTGGGCCTTGAAAGGAAAAAATTTAATTTAGTGGACTTTAATGTTGTCAGCTCATGGTTTGATGAAATGACTTTTGATATGGATATGGTTTTAGAGGCCTGCAAAAGAACTTCTGCCATTTCAAATCCCAATATAAAATATGTGGACAAGATTTTAAAATCTTGGAAGGAAAAAAATATAAGAAATAAGGAAGAAATTCCCGAAAAAGATAGGATAAAAAGCCCATCTCCCAAAACAAAATTTCACAATTTTAAGCAGATTACTGATAAATATAGTGAAGAGGATTTGGAAGATGTGGCAAAGAAAAAAAGAGAAGAATCATTTAGAAAGTTTGGTATTTAATGGAACTAGGTCAAGAAATATCTCTTCATTATGAAAATATAAGGCTTAAAAATATGGATCTTTTAAGCCAAAGAAAAAATGAAATATATAGGAAAATTCCGGACATTAAAAATTTAGATGCCTTTATAAGTGAACTTGCCTTAAAATCTTGTAGGGAAATTTTTGCAAAGCCTGACTCCTCTTTAGTTTTAGAGGCAACTCAGGAAATTTCAGAGCTTAAGGACCAAAAGAGAAAAATTTTAAAGGCCAAGGGTTATCCTGAAAATTATTTAGATATGCCCTATGACTGCCATATTTGTAAGGACACTGGATTTTTAGAAGATGGAAGCAAATGTTCCTGTCTTAAAAAACTAACTATTGATAAGCTCTATAAAAATTCTAATCTTAGTCATGTGCTTTTAAGGGAAAATTTTTCAACATTTAATATTAATCTTTTTTCAGATGAAATAAATGAAAGGGAAGGTCTCTCTCCAAGGGCAAATATTAAAAAAATTACGGACCTTTCTAAAAATTTTATTATTACTTTTAAGGAAGATAATGATTTTAATCTTTTATTTTATGGACCAACAGGTCAGGGCAAAACTTTTATGATCAACTGCATTGCCAAGGAGCTTATGGATAGAAATGTTTCTGTAATTTATCTAACGGCCTATGAAATGATTGAAGTTTTAGAAAATAAAAAATTTAAAAAGATTGAAAATTTGGAATACTCACTTTTATTTGACAGCGAACTTTTAATTGTCGATGATTTGGGTATTGAACTAATAACAACCTTTACAAATTCAGAAATTTTCAACATAATAAATACAAGACTCATAAGGGGTAAGAAAACAATTATTTCTACAAATTTATCACCTAAGGAGCTTTCAAAAACCTATACGGATAGAGTTTTTTCCAGGGTTTTTCAAAAATTTACGCCTCTTAAATTCTTCGGAGAAGATTTGAGATGGCAATGAGGAGGAAAATTATGAAAATATCAGACAGAGCGTCAAAAATTAAATTTTCTGCCATTAGAAAATTGACGCCTTACGCTCAAGAAGCAGTAAAAAATGGCAAAAAAGTTTATCACCTAAATATAGGTGCACCTGACATTGAAGTTCCAGAAACTTTTTTTGAAGCTATTGATAATTTTAAGGGTAGAGTTTTAAAATATCCTGCAGCTGCAGGCATTGAAGAACTTAGAAAAAACTGGGCAGCTTATTATAAGAGAAGAAATCTTAATTTTGAAGCTAATGAAATTTATATTACATCCGGTGCAAGTGAAGCCCTTCTTTTTGTACTTATGACTATTGCTGATGAAGGTGATGAAATAATTACAACAAATCCCTTCTATTCAAATTACAAGACTTATTTTGATCAATTAAATCTTACTATGAATGCCTTTGACACAAGCCCAAAAAATGGCTTTGCTCTTCCTTCAACTGAAGAAATTGAAAAAGTTATTTCTGAAAAGTCTGTTGCCTTTTTAATTTCTAATCCCACAAATCCAACGGGGGCTGTTTATTCAAGAGAAGAGCTTGAAAGATTAAAAGCCCTTGCCATTAAACATAATATGTATATTATTACAGATGAAGTTTATAGGGAATTTGTCTATGATGGTTTAGAATACACATCCTTTGCAGAAATCGAAGGTATTGAAGATAGACTTATTCTTTTAGATTCAATTTCAAAAAGATATGGAGCCTGCGGAGCAAGAATTGGTGCAATTGTAACAAAAAATCAAGATATCCTGACTTCCATTAATAAACTTGTAACAGGAAGGCTTGCAGCTCCAACCCTTGAACAAGTGGGCGCAGCAGCTTTATTTACAAGTGACGAATCCTATTTTAAAGAAGTTAATGATGAATATCTAAAAAGACGTAACACTATCTACGAAGAACTTAAAAAAATTGACGGAGTTGAAGTTTATAATCCAAAGGGAGCCTTTTATATTATGCCTACCCTTCCCGTTGATGACACAGAAGATTTTGCAAAATGGCTTTTAACAGATTTTGACCTTGACGGTGAAACTCTAATGATGGCACCAGCTGATGGATTTTTCTATAATTCTGATGAGGGAAAAAATAAGGTTAGACTTGCCTTTGTCTTAAATGTAGATGACCTTAAAAAATCAATGGCAATTTTAAGGGAAGGATTAAAGAAATATAAGGAAAGATGAATAGGGAAAAAGTAAAAAATTTATTCACAAAGCTTACCTTATTTCTTACTAGCTTTTTAGTGGTAATTATTTGGAGGGGAAGAATGTTTAAAAGTGCTGGTAAAGTCATCCCCGAAGGCCTTAAAAATCTTCAGCTGGGCCTAATTCTTTTAACCATGCTTGACCTTTTGATCCTAACTTATTTGGATAGGAAGAAAAACACCCTTTACCTTATAATATTTTATTTAATAATGGGACTTGTTTTCTATGCCTTTAAAAGGGCTGGAAGAATTTGAAAAAACCGGGTTAATGCCCGGTTTTTTAATTTATAAATATTTAATATTAAAAATTTGATTTAAATTCTTAATATTAAAATATTTTTAATATCTTATTTTGTCATCATTTAAAAATAAATTTAACATAATTTTTATTTCTTATTTATTTTTTCACGTCTTCTTTTTTTTCTAAGATTAATAATATTTCTATTTTTTATTAAGTCCCTTCCCATTAATGCCATGTCTAAAAAGTTTACAAAAATTATAATCCTAATGGAAAATAAATTTGGAATTGCAACCCTTAATAGCATGGCAAAGACAACTATAGTTAGAAGATCAATAATAAAGGCCACATAAAAGACATTTGAAACCTGAGAATCTTCTGAAATTTTAAGGCAGTCCCTTAAAATATTTAGAAAAAATAGTGATAGAATTATATAATAAGTTGTCTTTTGAATGTTTGAAGTCTTCATATATAGCTGGAGGAGAAAAAACATAGAACCATAAGCAATAATTTTTAAAAGATTATAGGGCGACTGTTTCAATGCCTTTGATTCAAATAAGTCATCAACAGTCCATGGCTCCATAAGTGTTCTTAAAATTTTTGTGGTCTTAACCTTTTCAGCTACCCATGAGGGAAAGATAGAAAATAAAATAATAGTTACCACAAAAGTCTTTATAAGTTCAAAAATATTTCCCTTAGAAAGTTTGGAAAAATAGTTGAAGAAAAATAAGGTCATAGCTATAAGGGCAGAAATACCCAATAAATATACAAGTGAATGAAAAATTTCATAATTTTTTCCACTTAAAAAGAAATTTCCCTTACTATTATATTTAAGGCCAATTTCATAGGGATTGCCCAATTTATTTAATTCAGTTTTAATATCCTTGTCATCATAATCCTCAGACAAATTTTCTTCTAAAATTTTCAAAACTTCATCTTTGGCATTTTCTTTTTTATCGTAGGGAATATAACGGCATAAATAATATATATATCTATTTATAAGATCATTGTCTAATAATTTCATTTAATCACCTTTTCGTATCCTATATATATTATAAGGGATAAAAGGCCTCTTGCAATATGATAAAATGAAAATTTTTAAAAGAATTTTTAAAGACCTTAAAAATATAAATATCTTCTTCAGCTAAACTATTGAAATGATTTTAAATATTAGTTACAATAGAATACAAAATCTAAGGAGGGAAGAAATGGATTTTTTAAACGAACTTATAGTAAAAATAAATGGATTTTTATCTGACATTATTTTAATTGTTTCCCTCTTGGGATGTGGAAGTTTTTTTACCATAAAAACCAAGGGGGTTCAATTTAGGGAACTAGGAAATGCCTTTAGGCTGACTTTTAAGGATGTCTTTAAGAAAAATGAAAAGGGCATATCTTCTTTTTCAGCTCTTGCTGTTGCCATTGCTGCTCAGGTTGGAACGGGAAATGTGGCAGGAGTTGCAACTGCAATTATTGCAGGAGGCCCTGGAGCAATTTTTTGGATGTGGCTTGCAGCAATTTTAGGTATGTCTACAATTTTTGCTGAAGCTATTCTTGCCCAAAGCTATAGGGAAATTGACGAAAAGGGTCACTATTATGGCGGCCCTTCCTTTTATTTAAAAAATGGCCTTGGAAAAAAATATCCAAAACTTGGAAGGACACTTGCCGGAATTTTTTCTGTTCTTATAATTATTGCCCTTGGCTTTATAGGAAATATGGTTCAGTCAAATTCTATTGCAACTGCCATTGAATCTTCTTTTAATATTTCAACCTATATTTCAGGAATTATTATTGCTCTTATTGGTGCTTTTATTTTTATTGGAGGTATTAAGAGGATTGCAAAATTTGCCCAATTAATTGTTCCCTTTATGGCAATTATATATATTGGTCTTTCCCTTATTATTATTTTCAAATTTAGGGAAAATATTTTTCCAACAATAAAACTTATTTTTGAATCAGCTTTCAATCCTAAGGCTGCTCTTGGTGGTGGTCTTGGTATTACTTTAAAGGCTGCTATTTCAAAGGGTGTTGGCAGAGGACTTTTTTCTAATGAAGCCGGCATGGGTTCTACACCTCATGCTCACGCAACAGCTCATGTTGCCCATCCTGCCATTCAAGGCTTTTCAGCAATGGTTGGTGTTTTCTTTGACACAATTATTGTCTGCACTGCCACAAGCCTAATTATTTTAGTAACAGGAGCTGAATCTTCAGGTCTTAATGGTGCTTTAGTTACGCAATTTGCTTTTACAAAAGCCTTTGGTCACTATGGTGGAGCACTACTAACAATTTGCCTAACATTTTTTGCCTTTTCAACAATTATCGGCTGGTATTATTTTGGAGAAACAAATGTAATTTATCTTTTTGGCAAGGAAAAATTAAACATATATAGATTTCTTGTTATGGCCTTTATAATAATTGGCTCTAGCCAATCCATTGATCTTGTCTGGAATTTAGCAGATTTTTTCAATTCTCTAATGGTTGTACCAAATATTATTGGTCTAATAATGCTAAATAAAATTGTTTTAGCTTCCTATGATGACTATAAAAATAATTTTGTCCTAAAGGCAAGATAGTAATTTAATAAAAAAACAGTCTAAAGACTTGTTTTTAGCCATCTATATGTAAAAAAAGTAGGTGTGATTTTTATTTTTCACACCTACTTTTTCATCAGTCTAAGTTTCTTTTATAAGAACCTATTTTTCCATACTTTCCCAATTCTTATCTTTATAAATATTATATAAGTCATCTATGATAGATGTTACTGATACAGACATAAAAAAATATGAAATATTAAATAGCCCTCTACTTCTTTCATTAGATATTATCTCAAAAAAATGAATTTTAAATCCGATTGTAATTAATATAAACATAGATACAAAATATAAAGTTAAAGATAAACTTGTGTGAGTTTTGTAGTAATCTTTAAAATATATTTTATGCCCAAAAAAGATTATATAAAAAATTATAAAATATTTAGGACTTGAATTAAGATATTTTACAGTTATATAATCCATGCAAATTAAATAAATAATCGAAAAGACGCTCAAGTATGCATCAGATACATAAATATTTTTTTTATTCTTTTTCATTAATACCAAAAATCTCCAGACCTAGTTACTCCACTATGGGAAATTTCAAATCCGTTTCCAATATCTACAACCTTTTCTTCTCCAGTTAGCCTATCATGCCTAATTCTTTTGCAAGTTGACTTCGTTATATAATAATCTCCAGCTGAATTATATCCATTATAAAAAAGCATTACAAATCCAACAAAAGCACTAAATGTTGCACCATAAACTCCTAAAACGGTTGTTGCATATAGCTTTATGGCATCCTCATAAATTTTCTCATTTCTCGCTTCATCTTCACTTATAGTCATTATATAATTCCTTTCATTATCATGACTTATAGTATAATAATATCGATTATCCCTTAATAAAACATTATTGTTAATATTTAATGGTAAGGGATCAATATTTCTACTTGAGTATGCAAAGGTATTCATAAGGGATAACAACAAACTTAATACTAATATAAAACTAACTCTTTTTAAACTATCTCTTTTTTCATAATAACTCCTCCTAAAAATTTTATAAATATTCAAACAGATATTTTTTAATTTCCCAATGGAATCATCTCCTATTTTATATAATTGCAATTAAATTATAGGCATCTCTTTAAAAAATAGCAAGTATTTTGTGATTATATATTTAAAAATAGGCTCTATAATATCTGTTGGGGAGTAAATCTCTAACAGATATTATTATGAAAAAAATTTGCACTTATACGCATTTAATCCTAAACTTAAAATAACAACAAACAAAGCTAGGAGGTGCATATAAGTGCAAAATAATAATAACATTAATTTGTTAGGTTTTAAAGATGTAGTTTTTGATAGCTTTGACGAGGATAATGACTTTGTTTATGTTCATGCGTCTGTTAAAAAGATGAATGCTTGTCCTCACTGTGGTTCTAAAAAGATTTGGGTTCATGATCATAGAATTCAAAAGATTAAGGATACTCACATTCGTGGAAAGAAATGTCTTATTCATTTAAAGAAAACAAGGTATGATTGCAAGTCTTGTGGCTGTCGTTTTGAAAGAGAACTTAATTTTATTGCTAAGGGTCATACTATGACTAATAGACTTGTTTTTGCTATTGTTGCTGAGTTTGATGAGCTCTACTCTATCTCATCTATTGCTAAAAGGTATAATGTTTCTACTAACACTGTTTTTAGAATTTTAAATTGTTTAAGTGTTTCGAGAGATAAGCTTTCTGAAGTCCTTTGTATAGATGAATTTAAAGGGGATAGTGGAAATATTAAGTACCAAACATCACTTCTAAATGGAGCTAAACACTCTATCATTAATATTTTACCTACTAGAGATATGAATTTTTTGTTCAGCTACTTTAAAAAAGTTCCTAACAAGGAGAGACAAGCTGTTAAGTTTTTTGTAAGTGATATGTCTAATACCTTTAAGTCTGTTAAGAATAGGTTCTTTAAGAAGTCTATCCATATTGTTGACAGGTATCATTTCATTAGGCAAGTTTCATGGGCTTTGGAGAATGTTAGAAAGAGGATTCAAAAAGATATTTCTTCTAAGCTTAGAAAATATTTTAAGAGAAGTAGGAGTCTACTTACAAAGCCTGCTTCTAAGCTAACAACTGATCAAGCTGAAGATGTTTCTCTAATGCTTAATATTAGTGAAGATTTAAAATTGGCATATAGGTTAAAGGAACTGTTTTACCAATATGTTCTTACTCAACCCAGTAGAGTTAGAGCAGCTAAATCTTTAAGAGAATGGATAAAAAGAGCCGAAGAATCTAATTTAAGTGAATTTAAATCTTGTATAACTGCTTTTAATAACTGGTTTGATGAAATATGTAATTCTTTTGATTATCCTTGGTCTAATGGTCCTCTTGAAGGCACACATACTAAGATAAAGACTTTAAAGAGAAATTGCTTTGGTATGAAAAATTTTAATTTATTTAGAAAAAGAATTATGTTTGCTTGTAAGTAGTGACAAAAAACAGGAAAAATTTCGCAAAACCCCTAGGGGTTTTATTTGCTATGTTTATTTTTAGTAGTTTTTTATTTATTTCCCCTTAGGATTATTATTTGCCTCTATATATTCATTTTTACATAAAAGAAGAGACCCGATATTATCAAGCCTCCCCAATATTTGACATAGAGCCTAAAAATATCAGTAAAGAATGACAAGCCGCAATGGATAGTCCCTCTTTTTTAAATTTTCACGCAATCTAAAAATACATAAATATATATCACATAAATATTTTTATTAAATTTAGATTTTTTAAAATACTAATTAATGATTTTATAAAAATAGGTCCATTTTTGCTAATCGGATCATGTTGGTTTATATAAATCCACGAAATTCTTTTGCTATCATTTGTTCTTGACCTATTTTTAGCTATCTATATGTAAAAAAAGTAGGTATGATTTTTATTTTTCACACCTACTTTATCATCAGTCTGAAAGCAGCCTAATAATCTGCTTTTCTTTATAATTATTTGTCTAATACATAAACTTTAACAGTTCTTCTGCCAAAATTATTTGAAGTTTCAGAACTTGTAAAGAATAAATCAATTCTATTTCCCTTAATTGCTCCACCTGTATCTTCTGCAACTGCATAGCCATATGAAGGCCATGAATCTGTGCTTTCAATATATAGTTTTGAGCCTAGGGGAATGACATTTGGATCTACTGCAACGGCTCCAACCCTAACTTGGGTTCCTAGGGCTGTTACATTTCCTGCACTATAATCATAGGCTGTTGCTTCCATTGTTATGCATCTTCCAGATATGTCGCCTTTGGGGCTTTCCTTAACTTCTTTAGTTCCTACTTCTACAATTTCATTAACGGGTTCTTTAATAATACTTGATTCTATTACTTCTCTTGACTCAAGCTCATCGTTGACATAAGTTTCTTTAATCTTATCTTCTCTTAAGCCATTTTCTCCTTTTGTAATTATATTTTCATTACCTCTTTCAAGATCAGAATTTTCTTTAATTGTCTTTTTAAAGACAATTTCACTTTCTTCAGATAGGTTTTCTTCTCTTACTCTTTGAATGGTAATTTCCATATTTACAGCCTTATCTGTTGCAGTATCAAGGCTTGGATTTACCCTATCCAGCTTACCAACTTTTATGCCTAAATTACTTAAAACCTCGGCAACTGATGCTCCATTAGAAAGCTTGGTGTAAGATTTTTTTCCATCTAAAATTTTATAAGTCTTAACTTCGGCAATTTTAATTTCCATGCCGTCATAAACTTCATCTTTTTTATCTGTGCTTAATTCTTCGTTGTCTTTAAGTTTTATATTTTCTTCTTTTAAGACCTCTTCTACAGTTCTTGAATAAGTAAAGATTTCTGTAGCCTCTCCATTTCTAATCAATATAATATTTTTACCAAGGATAGTTGAGAAACCCATTGTAAGTAGTGATATAAGAAACATAGCTACTGTAAGGATTTTAAAATAGCTGTTCCTTTTTTTATTTTTCTTCAACTTAAAACCTCCTAAATAGTAATTGTTACTATTTTGTAATCTTTTACTTTTATAAGTATAAATTATGGAGGCCAACTTGTCAAATTTTTTGTAACTCTTTTGTAACCTTTGTCATAATGGGCTTTTCACTCCTTATTTCATTTAATGAAAAAAGAAAAGCAAAGGTTTAATCGCTAAAATTAGACATTTGCTTTCCAATATTACAGTTTTGTTACAAATAAATTTTTAATTTTTTTCCTGTAAATTCTTTACGAAATTATAGGTCATTTTGGCTGTAAGTCCCCAAACTATATTCTTTCCATAGGTATAGAAATAAACTTCTTCATCTGCCCTTTGCCATTTATAATTTTTGCCGCCCATAATTAATTCATAAGGAAAATTATCATCTCTTAATAAATTTACCTTCATTGTATAACGGCTAGGCTTTTCTTTCATAAAAAATGAAAGGGGAATTGTAAAAATTGATTCAACTTCCCCTGGATAGGGAGAAATTTTTTCAAAATCAAGATCAAGAAGACCTATGTGGGAATAAATTATTGCCCTATAGGGATTTACTAAGTAGTTGCCTTTTCCTAGGATTTTTATCTTATTCCGATCAATTAAAAGTTCCTCACAGCTTTCTCTAATGGCAGCTTCCCTTGGGCTTTCACCTTTTTCAATTTTTCCTCCAGGAAAGGAAACTTCGCCTGGCTGATTTCTTAAAGTCATGGCTCTATTTTCAAAAAGCAGGTGGGGAGATCCATTAATATTTATAAGGGGAATAAGAAGAGAAAAATAATTTTTAATGTCTATGGGAAGAGATTTTTTACCTTTTAATTTATTTTCTATTGCTCTTATTTCTTCCTTAAAATTACTCATTTAAAATTTCTCCTACTAATTCTTCCACATCATAAATCCTAAGTTCTTCAATTCTCTTTTTCTTTGCTTCTCTTTCTAAAAGTTTATATAAAATGTCCCTATAGTCATAAAAATCTTTTAAGTTAAATTCATCTGCCAAATCAGGTATTAGTTTTTCCACAACATATTTCATTATAAGGCTATTATTTTTCTTTGCCTCATTTTTCAAAAGTTGGTAAATATATTTTAGGGAGTCCTCTTCAGGGATTTGTCTAATATAATAGTCATCACCTTTAAGACCTTCAATTTCCTTATAAGCATCAAAATAGCCAAGGCGAATAATTTTGTAACTTTTGTCAGGATCAAAATCCATAAGTCCGCCTAAAGATTTTTTGGGACTTATTATATATTTTGCATCCTTTAGATTATCTCTTGAAGGTGTGTTTCTAAGTCTTATAACAATTGGAGTCAGATTTTTTCCTGTTACCATATCAATTGGAGCTTGGGATGCAAAACCCCCATCTAAGTAATATTTTCCATCAAGGGGATACATTTTAAAAATTGGCAGATAACAAGATGCAATAATGTAGTTTTTTAATTTGCCCTCTTCAATATCCTCTGCAAATAATTTTTCAATTTTAAAATCACTTAAATTTACTGTGCATAGGCCATAGGAAACTTCACTATTTCTTATCTTATCTTCATCGACAAGACTTTCAACAACATCAAATAAAGGTTTTGGAGATATACCAATGTCAGTAATTTTTCTACCAACTTCCTTTACTTTGTTCTTTATAATTTCAATAAAGTCCTCTTCTTTGAATTTTTTATTTGAAATGGCAATATTTTTATTAAAAAATTCAAGATCAAGTGATCTCCAAGCCTTTAAGCACTTGTAAGCATCTCCTCCAGCAAAAAGGGCTGCATTTAAGGCACCAATACTTGTGCCCACTATTGCATCAAATTTAAAACCCATTTCTACTAGGGCAAGATAGGCTCCCACTTCGTAAGAACCTCTGGCTCCTCCGCCTTCTAAAACTAAACCGTATTTTGGCATTATTTATCTACAATTTCTGAAGTACAGTGAGGGCATCTAGTTGCCTTTACAGGAATTTGACTAAAACAGTAGGGGCAAGTTTTTTCTGTAACTTCAGGAATTTCTTCCTTTTTAAATTTATTTTGAACTTTTGCAATTTGTTTAATAAAAATAAATATTACAAGTGCAATAATTAAAAAGTCCATTAGGTTTTGTAAAAAGACTCCATAGGTAACTTCTGCAGTTCCAACTGTTATGCTTAGGCTTTCAAAACTAACTCCGCCAATTAAAATTCCTATTAGGGGCATAAGTATATTATCTACTAGAGAGGCAATAATTTTTCCAAAAGCACCTCCAATAATTACACCAACTGCCATGTCAATTACATTTCCTCTTGCTATAAAATCTTTAAACTCATTTAAAAATTTTTTCATTTTTTTCCTCCTAAATTTTTTTTAGGATTATATTATTTTTCTCTAAAAGCTCTAAGCAATAATCATCAACTCTATAGGCCTCATGATAATAAATAGAAGTTATTCCTGCCTGAATAAGGGCCTTAGTACAGTTAAGACAGGGGAAATGAGTTACATAACATTTTGCTCCCTTAACGGCAATCCCTTCTTTGGCACAATATAAAAGAGCGTTAATTTCTGCATGAATTGTGGCAATGCAGTGGCCATCACGCATTCTATGGCCCACATCAATGCAGTGAGGATTTCCGGATGCCGTGCCATTATAACCTGTTGAAACAATTCTATTGTCCTTATTTACAAGTACACAGCCCACAAAAGCCCTGTCACAAGTTGATCTTTCAGCAACGAGCTGTGTAATTTCCATAAAATATTCATTCCACGATTTTCTCATTTTGCCTCCTTAGCTAGTTTATCAACTAATTCATTATATTTAACGCCGCTGTGTGACTTCACCTTAATAAAAACCACCTCAAGCTTATCCTTAATTTTTTTATAATAGTCCCTATAAGAAATTGTCGCCTTTTTATTTGCAGTCCAATTTTCCAAGGGCCATGCGGCTATTCCTTCATAGTCATAATAAAGATAGAGCTTTTTTTTTCCTTTTTCTAAAGCAAAGTCCATAGCTTTTATTGCTCCCCTAATTTCACCAAGGACATTTCTCATTGATGAATCTTCCTTATAAAATCTTTTAGAAAAAGAATAATCTTCCCTCTTATTAAAAATATATACCCCATAAGAAAAAGACTTATCATTATTTCTATAAGATCCGTCAACATAGGCAATAAATTCATCCTCATTAATTTTTAAGTCCTTATTTTCATTTATAAGCCTACTTTCATTATTTACAAAATTTTCAGCATCCTCTAAATTTGAAAACTTTTTGTAGACAGAACCCTTAAAACCTATTACTTCTTTTTTGCATTCGTCCCAAGTTTTGTAGATGCCAGGATTTTTTCCAATTTTTACTGCATAATAAAACAAGATAACCTCCAAATATTTATAGTTAATTTTATTATATTCATCTTTCAAATTTTTATTTTACCATATTTTATTAATTTGTTTTATAGACTCCTTTATTATATAATTTACTTAATAATGGAGGGATTTATGAATACTAAACAGTTAGAAAGAATGAAAAATGACAAGGGTTTTGTAGCTGCCCTTGACCAAAGCGGCGGTTCTACTCCTAAGGCTCTAAAAAATTATGGCATTGGAGAAGACGCATATTCAAATGAAGAAGAAATGTTTAAACTTGTGCACGAAATGAGAAAGAGAATTATCACAAATAGTGCCTTTACAAGTGAAAAAATTTTAGCAGCAATTTTATTTAAGGTTACTATGAATTCAAAAGTTGATGATAAATATACTGGAGATTATCTTTGGGAAGAAAAGGGAATTGTCCCATTTTTAAAAGTTGACGAAGGTCTTGATGAAGAAAAAGATGGAGTTCAGCTAATGAAGCCCTTTAAACATTTAGATGAACTTTTAGAAAATGCCAGAGAAAGAAATATTTTTGGCACAAAAATGAGATCCCTTATAAGGGAAAATAATCCTGAAGCAATTAAAAAAATTGTTAGACAGCAATTTGAATATGCTGATAAAATAGGATCTAAGGGATTTGTTCCAATAATTGAACCTGAAATTGATATCCATTCCAAGGACAAGGCAGAAATTGAAAAAGTTTTAAAGAAATATTTACTTGAAGAACTTGAAGCCTTTAAATTTGATTATCCTTTAATGTTTAAATTAAGTCTTCCAGAAGAAGCTAATTTTTATCATGACCTTTATAATTATAAAAATACTATAAGAGTTGTTGCCCTTTCAGGCGGCTATTCAAGAAAAGATGCAAATGCAAAATTAGCAAAAAATAAAGACCTTATCGCTTCCTATTCAAGAGCCTTAACAGAAGGATTAAATGCTAGTCAAAGTGATGAAGAATTTACTAAGACCTTAGATTTTTCTATTGAAGAAAATTACAAGGCTTCTATTGAAGGATAAATTTTTAAAAAAAGAAAGCTACGATTTTTTTCGTAGCTTTTTTTATGCTTTTTCTATAGAAACACTTTCTATTAAACCATTATTCGCCTTTAATACTGTATAGATATAGGAATCGTCACTGACAACTTGGTTTACTTCAACGGGAAGATGATCTCTTTCTAAAAGAGAATATACATATCCTCCCAAGGTATGAAAATCCTTATAGTTAATATTAAAGTTATATTTTTTATTTATCTTTTCTATTTCTGTAGAAGCAAAAAATTCGTCTTTTTTGCCATTTAATGGACTTTCAAGTTCTATATCCATTAAATATTTTCTTACAAAGAATAAAATTGAAATTGCAATTGTTGCCACTAAAAGATCTATCATATTATCAGAATAGACCATCATTTTTCTTGTTATTACAAGTAAAATTAAGTGGACAATATTAGTGTCCCTATGAGCTGTCATTAAGACTAAAAATTCAACTGCAATTACAAGAATGAGAATGTGAGATAGGACTTTTTGAAATAGGATGTAGGATCTCATTTCATTTGAAACTAAAATTTCCCAAAAATACTTAAAAATATCGGGAATGGCAATTATTACCCCAATAATTAAAAGGATTGATATAACTATTTCAAAAATTTTTACAATTTTGTATAAAAAGCTTACATATTTATTATAGTTCATTATACCTCCATTGACTTTTCTATTTCTTTCCTCATTTTTTCTAAAACTTTCTTTTCAATTCTCGAAACTGTCATTTGTGATATATTTAATTTTTTTGCTATAACAACTTGAGTCTTTTTATTAAAATATCTATCTATTAAAATTGTCTTTTCTACTTCGTTTAAATCTTCCATGGACTTTGTTATAAAGTCCTTAAGTTCAATTTTTTCAAAATATTCTTCCTCTTCTCCAATTAAATCTGCAAAGGATATTTCCTTATCATCATTAGAATCGTAAACAAGATCAAGGGATTGAGGAGAATAAACTTTTGAAGCCTCCATAGATTCTATAATCTCTTCTTGGCTTGCATTTAAGTAATTTGCAATTTCTTCAATAGTTGGAGTTCTTTGATAGGTTTGGGAGAGCTTTGTTTTTGCAAGCATTATTTTTTTAGATAGCTCCTGAATTCTTCTGGGAACTCTAATAGTCCAGCCCTTGTCCCTAAAATATTTTTTTATTTCTCCAATAATTGTTGGCGTTGCAAAGGATGAAAATTCAAAACCTTTTGTGGGATCATATCTGTCAACGGCATAGATAAGACCAATTGAAGCGATTTGAAAGATGTCGTCGTAATCTATGCCCCTATTTGTATATTTTTTAGAAAGAATTTCTGCTATATAGAGGTATTCTTCAATTAAAATATTTCTAAGATCAGGATCCCTATTTTCATAATATTCATTAAATAATTCTTTTCTCTCTTCTTTTGTAAGTTTTCTATTTAAATTACGATATTGTTGTATATTCATAAGCATCACAAATTTTTAACTATATGGATGCTCATTTCATTAAAATGAGTTTCATCTACAAGACACTTAATTATAGTAAGGGAAAGTCTTAGGTCATCAAAATTTTCTAAAAGATCTGAATCAATATTTGAAATCTTAATATCAATTTTGTCAGAATCTATAGAAAAATTAATGTTTATTTCCGGAGACAGGCAAAGTCCTAAACATATATTAAGACATTCCGTTACTGCTATTTTCATATCCTCTATTTCTTCAATGTCCAGCATTAGGGTATTTAATATTGAGCCTACAACAAGCCTTACTGATGAAAAATATTTGGCATTATTTGGTATGTTATAAATTATTCTTTCCATTTAATCCACCATAATTTCAAAAATCTCATCAAGTTTTGTTATTTTAAAAAGCTTTAGGATTTGTTTGCTTAAATTTTTTATGGATATTTTTTTATTGTCTTCATTAACAATTTTTAAAAGATAAATTAAAGAACCAAGACCAGTGGAATCCATATATTCCAAATTTTTGCAATCTAAAATAATATTCAATTTATTTTCTTCATAGGCACTTTTTACTTCTTCTTTAAATTTTGGTGTGGAATAGACATCTAATTCTCCAAAAAGACTTAAAATTAATGAGTCTTCTTCTACTTTAGAATCAACTTTAAAATCCATTTTCCCTCCTTAATCGCCAATATATTTTGTTATGGCTACTATCTTTGAATCCTTAACATTCATAAGTTTAACACCTTGAGTATTTCTTCCATTTACAGAAATATCTTCAATCAATAATCTTATAATTATTCCTGAATCAGCTATAAGCATTAGATCATCAGACTTATTTACTATGCGTCCAGCTGTTACAAAACCTGTTTTATTAGTTACTTTATAAGTTATAAGTCCCTTGCCACCACGGCTTTGAGATCTATATTCTTCAAGTTCTGTCAATTTGCCATAACCATTTTCAGAAACTGTTAGTAAATATTTACCTTCATTTGTAAGATCTGATGAAACTATTATATCATCTTTTGAAAGACTTATGGTCTTTACTCCCATAGCATTTCTGCCTGATGGTCTTATTGAATCAATAGGAAATCTTATAGCCTTACCATTTTTCGTTACAAGCATAATTTCCTCATCACCCTTAACAATGTGAACTGAAATTAATTGGTCCTTATCTCTTAGGCTTATGCCTATAAGTCCGTTTTTTCTAATATTTTTAAATTCTTTATTAGACGTTTTCTTAATTAGTCCCTTTTCCGTAATCATTAAAAGATAAAGTTCAGGATCATATTCTCTTGAATTAATTACTGATGTTACAAATTCTCCCTTAGAAAGATTTAAAAGATTTACAAGAGCCATGCCCTTTGAACTTCTACTTGCTTCTGGAATTTCAAAGGCCCTTAAGATATAAACTTTTCCAAGATTTGTAAAGAATAATAGCCTATCGTGAGTTGAAGTTACAAAAAGGTCATTTACAAAGTCATCTTCCTTTTGAGAAAGAGCAGTAATTCCCTTGCCTCCACGTTTTTGAGGCTTATAAGTTCCTTCAGGCATCCTCTTTATATAGCCCATATTTGTAAGAGTTATAACAACATCTTCTTCCTTAATAACGTCTTCAAGTTCAATATCTGATGCGTCAGCTGAAATAACAGTTTTTCTTAAATCTCCATACTTATCTTTTATTTCTAAAAGTTCAGTTTTTATTAAATCCATTAAAACTGAATTATTTTCAAGAATATTTTTATATCTCTTAATGTCTTCAATTAACTTGTCATATTCACTTTGAAGTTTTTCTCTTTCAAGTCCTGTTAATCTTCTTAGTCTCATATCAAGAATTGCTTGAGACTGTTCATCTGTTAAGCCAAATTCCTTTAATAATTTTTCCTTAACTTCGCTATCATCTTTTGACCCTCTAATTATTTTTATAACCTTGTCAATATTATCAAGGGCAATGAAAAGTCCTTCAATAATATGAGCTCTTTTTTCAGCTTTGTTTAGATCATATTGAGTTCTTCTTGTGATTACTTCAACTTGGTGGTCCACATAATATCTTATAAGCTGTTTTAAATTTAAAACTTTAGGCTCACCATTAACAAGGGCAAGATTAATTATGCCAAAAGTTACTTCCATTTGAGTTTCCTTGTATAATTTATTTAAAATAACCTGAGCATTAGCATCTCTTTTTAAATCTATTATTATTCTTATGCCTCTTTTTGTTGAAGAGTCTGTTATTTTTGTTATACCTTCAATGGTTTTTTCTTTGGTTAGTTCTGCTATTTTCATAACTAAGGCTGATTTATTTACTTGATAGGGAAGTTCTGTAATAATAATTCTATCCCTATTCTTTTTTGATTCTTCAATTTCACAGACAGCCCTAATTTTTATTTTTCCCCTGCCTGTCCTGTAGGCCTTATCAATTCCTTCCCTGCCCATAATTTGAGCTCCTGTCGGAAAATCAGGCCCCTTTATTATTTCTTCAAGTTCCTTTATAGTTACTTCATCATTGTCAATATATTTTACAACACCATCAATAATTTCATTCATATTGTGAGGTGGCATATTCGTTGCCATACCTACTGCAATACCTGATGATCCATTTACTAAAAGATTTGGAAATCTTGCAGGCAAAACAACAGGCTCTGTTTGGTCATTATCAAAATTTGGTACAAAATCAACTGTATCCTTATTAATATCCCTTAGCATTTCTTCAGCCATTTTTGTCATTTTAACTTCTGTGTAACGCATGGCTGCAGCACCATCTCCGTCAATATTACCAAAGTTTCCTTGGCCATCAACTAGTGGATAACGCATATTAAAATTTTGAGCAAGTCTAACTGTTGCATCATAAATTGAAGAGTCACCATGGGGGTGATACTTACCCATTACATCCCCAACAAGTCTTGCTGATTTTTTATAGGAGCCATTTGAAGCAAGGCCAAGTTCGCTCATACCATATAAAATTCTTCTGTGAACTGGTTTTAAACCGTCACGAACATCTGGAAGGGCCCTTGCAACAATTACAGACATTGAATAGTCAAGGTAAGATGACCTCATTTTTTTATTTATATCTACATCAAATATTCCATTTTCAAATTTTTTTGTGTCAGTCATACTTCCTCCTATGCATCTATATAATCAGCATACTGTGCATTTTCGCTAATAAATTCTCGTCTTGGTTTTACATCTTGGCCCATAAGAATATTAAAAGTTGAATCCGTTTCTTCAAAATCATTTATATTTACTCTTAAAAGAAGTCTATTGTCAGGATTCATTGTAGTTTCCCAAAGCTGCTCTGCATTCATTTCTCCAAGACCCTTATATCTTTTTATATTTACATTCTTTTCATTTTTATGTTCATTTAAGGCCAATTTTAATTCCTCTTCATTGTGGCAGTATCTCAAAATTTTTGAATTTTTTTCAAGTCCATAAAGTGGAGCTTGGGCCACATAGATATGACCTTCTTCAATTAAAGGTCTCATAAATCTAAAGAAAAATGTTAAAAGTAATGTCATAATGTGGGCACCATCAACATCGGCATCTGTCATAATTATTATTTTATTATATCTTAAATTTTCAATATTAAAATTTTCTCCATATCCTGTTCCAAAGGCTGTGATCATTGCCTTAATTTCAGATGAATCAAGCATCTTTGCTTCATTTGCCTTTTCAACGTTCATAATTTTACCACGAAGGGGTAAAATTGCTTGATGAACTGGATTTCTGCCGTCTTTTGCAGTACCTCCCGCTGAATTACCTTCGACAAGGAAAATTTCACTTTCATCCTCACCAATTTCTTGACAGTCGGCTAATTTTCCAGGTAAAGTCATATCTAAATTATTTTTAGCTCTAGAAATTTCGCGAGCTCTTCTTGCTGCATCTCTTGCACGCCTTGCTGCCAAAGCCTTATCTAAAATAATTTTTGCAATTTTTGGATTTTCTTCTAAATAAGTTGAAAGCCTTTCATAGACAGTTGAATCAACAACTCCCTTTGTTTCAGAATTGCCTAGTTTTGCCTTTGTTTGGCCTTCAAACTGAGGATTTGGAAGTTTAACAGAAATAACTGCAGTTATCCCTTCTCTTACGTCATCTCCTGAAAGATTTTCTTCCTTTTCTTTTATAAAATTATATTTTCTGCCGTAGTCATTTATAGATTTTGTAATAGCTGACCTAAATCCTGAAAGGTGAGTTCCACCTTCTTCAGTATTAATATTATTAGCAAAAGTTAAAACTGTTTCTTGATAAGAATTTGTATATTGAATGGCAACTTCAATTGCTGTATTTTCACGTACTTCATCAATATAAATAATATCGTCATGAAGAGGATTAAATTTTTTTTCCTCATTAATAAAGGAAACAAAGGATTTTATTCCACCTTCATAATGGTAAAGTTCTTTTTTATCCGTCCTATTGTCAATAAATTCTATTTTTATGCCCTTATTTAAAAAGGCCATTTCTCTAAATCTCTTTGAAAGTATGTCAAAAGAAAATTCAACAGTATCAAAAATTTCTTCATCTGGAATAAAGGTAATTGATGTTCCTGTGTCATCTTTTTCAGTTTCTCCAATAACTTTTAATTCGGAAATTGCCTTGCCTCTTTCAAATTTTTGTTCATAAATTTTTCCATTTCTCTGAACTCTTGCAATTAAAAGCTTTGAAAGGGCATTTACAACAGATATCCCAACACCGTGAAGTCCACCGCTGACCTTATAGGCCTTGTTATCAAATTTTCCACCTGCATGAAGGATTGTTAGAACAGTTTCAACTGTTGATTTGCCAGTTTCAGGGTGAATTTCAACAGGTATACCCGATCCGTTATCAATAACGCAGACACTACCATCTTTTTCAATTACTATTTGTATATGGTCACAAATTCCCGCCAAGGCTTCGTCAATAGAATTGTCAAGCACTTCATAAACTAAATGATGAAGTCCCCTAGAACCTGTTGATCCAATATACATTCCGGGTCTTTTTCTTACAGGTTCAAGACCCTTTAAAACTTGTATATCCTCTGCACCATAATGTCTTGTATTTGCCATTTTATCTCCTATTCTCAATCAAATTTTCTATATCAAAATATTTTGCATTGCTATTTTTAAAATAAGTTTTTATGTTTGTTGTTGTAATAAAAGTCTGTCTATTTTTTATGGAATTAAGTAAGTAAACTGATCTTTCATTGTCAATTTCTGAAAAAACATCATCCAGTAAAAGTATAGGCCTATTTCTTGATAAAGAACTTATAAGGTCACATTCAGCTAATTTTAAGGCAAGAACAACAGACCTTTGCTCTCCTTGAGACCCAAAATTTTTTACATTTTTTCCATCTATTTTAAATTCTATGTCATCCCTATGAGGGCCTATGCAAGTAAATTTTTTTTCTAAATCTTTTTTTTGGTTTTCTTTTAGATAGGAATAAAGATTTTTTCTTAATTCTTCTTCATCGTTTGTAAGGGGAACTGTTGAAAGATAGGTAGTCTTTAAAAGCTCACCCTTAGTCAAATTTTTATAGTGAATTAGGGCATATTCATTTAATTTTTTTATGGCTTTAAGCCTTGAAATAATAATTTTTGCCCCATTTTTAGCAAGTTCCCTGTCATAGATTTCCAAAAGAGCCAAATTTTTTGAAATTTTTAAAAGTTTATTTCTTTCCATTAAAATTTTTCTATAAATACCTAAATAATATTCATAGGAAAAATCAAAATTTGAAATAGAGTCATTTAAAAATTTTCTTCTGTCATAGGGCGAATTTTTTATTATATTTAAATGATCAGGTGAAAAAAATACTAAATACTTATTTTTTCTATATTCTTTAGAATTTTTTCTTTCATCATTTACATAGTATTTTTTAAAGGTCTCCCTTGAAATTTCAATCCTATATTCATCAAAGTAGGATAGATTTTCATAAAGACTATAAATACTTGTTTCATTATTATTAAAATTTATAAGTTCACTATCCCCTGCATTTTTAAATGTTTGACCCTTAATTGACATATAAATTGCTTCCAATAAATTTGTCTTTCCTGAGGCATTTTTTCCATAAAAAATATTTATATTTTCATGGGGACTTATTTCAAAATTCAGGTAATTTCTAAAGTTATAGAGCCTTATAAATTTTAATTTCATTGGTCACCTAATATATATTTATTTCCATTAAACTCCACACAGTCATCCTTATGGAGTTTTTTGCCCCTTTGGCATTCAATATTTCCATTGACCTTAACTTTTCCATCTTTTATAAAAATTTTTGCCTCGCCTCCGCTATTTACAGCTCCTACAAATTTTAAAAAAGAATCAAGTTTTATAAAGTCAGAATTTATTTTTACCATCTTTTCCATTTAACTTGCCAGCCTTACTGGAAGGACTAAATAAATATAGTCGTCATTTCCATCTTCATTAATTATGCAAGGTGTTACTGAATCAAAAAAGTTTAAAAGAATTTTTTCTGTGTCCATTACCTTAATTCCATCTAATATATATTTTGAATTAAAGGCAATTCTAAGTTCTTCTTTTGTTTGGGAACATGGAATAATCTCATGAACATTCCCTATTTCAGAATTTGAATCTATAAAAATTTCATTATCTTTAATATTTATTTCAATTAAATTTGCCTTATCTTCCTTTGCAAGAAGTGATGCCCTTTCAACTGCATTTTGAAAGTCTGATTTTATTACTTCAGCTTTAATTTTATACTTGCCCTTTAAAAGATTTTCATAGGGGAAAAAATCACCACTTATAAGGCTGGAATAAAATACTGTATCTTCTAAAAGAAAGACTATATGATTGTGAGAAAGTTTTACCTTTAAATCTTCTTTACCATCTTCTAAAATCTTTACAAGTTCATTAAAAGACCTTGCTGGAACAATTGCTGAACCTTCAAAATCAATAGATTTATATAGTTTTTTTATAGCAAGTCTAAAACCATCAAGGGCCACAAAATTTATATAATCCTTTTTAAAGTCAAGGTAAACCCCAGTAAAAGCAATCCTTGTTTCATCAAGAGAAACTGCAAAAGAAGTCTTTCTTATGGCTTCTTTTATTTCATTTTTTGTAAAGTTAATGGTCTTGTCTTCCTCAATTTTCGGAAGTTCTGGATATTCATCTGCCTTTTGACAAGAAATATTAAATTCAGAACTGCCACATTTTATATTCATATTATAATTTTCTACTTTTATATATACATCATTAGCATTTAATTTTCTAATGATGTTTCCAAATAATCTGCCATTAACAACAATTTCTCCTTCTTCTTCTACTAGAGCAGTCATCTTTGAAATAATAGAAATTTCAGTATCTGTTGCTGTTAAATTTATAAGATTATTATCGCACCTTATAAGTATACCTTCAAGTATTTGCATTGTTGTCCTTGCTGATATTGCTCTTTGTACTATAAAAATATGTTTAGCAAGTTCAGCTCTATTAACTTTTATTTTCATTTTCTCTTTTCCTCCTAATAGAGTATATAAAGTAGTAATAGTAGTAGGGCCTGTTAATATGTTGATAAGACCCTAAAATATTTGGGATTATTATTTTATTCACCTTTAATAACTTGTGGATAAGTTTTTAATATATTAAATTTTATCCACTAGGTCTTAATTTTATTAATTAGTTCATTTATTTTAATCTTAAAAATTGGATCATCACTCATAGTCTTTTCTATTTTATCATAGGCATGAATAACAGTTGAGTGATCTCTTCCGCCAAATTCTTCGCCAATTTTTGGTAGTGATAAATCAGTAAGTTCCCTTGTAATATACATGGCAATTTGCCTAGGAAAGGCAATTTGTCTTGTTCTCTTTTTGGAATTTAAATCTTCTACTGTAATATCATATTCTTTGGACACAACTTTTTTTATAAAATTTGCATTAATAATCTTCTTTTTCTTAGCTTCAAAAATATCATTTAAAACAATGGCAGCATTTTCAGTATTTATTGGGCCTACAGATAGTTTTGAATAGGCTACGACTCGTGAAAGAGCACCCTCTAGCTCTCTAATGTTACTTTTTACATTTTCTGCAATATAGTTTATTACTTCATCAGAAATTTCAAAACCTTCGGCATCAGCCTTTGATCTTAAAATTGCAATTCTTGTTTCAAGGTCTGGCTGGCCAATGTCAACAACAAGACCCCAAGCAAATCTTGAAATCAGCCTTTCTTCCAAGGATTTAATTTCCTTTGGAGGTTTATCTGAAGTTAAAACTATTTGTTTATTTTGCTCATGAAGCTCATTAAAGGTGTGAAAAAATTCCTCTTGAGTTCTATCCTTATCAGCTATAAATTGGATATCATCAATCAGCAGCAGGTCAACTTTTCTATATTTATTTCTAAATTCTTCATTTTTATTAGTCTGTATTGAATATATAAGTTCGTTTGTAAACTGTTCACTGGTCACATATAATATTTTTTTTGATAGATCCTGACTCATAATAAAATTACCAATTGCATGCATTAAGTGAGTCTTTCCAAGACCTACTCCTCCATAGATGAAAAGAGGATTTGAAAAGGCATTAGATGGATCATCATAATTTTCTGCCACGGCAAGGGATGCTGCATGGGCAAACTCATTACTCTTGCCGACTACAAAACTTTCAAAGGTATATTTGGGATTGAGCCTTGATTCATTTGATTCACTTCTCTTAATATTTATAGCAGGTCCTTCGTCTTCATCTTCCGAAATTATGGTGATATCAAAATCATAGCCTGAAACGTCAAAAAGTGATTTTTTAATAAGATCTAAATGTCTTTTGTTGTTGGCTAAATAATCCCTAATAAACTTTGAAGGGACGCTAATTATAATTTTCTTCTCTTCATAGTCAATAGATTTAGGTATCATTCTTGAAAACCAAGTATTATATGTAACAGATGACATGGATTTTTTTTCTAATTCTTTTAAAAATAAATTCCAAATTGTAGAAATTTCCATATCCTTGCCTCCTATTAACATTTTTTGATTTGTGGGTAAAATTTATTTATAACTTTAACCACAAATGTAGATAATTTGTTTAAATTATTAACATTTTATGGAAAAAATTTATGTATGGAGAGTAAAAATAAGTAAATTTAAGTAAAAAAACTAATAAAAATAAAGTTGTTAACAAGTTATAAACAAATTGTTAATAACTTTATTTATCAACAATTTATAAGTTTTAAACAGCATATAAATTTTATCCACATATATTTTAACAAAAAAACCATAACTTATCAACAGGTTTAGTTCATATCTAGCATATTTAAAGGTCTATTTTCTTGACAAATTGGGGATTTATAAATATAATTTTAAGGATAGAAAGAGGTGAGATTATGAAGAGAACTTTTCAACCAAAAAACAAACAAAGAAAAAGAGAACATGGATTCCGTGCAAGAATGAGAACAAGAGCTGGAAGAAATGTAATTAAAGCTAGAAGAAGTAAAGGCAGAAAGAGACTATCAGCTTAAGTAAAATGGATAAGAATTCGTTATTAAAAAAAGACAGTGATTATCAAAGGATTTATAGGGCCAAAAAAATTTCTTCTTCAAAACTCCTTACACTTTTCACTAAAAAAAATTCTTTAAAGCAAAAGAGGTTTGGTATAACCACTACAAAAAAAGTTGGAAATGCTGTTAAGAGAAATTTTTTGAGAAGAAGGATGAAAGCTCTTTTAAGGGAAAATTATGATCTTATAGCAAATGCTTATGATTATGTTTTTGTTCTAAAAAAGGAAGCTGCGTCTGCAAGTTTTGAGGACCTAAAAAAATCTTTTTTTTACGTTTTAAAAAGGCAAAATAAGGTGGTTAAATGAGTAAAATTTGCATACTTTTAATTATATTTTATCAAAAATTTATTTCTAAATATATATTAGTGGGCAGTCACTGCAGATTTACACCAACTTGTTCCCAATATGCTTACGAGGCCTATAAAAAATATGGCTTCTTTAAGGGAACTTACCTAACTATTTTGAGAATTTTAAGATGTAATCCATTTCACAAGGGCGGTTACGATCCTCTTATCTAAAAATTTGGAGGTAAAATGACAAAACCAATAAGTATCGTTTTGGGTATGTTTATCAGAATGGTTTATAATGGCCTTGTAAATATTATGGCTGAACCTGATAGTATTTCTTTTTATGCCCTATCTATTATTATTACAACTTTAATTTTAAAGTTATTAATTCTTCCAATTACTTTTTCTCAAATGAAAAATCAAAAGAAGATGGCAGAGCTTCAACCTGAACTTCAAAAGCTCCAAAAGAAATACAAAAACGACCCACAAACTCTTGCGATGAAACAGCAAAAACTTTATAAAGACGCAAATTATAATGTCTTAAGTGGATGTCTTCCTTTAATAGTACAATTATTTGTACTAATAGGGTTTTACAGATGTTTTTACGAACCGGTTAAATTTATTTTTACAGAGCCGGGATTTTATAATTCTATAAACAAGAACTTTTTCTATATTGAAAGTTTGGATCAAATTGACAAGACTATGATTCTTCCCCTACTTGCAGCAGCAACGACATTTTTGACTTCTTATTTAACGACAAAAACTACAAGTCAAGGACCAGGACAAGATCAAGCAAAGTCCATGATGAATACTATGATGTATATGATGCCTATTATGATTTTCTTTATGGGTAGATCGCTACATTCAGAACTTATTTTATATTGGACAGTTTCAAATATCTTTGCAATTTTCCAACAATTATTTGTTAATAGAAGTATAAGACAGTCAGCGGAGGAGTCAGATGAAATACGTAATTAAAACAGGAAAAAATATTGATGAAGCAGTAAGTGAGGCTCTTAGTGAGTTAAATATTTCAAGAGATGAAGCAAAAATCGAAGTTCTTGAAGAAGGAACTAAAGGTTTTTTGGGCATAATAGGCAACAAAGAAGCCACAGTAAAAGTTACTAAAATTGAAGATTCAACAGAAGATATTTTAAAGGAAATATTTAACGAAGATATTGAAAAAGAGGAGAGCCATGTTGAACCCACGGTTCACACAGAAATTGAAAATAAAGTTTCACCATCTAAAGAACTTTCTTTAGATGATGAAAATGAAAATATTATAAAAACTGCCAGAGAATTTATAGATAAGATTATAGATTCTCTTGGCTTGGAAGCTGAGATTGAAGCTATTCTTGAAGAAAATCTTTTAAAGATTAATGTTATGGGAGATGAAAATAAACTTGGAATTATTATTGGTAAAAGGGGAGCAACTCTTGATTCCATCCAATATATTTTAAATCTTATTGTTAACAAAAAAGCTTCAAGATATATTAAGGTTAGCCTTGACTCCAGCGGTTACAGAGAAAAAAGAAAAGAAACCTTAGAAGAATTGGCAAATAAAATGGCAGCTAAAGTTTTAAGGACTAACCATTCTATAAGACTTGAACCTATGAATGCTTACGAAAGAAAGATTATTCATGAAAGTCTTCAAGATTATGAAGGAATTTTAACTCATTCGGAAGGCAAAGATCCTTTTAGAAAAGTTGTCATTCAAAAAGAAAGAAAGTATTAAGGGACTTGGACTTAAGTCCCTTTTTATTTGAAGGAGAATTATGGGAACTTATGATACAATAGCTGCCATTTCTACTGCCATTGGCGAAGCTGGAATTTCCATTGTGAGAATGAGCGGCGAAGAAGCCCTTAAAATTGCTGATGAAGTTTTTAGGGCAAAAAATAAAAAGACCTTAAAAGAAAGCAAAAATAGGAAATTTGTCTATGGTCATATTTATGAAGATGGACAAATTATTGACGAAGTTTTGGCAGTTAAAATGCTTGGACCTCACTCCTATAGTGGTGAGGATATTGTTGAAATTCACTGCCATGGAGGAATTGTTGCCGTAAGAAGAATTTTAAAGGCTCTTTTAAAAAGAGGAGCAAGGCTTGCAGAAAGAGGCGAATTTACAAAAAGAGCTTTTCTAAATGGAAGAATTGATCTGACCCAAGCAGAAGCTGTGATAGATTTAATAAAATCAAAAACAGAATCAGCATTTGATATTTCTATGGACCAGTTAAAAGGCAGCATATCAAGAGAAATTAAAAAAATTGAAGATGAAGTAGTGGGCATGCAGGCTTTAATTGTAGCTAACATAGATTTTCCTGAAGATGAAATCAAAGATGCAACTTATAAGGAATTAAAGACAAGATGTGATTCAATTATTGAAAAGATGAAATTTTTGTTAGAAAATTCACAAAAAGCAAAGTTATTAAGGGACGGAATAAATACAGTAATTTTAGGTAAGCCTAATGTAGGTAAGTCTTCTCTTTTAAATGGCATGCTAAAATATGATAGGGCCATAGTTACTGACATCCCTGGCACCACTAGGGATATAATTGAAGATTATATTGATTTAGATGGTCTTTTATTAAAAATAACCGACACGGCAGGGATTCGTGAAACTAAAGATAAGGTGGAAAAAATTGGAGTTGAAATTGCCAAAGATAAGATTAAGGATGCAGATCTTGTAATCACTCTTTTTGACATTTCAAAGGATTTTAATGATGATGACTATAAAATAATAAATTTAATCAAGAATAAAAAGTCTATTATCATAATGAATAAAGATGATTTGGAAGAAAAAGTTACAGATGAGGATATTAAAAAATTAATTGGAAATAGAGATTTTCTAAAACTTTCAGTTATTGATCCTAAAAAGATAAAATTAATTGAGGACAAAATTAGAGAAATGTTTTTTGCAGGAGATATTGTCCAAAAGGATCAAATTTATATTGATAATATAAGGCATATTAATGCCCTTACAAAGGCTCTAAGTTCTATGGAAGAAACTAAGAAAGACCTGGAAAATGAAATATTTTTGGATTTAATTGAAGTAAATCTCGAAGAAGTTATTAGTAAATTTTCAGAAATTACAGGCCTTATAACGACTGAAGAAGTTTTAGATAGAGTTTTCAGTGAATTTTGTATTGGAAAGTAGGTATTATGGCAGAAGTAAAATATTTTGATGCCGGCAGTTATGATACAATTGTTGTCGGTGCAGGCCATGCAGGCAGTGAAGCTGCTCTTGCATCTGCAAGAATGGGAGCTAAGACTCTCTTATTATGTATAAATTTAAATTCAGTGGTATCTATGAGCTGTAATCCCAATGTTGGTGGGACAGGAAAGGGTCATTTAGTTAGGGAAATTGATGCTCTTGGTGGAGAAATGGCAAAAAATATAGACAAGACCTTTATCCAGTCAAGAATGCTTAATACTTCAAAAGGCCCTGCTGTCCACTCCCTTAGAGCTCAAGCGGATAAGAGAAAATACCACGAAGTAATGAAAAGAGTCCTTGAAAATGAAAAAAATTTAGACCTTAAAGAAGATGAAGCTATAAGAATTTTAAGAGATGGCAATAAAATCACCGGCGTTTTAACAAGAAATGGGGCTCGCTATGGCGCTAAAGCTGTTGTTTTATGTACTGGAACCTATTTGAGGGGTAGGATTTATATGGGGGAAGTTAACTATTCTTCTGGCCCTACTGGTTTTGGACCGGCAAATCACCTTTCAAAATCTTTAGAGGAAGATTTTTCTATGAAACTTATGAGGTTAAAAACGGGGACACCAGCAAGAGTTTTAAGGTCATCAATTGACTTTTCAGGCATGGAAGAGCAAAAAGGCGACCCACAAGTTACGCCTTTTTCCTTTTTAAATTATGATAAGGATATGGACATAGATCAGGAGCTTTGCTATTTAACGTACACTACAGAAAAGTGTCACGAAATTATTAGGAAAAATATTTCTAGGTCTGCCCTATCTCTTGGTGATATTACTGGAAAGGGTCCAAGATACTGCCCGTCAATTGAAGATAAGGTAACGAGGTTTGAAGACAAAGATTCTCATCAAGTTTTTATAGAACCTGAAGGCTTAACCACTGATGAAATGTATATACAAGGTGTTTCATCATCCCTTCCTGTGGAGGTTCAAAATAAATTTTATAGGGAAATTCTAGGCCTTGAAAATTGTAAAATTTTAAGACCAGCTTATGCCATAGAATATGATGCAATTGATGCTACTCTTTTAAAGAGGAGTTTAGAACATATGGATTTTGACGGATTATTTTTTGCAGGTCAAATAAATGGATCATCAGGTTATGAAGAAGCGGCATCTCAAGGTCTTGTTGCTGGAATTAATGCTGCCTTAAAAGTTCAAGGAAAAGACCCTTGTATTTTAGACAGATCTCAGGCCTATATTGGCGTTTTAATTGATGATTTAGTTACAAAGGGAACAAAAGAACCTTATAGAATGATGACGGCAAGATGTGAATATAGATTAACTTTAAGACAGGATAATGCAGATTTAAGATTAACTGAAATTGGACGCAAGCTTGGTCTTGTTGATGACGAAAGGTATGAAAAATATCTCTATAGGAAAGAAAATATTGAAAAAGAATTTGAAAGAATTAGATCGATAAAAATCAATCCTACAGAAGAAGTAAATAAAAATTTAATGGATTTGGGTTCAACAGACCTAAAAAAGACAATTAGTTTGGCGGAACTTTTAAAAAGGCCGGAGCTAACCTATAAAAAACTTGAAACCCTTGACCCTGAAAGGCCTGACTTAAGAAAAGATATAGTAGATAATGTTGAAATAGAAATAAAATATGAAGGCTATATTAAAAAGCAGGAAATTCAAATTAAACAGTTTAAAAAACTTGAAAATAAAAAACTTGATTTTAATTTAGACTATAAAAAAATTGAAGGTCTAAGGCTGGAGGCTAGAGAAAAACTTGCAAGAACAAGACCTGAATCCATTGGTCAGGCTATGAGAATTACTGGAGTTTCCCCCGCTGATATAAATGTTTTATTAATTCACCTTGAACAGATGAGGAGACAAAATGAACTTAAGTGATTATTTTAAAGCTTATAATCTTTCTGAAGAGTATATTTCAGATTTTGAAAAATTTAGAAAGTATCTTTTACAATATAATAAAAAGACTAACATTACAAGGATTGAAGATGAAAATGAATTTAATGTAAAGCACTTTTTAGATTCTCTTTCACTTTTCAAAATTGGCTTAATAAAAAATGATAGTAAAATTTTAGATCTTGGTACTGGAGGGGGATTTCCAGGAATCCCATTAAAACTATACAATAGAGATTTAGACATTACTCTGGTAGATTCTTTAAATAAAAGGATAAAATTTTTGGAAAGTGTTATTGAAGAATTTGCATTAAAAAACATTAGACCTATCCATGGAAGGGCCGAGGAAATGGCAAGAGATGAAAATTTTAGAGAAAGTTTTGACATAGTAACATCAAGGGCAGTTGCAAGACTTTCGACCCTTTCAGAATACTGTCTTCCTTTCACAAAAGTAGGCGGATATTTTATTGCCATGAAAGGACCAGAAGCTGCGGAAGAATTAAAAGAAGGAAAAAGAGCTATTAATATTTTAGGAGGACAAGTGGAAGATTTAGTTGAAATAAAACTCCCCCTAGAAATAACTCACTATCTTTTAATAATTAAAAAAATAAATATGACAGATAAAAAATATCCAAGGGCTGGAGGGAAACCTAAAAACAAGCCCTTATAAATTAAAAAAATCAATTGCTCCACGTGGAGCATTTTTTATTTGTAAGTGAATTAATTATTAAAAATATTTTGAGAAAAAATGGTATAGAAATAAATTGAACATTTAAACAAAATTTTTAAAATAATAAATTGATTATTTTAATTAACGTCAATAAAGAGGCTAGGATTTAAGATTTATTAAAATTTATTTTTACGCTCCACAAGGAGCATTTTTTATTATATATTTAAAAATCTATAAAATTCTGTTATCATATAAATAGAAATGAGGTTTGAAATGGCGAAAGTAATTACTGTTTTTAATCAAAAAGGCGGCGTTGGCAAGACTACCACTGTTATTAATTTAAGTCACGGCCTAGCAAAACTAAAGAAAAGAGTATTAATTATTGATATGGATCCACAGGCCAACACCAGTTCAGGCCTTGATCTGAAAGATTATGATTATATGATTTATGACTTCTTAAATTCTAAGGAAAAAAAAGCGGTCTATAATACTAAATATAAAAATCTTAGCCTTGTACCTTCAGGCAGCGATTTTGCTGGTGCTGAAATTGAATTTGCAAGAGATGAAAATTGGCAATATAAATTAGAGGAGGCCCTTGATGAAATTAAGGACTCCTATGACTATGTAATTATTGATTGTCCACCATCCCTTGGCATCTTGTCAATGATGTCATTAATAGCAACAGATTCTATTATTGTTCCTGTTCAGTGCGAATATTACGCTTTAGAAGGAGTAAGCCAGCTTATGGACACCATAAATCTTGTTAGAGATAATTTTAATAAAAATTTAGAAATAGGCGGTGTTTTAATGTGCATGTATGACCCGAGAAATAATTTATCTCAGCAAGTGGCAGAGGAAGTAAAAAAATTTTTTAAGGGAAAAGTTTTTAAAACAATAATTCCGAGGAACGTTCGATTAGCAGAAGCCCCTTCATTTGGTGTCACAATTTTTGATTATGATTCATCTTCAAAGGGTGCGAAGGCATATTTAAAATTAGCTAAGGAAGTTGTAGGTGTAAAATGACAAAAAAGAAAGCCTTGGGAAGAGGTCTGGGTAATTTTTTATCAAATAAAAGTGAAATTGATGAGATTATATATCCCGAAAAAAATATTTTTATGGAAATTAATCTTGAATTAATAATGACCAATGAAAATCAGCCTAGAAAATATTTTGATCAGGAGAGCTTAAAGGAGCTATCTGAATCCATTAAAAATTATGGAATAATTGAGCCGCTTATCTTAAAAAAAGATGGCGATAAATTTCTAGTAATTTCAGGAGAAAGAAGATTTAGGGCTGCAAAACTTGCTGGTCTTGAAAGGGTTCCGGCAATTATTAAGGACATAGAATCTGAAGAGTCAGATAAAATTGCCTTAATAGAAAATATTCAAAGAGAAGATTTAAACGCTATTGAAGAGGCAAGGTCCTATAAATACTTAATTGAAGAATATAATTTAAGGCAGGAAGACCTTGCAAAGGAAGTAGGCAAAAGCCGTCAATATATTGGAAATACAATTAGACTTCTAAATTTAGATGAAAGGGTAATTGATTTAATTTTTAAAGGAGATCTTTCTCCATCTCATGGAAAGGCTCTTTTATCAATAAAGGATAAGGAAAAACAGTTTAGGGAAGCAAAAAAAATTGTAAAAAATTCTATATCAGTTGCAAAAACTGAAAAGTTAAGTAGTAAAAAAGATCAAGGTATTGATATCTTTACAGAAAACATTAAGGATGAACTCACAAGCTTTTTGGGAACAAAAGTTGTTTTTAAAGGAAGAGGCAAGGTCAAAAAACTAGAAATAGAATATTACAATGAAGATGATTTACAAAGGATTTGCGATTTAATTTTAGGGAGGATTTAGATGGCCAGATTCTATAATATGTACTTGGTGTCAGCATTTACAGATGGCCCCTTTAAGGGAAATTCAACAGGAGTTATAATTGACAAAGGTGATTTAAGCCCAAAAGAAAAACAAAACATTGCTAAAGACATAAAACAGCCTGTTTCCGTATTTATAAAGAGGCTGGATACAGGTGTCTATAATACGGAATTTTATACACCTGAAAAGGAAATACAGCTTTGTGGTCATGCAACAATGGCAACTTTTTATGCATTAGCAGAAAATGAGTACATTCTTCCTCAGGAAGAAGGCATACAAAAGATAACACAATATACTAAGGCTGGAAAAATTAAAGTTGAGCTTGAATATAGGGACAATAAAATCAAGCATATATTTATGACTTTAAAGCTTAGAAATGAAGAAAAAATTAAGGATTTTTCAAAGATTTTAAATATATTGAATCTTAAAAAGGAAGATGTGGGACTTGAAATTTGCGATTGCTATCCAGAAAAAATTTCAACAGGCCTTGGGGACATTATAATCCCCGTTAAGAATGAGGAAATATTAAATAAAATTAAGCTAGATATAGATAGGGCTATAGAATTTTCTGAAAGAGAAAATATAATTTCCTTTAATGTCTTTACAACAAAAGATGGGGAAAATACAACTCAAAGAACCTTCTCTCCAATTATTGGTATGAATGAAGAAATGGGATCAGGAACTTCAACAGCAGCAACAATGTATTATCTTCACAATAATTTAAGGGAAAAACCTAATATTATCTATTCAAATCAAGGAAAATTTTTGGGAAGAATTTCTAAAATAATTGCTGGATATAATGAAGTTACAAATGATGTTAAAGTTGGGGGCAGGGCTTATAGCTTTATGAACGGAGTTTTGAAGATATAATGAGGAGAAATTCAAAATCTAATAAATTATGGAGAATAGTTTTAATCCTTTTTTTTGCCTTACTTATAATTGTTGGAACAAGCATTATTTCATCGAGGAATAGCCTGGCAAAAATTAATTTAAGAGAAGTTGAGTATATTGAAATAATTGCCAGAAAAACAGATGTCATGAAGACAATAAAAAATTCTAAGGAAATAAAGGATATAGCTGGGTCCTTAAATAAATTAAGGGGCAAAAAAACCAGCCCCGACTCATCAGTTGATGCGGTTAATTATGTAAATGTTTATTTGGTGACTGGAAAGAAAATTGAATTTGTGAAGGGCGGACAGACTATAAGGGTAAATAATACCTGGTATTATTTAAATAGGAGAAATTCTGAAATAATTGATAAAATAATTGATAAGTATAATGTATATTGAAGAATCCCCCAAATCCTAGTTACATCAAAGGGTTTAGGGGATTTTTATACCAAAAAAAGTATTGCCTAAGATGGACAATATTTTTTTTATTACATAGGCCTTTTATCTGCAGGAATGAAAATATCAACGATTCCTAAAATAACAGAACCAACAATTGCTCCTAATAAAGTTACTTGGAATCCCTTAATAAATTTTCCTGTTAAAAATAAAATTACAACAGAAGCTATAAAACCAACAGCTCCTCTTCCAAAAGGTGATGCGTCAATACCGGCAAATTTATTAATTGCCCAGTCTAAAATTCCGATTACAATTGCAGCCATAATTGCAGTTCCAAAAGAAGATACAGTAAAGCCACCTGGTAGCCATGAAGCTATTAAAATAGCTAAAGCACTAACTAAAATTTTAATTATTAATTTAATCATTTTTATCCCTCCAATTCTTATTTATCCAAAAAACTAGAATTTTAAACATTTTTTAGTATAATTAATAGATGGAGGGATTTTATGACTTATTTTAAATTTGAAGTTTTTATACCTAAGGAAAATAGCAAGAAATTAATTGATGAATTAAATAAAAATTCACTTTTAATTGATGGTCCCTATGACTATGTTTTTGCAGCAACTGAAGTTCTTGGCCATTTTAGGCCCCTTGAGGACTCTAATCCCTTTATTGGAGAAAAGATGAAAATAGAGGAAGTTAAGGAATTAAAGTTAGAATTTAGGATAAAAAGTGAAAATAAGGACAAGACCTTTAGAATTATAAAGGAAAATCATCCCTACGAAATACCCGTTATTAATATAATCCCTTTAGAAAATTAAGAAAGTTTTTAAGGAGTAATTATATTTTATAATTAGATAGGGAAATTAAAAGGAGATATTATGTGTACAACTATATTAATTGGTAAAAATGCAAGTTATGACGGTTCAACTATGGTGGCACGTATTGAAGATTCATCCTCAGGTATGTTTAAGGCAAAAAAATTTATCTATGTATCTTCAGAAGATCAAGTAGTTGATTATAAATCTGTTAGAACTGACTGCGAAATAAAACTCCCTGAAAAATCTTTTTCTTACACCTGCCTTCCCAATGTAAAAAAATGGAGAGGCGTTTGGGGAGCTTGCGGAATTAATGAAAAAAATGTTAGCATGACAGCTACAGAAACAATTACAACAAATGAAAGGGTTTTAGGAGCAGATCCACTAGTTGAATATGAAGAAGGAATAATTAAAAAGGGAGGGATTGGCGAAGAAGACTTTATTGTTATAGTTCTTCCCTATATTTCATCAGCAAGAGAAGGGGTTGAAAGGCTTGGAAAGTTACTTGAAGAATATGGAACCTATGAAAGTAATGCCGTTGCCTTCCAAGATGAAAATGAAATTTGGTGGCTTGAATCAATAGGAGGTCATCACTGGATAGCAAAGAAAGTTCCTGACGACGCATATGTTGTTATGCCAAACCAATTAGGTATTGATGAATTTGACTTTAAAGATGCTTTTTCAAAAAAAGAATCTCATATGTGTTCAGAAGATTTAAGAGAATTTATTAAGGAAAATCATTTAGATTTAAGCTTAAAGGGAAATTTTAATCCTAGAGAAGCCTTTGGTTCAGATAGTTATGAAGACCATGTTTACAACACTCCTCGTGCATGGGTGATGTTAAGATATTTTAACAAAAATACCTATAGTTTTGATGGACCTGATGCGGAATTCAAACCATCTTCTAATAATCTTCCATGGTCAATGGTTCCTGAAGGAAAAATTACAATTGAAGATGTTAAGACAATCCTTTCAAATCATTATGAAGGAACGCCCTATGATCCCTATGGAAGACATGGCCAAGGAGATCAAAGAGGAAAATTTAGGCCAATTGGAATTAATAGAGATGATGTTTTGGCCCTTACACAAATTAGGCCTTATGTTGATGAAGAAATTAAGGCCATTGAATGGCTTGCCTTTGGTTCAAATGTTTTTAACGGCTTAATTCCATTTTATACAAATATTTCAAAAACTCCAAAATATCTTGCAAACACAAGCTTGACACCAACAAGTGAAAATTTTTACTGGGTCAATAGAATTATTGGAGTCCTTTGTGATTCAAACTTTGCCGAAACTCAAGCTTCAACGGAAGCTTACCAAATGAAAGTTTTATCAAAGGGGCATGAAATTATTAATAAATATGACAAGGAATTTAAGAAAAATAAAGGAAGTATTAAGGACATTAAAAAGTTCCTTGAAAAAGCAAATGAAGAAGTTGCAGACTTTACGAAAGAAGCAACCGATAAGTATTTAGACGAGGTTTTATATATAGCATCTCTATATATGAAAAATTCTTTTTCAAGGTCTGATGCCTAGATAATATTATATAAAAAAACCGGGATTCAAAGTTCCCGGTTTTTTGGCGTCCGCGAGAGGAGTCGAACCTCCGGCCCCACGCTTAGGAGGCGTGTGCTCTATCCAACTGAGCTACGTGGACACAGTAAACTTATTTTAAGATAAAAACATTATTATGTCAAGTTTATGTAAAACTGGCACAATAATGTTTTTCCTTTAATTTTTAAATGAATGAATTGGTGGCGGAATTTGTCCGGTTCTGTCAATTAATTTTTTTGAAGAATAAGATCCAATATCCATTATTGGAGCGTATCCTAAAAGGCCACCAAAATTTGCAGTATCGCCAACTTTTTTGCCATAGACTGGAATTAATCTTGTTGCTGTTGTCTTAGCATTTATAACTCCAATCGCAGCTTCATCTCCTATAATCGCAGAAATGGTTTCAGCCGGAACATCCCCTGCAATGGCAATCATATCAAGGCCAACTGAACAGACACTTGTCATAGCCTCAAGTTTATCTAAATTAATATAGGAATTTGTGGCAGCTTCAATCATACCCTCATCTTCGGAAACTGGAATAAAGGCTCCGCTTAGGCCACCAACATGAGATGATGCCATAATTCCTCCCTTTTTAACACAGTCATTTAAAAGGGCAAGGGCAAGAGTTGTGCCATGACCGCCAACATGTTCTACTCCCATTTCTTCTAAAATTCTTCCGACACTATCTCCAACAGCGGGTGTAGGTGCAAGGGAAAGGTCAATGATGCCAAAGGGAATATTTAATTCTTTTGCAACTTCCTTGCCAACGAGTTCCCCCATTCTTGTGATTTTAAAAGCAGTTTTTTTAATAGTTTCTGAAACTTCAGTAAAGGATTTATTAGAAATTTTTTTCAGGGCAGATAAGACAGTTCCAGGGCCTGAAACGCCAATATTAATAGAATTTTCACTTTCAGAAATACCGTGAAAGGCTCCAGCCATAAAGGGATTATCTTCAATGGCATTTGCAAAGACAACAAGCTTTGTGCAGGCTGAAGAATCAGTATCCCTTGTTAAATAAGCAGCCTTTTTTATGACTTCGCCCATTTTTTTAACTGCATCCATATTAATACCAGCTTTTGTGGATCCAACATTTACTGATGCACAGACAAGATCAGTTTCTGTTAAGGCATCAGGGATTGAATCAATTAATACTCTGTCATAATTAGTAAAACCTTTTTGGACAAGAGCTGAAAATCCGCCAATAAAATTTATCCCAAGGTCCTTTGCAAGCTTATCTAAAATTTTTGCATAGGGGACATAAGACTTTTCGCCAGTAGCAGCCCCAATAATTGAAATTGGAGTTACAGAAATTCTATTATTAATTATGGGAATTGCATATTTTCTGGAAACTTTGTCTGTAAGAGCGGTTAAATTTTCACAGGTCCTTGAAATTTTATCGTAGACTTTTTTTATGGACTTATTAATATCCGAATCAATACAGTCCAAAAGAGAAATTCCAACAGTTACAGTTCTTATATCCAAAAGTTCATTGTCAAGCATATTGACAGTTTCTAAAATATTATTTCTACTATACATAAAAACCTCAAATTATATGCATGGCATTAAAAATATCTTCATGCATAACTTTAATTTTAACTTCAATTTCTCTTTCAAGTTCTCCATAATCACGAATCAGGTCATCAAAAGAACCTGACATTTTACTTATGTCAACAATCATAATCATATTAAAATAGCCATCAATAATAGTTTGATTAATATCAACAATATTTATACCATACTTTACTAGAAGGCCTGTAGATTTATGGACAATACCAACCTTATCTTTACCAACAATATTAATTACAGCTTTCATAACAACCTCCATTTATATTAGTATAAAATATAAGCTCAAAAAAATAAAGAATGAATAAATTATTATTATAGGCCCTCCCATAATCTTTCATAATCATTCATTCTTTATAAAAACTTTCCAACTTCCATTCCATAAAAACTTTTTGGTTCAATCACGCTTCTTATCACCTAATTTACTTTAGACTAAACTGTTATTTATTATATTCCTAAAGACTAGCTTTTATACTATTAATCAAATTTCTAACTCTCAAAACTTGTAGTCATCAAACTGCTTTCAAAATATAATATTAATTCCAATCTTACTTTACATAATCAATTATTTGTGTTTTTGAAATTTTATATTTGTTTATATTTTTTATCTTTTATCTGAAACTTTATTCTTAGCAATTTAAAATCTAAATCTTCTAAATTTTATCTATATTAAAGTCAAAGACTGATAAATTTTTAATGATTTTTTGTATCGGAATGGAATTGTCAAGTTTCATTACCAAGACTATAAACTTTTTATCATACTACTAAGTTAACGCATCTTGGTATTGCTATTATACCCAATATTTATAAAATAAACAAGTTTTTTCAAAAAAATTTAAAAAAATCAAAAAAATTTTTAGATTTGTAAATTATTTTTACATAATTTATTCTTCGAAGTAAGGAATAAACTTATCTTTTACCTTGTCCCAATCATCTTGTGAAAACTTTAAAAGTTCAAAATTTTTATCTTTTTCCTTAATTTCCTTGGGATTTTTATAAAAGTTAAGGGCTATTTTATTATTTTCTCCCTTATGATTTAAAAGACCTGAAATTTTGAAATAATTGCCAGCCTTAAAGTCATAAAAATCTCCGTCAAAATACCATCCCTTATAGTAAGAAAAAATTTTATGGTCTTTTGGATAATAAGATAGGCTAAATGACCTACCATTTAAAAGAGCATTTATAGTATTTCGGTGGTCATAAGTCCTTAAGCGGGCCTTTAAAGAAAGATTGGGAAATTTTATGATTAAGGGATTTTTTAAAGAAATGACATATTTTTCGTCAGATGTGTAAATTTTTTTAATGTCCTTATTTTTGTCAATGTCCATATAAAAGACTTTTATATTTTCATCAGTCAGATTTTGATTAAAAATATTCAAAAAGTCATCGGCAAAAGAATAATATCTTTTGGGAAGGCTACCGTCATTTTTTAAAAAGTCTTCAAAATTTTTTAAAAGATTGGTGGAGTCCTTAGTATTAATAATAATTTGATATTTACCTTCTCCCAACTTTTTAACCCTAGTAGAATTTAAGAATGCTGTCCATTCTTCCCTCAAATATTTTTTTAGTCTTGTTTTTTTATCAAGGGGACTCATTGGTGGACTGAGGAAAAAATCATTAGTAAAATCAAAGTTTAAATCCTTGGCAATACTTGTGTTTTTTGCCATGACAGAGGCTGTGTTTCTGTCAATATAAAGAGATTTATCCAAAATTTTTGGAAAAGTTAAATAAATATTATTATTTATAATAGTTTCTCCATATTCTCTAGCATCCTCAGGGTTTTCTATTCTATAATAGGAAAGTTTTTTCTTATTTAAGGGGTCCTCTATAAGGATAAAATTTTTAAAATCATCTCTTCCAACTTTTAAAAATGAAAGGGTGAAAGTTCCCTTTTCTTCATAGTCCCTAAAGGTCTTTTCTATATCAAGGCCCGGGAAAAATTTTGAAATCTCACGGATTAGGCTGTCATCTAAAGTGTATATGGATTCAGCAACAATTTTTTTGGGATAGTTTAAATAGGATTTATAAAAAAATCCAAGTCCTAAAAGCATTATTATTAAAATGAAAATATAAAATTTTTTATTTTTCATAGGCTTCCCCATTTTTTATTTTATTTTCTCCTTAGCAACATCTAAAATATATTTTTTCATTAGTCCTAGGGAAATAACTGTCGTTATGCCTTCTGAAATACTTAGGACATACCAAATTTTGTCCCCTCCTGAATAAAAATAATATAGGGCCATGACAACAGAAATTAAAATTGGCGTTCTTAGAAGGGATATAATAGATGCCACCCTTCCCATGCCAAGACTGGCAAAAAGTGTAACCATAAGCAGGTTTATCCCTATAAAGATAAAAGAAATACAGAAAATTTTTATGGCATTTGCAGCTTCAATTTGCAGGTTTGGGCTGTCAGATAAAAATAATTGTGTAACATCTACCCTAAATAAATAGGTAAAGATATAGAAAAAAATCGCAATAAGGCTTACAAAAACTAGTCCTCTTTTAATAGATTTTTTTATAAGATCATAGGCACCTCTTCCATAATCATAGGAAAATAAAGGAGCAAGACCTTGGCTGACACCAGACATTGTGGACTGGGCAAATACCTGGACATAGGATAAAACAGTAAAAACTATAACCCCATCTTGACCAAAAACTTTTAAAAGGACGTTGTTAAATAAAAATGTTGTGTAGCCCATAGAAAGTTCAGAAATAGAATCTCCAAAGCCAAGGGTGAGAAGGGTTTTTAATCTTTTAAAATCAACCTTTTTTGTAAAGCGAAGTCTTCCCTTTTTAAGAATGAAGTGCCTTAGCATTAAAAGAGTTGAAATAACTTGAGAGATGCCAGTTGCAAGACCAGCACCGAAAATTCCCATATTTAAGGGAACTATAAATAAATAATCAAGGACAATATTTGAAATGGCAGCCGTCACAACAGAGATCATAGAAATATGCGGATAGCCATCAACTTTTACCAAAACTTCCAGCTGGTAAGTTACCATAAAAAACACGCCAAAGACTAAAATAATTCCAAGATATTCTAATACAAAATCATGGGTTAGATTATTGGCCCCCAATATATTTGCGATAGGTTTTAAAAAAATTAAAAGTAAAATTGAGACAATAATTCCCGTTATAGATAAGGACGTAAAGCCCGTTGAAAAAATAATATTAGCTTCATCATATTCTCCTTTTCCTAGCCTATATCCAACTCTTGCCTGAGTGCCTACAGAAAATAAGATTCCTAGGGCAAAGAGAAGAGTTACTAAAGGCATGGAAATATTAACTGCCGAAAATTCAATTTCACCTATAAAATTTGCTACAAAAAATCCGTCAACCATAGTGTATAATGCATAAACCCATAAAGACATAATTGACGGGAGAGTAAACTTAAAAAATCGCTTCATAATTCACCTTTATTCTAGTATAACATAAGGAAATTTCTTTTCAAATACGGGAAAGGCCTTTAATAAAAATTTATAAGTTTATTTTTTATTTAGCCTATAAGAAATCAAAAATTGAATTTAAAAATATGATAAAGTCTTAAGAAAACCTATTAAATTATACAAATAAAAAAAGCCGGCTTTGAGCCGGCTCTTATTTTACTTATCTAAGAACTGAAAATATAGCTTTTGAAGCATTTTTTGCTGATTCTTCAATTTTTTCGCTTACATTTTCTTTCTTTTCTTCTACTTTTTTATCATCTGCTTTTGCTTCTTCAAAGGCTTTTTTAGCTTCTGCCAACATTTCTGCTTCAGCTTTTTTAATTTCTTCTGCTAATTTTTCATCAGAAATATTGTAGATGTCAACAAGTGAAATAATACCTTGTTTTTCATATTTTACTTTATAGCCAAAAGATTCAGCAACAAATCTTCCAGGCACATAAGTTTTGTTTTCAATAATTACTGCAGGAGAGTCAAGTTTAACTTCTTTACCATTAACTTTTGCAATGTCTTTGCCAATAGTTAGGATAATTGTATTTTCTCCTTGTTTTGCAGTAACAACTTTTGACTTTTCGTCATAGGAAACTTTAGATCCTAAAGTTTCAAATAGACTTCTGCAAGGAAGCATTGTTCTGTTATTAATAATTTTACCTTCTCCATCGCCAACAATTTTTCCATTAAGTCTTACACTAACAATAGGTTCAATATCGCCCATGAAAAGCTTCATATATTCATCTGTTGTAAGTTTTTTAACATCAGTAGGAATAGTAACTTTCACACTTTCATCTTTTGTTGTAACAGAATTGATAGTGATGTCATAAGTCATAAGGTCTTTAATACTTAAATTAACCTTAACTTCTTGAGACACTTTGTCATCTTCAAAAGTTGTCTTTTCAGAAATTTTTGTTCCCTTTAAAAGGTCTTTTAAATCTTTAATAGCCTTGTCTAAATCTTCTTTTTTATAAGAATCTTTTAATTTTAAAATTTCATCTTTATTTAAAGTTTCCTTTGGCAAATCTAATTTAGTAAGAATTTTTACTAACTTATCAGTAGTCTTATCCCAATTTTTAATAATTGAATCAACACCCTTTGATGCATCAGTTAATAAATCATCAGAAGTTGCTTCATAAGAATAAGTATTTCCACTCACCTTATAGTCTTTAAGAGGTTTGAAATCAGGAAGAGCTGTCTTGTAAAGATCTAATAAATCTGCCTTAAATTCTTCAGAAGCAAGATATTTATAAGCCTCACCACTTACATTATATTCACTAGGAAGTTCAATATATTTTTCCTTAATGTCTTTAAAGCTTTCACTGTTAATAGTAGTGAAAAGATCTTTATTTATAATAATTCTTCCACCGTCAACATACATATCAAAAGATAAGTTATCTCCAAATTTTTGGATTTCCTTAGCTTCTTCTTCTCCCATTTTTGCAATTTCTGCCTTTAAGCTCTTAAGATCAAGACTTAAATTTATTTGAGCCTTGTCTTGGCCTTCTGAAATTCCTTCAAGTTTTGCAGGAACCTTTAGGTTAATTTTTTGACTTTTGTCTTCAGGATTTTGAATCTTGATGTCATAAGTAAGGTCAGCTTTTACTTTTGCACCCTTCCAAGAATTTATCTTAGCTGATGCGTCTAAATAAGCAGTTGTGTTAGGTGTGCAGGCAACAAGTGATAAAATCATTGCAAACACCATTATTAAACTAATAATTCTTTTTTTCATAATGTCCTCCTTTGTCTAATAATTTTATTATATTATGAAAATTTTTAAACTACAATTACAATAATATTACAAATTGACTTTCTTTCTAAATAAATTATTAAGAATTCTTAACTCTCCTTATTTGTCAAAATTTAATTTATTTTTATCAAGCTTACCCCTTTCAGCAGCAGCTTCTAAAATAATTACTGCCCTTGCAGCTGAATTTAAGGAATCAATATTAAGTCTGTAATTTCCCTCTTCGTCCCTTCCTTTTATAAAAATCCCAACTTTCTTTTTGGCAGTTCCAATGGATTTCATTGTTTCATAGGGGAAATAATAATCTCCAACCACTAGGCCCTTGTCATAAAAGCCAACAACAGTTGCGTATCTGTCCCTACCATTTTTAAATGAGCCTTTTGCAAGAACTGTGTAAATATTTGGATTTCCATCTTCCTTTATGGGGAAATTTCCATACTGAAGATTAATGATATAAAATACAAAAATTGAAATTAAAATATAGGGGCTTGAAAGATTATAGATAAGTTTACTTCCCGTATCATAAAGCATATTTGTGAAATAAATATTTACAAAAATAATTATTAGGGTGTATAAAAGTAAATTTATATAATATGTAGCCTTTCTAATATTTATTCCCGGCAAAGCCAAAATTTTTCTATAAGACTGAAAAATAGAAATGGTTGTGGTTAAGAATAAATAATTGATCATGGTCCACATAAAAAGATATACATAAATCATTTCATTTGCATCTTGTTTTTTATAAAAAAAGCCCAAAGCAAAGGGCAAAAAAGCGGATAATAAAATTGTTATAAATGTTTTAGATTTTGGCAAAATATCCCTCCCACAAAAAATTATATCATGTATAATTATTTTAAAAAAGAGGTGTCTTATGAAATTTAATGGTTTTGGACAGAGGACCGGGAACAATATTCTCATCGTAAGTCCACTTAATATAGATGAAGAATTAAAAACTAAATTTGAAAAATCCTTTCCTGATTTTTATTTTGTCTATCCAGATTTAATAAATAGGGATGAAAAATTTATATCTTTTGAAAGGGATTGTGATTTGATTTATAAATATTTGAGGGACAAGGAACTTTTAGAATTTTATTATGCCCTTTCCTTTTCCTATGGGGCAAATATTTTAATGGATCTTTTGTCAAGGAGGGCCATAAAAGTAAAAAAAGCCATTTTAGACGGCTATATTAATGTAAAAATAAATTTAATTATAAGAGAGATTTTAAAGAGAAAATTTGCCTCCTATTCTAAAAAAATTATTGGCGACCAAAATACAATAAATAGGATAAAGAGCCTTTATCCAGGTATGTATGAAAATATATGCCTTGTGGCAGGAGAAATTGATAAGGAGAGTCTTGAAAATTTTCTAAACTCTATAAATGGCTCAAAATTTCAAAAGATGGAGGCTGAAAAAATTTTATTTATTTATGGAGACCTTGACCCGTCCTTTAAAAATATTAAAAAATTAAAGGAAAAATATTTGAAAGCAGATTTTATTTCCTTTCCTGAAACGAAACATAGCGGAGGAATTTTTAAAGATCCAGAGGCTTATTTAAAAATTATTAAGGTTTAGGGCTGTCAAATTGGCCAAGTTCATATTTTTCCACAATTGAAATGATTTTATCTGCATAGGAGGGATCAGTTGCATAGCCCCCTTCTTGCAAGGCTCTTGCAGCTTCTCTAAAATCACGAGCCGCCACAACATTTTCATATCTCTTAAGGCCAGTAATTAATTTGCCATAATAATTAAAGGAGTCATTTTTAGATAAAAAAGATTTAAAGGGCTCCTTTACTTTCTGGGCCTTATTATCTCTTACTTCAGTTGTTTCAAAATAAACGGCATCTTCACTTCCCGCCTTTCCCTTTATGCCAAAATAATTATTATAATTTTGGGAAAGTTCGCTTTTTCCATAATTGCTTTCAAGTGCAGATTGGGCAAGGACCACAGATGTAAAAAGACCATAACGATCTGAAACGGACTTTGCCAATTCAAGGGTTTCATCTAAATAAGCCGTTTTATAGTCTTCCTTATCTTCAAATTTTATATTTATTATAAAGACAAGAGTAAAAAATAATAAAATTATAAAAATTAAACATCCACAAGATTTTCTAATCATATATACCTCTTTATGATTATAGCATAAGAAAGAAAATTAAATTTTTAAGAAATTCTAAAATTTGGGAATTTCAGCATTTTACAATTAATTTCTTATTTGTTAAAATAGAAAAATAGAGGTGGAAAATGAAAAAATCTATTGCTATTCTACTTGCAATTTTATCACTTTTTTTAAATATAAACACATATGCTATAAATGAAGGTCAAACTAATCAAAATAATTTACAGGCGGCAAATGAAAATTTAGCAAATCCTGAAAATGAAGAGCCAAAAGAAGTTAGGGATCAAAATATTTTAGTTCCAACTAAAGAAGGAGTTCAAAAGGCAACGGCAGCTGAAGCTCAAGAGATTAGAAAGTATGAAAATTATTCTCTTGAAAATCTTACTGCCTCCTATCTGCTTGGTGATTTTAAGTCCCAAAAAATTTTAAAGGCTTATAATATTGACGAAGTTAGGGCCATGGCTTCAACTTCAAAACTTGTTTCAATTTTTGTGGTTTTAGATAAAATTTCTGAAGGATCAATTTCAAAAACTGACATAGTTACCATTGATAGAGAATCAGCCCTTCTTGGCGGCTCAACTTTTGAACTTAAGGAAAATCAAAATATTTCAGTGGAAGATTTAATAAAGGCATCTATGATAGTTTCAGGAAACGATGCCATAACTGCCCTTGCAAAATATATTTCAGGTTCAAAAGAGGCATTTGTCGTTTTAATGAATGAAAAATGCAGGAAACTAGGCCTGAAAAATGCCCATATGGTAAACCCAACGGGCTTAACAGATTATGCCATTGAAGATTACAATAAGATGACCACAAGGGAGATGTTTATTCTTTCCTGCGAGCTTTTAAAATACCATCCTGAAATTTTAGACTACACAAAAGAAGCCTTTTTAAAGGACGAAGAGAGAAATTTTTTGGAATATAATACAAATCCTCTTTTGGGAATAATTCCTGAAATTGACGGACTTAAAACTGGATACACCAATGCTTCAGGAAGGACTGTAATTGAAACTGGCATAAAAAAGGGAGTTAAGGGAAAAACTGCCGATATGAGATTAATTGGAATTTTAACAGGGTCAAGGGGAGATTGGCAAAGGTATGTAGCGGCAAGAAGGCTTATGTCAAATGCCTTTGAAGAATATAAATACACTTTAATTGGAGGCACTTCCAAGGCCCTTTCAAATATAAAAGTTACAGATTCTCAAGATGAAATGGTGCCGGTTTATGCAAAAAAAGAAGATTATGTTCTTGTAAATACAAAGGATTCTATTGAAAAGGATATAAAAATAAATCCCAATCTTACAGCCCCAATAGAAACAGGCTCAAGTGTGGGAAAGGTAAAATATTATGCAGGGGGAGAGCTTATTTTTGAAAGTGACTTAATAGTTAAGGACAAGGTTTATCAAAAGGGTATTCTCCAAAAATTTATAAGAATTTATGAAGAAATTTTTAGAAATATAGAGCTTGCTAAGTAAATATAAAGAAAAGCTGTATACAAATGAAATGCTGCCTTCAAATGATTTATTTTAAATAAAAGGCTGCTGGCAAATTAATAAAAAAATTCAAAGATTATATGCCAATAAAAATTTTATTCAAAAATATAAAAATCAACCATCACATAGGAAAAATCCTAAGTGATGGTTTTTTAATTAACCTTTATTATTCTTCAGCTAAAATCTTTGCTGCCATTTCCTTTCCGAGTTCAATTAATTCTTCAAGGTCTTCCCTTGTTGCAGAGCCCTTAATTTCAGGCTGTCTTTCCAAAACATTATATTTTCCATCTTCCATATATTTTTTAAGAGTTTTTAAGGCTCCTCCTGACCAAGAGTAGGAACCAAAAATACCCCAATAGTTTTTCTTCATCCTTTGGTGAGAAATTTCAGTTAATAAAAAGTTCATTGGTGGGAATAAGGAATTGTCATAGGAACAAGATCCTAAAATTACGCCCTTATATCTCCAAGTGTCTGCCAATAGATAAGAAAGAGGAGTTTTTGTTACATCCCTAATTTTAACATTATCAAGGCCTCCTTTCACAAGACCTTTTGCAACTGCTTCAGCCATTCTTTCTGTGTTTCCGTACATTGAACCATAAATTACAACGCAGCCTTTAACGGTTTCTTGCTTGGCAAGAGAAATGTAAAGGTCTAAAATCTTTTTGGGATTTTTTCTCCAAATTGTGCCGTGAACTGTGCAAATAAGTTCTATGTCAAGCTCTTTAAGTCTTGTTAATGCCTTTAGGGCTTGTGTTGCATATTTTCCAACAATATTTACAAAATATCTTGCAGCTTCTTCTAAGTACAGTTTATCAAATTGAACTTGGTCGTCAAAAAGGCCGCCATCTAAAGTTCCAAAGCCTCCAAAAATGTCTTGTGAAAACAAGGTTTTTGTTGATGCTTCATAAGTAACCATAGATTCTGGCCAATGAACCATTGGTGTAGTATAAAAATCAAATTCCCTATCGCCAATTTTTAAGTGGTCGCCATCTTTTACAACCTTAACATTTTCTGTTATGCCATAAAAATTTTTAAGCATATCTACAGCCTTTGGCGAAACAATTATTTCCACGTCAGGATAAAGCTCTAAAATTGAAGGAAGGGATGATGAATGGTCAGGTTCCAAGTGATTCATAATAATGTAATCAGGCTTATCATCTCCTAAAATTTCTTTGATTTTTTCAATATATACAGAAACTGTATTCACCTTAACAAGGTCAATAATAATATTTTTTTCTCCCTTTACAAGAAAAGAATTATAGGCTACTCCATTGGGAAGTGGCCACATTCCTTCAAAAAGTGAAGTTTGTCTGTCATTGGTGCCGATATAATAAATATCATCTTTTATTAAAGCTGTTACTAAATTTTCCATAATTACTCCTTTACTTTTTAATATTTGACTTACCAGAAATTTCCTTAATATCTAAAGAATAAACATTTGTATACTTATTTATTTGATCAAAATATTTATCCATAGCTTCTTGGCTTGTATAATTTTCCGAAAGCTTTTCTGTAAAAATTTTATGGACTCTATCCTTTTCTTCGCCCTCTAAAATTCTTACAGTGCCAAAGGCCATTACACTTTTGTATTTTGTTGTAAATTCTTTAGGTTTGAAATCATTTGTTTCAACAACAGTTATTGAAGCAGGAGTTTCCTCCTTAAAAACTCTTGCCTTGTGGCCCTCCAAGGCTCCGTGAAATATAATTTTTCCCTCAAAAAGCAAATAATTTAGAGGTAGACTTTGCGGATATCCGTCTTCTCCAACAAAGGCGAGATGGCAAAAATTATTTTCTTCCAATATTTTGTAAGAGTCCTTCTCCTCTAAAAGCCTTTCTTTTCTTCTCATAGGTACCATAAAAATCCCCCTTATATTTTATTAATAGAAGTCAAGGAAAGAGTGTTTCCCCTCCCCGTCTTTAAATCCAAGAATTTGTCCCATATTTACATTTTCACTAGATCTTAAAATATTTATGTCTGCATTGGGATTTTCTTCTTTTAAAAGGTCTACAAGTTTTTTTACATAATATCTCTTGTTGCCAGACCTTTTTTTTGTAACGGTGCAGGCACAGTCAAGAGCCTTTAAGCCAGTGGAATTCATAAATCTTATAATTGCTTCTTCTTCAACTAAATACATGGGCCTAATAAGTTCAAGACCTTCAAAATTTTTGGACTTTAATTTAGGCATCATAGTTTTAAAATCGCCCGCAAAGACAATATTAAGTAAAATAGTTTCTATAACATCATTAAAATGGTGACCAAGGGCAAGTTTATTGCAGCCAAGTTCCTTAGCTTTGGCATATAAATTACCCCTTCTCATCCTTGCGCACATATAGCAAGGAGAGCCTTCCTTTGAAAGTTTTTCAGCCACAGAAAAGACATCAGAATCATGAATTTTTACTGGAATTCCAAGCTTTTCGCAATTAAATTTTAAACTGTCCAAATTTTCCTTAGCATAACCTGGATTCATGGCAATAAATTCCAGAGAAAAATCCATTTGTCTATGCCTTTTTAGTTCCTGCATTAATTTTGCAAGAGTTAAAGAATCCTTGCCGCCTGAAATGGCAACAGCAATTTTATCTCCATCTTCAACTAACTTATATTCTTTTATAGCCTTAATGAATTTTTTAAAAATGTCCCTTCTATAAGTTTTAATTATAGATCTTTCTATATCTTTTATATTTTTAATTTCTTTTTCTTCCATATAATCAATCATACCAATCTATTTTAATTATATCACATTAATATTTTAACTTTTATAAAATATAGTTTAAAAAAATAAGATTTCATAATTTGTCCAAATTTTCTATAAAAGCAAATCTTGTGTTATAATTAAATTAGCATATTAAAAAATAAGAAGGTATTAAAAAAATTATGAACAAGTACAACATTGAAAAAAACTTCACCCTTTTAGCCGATTTTTATGAATTAACAATGGCAAATGGATATTTTAAGGAAGGGATGGGAGAAAAGACTGTTTACTTTGAAATGTTCTTTAGAGATGTGCCAGACAACGGTACATATGCAATCATAGTAGGTCTTGAACAGCTTATAGAATATTTTGAAGATCTTCATTTTTCAGAAGAGGACATTGAATTTTTAAGAGGCAAGGGAATTTTTTCTGAAGACTTCTTAGATTATTTAAGAGACTTTAAATTTGAATGTGATGTTTGGGCAATGCCAGAAGGAACTATAGCTTTCCCTCAAGAACCTCTTGTTGTTGTAAAGGGGCCGGCAATTCAAGCTCAAATGCTGGAAACTATGGTGCTGCTCACAATTAATCATCAATCAATGATTGCAACAAAGGCAAATAGAATTGTTAAGGCTGCAAATGGAAGACCTGTTTCTGAATTTGGTTCTAGAAGAGCTCAAGGCTATTCAGGAGCAAATTTAGGAGCAAGAGCTGCCTACATTGGTGGAGTAATTGGCACAGCAAATACTTTAGCGGACAAGATGTTTGGAGTTCCAGCAGTTGGAACTATGGCCCATTCTTGGGTTCAAATGTTTGACACAGAACTTGATGCTTTTAAGGCTTTTGCAAGAGTTTATCCAGATAGTTGCTATTTACTTGTGGATACTTATGACACTTTAAAAAGCGGTGTTCCTAATGCCATTAAAACTTTTGATGAGGAAGTTGTCCCAAAAGGTTTTAGACCTAAGGGCATAAGAATTGACTCAGGAGATATTGCCTATTTATCAAAAAAAGCAAGAAAAATGCTTGATGATGCTGGATATAAAGATGTAACAATTATGGCATCAAATTCTCTTGATGAATTTACCATTAAAAATATTTTAAACCAAGGGGCAAGAGTTGATTCTTTTGGAGTTGGCGAAAGATTAATAACTTCAAAATCATCACCTGTTTTTGGGGGAGTTTATAAATTAACTGCCATTGAAGGTGAAGATGGAAAAATTATTCCTAAGATCAAAATTTCTGAAAATGTAACAAAAATTACTACACCAGGCTTTAAGGATGTCTATAGATTTTATGACAAAGATTCTAACAAGGCCATTGCCGATGTTGTTGGCTTAAAGGATGAAGAAATTCCTGAAGGTTCTTATGAAATTTTCCATCCAATTTATACATGGAAGAGAAAAACTCTTAAAAATTACTACACCAAAAAACTTTTAGTACAAATTTATGACAAGGGAGAATTGGTTTATGACTTGCCAAGCCTTGATCAAGTTAGGGATAAGGCTAAGGAAGAATTAAGTCTACTTTGGGATGAAATTACAAGAATTGATAACCCAACAGAATATATTGTGGACTTATCTGAAGATTTATGGACTATAAGAGATAGTCTTTTAAAGAAGTACGGCAAAAATCAATAATTTTTCTTAGGGAGAAGAAAGAGAAGGGGAGAAATATGCAATATTATGGAAATGTTTTTAGACCGCCAAGCGAGGCCAGATCATTAATAATTCAAGCAACAATAGGATGTGCTCACAATAAATGTACCTTTTGTTACATGTATAAGGATGAAAATTTTGTAATTAGACCACTGGAGGATATAAAAAAAGATTTAATAGAAATGAGTGCATATGGCTCTTATTGGAGGAGAATTTTTTTAGCAGATGGCGATGCCTTAGTTTTGAAAACTAAAGACTTGTTAGAGATCCTTAAGACAATAAAAGAGTACTATCCCAATATTGAAAGAGTTGCATCCTATGCAACAGCAGGAGATATTAATAGAAAATCTATTGAAGAATTAAAACTTTTAAAGGAAAACGGCCTTGATATGCTTTATATAGGATTTGAATCTGGTGATGATGAGATTTTAAGAGATGTTCAAAAAAATCTCACAACAAAAGATTATATAGAGGCCATGAAAAAATGTAAGGAAGTTGGATTTATAACTTCAATAACAATAATTGCGGGCCTTGGTGGAGTTGAAAAAATGAAGCAAAATGCCATTGGAACTGCAAATATTATTTCAAAGACAAGTCCTGATTTTGTGGGATACTTAACTATGAGAATATATAGAAACACGCCCCTATATAATGACTATATGTCTGGAAAATTTACTATGCCAAATCCTGAAGAGATTCTTCAAGAAATGAAAATATTTTTGGAACATGTGGATTCAGAAGGCACGGTTTTTAGGTCAAATCACGCATCAAATTATATACTTTTAGCAGGAACTTTAAATGAAGATAGGGAAGATTTAATAAGGGCAATTGATCAGACGACTAAAAAGAAGTCTTATGTACCTGATGCCCTAAGGGGGTTCTAGGAGGCTTATGAAAGTTTATAGATATAATTTAAAGGAAGAAGATTTTAAATCATTTATAAAATCGGGCCTAATCTATTTAAAGGCCAAAAAAACTTCAAAAGATATAGAAGAACTTAAGGAATATTTAAGGGAAGAAGGATATAAGGAAGGGGTCCTAAAGGGTCTTATCTCAGGATTTTCAAATATTTCTAAAAATGATTATATTTGGCTTAGGTCAGGAAAAGTTTATGCCCTTGCAAAGGCTGAAGATTCCTTTGACTTTAAAGATGGTCTTGAAATAAAAGCTCAAATTTATTTAATAGATTTAAAAGAAGTTCCAGAAAGTGTAATCTTATCCATTAAGGGACCAAAATTTATTAGCCTTAAGGGTTCGGAAATCTATGAAAAATCAGAATTAATTTTTAACAATCAGTCTTATGTGTATATAGATTCTGGCCAAATTACCATAACTAATGATGAAGATTCATTAAAAGAAGAATATAAGAAAGCAAAAAATGAACTTTCTCCCATGCTTAGGGGAAAAAATGAACTTGCCCTCTATAAAAATGATGAAGATATAAAAATAACTTATAGAAAAAATCCTCATAAAAAAAGAGAAAGGGATAAGTCCAAGGACTTTGAACTGATTTTGGAAATGTCTTCCGATTCATCTGATTTTAATAAAGACAGCAAGGATAAAAAAGATGATCATAAAAACTTGCCCCAAATTATTAATGATTTTAATAAGGAAATGGAATCAAGCTTTTACGGGGACTTTTTTAAAAAACAAGCAAGCTTTTATTTCAATATGACGAATTTTTATTTTAAGGAAATGCTGAATATAAATGAGAAAGTTTGGAAGGAATATCTCAAATTATTTAAAAAATGAAGATAATTTTAAATTTAGAAAATAACATTATAGACCCCACAAGGGGCATGGTTAAAGGACTTAAAATAGCTTCTTCAATGATGGGAAGGGAAATTACAGATGATAAATTTTTCCTTCCTTTCTTAGAAAAAGGAATTGTAAAAACCGCCATGGAAATTTTTAATATGAAAGAAATTGAAGCGAGGGCTTTCAACAAATGGTATGTTGATTTTTATAATAGGGTTGGCAAAAAAGAAACTGACATTTACCACGGAATAGGTGAATTTTTAGAAAAACTTTATAAGGATAATGACCTCTATGTAATTTCAAATCTTTTGAACCTACATGTGGGCCAAATTTTAAAAATGCAGAATCTTGAAAAATATTTTAAAGGATATCAAGGCATAAATTTAAATAAAAGCCCCCAAAATAAATTTGAAGTTTTAACAAGCTTAATTTATGAGCTTTCAAAAGAAGAAGAGAATCAAAAAATTATAATAATTTCGGGAGATGGAGAAGATATTAATCTTTCAAGCGAACTTAATTTAATAGGCATCTTTACTGGAGAAGCAGATAAAACTTGTAGCTATATGTATAAGGCTGAAGAGCTTAGTGAAATAGAAGAAATTTTGGAGAAAATAAAAAATGAATGAGTCTGAAGAAAGAAAAAATTCTCATGAAAGCGAGTTAAGAAAAAAATTAAATTTTAAGGAAGTATTTTTTAGCAATGATGTTTATAAAAAACTTTTTCTAATGTTTTTTGCCTTGGCTTTTGTTTGCTATCTATTTCTAAACCAAAAAAGCCTTTATGGATTTTTTGTAAGACTTTTGGGGATTTTATTCCCCTTTATTTTAGGGGCAGCCTTTGCCTTCATAATAAAAATACTTTTAAATTTTTATGAAGAGAAACTTTTAAATAAGATTAAGAATAAAAAATTTCAGAAATTTAAGAGGAGCATTTCCATACTTCTTTCATTTATGACCATATTTTTAATGTTCTTTTTAATATTGTCAATAGTTGTGCCCCAATGTATCGATTCTTTTGCCCAATTGCAACAGTCACTTCCTTCGCTTGTACAAAAGGCAATTGATAAAACACGTGAAGTTCCATATTTAAATGAATATTCAGACAAACTACAAAAAAATTATGATTCTCTTTCATGGTCAAATATTTTTAAAAGAGTTAGGGATTTTGTGACTAATGATTCAGATAAAACTATAATAAACTCAACATTTAAACAAGCCTTTGGAGCGGCTTCTAACATTTTAGGTGGCTTTGTAAACTTTGTTTTGGCCCTAATATCTGCAGTCTATATTTTGTCATCAAAGGAAACATTAGAATATCAATTTAAAAAAATAATATTTGCAGTCTTTCCTCCAAAAGTTTCTGAAAAAACCCTACACGTTTTTACCTTATTACACGATAATTTTGAAGGATTTGTAAAGGGACAAGTAATTGACTCTACAGTTTTAGCCGTCATAATGTTTGCGATTTGTTTTATAACAGGGATGCCAAATGCCATAACCCTTGCCGTATTAGTTGGAGTTACTAATTTAATTCCAATAATCGGGCCCTTTATTGGAGGAGCAGTAGGTTTTATATTAATTGTAATTGAAAATTCAACAAAAGCTTTTATATTTATTTTAATAGTATTTATAATGCAACAATTGGAATCAAATTTTATTTATCCAAGACTTGTTGGCGGAGCAGTTGGACTTCCAGCCCTTTGGACTCTTGTTGCAATAACTGTTGGTGGATCACTTTTTGGAGTTGTGGGAATGTGGATTTTTATTCCATTAATATCTACAATTTATACCCTACTTGCCGAATACACGACCTACAAATTAAATAAAAAATCCATAAAGCTCGAAAAGAAAAAAATATAAAAATTTCAAAAATTTTTTTAAAACATTGCTAAGATAATAGCAAATAGTGATAGAACCAGTTTAGTTTAAAAATAATGAATGTTGGAGGAATTATTTATGAAAAAATATACTACAAGGCTTTTTGCAGTTTTACCTGCCGCATTAATGCTGCTGCCACTTACAAGCATGGATGCATATGCAGAATTTAGCAATAATGAAATTAAGGCTTGTGATTTGGTAAAAATTGCAAGTAAAAATTCATTAGCTAAGGAATATGTAAACTTAAATACAAAAGAGAATATTTTACATAATAATAAGTTTACTTTAAAAGTAGAAACAGATGCTAAAAATTCTACTAGAAGCTATTTTTTTGTTGGAGTAGACAAAGGAATGCGTTTTAATGCTTTTGCAGAAAAAAATGATATAGATTTAGAAGATGTTAAAAAGAAAGCAAAAGAAGAAGTTGATAAGCTTGAGAATCTTAGTCAAGAACAAAGGGATACTTTAAAAGATGAAATAAATAGCAAAACAAGTGAAAAAGATATTAATAAAGTAGTTAAAAAAGGAAAATTACAAGATAAGAAAATAGAGGCAACAAAGAAAGTTGATAATTTAAAAAATCTTACTGATAAACAAAAGGCAGACCATAAACATCAAATAAGCATTAAAGACAATGAAACAAGTGTAAATGATGAATTATATAAAGCTGAAGTGCAGGATTTGAAAGAAGAATATAAGAAAAATATTGAAAAAATGGAGTTTTTAACTAGGGAACAAAAAGAATATTATAAAAAACAAATAGATAAAGAAACAAGCAAAATAGGTGTTAACGGAGTATATAATGTTGCGAGCGGTGCTAATGATGGTGCAAAAGTACTGAAAGAAACACAAGAAAAGGCAAAAGATACTATTGAAAAATTAACATATCTTGCAAAAGATAAAAAAGAATCTTATAAATCTGACATTGACAATGCAGGCACAGTATATGGGGTTGAACAAATATTAGCTAGGGCAAAAAAGGAAGACAAAAAAGCAAAAGAAGAAAAAGAAACTAAAGAAAAAGAAGAAGCTGCGAAAAAAGAAGCCGAAGTAAAAAAACTACAAGAAGCAAAAGCCAATGCAAAAGAAGAAATTAGCGGCTTAAAATATCTTGAAAATAAAGAAACATATACAAAACAAATTACAGAAGCCACAGAGATTTCTAGAGTTAATGAAATATTAGTTAAGGCAAGAGAAGAAAATAACACTGCAAAAGAAAAAGCTGAAAGAGAGCAAAAAGAAAAAGAAGAACTACAAGAAGCAAAAGCCAATGCAAAAGAAGAAATTAGCGGCTTAAAATATCTTGAAAATAAAGAAACATATACAAAACAAATTACAGAAGCCACAGAAATTTCTAAAGTTAATGAAATATTAGTTAAGGCAAGAGAAGAAAATAATACTGCAAAAGAAAAAGCTGAAAAAGAGCAAAAAGAAAAAGAAGAAGCTGCGAAAAAAGAAGCCGAAGCAAAAAAACTACAAGAAGCAAAGGCCAAAGCAAAAGAAGAAATAAGTAAACTAGAAGATCTAGGCGACGAAAAGCAAAGCTTTATAGATAAAGTGGAATTAGCAAAAACAGAGGAAGCTGTTCAGACAATAACAGAAGAAGCAAAAACAAAAGCAGCAGAAAAGAAAGTAAATCCTAAGCCAAAGGATAAGGAGCCGCAAATAATTATTCCTTCAAGAAGGGATAATGACTTTAGGATTAGCCATAGCCATTCAAAAACCTATCCTGTTAAAACAGGTGCAATAATTATGGCAAAGGAAAATTCTAAGGAGAGTCCACAAAATGTAATAGACAACAAACTGGGAAAAAAAGCAGAAGATAAAATTGTCTACAAGGATATAAAAGGACACTGGGCTGAAAGACAAATAAAATATGCACTAGAACAAAACTACTTTAAGGATATAGTAAAGGGAAATGATTTTAAACCAAATGAAAAAATAACAAGGGCAGAATTTGTAACGATCCTTGGAAGAAGAGCGGGAATTGACCCTTCAACATTTGAACTTAAAAAATTCAAGGATGTAGATAGCAAAAAATATTATAGTCTTTATATTGCTTGGGCCCTTGAAAATAAAATAGTCTTTGGAATAGATGAGGACACCTTTGCACCAGATAAGGAAATGACAAGAGAAGAAATGGCAGCTTTTCTTGTAAGATTTAAAGATCTAATAAACTTAAATCTTAAAGAAGAAAAAGAAGGTAAAAACTTTAAGGATGCGAAAGAAATTTCAACTTGGGCAAAAGATTCTGTAGAAAAGCTATCAAAGTTAAATATAATTGAAGGCATGGGCGATGGGAAATTTAGTCCAAAGACAAATTTAACAAGAGCACAAATAGCAAGTGTTATTGATAAAATTAAATAAGAAGCTTAAAATTCTTAAGAAGAATTCGGTGAGAAATTTTAAATTTCGCACCGTTTCTTTTTTAAAAATTTTTAAATTATAGGACATAAAAATTTCACATAAATTTATTAGGTTTTATCCTTTAAAAACTGTAAAATATATGGGTATGATTAAAGTATTTCTATGAAAAGGCCCTAAGTTCTGTTACAATATGAATTAATAAGGTGGATATATGATAAGAAATAATAAAAATTTCAAAAAAAGTGCAAATTATAGGCAAAAAATTAGTGCAAGGGCATCTTTTTTAGGTCTTTTGTCCAATCTTTTTTTAGCTTTTATAAAGCTTATAATTTATCTTTTCACTCATTCTATGTCCATTTTATCTGAAGCTATAAATAATATTACTGACTGTGCATCTTCAATAATTTCTATAGTCGGAATAAAATTTGCTCAAAAGCCAAAAGATGAAGTTCATCCCTATGGTCATGGGCGGATTGAATATTTAATAACTCTTGTTGTAAGCGGGATGGTTCTCGTTGTAGGACTAAGTTTTGCCTATACTTCATTTTTCAAAATTATTCATCCTGTTTCAATTAATTATCCCCTTTACACCCAGATTTTGCTTGCTATTTCCATAATTGTTAAAATTTGGCAGCAACATTTTTATTTAAGGGAGTCAAAAAAAATTAATTCCACAACACTTAAGGCTCAGGCTGAAGATGCTAGATCTGATGTTTTGATTTCACTTGTAGTTCTTTTGGGAGTTATTGTAGAAAAATATTTTGCCTACAAGGTCGATGGTTTTGTCGGTTTTGCTGTGGCAATTTTTATTGTTTTTAATGCCATAAGACTTATTTTTGAAACTATTTCAATTTTAATAGGCAGGGGTTTAAATGAGGAGCTGAAAAGGGAAATTGTTTCAAAAGTTTCAGCCTATGAAGGGATTTCTAATGTACATTCTATTATTGTTACAGATTTTGGTCCTGAAAATGTCATTGTAATTATTGATGTGGAGATTGCCTATAATTTAAATCTTGAAGAGGTCCATAATATTATTGATAAGGTGGAAAGAGAAGTTTCAGAACTTTTGGGAATAAGACTTATTATTCACACTGATCCTCATGGATCTTCTAGTGAAATGATTGAAAATATAAGGAAAAGATTAAATTTAATTATTAGAGAAAATTCAAATCTCTATTCTGCCTATGATATAGTTAGGGATGGAGATCACATTCATGTAGATTTAACATATAATGCAAGAGAGATAAAAGATGATATGGCAAAGGGGGAACTAAAAGAAACTGTAATTGAAGAGTTAAAAGAATATTTTCCTGACTACAAATTTGTAATTAGGCTCAATGCAGTTTTTTAATATTATGAAAGCACTTATAGTTGGCGCCGGAAAATTAGGCTTTAAACTTGCCGGCTCCCTTTTAACTGAGGGATACGAAATTTATGTTGTTGATAACAATGAAGATGTAATTGAAAATGTGTCTAATGTTTTAGATGTTTTTACTGTCTGTGCCAATGCTCTTGACTTTGGCGTTTTAAAGGAACTTGATATTTCAACATTTGACGTTGTAATTTCCACAACAACAAATGACGAAGCAAATGTAATTTTATGCTCCATTTCTAAAAAACTTGGGGCAAAATATTCTATAGCAAGAGTAAGGGACCCTGAATATAGAAGATATTTGGATTTTATGTCAAGTGAACTTGAAATAGATAAAATAATTAACCCCGACTATACAACAGCCAAGGTCATTGACAAATACCTCTTAAAAAAATATCAGCTATATGCTGATGAACTTGCAGGGGGCAAAGTTAAACTTGTGGAGTTTAATATTGCCCAAGATCTAGAATTTGTTGGCAGAAAATTAATTGACCTTAGTGCCTTTAAGGGTCTTCTTGTTGCTGCAATTTCAAGAGAAGGAAGGGCCATTGTCCCAAATGGGATGACGGAACTAAAAAATGATGATGTAATTTTACTTGCGGGCACGGCGGAAGATATTGAAAAATTTGACAGAAATTATTCAGGGATTAATAAGGTTAAAAATGTAAGAAAAGTTATGATCCTTGGAGGGGGAAAAGTTGGTTTTTATCTTGCCAGCCTCCTAATAAATGAAGGAATTGAAGTTACAGTAATAGAAATAAATAAAAATAAATGTTTAAATATAAAGGAAAAACTCCCAGCAGTTGAAGTGATTAATGGTGACGGAACTGACATCAATCTTTTGGAAGAAGAAATGTTTCATACCTTTGATGCCTATGTGGCGGCAACAGGAATTGATGAAGCAAATCTTTTGATGAGCCTTGTTGTTAAAAGAGCAGGCCTTTATAAGTCAGTTGCAAAAATTTCAAGGACAAATTATGACGGTATCATTGACAAATTAAATATTGATGCAGTTTTTAATACATCCTATATTACAGCTTCCGAAATTTTAAAGGTAATAAGAGGTAGTGATACTCAGGCAGTTTCCCTACTTTTAAATGGTCAAGTGGAATGTAATGAATTTATTGTTAAAAAGGGGCAAATTGTCTGTGGAAAGGCCCTAAAGGATTTGGACTTACCTTCAGGAGTTTTATTTATTGCAGTAATTAGGGGCGATGAAACTTATGTGCCAAATGGTTTAACTGTCCTTAAAGAAGGCGATAGAGCTGTAGTTTTTGCTACAAAAAAAGAAGTTAATGCTATGAGAAAATTATTTAGACACGAATCATTTTTTCAAGATGTTGTAGATATAATTAGAGGAAATAATGAAAATTAAGGTGAATAGATGAATCATTATTTAATTGCCAAAATAATTGGCTTAATCTTAATAATTGAAGCGGTTTTTATGCTGCCATCACTAATAATTGCCCTTTATATGGGGGACGGTTCTGCTAGGGGCTTTATCTTTACAATTATTATTTTAATTCTTGTGGGTCTAGCAACCAGATTTATTGAAACAAAACATAAAAATCTTGCACCAGCTGATGGACTTGTTATTGTTAGCTATGCCTGGATTTCAGTTTCAATTTTTGGGGCCCTTCCCCTTATGGTTGATATGAATATGTCCTTTGCAGATTCATTTTTTGAAATAGTTTCAGGCTTCACAACAACAGGAGCAACAGTTATTTCAAATATAGAGTCATTTCCAAAATCCCTTATCCTTTGGAGGAGCGTTACCCATTGGATTGGCGGCATGGGAATTTTAGTTTTTACAGTTTCCCTACTTCCAAAACTTGGGATTAGGGGTTTTCAAATTTTTAAAAAAGAATCACCAGGTCCCGTTAAGGGAAAAATTGACTCCACAATTGCAGATACGGCAAAAAAATTATATTTAATTTATATTGTTATAACTTTTGCCTTATTTGTTTTATTATTTGTAGCAGGTATGAATCCATTTGATTCAATTGTTCATACTCTTGGAGTTGTGGGAACTGGCGGATTTTCGTCAAAAAACGATTCGATAACGTCTTATTCCACACCAATTGTATTTATAATGTCCGTATTTATGTTCCTTTGCGGCAATAACTTTTCAATTTATTATTCTCTTTACAAAAAAAGATTTAAGGAAATTATAACTAACGAAGAATTAAGGCTTTATATAATATTAATTTTTGGTGCCATATTTTTAATTAGCCTTGACCTATATAAAAATGGATATTCAAATCCCTTTGATTCCTTTAGAGATGCAACATTTCAGGTAACATCCATTGCATCAACATCAGGTTTTGTATCAAAGGATTTTGACATTTGGCCTTCATTTTCAAAATATATTTTATTTGTCCTAATGTTTATTGGTTCCTGTGCTGGTTCAACAGCAGGCGGACTTAAGGTTATAAGAATTGTTGTTTTAGTAAAATCGATTAAAAGAGAGATAAGAAGAGTAGTCCATCCTAGGGCCGTTCTACCAATTTCTTTAAATGGCAGAATATTAAGTGAAGAACTTGTCCAAGGAATTAATGGATTTTTTGGAATTTATGTTATGGTCTTTGTCTTTTCTGTTGGACTTATAACCCTAACGGGAGTTGATCTTGTGTCATCTATGTCTTCAGTTGCAACAATGCTTTCAAATGTAGGTCCTGGATTTGCAGCAGTAGGCCCAACAAGAAATTTTGCCGACTTTAACAATTTTTATAAATTATATTTCAGCTTTTTAATGCTACTTGGAAGGCTTGAATTTTTCACAATTCTTGCCTTATTCTCAAGAAAGAAATATTTGAAGGAGATAAAATAAGCCATGAAAATTTTAATAATAGGGTCCGGAAGAGTGGGTTCAAAAGTTATTGAGACCCTATCTTATGAAAATTTTGACATAGATGTAATAGATAAGGACCCCCAAGATTATGAATTTTTAAAAAGTTCTAGGATCAATGTCAAAAGTATGGATATTTTAGAGGATGACAATTTAAAGGACCTTGACTTTAGAGAGTATGACTATGTTTTGGCAATAACTGATCAAGACAAGACCAATCTTTTAATTGCAAGTGTAGCTAGAAATTTTCCTGTTAAAACTTTTGTAAGGCTTAATCAAATTGATTCTTTAAATGAAATAGAATATTTAAAGGATTCTTTAAATATTGATGAAGTTTTAAATCCCTATTATGAAATTGGCAAGTATCTCACCAATATTATTGGCCACACAAATTATTATAAGGCCGATTATTTTGGCAAGGATAAAATTGAAGTTGCAGGCCACCTTGTGGATATGGACAAGGAATTTGAAAATATGGCCCTTGAAGACATTGGATCACTTGCCACAATTCTTGTTGTTGCAATTTTAAGAGGTCCGAAACTTTTTACACCAAATGGAAAAACTGTCCTTGAAAGAGGCGACTACCTATATTTAATGGGTCTTTCTAGAGATATAAAAAATTTCAAGATGAGTCATTTTATGATAAAAAAATCCATAAGCAATAGGAACGTTACAGTTATTGGTGGAGATTTAATTGTAAATCAAATAATTTCAAAAATTGAAGATATAAATTTAAAAATTATTGAAGAGGATGTAAAAAAAGCAAATTTCTTTAGAAATAAAATCCCCTCTGCCTTTGTTGTAAATAAATCCTTTAGAGAAAAAAATCTTTTAGTAGATGAGGGTTTGAAAGAATCTAGTATTTTTGTTGTTATGTCAAAAAATGATGAGCTAAATATTGTTCTTTCCCTTATGGCGAAAAATCTTGGAGTTAAAAAAACTGTTGTTGTCTTAAAAGATGATATCTATACTGGGATGATTGATTCACTAGGTCTTTATGCCCATATTGAGCCAACAACCCTAATTGCCAGCCAAATTATAAATAAAATTTCTAAGGAAACAAAAATTTCCGTAAACTTTATTTTTGGAGGTCTTGCTCAGGTTTTTGAAATTGCAATTTCTGACAATTTCCCAGCCGTTGGTAAAGCCTTAAAGGATTTAGAAATTCCCAAGGGCATTATTATTGGCGGAATAATTAGAAAAGATGGCCTTGCCATAATACCAAGGGGCAATTCTAAAATTGAAAATGGAGATAGACTTGTAATCTTTGCGACAAATGAAAAGAGAAAGGACCTTATAAAATTTATTGATCCCAATTATAGGGCACCTTTTTTCCATATTTTTTCTTAGGAGAACTTATGAATTTTTTAAAAAATGACTGGACTGATCTTTTGAAAGATGAATTTCAAAAGCCCTATTACATAAATTTGAGAAAATTATTAATTTATGAATATAAAAATTTTGAAATCTATCCCAAGGCAGAGGATATTTTTAATGCCTTTAATTATACTGCCTTTAAGGATTTAAAAATTTTAATTTTAGGTCAAGATCCCTATCATAATCCTGGTCAGGCTCATGGTCTTGCATTTTCTGTAAATAGGGGCGTGAAAATCCCTCCATCTCTTGAAAATATTTATAAGGAGCTGCATGATGATTTGGGATGCTTAGTTCCAAAAACTGGCTATTTAAAATCGTGGACAGATGATGGGATTATGCTTTTGAATACCACTCTAACAGTTAGAAAAAATATGCCCATGAGCCACTCCAAAATAGGCTGGGAATTTTTTACGGATAGGGTAATTGAAATAATTAATGAGAAAAAAGAGCCTGTTGTCTTTATACTATGGGGGGGGCACGCAAGATCCAAGAAAAAGTTTATAACAAATAAAAGGCACCTAGTCATTGAAGGACCTCATCCTTCACCTCTTTCAGCTTACAGGGGATTTTTTGGTTCAAAACCTTTTTCAAGGGCCAATAAGTTTTTAGAAGAAAATGGAATAAGCTCGCCAAGTTGGCAAATAAAATAATTTTTTAAAGATCCTTAGGGGTCTTTTTTTATAGAAATTTTTAAATTATTAAAAAATTTAGCCCATGAAATATGATAAACTATTATTATAATAAATTTAAAGGAGATTAATTTGTCTAATTATTTAAGATATTTAGAGGAAGGCGTTGAAAACTACGAAGCCTTTATTGCTCAATTAATCCAGTCCATAATAATTGTTTTTGTAGGCTATTTAATAGGCCTTTTAATAAAATTTGCAGCCCACAAAATTTTTTCTAAGGAAAAAATTGCCAATAAAATTACAAGAATAACAAGGGCAATTTTAAGTCTTATTATCCTTTCTCTTGTGGCCTTTACTTGATTTAAGGATTTAAAGGCTTTTGCCATTATCTTTGGTCTTTTTTTAGTTTTTTTCACCTTAGCTTTAAAGAATATGGTCGTGGATATTATGGCATATTTTTACACATCTATTCGCCATCCCTTTTACATGGGAGATTTTATTGAAGTTAAGAAAATAAGGGCGAGGTTGTGGATATGGACATTTTTCAGTTTAATTTTTTGGAACTTGGAGGCATTGTGGACTCTCTTTCGCCAACGAGCAGATACATTAGTCTTACCAACAGATATATTTTTGAAAAGACCCTTATAAATTATTCTCGTGGCGACCTATTTCTTATTCAGGAAACCTATATTTTAGTTGATTTTAATGAGGATATGGAAAAGGTAATGAAAATTGCTGGCAAGGTTGCCTATGAAAAGCAAAATTTAATTATTGAAGGATATAGGCAAGATGATAAGGCAGAAAAACTTGAAAAGTTTGCCAAAAAATTAGAACTTACAGATTATGAAGTCAAGGCCATAATCAGAAGGTAAATTAAAGCCAACGGTTTTAGAATTTATATCCAGTATTTTACATCATATAAGGATACGGGAAAAAATAAGATGATTTTTGAAAATGTCCTTTTTGATGCCTTTGCAGGAGCGGGAATTAAAATGCCAGTGCCCCAATATTTAAGGATTGAAAAGGAATAAATAAATTCCATTTGGAGGTTAATATGAGTATTTTTTTAGGAAAAGGAAAGGAAAAATATTATTTAAGAGGAGATAAATTAAATCAGCATGGAATAATTGCAGGAGCAACGGGAAGCGGCAAAACTGTTACCTTAAAAGTTTTGTGCGAAGAGCTTTCAGATATGGGAGTTCCAACTTTTGTAAGTGATGTGAAGGGTGATCTCTCAAATATTTCTAAGGTGGGAGAAAATAATGAGAATGTTGAAAAGAGAGTAAAAAATCTTGACCTTGAAAATTTTGATTTTAAATCCTATCCCACAAATATTTGGGATGTCTATGGAGAGAAAGGCATTAAACTTAGGGTTTCGTTATCAGAACTTGGCCCTCTTCTTTTGTCCCAAGTTTTAGATTTAAATGAAACCCAAGAGGGAATAATTAATATTATTTTTAAATACTGTGATGAAAATGGCCTGCTTTTAATTGACCTTAAAGATTTGAACCAATTAATTGATTATATCAATGAAAAAAGGGAGGAGCTTTCAAAAAAATATGGTAACATCACTTCATCTTCCCTATCAGCCATTAAAAGAAAACTTTTGCTTTTGGAAGAAGAAGGAGGCAATGAATTTTTTGGAGAACCATCTTGCAACGTTATGGATTTTATTGCTACAAACTCCGAAGGCAGGGGCTATGTAAATATTTTAAATTCAAAAAAACTTATAAATTCTCCAAGACTTTATTCAATTTTTTTGATTTATTTATTTTCAGAACTTTTTGAAAAGCTGCCAGAAATTGGAAATCCTGAAAAGCCTAGAATAGTATTTTTCTTTGACGAAGCTCATCTTCTTTTTAAAAATATTTCCAAGGCTCTAATGGAAAAAATCACTCAGGTTGTAAGGCTTATTAGGTCCAAGGGCGTGGGCATATTTTTCATAAGCCAAAGTCCTCTTGACCTTCCTGATGAAATTTCATCTCAGCTTGCCACAAAGATTATTCATCAGCTAAGAGCCTTTTCTCCAAAGGAAGTTAAAAATTTAAAAGATGTTGCTGGAAGTTTAAGAAAAAATCAAGATTTAAATACTGAAGAAGAACTGCAAAATCTAGGAACGGGATTTGCCCTTGTCCAAAGTCTTGATGAAAATGGGATTCCCCTTCCCCTAGAAAAAGTTATAATTCGTCCGCCTCATTCTTCCTTTAAGCTATTAACTGATGATGAGATGACAGTCATTTTTAAAAATTCAAATCTCTATGGCAAATATTTTGAAGGCCTTGATAGAATTTCAGCCTTTGAAGTTTTAAGCGAAAAAATTAGGCAAGAAAATGCGGCCCTTGAAAAGGCAAAAAAAGCTGAAGAAGAGAAAAAATTAAGGGAAAAGGAAGAAAAGGAAAGGGAGAAAGCAGAAAGAGCCTTAGAAAAAAAGAGGTCTAAGGATTTGCGTTATGTAAATAAGGGCATAGATTCTATGCTTGGAACAATAACAAGGACAATTGGCAGAGAAATAGCAAGGGGGATTTTAGGCTCTCTTAGGAAAAGATAAAAAAGATGAATTAAATTTTTCAAATTTCAAAATAAAAAGGGGACAGTCCATACTTTACAAGTAAAAGTAAGGAAGGTCCCCTTTAAAATGCTATAAATTTTTATCTATTATTTAAATTTCATGGATAAAAATCCCAGACCTTAGTTTTGGTTCAAACCAAGTAGATTTTGGAGGCATAACAAGGCCACTATCAGCCACTTTTAAAAGCTCGTCCATAGATGTTGGATAAAGGGCAAAGGCAACTTTCATATCTTCCCTTGTCCTTTTTTCAAGTTCGTCAAGCCCCCTAATTCCGCCAACAAAATCAATTCTCTTGTCAGTTCTAGGATCTTTAATTCCAAGAATGGGGTCAAGCAAATTATTTTGAAGAATTGAAACGTCAAGGGACAAAACGGGATCATCTTCTATAAAATCTTCCTTAATTTTTAATTTATAGGAAACACCTTCAAGATACATAGAAAATTCACCTTTTTTTGCAGGCTTAATCATTTTATCGCCCATCTTTTGCAAGCAAAATTTTTTACAAATCTTTTCTAAAAATTCATTCACAGAAAGGGAATTTAAGTCCTTTACCAGCCTATTATAATCTAAAATATTTAGCTGCTTTTGAGGGAAACAAACACCTAAAAAATAATTAAATTCTGCATCAGGATCATAGGAAGAATTTTCCGCTCTTCTTTTAAGGCAGACATTTAAGGCTGACTGACACCTGTGGTGGCCATCGGCAATATATAAATTTTTAATATCTTTAAAGGCAGAAATAATTTCATCTGACTTTTCAATACTAACTTTCCAAACTCTGTGCCTAACTCCGTCATCGGATATAAAATCTCCGTAAGGCTCTTTTTGACTTTCAGCTTTCATTAAATTTTCAAGCTTTTCATTTTCTTTAAAGGCAAGAAAAACAGGACCGGTGTGGGCATTTAATTTTTCTATGTGCTTTGTCCTATCCTCTTCCTTATCCTTTCTTGTAAATTCGTGACGTTTTATGATTCCCTTTTGGTAGTCATCAGCTGAAAGGCAGCATACAAGGCCAAGTTGACTTTTTTCATTCATTGTCAGCTCGTAAAGATAAAGTCTTTTCTCTTTATCTTTTTCATAGGATCTTTCCTTTAAAATTTTAAAATTTTCCAGGGCCTTTTCATAAATTTTAGGGTCATTTTCTGAGGTTTCTTCATTTATTGTGGCAAGGGGCAGGTCAACAGACAAAAAGGAAAGGGGATTTTTTACAATTTCACTTTTTCCTTCATCTATAGAAAAAACGTCATAGGGAAGGGCAGATATCGTCTTTAAAAATTCTTTTTTTGGCATAAGACTTTCAAATTTTTTAAATTTTACCATAAGTCACCTACTTTATTAGCCTAACTCTTGTAACGCCGTCAATGGCATTAAGTTTATGTCTTAGAGATTCTTTTACTTCTGAATCAATATCAATCATAGTATAGGCCCAGCCATTTCTATGGTTATTTATTAGATTTGAAATGTTAATCTCTTCTTCTGCAATAATATTTGTAATTTGTCCAAGCATATTGGGAATATTTTTGTGAGCAACAGTAATCCTGTGGATTGACTTGCAAATGCCCATGTCAGAGGCGGGATAGTTGACAGAATTTTTTATGTTTCCATTTTTTAAGTAGTCCATCATTTGCCTTACAGCCATGGATGCTGAATTTTCTTCAGATTCAGGGCTTGATGCGCCAAGGTGAGGAATATTAATTGTGTTTTTCATAGCTAAAGTTTCCCTGCTTGGGAAGTCGCAAATATATTTATTTATTTGGTCTTTTTCGAGTTTTTCTTTTAAGGCTTCTAGGTCTACAAGGCCGCCACGGGCAAGGTTTATTAAAGTCATTTGTGGTTTGGCGAGGTCAAGAAGTTCTTTATTAATAATATTCTTGGTCCCTTCATTATAGGGAACGTGGATCGTAATAAAATCGCAAATTTTCATTAGGTCTTCAAGTTTTTCAAGGTAAGTTACATTTGTGTCAAGCCTAAGGGCGCCTCGCAAAGTTATGAAAGGGTCGTAACCATAAACATCCATGCCAAGGCTTACTCCCATTTCAGCAACAAGCTGACCAACGGCACCAAGGCCAATAACACCAAGCTTTTTGCCCCTAAGTTCTGATCCGACAAAGGCCTTTTTTCCTGCTTCAACTTCCTTTTCAATTTCATCACTCTTGGTATTTTTTACCCAGGCCATAGCTTCTAAAAATTTTCTTGTTCCTAAAAGGAGGGCAAATAAAACTTCTTCCTTTACTGCATTTGCATTGGCACCAGGAGAATTGCAAACAATAATTCCAAGTTCTGAACATTTTTCTATGGGAATATTATTTGTCCCTGACCCTGCCCTTGCAACCATTCTTGTGTTTTTTGAAAAATTATAGTCATGCATTTTTGCGGACCTAACAAGAATTGCATCAGGCTCTTCAATATCGGGGCCAAAGATAAAATCATCATCAAAAAGGTCAAGACCCTTGTCTGAAATATTATTTAAAGTTTTTATTTTATAAATTGCCATTTTTATGCTCCTTTTCAAAATCCTCCATATAATTTATAAGCGCTTTTACGCCATCTATGGTCATGGAATTATAAATACTTGCCCTCATACCGCCAACAGACCTATGACCCTTTAAATTTTCAAGGCCTCTATCTTTCGCTCCCTCTACAAATTTTTCGTCAAGGTCCTTTGAACCTGTAACAAAAGTTACATTCATAAGTGATCTATCTTCTTTATTCACTGGATTTGTGAAAATTTTTGAATTATCTATATAATCATATAAAAGTTTTGCCTTTTCTTCATTTTTCTTTTGAAATTCTAAAATTCCGCCATTATCTTCCAAATATTTGGCAACAAGACCGCACATATAAATATTAAAACAGGGCGGAGTGTTATAAATTGAATCTTTAGAAATATGGGTCCTATAATCAAGCATAGTTGGCAGGTCATTACGGTCTTCCAAAGTTCCCTTTCTAATTAATACAATAACAACTCCTGCTGGGCCAAGATTTTTTTGAACTCCTGCAAAAATTAAATCGAATTTGTTAAAGTCATAGACTTCAGACAAAATATTTGAAGACATATCGGCAACGAGAAGGGGTTTCAGATTTTCCGGTATTAAATCCGGACTAATTCTAGTTCCGTAAATTGTATTATTTGTGCAAAGATACAAAAATTTTGTTCTTGGGTCTAAATTATCTAAATTAATTTCAGGTATATAGGAAAAATTTTTATCTTCAGAGCTGGCAAGTTTTTGAGTATTAAAAAATCTAGTCCCTTCATCATAGGCTTTTTTGGCCCAAGAACCGGTAACTAGATAGGATCCCACTTCATCACCCTTTAAGAAATTTAAGGGCACCATATAAAATTGAAGACTTCCGCCAGCTTGCAAAAATAAAATGTCGTAATCATCTCCAAGACCCATCAAATGTTTAATTCTCTCTCCTACTTCTTCCTGAATTTTTTTATAGGAGGAAGATCGATGACTCATTTCCATAACTGACATTCCGCTCCCCTTATAATTCAACAAATCTCTTTTTGCTTCTTCCAGAACATCTAGGGGTAATTGAGATGGACCGGCAGCAAAATTATAAATCCTATTCATTTCTTCCTCCTTTAATAAACTATTAATTTAACATAGTAAAATACTAGATTTTTATATTATAGTTCAGGATTTATAAATATGCAAGTCTAAATACAAAATTTTGCTAGAAATTTACATATTTTTGGGCGGAAATTTTTCCTGGCATAGTTTTTATTAATTTTAAATTATTCATTTTTAATTCTTCTTCTCAAAAAATAAAGGCCCGAAAGGGAAAGAGCAGATCCAAGGCCGCTATAAGAAAAGCCTATAAAACTATGGGATAAAAGATTAGAAGCTCTAAGGCCTATGCCAGATGCCATCATAAAAATCATTACAAGATATGATTTAAGGTCAAAAAAAGTCCAAAAGGGTTTGAAATCATCCTTAGAATTTAAAATTCTTTTTGTATGTTTTTTTGCCATAGTAAGAAACATAAATCCAAAGGCAGCAAAGGTGCAAATGGAAAGGAAGGGCCAAAGAAAATTTATGGAGATTTTCCCGTAAGAAATTAAGCCCAGCCTTAAAACGTTAAAACCAGCCATAGACCACACAAGGCCAGCAATGGTTAAAAGATTTTTTTTAGGTACCATATATAATTTTTTAATATTAAACTTTTGCATATCTAACTTCTCTTTTTAAAAGCTTTAGCACAAGCCAAATTATTCCGAATCCAAGCATAAGGTGACCAATTCCTGCAAGCCCTGACAAAGCACTGTCTGGAAATATAATTATACTGGGAGAAGTTATTGTATAAATTCCTCTTAAGATTAAGGAAATTATAGTCCATGTAAGGCCGCTAATATAAAGAACCAAAGGCTTTTTAAATTCATAGATTTTTTCTAAATCATTTTTCACTAAAATATAAAAAATTAACAAGAAAAGAAAACCAAGGACCATAAGGTGAGTGTGAACAAGTCCAAGGCTTGTAAACTCTTCCCATGAATAGGTCTTAGTAAATTCTCTATAAAAAACTCCACCTAAAAGACCCATAATTAAAAATACTACAGAATCTTTTAAAATATTTTCAACTTCAAAGTCTTTAATAAAATATTGAAAACCTCTTAGGACAAGGAGAACATAGGCAACAGTTTTTGGAATCATTAATAGACCGAAAAGAGGAAAAAATCTTGAAAGGGCAACAACTGGTAAATAGCAAATAAAACTTGCTGTAATTAAAAGGCTGACATTTTCAAGACCTTCCTTTTTCCTAAATTTGAAAGTCCAAATTATTAGGACTAGACCCATTATTGCAAAGGGAATATTTCTTATAATAGAGAAAAGATAATTTCCAGAACTGCTCCACAAATTTTGAGGAAGAAGAACACATATAATCCTTATGGCCGCTAAAAAATAAATGGCGATAGTTTTATTTCTATTATTATCCCCACTAATTTTTTTGTAGTAATCGTAAAAAAGAAGGTAGAAAAAAGTCATCGTTATGCTAGTTACAAATTCACCCCATGATAGGAAGAAGACATATTTTTCAAATCCATTTACAGTAAGATTACTAACAATTCTTGGCAAAAGATGAGCACCATCACCAAGACCAAGAATAAGAGTCATTAAAGCAAATTTTTTAGCATCCCTATTATTTTCTAGCAAAAGCCTAAAACCAAGGCCAAGAATTATACAAAGATAAGAAATATCAAAAAAAACCTCTATTAAATACATCATCATCTTATTCCCTCCTTTATCCAATTAATATATAACTTATAATGGTCGAGAAAATCCTTCCTGTCCCAATTTTCGTTAAATAGCCTTTTTACAAGAGAATGGACAACAGAACTTATAAAATTTAATTTTTCACAGTCCACGAGAGAAAACATAGGATTTTGGCAAGCTGGATTTTTTGACCTTAGAGCCTTCCATTTATTTTCAAGATCTGTATCAAAAGATATATACCTGCTTCTATATAACTTATAATTTTTTTCCTTAAAAATTTCATCAGCAAGAATATTGGCAAATAAATCAAGAGCTGAAATAAGATTCAAATTATTGTCCCTCAAAAGATTTAAAAAAAGATCGTGAATTTCAACAATTTCTTTCTCTAAAACATAAAAATAAGCATCCTCAATAGAATCAAAATATTGGTAAAAACTCCCCCTAGGAATCTTTAACTCATCAACTAATTCTTTAACAGTAATATCCCTTATAGACTTCTTTTCAAAAGAACATCTTAAAGTATCATAGACCATTTTTTTCTTTTCATCATTTAAATTAAAATAAGTATTCTTAGGCATAAAACCCCTCCTAAAATGACACATTGTCATTATAAGTGACGCCTTGTCATTTGTCAATAACAAAAAAGCACCCTGTTTAATCGGATGCTTTGTTCTTTGTTATGATTTTGTTACGTTTAATTTTTATCTTGTGCATATTTAGCTAATTACAAAGTATTTTCAATTACTCCCATTCTTCTTTTTCAAACGTACAATATATCCCAAACTATTCAAAATACTAGATTCCATTTTTTCTAATATCATTAAATCCATCTAATTATAGAACATTTTCAAATTTTTAGTCCCGTCCCAGTTCCAGTACCGGAAACTAGTACTAGTTTAATACTGTCTTTGATACAAAGGACCGCAATGGATACAATTTCTTTATCTACGGTAATCGTTCTTTACCATAATCTAATATTCTTCCTATTTTCTTCTACTCTCCGCTGCTTGAGATGGCAGTGTAGGTGCCTTTTTTTACAGTCTTATTATATAGAATTTAAACGATACATATCCTGTGCTAGTCAATGTTAATATATAATTGGAGCTGTAAATTACATTTACAAATATTGTTTTTTAAAATGCTATTGAAATTTGATTTAATTAAGTTAAAAAGAGCACGTCTTTCAATCATAACTTGTAAGTAGTATCCATCCAGACAAGGATTTACCTCTATTTTTTGAAACGTGATACCGACTCACACAACTCATAAGCTTCCCAAGCATATCAAGCATATCAAGCATTATAGATTTATCTTCATACTCGGCATAACTCCCGTCAAAGGCTCTGCCCATTTCTCCCATTATTGATACTATCTTTTCTCCTGCCTGAAATTTCTCACTCTTCTCAACAATTCCAACACATTCAATCCCAAGTATTCTTGGGAATTTAAAGCTTGACGAATATCCTTTTCTAGTGAAGATTTCTGAACGATTAATTCCAAATCCCTTTACTTTTATAAGCGACCATCCCTCTTTGATTTTAGGTTTTAGCACTTCCTGAACCACTAACTTATCTGTTTCGCCAGCTTCATAAACTACAACTGCTTTCATATTTTTTATAACCTCTTCATTTCTATCAGTTTTTTAACAAAATCATTAGCAGGATTGTTCCGTACTGCTTCTGTTGTCCCAAATTGTTGAGTTTTTCCCTCATCCATTACCAAAATATGAGTCCCCATTTTGAAAGCTTCATAAATATCATGTGTAATAAAGATTATGGTACATTTCGTAAATTTATAGATTTCTTTCAAGTCCTCTTGGAGTTGATATCTTGTTATTGCGTCAACCGCACCAAACGGCTCGTCCATTAAAAGTATAAGGGGAGAATTAGCATATGCTCTTGCAATACCTACACGTTGTTGCTGACCTCCGGATAATTGGTCAGGATATTTTTCTTTTATATCTAAAGATAAACCTACAAGACCCAGCATATTGTCAACAATCTCATTTATTTCTCTTTCATTTCTTTTTTCAAGCCTTGGAACATAGCCTATGTTTTCTGAAACCGTCATGTGGGGAAAAAGTCCATTACCTTGAATTGCATAGCCAATTTTTCTTCTAAGTGAGATAATATCTTCGTCCAATATATTTTTTCCTGAGACCAATATTTCTCCTTCATCAGGCTTAAGTAACCCGTTTATCATTTTTAGGAGAGTGGTTTTCCCTGAACCAGATGTTCCAACTATACAGATAAAATCTCCCTCATTTATGCTGAGGTTAAAATCTCTAACTACCCATTTCCCATTGTAGGATTTACCAATATTCTTATATTCTATTATTTTACTCATTTTATTCCTCCAAAAGTCCTTTTTCCCTCAAGAATTCTTTTGCGACATCACTTGGATTCTTTTGTTCAATTTCAACTTTATTATTTAGAGTTGCCATAGTACTTTCATCAATTAAACCGTTTGATTTTTCTAAAACTGCATTTAATTCAGGATGTTTCTTGAGTATTTCTTCTCTTACAACCATACCCGCCATATATTTCGGATAAAAACCTAGATCATCTTCAAGAACTACGATTCTTGGATTTGTTATTTGCCCATCTGTTGTAAATACAGTCATAACATCAATTTTTTTGTCATATAATGCTTGATATTTAAGACCATTATCCATATCTACAGTCTTTTTAAATTGGAATTTATAAGCATCGGCGAGTGCATTATATCCGTCTTCTCTTTCGAAGAAATCATATTCAGCTCCAAATATAAAATCTCCTGCATACTTTGCCAAGTCGGAAAATGTCTTAATATTGTATTTATCTGCCAAATCTTTCCTTATTCCCAAGCTGTAAGTATTATTAAATCCAAACATTCCTTTCCATGTCAATTTGTATTGTTTTCTATATTCTTTTTCAAGCTCATCAAATTGCTCATTAGTATAAGGATTGGTTTTCTTTAACACTATTTGCCAAGAAGTCCCTGTATATTCAGGATACATATCAAAATCTCCCTTTACAATCGCAGGGTGAATGTTTGATGTCCCACCGCCAATTCCATGTGTGATATTTGCATCTAAACTGGTGCCATTTTTTATTAGCTCTCCAACGATTTCAGCCAATATATATCCTTCTGTTGTTGGCTTTGAAGCAATTTCTATGCTATCATTTCTTCCTCTCTGATAAAGAACAGAGCTTAATAAAGCTATGATAATTAATGATACCAATGCTATTTTCATTTTTTTATTTGCAAGTTTTTTTAATTTATGACTAGATATTACTTTTCCAAGTAAGCTTAAAAAACCATCAACAGTTAGCGCCAATAAGGCAATTAAAAAACTCCCTATTAAAATCAATACATCATTATTCGTAGTAATTCCTCTATAAATTGCCACACCTAAACCACCTGCACCTACGAAAGATGCAATACCAGCTAAAGCTATTGTCATGGTAACCATATTCATAATAGAAGAATATATTACTGGAAACGCTAGAGGAAGCTTAATCTTAAATAGGGTTTGAGATTCTTTGCTACCCATAGCCCTACTTGCTTCAATAATTTTAGGGTCTATGTTAGTTATCCCTACATAGGTGCTTCTGACGATAGGTAATAATGCGTATATAGTAAGTGCAATTATTGCTGTTGTATTACCTATTCCAGTCAAAGGAATCAAAAAACCCAAAAGTGCTATTGACGGAATAGTATAGGCTATACCTACTACAGATATGAAATACCCTGCGATTTTAGGTTTTTGAGAAATAAATATACCAATAGATAATCCTACTACTACTGCAATAATAACTGCTGTAAATGTGATAACTATATGCTCCTTCAATAAGTTTAGATAAAACGACGAGTTACTTGATATCTCTTCAAAAATTTTATTAATCATCTTCTTCCTCCAAATTTGAAATAATTTTTCTCAACATATTTTCAAATGTTTCTATATCTTTTAGCGAAAAATCCTTATAAAAAATCTCATTCATTCTATCAGTTGCAATTTTAGATTTCGTTTCTAAAGATCTTCCTTTCTCCGTTAGAAATATATATTTCTTTCTTTTATCCCTATCACATTGTTTTCGGTAAATTAAATCCTCTTGCTCCATTTTATTAAGCATATTCGTCAAAGTGTTGATTGCAAGCCCCGTTTCTAAGGATAAATCTGTACTGCTAAAATCATCCTTTTTCCATAAATAGTATAAAATTTTGCCCTGTTCACCATTAAATTCAGTAAGACCGTATTCAGAAAACAGTTTATTCAGTTTTCTTCCACTAAGGAATTTTGCTCTACCAATTAAATATCCACCTTCTATTTTCATTTCCATCTCCTTTAGATTCTATATAGAACTATTTTATATGGAGATACTACTATATAGAATTACCTTTGTCAACAACTAATCATTAATTACCTACCCTCTGCAGTAAGTTACAATTATATGATATTACAATCAATTGTATATCTGTGATGTCTAAATATATTTTTCAGTTTTTTCACTCTTAATAATGTAATCTATTGGCAAATTTAGAGTTGATTTTATAGAAGGTATTTTTCTAATACACATTTTTTAGAAAGTAGGACATGGTTTTGCAAGTTGCTTTTTCTTTTCAAAAGTTTTTTTCTTCATATGTTAAATATATTTTTAGTTGAATTTTTTTGATTTTTAAAATAAATATATGTATACAAAAAGGCCGCAGCTTGAAACTACGGTCTAATTTTTTATCCAAATGTAAACCACTTGGAACTATTATTTAGTTTATTCTTTTTTACAAATGTTCCCATTTTAATCCCAGTTACAGTTCTTCATCTTCTGTAACCGTTGATTTTACAAAGCTTTTAATTTTTTTACTACTTCTTTTCAAATATACGATACATCTCAAACCGTTCAAAATACAAGGTTCTTTTTTTTAATTTCGTTAAGCCGTCTAAATATAATACATTTTCAAATTTTTAATCCCGTCCCTGTACCGAATCCTCAATCCATGTCTAGTTTCCAACCGTCTTTGATACAATTAAATTATTTCTCTTAACCTTGAAACTCTTTACATTTGGGCATAGAAAAAGCACCTACTAAGTACAAGTAAGTGCTTACCTATGATTATTTATATTTATTATTTAGATACTGTTCATTTGCCTTTAGCAACTTCTTATAGTAATTATCATAGCTCTTGCTAAATTTTCTAATAAGTGGAATTGCTATTTCATAATATTGATTTTCCTTCATGAAGTTTTGCAGCTTATCCTGGATCTGTTTCATCATGCTATTTTGATACTCTTAACTATTTTTATAGCTTTCATATTGAGAAATTACATCCTCATTATCTTTCATCCACTTTTCTGGATTCTCAATAGCATCGAGTTTAGCCTGATTTGCATCCTTTAAGGTTTTCATATCAAAGGGCGAGCTAATCTTCTCAATATATTTCTTCTCTTCTTCAGTTAATTCAAACGAAGGAAGCCTATCAGGATAATCTATATATTTGTAAAAAGAATTCTTACCATCATTTTCTAATGGTTTATTCAAAAATGGTTGATAAGCAGCAAATAACATTTGTCCAAAATATCCTGGAAAAGCAATTTCTAGTTTTTCATAGATAGTTTCTTTCATCTCAAGTAGTGAAACTTTCTCATTGATTAGTTCATCACTTTCACCTTTAACAATCATTTCTAGTATTGCTTTCCTTTTTTCCTCAATCTCCAGTTGATGTTGTTTTTCCCTTAAAACAGAAGACAGAGTATCACCAACTGACGATATACACTGATAAATATCTGAGATACTCATTCCCAATTTTCTAAATATAGATACCTTTTCAGAATTTCTAAATCCTTGGTACTATAGTCTCTATAACCATTCTCAGATTTCTGAGGATGGATAAGTCCTTTATCTTCATAATACTCTATTGCCTTCCTAGTTAGACCCGTTTCTTTTTGAATTTCACTTCTTAACATGGTTATCTACCTCCTTTGATTAAAGGATAACACGGTCCCCAACGGACAGGTCAAGCCCTATACACTATATAAAATTCCCACTTCTCTATAAACCAAAACAGTGCCTGAACGTTTTTGTAAAGTGCTTATTTTCTTTTCTATTAAGTCTTATTCAAACCGACACTCAAACCGACATTTTATTGTCGCATAATTTACTTGTTTGCTATATAATATAAATATTTCCTCAGTTATCCTGTTACATTCTTTATATTTTTAAATATTTTATTTACCTCAATTAATGTTCTAATTTAGAAGAACCTACATAGTTTTATAAAATCAAGATTTTTAAAATAAAAATATGTATACAAAAAGACCACAGCTTTGAAACTACGGTCTAATTTTTTGTCCAAATGTAAACCACTTGGAACTATTATTCAATTTATTCTTTTTTACAAATGTTCCCATTTTAATCCCAGTTATAGTTTTCCATCTTCTGTAACCGTTGAATTTACAAGGTTTTTTTAATTTTTTTGCTACTATTCCCACTCTTCTTTTCCAAACGTACAATATATCTCAAACCATTCAAAATACTAGGTTCTAATTTTTATAGTACCACTAAATCCACCTAATTATAGGATATTTTCAAATTTTTAGTCCCATCCCAGTCCCAGTACCGGAGAATTATAATTTGTAGATCTGTAATTATTAAATCTATCATATAGATTTTTTGGTTTGGAATCATTTTCTATTTTTTTAAAAAAAATTGTCCCATTTTCCTTTAATATTGCTACAAGTTCAAAATCATTGTTTTTCAATAATAATTTTTCGTATTTTTTATATAAAGATATTTATTTTTTGCTTATATTAAATGCATTAGGCTCAAACGTAAATATTTCATCATGTAAATATCAACCGAAAATGGGCCCAGAGTTATTATCGAAAAGTGGCTCACAAATACTAAACTAATCGACCACGTTTTTAATTTGATTTTGAATGCATTTAAATTCAAATGTATTCAGATGTATTTTCCTATAAGCGTACGTGCTCTTGCATATTGTTTCTTATTCTTTTAAAAATATCCAAATGAATTTCGTGGGTAAAATTTTCTATTAAAATTCCGTAGCTATCATCAAAAAAACTTTTTATGCTTTTTTTAGCACTTATATCTGCCATAGTGTATATGATATAAATCCCTTGTAAAATCGCTTTGGTAACCAAGGGATCTCCTGCTGAATAAGAAATTATCTGGCTGAAACCAAGATATAGTTCGTCCTTTACAGAATAACTTTGATAAATTATTTTTACATTTTCGTCTTCTTTCAGGATTACAAAATGATTGCCTGTAGATAAGAGTTTCCCTAGCAATGATGACATTTTATTTATACACATTATTGCAGTATTTGGATCATTTGTGCCAGGGCTTAAGGCCATATTCGCAATTTCGCTTAAGTTTACAATTCCACGGTGATAATCTTCTTCTCTATTATTGTAAGCATTTATTATAAACAATGGACTTAATTTTTCTTTTAATTCTTTTTTATCATCATCATCTAACTCGCATTGGAATATATTTAATTCTCCTATGCTTTCTCCTTTGGTAGTATATTCACCAATTTTCTTGTCTATAGTAAGTTCTGCTCTTATGCCATTAAGCTCTTTAAAAATCTCATCTGATTCTATTTCAAATAAATAACCTGAACTCTCAGCTATAATTGATAACTTTGTAGATTCGTCGCCTTCTTCATAATGCTTAGCTTTTTCTCTTAGTGCTACCTCTTTATCAATAAGTTTTTCGCAGTCATTAAAAATATATTCTATTATATTTGATACCTTTATATTATCAAGAACCTGTCTTGAGAAAGCGATAAAACTTAGCATTGCAATTATGGCATAGGCAATTCCGAAACTTCCAGCAACAACATGTTGGTCTGGGCCAAGGTCTTGCAATAATAGGATACTGATTACTGAATAGAAAAAACCACTTACAAATATACCATATAAACCAAGAACTCCTGTCCTATCTATGAAACTCTGAAGCAATCTAGGCGATATGCTACTGCTATATTTATTAAGTACAGTCACAATAGTTGTAAAACAAAAAATACTTATAGTCAAAAATATTCCAGATATATTAGAAAGGAAATTTACCGAAACTTCAACCGACAGCAGTAATTGTTTTGGAATATAAGATTTAATTGAAATATATTGATGATCAAAAATCCAGGTAACTAAAAGTAGCGACACTGTTAAAATTATAAATCTTGACATCCTTAAAAAATTCTTATGATTAAAAAACCACAATTTAATTTTGGACAACATACATCAGTCCTCCTATTTTAATATTGTAATTATGAAACTATATTATCATATACTTGATTTTTGTACAGTATAAAATGGTATATTTATCTTTTTGTAATTGAAAAATCCTTTGTGATTTTCTTGCTTATTTCCCCAATCTATCTTCGTTCAATCTCTAAAAGAAACTACTCAATTACACCCACTTATATAATATTCAAAAATAATATATGAGAAAATATGGTGAAATAGACTAATTACAGAAATCCGATATGAGGCGTACGCGAGTCACGCCACAATGACGTTTATTCGATACGAGTATATTTGACCATTTCATCTTTGGTTTACTATTTCCTAAGTATACTTGAAAATTATTTCATAACTTTCAATCCCATTTAGTGAATCAGAAGAGCCAACGCTCCTTTCCGTCGCGTCGGCTCTTCTTCCCTGCAGAAGGGTTTCCATCCATTTATGCTGCGGTGCTTCGCACCTTGATAAATGGGGAAAACGTAAAAAATATTGCTTGCAATATCCTCTCAGAAACTCTTTTCGAGTTTCTTCGCTTAGTTCTCTGGATTCGCTTGAAGCTGTGCTTCTTCGCTTATCTCAGAGATGAAAAATGCTTCGCATTTTCCACCCAATATGGTGGGACTAACGAAAATCACAGTTTCACTGCTCTCCGTGCTCCGCACTATTTTTCGGCTAAAACTCCCACACAGGGGAGTTTTACTCCCATTCTTCTTTTCCAAACGTACGATATATCCCAAACCATTCAGAATACTATATTCTATTTTTTCTAGTATCACTAAATCCACCTAATTATAGGACGTTTTCAGATTTTTAGTCCCGTCCCAGTCCCAGTACCGGATAAAAATTTATAAACTTTACTTAAAAGGCATCAGATTTCTATTTGTTGAATTTTAACTGCCTGGAATTAAACATTTAGAGCTGATATAATCTAAGTAATAACTTATGGGAGGTGTATTTGTGCAAATAAAGACATTTTTTGACTTTTGTTCTGGAATAGGAGGAGGACGATTAGGTCTTGAAAACTGTGGATTGGAATGTGTAGGATCATCAGATACCAGTAGGTTAGCGAATACAACATACGACCTTTTATTTCCTAATAAAAAAGATATAAATTACGGTGATTTGAAAAAAATAAATCCAAAATCTCTTCCTAATTACGATCTTTTGATAGCAGGGTTTCCATGTCAAAGCTTTTCTGTAATAGGCAGACAACAGGGAACAAAAGATCCTAGAGGACAGATAATTTACTATCTAATGAACATAATAGAAGAAAACAAGTCTAAGGTTTTTATTTTAGAAAATGTAAAAGGTCTAATTAGCCATGACAATGGGAAAACTTTTAAAGAAATAACGAAAGCTTTATCTGATATTGGATATGATGTTTTTTATAAAGTTTTGAATAGTATTGATTATGGAGTTCCTCACATGAGGCAAAGAATATTCATAGTAGGATTCCGTGGAGATCTTCATATTCAGAAAAATGACTTTAAATGGCCTTTAATAAAACCTCGTGTAAATATTGCAGACTTCTTGTTTCCTGAAAATAATGAAATGCCAATAGAGGAAAAACGATGGTTTTACTATGATTATTTAAATAACACTAAGAACAAAGGTAAATTTGATATCCATGAGATACTAAAGCAAGACAATTTAATAGTGGATACTCGCATGTCAGATTTGAGACTATATGTAAATAGGATGCCTACATTAAGAGCCCATAGAGACGGTATTTACTATGTAAGAAATAAAAAAATGTACTATTTAACTGGAGCAGAAGCTCTTTTATTCCAAGGGTTTAATAAAAATCATTTGGATAGAGTAAAAGATAAGGTTACTAATAGACATTTATTAATGCAAGCTGGAAATGCTATGACAGCAAATGTTGTTGAAGAAATAGGAAAATCAATATTAACTACTTTAGGAGGAATAAATGGATAATTGGAAAATTTTTGAGCTAGATTGTACTGATTATTTAAACAAAGAATATGGTGAAAACTTTACACACCTAGGTTTCAGCGATTCAACCGTGAGTGATATTAAATATGAAAATAATTCAAAATTATTTTATATAGAAGCAAAAATGCCATCTGCACAAAGTGGTCAATTTGTTCTCTTGCCAGATTATGAGAATAAAGAGTTTATATTTTCTACAAGAAATAAAACAAAACAAAATGAAAACACTGATTTTATAATTCAATATATGAATAAAAATTTTGAAAGATATGCAAACGCTGGAACCACTGGTGAAGATATAGAGATAGATCAAAAAATTTTTAATTCATGGATAGTAAATACTTATAAGGAGAAGATGGTTAAATTTTTTATCACAAAAGGAGATAATTATATTATATTTCCAATAGAAAAATATGGTGAATATTTTTCTATAACAGCAAAATATAGAATTAAAAAAAGTGGTTCATCTAAAGTTCCTAAAAGAAGTCAGAAAGATGTTTTAGAAAAAATTAAATCAATGAGTATAAAATTCAAACTATTAGATGACTTCGAAATAGAATCTAGCCAAGATCTTAATAAAATGAAATTTAAAGTATTGGATTCTGATTATATGTTTAGTCATAAGAAAGATAATATTTATAGAATAAGGAAACTTTCTAACACTAAAAATGCCAATGTTATTTTCAGTATTCAGCTTCTTAAAGAACAAGACTCTGCAGATTTAAAAAATTTTATAAGTAATCTATAAATATTTAAAGTGCCTAGATATCTGTTTCTAGGTACTTTAAATATTTATTCAAAGATGTCTTGTAGTTCGAAATTTCAGGCTTATCAATCGGAAGATTAGTATTCCTTAGCACATTATTTTTATTATCCTTGTCTCGGCTTAGTAAGTCCAATAATCCTTTACAAAAGTCAAAGTTATATTGTTCATCAATATTTGTATGCCAATCAGAATATAAAATTTCTTTATCAATTCTTTTTAATCTACTAACTATATCAGAGGTTGTTTTTTTGTTATGACCTTTAGATAATAGCCAATTGCTGAATCCCACTGTATTCATAATTTAAAGCATCTCCTATTTGTTTTGTTATAAGTTGGAGTACATCAATAACTACAGAATTTCCAAGTTGTTTATATGCTTGATTATTATTAGAATTTAATTTAAAACTATCAGGAAATCCCATTATTCGAGCACATTCTCTAGGGTGTAATCTCCTAGTTTTACCATTAATTAAATATCCCCCTGTTTTAGCAAATACTCCTCCTCCATATGCAGATAAAGTTATAGCTATTCCTTTAGGTGAATATATTCTTTCACCTTGTCCACCTTTTCCAACAGTTCCTACCCTAATTGTCGATGTAGAGTTGTAATTGATGTCAATTTTTTCATTAAGTCTTAAATCTTCACGGTCAACGATCAAACTATTAACTTCATCATCACTTATTAGAAAATCTTCGACAAATTTATTTAACTTAAATGGTCTTGGAAATGTGAAAACTTCTCTATTTATATCATTCCTAAAACATATCATATATATTCTCTCACGCTTTTGTGGAACTCCATAATCAACAGGATTAAGAACGCTATATTGAAAACTGTAACCTAATTCATTCATAGTATTTCTTACCACATTAAGAGTTTTGCCTCCGTCATGTGTTGCAAAATTTTTTACATTTTCAAGAAATACTACCATCGGTCTTTTTTCTTTTACTATTCTTGCTACATCAAAAAACAATGTTCCTCTGCTGTCTTCAAATCCTTGTTGCTTTCCACTAATAGAAAATGCTTGGCACGGAAATCCAGCACATAAAATGTCATGATCAGGAATGTTTTTTTCATCTACTTGTGTTATGTCACCTTCAGGAACATCGCCAAAATTCATTTTATAAGTCTCTTGAGCATATTTATCCCATTCATTTGAATAAACGCATTTTGCTCCAAATGATTCTAATGCAATTCTAAATCCTCCAATACCAGCGAATAAGTCAATGAATTTATATCCTTTTAATGATTTCTCTTCAACTTTAATCATATAAACCTCCACCGAATAGCGCAGTGCGCTTATATTAATTACAGTATATAGTCTATTGTTTGAAATGTCAATAGTTTTAGTTGTAAAAACGCATAAATGTATGATATAATGTACTATAGTATAGATTTATAAATTAATGTTCGGAGGATAAATAATGAAATTTAGCTACAAAAAGCTTTGGAAATTACTAATAGACCGAGATATAAAACATAATGAGTTAATAGAGAAAACAGGGATTAGTAGAAGTACATTTTATAAGTTAAAAAGAGACGAAAATGTAACTACTGATATTTTATTAAAAATATGCATATTTCTTGATTGCGACATATCTGACATCATGGAAATAACTAACTCCAATAATAAACATTAATATCAAAGGAGGTTATTTTGAATATTTTTGAAAAAACAAATAGATATTTTACTTTTTCAGGAAGTATAAATAAAAATGAAGAATTCTTTAGTAGTTCTTATATAACTAAATTTAATAAACAAAAATTTATTCCAAAAGAAGCCACTATTGATACTGAAGTCGGTCTTAGAAAGCCACAAATTGGTGCTTTATATGCTATACAAGCCCATTGGACATTAAGTACAGATGATGCAACTATAGTTTTACCCACTGGTACAGGAAAATCCGAAACTATGTTTGCCACAATTATTTCTAAAAATATAAATAGAACGTTAATTGTAGTTCCAAGTAAGTTATTACGCAATCAAACTTACGATAGAGCAAAAAAATGGGGTATTTTAGGCGATATTGGATGTTTAGATGAAGATACTATCTGCCCTAACACTTTAATGTTAAAATCAAATACGAAAGATTTTGAAAGCTTTAAAAAAGCTGTTTCAAATTCCAACATTATTATTTCTACCATATCATTGTTAGATAGAATGGACACAACCTATAAAAAATATCTATCAGATTCATGTGATTTATTAATCGTAGACGAGGCACATCATGTATCATCAAAAACATGGTCTAATTTAAAGATGTATTTTAATAAAAAGAAAGTTTTACAATTTACGGCCACTCCTTTTAGGGAGGATAAAAAGCTTGTTGATGGAAAAATCATATATAATTTTCCTATGCATATGGCAATAGAACAAAATTATTTTCAACCAATCAATTTTATTTCTATAGAAGAGTATGATGACAATAAAGTTGATATTGAAATTGCTAAGAAAGCAGTTTCAATTCTTGAAAATGATTTAAAAAGTAACTTTAAACATATTTTATTAGTTAGAGCAAACAATATAGAACGAGCTAAACAATTGTATGAAAATATATATTCTAGATATAAAAAATATAATCCAGTTTTAATAACTAGTAAGACCACTAAAGTAAATAGAGAAAAATTTATGGAATCTATAAAAAATGGAGATTCTAAAATAGTAATATGTGTAGACATGTTTGGAGAGGGAATTGATATACCTAATTTAAAAATAGCTGCATTACATGATAAATTTAAATCATTACCAATCACATTACAATTTATAGGTCGTTTTGCAAGAAGTAAAAAAGACTTAGGTACTGCTAAAATCGTAGCTAATATTGCAGATGTTAATTTTATGAACTCTTTAAAAGATCTATATGAGTCTGATTCAGATTGGAATTTATTATTACCAATAAAATCAGAGCAAAATATTCAAGATAAAATCGAGCTCCAAGAACTTATATCTGGATTTAAAGTTAATAATACAGAAATAGACTTAAGGCAACTCAGACCAAAAGTAAGCATGAGAGTGTTTAAGTATAATGATACTGGAAAATGGAATCCTAATGCATGGGTAGATTGCTTTGATTCTTTTAAATGTCAAGGATTCATAAATGAAGAAGAAAAAATGCTTATTGTTATTGAGCCTTATAAGTCATGTCAAGGATGGACTACTCAAAGAAATATAGAAAGTCTAAACTGGAATTTTTATGTCGTTTATTGGAATGTAGAAAAGGGATATGTATGTATAAACGATACAAATCATCAGCTTGGTAATAACTTATTGAAAAATATTTTTGATGAAGAACACTTAAATCAAATTAAATCGGAGCCTATTTTTAGGTGTTTAGCAAATATTAATCGATTATCTCTTGGAACCATAGGACTTAACTCCGCTATAAATGGTCCTATAAGATATAAGATGTTTGCCGGAATAGATGTATCTCAAGGTATTGCAGAATCTCAAAAAATAAATTCATATAAATCAAACTTATTCGGAGTTGGATATGATGGCAATGGAAAAATAAGCATAGGTTGTTCATATAAAGGAAAAATTTGGTCAAGATGGGTGGAATCAATTTCTTTCTGGAAAAACTGGTGTGATAATATAATGACTAAAATATTAGATGAAAAAAATGACTCTCGTATCTTAGATAATTTGCTAATCCCAACTATTACAGATTCTTTACCTAAATCTGTTGCTTATAGAATAGATTTTGATGATTCCATAGTTTTTTCTGAATCAAAGATAACTATTCAAACTCTATCTGAAATTTTTAATATAGATGATTGTGAACTTAATATAGATATAAAACATAATAATGAACAAAATTTCAAATTACTTTGTGGATATGAAGTATATAATTATTGTTTAAAAATAGAAGGTAACAATTTTAAATTTAGATTTCTAAATAGTGATAAACAAGAGCCGCAAATCTTAAAAAGCAATAAAAATCCTATTCCATTAAGTATATACTTTGATAATAACCCTCCGAAAATATATTATACAGATTCATCATTTTTGGAAGGAAATATTTTAACTATTGCAAATAAAAATAAAGTTACTTTATTTAATTCTAACAATATTATTTCCTGGAACTGGAGTAATATGGGAGTTAATATAAGAACGGAATCTCAAATTTCAAAATCAGGTGAAATAATAAAAAATTCTATACAGTATAATACTATAAGCAAATTAAAATCATTAAATTATGATGTTATTTTTGATGATGATGATTCTGGAGAAGTAGCAGATATAGTAACATTTAAAGATAGTGGCGAATCTATACTAATAGAATTTTATCATTGTAAATATTCTCATGCTGATAAACCTGGTGCTAGAATATCTGATCTATATGAAGTTTGTGGACAAGCTGAAAAATCAGTACACTGGAAATTAAAAGCTATAGAAATGATAGACAGATTAAAAAGTAGAGATGCTAAAAGGATAAATCGAAATGGTGTTAGTAGAATCATTGAAGGTAACATTGACACTTTAAATATTATACAGAAGAAATTACTGTTTAAAAAATCTGATTTAAAAATTTTTATAGTCCAACCTGGTGTAGACTCTTCTAAAATCACTAAAGAAATGTTGACTGTATTAGGTTCAACAAGTGATTATTGTCTAGAAACATATTCCGTGCCAGTTAAAATTATATGTAGCTAATTAAACACAAGATTTAATAACAAACAAATTAATTTTTTAAAATATAGTACTAACAAGCTTAAAAAATTAAGCTAAGCAGTACTATATTTTTTTTATTTAATTCAATTTAATAACAGCGAATGTATATCCCATATTTCTTTTGCCAATTTTTCTATTTTTTCTCTCATATAGTCAATATCTTTTTTGTAAATAACACCCGTTGTATTAGTTGCTTTTGCAATCTGGTTTATGTTATTTGTAGCATTTGAAAGCAGCCATTGGAGATTTCTAAATGGTTCCAGGTCTACAATATAAATTTCTTTTTCTAATACACATTTTCTAAGAAAGATAGACATGTTTTTGCAATTTGCAAGTTTCATTTTCTTTTCAAAGATTTCTTTTTCTTCATCTGTTAAATATATTTTAAGTTGATTTTTTCTTTTTCTATTATCCATACATTTCTCCTTTGCTCATATCTTTTGGGGTCTTAGGGTTCTCCCTAACAAGGTAAAAATTATAAAATTAGATAGCCTTAAAAGCTATTGATTTTTTGATTTTTTCGTAAGTGGGTACTCACTTACTGTGCTTGCTATTATTAACAAGTCTAAAATTTATTTTTTAATATTTTTTTAAATAGGAATTAATAAGTGTAACTGTAACTTACAAAATAAAAACTTCCAAAATTAGGCGAGCTTGTTTTAAGAGTCTATGACAACTCCTTATTATCAAGCCATTAATTTATGTAATCCTAATTTAAGAAGATTTATAACAATGGGTTACAGGTTACAAAGTTACATTTGTATCTTTACTTGATTTGCTGTATCTATTTCTAATTGATTTTCTTTTTTCCATTCTTCTGGCAATAAATTCTTGTCAACTTCTATAAAGTCAGTTTTGTTTTCTGCTTTCTTTTCATAATATAATTTTACTGGAATTGAGACCCCACTTGGTGATATTCTCTTAGTCTTAGATGACCTAACTGGAATCCATTCTTGAAAATAATTATCCATAATCTCTGAGAAAGACTTTGATTTTATTTGGTAGCCTTGCATGGTTAGTTCTTTGAAACAAGTTATATTAGGATCTGCACTTTTTGGCTTATATTCTTCCAAGAAATACCTAATATCTTCCACATCTGGGTTTAGATATTTGAACTTTTCTTGTTCCTTATACAAGTCTTTTAAAAGATTTTTTGGTATAGTCCATGCGTAAGTCTTATTTTTAAATATTTCATATCCCAAGGCTAAAGCCTGATTAAAATCTTCTCTTATGAGTGAGATATATTCTTTGTCTGAAAGTATTTCTTTATTATTTTTATCTGGATATATTGTCCTTGCTCTTCTATTCGAGTTACATTCAACAGGCAAATATCTTCTTTCTCCAGTATGATCATTAAGAAAAGTTCTTTCGTTTAATGTCCCTATGAAGATACAAGTCCTAGGCACATCTGTTGCATATTTTTCGTAGGGTATTCTTATCCTATCGCTTAATTTTGATAAAAAAGATTTAGCTTCATTAGCCGATTTTGCATTTCTTAAAGCAACGAATTCTTCGATTTCAACGACAGTTTTACCCATAAGGTTCATGACGGCATCTTTGCCTTGAATGTTTTCAATTGTGCAAAACCAATCATCTGTTATGGACAAGTATCTTGCAAAAGTCGATTTGCCTATACCTTGCCACCAACTAAAACAATCATCTCATCAAACTTAGCTCCTGGATTAAAAATTCTTTTTATCATACCCAATATCATATGTTCCATTATCCAATTGTTAAGCTCTGTATCATCTGCTCCCAAATACTTTGGTAAAAGTTTTCTAATGGCATTTTTATCTCTATTCCATTTTAAATTTTTAAGATATTGCTTTGGCGGACTCACTTCATATTGGTGAGCTACAAAACGAATAGCTTCCCACATTTTGTTTGCGTTATAATTAATTCCAAAATGTTTTTCTATCTCTAAGCCTAGTCTATTATTTAAAGAGTCATCCCAAAGTCGTATTTGATTATCCTTTATATTTCTTTCTCCAATAATTTTCCCCTGGAATTTTATTTCATTAGTAAATTTATCAAAGAATATTTGTCCATCAATTATTTTTTGGTTTTGGCAATATTTTGGATTTAAAATAGCAGTTACAATATTCCCAGTAATTTGTCTAACCGTCCCCTTATCTGTAGTTTGTAAGTCTAGAAAGGCGTAAGTCTGATCTATTTCCGGGAATTTTAATTTAATATCTGTCATAAGCCTTACTCCTTTTCTTTTTACAATCATCTAACCTCTTTATTGTTTTATATGTGTTTTTCATTTTATCCTCCTGTCTGGTATAAATAAGACTCCTGTGGTAAAATGAACTTGTCTAGAGAACACTTCTCACAGGAGTGTATGCCTTTACTCTTTGTAGTAGGGGCTTTTTTCTTTTTTGATTTCTTCATATATTTCTAAAATATAAATTAAAATATCAGCTTCATCGTCATTGAGTTTGCCGAACTTTTTAATGACTTTTGCTAGTTGAAATATTTCCTTGGCTATATTATCAGAAAGTCTGTAATCACTTACTAACTTAACTTCGTGATTTAATAGCATTTGAATAAAATAATCTTGTTTTTTAAGTCCACTTATTTCTATTTTTTTGTTTATTAGATCATATTCTTCCTCAGAGACTCTGAAATTTAAAATGCGATTTCTTTTTCTATTTTTCTCTTTATTTCTCGTTTTTTTAGAAATTTCATCTAATGAATGTCTTCTAAACATCTTTATCGTCCTCTTCTAATAAATCTTTCCAATCATTTGCCTTATTACTTCTTACTTGTGTTAAAGACAGAGCCATTTCTTTTTGCTTGCTAGGGAAAAGATGAGCATATCTATAGGTGATGTCAATCGATTCATGTCCAACCCTATCAGCTATTGCAGTTGCAGAAAATCCAAGTTCAATCAAGAGAGAAACGTGAGAATGCCTTAAATCATGTATTCTAATTCTTTTTACTTGAGCTTTCTTAGATCCCCTATCCATTTCATGGTGTAGGTAGCTCTTAGAGAAATTAAATATTAAGTCTTTTGGTTTTAACTTATAAAAACTATCTATATATTCTTTAATCTCATCATTTAAAAATTCAGGCATAACTATTATCCTAATGCTTTTTTAGTCTTAGGGGCTGTTATTACATTTTTCCCATCAATCCTTTGTAAAGATTCATCAATTTTTAATGTATGTCTTTCAAAATCAAATTTCTCTTGTGTTAAGGTCAATAATTCTCCCATTCTAAGACCACACCAATACAAAAGTTCAAAAGCATAGAATGACTCAGGTTTATCTTTAATAGCTTATATAAATCTTTCATATTCATCTTGAGTCCAAAAGAGCATTTCATCAGCTTCTTTTTCTCCCATAGAACCAACATCACGAGCAACATTAGTTTTTAAATTGTAGTACCTACAAGCATGATTTAAGATGCTAGATAACTGGGCATGAATAGTTCTCAAATAAGTAGGAGAGTACTTTTTCCCATTCTTATCCTTAATCTTCATAAGCTCATTTTGCCATTGAATGATGGTTACGTTATTAATCTCATTAAGCATTAAATCACCAATATAGGGAAGTATTTTTTGATTTACAATTGCTTCTTTTGTCCTCCAAGTATTTTCTCTTATCCTTGGTTTTCTATCTCTCTTATAAAGTTCAAAAAACTCCCTAAAGCTCATTTCAATTGATTCAGAATGTTGATTTAAAAAATCTTGTTCCCATTTTAAAGCTTCTTTTTTCGTTGAAAATCCACGTTTTTTCTTAGTTAATTTTTCTCCTTTCCAGTTTGTATAATTAAATTTACAAAACCAAGTCTTGTTCCCGCTTTCATCTCTAAATGCTGGCACTCTAAACCTCCTTTGTATTTGTTGGTTTATAGCAATACTTTTCCATAAAGTATTCTCTATTTACCTTTCCTCTTTGTACACGATAACCTAATTTAAGTAGATCTTGATTCATATCGTTTATTATCTGATATGCTGTTGTCCTGCTTACATCAAGAAATTCTTGTACATCTTTTGCATTCATAAAAATACCTTTCATAATGTCCTCCTTTTATAGTTTGTAAGGTTCTACATCCTCAAAAAGGCGAGCATTAATTTGTATGCCTTACAATTTCCGTTCAATATCGAACGATATATATAACAGTTCATATTTGTTCTGCCAAGTTTTTTCTATTTATTTTTTTCTAAAATATTCAGATACTTGCAAATATTTGCAACAGAACAGTTTTGTTGAGCTTTTGTTCGTTTTGTGATAAAATATTTATAGTTATTGTTAAATAAGGAGGAGTTAGTTTGATTTCTGGAGAAAAATTAAAAAAGTTAAGACTTATGCGAAACTTAACTCAAAAAGAACTTGCCATTAAGTCTGGTTTGACAGATGCTGCTATAAGAAATTACGAGCTTGGAAATAGATCTCCAAGTAAAGAACAATTACAAAAAATATCTGAAGCACTTGATTGTGATATATCAGCATTAATTAATCATGAACCTAATTCTATTTTTGAAATAATGCATATAATTTTTGATTATGAAAAAGACTTGAAGTTCAGACCCTTAGCAGGAGAAGGAGAAATTACTGGACTTTTATCAAACGATGTAGACTTCAATAATTTTCTTATAGAATGGAATGAGATGAGAAAAAAACATTATAACGATGAGATAACAGACGAAGAATTTGAAGATTGGAAGTTATCTTACCCTAAAAAATCAAGATTTTTAAAATAATTTTTTACGACAGGAGAAATAATGACAGATAACAATAATGAAATAATGATAATTAAAGATAATTTAACACCTGAAACTACAGTTTTCCAGTCTTTTTTAAAAACTTTAAATCTACCATCAGAAAATATTATTGCTGATACATCTCAACGAGAAGCTGTAATGAAAAATCTACCTACACTTTTATCTACTATATCAAATGAAAATAAAAGTAACGCTAATTATTTATCTAAATTTGTAGCAGCTTCAGCTATAGGGTTATTTGACGCAGCGTTAAATTACATCTGGAACGAAGTAATTGTTAATTTAAGAAATAAAATTAATTATTATGGTTTAGATACATTTTATGATAATGCAGTTGGAAACAAGAGAAGAAGCGAATATTCTAATAAAGATGACTTATCTGGAATAAAAGATAAAACTCTCTTAGACACATGTAGAAAATTAGAGTGGATTTCTGATATTATATACCGTAAACTATGTCATATTTTAGATATGAGAAATCAAATTGGAGCTTCACATCCTAATGTTTCAGTTATTAATGCATATGAATTACTTGGTTGGCTAGATATCTGTGTTAAAGAAGTTATAAATGAAAAACCATCTAAATCTGCAATAGTAGCTAAAAATATTATAGAAAATATAAAGGGTTTGAAAGAGGAAATAGATTATGTTACTATACAGAGTTTAGATATATCATTTAAAGATCTTTCAACTAATACTGCATCTGCACTTTTAGTAACTCTATTTGGTATCTATGTTTCTATCGATACTCCTACTATTGTTAGAAATAATATTCTTTTAGTTTCATCGAAATTATGGGGATGCGTTTTAGAATCAACTAAATATGATCTCGGTACTAAAAAAGAATTTTTTAAAAATAATTTAGAAAAAGATAAAGAAGACTTAGCGTATACTTTTTTTGAAAAATGCAATGGTCTAAATTATCTAACATTAACTGAAAAAAATTTAACTATAAATAATTTGTGTGATGATTTGTATTTAACAACACATGGATGGGATAATTATTATAATGAACCACCCATAGCAAAAGAAATAATGAAATATATAAAACTATCATCAGATATACCAGGGGAACAAGCATCAAAATTAATAAAAACTTTTTTAGAATGTAGAATAGGACGCGAGGTTAATTATTGCAACGGTGTTTCCCCAAGTGCAAAGTTGTATTACGATAATTTCTTTAAAATTCTTTCAAAAGAGCACATTAAAATTTTAATTGCTTTATTACAAGATAATTTGCAATCTATTAACGAAAACAATACAGTTAAAATTCAAAATATTAAAGAAATTTTGGAATTGATTAAATCTGATTTGTTAGGAGATAGATTGAATGAAATTATAAATTATTTAATTGAATGTGCTGAAAAAAATATAATCCACACCGCATATAATCAAAAAGAATTCAAAGATTTATGTAATGGAGTAATTGAAATTAAATAAAAATTTGTACGCAAAAAGACCGTAGATTAAAACTACGGTCTAATTTTTTTGTCCAAATGTAAACCACTTGGAACTATTATTTAAATTATTCTTTTTAACAAATGTTCCCATTTTAATCCCAGTTACAGTTCTTTATCTTCTGAAATCACTGAATTCACAAGGTTTTTTAATTTTTTGCTACTATTCTCTCTCCCTGTAAATCAATCTTAAACAGATTTGTATGGGTAATTTTACAAGCAGTATCTATATTTTTTGTATTTCCAGTAAAGTATAAGCCATCCGATTTTTTGTTGCCACGAAAACGCTATTATAGTCACTACATAATAGCGTTGATTATCTTCAATTTTAACGATTCATCATTTTCGAAGCTGCCTTTTAAAATTGACTCCATTATTTCGTACAATAAGTCTTTATCTATTTTGCCGGCAGCAACATGATAACTGATGTTTTCCATTTCTTTCAGAAAAGAATGTGCCACAGACAGATAGCCATTCTTCAATAGAAATTGAGCTGATAATGTAATAGCGATTCGCTTATTTCCATCTTCAAAACAATGAAATTCACACGCACAGAAAAACAGATGCGTTATTTTATCGACAAAACTCGGATAATAATCATCGTTTTGAATATTTTGCAACACACTTTCCAATCTGCCTAAATCAAAGTGTCCTAACGTACCTCCGCCACTATGCTGTACTGTAAGCTTATGAATTTCTATAGCTTCATCAAGAGTAATATAACATAAATCAGCCACACTACTCACGCTCCTTTAAGCGTTTTAAAACATCTTGATTCTCTAGCATGAGTTTTTCTATTTGATCACCTTCTGATCCTAAAAACCTTTCATATTCTTCTCGGCCTAAAGGCTTAATATATTCGTCAAGCTGTTTATGAAAAATGTCTCTCAAGGCTAAATCTCGGCTAGCCATTTTTATTCTTGCTCTAAATATCAAGGGCTTCCAATGTGGCAACATTTCAAAGGCGTGAAATATGTCTTGAATTTCCCAGTTGTTAAGTTTATGACCAACTGCTTCTGATTGGTCTTTAATCATAGCAGCAAGACCACATTCATAAGAAGCCACGAGATCTAAAACTTCTGAATACAGAGTGTCTCTTATTCGTTCCTTTTTTTGCAGTTTTAAAATTTCTCGATATTCACGAGATTTTTCTTTAAAAATGCTTTGATATATCATATCTGTAAAGATAGCATACTTTATATTTCCCATATCAACATAATCTCTAAGAGCATCGGTAAATTCACGTCTATAATTTTCTTCTTGTAAATATGCGCCTATAAAGTCTTTGTCACGCTGGTTAATATATTTTGTTCCGCCGCCAGTTTTTTGATTTATTAAGTCAATAACAATATCTAACATCAACTGGCGTAATATTCTAGCGTTTTCACTTTCAGAAAGCAACATTGCTACATTTAAAAATGCTCTAAAATCAAATACACCAAGTACTGTGATTTTGGTACCGACATAAATGTCGGTACCAAAATGTTCTTGAAAAGCATTTAAAAAAGCTTTGAGCTTTTTACCTTTAAAAACTTCATATCCATTTTTCTTTAATTCATCAGAAAAAGATGAAATATATCGTTCAATTGTCCTTGTATCAACCTCAAAGAAATCTGACACCATTTCTTTTGTCAAATATAATTTATCTTCAAATAATATACAATCAATTTTTGACGTTCTTTGAATTTCAGCAACAGCTAATTCGTTATTCAATATATTTTGTCTATCAATTCTGGAGGTTGTTAAATCTTTTAACATATTTTATCTCCCCTATACGGTTACTTATTGTATGTAGACTTTTTGTATTCGTTTTAATTATAATATAAATTATGGAGGATTGCAAGTATGGATATTGTAAAAGTATTTGGCACTAATTTAAAGAAATATCGCACAGAAATGGGATTATCCCAAGAAGCCTTTGCTGACAAGTGCGGTATGCATAGAACATATATCAGTGCTATCGAATGTTATCGCAGGAGTATTTCACTCGAAAATATTCAGCGAATTGCAGATGCACTTGAAATTGAAACATATAAATTGTTTTTGGAGGATTAATAAATAACTAAAAAGATAACTAAGATAGAACTATTTGAAGAATTAGCTGGCATTGATGAAAATGGATATAGTAGATGGGGGAATGTAACCGAATTTGTTGGTGACAATCAAGGTTTGCAGCTGCTAAACGGTGCTAGCTGGTCAAGTAATGACGGAAAATTCGGGGGATACATAGTTGAACAAGATAAATCAATAACACCCAGCAACAAAACAGATGCCATACGAACTGTCAGATTTAATAATGGAGATTATTTTCAACATATTCGTGCAAATATAAAAAGGCAAATTCAAAGTCAAGGTAAATAAAAATTTAATGATACATGGTCTATGTCTAAGGACTTAAACCATATATTTTTTTATGATGAAACATAAAAAATTCTCAATCTAAAATTATCAAAGGAACTGTAACCGTAAAAACCCTCTAAATAACTTTAATATTTCTGTTAATACCTCCAATTTTTATGTTTGTGTAATGGTATTCTTAATCTTTTCTAAGTGTTTGATAGCTTTACTTATAGCCGCCTTAATTTTACTATAATTTTCTCCAAACTCATCCGGCTTAAATTCCTGCAAAATAATTTTTAAAATGTCTTTTTTTTCTTTCTAATAGCAAATAAAATATTTTGGATTAAGTCATAAATCATCCTGAAAGGATAGTTAGCATCTAAAATATGTTCAACTATTTCTTTTTGAGAGATAAATCCTTTAAAACAAGGGAAACTCTTGAAATGTGTTGATATTAACTTAGTTTTAGAGAGTAATAATAACTTCTAATACCTTTTTAAACATCTATACTCATGGGATTTGTTTTGAACTTATTCATTAGTTGAACTCTTGCCATGTTGAAAGCACGAGTAAAATTCTTCATCGGGGATAGAAATTTCTATCCCCGATGAAGAATTTAGTTGATTTTTAATTAGCAACACGTTTTGACAAAGAGCCTTTTTAAAATATAAAAGACCGTAGCTTGAAAACTACGGTCTAATTTTTGTCCAAATGTAAACCACTTGGAACTATTATTCAATTTATTCTTTTTAACAAATGTTCCCATTTTAATCCCAGTTACAGTTTTTCATCTTCTGTAACCGTTGATTTTACAAAGTTTTTAATTTTTTTGCGACTATTCCCATTCAATGGTAGCTGGGGGTTTAGTTGTTATGTCGTACACTATTCTATTTATATGGTTGACTTCATTTATTATTCTTACTGAAACTTTATCTAAAACCTCATAGGGGATTCGTGACCAGTCGGCTGTCATAAAGTCTGATGTTTTTACTGCTCTTAGGGCAAGGGTATAGTCATAGGTCCTATAATCTCCCATTACTCCAACTGTTTTTATATTTGTGAGAACAGCAAAATATTGATTTATATCTTTATCAAGACCTTCTTTTTCTAGTTCATCTCTAAATATTTTGTCGGCATCTCTTAGGATTTCAAGTTTATCTTTTGTAACTTCTCCCATTATTCTTATTGCAAGACCTGGGCCTGGAAAGGGCTGCCTTTTTACTAGGTAGTTCGGAAGGCCAAGTTCTTTTCCAAGTTTTCTAACTTCATCTTTAAATAGCATTCTTAAGGGCTCTATTAAATCTTTAAAGTCAACTACATCTGGAAGGCCACCAACATTGTGGTGGGATTTTATAACTGCTCCAAGGCCTAGTCCTGATTCTATTACATCTGGATAAATTGTTCCTTGGGCAAGGTAGTCTACTGATTTTATTTTTCTTCCTTCTTCTTCAAAAACTCTAATAAATTCTTCACCAATTATTTTTCTTTTTTCTTCAGGGTCTGTTACTCCTGCAAGTCTTTTTAAAAATCTTTCTTCTGCATCTATTCTTATAAAATTCATGCCGCTATCTTTAAAAGCTTCTTCAACTTCATTTCCTTCATTTTTTCTCATTAGTCCGTGATCAACAAAAATGCAGGTTAAATTTTTGCCAACGGCCTTAGAAACAAGCTTTGCAACAACTGATGAATCGACTCCGCCTGAGAGGGCAAGCAGAACTTTTCCGGCACCTACTTTTTTTCTAATATCTTCTACGGCAATTTTTGCATAATTGGCCATTGTCCAGTTTTGTTCTTCTTTACAAACATCAACTGCAAAATTTTCTAACATTTCTCTGCCGTTGTCTGTATGATTTACTTCAGGATGGTACTGAAAGCCGTAAAGTTTTTCTTTTTTATTTTCCATAGCTGCTATGGGGCAGTTTTTGGATTTTCCAATTATTTCAAATCCTTCTGGCAATATGCTGACTTTGTCATTGTGGCTCATCCAAACTCTTTGATTTTTTTCAAGGCCTTTAAATATTTTTGAATCTTTTATATCTATTTCTGTTTTTCCAAATTCTCTTTCCTTTGAAGGGACAACTTTTCCGCCAAGTTTTTGGGCCATAAGCTGCATGCCATAGCAAAGGCCAAGGACTGGTTTTCCAAGTTTAAATATTTCTTCTTCAATTTGAGGGGAGTTTTCTTCATAGACTGATGAGGGGCCTCCCGTAAAAATAATTCCCTTAACTTTTTCTTTTTTTGCTTCATTTAATGCTTTTGTATAGGCTACTACTTCGCAATATATATTTAATTCTCTTATTCTTCTGGCTATTAGTTCCTTATATTGACCGCCAAAATCTACAATTAAAATCATTTTATCCCTCCGTAAGTCTTTTTTATAATTTTATAATAAAATTCGGATTTTTACTATATTTTTTGACAAATTAAATATATAATATATAGGTTAAGAGTAGGTAATTGAATTAAAATTAATGAAATGTTAATATATATATTGTAAAAAGGAGTGGTAAGATGGGTTTGATTGATAAAATTTTTGGATCTTACAGCCAAAGAGAATTAAAAAAGATAGAACCTACAGTTGAAAAAGTTATGAGCCTGGAAGAAGATATGGCTAAACTTACCGATGCCGAGCTTAAAGATAAAACTAGAGAATTTAAGGATAGATATGCAAAAGGCGAAAGTTTAGATGATCTTTTGCCTGAAGCTTTTGCAGTTGTTAGAGAAGCTGCATGGAGAGTTTTAGGTATGAAACATTTTAGGGTTCAAGTTGTTGGGGGCGTTATTCTCCACCAAGGTAGAATTGCTGAAATGAAAACAGGTGAAGGTAAGACTCTTGTTGCTACTTTGCCTGTTTACTTAAATGCACTTTCTGGAGATGGAGTTCACGTTGTAACTGTCAATGATTATTTGGCAAAGCGTGACCGTGACTGGATGGGAAAAGTTTACGAATTTTTGGGCCTAAGTGTTGGATGTATTCTTCATGATTTGTCAAATGAAGAAAGAAGAGAAGCCTATAATTGTGACATCACTTATGGTACAAATAACGAATTTGGTTTTGACTATTTGAGGGATAACATGGTTATCTACAAAGAAGAAAGGGTTCAAAGAGTTTTAAATTTCTGTATCGTTGACGAAGTTGACTCAATTTTAATTGACGAAGCAAGAACTCCCTTAATCATTTCTGGCCAAGGTGATGAATCTACTGACCTTTATATTAGGGCTAGAGATTTTGTTAATACTTTGACTTCAAGAGTTAAAACTGAAGATGAAAGTAATTTTGAAAGATTTAATAGAGAATTTGAAGAAGAAACTGTTGATTATATAATTAATGAAAAGGATAAAACTTCAACCCTTACTGACAAGGGTGTTGCTAAAGCTGAAAAATATTTTGGCATAGATAATTTATCAGATCTTGAAAATATGGAACTTTCTCACCATATTAACCAAGCCTTAAAGGCCAAGGGAAATATGAAAATCGACATTGACTATGTTGTTAATGATGGAGAAATAATTATAGTTGATGAATTCACAGGCCGTCTAATGTACGGAAGAAGGTATTCTGAAGGGCTTCACCAAGCAATTGAAGCAAAAGAAGGTCTTGAAGTTAGAGCAGAATCAAAAACTCTTGCAACAATAACTTTTCAAAATTATTTCAGAATGTATAAAAAACTTTCAGGTATGACAGGTACTGCAATGACAGAAGAAGGAGAATTTCGTGACATCTATAATATTGACGTTGTTGAAATCCCAACCAATAAACCTGTTATAAGACAAGATAATAATGACGTTATCTATAGAGATGAACCTGCAAAATTCAGAGCAGTTACAAGAGAAATTGCAGAATGCCACGGAAAGGGACAACCTGTTTTGGTCGGCACAATTTCCATTGACAAATCTGAAGAATTATCTAAATATTTAAAAAGAGCAGGAATTAAGCACAATGTTTTAAATGCCAAAAAGCATGAACAAGAATCTGAAATTGTTGCCCAAGCTGGAAGATTTGGTGCGGTTACAATTGCAACAAACATGGCGGGCCGTGGTACCGATATTGTTTTAGGCGGTAATCCTGAATATCTTGCAAAAAAAGAACTAAAAAAACAAGGTATGGAAGATGAAATGATAGAATTTGCAGATTCTTACTTTAAAACTGATGATGAAGAAATAATAAATGCAAGAAATGAATACCAAAGACTAGTTGAAGAATTTAAATCAGAAACCGATAAAGAAGCCCAAAAAGTTGTGGAAGTTGGCGGACTTCACATCATAGGAACTGAAAGGCACGAGTCAAGACGTATTGACAACCAACTTCGTGGCCGTAGTGGTCGTCAAGGAGACCCAGGTTCTTCAAGATTTTATATTTCAGGTGATGATGATTTAATTAGACTTTTTGCTGGCGATAGATTTAAAGACACCATGGAAAAAATCGATACACCTGAAGATGAAGCAATTGAAGCAGGAATTTTGACAAAACTTATTGAATCAGCTCAAAGAAAAGTAGAAGGCAATAACTTCTCAATTCGTAAAAATGTCCTTCAATATGACGATGTTATGAATAAACAAAGAGAAGTAATCTATGGTGAAAGGACAAGAGTTCTTGAAGGCGAAGATTTAAAAGAAGATATAATTTCTATGAAAGAAGATGTTATTGATAAGACAGTGGACTTCTATAATAAAATGGATCACAACAATGAAAAACATCTTGACCTAGACGGAGTTTATAAATTTGGAATAGAAACTTTTGATCTTGAAGAAGACTTTTTAAAGGGCCGTGAAAATGACAGTATAGAAGAAATAAAGAAACTTTTAGAAGAACTTTCAGTAGAAAAATATAAGGAAAAAGAAGAAGAATTTGGCGAAGAAAAATTCAGAGAGGTAGAAAGAGTTGTTCTTCTTCAAAATGTAGATTCAAAATGGATGGACCACATTGATGCCATGGACCAGCTTAGAAAAGGTATCGGCTTAAGAGCCGTTGGTCAAGTTGACCCAGTTCGTGCCTATGCAGAAGAAGGTTTTGATATGTTTGAAGAAATGAACGAATCTATTAAAGAAGATACAGTAAAGATGCTTTATCATGTGATCAATCCTGAAAAGGTAAAAAGAGTTAGGGTTGCTAATGAAGTTGAAACAGTAAATCCTGACGATGGAAAGAAAAAACCCTTTGTAAGGAAAAATAAAAAAATCGGCAGAAACGACCCCTGCCCATGCGGTTCTGGCAAAAAATATAAAAATTGCCATGGTAAAAATGCCTAATTATAATTAGTTAAATTTAAAATTAAGCCTTAAAAGAAAAATTTAAGGCTTTTTTAATGTACTGAATTATTAAATGAACTTTCTGGATAGCAAAATATAATTAGGTAACTTAGAGCCATTTCAAGAAAAATCTAAAAAAAATTAAAAATATTATAAAAATTTGTAAAAATTATTTGATTTTTTTCAGATTTATTGTATAATAGAAAAGGCGTCGGGGTGTAGCGCAGTTTGGTAGCGCACGTGGTTTGGGACCATGGGGCCGGGGGTTCAAATCCTCTCACCCCGACCATTACAACTCTCATCATTTATTTTTAAATGGTGGGAGATTTTTTATATTAATCATAATTTCAATTTTATAGCAAAATATTAACCTTAAAATCAAATTTTAATAGACTAAAAACTACTTTTTAAGGCAAAAAAAGATAAGGAAAAATTTCTCCCTATCTTTAAAAAATCATTATTCATTTTCTTTATTCTTTGGCACAAGTTTTTCTTTACCGCCCATATACATTCTTAAGGGTTCTGGAATTTTTACTGTTCCGTCTTCTTGATATAGGTTTTCTAAAAAGGCGATTAACATTCTTGGTGGTGCTACGCAGGTATTATTTAAGGTGTGGGCAAGATATGTTCCATTTTCTCCCCTTAATTTTATATTTAATCTTCTTGCCTGTGCATCGCCTAAATTTGAGCAAGATCCAACTTCAAAATATTTATTTTGTCTTGGTGAGAAGGCTTCAACATCAAGGGATTTTACTTTTAAGTCTGCTAAATCTCCTGAGCAACATTCAAGAGTTCTTACAGGAATTTCAAGGGATCTGAAAAAGTCCACTGTATTTTTCCACAAAACATTAAACCAATTTTTTGATTCTTCTGGAGTACATATTACAACCATTTCTTGCTTTTCAAATTGATGAATCCTATAAACTCCTCTTTCTTCAATGCCGTGAGCTCCAACTTCTTTTCTAAAACATGGTGAATAGGAGGTCATTGTTAGGGGCATTTCTTTTTCGTCTGTAATTGTATTTATAAATTTTCCAATCATTGAGTGTTCACTTGTTCCTATTAAATATAAGTCTTCCCCTTCAATTTTATACATCATATTTTCCATTTCGGCAAAGCTCATGACACCAGTAACTACATTAGAACGGATCATAAAAGGCGGGATATAATAAGTAAATCCTCTGTCAATCATAAAATCTCTTGCATAGGCAAGGATTGCAGAATGAAGTCTTGCAATATCTCCCTTTAAATAATAAAATCCAGCCCCTGATGTATCTCTTGAAGCATCTAATTCAATGCCGTCAAAAGATTCCATAATGTCAACGTGATAGGGAATTTCGTATTTAGGAATTATGGGGTCTCCAAATTTTTCTATTTCAACATTTTCTGAATCATCTTTTCCAATAGGCACACTTTCGTCAATTATTTGTGGAATTACAAGCATTTTTTCCCTGATTTTTTCTTCTAATTCTCTTTCAGATGCTTCTAAATCTTCAAGTTCTTTATTAATATTTACAACTTCTTTTTTTGCTTCTTCTGCCTTTTGAATTTCCTTTTTTTGCATAAAGAAGCCAATTTCCTTTGAAATTGCATTCCTTTTTCCTCTTAATTCATCACCCTTGGTTTTTGAGTCCCTAAATTTTGTGTCAAGTTCAATTACCTCATCAACAAGGACAAGTTTTTCATCTTGAAATTTTTTCTTAATATTTTCCTTTACAAGATCTGGATTTGTTCTTAATAATTTAATATCTAACATTTTTTCCTCCTAAAAAATTATAATAAAAAAAGCCCCCATCCCCAAGGGACGAGAGAGCCCGCGTTGCCACCCTAATTAACATAAAGTTCACTTAAAATAAATTGACTATTAAGCGGATTCAAAAGTTCCAATTATAGCCTTCCAGCTTCCGGCTACTCTCTAAAAATTTTCCCTTTCTACTACTCTTAACATAAGTCTTATAAAATTTTCCTTATCATAACACATAAAAAATAAGTTTTCAAGTTTAGAAGGCAGTCATTTTCTGTAAAAATTTTTAAAAATTAAGGTATAATTATTTTAGGTGGTTAGATGAAAAATTTTTTATTGGAACAAGGAGTTGACACTAAGCTCCTAAAAGAAGTTGACAAATTTTTAAATTTTTATGAAATAGATGAATCTTTAAAGTATAGGATACCAAAACCTAAATATCATTATTATGGAAAAGAAATTTGGGAGAGGTCAATTGCAGGAATTTTGTCGGGAAATCATATCCTTTTAGAAGGGCCAAAGGCAACGGGCAAAAATGTTCTTTCAGAAAATTTAGCCTATTTATTTAAAAGGCCCCTTTGGACAATTTCTTTAAATATAAATTCTGATCCCTCATCTTTAATTGGCTCTGATACCTTTAAAAATGGTGAGGTAACTTTAAAAAGAGGGCCGGTTTATGATGCCGGTCTTTATGGAGGTTTTGCAGTTTTTGATGAGATAAATATGGCCAAAAGTGAGGCCCTATCTGTTGTACATTCGGCTCTTGACTACAGAAGAATTATTGATGTGCCAGGATATGATAGGCTTAAACTTCACGAGGCCACAAGATATATTGCAACAATGAATTACGGATATGTAGGCACTCGTGATTTAAACGAAGCTCTTGTTTCCAGATTTTTAGTTATTAATATGCCAATAATTGAAAGGGAGGATTTAATTAAACTCTTAGAGGAAAATACTCACTTAAATAAGGACTACAGTCTTTTATTTGCTCAGCTATTTTTAGATTTACAAAAAAAATCTTTAAATTCTGAAATTTCATCAAAGGCTTGTGATTTAAGAGGATTAATTGATGCCATAAATCTTATGGAAATTGGTCTTCCTCTTAGAGCATCTTTGGAAATGGGTCTTGCAGATAAAACTTTTGACATCTATGAAAAGGAAATTGTCATGGATGTAGTTACTACTCTTTTCTCGTCAAATGTAAATTTAGGTGATTTATTTGCTAAGTGATGTAAGACTTAAAAATATTTTTTGGACTGTGGCAGAAAATTATAATGAAAATCCTAGAAGTCCGCTTTTTGCTCATACAAATGAATATACATCAGCCCTTGAAGGTTTTATTTACTTTAATTTCCCGTCATCCATAATTAATGATTATATTTCATTCTTTCTTTTGAATTCTAAGGATAAAGACAGTTTACTTGTTCTCTTTAGGATTTTATTTGAAAATATTTTGTGGGATGATCTTATTAAAAAAAGGCCAGGGGTTTTAGATAAGAGAAATTCATACATTGAAGAATTTTTAAAGTCGTCCCATAATTCTAAGAAAAGTCACAAAATTTTAAGGAACTTTTATGAATTTAAGTTCTTTAATAAAGATTTTGGGGAAAATGAGATTTTGTCTGAAATTTTGTCTTTTAAATCCTATGAAATAATGGAAATTTTGACTTATATCCATGGGATTTTTGAAAAATATTTTTCTATTAATGACTATATGCCAGAAATTAAAAACCCATCTTTTAAAGAATTTATAGAAAAGTCAAAGGATGTGAAAAATCTTTCAAGGTCTTTAAAAAATATTAGCTATATTAATGACAGGGACCTTGAAAAATACACCATAGAATCAGCAGAATTTATGGGATTTTTTGATGATGACTTAAAAAGGACAAAGGCTGAAGAATTTAAGTCAGATATTAATGGTAATTCTTCAATTTATGAAATTGCAAAAAAACACTTTGGCAGGGAAGAAAAAGTGTCCTATGTCCAAAGGAGAATGGAAGAAGAAATTGCAAGTGGTATTCACAAAAATATTAAAATTTTTCATGCCTGCGGCGATTTTGAAAATAAAAATTCTTATTATGCAGGAGAAATGGAAAATTCTTATAGGGAAAATTTAGAATTTTATAAAAAAAATCAAATTGTCTTTAATAGGGCCATAAAAAAACTTAGCCTTGTTATAAAAAGCTCTCTTTTAAGGGACGCTGTTAATGAAGATTTAAAATCAGATAGCGGCGAAATTATTCCATCTGAAATTTGGAGAAATGAATTTTTAAATGATGGGAGAGTTTTTAAAAAGAGAAGAAAATCTGAATCTAAAGATATTTTTGTGGATATTTTGCTAGATTCTTCTGCCTCCCAGCTTGAAAGAAAATCCATTGTTGCCTGTGAATCCTATATTATTAGCAAGGCCCTAACAGATTTAAATATTAAAACTAGGGTCCTATACTTTAAAAATTTTTATAATTATTTAGTCATAAGGAAATTTCGTGACTATAGGGACCCAAAATTTAAAAATAAGGACATCTTTTATTATAACCCCACAGGTTCAAATAGGGACGGATTTGCCATAAAATATGCTCATTCTCTTATAGGAAAAAATTATGAAGCCAGAAAATTTTTAATAATTTTATCTGACGGCAAGCCCAATGACGAAATAAATCTAGGCCTTGTGGGCTCAGGGAAAATTGATGGGGAAGATTATGTAAATGAAAAGGCCTTAAAAGATACTGCCAAGGAAGTTCTCCTTGCAAGGCTTGATGGTATAAATACCTTTGGAGTTTTTACAGGCGAAGAAAAAGACCTTGAAAAAATCAAAAAAATTTATGGCAAGGACTTTGCCTATATAAAAGATTTATATAGGTTCCACGATATGGTGGGAATTTTTTTAAAGTCCTATGCAGAAAAAATTTTTTAAGATAGATGATCAAGATCAATAATATCGGACTTAAAGGGGATTTTGTAAAATAAAATTATATAGAGAGCGGCACAAATTGTATTTGAAAATAAATTGCCCCAGAAAACAGCATTAACTCCCAAAATATGCTTAGTCAATAAAATAAAAATATATCTAAAGCCCCAGACCCTTAAAAGGCCAGCGGCAAGAGTAATTTTTGTTCTGCCAAGGGCAAGAAGAGCCCCCTGAACAACCATATATAAAGTGAAGCCAAAAACTGAAAAGTTATAAATTTTTAGGGCATGAGTTGCTATTGAAATAATTTCCTCGTCCCTTATAGTCCTTTGAAAAATTTCTACAAAAGACCTTGAAAGGGGAGTTATGATAACTATCATAGAAATAGAAAGTATTGCTCCCATAATTAAAGATTTTTTGTAGACATCTTTTGCCTTTGGAATATTATTACTGCCAACATTCATTGCCATCATTGTTGTAACAGTTGTGGAAATTGATGATGGAACTGTAAAGGTTAGGGCATTTATATTTGATGCAATGCCTTGGGCTGCCAAAACTTTTGGTCCATAGGATTGAACTTCCATATTTATTAAGAAAAATCCCAAATATACAAACATTGATGCAAGCATAGAAGGAAGGCCAATTCTAATATATTCTCTAATTGATGCCCAATCAGGTCTAAAATTTTTAAAAGAAAGTCTATAGTCCTGTTGTTTTATAAATAAATCATAGTAAAGCCAAAGGGTAATAATGGTGTAGGAACAAAAAGAAGAAAAAACTGCACCCTTTGCCCCTAATGAAAAAACTTTTAAAAATATAAAAGAAAAAATTAATTTTAAAACCATGAGCATAATCATTCTGATTAAAGTCGCTTCAGGCTGGCCCATGGCATTTTTTATGCCATTATAAATTGCTGCCATAAAAAGCATAGGCATTACAAAAGAATATAGGGATAAATATTGAAAAATATAGGGAGCTACCTCTGGATTTACATAATTTGTCAAAATTTTTGCCAAAAAATATAAAAGAGGGGCAGAAATAATTCCCAAAATTAAACCGAAAAATAAAAGCTGTAGGGACATATGCTTAACTCTTTTTACATCACCAAGTCCATTAAACTGACCAATAATTGCCATGCCAGCAGAGCCAAGACCCATGGAAAGTCCATTTAAAATATTTATAACAGGTGCAGAAAAAGTTACAGCTCCTGCAACGAGAACTCCCCCATAATTATTTAAAAAAAATCCGTCAAAAACGGGTATCATTGATTGAACAAGAGCCATTATAATCGTCGGCAAGGATAGGATAAATAAAGTTGAGAGGATATTTCCCTCTAAAATCATTTTGCGGCGATCGGCCGGTGATTTCTTTAAAAAATTCAAAAAAACCCCCTCCTTTTTAAAAATTATATAATTTTAGTTACCTAAAGTCAATTTTGTATGTTTTTTTAGTTAAAGGTCTAAAAATTAATTTTTCTTATTTTATGGTGAAATTTGCTTAAATTTATACATATCTATGTTAAAATAATTAGATGCTTAAGAATTTAAAATTATCAGTTTATTATATATAATAAAGGATAGAAAATATATGGAGGGCAATTATGTTAAGTGTAAATAATGTATCGGTGATTTTTCCCGACAAAAAACTTTTTGATGATGTTAATTTAAATTTCAATCCGGGAAATTGCTATGGAATAATTGGAGCAAATGGAGCAGGAAAGTCAACTTTTCTAAAAATTTTGTCAGGTGAAAAGGAGCCTTCAACTGGATCTGTTTCTCTTGACAAAAATAAGAGAATGTCAAAATTAAATCAAGACCACTATGCTTTTGAAGATGAACTTGTTATTGACACAGTTATTATGGGCAACAAAAGATTATACGACATTGGAAAAGAAAAAGATGCCATTTATATGAAGGAAGACTTTTCGGATGAAGACGGCATAAGGGCTGCTGAACTTGAAAGTGAATTTGGAGAAATGGGCGGTTATGAAGCTGAATCTGAAGCCTCATCTCTTTTGCAAGGCCTTGGTATCACAACGGATAAACACAATTTATATATGAAAAATTTAGTGGAAGCTGACAAGGTTAAGGTCCTTTTGGCCCAAGCCCTTTTTGGTTCTCCCGACATTCTTCTTCTTGACGAACCTACAAATGGTATTGATGTGCGTGCAGTTTTGTGGCTGGAAGATTTTCTTTCAACTTTTGAAGGAATTGTCATTATTGTTTCTCACGACAGATATTTTTTAAATGAAGTTTGTACCCATATGGTTGACATAGATTTTGGAAAAGTTAATTTATTTATAGGTAACTATGATTTTTGGTATGAATCTTCACAACTTGCCCAAAAGATGGCCAAGGAAGAAAATAAAAAGAAGGAAGAAAAGATTAAGGAACTTGAAGAATTTATTAGGAGATTTTCCGCCAATAAATCTAAATCAAAACAAGCAACTTCCAGAAAAAAACTTCTTGATAAAATTACCCTAGATGACATAAAACCATCCTCCAGAAGATATCCTTTCGTTTCCTTTGAGCTTTCTCGTGAAGTTGGCAAGGAAATTTTAAATGTAGAAAACTTAAATTTAAAGGATGGGGACAGAGTTCTATTAAAGGATTTTTCTCTTAGGGTTAATAAGGGAGATAAAATTGGCTTTATTGGAAATGAAATTGCCATTACTGAATTTTTTAAATTAATAATAGATAAGGATAATATTGACCATCTAAATTTCAAATGGGGTCAAACTGTAACAAAAGAATATTTTCCAAAGGACAATTCAGAATTTTTTGACCATGTAAACTTAAATTTAATTGACTGGTTAAGACAGTTTTCAGAAGAACAATCAGAAATTTTTATTAGGGGATTTTTGGGAAAAATGTTATTTTCAGGAGATGAAACTCAAAAGAAGGCTGAAGTCCTATCAGGGGGCGAAAGAGTCCGTATGATGTTTTCAAAAATGATGATAAATCCAGCCAATGTTTTAATTTTTGATCAGCCAACAAACCATCTTGACCTAGAATCTATTGAAGCTGTAAATAATGGACTTATATCTTATAAGGGAAATATTTTATTTACTTCCCTTGACCACCAATTTATTTCATCTGTTGCCAATAGAATTGTAGAAATTTTTGACGACGGATCATACAGAGATGAAGCCATAACTTATGAAGAATATATAGAGAAATATATAGCAAGCGATAAGGAGTAGGAGGATAAAATTGAAAGAAAGATTAGAAAATATGCTTAAAACTTATATGGAAGAGTTTCACTATCCATCTGCTGCCCTTGGTATAATTAAGGATGGAGAAAAGGAAATAATTACTCTTGGCAAAAGAGATTTAGAAAAAAATCTTCCCATGGAAAAGGACACGATTTATGCCATAGGTTCACAAACAAAGGCCTTTACTGCCCTTGGTCTTGCCATACTTTTAAAGGAAAAAAATTTATCCTTTGATAATCTTTTAAAAGATTTATACGAAGGATTTAAAATGGAAGATGACTATTTGACAGACCACTTAACTTTAAGGGACGGACTTTCACACAGGACAGGATTTCCAAAGCACCTTTCTGCTTGGTATAACAATAATTTTAAAGAGCCTCGTGAATTTTTAAAAATTTTGGGTCACCTTACTGCAACAATGCCTTTAAGATATGAATTTTGTTACCAATCCTATTTTTTCATAATGGGGGGACTGATTATTGAAAGTCTTTCAGGAAAGTCCTTTGGCGATTTCTTAAAGGAAAGAATTTTTGATAAGCTTGGCATGAAAAATACTTTTGTCTTGGGTAGCTATGCTCCAGATGAAAACAAGGCAAGACCCTATCAGTTTAAGGATGGAAAATTTTCTGAAATGTCCTACAATTATGAATTTACAAAATATCCCAATGGATCAGGAACTATTTATTCTACCATGGAAGATATGTTAAAATGGTTAGACTTTTGGGTTAATGGAAATGAAGATGTGACGTCAAAAGAAACTTATCTTGAAGTTTTGCAGGCAAATACAATTATTAGGGAAGATAAAAATGCTTTAAATATTCCCCACGTGTCAAATAGGGCCTATGCTATGGGCTGGTTTAGAGAAACTTATAGGGGAATGCAAATTGCTCAGCACCTTGGAGCAGTTGACGGTTTTAAAACTCACCACATCTTTTTACCAGAAAAAAATATTGGCATAAGTCTTGCGGTAAATTTAAATGAAGCAGGAGGTTCGGAACTAATTTGCTACAGCATTTTAGAGGAGCTTTTGGGTCTTGAAAAAGATTGGCAAGACGATTATTTAAAGGCCTTAAAAAATGGGGGTCAAAAATCTGAAAACCATGAAAAATTTGAAAGCCCTAAAGGAAATAATTTTGAAAAATATGAAGGTCTATATTCGCATTCAGGCTATGGAGAATTTAAGTTTTTCCAAAAGGATGGCAAACTTTTTGTCCACTGCTTTAATCATGACATTGAAGTTTTAGAAAAAAGAGGACAAAAATATATAGATTTTAAGGCCTATAATCTTTCCCTTCCCATGGACTTTAAAAATGGAAATTTAATTCTTAAAGCTGAAGGAAGAAAGGTAGAAATTAAAAAAATAAAATAAGCGAAATTTTCAGGCTCTTGCATTTGTAGGGGCCTTTTTTATATAATTAATTTAGTATATTTTGTATTTTACATATAGGAGTAGAGAATTATAGATGAGTAAAAAATGGGCAGAAGTTTTATTACTGTCAGTTGTTATTGCTAGAGGAACAGCTTTTGCTTTTTCAAAAGTTTTATTAAGAACTATGGGGCAATTTAATATTTTATCCATAAGATTTTTATTGGCGGCCATAATTTTAATTTTCGCCTTTAGGAAAAAACTAAAGGAAATAGATAAGAAAACTATATATGGAGGCGGCTTTATAGGCCTTTTATTCTTTTTATTAATGTCCTGCGAAATGGCGGCCATAAATAGAATGGATACGGGAAAAGTTTCTTTTTTAGAATGTTCAGCCGTAGTTTTTGTTCCCATTTTTGAAGGGATATTAAAGAAAAAATTTCCTAATAAGGCAGACCTTTTAACTTCCCTTATTGCCTTTATAGGTATTGGATTTATCACCCTTGGAGGAGGAAGCTTTGCCTTTTCTTCAGGAGATATTTTTGGCCTTAGTGCAGCAGTTTTTTATGCCGGAGCAATTATTGCCATGGATAGGTATTCAAAAAATTCTGACCCAATCCTTGTTGGAATTTTGCAAGTTACAACTATTGGCATTCTATCTTTTATAGTTTCTATATTTATTAAGGATTTTTCCATACCTAGTCAAAAAATAAATATCTTATATACTTTATATATAGCCATTGTTTCAACAGCCTTTGGCTATGCCTTTCAGCCAATAGCCCAAAAATATACGACATCTGAAAGGGCAGGCCTTATTGCAGCCATAAGTCCACTTGTTGCAAATATAATAGGTTTTGTATTTTTAAAGGAAAGGCTTACAATCTTTACATTTATTGGCGGCTTTTTAATTATTTTTGCCATAACCTATCCTATAATTTTAAGGATGATAAATAAAAATAAAATCACAAATTATAATTAGTATACTTAAAATTATTATAAAAAATTAAGAGAAAGAAAGGGGAAAATATGATTGATTTTACATTTGCCTTACCAACGAAAGTTTTATTTGGTAAGGACCAACTAAAAAAATTGGGGACTAATATTAAAAAATATGGGGACAGAGTTTTGCTTGCCTATGGAGGAGGCTCTATTAAAAAAATTGGACTATATGATGAAATTACAAAAATTTTAAGGGACGAAGGCATATTTTTTAAGGAGCTTTCAGGAATTGAACCCAATCCGAAAATTGATAAGGTTCGTGAAGGCATAAAAATTATTAGGGACAACGATTTAAATTTCATCTTGGCAGTAGGAGGAGGCTCTGTAATTGACAGTGCAAAATTAATTGCACCGGGAGTTTTTGCCAAGGGAGATCCATGGGATTTAGTTTTAAAAAAAGAAAAAATCACTGATGCCCTAAAAATTGGAGTAGTTTTAACAATTGCAGCAACTGGCTCTGAAACTGATAACATTGGAGTAATTTCAAATGACAAGACTAATGAAAAACTATCCATTGCAGGCAAAGAATTAATCCCTGCCTTTGCAATTTTAAATCCAGAATATACTTTTTCCGTTAATCCCTATCAAACGGGGGCAGGCTCTGCTGATATTATTTCCCACACCTTGGAAAATTATTTAACTTTAGATGAGGGGTGTTTTTTGCAAAATAAATTTGCAGAAGCTATTTTAAAAACCATAATAAAATATGGACCAATTGCCGTAAAAGACGGATCAAATTATGAGGCTCGTGCCAATATAATGTGGGCATCATCTTGGGCAATTAATGGACTTTTAGACAAGGGAAAGGATACGGACTGGACAGTTCACTCTATGGAACACGAACTTTCAGCCTATTATGACATAACTCATGGTGTGGGCCTAGCCATATTAACACCAAGATTTTTAGAATATATTTTAAATGACAAGACAGTAAAAATGATTAAGAATTTTGGTATAAATGCCTTTGGACTAGAAGACAGTGGTGATGATTTTAAGGATGCAAGGCTTGCAATAAAAAGGCTTTTTGATTTCTTTAAAGATGAATTAAAACTTCCCATGTCTTTAAGAGAACTAGGGATTGATGACAAATATTTTGAAGAAATGGCAGAAAGGCAAGTTGCAAGAAGGGGTGGAAGGCTTAATGGCGTTTGGCCCTTAAACAAGGATGATATTGTTGCCATTTATAAAAAATCTTTAGACTATGAAAAGTGATTTTTTAAAGCTATCTAATGGAGAAGTTTTAGCCTATAGATTTAAAAAAATTTCCGAAAGGGAAAAAAATCTAATTTTAATTCACGGGAATTATGCCACGTCTTTTATTTGGGAAGACCTGGCTTCTTCCATTGGTGACTTTAATATCTATTGTCCAGATATGAGGGGTTTTGGTAAGTCTACCTATAAAAATAGGGCAAAAAATATTAGCGATTATGCCATGGATTTACTTGAATTTATAGAAAAGCTTTCTTTAAAAAATATAAGTATTTGCGGCTGGTCCCTTGGGGGAGCAGTTGCCATGGAAATGGCAAAGGTCCTTAATCAAAAGCTTTCAAATTTAATTTTACTTTCGTCAATTTCGTCAAGAGGCTATAAGTCAATTTATAGTGACTTTATTTCCATAAATTCCTCCCTAAAAAATATTATGCCCTTTTCCATAGATTTTCTTGAAGATCTAAATCCCTTTCAAAATTTAAATAATTTTGCCCCTTATTATGAGGACTATAAAAAATTTTTTAGGGACTATTTATTTAATATTAAAAATCCCCATGGCGAATTTTTAGATGAGCTGACTAGGGAAATGCTCCTCCAAAAAAATAATGTTGACATTTGGGAAGCTATGACAAATTTTCATTTTTCTGATGAAGATATAGAGAAAATCAAGGCAAAAATTTTTATGGTCTATGGGGATAGGGATAAAATTATTTCGAAAGAGGAGATTAGGGAAAACATAGAGGCTTTTAAAGAAAGAGCTGAAGTTTTTATCTTTAAAGATTCAGGTCACGCTCCCTTTTTTGATAAAAAAGGAAAGTGCATAAAATTATTAGAAAAGGTCCTGTAAATTTAATTTTTCTAATTATTTAAATATTGTAAAATTAAGTGATATGAGTTATCATAAGTAGTGTGTCAAAGTAATAACAATATTTAGGAAATGAGTTAGACGAAAAAAATTATAGGGCCCTAAACACTTTAGGATTAATTTTAATAATATGGCAATTGGTATCAAGTCTTGGAATTTATAACACCTATTTATTGCCGACTATGTCAATGGTTTGGAATAGTTTTAAGGAAATGTGTACATTGTAAATGATGTGATACCAAAAATAATAAAATAAATATCCTATAAAGCTCCTTTTTTATGGAAATAATTGTTTCAGTTATAGTAGGTATAGTTTTAACTCTTCCAATTTCCTCAGCGGCACTTTGTATGATGCTTTCCCTCTTATCTCTTGCTGGTGGAGCTGCAACTATTGGATGTTGTTGTCAAATGGTTGGCTTCGCAGTTATTTCTTATCGTGACAACAAAATGGAAGGACTCGTAGCTCAAGGTCTGGGTACTTCAATGCTACAAATGCCAAATATTGTAAGAAAACCAATAATTATTATTCCACCTATTATTTCATCTGCAATATTGGGACCAGTTTCAACTATGATTTTCAAGCTTAAAAATACATCTCTTGGTTCTGGTATGGGAACAAGTGGACTTGTGGGACAAATTTCTACTTTCACAGCAATGCCTGATGTCCCCTTTATGAAACTTCTTGGCATAGTTTTACTTATGCACATAATTTTACCTGCAGCTTTAACCTTTGCAATTTATGAAATTTTTTATCGCAAGGGCTTAATTCAAGATGGCGATATGAAATTATATTTTAAATAATTTTATTTATACTAATAAAAAATGGACTTTATGAAGTTACCACAAAGTCCATCTTTTTTTATGCTCTTACATCATCATATTCCCTAGATTCTAGTTTTTTGTGAACATAGGAGCAAGTTCCCTTTATTTTTTTCTTTTCATTTCTTGCATCTTCTACAAGTTTTTCTACAAGTTCTCCTGCGAAGCCTTGCCCTTCAAATTCAGGATTTACAATAGTGTGAGTTGCATCTACTATATTACCATCTTCTTCAAAAGTTAAAATTCCCTTGTAGTTATTTTCATCTTCGCCTATATAGTAACAATTGTTTCCTTTTTTAATTTCCATAATGACCTCCCAAAATTGTTCTTACTTTTTAATACCCAACTTTTTTGACTTATCACATTATTTTATTTTTTCAATTATTCTATATTTAGTATCGAAGCCTTCAGAAGTTCCTGTAAAAGATGAATCTTCTTTTGAAAGTTCAAACATTGTATCCACAATTTCTTTAAATTCTGGTAATTCTTGTGTTTTCTTATCTAATTCATCAATTCCTCTTTGTTTAAATTCTGCTAATTTTTCTACAAAAATTTTCATGTTTCCGTCTATTAAATCTCCGCCATCTTTCAATTTAATTGCACCAGAGTTTAAGTCAATGATTCCATCATCTAGCTTTTTAATTCCATCTCTCATTGGAACTATTCCTTCTGTCTTTAATCTTGGGAAATCTTTAAATAATTGAGATTTGTCACGAAATTCTAAAAGCCCATTAGTTAGTTCGTTAGCACCAGAATTTAATTTTGGCGAATTTGAGTCAAGTTCAGAAATTGCATCTGTAAATTTATTTACGGCATCTTCACTTTGTTCTGTGCCTTCTCTTAATTTTGATGAGCCATCCTTTAATTTTCCTGCTGCTTCATCAAGTTTAACAAGAGAATCAGAAAGTTTCATAAGTTGAGATGTATCAAGTTTTGATGCTGCTTCTGACATAGCCTTCTCAAGAGCAGAATTAATTTGATTTGCTCCATTAGAAAGGTCTGTTGTTCCTGCTTGCAACTGTTCAAGTCCTGCCGGAAGTTGACTTGCTCCTGTATTTATTTGTTCTGATGCTTGTGCAAGTTGATTCATTCCACCCTTTAATTCATTTAAACCTTCTAATTGTCCAGCCATATTGCTTAAACCTTTTAGCGCTTGAAGGTCATTTCCAACTTTTTGTGTTGATGCGCCAATAATCTGTGCATTTTGTCCAATACTAGCTGCACTTTGTCCTAAGTTTGTTGCTGCTCCTTGTAAAATTTCAATAGCTTGTTGAGCTGCAGGATCATCACTTTGCCTTAACACTGCTATAGCTTTTCCTATTTCAGCAGCTGATGTTCCAATTGACTGTGCACCTCCACCAATTTCCTGTGCCTTAGCACCAATGTTTTGTAGGTCTCCTTCAACATTAATATTTCCAAGTCCTGATAGGTTAGGTACATCCATGCCTTGAACTTTTCCATTTAACATTTGGAAATTAGCATTAAATTCACTTTCGCCTGCTGCAAGTTTTTTTGCACTTTCAACTGCCTTTGCTGCTCCTGCATCTAGATTATTAGCTCCAGCTGAAAGTCTTTCTATTCCAGATTTTAATTCTGCAAGTTTCTTTAAAGCTTCTTCCTTCATTTCATCAATTTTACTTAACTTACTTGAACCTTCTCTTAATTGTACTGTAGCATCCTTTAACTTTCCAAGTCCATTGTCTAGTTCAACTGAACCGTCATGAAGTTTTTTGGCTCCATCTTTCATTTCGCCAGTTTTTTCATTCATCTTTCCTACTGCAGAAGTGTAATCGCTAATTCCAGAAGTTAATTTGCTACCACCTTCATACATTTCTTGTGCAGCACCTGGAACTGGTTCAACTTTTTCAATAACTTCATCTAGTTTGTCTTGAAATTCTCCTGACTTTTCATAAAGTTCCTTGGAGCCATCTTTAAGTTTAACAGTCCCGTCACCTAATTCATTAATTCCATTATTTAATTTACCTTGTGCATCAGATAATTTTGTAGAAGCGTCTACTAATTTTTGTGAATTATCTTCAAGTTCTCTTACACCATCACGAAGTTTGTCAATTGTATCTAAGTCTGCTTTATTTTGGAATAATTCATTAGAAATTACAACATAAGCTTCCACTGGTTTATAGTCCCTTACATCCATTTCAACCACAGCTTCGCTTTTAAACTCTTCCATTTGTCTATCTTCTAAAATAGTCTCAAAATTTTCCTTTAAGCCAGGAGTTAAAATTGAAGTTACAACTTCATTTTTTCCATCCTTTGCAATTTTTGCATCATCTGACTCAATATTTGATACAACTTTTTGTGGAAATGCCATTGCAGCAATGACAGTGTATGGTGCATAAACTTTAGTCTTCTTTCCATTAATATTTTTTATAACATATTTATTATTTTCGGTAGAAATAACTAATTTTAAATGACCAGACTTACCCTTTAGCTCACTATTTTCCATTTTTTCGCCATCAAGATAATAATCAATTTTTACATCAATAGGGATATTTTCTTCACTTTTACCTTGATAATAAATGTCCTTTACATTTTCATCCCAATAAATATAACCATTTTTATTTTCAATTTTTTCATCAGTTTTCAAATTCTTAACATTTTTTAAGTTGGATTTGTCTTTTCCTTTTATATCTTCTTCTGAATTTAACCAAACAGAAACAGTTTTGTCCTCAACATTATTGTCCTTTTTTAATACATATACAGTTTCACTCTTGTTTATAACGCTTGACGCAGCAAAAGCTGTATTTGTTAAAATCATTGAAGACAAAACAACTGTAATAACACCTTTTTGAACTTTTTTATTCATTTTTCTTCTCCTTAATTTAAACCCTTAGTAGTTTTCTTTATTAGTGGAAAACTTACAGAAATAATAGCTGGCAATAGTAGTATTATTACGCACATACTTATAATTGCACCTCTTGCTAAAAATGTACAAATCGTCGATACAATTTCCATTTTTGAATAAATACCTACTCCAATTGTGGCTGCCATAAAAGATAGAGCCGATGTTACTATTGACTTTGAAGTCTCTTTTACAGAAAGCTTTAGAGATTCATCAACATTTTTTGATTTTTTATATTCTGCCAAAAATCTATCTGTCATTAAAATTGAGTAGTCAATAGTTGAACCAAGCTGTATAACTCCAATTATTATTGAGGTTATAAATGGTATCGTGTGATTCAAATAAAATGGAATTCCCATATTTATTTGTATTGCAAGTTCAATTGCCCCAATTAAAACTATTGGTATTCCAATTGATTTAAATACAAGAGCAATAATTAAAAATACAACAGCAATTGAAATTATATTTACAATTTGAAAGTCTCTATCTGATATAACTGTTAAATCGTCAGTTAAAACTGCTTCTCCTGTTAAATATCCTTCCTCGTCATATTTATTTATTACACTTTTCATTTCACTAACTTGCTTTTTGACTTCAGGCGATGCAGTTTGATACTTGGAATTTGCCATAATCATTTGATAGCCATTTTTTGAGAAATTCTCTTGTAACTTCTCTGGCAAAAATTCACTTGGAACCATAACTCCTGTAACAGAATTTGCACTTAAAACAGAATTAATTCCATCAATTCCCTTTAAATCACTTATAAGCCCTTCCAAATCAGAATTAGATAAATCATCTTTTACGACAATAAAATGGGTACTTGCCATATCATAATCTTTTTTCATTTTATTTAAAGCAACTATAGAATCTAAATCCTGCGGAAGTGACCTATCAAGGTTATAATAAAGTTTTGTATTAACTGAACCATAAACTGCAGGAATAAAAAGTAGAATAAAAGCTATAAAGAGTGTTTTCTTATGCTTTATTGTAAATTCTGATAACTTATTAAATTCTGGAAGCATAACTTTATGATTGTATTTATTTACAAACTTTTCGACTACAAGTAACATTGCAGGAAGAACTGTAACTGTTGAGATAAGACCTATTAAAACTCCCTTACTCATTACAAGACCAATATCCTTTCCAAGTCCAAGTCTCATTGCAATTAAAACTATAAATCCTGCAAAAGTAGTAAGGGATGACGCAAATAAGGATGAAATAGTTTCTTGAACAGCCTTATCCATGGCATCATTTTTATTGTCAAAGTTTTTCTTCTCTTCAACATACCTGTGGTATAGGAAGATTGAATAGTCCATAGTAACGGCAAGCTGCAATACAGCTGCAATAGCCTTCGTTATATAGGATATCTCTCCCAAAAATATATTAGAGCCAAAGTTATACAAAACCGCATAACCTATAGTTAACATAAATACAAAAGGCACAATAGTTGATTCATTAGTAAGAGATAAAATAATAAGACCCAAACCTACTGCAAGAGCAACATATATTGGCGTTTCCTTGTCAATTAAATCCTTTGTATCCTTTACAAGAGATGAAATTCCACTTAAATATTTTTGACTTGACTCTATTTTTCTAATTTCATCTATAGCCGTCATAGTCTTTAATGAAGAAGATGAATCACTAAACTTAACTATCATTAAAGTAGAGCCATCTGCATAAAAAATATCCTTAATCTTAGCAGGCAAAAATTCGTTGGGAATCATATCTCCAATAGTTGAAGATTTTGAAATGACATCTTCTACGCCATTTATTTCAAGTATCTTTTCTCTCAAAACTTCTGCCTCATGGTCAGTCCCCTCAAGGATTAACATTCCTGTGGCGGCATTTTTAAAATCTTTATCTAAGATTTCTTGACCTTGAGTAGATTTTAAATCTTTGGGCAAATAAGACAAAATATCGTAGTTTACTTTTGTAAGCTTATAACCCAAAAATGATGGAATTAAAAGCAAGGTCATAACTAAAAGCACAAACTTTGGCTTGTGAGAAATAAATTTAGTAAATTTTTTCATTTAATCACTCTACCTAAATATTCTATCAACAATTTTATATAACACTGGTTTCATTTCATCTATTCCAAGGACTGAATCTTCCATTAATGCAGATTCACAAGTTGATAGCACAATTCTAATGGTTAAGGCCAAAATGAAAAGTCTCTCTTGTTCTGATAAAATTACTGGGAATAAGTTTGAAAACTTATTTAAGATAAAATCAAGAGTGGTTTCTACTTCCTTAAACCTGTCATCATTTTCGACTTTTGCATAAAGAGCCCAGTTTAAATTATTTGAAATAAGTTTTAACTCAAGTTGATCCTTTATTAAATGCTCAATTATATAGTCAAAAAAGGAAATTAACCTCTCCTTTGAATCGTTACCTTTACACTTCGATTCTGCACAATAAGTTAATTCCATCATAATATCTAAAACAATTTTTTCCTCTAGGTCTTTCTTGTCTCTGAAATATAGATAAAAAGTTCCAAGCCCCAAGTCAGTCCTATTCATTATGTCTCTAATAGAAGTTGCATCTATACCCTTGTCTCTAAAGGATGAAAGAGCTGCTTCTGTAATTTTATTTTCGTTTTCTTTTTTTCTTTCCTCAGACTTTAACATGTATCCTCCTTTTAACTCTGAACATCGTTCACCTCTGCAGGAAATATAATAAACCTTTTGTGAACAAAGTTCAATAGTTTTTTTATTTTTATTTTAAAAATTTTTTACACTAAAAAAGACTTTACTTTACGCAAAGTCCTAAATTTTTTATTTTATTTAATTGAAAAATAATTTATATACACAAGTTAGTTAAAAATTTTAACTTATTTTCCTTCCAATACAATTTCCCTATATGCTTTTTTATAAGTATCGCCTTCCGTTGAAAAACAAAGGACTACTGAATCTTTATTTAATCCAATTTCCTCTCTATAATCTTTTAAATCATCATCAGTCATAAGTTCGTAAACAATACCACTTGTTATAGCACCAGATTCTCATGAAATAATTTTTCTATCATTTTTAATTGGATTAGCCAAAAGTCTCATTCCAATTTTAGTGTAATTATAATCAACTGACAAAAAATAATCAGCATAATTTTCTAATATAGGCCAGCCAATTGTTATAGGTTCGCCACAATTTAGTCCCACCATTATAGAGTTTAAATCCCCTTTGACAAAGTGAAGCTTTCCGTCATTTGCATCTGCTGTTCTATAAAGACAGTTTACCTTATTTGGTTCAACAATAATAATCTTTGGAGGGTTGTCCTTCAATACATTTCTAAAAAATGCAGTAATAGATGCTGCCATTGAGCCAACACCTGCTTGCAAGAAAATATGTGTCGGCATAATATCTTTCTCTTTCAATTCATTGTAGACTTCAAATGCCATAGTCAAATAACCCTTCATAATGTTTTTTGGTACATCAATATAACCTTCCCATGAAGTATCTTGAATCAAAACACCCTTGTTTTCCTCAGCAAATTTTGCAGCAAGTCTAACGCAATCATCATAATTTTCTTCCATAATATTTGCATCAGAATTTTCTCTTCTTATATTTTCAAGTCTCTCAAGAGAGGTCCCTTTAGGCATAAAAACCTTTGAGATTTGACCAAGTTTATTGGCTGTCCAAGCAACAGCTCTTCCATGATTGCCGTCTGTTGCAGTAGCAAAAGTTATTTTGCCAAGTTTCTCCTTTGTCTCATTTGAAGTTATCTCATCAAAGCTTAGATTATTTTCATCCAAGCCAATTCTATCTTTTATATAATTTGCAATGGCATAACTTGCTCCAAGAACCTTGAAGGCATTTAATCCAAACCTATAAGACTCATCTTTTACAAAAAATCCTTTAATTCCAATTTCTTTTGACAAATTTTTTAAATCAACAGGGGGGGGTATCTCATAACTATCAAAAGACTTGTGAAAATTATTTACAATTTTTGCAGACTCATAATCAAAATCGGAAATATCTGCATTAAAATTTTTATTTTTTATATAAGTTAAATTAAATTTATCCATATCGCACTCCTTCAATTCTTATTATTAGTTTAACATTATAATTATGTAAAAGATATGAATTTTCTATGTTTAATCCTTGTTATTTTTAAATTAATTTTATTTAGAAAAAATATTTTTTATTGTATAATCTACTTTGATAATTTTAAAATAGGAGGAAACATGAATAAAAATTTTTCAATTCTCTTAGCTTGCCTTGTCCTTGCAACATCAGGATGTACAAAAAATAACTTAGAAAACAAAAATATTAATGAAACTACTCAAAGTAAAAATGTTGAAAAAGAAATAAATAATATTCTTTTTTCCAATCTTAATGACGAAAAGAGCCTTGAGTTTGTTAAAAATGTAGTTCAAAACAAGATAAATAAAAATAATTTTGAAAAATATATATCTCTTGTGAGAGATTACAATAAAGATATACCTAAAGACTTGCTCTTTGGTGATTTTAAAAATAAATCATACACGAATTATGACGCTGGGAAAATTATTGAAGCCAGAAATAAGATAAATCATAAATTTCCAGACACTAATTGCAGAATAAATTCTTTTCTTCTATTAAAAGATGAAATGAATTTTAATTCAGACACAAAAATTGATGATGAGCTACTTTTTATGGATGAAGAATCAATAAAAAAATCAAATTTGTTTAGTGATGATGAATTTAAGAGTTTTAAAAAATTATTTTCAAGAGTAGCTACAAACACAAGCAAAGATTCAAAAATTCAAGGAGAAGTTATGTCTTCTTACTTATCAAATTTTACCTTTCCTAAAAAAGTTAAAATACTTTCTGTTGTACTTCATGATAATTTAGATGGAGACTATCTTTTTATTGGTCACGTTGGAGTTCTTATTCCAATTGAAAAAGGCTACTTATTTTTAGAAAAAATTTCCTTTGAAGAACCCTATCAGGCTGTTAAATTTGCTAACAAAGGGTCCTGCTACAAGTATTTAAAGGAAAAATATAAGGACTACAAAGATCCTAATGTAGCACCACCATTTATAATGGAAAATAATAAATATGTAGAAATTTAATTATGAAATTTAGTAAAAATTATAAGTTTATTTGGACACTAGAGTTAAAGAATTTTCCAATAAGTATTTTAATAATATTAAAAATAGCACAAAAAAATTGCCCATTAGGAGCCCTTTTTGTAATTTGATCCCCCGGTTAGACCGGGGGTTTCGTTATTTTGTTTAATTTTAATCGTCTTCTATTACAAATCCAGTGACCCTCGCTTGGATCGCCAACTGCGTCCTACTTGCAAATCCAGTCTTGCCTAAGAGATGCTGTATATGGGTCTTCACTGTGTTTAGTGAAACTTCAAGCTTGTTTGCGATTTCGCCGTTTCCCTCTCCTGTGGTCAGTAGCCTTAATACTTGAATCTCCCTTGGGGTTAGGTCGGTGGATTTAGCCATGCCAAGTTTCACCTCTGGTATTTCAATTGGATAGATGGATTCTCCACTTAATGTCCTTTCGATGATTTCTAAGATTATCTCCGTTGATACTTCTTTATACCAAAAGCTTTCGATGCCGATCTGTTTTGCCCTATCCATCCATGATACTTCCGGCATACTCGTTACGGCGATAATCTTAAGTTCCGGTTTTAGTTTCTTTATCTTTTCTGCTGCATCGAGGCCGTTGGACCCGTCATGCATCAGTATGTCCATGATGACCAGGTCGAGATCGCTATTTATCACATAGGTGTCTGCGAACATGGCTGTATCGACACAGTAGACCACTTCGTAGTCGGGGCATTGGCCGATATATAGTTTAAACATCTCTCTGGAGACGAATTGATCGTCGACGATCATTATTTTATATGTCATACTTTCCTCCTTTTGGCCAGGATAGATTTAAGGTGAAGCCCGAATCCACTTCTATCTTCATCTTGCCACCACAGTTTTCTATACTTTGACGGATGTTTTTTAGTCCGCCCTTTTTTACTATCGGCTCTTTTGATAAGACGCCGTCATTTTTTATTTTACAATGGATATTTAAATTCCCTTCTTCAAGCTTGATCCATATATTTTTGGCTTGACCGTGTCTGATTGCATTGTTAAGTGCTTCGTGGACAATCTCTAACAAGAAATTCAAGTCGCCTTCGTTGGTTGGAGTAACGCCTTCCACATGGACAGTAACTCCGATGTCTTTTGCTGTGGAGATGAGTTTTTCAAATTTTGCTCTACTTTTTGACAAATCGTTTTTTTCACTTAGGAAATCATCTTTTTCCCCAAGCATGAGTAGACTTTCCATCCACAAGTTTATGAGTTTATCTCGATCTTCCTTGGTCTTTTCGTTCATGTCCAAGTAGCATTTAAAATAGATTAAGGACTGACCGATCTTGTCGTGAATCTTTATCTTCGCCTGCAATATTTCCTTTTGTCTCGTGTACTCTGCCACGTTCTTTTGGTATTCTTTGAGACTTTTGTTGATCTTTTCGATCTGTCTATTCTTTTCTTCAATTTCTTGGTACAGACCCCACTCAAGGGTGATCTTGTAAGCCAAGGTCTCTCTGAGATTGTTGTGAATGAGTATCTTTATATACCAAATATCTCCCAGTGCTTCTACTACGAGAGGATCACGATGCAAGATTCGCGCTTCCTTCTTTATATTGTTGTTCTCAATATCTCTCGCACAGACCAAGTCGTTTGCAAGCATGTTGCCAAAGACTGCGTAGCTTATGTCCTGCATTACTCTATTTACCAAGAGGGGCGTACCGTCAAGCTTTGAAAAACAGATGCCATCTGGAAGATTGTCCAGACTTTCCTTGATAGAGTTCTTACCTATAATACTATTATTAGTCTTTATAAAACTTATTGCAAAGAGAATTTCAAGGGTGCAGAGGAACAAATCGAAGATTATAAATAAGTAAACGGGAAGGTCTACCATAGGTTTTGCAAAGTAGAGTTTGCCAGTTCCAATCTCTGCCAAAATTTGCGTAGAGAAAAAACTCAATAAAAAGATGAATACACTATGTACAAAATACTTGGCGTATAGCTTACTACTTGCTGTATCAATAATAATCTTTACACTTGCGACTAAGATAGCGGTGTTAAATAGAAATAGAGTGGCTAGGTTATAGATGCTTAGATTAAAAAGAGTCATATATGCCTCCTTCCAAGAGAAATATATATAGGTTTATTTCATCCTCTGTTAGATCCTCATCAATCAAGATTTTGCGATTAGTATAGGTATCTTTAATCTTGCTTAAGAAAGATTTCGGTTCTACACCGGTAATTTTAATACTTAGGGTAGGTATACGGTCTTTTCTATATAGACTTACCTGGAGAATGTCGATACCAGGCATGTAAAATTCTAGTGCATATTGAAAAATTTCATACAGGTCGAGACAGTACTTTGCATCGAACCTTCCTTTTAAATCCCAATCTAAACGGGTATTAACATCGCTTAATTTTAAATAGTCAAGAGATTCGCAAAACGCAAGCTTAAGCTCTGCAAGGTCCAAAGTCTTTTTATTCTTCGTAATCAAGAACAGGTTGGAATATCTCTTTATGTACACATCGATAAAACAGGCGTGCTTTAGTTTAACCTCAAATAGATTCTCATCTTCTGGTAGATTTATAAGTATGTATTTAAGCTGATCGAACTGAGGTCTAAGCTTCATGTGAATGTGCTCTCTGATTTCTCTTGCTTCTTCAACCTTGACCATATTTTTCTCCAAGGCATTATTTGCCTTTAGAAGTTCGTTTTCGCTCAGCATATCTTCATTCATGGAAAGGAGTTTTCTCTTTAGATTGTTGAAATCAGTAAAATCTACAAACCAAAATGATGTACCGCCAGTAATATTTGCACTTTCAAGCAGAGTGTCTTCGTCGATAAAGATGGGATTATTAATCGCTTGGTCAACGAGAGCAAGATCTATATCTTTATACTTTTTCGGGCGGAAGATCATTTCTTTATTTAAATCCACAATGCCGATATTTAGAGAAGAAAGTTGTAAGAATGATTCATAGTCCCTGTTGGAAGGTAGAAGTCTCATAAATACCAAGGATTCAATAAATAGTAGCACCATAAGGATGTTAAACTCTGCACTCTTAAAAATAATTTTAATATATTCGAAAGGCTCCCAGCCAACCATGAATAGAAAAGTATAAAGACCCCATATAAATATGATGAAGATCGGAAGATTTACCGAAGCCAGATGTCGATTCTTAAAAGATGGCATCATAGTAAAGACTAAAGTACATAGAGCTAAAAGGCCTGTGTAGATAATTACGAAATAAAATACGGGACCGTACATATTTAGACCTCTAACACTCGGGTCAACGGAGAAGACTAGTTCGTGGTAGTCGTTGGTTAAGATTAATAATGCAGCTACACAAGTAGGTATCCAAAGAATATTCCAATACTTACTTATGCCTTCTCTCTCGGATTTACCGATGTGAAGAGAAGTCAAGAACACGAGTTGAGTTAAAACCAGTGGAAATACAAAGTAGAAATTTCTTATAATTCTTACAGCGTCTTCGTTATTTATAAAGATTTCGTACTTCACAGTTCTCACGGTAAGGTAACAAATGAGAAGTATGCCGATGATTTTAAATCTTGTGGCTACAGAATGTCTAAGGACTCTATTAATCATATTGTTCATCCACAAAAAAATTACAAAAGAATAGAGGATAAGCACTATGGTATGCACAGGAAAATCCACTAAATTATAAAAATCCAAAGCGTGCAAAACACAAGCGATTACAACAAAACAGATTGAAAAAATATAACCAAAGATTTCTTTGCGATACATAGTAGCCTCCCTTCAAAATAAAATAAAATTTACTCGATTATTAAACTAATAAAATAAAGAAATTCTTAAACTAATTATATCAAAAAGATTATATTTATACTAATTTCATATATTGAAAAAATTCCAAAAAATTTTTAAAAAATCATACTTTTGGGTGATGTGGAAAGTAAAAAAATTTTGTAAGATAAAGGCAGAAAGTGAAAAATCTACTTCCATACAAGCAATAAGGAGGAATCTATGTCAAAGAAACAGAAGAAAATTAAACTCATGCTACTGATTCTCGTGGCAATACTTCTGACTGGATTTAAAGGACCAAGCGAAGTAAAGATCTATGTAAATGGCAAGCTAATTAAATCAGACCAGCCACCGATCATTAAGAGTAGCAGAACCTTTGTCCCAGTCCGAGTCATTGCAGAAGATATCGGCGCAAATGTTGAATACAATAGAGAAGACAAGACCGTAAACATAGAAAGAGATGATGCAAGCATCCATATAGCCATAGGAGAAGACATGGTCTGGTTCTCAGATGAGATAAAAGCTGGTCCAATTCCAATAGATGCACCGGCGTTTATAAAAAATAACAGAACCTATATTCCACTTAGAGCCATCTCAGAACTCTTCTACATAGATGTCAACTGGGATGCAAAGAAGAGGGCAGTCTACATAGATGAAAAACCTGTGCCAGTTGGACTACTCACAGTAGACGATGCAGGAGATGAGCTTATAAAGAAACTTGGAGAAAAGAAGGTCTTGGACAAGGACGCATATGTGGTAGAAGTAAGTGAAGAGGAAGTAGAATATCATGGCAGGAAGTCGATAGGATTTTGGATTACCCTTAGAAAAGATAATCCATTTGACGAAGAACTTACAGAGTTAGTTGGACACTACTTCATAAACGAAACAGGAACTATGGTCTTGAAATATGACGTGGTTAACGACACATTTGAAAGAATTTATTAAAAATTATTTAATTTAAGGAGGATAACATGGGATTTATACAAGCATTTAGAGGTTCACTAGGAGGAACTCTCGCAGATCAATGGAAAGATTTTTACGGACCGATGGAAGGAGTCCCGGCAACTGCGGCAGTGTTTCCAGGAGTACCTATGGGAACAAACAACGATAGAGGAGCAAATTACAAAGGAAATGACAATGTAATTACCAATGGAACCAAGATCATCGTTCCAGAAGGAACTGCCCTAGTAACCATCCAAGACGGAGCAATTACCGGCATAATTACAGAAATAGGAGGATATATTTACAGCTCAGACGATCCAAATTCAAAATCCATATTTTCAGGGGACGGACTTATGGAATCCATAGTCAAAACATCCTGGGAAAAATTTAAGTTTGGAGGTATACCAGCTACAAACCAACTGCTCTTCTATGTAAACCTAAAAGAAATACCAAACAATAGATTTGGAACTCAAAGTGAAATATATTGGGACGATGCCTTCTTCGGCACCCAAGTAGGAGCAGTAACTAGAGGAACATACACAGTTCAAGTCGTGGACCCAATCTTATTTTTAAAAAATTTCGTTCCAGTTAAATATCTAAGTTCTGGAGCACCAGCCTTTGATTTAAGCGACATGGATAACGAAGCTTCAGAGCAACTCTTCAATGAAGTAGTTGGCAGTCTATCAGCAGCATTTTCAAACTATACCAACGATCCAACCAGGGGCAATAGAATGAGCAAGATCCAAGGAGATCAAATCGGATTTGCAAAATCACTATCAGCTGCAGTAGAAGACGGTTACGAATGGAGATCCACCCGTGGTCTTGAAATCGTGAAAACAGCCATCTTAGCCATCGAATATGACGAAGACACCAAGGAAATGATGAAGGATGTCAAGAGAGCCGATGCACTTTCAGGATCACGTGGCAATTCATTTATGCAACAATCAGTGGCAAGAGGTATGCAAGCCGCAGGAGAAAACGGTGGCGGAGCAAACATGGCATTTATGGGAATGGGAATGAACCAAGCAGGAAATGTCATGGGAGGAGTACAGCAGCCAAACGCAGGAAACTCCTACCAACCTAATTTCGGTGGAGGAATGAACCAAAACCAAGGATACCAAAACCAAGGACAAAACCAAGGCTACTATGACCAAGGTCAAAATCAAAACCAAGGACATCCACAAAACCAACCACCGGAAGATCCAACAGAAAAACTAATAAAGATGAAAAAACTTCTCGACGCAGAAGTCATAACCCAAGAAGAATTTGACAAGATGAAGAGAGAATTACTAGGACTATAGGTGATTTTATGGAAGACGATATAAAAATAATAGATATGACAAGCGGCTTAAAGGACGGTCAGATCAAATGTCCTAAGTGCGGCTCAACAGACATAGAGACCAACACCAAGACAGGCAAACTAAGATGTAATTTCTGTAGACATGAGTTTGAACCAGAGCTAGCACCAGAAGACCAAGACATAAGCACATTGGAAGGAACCACTATGGGAAGTGGAGCAGCAGACATAGACGAAGCAGCAGAAAGCATGGTGACAGTTAAATGCGAAAGCTGTGGTGCAGAAGTAGTAATAGACACCATGACTACCACCCAGGCAAGGTGCCACTGGTGCCGTAACACACTTTCCATCAACAATATAATACCGAATGGAGCAGTGCCGGATGTCATACTTCCATTTAGCGTCACAAAGAGCGACGCAAGAGCAGAAATAGAGGACTTCGTCAAACAGAGAAAATTCTTCGCCCATCCAAAATTCACAAGAGAGTTTACCACAGAGAACATCTGCGGAGTCTACCTTCCATACATGCTGGTGGATATAAATGCTCACATGCATCTATGGGGCGAAGGTCAAATAGAAACAGATAGTTACGAAGTCGGCACAGGGGACGACAAACACACAGAGTACGACGCAGATAGCTACGAAATTGAAAGGGACTTCGATATATTTATAGATGATCTATCCATAGAATCATCCAGCGACAAACTGGATTACACAGCCAAGGACAAGACCACCAACATCATAAACGCCATCATGCCCTTCGATACAGAAAACTCTGTGAAGTTCAACGCAAACTACATGAAAGGTTACACATCAGAGAAGAGAGATAGTAATATCGATTTTCTAAGAGAAGCAGTCTTTGCACAAAGCTCCGATGTGGCAAGACTTGCGGCAAAGGAGACTGTGGAAGAATACGACAGAGGCGTAAGATGGGATGACGAAGACTACAAAGTTAAAGGTGATTCCTGGAAGGCAGCCTACCTACCAGTGTGGCTCTACAGCTATATGGAAAAGAAAAATGGCAAGAACCTCCTTCATTACGTGGCAGTAAACGCAAGGACCAAGGAAACCATGGGCAGTGTGCCTATAAACTTCACGAAACTATTCTTCGTCTCAGTATTAGTAGAAATCTTCGGAGGACTAGCAGCATTTGTATTGAATCTAGTGGCTGCCATGAGCATGTTTGACGATACAAAATTCCAAGACTCAAGACATTTCTTCTGGATACTATTAGTATCAGGATTCGTCTTCTACTTCACAATCTATGCAAGGTACAGAAACTCAGACGAAAGACACCACTACGAAGTAGAAACCAAGCACGAAATAAGTAACCTAGTTTGTGAAGATAAGTTTGTAAAAAATCTAAAAGGACTTGTAGAATCTTATATCGAAGGAGAAAACTCAAGAGAACTGAGAGGAAATAAGCTCGACATAACCAAGGACAAACACCTTAAAAAAGCAAAAGAAAAGGGAATCTTAGACGAAGTCGAAGAAAATAAAAAGAAACTAAACGAAACTATTGACAAGCAGTAAATAAATTAAAATGATTAGAAAATGAAAGGAGAAAACGATGGGACTATTCGGTAAAAAAAAATTATGTCCGATATGCGGCAATGAAATGAAATTTTTAAGCGGCTTGCAAGTTGAAGATGGACAAATCTGTAGTGATTGTGAAAAAATGCTCCGAGGTAAATTCAATATCACTGAAGGTTTTGATAGAGCAGATTATGTTATAAAAAACAGTGATCCTCTGAAGGTTATGACAGTAGCTGAAATTGAAGAAATGATTCGTTCAATGAAAGAAGAGCAGGCACAAATCATCGAGAATGTCGGCTCCGATTATGCCAATGTTGCTAAAGCTGATAAATGCTTCTCCATTGCGCCGAAGGCTTTAGATGTTGGGTTAAAACGTGCAAAAGCATACAAGAACAGAATTGTGGCAACTTCTGAGATTATAGCAGGTGAGTTTGCAAAAGATGACACGGTTACAATTACTACAAATGGCAATGATGTCACCACGACTATTCTAGATGTCATTGAATGTTCTAGTAGCTCAACATTTGAGACGATGCTTGCAGCCAATACGGGCAAGCATAAGGTAGAAGCAGGAACAAGTGCATGGATCATCTTGGATCTTACAGAAAGAGTAAGTGAAGGAAGCCTTATTCAAAAATAAAATATTACATTTTAAACCCACTGGTTATACCGGTGGGTTTATAAAATTTTCCTATCTCATACTTTCGGGTGATGTGCAAAGGAAAATAATTTTGTAAGATAAAAATACAAATCAAATATTTCCATACGAAAAGGAGTAGGGAGGGAAAATATGAAAAAGATAATAATACTGATCATCGCAGGAGCGTTAATACTTGGACTTGGAATATTAATCTTAGTAGAACAGCCAGGAATACAAAAGACCCTGGACACAGCAGTATACGTAGACGATGGCAAAATAAATAGCGAAAACGAAGGTAAAGTGGTAATCCTTGCAGGCACAGTAGAACCAGAACTACCATTTAAAGATCCGGCAACAGACGTAACCATTCCATACTTTGCCGCATATAGAAAAGCAGAAATCTTTAGTCACGTTAAAAATACAGACTACGAGTACGATTGGTTCGCTTTGGGCTGGGATACAGAGAGTGAAAATAACGGAGTGAACACAGAAGAACTTAGTTCTAGTAAACTTATAGCACCAATAAAGATAGGTGAGTATAACATCGATCCGCGCATGTTTAAAGAGATAGAAACCATAGACAAGTGGAAGGACATAACAGAAGAAGACCTAGGTGATTATGAATTATATATCCACAAGAGCAAAAACGACGACACTACTTATCTAAGCGAGGATGAATATATACCAGATTTCATCGAAGGCTACAAGGGCATGAAGTGGCAGGACCAAGTAGACAAACAGAGGTACTCCTACGAAGTATATGCTGACAAAGGTCCCCTTGAATTTACCGTAGTCGGCATACAACAAGGCGACTGGCTTATGCTAGATGATGATTTAGACATATCCTATATAAAAAAGGGAATCCACAGTGGCGAAGACTTCGCCGTCGACAATATAGGTAGCAACAAAACCATGGGCATAGGAATTTCAGGAGCAGGAGCAGCCCTACTAGTCTTAGCAGTTTACTTTTTATTCAAAAGAAAAAAGGTAGAAGAATAATTTAAAAAACGCAAAAATTTTAAAAAATTACAAAAAAACATAAAAATTTACAAAAAAACACAAAAAATTATAAAATTTCACAAAATATCATTCTTTCGGGTGATGTGCAAAAGAAAATAATTTTATAAGATAAAGATATAAAGCAAATGTTTCCATACGAAAAGGAGAATAAGGAGGGATATTATGAAAAGAAATTTTAAATTTTTAATTATTTGTATGGTGGCGATGGTTCTCCTTGCTGGTTGCAAAAATGGTAACAGTTCGCCGAAGGTAGAAAATAAAAATACAAATGCAAATTCTGCAGTTGAAAATTCTAAGGAGCAGACTTCCAAAGTTAAGGAAAATTTAAAGCTTGTTGACGGGGCGGTGATAAGCTCAATGTCTTCATGCGTTGAGGACAGAGAGATTTGGAAGGACTTCGTCGATGAAAAATACATAGATTTTGCAAAGAGGGATGATTATGGCATCCACTTGCCTAGAATTCTTTTGGATTCCAAGGACGCAAAAGCGGCAAACGATGAGATTGATGGCTTGGTAAAAGTTATAAAGGATCTTTATGCTACTCATAAAAAGGATATGGAAGATTTCGAAATTGGAATCTACTCTTCTTTTTCCGTTTATCAAGATGAAAATGTGCTAAGCGTCATGGTTGAAGTTTCCAATATATGGGAGGGCGAGTTCCCGATTTACGGAGTGTATAACTTCTCTCTTCCAGATGGAAAATTTATAAATGACGAAGAACTTATGAAAAATTTTGGCACTGACAAGGAAGAAATCCTTGGGATGATTGAAAATGGTCTTAGTGAGGAACAATCTCGTGAAACGAATCTCTATTATAGAGATGTAACTGATTCTTCTTATATCTACAATCCTTCTAACTACACAGGAAAGATTTTAAACGATATATGGGATAGTTACGATTACAAAAATAGTCAAATTTTCATAGATGAAATGGGCACACCTAACTTTGTATTTTTTGAGTATTCCACCATGGGCATGGGACTAATCCCAACGACTCTAAAACTAAAGATAGATAGATTCGATAGAAGTGAGATTTCCGATGAATATTTAAGAATGGCGAGAAGGCTCGGCGTCGATCCAAAGGATAATAAGTACAAAGCCTTTGTAATCTATCTTGGATCTGCTTACGATGAAGCTACTTTGAAAGCTCCTCTTGAAAAACTATTTGTTTGGACAAGTATTTTTACTAATTACGAAGATCCACAGATGCTCATTTCGATGAAAGATGGCGAAGTTGGCGACAGACCTTATTTAAATGGAGAGGAATGCTACCTAGTAATTCCTAAGTACAAAAACGCTTCAGTTTCTCTAAAGGAACTGGAACTTTCTGAAGATGGAAAATTAAAAGAGGTTGAAAATATTTATTTAGATGCTATTTCTAGTAGTGGCACCACATTTATTATGCAAAATATAAGTGACATCGCTCCAAATGGCAAGATCACCATCAGGTACAGAGACGATACTTTCGAATTCTCACCTTCAACCAGTCTAAAGGACGGAAGTTTGATGCTGCCAGATGAAATAAAAGACGGAGAAGATATCCTCGATTGGAATAGTTTGGTTAACAAAGAAACCTACTCACAAATGATGTTTGATAGAATCATGTCCATAATGGGTGTGGGTTGATTAATGAGCGAATAGACGATGGAAAAGGGGCAATTTATGAGCAGAGGAAAATTAAGTAAAAAGAAGAAGATAATTTTATTAATCCTTCTACTTTTAATACCAAATCCATTCGACTCGAGAGGGAGTGGTCTCTTCTTATAGAGCAGTGCTATATTCCTATACGACTATCGCGTGCTAAGAGATGATTCGTACCGTACTGTCAGCGAATTTTTGATATTTCCATTCAACTTTTTAAATTAATATAAAATAGGAGGAACTATAAGAACAATCAGAGTAACGGGAAAAGGAAGTGTGTCTGCAAAACCAGACACCACCAGCCTAAGAATAACATTTTAAGGCGTCTACAAGGACTGCGAAGAAACTGTGAGACAGTCTGCAGAAAAGGCCAAGATTCTAAGAGAGGCTATAGAAAAGTCTGGGCTACCTGGCGAAGATCTAAAGACCAAGGATTTTTCTATAGAGTCTGAATACGAAAGCTACCGCGATTACAATGACGACTAAAAATGAAGATTTATCGGGTACAAATTCCACCACAGAACAGAAATACAGTTTCCAAACTATAACAAAGTGCTAGGACGCATTCTCTACGAACTGTCCGTATGTTCAGTTAAGGTTGAGCTTGACTACACAGTAAAGGACAAGTAGGCAGTGAAGAAAGAAGTTCTTAAACGTGCAGTGTAAAACTCCAGAGAAAAGGCGGAGATCATAGCAATAGTAGCAGAATTAAAACTTGATGACGAAGCCTATAATGCAATGTTTCCACAATATAATTTTGATTTAAAAGTCAATGATTCTGACATAGCAGGTCTACAAAAAGCTGCAGACTTTATGTATGACAGCGATATGATTAAAGAAAAAGTTGATGTTAATGAAATGTTTATAAAATAAAAACAAAAAAACATAGGCAAAAGAAAACCCCAAGTATTTCTACTTGGGGGAATTTTTATATATTATCTCTTTATTTAACCTTAGCCTTAGGATAGTATTTTGGATTGTTGAAGTATTCATTTTTCATTTCAACAGCTTCTCCACCCATCATAATAATACCGATCATATTTGTAATAACTACAAGGCCAAGCATAAAGTCAAGTAGTGAATATGCCGTTTTAAGATCAAATACAATGCCTAGAACTATAAAGCCCATATATACACATCTACAAATTATAGCAGCTGTTGGTCCAAATAAGAATTCAGCTTGTTTTTCTCCGAAGAATATAATTACTATTACAGTAGAAAGTACGAATAATAGCAGACAAACTGAAACTATAATGGAACCAATATTTCCTGGGAAAATTCTACCGAAAGCTACGGCTGGCATTGTTGCAGCTAAATCAGATGGAAGTTCAGTCCAAACACCTGATACTAAAACTACAATAGCAGTAATTGTACATACGATAATTGTATCTACAAAAATTTCAAATACAGCCCAAAGGCCTTGTTGAGCAGGAATTTCTACAGTTGCAGTAGAGTGGGCAATAGTTGCAGTACCCATACCAGCTTCGTTAGAATAACATCCACGAGCAATACCATTTCTCATTGCTTGAGCAATGGCAGCACCAGAGAATCCACCAACTGCAGCAGCAGGGGTAAAGGCATGTTTAAAAATTAAACCAATAGCAGTGGGGACATGGCTTATATTCATGAAAATTACAACTAAACCGCCAAGTACGTAAAAGGCTGCCATAAATGGAACACAAACTTCGCAGAATTTTGCGATACCTTTTAGTCCACCGAAAACAACAAGTGCAACAATAATGAAGAAAACTCCAAGACCTATGTACTTATTAATTCCTAAAAGTTCAACATTTTGAATAAAAGTAAGAGTTTGAGTAGAAATGGACGGTGCGATTTCAACCATTAGGAAGAAAGCAAAAATTGTTCCTAAGATTGGAATAGGAGAGTGCTTCAAATAATACATAGCACCGCCAACATATTCGCCTTTTTCATTCTTTTCTCTGTACTTAATACCTAAAACAATTTCGACAAATTTTGTACCCATACCTACAAGGGCTGTCATCCACATCCAAAAAACTGCGCCCGGGCCGCCTAATGCAATTGCAACAGGAACGCCTACTATATTTGCTCCACCTATACTAGATGCAAGAGCAGTTACCGCAGCTTGGAAAGCTGATACGCTACCTTGACCTTCGGATTTTTTAAACATATTGCCAAAAGTTTGACCTAAAATATAGCCAAAATACCTAAATTGGAAAAATCCTAAACGAGCTGTTAAATAAAGACCTCCGCCAACAAGAAGAATTAGGATCGGAGGACCCCAAAACCAATTGGCTGCTGTTACTAGAATATCAATAAAACCCATAATAACCTCCAAAAATTTCTTTTAAAAAGATTTTTGTTTTTAATTTTTATTTTTTATGAAAAAATTTCTGCAATCATACAGCGAGCAGAACCGCCACCGTAATATTCAATAGTAGAAATATCTACACTTACGATTTCCGTAGTTTCTTCTATTTTCTTAATTTGATCACTTGTTAAAGAATCATAAGCCATCTTACTCATAACTATAAAATTCTTGCCGTCAGCTCCCATAAGTTCGAGAGTATTGCCAGCACAAGCCTTAGTTTGTTCTAAAGTAAGTTCTACAATTTCATTGCCACCTTCAATTAGTTTATTTCTAACTTTTTCCCTATCAGCTTCGTCAACAGCATCAAGACAAATGATAGCCTTTTTTTCACCTATGCCCATTACTATATTGGTATGATAAATAATATTTCCGTCTTGTTTTGAAGTGAAAGTTACGCCAAAATGGCCCGTATCTTTACACCATTGTTCAAAAAGTTCTTTGTCGGCACGAGGTGATAAAGAGCAATAAGCAACCTTATTTTTTCTGTCTATAACCATAGAGCCAGTACCTTCCAAAAATTTTTCCTTGGAACGATTTTGACTGTAGTCAAAAATTTTTATAAACTTGTCATCCTTAGCAGCATTTTTACAAATTTCAGTAACCTTGTCCTTAAATTTAGTAATTTCCATTTGTCTATTTTCAGCAAACATGGGATAAACGCACATAAGTCCACCCTCATGACTTGAAAACCAGTTATTGGGGAAAATACTATCAGGAGTTTTTGGATCTTCTGTGTCTTCAAGAATATTTACCTTAACTCCCTTGTCAATCAAAGCTTGTGAAAGATTATTAAATTCTATCAAAGCCTTTTCCTGAACCTTAGCAAGATCAGCGTCATCGTTGTGTTGGTAAGAATTATTTACTGCCGTTTCTGCGTTAAAGAAAAATCCCTTAGGTTTTACCATTACAACTTCATTTGTCGTGTGTTTAAACATAATACCTCCTAAATTCAATTGAATATTTTTGCTAGCACCCTAAATTTACCATAAAATATTTAACTTTGCAAGCGTTATACTAAATAAAATGTAAAAAAACAATCTTTTGAAATTTAATTATTTTTCCTTTAGTAATTAAAAAAAATAAAATAATTTATGAAAAGAAGATAATTATAAAAAATTGTAGATTTTATGATTTTTGAAATATTGATTTAAAATAAAGCAAAGGAGGTTTTAAATCATTTTAATTTTGAAAAAACATTTAAAAATTTATTACGATTAGACATTTTATTTTTTATTCTCATATTGAGAAAAATGAATAGCCCATAAATATTTTAAAAACCAAGAATTGTTTTCCTTAAAATATTGTAAACAAAAAAGGACGCTGACAATTGAAAAACAATTAGCCAGCTGCCCAATTTAAATTTCTATTATAAATAAATTTTATTCGCCAATTTCCATATCATGACCTTCAACATTATTTTCTTTCAGTAGAGTTTTTAATTCGTCCTTTAAATTATTATTAATTACAAAAACCGCCTTCAGCTCTCCCTGACTTTCATTTGTCTTGTCTACATAATAGATATACCTATAAAGTCCGTCAATGTCACCAGATTCAGTTTTGTAGAGATCATTTGATTTTATAAGTATGTGGTCATTAGAATTTAAGGAAATATCCACATAAGAACCAGAATCCTCATCTCTTGCCATATTTAGAGAAATTTCACCAAAAACTGAAGATTTTAAAAGGTCTAAAAATTTTTCCTTAACTGAAGCATCTTCCAAAACATAAAGAGTTCTCTTTTCTTTGGAGATGCCCTCTTCAATATAAGATTCCCCATATTCAATAGAAATATCAGAAACCCTTATTGTCCTTTCGCCAAGGGAAATATTTCCATTTCTGTTGTCGGCATTTACCTGATTTTCAAGAGAATTTTCTTCATCTTCAGGGCTTTTTGAAAGCTCGGCTCTTTGATTTTCACTATTTCCATCTGGGACTTTTGTGGTTTTTTTAGAGCAGGCTCTTGAAAGTAAAATAATTATTAAAAGCAAGAATCCAAGAGCAAGTCCTCTTCTTATCAAATATTTTCTTTTTAATTTCTTTCTTCTTAATCTTTTTCTTCTATTACTAGAATTGTTTTCCATAATTTATCTCCCTTATAAATAAAATTTATAATCAAGTAAACTAATAGTATAATATAGGCTAAAACTTGTCAAGATAAAGACTACATCGAAATATACTCCTTTTAAGTCTTCTAATATTTTAGTATAATAAAAAAGAGGTGTTTTATGGAAGAAAAATTAATAGCAACGACAAATTTTGGCATGGAAGCCTTGACAAAAAGAGAGCTTTTAGATTTAGGCTATGAAGATTTAAGGGTGGAAGATGGAAAAATAGAAGTTTTAGGATCCTTAGAAGATATTCCAAAACTAAATCTTAGCCTGAGGACTGCGGAAAGAATCTTTTTAAAAGTCGGTGAATTTCAGGCTGAAACTTTTGAAGAACTTTTTGACAAAATTTATGAAATTTCTTGGACAGACATCCTTAATGAAAATTCCAATTTTATAGTCGAAGCAAAATCTCAAAAATCAAAACTATTTTCCCTTTCAGACATACAAAGAATTTCAGAAAAAGCCATAATTAAAAAGATGCAGACAAAATTTAAAAGAGAATGGTTTGAAAAATCTGCTGAAAGAGTGAGAATTGAAGTTAATTTTTCAAAGGACATAGCATATATTTTAATTGACACCTCTGGAGATGGCCTCCACAAAAGAGGCTATAGAGAAATAAATTACAAGGCTCCACTAACAGAAACAATTGCAGCCGGTCTTGTCATGCTGAGTTTTTATAAAGAAGACAGATTTTTACACGACCCCTTTTGCGGGTCAGGAACAATTTTAATAGAAGGGGCCATGATTGCCAAAAATATTGCCCCAGGACTTATGAGAAAATTTGACTTTGAAAATTTTAAATTTTTAGACCCGAAATTTTTTAAGGACGAAAAGAAGAAATGCTATGAGGAAATAGCCTATAATAAAAAACTTGAGATCTCAGGTTCTGACATTTCCTATAAGGCTATAGAAATAGCAGGAGCAAATGCTGAAATTTTGGGCCTTGATGAGGATATAAAATTTTTTCAAAAGGATATAAATGATTTGGACCTTCCAGATAATTATGGGATAATAATTACAAATCCACCCTATGGTGAAAGACTTGCAAAAAAAGAAGCCCCACTTTTAAATAAATCTTTGGGAGAACTGTATAAGTCTTTGCCAACATGGTCTTTTTATGTTATAACGGCAGCAGAAAATTTTCAAAAAGATTTTGGCAAAAAAGCAGACCGCAAGAGGAAACTTTATAACGGCAGGATAAAAACATATTATTATCAATATTACGGACCCAAGCCCTTGGTGAGGAAAAGATAATTTGTTATAATAATTAGGTGAGTTGAATGAGGTGAAACTATGGCAAGCGTAATAAGAGAAAAAATAGACATGCAAATTTTAAATGGCATAGCAGACCTTGTCAGAGTTTTAGATGATAAAGAGAATGTTGTCTTTGTCAACGAAGCCATGGAAAAAGCATTAGGCTACGACAGGGAAAATGGAATTTGCTATATTGATGAATCAGTTTTTAATCCTGAAATCACAAGGCGTGCTTTAAATGAGGGCATAGTAATTCAAAGACAGGAAACAGTTATGGGTCAAATATATTCCGTTAAATGCTCGCCAATTTTGGGAGATGAAGGAAAAATAACTGGCGTTGTAGAAGTCTTTAGAAATGTTACTGTTGAAAGAAAACTTCAAAGGGAAATTCTTGACAAAAATAGGGAGATGACAGACGAAACTTTGGCAGCATCCAAAATTCAAAAGACAGTTTTGCCGCCTAAGGGTTTTTTGAAAAATTTAAAAATAGATTATTTTTTCAGACCCTCCAATATTTTGTCAGGCGATATGTTTGATGTCTTTGAAATAAATAAGGATAATATTGCCATTTATATTGCCGATTCTGTGGGCCATGGATTTGCAGCCTCAATGGTAACCATGTTTATTAAATCATTAATCAGAACCTTAACAAAAGATGTTTTGCTTTCGCCAGTAAGGACTTTAAAATCTCTTTCAGGTAGGTTTAAACTTTTAAAACTCAACATAGAAAATTATTTCACCTGCTTTTACGGAGTTTTTAATGTAAAGAAGGGGATATTCACCTATGCAAACGCAGGCCACCAGCCTCTTCCAATAAAAGTCTCATATAATATAGAAAATTTAGAAGCAGAAGGCTTTCCGATTTCTGGTTTTTTGAAAAATTTTGACTACCAAGAAAAAACTGTGAAATGCTATTCAGGCGATAAAATTTTATTTATGACAGATGGTATAACAGAAGCAAAAAATATGGAAGGCGAAGTCTATGGCAAGGATAGGGTCATAGAAATTTTAAGGGAAAATGACATTGATGAAATAAAAATTTTAAAAGAGGATATTAGATCCTTTATGAATGTTGGTCAAGTTGATGATATGTCAGCGGTTTTAATTAGTATGTGGTAAAAATGGTATAAAATTTAAATCAAACTCTTAATATTACAATTATATTAAAATTGTAAAAATTAAGAGTTTTTTAATGATTTATTAAGTTTTTGGGGTATAATGAAAACAGGAAGTTTAGGTAAACTAGTTTAATAATATTATTAAGGAGGAATATCATGAAAACCTATAAGAAAAAGTTTACAGCTTTAACTTTGGCAGGCTTAATGCTAGCTTCACTTCCCCTAGCAGCCTTTGCTGAAGAAACAACAGAAGGCGCGTCTGTTGAAAAGGTTGTAAGCACAGAAGAAGTAAAAAAAGCAGTTCCAGCTGCTGAACCTGAAGTAAAAGTAGAAAAAGAAGAAGTGAAAACACCAGAAGAACTGGCTGAAGAAAAAATTATCCTCAATACTTCAACTCTTGAAGCAAAAATTTCTGAAGCAAAAACACTTTTAGCAAGCACAAAAAAAGTTGATAAATCTTTGATTAGTGCTTTAGAAAGTTCTATTAGGTCTGCTGAAGCGACTCTTAAAACAGCTACAAGTCAAGATGAAATTGATGCTGTAGTTTCTTCTCTTGAAAATGCAATAAGTGCTATTAAAAATGCACAAGAGCTTCCAGAACAAATGGAACCACTTAAAGCAGATGAAAATGATAGTAAAGAAAAACTAGAAATAAGTGATGATTTAATTTCTGGCGCTGTTTTTGCTCAAGACCTTGAAGCTACAAAAAAAGCTGCAGAAGCTGCAGTAAAAGAAGCAAAGGCTAAAAAAGATACAGCTGCTTATAAAAATGCAAGTGAAGAAGCTAAAAAAGAATTTGATGATGCTATAACAGATTTAGAAACTGCGTACCAAGCAAATGATGCGACAAATGAAAGTATAAATGCAGCATTAGGTAAATTAGTTGCCTTATCAACAGCTTTAGACAGTAACAGGACAAATAAAACTGAATTAGAAAAAGAAATTGTATCTTCAAAATTAACTAAGGAAACAAGCAAATATAAAAATGCAGATAAAGACAAAAAAGATACTTTTGATAAAGCTTTAACAGCAGCTGAAACAGTTAATTCTAATGCACAAGCAACACAAAAAGAAGTTGATTCTGCAAAAATGGCTTTAATTACAGCAAGAGAAGCTCTTGATGGCAAGGCTTCAGTATTAACAAGTCTTTCTATTACATCATCAGACATTAATAGTAGTGGATATGTTTATGGTTATGTAAGTGATCAAAATGGAGCAAGAGTTGCAGGAGCAACAGTTACTTTCTATTCGTATGGTGGCGGAAGTGTTGCAAGCAGCACAACTGATGCCAATGGATATTTTAATTTCTATGTAGGAACATCTTACTATTATGATTATTATGACTATTATGACTATTATAATGGTCGCCACTATCGTCCATGGTACAATGATTGGTATAACGGATATTATTATAATGGACACAACATTTACCACGATTCCAATGGATACTATTATTATGACATAAATAACAATAAAGTTTATGAAAATGATTGGTATAGATATTGGGACGGATATTATGATACGCGTTATTATGGCAGAAGTGGATATTTAGTAGCAAGTAAAGATGGTGTAAGTTCTTCAAAAGATTATATCTATGGATATTATCCAAATTGGTACTATGACAGACCATCTTATAAATGGTACGATTATTATGACGGATATAGAGTTTACCCAACTTCTGTTTCAAGAGGATATTATTCAACAAATGGATATTTAAAGGGCTATGAAGGAAAAACAGTTTATGTTTATGACGGATCAACTTATCTAGGATCAGATGTTATTTCATCTTCAGGATACTTTAGTGTAACTTGGTCTTATCCTTCAATTTCAACAGGAAGATCACTTGAATATTATATTAACGGAAGAAGATATGGAGACTACGCAGTAAGCCCAGTTGTTAAAGAAGCAAATGCTGGCCTATCTGTAGTAAAAGGTAAGGCAGGAAATGGAGCAGCAATTGTTGTAAAAGATTCCTTAGACAATAAATTAGGTCAAACTACAGCTGATAGTGATGGAGATTTCACAGTATATTTAAATAGAAATTTAAGAGCAGGAGAAACAATTAAAGTTATAGCATCTGAAGGTTCAAGAAATGATTCACAAACATCATATATTGTTACAGGCACAGCTTTAACAGGCGATACATTCTCAAGAATTTCTTATATTAAAGGATATCCTGATGGAAAATTCAGACCTCAAGCTAATGTAACAAGAGGAGAAGCTGCTCAAATGTTTGCCACCCTATTAAATGGAAGTGCAAACTTTGGAACTTCATCAGTAACAAAATTCTCTGATGCAAATAATGCTTGGTATTCACAAGCTATTAATTATGTTGTTGGCAAGAATTTAATTGCAGGTTATGAAGACGGAACATTTAAACCTAACCAAGCAATCACAAGAGCTGAATTTGCTCAAATGATTTCTGGATATATCAAGGCAGGATTTGCAGGAACTGGTGGGTTTAAAGATGTTAAAGGACACTGGGCAAGTGAAGCAATTGACAAAGTTTATGGAAACAGAACTGTTGCCGGATACCCTGACGGAACATTTAAACCAAATCAAAATATTACAAGAGCAGAAGCTGTTACAATACTAAACTCTGTATTTAACAGATACACTACTGTAGATTCTCTAGCAAATGTAAGTGTAAGCAGTCTAAATACTTTTAGCGACGTATCTAAAGGTTTCTGGGCATATTATCAAATCATTGATGCTGCTAATGCACATACTTCTCAAAAAGTAACAACTGCTAGCGATGAAGAAGTTTGGAAATAAAATTTAAAATTAGGAGCCTTAATTGGCTCCTTTTTTAATACATAAGTAGATTATTTGCTATATATTTTAGGGACAATACCTTTAAATATAAAAAAAATTCAAAATATAAGGAGAAAAAATGATAGATCGAGTAAGAATAAAACAAGAAGCAAAAGCATATTTTAAAAATCACCTGGTTATGGCTGTAGTTTTGTGTTTAATATTTTCAATTTTCCAAAGTCTTGCAATGGGAAAGTCTTTTACTAATGCAGGCATTAATTTAGAATATAAAATAATGGATCCAGCTAGCTTTAATGAAACCTACAACAAAGATGAATATTCATTTCCGTCAAAATGGAGAGTCAGTAATTTTTCTTTTGGGTCTAATGGCATAAGTAGAAATAGCAAGTATTTTAGTGGAGGACTTTTGAATTTATCAGGAGAACACTTAGATAGAAGAAATTTTGACAGATTAAATTCCTATAATGGCTTTTTCACGAGAAAATTTTTAAGGGAACTTGTAATTGTTGTCCCCGCTATTATTCTTATATCTTTTGTCACTTTATCCTTTTTATTAAAAATTTTTGTCTTTTATCCCATTGTTGTTGGAAAAAATAAAGTTATTATAGATGGACTAAGAAATGAAGAAAGAGACCTAAATTTAAAAGATATGTTTTACTATTTAAGACATAATTATTTATCGGTTTTTCCCAAGATTATATTAAAAAATATTTATTTAATAGGTTGGCATTTATTATTAATTTTCCCGGGCATATATAAGTCCTATCAATATTTTTTTGTGGAATATATTTTAGCAGATTATCCAGAGGTGTCACTTGGCGATGCAATTGACCTAAGCAAAAAAATGACAGATGACTGTAAATTTGAAATCTTTATTATGAATCTTTCTTTTTTAGGATGGATAATTGTTAGTTTTATAACCTTAGGCCTTGGATTTTTCTTCCTTAATCCCTATATGGAGATATCTTTTGCAAATCTTTATCTTGATAGGCTTGATGCTGTGATTAATAATAGAAAAAAAGATGAAGATGCAGATTTAATTGTGGGTAGCAAAAATATCTATAGGAAAAAGGATGAAAAACCTGAAGATGAAGACTTTTTCAATAGATCTTATGGAGATTATTTTGAAAAAGAGAAAGATGCAATAGATTTTGAAGGTCAAGGGACTAGAGAGGGAAATTTTGCAGAAGATGATTTACAAAAAGAAAATGAAAATACAAATGTCAAAGAAGCCTATGACGAAGAAAGGGTTAGGGACAAATTAAGAGATCTTTTAAGGGAAATAAAAATAGAAAAAGATAATAAAAAAAGATAATAAAAAACAAGTGAGATAATTGTAAAAGTACTTTTCATAAATAGTTTTTTTGGGTAATATATAAGTAAGTTAAAGAATTAAGGAGGGATATTATGAAAATACTTGTACCTATTGATGGATCAAAATCATCAAAAGCATCACTAAAAAAAGCAGAAGAATTAGGAAAAAAATTAGATGCCGATTTACTTGTACTTACAGTTACACCGGAAGCTTCAATTTTTGAACAATATCCGACAAATTTTGCCTATGCCCTTGAAGTTGACAAGGCAAATACAGAAAGAGCAAAACATATTTTAAAGGAAGCGGAAGAAGAACTCTCTTCTTATCCCCATAAGGTTGAAACATTTTTCACAACAGGTAATCCCGCAGCACAAATTTGCAAATTTGCCGATGAAAAAGAAGTTGAACTTATAGTAATGGGAAATAGAGGCTTGGGAGCCTTTTCGAGAACTCTTTTAGGTTCTGTTTCCAATAAGGTTATAAATCAATCAAAGGCTTCAGTTTTAGTTGTAAAAGCTGATATATAAGTCTTTAATTAGAAAAAAATTTAAAAAAATATTTTTTTAACCATGGGCTTCATGGTTTTTTTCTTGTCAAAATTCCCTTAACTTTTAGTTTAAATAAATTAATTATTGTATGCTTTTAGTAATATTCTTACTTATTATATCTTATTTAGAAATAAGACACTTGAAAATATCGGGGAAAATGATATAATTACCTTGTGCGTTATGTTAATAATATAACACTCTTTATATAATCAAAGTTAGGGGGATTATAAATGGATTTTAGAATGGACAAAGAACATCTACTTTTACAACAAATGTATAGAGCATTTGCTGAAAATGAAGTAGATCCTGTTGCAGCTGACGTGGATGCAACTGAAGAAGTTCCAATGGAAAATGTTAAAAAACTAGCTAGATATGGATTCTTCGGAATACCGTTTCCTAAAGAATACGGTGGACAAGGTGCCGACTACTTAGCTTACGCTATGGCTGTTGAAGAACTTTCTAAGAAATGTGCAACAACAGGCGTAATTGTTTCAGCGCATACTTCATTATGTTGCGCACCCATTTTTGAAAATGGTACTGAAGAACAAAAGAAAAAATACTTACCTGACCTATTATCAGGACGTAAAATCGGAGCCTTTGGTTTAACTGAACCAGGTGCTGGTACAGATGCATCTGGACAAAAAACAACAGCAGTTCTTGAAGGTGACGAATATGTATTAAACGGCTCAAAGATATTCATAACAAACGCTGGTTTTGCTGACACTTTTGTAGTAATAGCAGTAACTGATAAAACAAAGGGATACAAAGGAATTTCAGCATTTATAGTTGAAAGAGGAACACCTGGATTTAGCGTTGGAGAACCAGAAGACAAAATGGGTATTAGAGGTTCATCAACTTGCGAACTTGTTTTCGAAGATTGTAGAATTCCAAAAGAAAACTTACTTGGTAGAGAAGGCAAAGGATATTCTTTAGCTCTTAAGACTCTTGATGGTGGTAGAATTGGTATTGCATCACAAGCTCTAGGAATTGCTGAAGGAGCCATTGATGAAACTGTTTCTTATACAAAAGAAAGAAAACAATTTGGAAAGAGAATTTCTCAATTCCAAAACACTCAATTCCAACTAGCAGATATGAAAACTAAATCAGATGCAGCTCAATTATTAGTATATAGAGCAGCATGTGAAAAGGGTGCTGGTGGAGAATATGCTCACCTTGCAGCTATGGCAAAATTATTTGCAGCTGAAAATGCAAGTGACGTTACAAGAAGATGTCTTCAATTATTCGGTGGATACGGCTACACAAGAGATTATCCAATTGAAAGAATGATGAGAGATGCTAAGATTACTGAAATTTATGAAGGTACATCTGAAGTTATGAGAATGGTTGTCTCAAGCTGGATGGGCGTTAAGTAATAGGAGGGATAAAGATGTTAAAAATAGTAGTTTGTATGAAACAAGTTCCGGACACTAACGAAGTTAGACTTGATCCCGAAACTAATACTTTAATAAGAGAAGGCGTTCCAAGTATTATTAACCCTGATGACAAATCAGGCCTAGAATGTGCTTTAAGATTAAAAGATGCTGATCCTGACAATGTTCACGTAACAGCTCTTTCAATGGGACCTCCACAAGCTGATATAGCTTTAAGAGAAGCTCTAGCAATGGGCGTTGATGATGCAGTTCTTGTATCAGGAAGAGAATTCGGAGGAGCTGACACTTGGGCAACATCTTGTACAATTACTGGAGCTCTTGAACATTTAGATTATGACCTTATCATTACTGGTCGTCAAGCAATTGATGGAGATACTGCACAAGTAGGTCCACAAATTGCTGAACATATTGGAATTACTCAAGTTTCTTATGTAGAAGGGCTTGAACTTTTAGACGACAAATCAGGTATTCGTGTTAAAAGACAATATGAAGACAGATACCATGTAATCGAAGTTAAATTCCCATGCCTAATTACAGCAATTGCTGAACTTGCAGAACCAAGATATATGACAGTAGGAAAAATCTTCGATGCTTACCAAAAAGAAGTTCCAATGTGGGGACTAAAAGACATCGAAGACAAGCTTGATCTTTCAAATATCGGATTAAAAGGTTCACCGACAAGAGTAAAGAAATCCTTCCCTAAACAAGGAAAGGGCAAAGGAGTTGTTCTTACAGATTTAACTGCAGACGAAGCAGCAGCAGCTATCGTTGCTAAGCTTCAAGAAAAGTATATAATCTAATGGAGGCTTAAAATGAGTAAAGATATTTATGTATTTATAGAACAAAGAGATAATAAGCTTGAAAAAGTCGGCATTGAACTTTTAGGAAAGGCTAGAGAACTTGCTGACAGATTAAATGAAAAAGTAGTAGCTATGTTAATCGGCGAAAATGTTAGGGAACACAGCGACCTATTAATTCATCACGGAGCTGACAAGGTTATAGTTATTGAAGATCCAATGCTAAAAGAATATGTAACTGAACCATATGCAAAATCAGTATTCCATATTATCAAAAAATATGAACCTGAAATTGTACTTTTCGGAGCTTCTTCAATAGGAAGAGATTTAGCACCAAGAATGGCTGCTAGAATTCACACAGGCTTAACTGCTGACTGTACAAAACTTGATATAGAAGATGAATCAAATCTTCTTCTTATGACAAGACCTGCATTTGGTGGTAACCTAATGGCAACTATAGTTTGTGAAAACTTCAGACCACAAATGGCAACTGTAAGACCTGGCGTAATGCAAGCTATGGATAGTGATGATTCAAGAACAGGTGAAGTTATTGATGAAAAACTAGAATTCACTGACGCAGATATGAACGTTAAAGTTATTGACGTATTAAAGCACGAATCAAAGAAAAAAGACATTACAGAAGCCGACATTCTTGTATCAGGCGGACGTGGACTTGGCGGACCAGAAGGATTTAAACCACTTGAAGAACTTGCTGAAGTTCTTGAAGCTGAAGTTTCTTCATCAAGAGCATCTGTTGATTCAGGCTGGATAACAAAAGATAGACAAGTTGGACAAACAGGTAAGACTGTAAGACCAGAACTTTATTTCGCAATTGGTATTTCAGGAGCAATCCAACACTTAGCTGGTATGGAAGAATCTGATTTAATCATTGCTATTAATAAAGACGCTGACTGCCCAATGTTTGAAGTTGCAGACCTTGGAGTTCAAGGCGACTTAAATGCTGTAGTTCCAAAACTAACAGAATTAATTAAGAAAGAAAAAGCTCTAAAGGCTGAAATAAAATAACAAATATAATTTAAAGAAGCTGTTTTAGTGAAAACTAAGGCAGCTTTTTTTATTTTTTTGCTGATTCCATTTATTCTTATTAGGTATAAAAAGATAAAATTCTTATTTGAAGATTGTATTTCAATTTTTTATGTTTTTTTGAAGCTTTCATTTGGCTAAAATTCAGTTTTTCACAAGTGCCTTTTTATTTATATTTAATTATTTATATGTAGAATTATCCTTGAATTTTTTAAAGTATAGGGGCTTTTTCTTAAAATCTTTTCATTTATCCCTTGAATTATAATAGTATGTTAAAAAAATAAGGACTAATATGGATATATAATTGCTATTAAATTCTTACTTATGCTTAACGTGCGGCGAATCTTGCAATTTATAGAGCCTAATGTTAAAATTTATGACGAGGTGCTTATGCTTTTAATTGACCAATTAGATCTTATTAGTGAAAAATTTCCAGGTAGGCTTTGCCTTGTGGACAAGGAAAATTCAATAACTTTTTCTCAGCTAAGATTTCTGGCAAGATCTCTTGCTACGGATATTTTTAAGGAATTTGCTTGCAAAAATAGGCCTATAATGGTTGAAGTTACAAGAAATATTGAAACTGTTATTTCTTTTTTTGCGGTCTTATATTCAGGGAATTTTTATGTCCCCATTGATGGTGATATGCCAGAGGAGAGGCTTGAAAAAATAGAGGGCCGTCTTGGGACTGAAATGGGAATTTTCCATAAAAATAATATTTTTAAAAATTCTTTGGAATTTAAAATTGATTATTCAAGGGAAATTGATGAAGATCTTTTAAATAAAATTAGAAGTGAGATTTTAGATATCAATCCTTCTTATATTTTATTTACATCGGGCACAACTGGCGAGCCTAAGGGTGTTGTAATTTCTCATCTTATGATAAGTGATCTAATGGAGTGGCTTTACAATACTTTAAAGCTTAGGGATGATGACAGAATTGCCAATCAAACTCCTTTTTTCTTTGACGCTTCTGTTAAGGAACTGTGCCTATTTATAAAAAGCGGAGCCTGCCTCTATTTAATGGATAAAAAAGATTTTATTTTTCCCAAAATTATTGTCAAGTATTTAAATGACAATAAAATAACGGTTATTTTATGGTCGGTTGCAGCCATAAATATTTTGGCAAATTCGAATGTTTTTGACCTAGAATCTCCTAAGTATTTAAGACTTGTGACCTTTGCAGGCGAGCAGCTTTCGGCTCAAAAACTAAATATTTGGAAAAAATATGTTAAGGCAGATTATTTTAATCTCTATGGGCCGACGGAAGTAACTTGCGACTGCTGCTATTATAAAGTTGATAGGGATTTTAAAGATGATGACATAATTCCCATTGGCAAGGCCTGCGAAAATATGGAGGCCTATATAATGGATGGTAATGGGCTTTCAAATGAAGGCGAACTTGTTATAAGAGGCAGGGGAGTTTCCTATGGCTATTATAACTCGCCTGATCAAACTGAAAGGGTCTTTGTTCAAAATCCGCTAAATAAGTCTTATAGGGAAATTGTCTATAGGACTGGGGATTTTGTAAGGTTAAATTCCTATGGGGAGATAGAATTTTTGGCAAGGAAGGACAATCAAATAAAGCTTCACGGTCACAGAATTGAACTTGATGAAATTGAAAGATACCTTTATGCCATGGGTCTTGATGAGGCAGCAGCCATTTATGATGAAAAAAGGGAAATTATTGTTTTAATATATAGCGGTAGAGAATTTTCAAGGAAGGATTTTAAGGATTATATTTTGGAAAAGCTTCCTAAATATATGTTGCCTTCAAAATTTATTCACCTTGAAAGTCTGCCAAAAAGTCAAAATACTAAAATAGATAAAAAATTATTAAAGGCCATGTATGAAAATTCAGAAATTTAAGGATAAAAAGGAACTTAAAATTATAGAATCTTATAGGGATTTGTTTTCAAATGACTATTTAAAGGGAGATTATTTTTTGGAAAATTTTAATAATCTTTATTATATGGAAGGGAAAAATCTCTATATTTTAGTAAAAAGAGATGGCTATTTTGAAACTTATTTTTATATAAGGGACTTTAATGAGAAGCTCCCGCAAAATGAAACTTTTCTTGCAGAAATTGTGACAAAAAATCCTGAAGACCTTGATTTACAAGGTCTGGGTTTTGAAAAATATAAAATTCGGGAAAGGCTAAGGCTAAGAAAAAAGGAAGATTTTTACTGTCCAAAGGTTGTAACCTTAAGGGATGAAAATTTTATCTTAGAGGGTCTTAATACTTTTGACAAATATTCAGGAGAAAGACTTTCCCTAGATGAAATTATAGAAAAAATAAAAAATGAAGAATTTATTGGCATTGAAAATGCAGGCTTTTTGGAATATCAAAAGGGGAAATTTCAAGACCTTATCTTGCATTTTTATGTTCATGAAAAATATAGAAATAAGGGCTATGGGAAAATAATCCTGCGTCACTATCTTTCAAATATAGCTGACAAAAAAAGGATAAATGTTTGGACAGATAAGGATTCTAGGGCTTTGAAAATCTATGAAGCCTGTGGATTTAAAAGAGAGGAGCTTTACTCCCAAGTCTTAATTGGAGGAAAATATGAAGGAAAAAATTAAAGAAATAATTGAAGAAGTTACTGGAGAACAAGTTGAAGATGCAACAAATTTAATTGAAGAGGGGATTTTAGATTCCTTTGACATTATTTCTCTTGTGCTTGAACTTGAAGAGGCTTTTTCTGTAAAAATTGAAGTTGGAGAGCTTGAAGAAGATAATTTTAAGGACATTTTATCAATAGAAAAGCTTATTAATTCTTTGAAATGACCTTTACTTCAGCTCAGTTTATAATTTTTGTAATAATTTCATATTTAATATTTAAATTTACAAAATTTAAGTGGCAAGCCCTTCTTGCCTTTTCAGTATTTTATTATGCATCCTACAGCATCAAGGCCTTTTCCTATCTTGCCCTTACAATTTTGACAACTTATTTTTCAGCCCTGTATTTGGAAAAAAATAAAAATCCTTGGCTTTTATTTTTGTGCCTACTTATAAATTTTTCCAGCTTATTTTTTGTGAAGTTTACAGATTTCACTCTTTTTGAAAATCTTATTCCCTTGGGCATTTCTTTTTATATTTTTATTTCGACAGCTTATTTAATTGATGTATATAGAAAAAAATATCCTGCTAACAAAAATTTATTAAAATACACCCTATTTGTCAGCTATTTTCCGCAAATGGTGCAAGGACCAATTAATCGCTACGATTCTCTTGGACCGCAGCTTTTTGATCCAAAGCCAAATTCAGGGGACTTTTCCTATGGCCTTATGCTTATGGCTTATGGATATTTTAAAAAGCTTGTAATTGCAGATAGGGCCAGTGTTTTAACGGCCCAAATTTTTTCTAATCCTGATGAATTTTCAGGCCTTTTTGTCTTTATAGCAATTATTTTTTATTCAATACAAATTTATGGAGATTTTTCAGGAGGCATTGACATAGCAAGGGGAGTATCCTATCTCTTCGGCATTAAACTTGACCTTAACTTTAAAAGACCATTTTTTGCAACATCTCTTACAGATTTTTGGAGAAGGTGGCATATAAGTTTGGGATCTTGGATGAGGGATTATGTATTTTATCCCATGTCCCTTTCAAAGGTCTTTGCCCATATTAATAAAAAATCCAGAAAAGTTTTGGGGAGAAAATATGGGAAATTTTTAACCCTCACTATTTCAACTTTTGTTGTCTATTTTATAATAGGCATTTGGCACGGTGCTGGTCTTAATTTTATGGCTTTTGGTATTTTTAACGGCAGCTTAATAAGTCTTGGCCTAATTTTTGAAGACTTTTTAAAAAAAATAAAAAGTTCTTTAAATATTTCTAAGGATTCAAAATCCTTTAAAGTCTTTCAAATTTTAAGGACATCTCTTTTGGTTTTCTTTGCCAGATATTTTACTAGGTCAAAGGATCTTGAAACTGCACTTTTCATGCTCAAAAAAACTTTTGCAGACAGGATTTTTAGGTATGGAGAATTTGGCCTTGAAAGAATTGATTATACAGTTTTATTTATTTCGGTTCTGCTTCTATTTATAATTTCCTTTAAGGAAGAAAGAGGAGAAGATGTGAAAGAAGAAATTTTATCTTTAAGTCCTATAAGCCAAGGAATTTTAATTTTTATGGTCCTTGCCTTTATTTTATACTTCGGCATTTTCCAAAGGTCTTTTACGGGTGCAGAATTTATTTATAGGAATTATTAGGAGCAATTATGAAAGAAAAAAGATTTAATAAAATTTTTATTATAATTTTTGGAGCCATAATTTTATTTATTGGTCTTTTAAATTTTTTAACAGATCCCTTCAATGTTTTTGGCGATAGGCTTATGAAATGGTACACCTATGATTTCACCCAAAATCCTAGAACGGCAAAAATAGAATATATTAAGGGAAAGGGCTATGAAAATTTTATAGTTGGGGCAAGTGGAGCCTCATCTATTCCAAGTGATCTTTTAAAAAAATACACCGGGAGAGATTATTTTAATTTATTTTCCTATGGGGCAGACCTCTATGTAGTGGAAAAAAATGTGGACTATCTTTTAAAAATTTATAAGCCAAAATCCATAATTATGCCCTTAGGTCTTCCATCTGCCACAAAATTTAACGAAGAAAGATCTTCTCTAAATTATTATATGAATCCTGATGTGAGTGGAGAGAGCAAAATTAATTTCTACTTAAAATATTTACTTGCAAGCCCTCAAAATGGTTTTAGTAAAATTAAATCCTATTTTAATAGGTCCTATGTTCAGGAGCCTTTTGACACTTTTAAGGAAGATGGATCCTATGACAAATCAAAAAGGGATATTGAATATATTGGCTCAATAGAAGATTATAAGAGGGACAAGGGTTTCAACATAGAAAGTTTTCCAGTTAAAATGGATCACATGGATGAAGCCATGGGAGCAATTGAACATATAAAAAAATCCTGCCAAGAAAGGAACTGCCAAATAACATTTCTTTTATGCCCCATGTATGAAGAACAAAATAAAAGATATGACCCAAATGAAATAAAAACTTTTTATAAAAAGCTGTCAGAAATCACAGATTTTTGGGACTTTACATGTACAAAATATGATTATGATCCCAGATTTTATTATGATTCCTCCCATTTTAGAAATGCCCTTGGCAAGATGATGGTAGAAAGAATTTATGGCTTACGAGATGACTTTGGAAGATATGTTAAGGGTGAGGTAGAGCCAGTAACTCCTGCAAGAGAAATAGATGAAAAATCTTTTTATATTTATGCTTTTCACCATATTTCAGAAAATCCAGATCCTTCAAACCCTTATGTGGTAAGCCCTAAAAGATTTGAAGAATTTTTAAAGTTTTTAAAAGAAAATGAAATTAAGGCCATAAATTTTAAGGACCTTTATAATTATGTAAATGAAGGAAAAAATCTTCCTGAAAAATTTTGCCTTATGACATTTGATGATGGCTATGAGTCAAATTATAAATATGCCTATCCTCTTTTAAAAAAATATGGTCAAAGAGCAAATTTCTTCCCTATAGGAAGAACTATGGGCCTTTCGAAATATCCAGGCCTTGAAAAAGAAATGTTTCCCCACTATTCAGTAGAAAAGGCAAGGGAGATGAATGGTATTATAGAATACGGCTCTCACACATATTTCTTGCACCAAAGTTATGAAAATCCAAAACTTGAATTTAGGCAAACTGCAAAAAGACTTGAAGGAGAAAGTGAGAATAAGTATATTTTGACCTTTAAAGAGGATTCTCAAAAGTTTAAAGACCTCTATAAAAATTTTGGAAGGGGAAATTTAATAACTTTAGCCTATCCTGAAGGGGATTATGATGAACTTTCAGAATTTATAGTTGAAAAAGAGGGATATAAAATAACACTTACATCAGATGAAGGCAAAAATACAATTGTAAAAAATCTGCCAGAGTCTTTAAAAAAATTAAAAAGAGTAAATATTGATGAAAATCGAGATTTAAATGAATTAAAATAAAATAAATTGTGGGATAAATTTGTAAAAACATTTAAAAAATTTTATAGAAATCCCCACAATAGCAGCAAATAGGTATTGTAAAATCTTTTACAGAGAATTTACAATACCTATTTTGATTCTTTACATATCATTCCTATAATACAAGTGAAACAAATCAAAAAAATATTTTTGAAAGGAAGAGGAAAAAAATGAAATTAGTAAAATTAACTAAGATGACTATGATTCTAGGTCTTGTTACTACTTTAGTAGCATGCGGAGGACAAAACCAAAGTGCAAATTCTGGAAATACAGGAAATGCTGCTGCAAATGAAGGAACAAATACAACTGCAGAAGAAACTACTGAAACTACAGGAACAGAACTTGGGAAAATTAATGTAATCACAAGAGAACCAGGTTCAGGAACAAGAGGAGCTTTTACAGAAATCACTGGAATTTTTGAAAAGAAAGATGGAACAGAAGTAGACAACACTTCTCAAGAAGCTGCAGTTCAAAACTCAACAAACGCTGTTTTAACTACAGTAGCAAATGATGCTGCATCAATTGGATATATTTCTCTAGGATCTTTAAATGATACAGTTAAGGCTCTTAAAGTTGAAGGTGCAGAAGCAACTGCTGAAAATATAAAATCAGGTGACTACAAGATAGCAAGACCTTTCAATGTATGTTATAAAGAAGATATTGATGAAAAAACAAAAGACCTTTTAGTATTTATTGAATCTGATGAAGGACAAAAAATTGTCGAAGCTGAAAAATACATTCCTGAAGAAGGAAAAGGAGATTATGAGCCTATTGACAATGATGCACATATCACTATTGCAGGATCAACTTCAGTAACTCCACTTATGGAAAAAATCGTTGAAGCTTATCAAAAATTAAATCCAAAATTCGTAGCTGACATTCAAGCAACAGGATCAACAGCAGGTGTTCAATCTGCAATTGAAGGTTCAGCTCAATTAGGTATGGCTTCAAGAGAATTAAAAGATGAAGAAGCTGCACAAGTTAAAAATGATGTAATTGCAAGGGATGGTATAGCTGTTATTGTAAATAAAGAAAATCCTCAAGAAGATATGACTCTTGAACAAATTAAGAATGTATTTGTAGGATCTATAGCTGACTGGACAGAATTAAAATAATAAAATTATTTGTTAAAGATTGGAATGAATAAAATGGAGCAAACTAAAAATGCTATTGTCCAAACTGATAATAAAACAAAATTGTTTAAAAAGGAAGAAGTATTTAAACATTTCTTCCTACTTTGTTCAATTTTATCAATATTATTCCTATTCCTAATCTGTGTTTTCATATTTAAAGAATCTATAGAATTTTTATTTAACATAGGAATAGGAAATTTTGTTTTAAATGGGCTTTGGGCACCCTTAAATGTACCACCATCTTTTGGTATTAAATCAATGATTGTGGGTTCACTATTAATTACTTTTATGGCTTGTTTAGGTGCTGTTCCACTATCTATAATGGCAGCATCCTATATGGCCTTTGATTGCCCGCCAGCAATTTATAAGTTTATAAAACCAGCCTTAAATTTAATGGCGGGAATCCCTTCAATAATTTATGGTTTCTTTGCCTTAGCTGTTATAGTACCCGTAAACAGAAGTATTTTTGGAGGAGACGGTATGAATATGCTATCAGCATCAATTCTTTTAATGATTATGGTATTGCCCACAATAATTTCTATGGCAGAGGCATCCTTAAATGCCGTACCAAAATCCTATTATGAAGGCTCTCTATCTTTAGGAGCAACTCACGATGAAACTCTAACAAGAGTTATGATACCAGCTGCAAGAAGCGGTATTTTTGCTGGTATTATCCTTGGTGTAGGTAGAGCAATTGGTGAAACAATGGCTGTAATTCTTGTTGCAGGTAACCAAACGAGATTATCCTTTAATTTACTTGAAGGAATAAGAACTTTAACAACAAATATCGTTATGGAAATGGGTTATGCATATGGACCTCATAGACAAGCCCTAATTGCAACTGCAGCAATTCTATTCATATTTATACTATGCATCAATTTTGGATTTTTTATTATGAAGAAAATGAGTGAAAGCAAATGATTTATCTGATATTAACTTTAGTATTTATCCTTGGGATTTTGCTTTTTTTACGCTATAAAATGAACTTTTCCTTCTACAAAATTTTTTCAAGATTTTCAGTAGTATTTACTTTTGGATTTCTTGTTGGAATTGTAGCCTTCGTTATAGCAAAGGGAATTTTTTATTTTAAACCTTCTATGCTTGCCCTTCACTATACAACGGAAAATGTATCTATGGTGCCCTCAATTGTAACAACGCTTATCACAGTATTATTTACTATTTTAATAGCAAGTCCTATTGGAATTCTTACAGCTATTTATCTAGTTGAATATACAGATAAGTCATCAAAACTTGTTCAAGTTATAAGACTTGCCATTGAAATTCTATCAGGTATCCCTTCAATAATTTACGGCCTTTTTGGAATGTTATTCTTTGGTCTATTATTAAAACTTGGTTATTCAATATATTCAGGATCCTTTACTCTTACAATTATGGTACTGCCTCTTATAATGAGAGCAACAGAAGAAGCTTTAAAATCAGTTCACCCATCAATAAGAGAAGGATCTTATGCCCTTGGTGCAGGGAAACTCCGTACAATATTTGTTGTTGTACTTCCCATAGCAATACCAGGAATTTTGTCAGGTATAATTTTAGCTGTGGGCCGTGTAGTTGGAGAAACAGCAGCCCTAATTTTCACACTAGGGACCTCAACAGCTATGCCGACATCTTTAAAATCTTCATCAAGGACACTTGCCCTTCATATGTATATGCTTTCTAGTGAAGGCCTTCATGTTGGCGAAGCTTATGCAACAGGAATGTTACTTTTGGTTATGGTTTTATTAATTAACTTCGTATCATCAAAACTTGCTAAAAAACTTATGGAGGTTAAATAATGGATGAAAAGATGAAAGTTCTTGATTTGGATTTATTTTATAATGATTTCCAAGCTCTTTTTGATATAAATTTACAGGTGATGAATAACGAAATTCTTTCATTTATAGGCCCGTCAGGTTGCGGTAAGTCAACTCTTTTGAAATGCCTGAATAGAATGAATGATTTAGTTATGGGATGTAAAATTGATGGAAAGATAACTTTAGACGGAGAAGATATTTACGCAAAGTCCTATGATGTAAATAAACTCCGCAAAAGAGTGGGCATGGTTTTTCAACAACCAAACCCATTTCCAATGTCAATTTATGAAAATATAGCTTATGGACCAAAAACCCATAATATAAAAAATAAAAGAGATTTAGATGAAATTGTAGAATCATCTCTGCAAAAGGCTGCAATTTGGGATGAAGTCAAGGACAAACTAAAGAAAAATGCCCTTTCACTTTCAGGAGGACAGCAACAAAGACTTTGCATTGCAAGAGCAATTGCTATAAATCCTGAGGTAATTTTAATGGACGAGCCAACTTCAGCACTTGATCCCCTTTCAACAGGGAAAATTGAAGAATTGACCCAAGAATTAAAGAAGGATTTTACTATTGTTATAGTAACTCACAATATGCAACAAGCATCAAGAATTTCTGATAGAATAGCCTTCTTCTTAAATGGCGTTATTGTTGAACAAGGTCCTACACTTGATATCTTCCAAAACCCGAAAAATGAAAAAACTGAAAGATATATCACAGGGAGGTTCGGTTGATATGAGATCTAGATTAGATAAAGATTTAGTGGAATTAAATGACCTGCTTCTTGAAATGTCAATGTTAATTGAAACCGCCATAAAAAAAGCAATAACTTTGTTAACTGAAAAAGATGAAAAAATTGCCCAAGAAGTTTATAATTATGAAGAGAGAACAGATATCTTTGAAGGCATAATTCAAAAACACTGCTTAAAAGTTTTTGTTGAGCAACAACCGGCAGCTGGCGATTTAAGAAAAGTTTCTTCAGCCCTTAAAATGATTACTGACATGGAAAGAATTGGCGACATCTCAAGAGATATTGCAGAATTATGTATGCTTCTTCCTGAAGATTATGGCAATAAATTTCCTAAGATTAGGGAAATGGCAAAGGCCACAATTGACATAGTTAATAATTCTATAAATTCTTTCGTGAATCAGGATTTGGAAATTGCTGAAAAAATAGAAAGTGAAGATGATATTGTCGATGACTATTTTTCTTCTATAAGAGATGAATTTGTAGATGTGATTAAATCAGGACTTGAACCATCTTATGCCATAGATTTTATTATGATTGCAAAGTATCTGGAAAGGATAGCAGATCACGCAGTAAATATTTCTGAATGGGTAATTTTTTCAATAAAAGGATGATTTAATGGTAATTTATGTAGTAGAAGATGACACATCTATATTAAAATTAATAGAATATTCTTTAAAGAGTAAGGAATATGAAGTAACCTGTTTTGAAAATGGTAAGGATTTTTTTGAAAAATTGTCACAAGATATACCTGATTTAGTTTTATTAGATATTATGCTGCCAGATATTGACGGCATAAAAATTTTAAAAAGACTTAAGGAAAACCCCATGACTTCAAAAATTTGGGTGATGATGATTACGGCAAAAACTTCTGAATATGATACAATTTCAGCCCTTGATCTTGGTGCTGATGATTATATTAAAAAACCATTTTCTGTTATGGAACTTCTTTCAAGAGTGGGAGCAGTCCAAAGAAGAGTTGAACTTAATGATGATAATAAAAATTTACTTGAATTTAATGGTATTGTCATTGATGAACTTAAAAGAACTGTTACAATTGATGGGGAAATTTCCTTCTTCACCTACAAGGAATATGAGCTTTTAAAATATTTAATTTTAAATAGAGATATTGTTATTTCAAGGGAAAAACTTTTGTCTTATATTTGGGGTTACTCCTATGAGGGAGAAACTAGGACTGTGGATATGCATATTAAATTATTGAGAGATAAATTAGGAGACAAGAGAAAGTATATTAAGACTATAAGAGGTGTGGGATATATGCTTTCAATCAGAGGATAATATGCAAAAACGTGTATTTAAATATTTGGTATTATTAAGTCTTTTAGTTTTATTTTTATCTACAATTGCGTCCCTATTCATTTATTATGACAGATATACGGAAACTGTTAAGGAGGAGCTTTTCAAACTTGGAAATATACTCCAAGTTTCTATGGAGGAATCCAGAGATGAGCTTCAGTTTCTTGAAGACATATCCAAGAAAAATAAAACTTTCCGAATAACATATATAGGTCCAAATGGGGATGTTTTATTTGACACAGCAGAAAACCCTAAATTTTTGCCAAAACATGATGACAGGCCAGAGATTAAAGATGCAAAAAAATTTGGTTTCGCCGATTATGTTAGATTTTCCCAAACTCTTGGAAAAAATTCTTATTATGTATCCTTTTTACTCCACGATGATTATGTTTTAAGAATTTCTAAGGAAACGGACTCAATTTTAGGATCTTTTGTAAGAATTTTTCCTGCCATTCTTTTAATTGCTTTTGTCATATTTTTAATTGGCCTTATGGTTGCAAGAAAATTCACACACATTACTCTTTCTCCCATAAATGATTTAAATGAAGATTTGACAAATGTAGATACAGATAAGTTCCCTGAGATTAGTCCCTTTATAAACAGAATTTCTAATCAAAATCAAATTATTCAGGAGAGTTTAAAACAGATTCAAAGGGAAAAGGACACAATTGAAACAATCCTTTCAAATATGAAGGAAGCTCTTATTATTGTTGATGAAAATAAAACTTTCCTTTCAGTTAACAAATCTGCCTTAAAATTTTTTGGTGGTTCAGAAAATGTCATTGGGAAAAATATTCTCTTCCTTATTAGAAATGAAAAGATTTTAAATCTTTTAAATAAGGCCTTAAATGGTCAAAATTCCCATGAGATTATTGATATAGAAAATAGAAATTTTAAGGTATATGTCAATCCAGTTTTGGAAGATGGGAGAGTAAAGGGCGTTGTAATGTTATTTATTGATGAAACAAATGAGCTTAGAGCTTTAAAACTTCGTGATGAATTTTCTTCAAATGTTTCTCACGAACTTAAAACTCCCCTAACATCAATTTGCGGATTTTCAGAACTTCTTGCCAAGGGCATGGTTAATGATGATAAGAGCAGGCAAGAATTTAATGAACTAATCTATAGGGATTCAAAAAGACTTTTAAATTTAATTGAAGATATAATGAAAATTTCAGGCATTGATAAGCTTGAAACCTATTCAAGAGAAAAAATAGACTTAAGATTTTTAATGGAACAAATTTTAAAGTCTGAAGAGGGAAATATTTTAGCCAAAAAGCTAACAACAAATGTCATAGGTCAGGCAAATATTTTTGAAAATAAAACTATGATATGGGAACTTTTTGCCAACCTTATTTCCAATGGAGTAAAATATAATAAGGATAAGGGACAGCTTGACATAAATATTTCAGAAAATGACAAGTATATTTTTGTTGACGTTTCAGATACGGGAATTGGAATACCAAATTCTGAAATTGAAAGAATTTTTGAAAGATTTTATAGGGTCGACAAGTCAAGATCTAAAAAAATTGAAGGAACGGGTCTTGGACTTTCAATAGTAAAACATATATTGTCAAATCTTGATGGAGAAATCGAAATTAAATCAAAGCCAGGTCTTGGCAGCAAATTTACAGTTAAACTTTTAAAAAATAGAAAAGATAAAAATTGATCCTAATTAATTATAAAGGACCTTATATGTTAATTCATATAAGGACTTTTTATTTTCTAATTAAATCCCTTTAAGTTTTGAAAAGTAAAGATAAAATAAATTTAAAAGTTTTTATCTTTTATCTTTTTCATATATAATTAAAATAGGCGAGGTGAATTATGAATATTAATGAAATTTTAAATATTAAATATCCCATAATCCAAGGGGGTATGGCTCACATTTCAAAGGCATCTCTTGCGGCAGCCGTATCAAATGCAGGAGGTCTTGGACAAATTGCATCTGGCGGTTTTAAGGCAGAAGAAGTTAGAGAGGAAATTAAAAAAGTAAGAAAACTAACGGATAAGCCCTTTGGCGTAAATGTTGTTTTAATGAATGAAGATGTTGAAGATTTAGTTAAGGTAATCATTGAAGAGGGAGTAGAAATTATAACTTGCGGAGCGGGAAATCCGGCCCCGTTTTTTGAAAAGTGGCTTGATGCAGGTATAAAGGTTATTCCTGTTATTGCAAATGTTAAGATGGCGAAAAAAGTTGAAAAACTTGGAGCGATAGCCCTTGTTTTTGAAGGAGCTGAAGCTGGTGGTCACATTGGAAGCCTAAATACTTTTGCAGAGCTTCCTGCCATAAAAGATTCAGTAAATATTCCAGTTATTGGTGCTGGGGGTGTTTATACAGGAAGGCAAATGCTGGCTGCAGAAATTCTCGGTGCTAGTGGAGTGCAAATTGGCACAAGGCTACTCACAGCAGAAGAAACTCCCGTCCACGAAAATTTTAAAAGAGCTTTAATTGAAGCTAAGGATTCAGACATAATGGTAACTGGAATTAGGACAAAAATGCCAACACGTGTTTTAAAAAATGACTTGGCAAAAAAACTTAATGAAATTGAAATGTCAGGTGGAGATTTAGATGAATTTTTTAAGTTGGCAAAGGGTTCTGGAAAAAAAGCTGTGGAAGGCGATGTAAACTGGGGTTCAATCTATACAGGCGAGGGACTTTACTTTTTAAATAAAATTGGAAGTGTAAGGGAAATTCTTGATGGTCTTATGAAAGAATATGAAGAGGTAAAAAAATATTTTAAGGAAAATTTATAAAAACAAAGAACTTTAGATTAATTAAAAGTCTAAAGTTCTTTTTTTAATCTTATTTATTTTTAAAATATTCTAAAATCCCACCGCTTATATTTACGGGGTCGTAACCCTTTGCCTTTAAAAATCTTGCGGCTTCAAAAGATCTTCTTCCGCTCCTGCAAAGAAGATATATTTTTTGGTCATTGGGAATTTTTTCATATTCTTTTGCCAGCCTATCCAAAGGGATATTTTTTGTCCCAGGTATATTTTTTTCTGAGATTTCTTCTTTTGTTCTCACATCTAAAATATAGGCTCCGTCTTTTAAAAGCTCATCAATTTTTACGGCTTCTATACTTTCTATATCTAATCCAAAAATTTTATTTAATAAATCCATAGACCTTCCTTATTTTGTGAAGGCTTTATAGGCCTTATAAGTCATATAGGCGTCAGCTTTTGACGAAAGTTCAAGAGGAGCGTGCATTGACAAAACAGCAGGTCCCATATCAACAACTTCTGCACCGTGCTCCGCTAAAATATAGGCAATTGTTCCGCCGCCGCCTTGGTCTGTCTTTCCAATTTCTCCAGTTTGAAAAAATATATTTTCTCTTTCAAAAAGATTTTTAATTTCATATAAAAATTCAGCATTTGCATCATTTGAACCAGATTTTCCACGAGAGCCTGTGTATTTTACCATAACAATTCCGCTACCTAAGAGGGGAGCATTATTTTTGTCAAAGACTTCTTTATAGTCAGGATCATATCCTGCGGCAACATCGGCTGAAAGGACCTTGGAATTTGCAAGAGCCTTTTTCAATTTAAGATCAGAATATTTTCCCATCTTTTCTAAAATTTCGCCTAAAAAAATTTCAAAATATCTTGCAGTCATGGCTGTATTGCCAACTGAACCAATTTCTTCCTTATCAACTAAAAGCGCACAAGCAGATCTTTTTGGATTTTCACATTCCAAAACTGCCCTAAAATTTGCATAAGAGCAAATTCTGTCATCTTGACCGTGACCGGCAATTAAGGCTCTGTCAAAACCAACATCACGAGCTTTTGCAGCAGGAACTGCTTCAAATTCAGCCACCATAAAATCGTCTTCTTCCAAAGAATACTTGTCTTTTAAAATCTTTAAAATATTTTCCTTTAGGGGATTTTCTCCATCCTTTGCCTTGAAACTTGAATGACCAATTACAATATTTAAGTTTTCAGCTTCAATTAATTTGTCGGCAGTTTTTTGCATTTGGTCTTTTGCAAGATGGGGAAGGAGATCATTTATAAAAAATACCGGGTCTTTTTCATCTTCGCCAATAGAAATATTTCTTTTTTCTCCTCTTTTATCTATAAAAAATCCGTGGAGGGCAAGTTCAATTGTTGGCCATTGATATTTTTTAACTCCTCCATAATAATGGGTTTTTAAATAGCAAAGATCTAAATCTTCGTAAAGAGGGCGGGCCTTGATATCAAGCCTTGGGCTGTCAATGTGAGAGCCTACAATATTAAGTCCATCTTCTAAATTTTCTCCCAAAACTAAAAGGATGCAGGACTTATTTTTGTTATTTAAAAAAATCTTGTCACCTTTTTTTAAGGCACCTTCAAATTCTTCTAAGGATTTAAATCCCCTTGCCCTAGCTTCTTTTTCAAAATAAATAACAGCTTCCCTTTCAGTTTTTGCTACATTTAAAAAATTTTTATAATCTTCACCATAGGCAAAAATTTCATCATAAGTTTTTTCATCTATATTTTTCCATATATTCATTTATTATCACCTAAGAAAATTGTATCATAAAATTTAAAGTCCTTGTTAAAATTTAAAATTCAAATTTTTTTCATTACTTAAAGTAAAATTTCTCCTAAAAAAATTCTGAAATAAAATTTTTTCCTAAACATTTTCTACCTTTAGATTTATCTTTAAAATCTCTGTAAAGTGCCTTGAAAAACTAATTTTTTTATCCTAAAATATAATCAAATAATAGTTAAAAGGAGGATTTTAATGAAAGCGCTAATTATTGACCAAATGTCAGACGTAATTGACAAAGGTTTAGAAGAAAGAGGCATCGAATACAAAAAAGTAATGTTACCAAAGAAGGAAGAGTTAATTAAACTTATTCCTGAATATGATTTCTTAATCATGAGAGTTGATCCATTTATAGACAAAGATATTTTTGAAGCAGCTAAAAATTTAAAGGCAATATTTGTTGGTTCAGTTGGAACTAACCACATTGACTTAAAAGAAGCTGAAAAGAGAAATATTCCTGTTAAAAACTCTCCAGGACAAAATGCAAATGCAGTTGCAGAACTTGTATTTTGTAAAGCTCTTGACCTTTACAGAAATTCTGTTCAAGCTCAAAATGAAGTTAAATCTGGTATTTGGAATAAATACAGATGGATTGGTAGAGAATTAAGAAATAAGACTATGGGTATTTTAGGATTTGGAGCAATTGGAAGAAGAGTTGCTGAACTTGCGCATGCATTTAAAATGGACGTCCTTGCTTATGACCCATATTTCAAACCAGAAAATAATCCATATGACTATGCAAAACTTGTAAGTCTTGATGAAGTACTTAATAATTCTGATGTAATCACTCTTCACCTTCCATTAACTCCAGAAACAAAAAATATGATCTCTGGCGAACAAATGAAGAATATGAGAGATGGAGCAATTATTATTAATGCAGCTCGTGGCGGCGTTGTTGATGAAGAAGCTCTTTATGAATACATCAAAAATGGAAAACTAGGCGGAGCAAACCTTGATACTCTTGCAGACGAACTTGGAACTGGCGGACTTGATACTCAAGACGTACCAATTTCTTCAAAATTATTTGAATTAGATAGACTTTATATCACTCCACACATTGGAGGATCAACAATTGATGCTCAAGACGATATTGGTGGTGTAGTTCTTAAAAATCTTGATGAATTTTTAGGAAAATAAGTTAAAAAATAAGCCGGGATTTGGTCCCGGTATTTTTTATGCTTTTAAGTTTTTAATAAGTATTATTTTCAATAATCAACCTATTACTTTGAACCCTTGCCCTTTCAATTACTATTATGGCTGATGCTATAGAAATTAATAGAATACCTATTTTTTGGTTTCCTGTAATTGGATTTTTTAAAATCAAAAATGATAGGAAACTTGCCAGCATTGGTTTTAGGAAAAAGACTAGAGATGAAATGGCAACGGGATTTTTTTCTACTGCCAAAAGGTGGCTGGCAAATCCACATCCAGTAACAAAAATTGAAATATATAAAAATACTAAAAGATTATCCCTTGATAGGCCCTTAATAATTGGAATATTTGCAAAGGCATCAAGGCCAAGATTTGTAAAGAAATTAGAAACAGAACTAATCCTTGAAATTTCTATAAAAATTAAAAGCTCCATCATACCAAAAAGAAAAGTATAGCAGGTAATGGTTGGTGCCTTTATGGGACTTTTTTTTGTAATTCTTTTACTAACAAAAGAATAAAGGGCAAAACCCAAAGCTGATGAAAGAGAAATTATAACCCCTTTAAGAGAACCCTTAAAATCAAGGGGATTTACAAGGACAATAATAGCCAGCAGAGCCAAAATTATTCCTATAAAAGTATTTTTATTAATTTTTTCATCTGTGAAGAAGTGAGAAATTATTATGGCAAAAAAAGTATTAGTGCAAAACAAAATTCCGGCAACGTGAGCTTCTAAAAAATAAACTGAAAGCGTATAAAGACTCATTGCTAAAACTACGCACAAAAATCCTGTGAAAGCAAAGCTCAAATAGTCCTTTTTCTTTAAAGAATAGTTAGATTTTTTTAAAGAATTTTTGCTTATGGGATATAAAATAATAGTGCCAATTAAGAATCTTAAAAAATTTAGCTGCAAGGGATTAAAAACCCCACCCGTAAGTTTTATGGCAACTTCCATAGAAGAAAATAAAATAGAAGCCAATAATACATATATATAATTCAAGAATAATCACCCATATTAATTATAGGAAAACTTTGAAATTTTTGCAAACAATCCAAGTCGAGTTTTCATCTTTTGCTGGGCAGCAGCTGTTTAAAGACAAAAGAACTCTAGCTTACAACTAGAGTTCTTTAAAAAATAATTATACATACATTTTTAAAATAACATTTATTACCATGATAACAAAAAAGGTATTGTATATTTTTTGGATTCTTTAAAATTATACTTTGTACCGCCTGGAAGATAATGTACCAATGCAGGTGAAAATCTTTATTAATCTTCAAAACTGTAATATAATAAAATAAAATATTTATGGAGGAAGCATGGACATTTATTTTGTTAGACATGGAGAAACCCTTTGGAATAAAAATGATATAATTCAGGGACATTTAGATTCGCCCTTAACTGAAAAGGGAAGGGAAATGGCAAAAATTTTAAGGAAAAAGTCTAAGGATTTAAAATTTACAAAAGTCTATTCATCAGACCTGGGCAGGGCCTATGAAACTGCAAAACTAATTTGTCCCAGTAAGCCCATAATAAAAACCGAGCTTTTAAGGGAAATTGATGTTGGTTCATGGTCAGGGAAAAATTTTAAGGACATAGAAAAAGAAGATCCGATTTTATATTACAATTATTTCAAAAGACCTGAAATTTATAATAGGATTGACGGGGAAAGTTTTTATGATTTAAATGCTAGGGTCAAAAAATTTTTTGATGGTGCTTTAAATGAAAATCAAAGGGAAAATATATTAATAGTGAGCCATGGAATTACTATTGTTTCAATTTTTAATCTTATGGAAAAAAAGTCTGTAAAAGATTTTTGGTATAATAGAGTTAGGCGAAATGCAGAATTTAACATTGCAAGATATGAAAAAGGAGAATTTACAATAATTAAAAAAGCTCCCTTAAATCCAAAACAAACAATATAGGAGGACTTATGCAAGGTATTGAAAAATTTACTATAAATGAATATTCAAATATAAAAAATGTTATTGCAGTTGTTTCTGGCAAGGGAGGAGTTGGAAAATCTTTTACATCTTCTATGCTTGCTGTTCATCTTAAAAAAATGGCTTATAAGGTTGGGATTCTTGATGCCGATATAACAGGACCGTCAATTCCCGAGGCCTTTGGCATTGATGACATGGCAGTTTCTGACGGTGTAAATATTCTTCCTCAAATTACAAAGACTGGCATAAAGTTAATTTCAGTTAATTCAGTTTTAGAAAATAAAAGTGCCCCCGTTCTTTGGAGGGGACCTTTAATTAATTCTGCCATTAAGCAGTTTTTTTCAGAAGTTTTTTGGGGAAATTTAGATTATTTAATTGTTGATATGCCGCCAGGAACAGGTGATGTTGCCCTAACTGTTTTTCAGTCCATGCCCTTAACGGGAGTAATTATTGTTTCAACCCCCCAAGATTTAGTTAAGATGATTGTTGAAAAGGCAATTAATATGGCAAATATGATGAGTGTAAATATTTTAGGCTTTGTAGAAAATATGTCCTATTATAAGTGCAAGCACTGCGGAGAAATTTCCTATATTTTTGGGCCAAGTAAAATAAAAGAAATAGCTGAAAAAGAAGGAGTAAAAAATATTTTAAATCTTCCAATAGAGCCTGAATTTGCAAATTTTATTGACAAGGGAGAGGCTGAGGAAATAAATATTCCTGAATTTGAAAACTTTATAAGGAGTTTGGAGAAATGATTTATGATTTAATAATAATTGGAGCCGGCAGTGCAGGTCTTTCTGCTGCCATCTATGCTGGCAGATCCCTTTTAAAAACTTTAATAATTGAAAAGTCAGGCTATGGTGGTAGAGTAAACGATACCGCATCAGTAATAAACTATCCTGGTTTTTCAAATATTTCTGGAAGGGATATTGTAAAAGAATTTAGAAACCACGCATCAGCTTATGACACCAACAAATTTACTTATGGAACAGTTGAAGGGATTGAAAAAGAAGGAGATATTTTTTGCCTTAAAACAAAAAGGGATAAAAAATATTATGGCAAGGCAATAATAATTGCAACTGGAACTTTTTCAAGAATTTTAAATATTCCTGGCGAAATGGAATATACAGGCCACGGAGTTTCCTACTGCTCAACTTGCGATGCCGATAATTTTATAAATAAGGATATTCATATTTTGGGCTCAGGAGATTTGGCCCTTGATGAAGCAGATTATCTTTCAAATTTTTGCAATTCCATTAATCTACTTGTAATTCACGACAGGGGAGTTTTAGATGGCAATGCTCAGGCTCAAGCAAAACTAAAAAATAATCCGAAAATTTCTTTTACATGGAACTGTGAACTTCTAGGAATTTATGGAGATACTAAAGTTAAACAAATTGAATATCAAAATTTAAAAACTGGCGAAAAAAATTTGGTGGCTAGTGATGGAATTTTTATTTTTGCAGGCATGAGTCCAAATTCAAGTTTTCTTGAAGGCCTTGTTGAACTTGATGATCAAAAATTTGTTAAGACTAATGAATTTATGCAAACAAGTGTCAAGGGGATTTTTGCCGCAGGAGATGTGAGAAAAAAAGTTTTAAGACAAATTGTTACAGCTGCAAATGACGGTGCCATTGCCACAGTTTATGCAGAAAGATATATAAGAAATAGGAGCAAACTATGAGAGTTTTTCCAAGGTCTACAGTTTTATATAATAAGAAAAAAGCCTATAACGGCATAAATTTAATTTCAACTGCAAAGGATGGAGTTCTCTTAACTTCAATGTGCGGTGATGAGCTGGCAAGATATGTTTTAAATCCCATGCCTGCCAAGATGCTTTCAAATGGCAATATTATTTCCGTTACAGAATTTAGGACATCTGATTTTGGAGTGTCAGATGGAATAAGACTTGCAGAAATAAATAAAGAGGGAAAAATTAAATGGGAGTTTTCCAGAAATAAATTTATAAAGGATAGGGGCTACAAGGAAAAATGGATGGCAAGAGCTCACAGCGACTTTCAAAGAAAGGGTCATCTTTTGGACTACACTCTTTCAAATGAAAAGAATATGACAGAAAAAACCTTAATGCTTACTCACGACAATGTTTATGTTAAGTCAATTTCCGACAAGGAACTTTTAGATGATGTTATATTAGAAGTGGACAAGGGCGGAAATATTTTGTGGAAATTTTCTTTTTCCGAACATTTTGATGAATTAAATTTTTCTGAAGAAGCAAAAAATGTAATTTATAGAAATCCTAATTTAAGAATTACAGAAAATCCCATTGGAAATTATTTAGATGTAACTTCAATTTCCTACTTGGGAGAAAACAAATGGTATGACATGGGAGATTCAAGATTTCATCCCGACAACATTTTATTTACGGCAAGGGCTGCAAATATTATTGGAATAATTGACAGGAAAAAGAATAAAATTGTCTATGAAATTGGGCCAAGTCTTGAATCCTATTCAAAATTTTCTCCAATAATAGGCTCTTCCTTTGCATCACTTATTCCTAAGGGTCTTGAAGGTGAAGGAAATTTAATGATTTTTGACAATGGCGGATCCTGCGGCTATAGTGCTGCAACAATTTTTGCACCTCAAGGACTTTTCCCTTACGTTAGGGCTTATTCAAGAATCTTAGAAATAAATCCAATAACTTTTAATATAAATTGGCAATTAGGCCCAAGAGATTTTGGTTATTCAGTTCCCTTAAATGGCTACAAATTTTATTCTCCCTATGGAGGAAATGTTGAAAGACTTCCAAATGGAAATACTCTTGTAACTCTTACAACTGAAGGAATTGTCCTTGAAGTTACAAGGGATAAGGAATTAGTTTGGCAATGGGTTTCTCCCTACAGACGGGACACGAAAAATATGCTAAATAATAATTTAATTTATAGGGTCTATAGATATCCCTATTCTTATATTGGCCTTGATGGTTATGATGAAAAGGAAATTGAAAAAATCGATTCAAGGTATTTTAATTTAAAGGGTGCTGGAAAATTTTTGGGAGCAGAAACAATTAAAGTTGCTGGGGCAGAACTTAATATGGATATAGATCCCCTTTCTCAAAAATCTGAATCCCTTAAAGAATTAAAGGAAAGCAAGGAAATTTTTAGGAGAAGTCAAGGGCTTATTAAAACAATTTCATCTGAAGACTTTGAAGAAAAAACAGGAAAGGGCAATTCAATTGTAGTTTTTGGAGCCATAAGATGTACACACTGTGCTCCCCTTTTAGAACTTGTATCAGATATGCTGGAAGATGAATTTCCAAATGTCACCTGCTATTATTTAGATGTTGATACAAATGTAGAGGTTAAGGAAAAATTAAAAATTCAATCCATACCCCTTACGAATTTTTATAGGAACGGGAAACTTGTCCATTCCTTTACAGGTGAAAATTCCTATGATGACATAGCAGATTTAATTGAAGAATATTTATTGTAAAGATTAACATTAAAAAATCCGCCAAATTAATGGCGGATAATTTTTTTAAATTATTTTGCTAATTTTTCTTCAATTTTATCTTTAGCTTCTTCAGCTTTCTTTTCTACTTTTTCTTTTGCCTTTTCAGCTTCAGCCTTAATATCTTCTTTAGCTTTTTCAGACTTTTCGCCTACTTTTTCTTTAGCTTCTTCAGCTTTTTTGTCAATAGCCTCTTTAACTTCTTCGGCTTTCTTTTCTACTTTTTCTCCGCCATCAGTTAAAGTAACTTCTCTTGTTTCAGCGTTCCAGTCAACAGTATAGCCAAGAATTTCTTCACAGATAACTCTTAGTGGAAGATATGAGAAATTGTCTTGAATGAATGGAGCAGCTTCTAATTTCTTTTCTTCTCCATTAACCATCATTTTGTCGCTATCAATAGTAAGTTTCATAACTTTTTCATCTTTAGTGATAGTGAAAGATTTTTCTTTTTCATTCCATTCAACTTTTGCCTTGCTAGTTTCTGCAAGTTTACGAATTGGAATGAAAGTTCTATTTGCTTTAATAACAGCAGGATTTTCAAGTTCTAAAGCTGTTCCCTTAAGAATAACTTTAACGTCTTGTTTTGCTGCATTTTCTTTAGCATCCTTAACTTCTTCTTTAACTTCTTTTTTATCTTCTTCTTTTACTTCTTTAGCTTTTTCTTCAGCCTTTTTAACTTCTTCCTTAGCAACTTCAGAAACTTCTTTAGCGCCTTCTTTAGCCTTGTCTTTTAAATCCTTAACTTCTTCTTTAACAGTATTTGCATCAGGAAGTTTAACTCCTGGAGTTTCAGCAAAAGCTGCCATTGGGCTTGCAAGTAAAGATGCAAGAGTAGTAACTGTAACAAATTTTCTTAATTTCATAATTACCTCCAAATATATAAATTAAGTTTATAATAGCAAGAAATCGTACTTTTGTCAATTAATCAGCTTTTGTGTGCCATGATAAATTTGCAAAATCCTCAAAATGTTTTTCTGAATTTATTAAAAATCTATTTTTTACAAGAGAAGCCATATATTTGTCATTTTTATAGGAATCGGTATAGGCCATAGAATTTTCGTAGTCAATTTCAATATTTTCCCTTTCTAAAAGTTCTTTTATTCTCTTTACCTTTTCCTTGCCTGAATTATTTTTCCCCACAAGCTCATAATTTTTGTCAAGCCTAGTCCCAAGAATATAATCGAAAGGGAGAATTTTATTTATATATTTTAAATAATTTTCGCAAGAAGCCGAACACAAAATTTTTATATCCCCATCACTATACTTTTCAAATTCAGGAAAAATCTCTTCAAAAAAATGAGAAGGATATAATATTTTAAGAAAAAAATTTTCAAGGTCCTTTTCTGTTAAAGGTTTCATGACAGAAACCATGGCTTTTTTAACATGACAAAAATTCCCCGTAAGTAAATAATAAATATATTCTCTACATAAATTTATAATTAATGTGATAAAAAGATAGGGATGTTTTTTAATGGCAAATTTCCACAAAAGAAAAATGGATTCACTATCAATTATTGTCTTATCAAAATCATAAAGAATTACTTTCTTTTTCAATTTTGCCTCCTTTCCTATATTTCTATTATAACAAAAATATAGGGACAAAAGCCTTTGCAAGCTTTAAAAAATTCCTAAAATCAGCTATAATTTTAATGGTGATTAAATGAGGGAAATTCTTCATGTAGATTTAGATGCCTTTTATGCTTCTTGCGAAGAACTTGACTATCCTGCCCTTAAGGGCAAACCCCTTGTCGTTGCAGGAAGAAGCGAAAGAAGTATAATAACAACTGCAAATTATGAGGCGAGAAAATTTGGTATTCATTCTGCCATGCCAATTTTTATGGCAAAAAAATTATGCGACCATTTAATTATTATGCCCATGAGAAGGGGAAGATATTTACAAAAATCACAAGAAGTTTTTGAGATTTTGTCATCCTATACAGATATAATTGAAAAAGTTTCAATAGATGAATCCTATCTTGATATGACTGGAAAAAATTTAGACCTTAAGTATTTAAAGGCTATGCAAAACAATATTTTAAAAAAGAGCGGCCTTAATGTTTCGATAGGCTTATCTTTCAATAAATTTCTAGCAAAACTTGCCAGCGACTGGAATAAGCCAAGGGGCATAAAAATAATAAATAAAGAGGAAGTCCCGGAAATTTTAATGGACCTTGACATTAGAAAAATTCATGGAATAGGCAAAAAATCAGAAGAAAGGCTGAGAAATATTGGCATAAATAAAGTCCGTGATCTCTACCTTTTAAATGAAGAATTTTTGACAGAATTTTTTGGAAAATTGGGAACAGACCTCTACAATAGAATAAGGGGAATAGACGAAAGAGAAGTTACAGTCCATAGGGAAAGAAAAAGTATTGGGACAGAATCAACTTTCACTTCAACAGACAATAAAAAAATAATAGAATCATATATAGAAAAATTTGCTGGAGAACTTTCAGAAAATTTATATAGAAAAAATATTTGCGGCTACACGCTAACAATAAAATTAAAGGACGAAAATTTTAAAATAAGGACAAGGTCCAGGACCTTTGACACAGTCCTTTTTGAAAGAGATGAGATTTTAAAAGCAGGGCTAAATCTTCTCCGTGAATTTTATGGAGGAGAAAAAATAAGACTTGTTGGCCTAACAATGTCAAATTTAGTGGACCTATATGCTCATCAAATAACATTTTTTTAGGAGGCTAAATGGAAAGGGAAGATATAAAAATCCTAGTCAATGAAGGAATATTTACAAAGGCTAATAATATGTCTTTTGTTTCATATGAAGATGAAGTTTTAACCTTAAAAATGCTACCAGATGAAAGGCACATTTCAGAACTAAATATTTTGCATGGAGGCATAATTTATACCTTTGCAGATACAGTAACAGGAATCTTATGTATGACCCTTGGCAAAGTTTACGTTACAATAGATGCAACTATGAATTATATATCAAATACACCAAAGGGAGTAGAAATATTTGGCAGGGCGCATTTTATCCACAAGGGAAATACAATATGCGTAGTGGATGTGGAAGTCTATACAAAAGAAAAACTTTTAACAAAGGGGACTTTTACCTACCACTCATATTTAAAAAAAGACAATAATTATACAGCGTACTTAGAAAAAAATAAAATTTAGGAGGAAATTATGGATTTAAAATCAAGAATAAGATCAATCCCTGGATATCCAAAAGAAGGAATAATATTTAGAGATGTAACAACACTGTTAAAAGATGGAGAAGCTTTTAAAGAAGCTATAGATAAAATGATAGAAAAAATCCCCGGGGACTTTGATAAAATTGTTGGTGTAGAAGCAAGGGGATTTATAGTGGGAGCCCCAATGGCCTATAAACTAAAAAAAGGTTTCGTTCCCATAAGAAAACCGGGCAAACTTCCTTCAGAAAAAATTTCAGAAGAATATGAACTAGAATATGGAACAGATTCAATAGAAATACACCTTGACTCCATAAACAAAGGTGACAAAATAATTTTAGTAGATGACCTTTTGGCAACAGGCGGAACATCAGAAAGTGCCATAAAACTTATAGAAAAACTTGGCGGAGAAGTAAGAGCCCTAATATTTTTAATGGAACTTGAAGAATTGAAAGCCAGGGACAAATTAAAAAAATATGAAGTACATTCAATAATTAAATATTAAAAATAATTAAAGAGCTCCCAAGGCTCTTTATTTTTTACTTGTCTACTTTTTCAGCCATTATCAAATTTTTGATAAATACTTAGAACTTGAAAAAGCTGATGATATAGAAAAATGAATTACCAATCTCTTAAGGTTTATAACTTTAATGGCAAGTACAGGGCATCTATGAAAACTTACAAAAAAGGCGATGCTTAAGAATGTATAGTTATCTTATTTAGCATCACCTTTTTATTTTATTATTTGTAAAAATACCTTTTTTTTAATTTTTATGTCCTAAATTCAAAGGTATTCTTGCATTTTTTGCATTTTATTATAACTTTGCCCTTATTTTTTGGCAATCTCATTTCCAAATTGCAATAGGGGCAGCGAGTGAATTTATAGTCTTTCCTATCTCTAATTCTTATTCCTATATAATTTATTTGCCTTCTTATGGGTTTGGTCAGGTCTAAAAATTTTTGATTTTCCCTATAGCGAGCTGATATATTTCTTGAAAACATTCTATAATATATATAAATTAAAATGACCAGGGCACCAATGTGGCAATATCTATTTAATTTTACATATCCAATTATTAAAAGTATTAAAACGGGAAGGAGTAAAAATCTGCCAAAGGCATCTGCTCCGTATCTTCCTACCATAAATTTTCTGAATTTTTCTTTCATAATCTCCCTCAATCAAGTATTTTTAAATAATCTTTGATTATTTTTCCTGAATCGTGTAGCTTTTTTATTTCACTTTCATTTAATTTAAGTTCAAAAGTTTTGGAAATTCCATCTTTATTTATTAGGCAGGGGCTAGAAATATATAAATCTTCCATGCCATATTCACCATTTAAAAGTGAAGATACATTTAAAATAACATTTTCATTGTGATAGATTGCGGAAATTATATTTGAAACTGTATTTCCAATGCCATATTGGGTTGACCCCTTGCCTAAATAAATTTTCCAGCCTCTTTCTCTAACTTCCATTTCAATTTCATTATAGGGGAAACTTTCTATTTTATTTTCTTTTAAATATTCATCAAGCCCTATGCCAGAAATTTTAACTTGCGACCAAGCAACAAATTGACTTTCACCATGCTCTCCAAGGATATAGGCTTCAATTGATTTTGGGGAAATATTTAGCTTTTGGCTAAGAATAGTTTTTAATCTTAGCGAGTCAAGACTTGTGCCTGATCCAATAACTTTTGAAGCTGGAAATTTTGATTCCTTAAAAACTTCATAGGCCATGACATCGCAAGGATTTGAAACTACGATAAAAATCCCTTTAAAACCTGCTCCCACAATTTTGTGAACATAATCTCTTACAACATTTTTATTTTCCTTAAACTCATCAAGGCGGTCTGAACTTTCAGGAATACCCCCTGAAGTTAAAACGATTATGTCGCAAATATTAAGGTCATCATATTCACAGGCAAAACTTTTTATGTCATGGGCATAAAGACTTCTTGCATCATTTAAATCCATGGTCTGAGACTCAGCCTTCTTTTTATTTATATCAACTAAATAAATTTCATCACAAAGTGCACGCATAGCTGCTGTATATGCAATTATTTGACCGGCAAAACCAGATCCTACTATTCCTAATTTCATAAAAACCTCCCTAATATGTAAATTATAACATAAGAAACTAATTTATAGACAGCTAAATGATAGGTGTTTTTTTATTGCTAAAAATTTTGGTGAAAGGGGGTGAAAATATGGACGTAGTATATGCAACGCTTATTATTTATGGTAAAAGAAATTTTAAACAAGTGCCTTTATGCCTTAAAGATAGGGTTAAAAAATGTTTAGAAGAACTTGGGATGGCAGAACTTGCTAAGGAAGACTAAAAATTTTTAATTAGTCCTTGACACGTATTAGCAACACGTGTATAATAATTAATGTAAGGAGGAAATGTTTATGGCCAAAACAAAGCCTTACAGAAAAGTTGTTAAAGTTATGAAAGAAAATGGTTGGAAATACGACCATACTGAAGGTTCTCATGAGATTTACATTAAAGGCGGATTTATTTGTCCTGTGAAATGTAATAAAAAAGATATTCCTTCAGGAACTTTAACAAGCATTGAGAGAATTACAGGGTTAAAATTTTAGCCCTGCTCTCTATATTTTTAGGAGGTCAATATGAATAAAGCCTATATTTATCCGTGTGTTGTAAAAAAAGAAGATGGTGTTTATTATGCTAATTTTCCAGATTTTAGTGCGTGTTTTACTGATGCAGATAATATGAATGAATTATTTTTTAATGTTAATGAGGTATTAAATGGTGTTTTATTCTCGATGCTAAGTAATGAAATTAGCATTCCTAAACCCTATGAAAAAGGAGATATTGTTTTAAATGACGGGGAGTTTCTCCTTCTTGTTGAAGCCTCCATTTCGGTTTTAAGAGATAAAATTAATAATAAATCAATAAAAAAGACAGTTACTATTCCAAAGTGGCTTAATGATATTTCTGAAAACAAAAACATTAATTTTTCAAGAGTATTACAAGAAGGACTAAAAAAAGAACTGAAAATTAAATAATAATTTTTAAACACCTGGATTTTAGGTGTTTTTTTATTGGAGGTAAAAATTTGGAAGATAAAGATTATTTAAGAGAAAAAATTGATGTTACTGAAAAAAGGCTAAATTCTCACTCTGATAGACTTGATAAGCTAGAGCAGTTTAGGGCGAGTACTGATACACAAATAAGAAATTTAATTGCTAAAATTGACGGGCTAATTACTACCATAAAATGGTCTAGCGGATTTTTTATTGGGGGAGTTGTCGCTTTCTTTTTTTATGCTCTTGAGAGGGGGATAATAAAATGACTAAAATAGATGATTTTATAGCCTCAGCTATGAAGTATAAGGGCGATAAGTATAGTCAGCCTAAGAGAATGCAGAAAGGTTATTCTGACTGCTCCTCTTTAATTTATAAGGCCCTAAGGGATAGTGGAAATTTAGACCTTTCAAAGACAGACAGAACAGTTTCCACTAAATTTATGAAAGATGGAGACCCAAGATTTTATGAAGTGCCTAAAGAAGATTTAAAAAGAGGAGATATTCTCTGGGGCGGAGATTATGAAAAAGGCAAGTGGTCAGGTCATGTTGCTATTTATCTAGGAGATGGAAAGACCTTAGAAGCGAGATACAGAGAGGGCGTATGTATATATAAGTATAGAGGTTACTTTACAAAAGTGTATAGGGTTAAGGCTCTTTTAGATGGTCACAAGATACCTGAACCTGTTGTGCCTGTAATTAATAAAGCTCCTGCAAGCTATAATCATCTAACGGTTATGGATAAAAAAGCTAAAATAAGTCCACAAGTAATTAAGGGCGTGGCTTATGTACAATTAGGTAGCATGATGGTTCCGGTAAGAAAGTTTTTTGAAACTTTAGGATTTAACGTGTCATGGACAAGAGAAGACGGAATAAGGGTAGAGTAAAAAAGAAAGGTGAGTACAGTAAATTTATTGTACTTGCTGTTATAGGCTTAAACATAATCTTTACAATAATAGTCCTTAAAATCTTCACCCTAACAGGACAAGAGCCAAGCACTTTAATAGGTGCTTGGTTTTCTTTTACTACTGTGGAATTATGGAGCTTAGCACGGATCAAGAAAAAGAAGATTGATAAAGAAATACATTCAATGAAATATAAAGATAATGATTATTTAGGAGGTTAAGAATGAGTTTAAATAATATTTTTTATGTAGTTCTTAGTATTGTATCCGTAATTGTTACTGGAATAATAATACCAGTTTTAAAGCAAAAATACGGACAAGATAAAATTAAAAACACAATGGATATAGTAACTATAGCAGTAAGAGCAGCAGAACAAATTTATACACAGTCGGGTCAAGGACCATTAAAGAAGAAATATGTGCTGGAATATCTTAAAGATAAAAATATAAAAGTTTCTGAAGATGAACTTGATGCAATGATTGAAAGTGCTGTGCTTGAACTTAATAGGTGGGAGAAAGAAATTAACAAATAAAATCAAAATTAAGGCAAGGAATTGTATTAATAAGAAATAAAAACACAAAATAGACCTATTGTGGACAGTCGAACCTATAAAAGGCTATGTTTAACCATTTAAGAGACTACTTATTATTAAAATTAAACATTAAAAGATAAAAGCCTAGGGAGTTGATCTCTAGGCTCTTTTTTGTTTGAACTATTAAAATAAATTTCTATAATACGGTATTTCTTGGTTTGCCGTATTATAGATTCTTTTAGTCCGATATTTCTTAAAATAGCAGATTAAACATTTAATTTTTTATTTAAAAGTTTAAAGTCCACATCAAACAAAAATCGACACGGACTAGTTAAAGATGATTAAAGCTCAAAGGAGCTTAAGTTAATTATACCATAAAAAATTTTCAAAAATAATTAAAAAAAATTTAAAAAAAGTGTTGACTTTTATATAAGTCGGTAGTATAATAAATTCAGGAGGTGGGGAAATGAGCAAGAGGAAACCTAGAAAGGGTAATAAAAAAGAGCTACTAGAATTAATAATACTTTTACTAAATCTGCTAATTGGCATTATCGGATTGATAAAAGAAATATTAAAATAGTAACTCAAAGAGAGGGGAATTCCCTCTCTCCCTTTAAGGGTATTATATTACAAAATGCTCATTGAGTCAAAATGAAAAAAATAGATGCGAATATAATTTTATTAAGTGTAATCACTGCGATAAATGTGATAGGTATTTTTAAAGACTTTGGAATAGTTAGCAATGTGCTGGTTATCATTCTATGCTTACTATTAATAGTTAAAATTAAGGCAAAGTGAAAAATAAAGGAGTTTAATCGTGAAAGACTTAAAAACAACAGAGGCTCAAAGGAGAGCCTCAAGAAAGTGGGATGCTGCAAACAAAAAAATAAAAGACAAGAGCAGAGCCAAAAGTGGATGTAAAAAGTATATAACCACTTTTGCAGATTTTGATGATCTGGAAGAAGTTAAAGCTTGGATAGAAGAAAGAGAAAAAAATTTAAAAAATAATCAAAAAAAAACTTAAAAAAATATTTTTAAATCTTAACAAATAAAGGTATTTAAATGGATAAAAGAATTATAAAAGTTGGTAACGAGTTGGTAGCTGAGTAGTAAAAACGTGTAAAAATATGTAAAAAAGCAGGTAATTCAAAAATTGAATACCTGCTTTTTCTTTGTATTTTTAGCCATTTGTAACAATTCATAAAAATACAAAATTGTCTGGTGCGGGAAAGAGGACTTGAACCCCCACTCCAATGGAACTAGATCCTAAGTCTAGCGCGTCTGCCAATTCCGCCATTCCCGCATGTCCTTAACAATAAAGTATATTATAATGGTCATCAAAATCATTGTCAAGTATTTTGTAAAAAATTTTTTAAGGAAATTTTAAAAAAAATACAATTTGGTTACAGTTTAGCCAATTCCATTTACAATTTTTTCTTCTGGTCTATAATAAATTTAGGTGGTTTGATTGAGAAAGACGTTTAAATTTATACTTATTTTTATTTTACTTTTATTTATAGGGGTTTATTTTATAGGGGCCTATTTTTTTTCGACCTATTTTTTGCCAAAGACTTTTATTAATGGTAAGGATTTTTCCCTTCAAAAAAAAGATGATTTATACAAAACTTATAATGGCATTTGGGATGACTATGAAATTACTTTAAAGGGAAGAGAAGGGGAAGATAAATTAAAGGTTAGTGATTTTTCTTATAAAGATGAGCTATTGCCAAATCAAGATCTTTATCAACCATCTATTTACTGGTTTTTAAGTTCTCTCTATAAAAAGGAATATGAGTTGAAACACAGGGCTATTTATTCTATTGAAGACTTTGATAGGACAGTAAATAATTTGGATATTGTAAAAAATCAAAATCAAAAGCCTGAAGATGCTAAGGTTATTTATGAAGATGGAAAATTTTCTATAAAAGAAGAGATTTTAGGAAATACCTTAAAGGAAAGGGATTTGAAAGAATCTATTTTGAGGCATCTGAGGGAGGAAAATAAAATTATTGACCTGGAAGAGGAAAAAATTTATTTAGAGCCAAGTCTTAAATCAGATGATTCTGATCTTCAAAAACTTTTAGATGAATATAAGACACTTGATAAAATCACTATTTCTTTTAATTTTGAAGATAGAAAAGAAGTTTTAGACCATCAAAAATTAATTAACCTCTATAAAAGGGAAAATAATAGAGATCTTGTACCTAGTGAAGAAAAAGTTGTGGCATATGTAAATAATTTATCTGTGAAATATGACACCTTTGGCGGAAAGAGAATTTTTCCTGCAACTGGCATTGGAAATGTTTTAGTAACGGGAGGAATTTACGGATGGTCAACTGACATAAAAAAGACGAGCGAGCTTTTATTAAATGCTCTAAGTGAAAGAAAGAACAAGGAACTTGTACCCGTTTATAGGACAACTGCCCTCCACAGAAGTGAAAATGATCTTGGGAATTCTTATATTGAAATCGACCTTGCAAGGCAAAATGTCTGGCTTTATAAGGATGGAAATTTAGTTTTGGAAACAAAAGTTGTAACAGGCAATCCAAATAATGACAATGCAACTCCAACTGGAACTCAAAAAATTTGGTCACGGGAAAGGGAAAGGTTTTTAACGGGAGCAGACTATAAATCTTTTGTAAATTATTGGCTGCCTATAAATTGGAAGGGAATTGGTCTTCATGATGCTCCTTGGAGAAGTGAGTTTGGAGAAGATTTATATTTAAAAAAGGGAAGCCATGGATGTATAAATGTGCCTCCAGAAATTATGCCAAAATTATATGAAAATACTTTTAACGGTATGCCCGTTATTGTTTACGATTCAAACAGTCAGAAAATTTCATAAAATGTAAAAAAATACTTGTATATATATCTATAGATGATATAATAAATATAGAATCTTCAGGGAAGGGTTAATATCCCAACCGGTGGTTATAGTCCACGAGCCTTTTGGCCGAATTGGTGAAATTCCAATACCGACAGTAAAGTCTGGATGGGAGAAGATGTGTTTTTAGAAATGCGCCCCGAAGACGGGGCTTTTTTAATGCCCCAAAGGAGGTATAATGAATAGAGTAAATCAAAATTCGCTTTTAAGAGCAAGAACAATGTCAAGAGTAGCAATGTTATCAGTTTTGGGATTTTTATTAATGTTTTTTGAAGTGCCATTATTATTTATTGCACCAGAATTTATAAAAATGGATTTTTCTGAAATCCCAACCCTTATTGGTGCCTTTACCATGGGCCCTATTTATGGAGTTATGGTTTCAGCTCTAAAAAATATTTTAAATGCAGTAATTAAAGGGACAACAACTGGCGGAGTTGGAGAACTTTCAAATTTTATAATCGGTTCAACCTTTGCCCTCGTCGCATCAGTAATTTATAGGAGCCACAAAACTTATAAGGGAGCAGTTATTGGACTAGGACTTGGAATTTTAGCAATGACAGGACTTTCGCTTTGCTCAAACTATTTTGTAGTTTTCCCCCTTTATGGAAAATTCTTGTCAATGGATGCAATAATTGCTATGGGCCATGCGGTGACACCAAAAATCACAGATCTTTGGTCTTTTATGGTTTATTCAATTTTACCCTTTAACTTACTTAAAGGTTTAATTACATCCTTTATAATGATGCTTGTTTATAAAAGAGTTTCATTTCTATTTAAAAATTAATAAAAAAATTAAGATGGGCTAAGGCTCATCTTTTTTTATGGATTTTTTTAGAAATATTTAATTTTTTGAAGTATTTTTAAAATATATTGCCATAAAAAAAGGCGGCTGGGCCGCCAAATTTTTATAATTATTATTCTTCATCTTTCTTTTCAGTTTCAGCAACTGTTGGAACTTCTGCAGATTCTTCTTCAGATGTTTCTTCTTCAAGTTCTTCTTCCTTAGGTTCAGATAGGGTTGCAACAACTTCATCTGCTGGAAGGGCAACTTTAATATTTTCATCCTTATAAACATCAAGATCTGCAACTGTAACTGTGTCGCCAATTTGCATATCTGTTACAAAGGCATCAGCTGTTGATGGTAAATATTTTGGAAGACAAGAAACTTCAACTTCGTTAATAACTTGGATTAAGTTAGATGGTTGAACTCTAATTTCATCTCTACCAACTAAAACAACAGGAACAATAACTGTGATTTCTTGGTTCATGTCTACTTCATATAAGTCAAAATGAAGCATAGAATTTTTGAAAGGATGCATTTGTACTTCTTTGAAAAGTGCATTTGTCTTTTCCCCGTCAACTTCAACTTCAATAATAATTGAAGAGCCTACTTCAGAATATAATTTTAAAAGCTTATTTTCTTGAGCGTAAACACTTCTGCTTTCTTTGTTCTTTCCATAAATAACTCCAGGGATAAGTCCTTCGTATCTTAGTTTGTCGACTTGATTTTTACCTTGTTCTTCTCTTAATTTTAAAGTTAATGAATTCATAAATACCTCCTACTTTATAATCCCTGAGCCAAGACAAATATCCTCGCTATAAAACACAGCAACTTGACCGGGAGTAACCCCCTTTAGGGGATTTTTTAAATTTACAATATACTTATCATTTTCGTAGATTAAATGGCAGGGTTCATCCTTTGTCCTATATCTTATTTTAACACAAAACTCTCTGGGAAGTTTTGGAGGATCATTAATCCAAAAAATATCTTCCACTTCAAAAATCTTTTTGTATAAAATTGGATTTTTTTCTCCTTGAGCAACTATAAGCTCATTTTTTTCCAAATCTTTTCCTGCAACGAAAAAGGGCTCGCCGCTTCCCACGCCACCAATTCCCATACCTCTTCTTTGACCGATGGTATAGTGAATAAGGCCTGTGTGCTTTCCTAAAACTTTTCCATGTTCGTCAACAATATTTCCGGGTTTAGTCAAAAGAAATTTATCTAAAAATTCGTTAAAATCTCTTTCTCCTATAAAGCATATGCCTGTTGAATCTTTTTTTAAAGCTGTTGACAAATTATATTCTTCGGCAATCTTTCTAACTTCTGATTTTTCTAAATCGCCAACGGGAAATAAAGTTTTAGCAAGAGCTTCTTCCTTAACCCTTGAAAGAAAATAGGATTGATCTTTATTATTGTCCTTGCCTTTTAAGAGATAAGTTCTTGAATCTATTTTTTTGGTGCGTGCATAGTGGCCCATAGCAATATAATCACAGTCAAAATTTAAAGCATATTCTAAGAAGGCCTTAAATTTTATTTCGGTATTACACATTACGTCAGGATTAGGTGTGCGGCCTTTTTTATATTCACTTAAAAAATATGAAAAGACTCTGTCCCTATACTCCTTTTCAAAATTAACTGTAAAATATTTTATATTTAACTGTGAACAGACCTTGGCCACGTCCATATAGTCATCAGCTGCTGTGCAAATTCCGTCGTCAGCCCAGTTTCGCATAAAGACAGCCACAACTTCGTAGCCTTCTTTTTGTAATAAAACTGCAGCAACAGAAGAATCCACTCCGCCACTCATACCTAGAACTACTCTCTTTTTTATAATAATCCCTCCTAAGTACAATAAATAATTATACCTTAGAAAGATTAAAAAATCTAGTCCTGGCTTTATTTTATTGGATTTTTGCAGAAATTTTTTTAAAATCCAAAAATTTTCATTTTTCTATTTACTATTAAAAATAATTATTATTATAAAATTTTAATTGATAATAATTACAAAATTAAATTAGTTATTATCTATATTCCAAATAACAGTTGATTATCAATTAATAAAATGTTAATATATAAAGAACAATTAGGAGGGATAATTATGAAAAGAAAATTAATTAATATGGGAATTGGACTTGTAACAGGTTTAGTTGCTGGAAAATTTTTAGAATCAAAATGTGCAAAAGATTTAGCAGTTAGTGCAACTGTTGGCGGCATAAAAATTAAAGAAGGTTTTGACAAAACTTTAGAAGAAATTCGTGAAAACGCAAAGGATATTTATGCAGAAGCTAAAGAAAAGAAAGAAAAATGTGACGAAGAAAATAAAAGAAAATCTTGTGAATGTAATATTGAAGATTTAGCAAAAGAAGCTGAAAAGGAAGATTTAGTAGAAGAGGATAAATAATTATGAAGGCGAGAATTGCTCATAGAATAAGGGGAAGGGCTAGATTTAAAACTCCCTATTCCTTTACAAAAAATGAATATAGGGGACTTTCCTTTAATCTTCAAAATCTTAAGGGAGTAAATTCTTGCAAGATATCTCCTCTTAGTGGAAATATTGTTCTGGAATATGATGAAAGGGAGCTTCCAAATATTTGCTCCTTTATTTTAAATTTTAATCTTAATGATTTAAAAGATTTTGAAAATGAAGACCTTTATCTTCCAGATGAAGATGGGGGAATTTTTGAAATTATTCGTGATTCCTTTTATGGAAGGCTTGCCTTTTTATTACTTCTTCCCTTGCCTCTTAGAAATTTAATAACACTTGGAAAATCCCTTAAATTTATTAAAAGGGGCCTTGCTAGTTTAATGGCAAAAGATTTAAGCGTTGAAGTTTTAGATGGAACGGCAATTGCCATATCCCTTGCCACAAATGAACTTTCAACAGCATCTTCAATAATGTTTCTCTTAAATTTAGGAGAAAAATTAGAAGACTGGACTTTGAAAAAATCTAAAAGAGATTTGGCTCACTCTTTGGAACTTAATGTTGATAAAGTTTTTGTTCTTGAGAATGGCAAGAAAATTTTAAAGGCTTTAAAGGAAGTTTGCGAGGGAGATGTTGTTGAGGTGGAAACAGGATCTGTAATCCCCGTTGATGGAGAAGTTCTTGAGGGGATTGGAATGGTTAATCAGGCCTCCTTTACAGGAGAATCTCTTGCGGTGCCAAAAAATCCAGGAAAAAGTGTTTTTGCAGGCACTGTACTTGAAGAGGGGAATCTTCACATCTTAACCAGAAAAAAATATAATGAATCGAGAATAAATCATATAATTGATTTAATTGAGGACTCGGAAAAAAATAAGGCCCTTGCCCAAAAAAAAGCTGAATCCACAGCTGATGCTCTCGTAAAATTTTCTTTTATTGGGGCTGGGCTTGCCTTTTTATTAACAGGAAGTTTTATTAGGGCTAAGGCCTTTTTAATGGTTGATTATTCCTGTGCTTTAAAACTAACTATTCCCATTGCAGTTATGAGCGGCATGAGTCAGGCGTCTGACTATGATATTTTAGTTAAGGGTGGAAAATTTATGGAAAATCTTGCAGAATCTGACACAATTGTCTTTGACAAAACTGGAACCCTAACAAAATCACAGCCAAAAGTTGAAGACATTATAACTTTTGAAGGTTTTGATAAAAATGAGGCTTTAAGAATTGCGGCCTGCCTTGAAGAACACTTCCCTCATTCAATTGCAAATGCAGTTGTGGAAGCTGCAAAGAAAAAGGGCCTTGTCCATGAAGAGATGCACACAGAGCCAAAATATATTGTTGCTCACGGAATTTCATCATCAATTGATGGAAAACCAGCCCTAATTGGGTCCTACCACTTTATTTTTGAAGATAAAAAAGTGCCTATTGATAGGGAAAAGGAAAAAATAATTAATGACCTTAAAAAAACTCATTCACTTTTATATTTGGCCATTGATTCAAAACTTATTGCAGTTATTTGCATTGATGATCCCCTAAGGGATGATGCAAAAGAAACAATTGACGAACTTAGAAATTTGGGATTTAAAAAAATTGTAATGCTGACAGGCGATGCTGAAAATTCTGCTGCTCACGTTGCAAAAGAATTAAATCTTGACTACTATAAGTCCCAAGTTTTGCCAGAAGAGAAGGCATCTTATATTATGGATTTAAAGAATAAGGGGTATAAGATTGTAATGATTGGTGACGGCATTAATGATTCAGTAGCCCTTTCAAATGCTCATGTTGGAATTTCTATGCAAAAGGGAGCAGACATCGCCAAAGAAATTTCTGACATAACAATTGGTGGAGATGATTTGAAATCTCTTGTATATTTAGTTAGAATTTCAAGGGGTCTTAAGGAAAGAATAAAGATTGATTATAGGCAAATTATTTCTTTTAATTCAGCCCTAATTCTCCTAGGATTTTTAGGAATTTTATCAAATACAAGTTCCGCCTTTCTTCACAATTCATCAACAGTTTTAAGTGCCATGAAAAATATGCAAAAATATAAAATATAAAAGCCGGAGATTTGCTCCGGCTCTTTTAATCTTTAGAATTTTCTCAAAAGATTATTTCTTAATTTAATTTTTCCCAAATGATAGGCAATTTTTGCACTAGACTTAGGATTTCTTAAAATTTTTGCCCTAAGTTTTCTGCCCTTTCTCTCATTTCCCATTTTTAATAATTTTTTTAATAAAATATATTTACCTATTTTTAAAATGATTTTATTCATTTCTTAGCCCCCTTTTTTATTTTCTTTTGCCTGTCCTTGCTGTTAATTTTTTTATGATTATTTTCTTCTTCATCATTTTGATGGTCTTTATACCAAGATTTGGTATGAATATTACAGTATTTTGTCGGGATTTCTACATAATCTTCAGGATAGATTCCATAGTGCTTATCAGGATCATATCCACCCTTTCTTTCAAATAACACATTATATTCAACAGATTCTGCTGGGCAGTATTGGGTGGATAAAAGTTTTGAATCAATGCAAATTAAATATTTTTTATAGAGATCATCATATTCAGTAGGTTCACTTCCCCTTATAAAGATTTCATCATAATTTGCGTCAGCATCCTCTGATAACTTTGTACCCAATTTTCCTGATTTTCTACAAATATTTTTTTTGACAATATAGGAAGGAATTTCTTCCTCGGCGGAAGAATCTTCTAAATCTCTTGCAATTTCATTAAAAATTTTTATAATAATATTGTCATCTGTATTTAAGGAAATTTTTGGAGAGTCGCAGCCCAACCAAGTTCCAACTAAATATTTTTTTGAAAATCCTACATACCAAAGGTCAGAAGAAAACCTATTTTTTCCAAGATAACCATAAGTTTTTCCATCTCCAATTTTTGGAGCATTATCCTTAGATGAATTTATTTTTAGAGAGTCCTCTAAAAGATAGGAAATTTTTTCGTCCATAACATTTGTCTTTTTTTCTCTATTGTCAATAATTGTTATGCCTGTGTTATCTTCAATTTTAATGATTGAAGTTAAATCAGGGGCATTTCCACCTTGGGCAAGAGAGGCATACATTCTTGAAGCTTCATTTAAACTTAGACCCTTTTCCATATTGCCAAGGGCAATTGAATCTAAATTCATATCATTTTTTTCAGAATTTTCACTGGCATTAATAAAATAATCATCATTTGGATTTTCACTTATAAGATTAAATCTCTTTAAAACATTTAAGGACCTTTCTATACCAATGTCCTTTAAAATACTTGCAGCCACAACATTTGAAGAATTTCCAATAGCATCTCTTATAGTCATAAGTCCCTTGAAAGATTTATAATAATTTTCAGGCCACATATATTCGTCAGTTGTTGTAGGAATATCATCAAAAACGCTGCCTAGGGTGTAGCCTTCTTCAAGAGCAGGAAGATAAACTGTAAAAGGTTTTAAAAGATTTCCAGGAGATCTGTGGGAGTCAGTTGCCCTATTCAAAATTTTTGCTTTTTTAGATGACACGTCAAGACCGCCAACAAGAGCTTTTACAAAGCCGCTTTCATTATCTGCAATAAGGGCAGAAGATTGGGGCTGAATATTTGCATCTTTATTTATTTCTGTGTAGGAGGGATTTATAATCAAATTTTGATTTTCATCAATCCTATAAAAATCGTCATGGTCTTTAATAAAAGATCCGTCAATAATCAAATAGTCTTTTTTAAGGTCAGCATAGGAGGAATCAATATTTAAATTTCCAATGTCATAAGTGAGTAAAAGTCCATTTTCATTAATTTCATAGAGGTCAATAAAGTCTATCTTATTTCCAATTTTTCTAAAAAATCTGCCGGAAATTTTTAGGTCGCCCTTAGATGAAATATTATAGTCATTTGGGGTCACAATGAAATTAAAGTCCTCGTCAAAATTATCATATCTTTTGAAATATAAAGTTTCATCTTTATAAGCAATTGACCCACCATCATCAAGAGAAAAGTTAAGCATTCTACTTCCCTTATCTTGAGGACCCTCTTTTATAAATTTTGTGAAATTTGCATATAGGTCTTCCAAATTATTTTGCAAATCTTCATCAATTGAAGCATAAATTTTATAACCACCTGTAAATAATTTATGTTCCCCTTCATCAAGGGATAGATTATAGTATTTTGCTAAATATTTTGAAGCTTCTGATTTAATATAGTCTGTTGAATATGTGGACATTGTGTGATGTTTTAAATCTCCAGGTTTTAAGGATTCGACAGTGTTAAAATTTAAAGAAGTCTTATATTCATTTTCATCAATTAATGAAAGCTCATACATTCTATTTAAAATAATCCTTTGCCTTTGGAAGGACTTTTCATTTAAAACAAGATACATTTCTTCGCCATTTACATTTTTATTGCCAATTATTTTGTCATCATCTTTTAAATAAGTGCTAGGAACAGTTTTGTAGGGTGGATATTCACGAGGAGATTTTGCAATCCCAGCAAGTAGGGCACACTGAGCCGTATTAAGTTCCCAAACATTTTTTGAAAAATAAGTTTGGCTAGCGGCCTGAATGCCATAAGCTCCCTGACCTAAATTTATTCTATTTAAATAGGCCTCCAAAATTTCTCCTTTAGATAAATTTTCTTCAAGCCTTAGGGCCAAATAAGCCTCTTTAATTTTTCTGGTTATAGTTTTGTCGTTTGTAAGATAAATGGAGCGAACAAGCTGCTGAGTAATTGTTGAGCCACCACGGGTGAAGGCCCCTGTTTTTATATTTGTTAAAATTGAAGATGCAATACCAATGGGATCAAGGCCGTGATGCGTATAAAATCTATGGTCTTCAATGCCAACAAAGGCCTTTTGCATATGAGTTGGAATTTTTTCAAGAGGGACATTTGTCCTATATTCTTCAGAATCGATTTTTTCCAGCAATTTTCCGTTCTCATTATATATGTAAGAAGTTTGATTATAGGTATTTGATAAATTGTCAAGAACAGTTAAGGGAGTTTTGACAATAATTGCCAAAAGAGATGAGGCGAAAAGCGACATGGAAAAAATAAATAAAATTAAAATATTAAGCAAAAAAATATGTAATTTTTGTTTTTTATTTAAATCGCTAAAAATATTTTTTAATTCATTTATATATTTCATAGTTTCACCAAATTAATTATATCATTAGCTAAGATAAAAAGATACATTTGGAAATACAGAGAGATTCATAAAATTGATATTAATAATTATAAAATATAAGGAAATTTATAACTCTGATGTTTATAAATATAAAAGTAGCTCAAAATTATAAGAGCTGTTATAAAAAATATTATTAAGTTAAGATTATCTAACTAAAACTGATTGGACTCTATCTAATATGATTGATCCATCACTTGCAGTTAATTTTGTTCTGTAAATAATCCACTTATGTTCTAAGGTTCTTTTGTTGGTAATTAATGATGTTTTATATTGTCTTCTTTCGCCTTTCTAAATTTCTAATGTACCAAAATGGGTGGAAGCTGATAAATTATTTTGAATTTGTAATGCGACGCTATTAGCTACACCTAGAGGACCCATAAGAGCAAATGCTCCAGTTAAAATTATAACTATAAGTTCTCAATTTTTGGCATCAGCTTCTGAAGTATAGACAGAGTCTTGATATTCTAAGTCATCTTCTTCTGTGTCATATACAAAAGGATTATTTCTTAAGTTATATGAAGTATTATCTCTTGGCTTTTGAAAAGCATAGACAGAACCGTTTATTAAAAATATTATTGATAGTATTATATATAGAATGTTTTATTTTTTTATATTATATCTCCTTAAAAAAATCTATTCAAAAAGAATAGCCAAAAAGACAAACTAATTATTTAGCAGTATATTTTCTATAAGGAGAAGGTAAAATAATAAGATGAATTTTGAAATAATTACTTTTGTAGTATAATTACCTTATGGAAGATTTATCAAATAAAAAATTAGAAAAAGTTATTATAGTGGGGACAAATTTAGGAAGCTATCCCTATTCTCTTGAAAGTTCTATGAAAGAATTAAGAGAACTTGTGAAAGCTGACGAGGCCCTTGTTATTGGAGAGATGACTCAAAATTTAGATAAGTTTAATCCTAAGTATTTAATTGGCGAAGGAAAGGCAAGGGAAGTTAAAGAAATGGCAAATAATATGGGAGTAGATGCCATTGTTTTTAATGACGAACTGACAGGAATTCAGCTGAGAAATTTAGAAAAACTTATTGAAAAAAAAGTTATTGACAGAACTAATTTAATTTTAGATATTTTTGCCTTGAGGGCAGAGACTTATGAGGCAAAACTTCAAGTGGAGCTTGCACAGCTTGAGTATCAGCTTCCAAGACTTTTAGGAATTAAGGGCTGGTCAAGAACGGGCGGCGGAATCGGAACAAGAGGTCCTGGCGAACAAATTATTGAAACTGACAGAAGAAGGCTTTTAAGAGAAATTAATAAGATTAAGGAAAAATTAAAAAAAGCTGGAAGGACTAGGGACACGAGAAGGGCCGAGAGGATTAATTCAAAAATCCCCATTGTTTCTCTTGTGGGCTATACAAATGCTGGCAAGTCAACAATTTTAAATAGGATTAAAGAAGATAATTCTAAAGAAGTTTTTGTAAAAGATATGCTCTTTGCAACTCTTGATCCCAATTCCAGAAGGGCTAGGCTCCCATCTGGCAGAAAATTTTTAATTTCAGATACAGTTGGATTTGTTTCAAAACTCCCAACAAAATTAATTGAGGCCTTTAAGTCAACGTTAGAAGAAATAAAATATAGCGATTTAATTCTTCATGTAATTGATATTTCAAGTGAAGATTTGGAAATTTCTTACAAGACAACTATGGAAATTTTAAAGGACCTGGGCATTAAGGATAAAAAAATCCTAACGGTCTTTAATAAAATTGATAAGATTGATATGAATATGCCCATGCCATTAAATATTAAGGGAGAAAAAGTTTATATTTCTGCCAAAAATGACAAAAATTTAGATACTCTTTTAAGGGCGATTGAAGATAATTTATTTCCGCAGAATATTGATGTAACTTTAGTTTTTCCCTATAATGATACGGAAAAAGGCTATAAATTAATTGAAAAATTTGATTTGAAACCAAATTTTATTGATGAGGGTCTTGAAATAAAAATCAATTTATCAAAAGAAGAATATAATAGATATAAGAGGTATTTGAAAAGTGTATAAGTCAGTCTTAGGAGATGGAGCTTTTGATTTTACAGAAAAGAAATCACGCTTTATTGGCTGGGGATTTTTTGTAAAAACAGAAGAGGAAGCCCTAAGGAAAATTGAAGAGATAAAAAGTGAATATAATGATGCGAATCACAATTGTTATGCTTATATTATTGGTGAAGATGCATTAATCCAAGGATATTCAGATGACGGTGAGCCCCAAGGGAGTGGAGGCATTCCAATGCTTGAAGTTTTAAAAAAAGAAGAGATGAGAAATGTCCTTGTAATAGGGACAAGATATTTTGGTGGAATACTTTTGGGCAAGGGCGGCCTTTATAGGGCCTATACAAACTGTGCCATCAAAGGTCTTGATGCTGCAAAAAGAGTTGTGAGAGAAAATTTTAACCGCACATCCCTATCCTATGACTATAATTTCCATGGCAAAATTTTAAATCTTTTAAAACAAAGAGACTATAAAATTTTAGAAGAAGAATTTACTGATACTGTTTCTATAAGCCTTTATATTAGAGAAGACGCCCCAATGATTAAAGAGCTTATAGATCTTACAAATGGCACAATTAAAATAGAAGTTAGGGGCATTGAAGAACTAGCAACTATAAATGGAAAAATTATGAGGTGAAAAAAATGGATGCGCTAGAAATGTTAAAAAACAAGAACTGGGCTGTTGTTGGAGCAAGCCCCGACAAGGAAAAATTCGGCTACAAAATTCCTAAGATTTTAAAGGAAGAGGATTATAAGGTCTATTCCATAAATCCAAAATATGACGAAATTGAAGGGGAAAAAATTTATGACTCCTTAAAAGAAGTTGAAGGAAAAATCGATGCCGTTGATATGATTGCAAACCCAAAATTTGCAGAAGGATATTTAAAAGATGCTAAAGATTTAGGTATTAAAAATATATTTTTTCAACCAGGATCCTATGATGATGAAACTGTAAAAAAGGCAAAGGAAATGGGATTTAATGTTGTATGTGACTGTGTTTATGCGAGGCTGAGTAAATAATGGACTACAAAAAATTAAAAGAAGATTTAATAACATGGCTTAGAGAATATGCCGAAAATTCTCACGCAAAGGGATTTGTTTTTGGACTTTCAGGCGGTATTGATTCAGCAGTTGTTGCAGCCGTTTCAAAAGAAATTTTTCCTGAAAATTCACTAGGGATAATTATGCCTTGTGAATCAATAGATAAGGATAAAGATGATGCTCTTAAAATTGCAAAAGCTCTTGATATAAAAACTGAAATAGTGGACTTAACAGAAACTTATAGGACCCTAATTTCTGCAAGTTTTTCATCGGAAAATAGACTTGCAAGATCAAATATAAAACCAAGACTTAGGATGACAAGCCTATATTATTATGGCGCTGATCTTGGTTATTTAGTTTTAGGGTCATCAAATGCAAGCGAATGGTATGTTGGATATTCTACAAAATATGGAGATAGCGGAGCGGATGTCTATCCAATTGTAAATATTTTAAAAACAGATATTTTTAAGCTTGCAAAAGAATTAAACCTTCCTGATTTTATAATTGAGAAAAAACCATCAGCTGGTCTTTGGGAAGGTCAAAGCGATGAAGATGAAATGGGCTTTTCCTATGAAACTTTAGATTCTTATATTAGGGGAGAAAAAGTTCCTGAAATCCCAATAAAGGAAAAAATTGATAGGATGCACAGAAATTCAAAACATAAGAGAGAAATCATACCAAGATTCGAAATAAAAAAATAATTTAAAAAAATACTTGACAAAAAAAAATAATGATATTAAAATGTTAAAAAATATAAATGCAATGACAGAGAGAAAGATATGGACTTATTTTTTAGAGAGTGGGGTAAGGTGCAAGCCCATAAATAAGAAAATATGTAATATTCACTCTTAAGCATGGCGATTGAATTAAAGTAGATTGCCACGGAAGCCCCCGTTAACTCAGGCAGGAAATTGATTGATTTCTGTGAGAATAATAAAATTATTTTATTATAAAAATTAGGTGGTACCGCGAATATCCTTCGCCCTATGTAGGGCGGAGGTTTTTTTATGCTTTAATTGCAGGGAGGAAAAAATGAAAAATGTAAAAAATTTAAAAAAACTTGGAAGAATGTCACTAGTCCTTTTAATAGCTTTATTAACTGCTTGTTCAAGCACAGACAAAAAAAGTGGGGATCAAGGAAAATCAGATGATGGAAAAGCAAAAATAGGAATTATTAAATATATGGATCAAATTTCTTTGGAAAATACAAAAGAAGGATTTATTGACGGCTTAAAGGAAGAAGGAATTGATGCAGAAATTGAAGAGGTTAATGAAAATGGAGATTCGTCTCTAACAACGACCGCTCCAAAAAAATTCTCTTCTGATGACTATGATTTAGTTTTCGCCATAGCAACGCCAGCTGCTCAAGGTGCAAAACAGGCCCTTCCCAATAAAAACATTATATTTGCAGCAGTAACAGATCCCGTTCAGTCAGGCCTTTTAAAATCTTATGATGAAAAGACAAATATTAAGGGGATTACAGATAGGGTTGACATAAAAAGTCAGCTTGCAACATTAAAGGAAATGAAAAAAGACCTTAAAAAAGTAGGAATTATTTATTCAAATTTTGAACAAAATTCATTAATTCAATTAAAGGAAGCTGAAGAAGCTGCCAAGGAATTAAATTTAGAACTTGAAACAGTTGGCATTAATAATATTAATGAAATTCCTGAAGGAATAACTTATTTGTCAGAAAAAATTGATGCTCTTTATGCTTTAACTGACAATACAGTTGCATCAGCAGCTCCAATTGTTTCTGAATTTCTAAAGAAAAATAAGGTTCTTTCTCTTTCAGCTGAAGAAGGACAAGTTATTAATGGTCTTTTAATGAGTCAAGGAGTAGATTATTACCTTCATGGCAAGCAAGCTGCAAAAATGGCTGCAAGAATTTTAAAGGGGGAAGATATAAAAAGCATTGAAGTAGAAGACAATAAGGATGCCGTTAAAAAAATTAATAAAAAAATGGCTGATGCCCTTGGAATTGATTTAAGTCGAGATGTTTACAAAGGAGCAGAGATTGTAGAAAAATAATAAAAATAAAATTTAATAAGATGCTTGACAAAACTTTGGCCGTATATTATACTAAGGCTAATTTAATAAAAGCAGTGAAAGAGAGAAAAAGGTTGGAAGAAAATTTTAAGAGAAAAGCCGGTTGGTGCAAGGCTAGGTTTTCAAATCTTAATACACTCTAAAGCTTATTTGTTGAAATTAGTAGGCAAGTACGGCCGCCACCGTTAACTTAGGCTAGAGTTTGTTAGAACTCGAAAGAGTGGTAATTTTATATTACAAATTGGGTGGTACCGCGAAGTCAAGTCTTTCGTCCCTTGTGGGATGGAAGATTTTTTTATTATATTTTGGAGGTTAGATTTTATATGAAAAAGTTAAGCAAATTATTAGTTATATTTATCTGTATTTTATTTTTATGTTCTTGCAGTGGAGATAAAAATGTGGCGGATAAGGAAAAGGGTAGCGAAGAAAAAACTCAGCAGCTCAAGGAAGATTCAAAAGATAGCCAAATAAAAATTGGCGTTATTCAGTTAAGTGAACACATTGCCCTTGAAAGATCTTTTAAGGGATTTGAAGATACAATAAAAAATGAATTTCCGGGTGCAGAAATTATTTTAAAAAATGCTTCAGGAGATGTAACTCTTGTTCCCACAATTGTGAATAATTTTAAGGATGAAAATTGCTCCTTAATTTATGCCATTGCAACGCCGGCAGCTCAAGGGGCGAAAAATATTACAAAGGATATTCCCATTGTCTTTGCAGCAGTAACTGATCCTGTAAGTTCAGGTCTTGTAGAAAATTTAGAAGAGCCTGAAGGAAATGTAACGGGAGTTAGTGATTATATTTCAGTCAAAATGCAGCTTGAAGAATTTTTAGCAGTTTTTCCGGACACTAAAAAAATTGGCATTTTATTTTCAACTAACGAAGCAAATTCGAAATTTCAAATAGAAGAAGCTGAAAAAGCTGCAGGAGATTTTGGAATTGAAGTAGTTTCTATGGGAGTAAATTCTGTAAACGATGTGTCAACAGCCATGCAATCTTTAAAGGGACAAATTGATGCCTTTTACTGCATATCTGATAATCTAGTTGCCTCATCAGCTCAGGTTATTTCAAAAATTTTAATTGATAGCAAGATTCCATCCTTTGCAGCAGAGGAAGGACCAGTTGAAAATGGCATACTTTTGTCAAACGGAGTTGATTATTTTGAACTTGGAAAAAAGGCAGGCTTTATGGCAGAAGAAATTTTAACGGGAAATCCAGTGAAGAATGTGCCAGTTTTCACAACAGGACAGTCAAGCAAGGTAGTTAATCAGAAGACGGCAGAAGGTTTAGAACTTTCAAATCTAGAAGACCTTTTAAGGGACGGAAAAATTATTAAATAACAAAAGGGAAAAGGAGAAAAGATGAGCTCAGTACTAGCAGAATCTCTTTTGACAGGACTTATATTTTCAATTCTTGCCATTGGAGTAGTAATAACTTTTAAAATTTTAGATATAGCAGATTTATCAGTGGAAGGAACTTTCCCCTTGGGGGCTTTCGTATTTGCAAAAACTTTGACATCAGGACTTAGTCCCATTCTTGCCATGGTCTTTGCCTTTATTGCGGGAGGGGCAGCAGGCTTTGTAAGCTACTTTTTAAATAAAAAATTAAAAATCGAAGCCATCCTAGCAGGAATTTTGACAATGACCATGCTCTATACAATAAATTTAAGGATAACAGGAACTTCAAATGTAACTTTTTACGAATATGACACAGTATTTTCACTTTTTGAAAATATTCCTAGGATAATAATCCTCTTAGGGATTTTGCTCCTAATTAAATTTATTATGGACTGGTTTTTAAAAACTGAAAAGGGATATTTACTTTTAGCAACGGGAGATAATGAAAGGCTTGTAAAAAGTCTTGGAAAAAATCCGGAAAAATATTATGCCTACGGTTTAATTTTATCTAATGCCTTAGTTGCACTTGCAGGCTCACTTATGGCACAGGCAACAGGCTATGCGGATATAACTATGGGCCAAACAATAATAGTTTCAGCCCTAGCATCAGTTGTAATTGGAGATTCCTTCCTAAAAAATGCCGAATTTTTAAATAGGACGACAAGGGCCATAATAGGAGCCATAGTTTATAGATTAATTTTTGGTATTGCCATATCTCAAGGTTTGCAGCCAAGCGATCTTAAACTTGTGACAGCACTTATAGTAATAATTTTTATAGTTTACAATAATTTGCAAATTGCAGGACTTGATAAGTTAAAAAATAGAAAGGAAAAATCATGCTAGAAATAAAAAATATATCAAAAACTTTTTACAAGGGAACAGAAGAAGAAAATCAAATTTTTGATAGCTTCTCCTTAAATATAGAAGAAAATACAGCAACAACAATATTAGGAGCAAATGGCTGCGGGAAATCAACTCTTTTTAATATAATTACTGGCGAAATTCAAATGGATAGCGGTGAAATTTTATTAAATGGAGAAAAATTTTCAGACTTACCAGAAGAAAAAAGAGCTCTTTACATTGGAAAGGTAAATCAAGATCCGTCAATGGGAGTATGCCCGCATTTAGATATTTTAGAAAATATGTCCATGGCCTTAAAAAAGGGTAAAAAATTCACCTTCAGAAAACTTGTAAATAAGGAAAATATTGAGCCTATTATGGAAAAGTTAAAGGAAATTGATTTGGGACTTGAAAATAAATTAAGAACCCAAGTAAAATTTTTATCAGGAGGTCAAAGACAGTCCCTTTCACTTTTAATGGCAACATTTAAAAGACCGCAAATTCTTTTGCTTGATGAGCATACTGCAGCCCTTGATCCAAAAACTTCAAAAATAGTCATGGAAAAGACAAAGTCTTTAATAAAAAAAGAAAAAATTACAACCCTAATGATCACCCACAATTTAAAAAATGCCCTTGAATATTCAGATAGAATTATTATGCTAGAAAAGGGAAAAATTGTTTTAGATATAAAACCTCAAGACATAAATGAAGAGGAACTTAGGGAAATTTATAATTCCAAAATTTCTGAAGAAGAAAAATTAAGGCTTGTTTCTTAAAGTGAAGCAGGTAAAATTATTTTTTTAAAAATCATCCATATTTTTTAAAAAACTCATTGACAAAAGATTTTATATGAGTTAAAATATTAGTTTTTTTTATTGACAGGTCATTTATTTTCTGCTATAATGTTAACAAATGTAGGTCATATAGAAAGGAACTATTTATGAATCAAATGGATCTTATAAAAAATGAATTGAAGTCGCACATTGGTAAGAGAATTATTGTGAAAGCTAATAAGGGACGAAAGAAAATTATTACTAGAAGGGGAGTTTTAAAGGCAATTTACCCAAGCCTTTTCGTTGTTGACATCTTTAATGGCAATGAAATAATTACTTCCTCCTTTACCTACTCAGACGTTTTGACCTCAACAGTAAAACTTACAATCCTTGAAGATGAAGTTAAATTTTCAGATGCAAAGATGATTTCTTAAAAGACATTTTATATGTCTTTTTTTTTATGCCTTTATTTATTATAATAAACTTGAGGTGAGGGCTTATTTTTAGGAAAGCATACGGAAAAATTAATTTGTGTCTTGATGTTTTATCAAAAAGAGAAGACTCCTACCATAATATAGATACAGTTATGGCAAAAATTTCTCTTTATGATGAAATGAATTTTCAAAAAATTTCATCAGGCATAAAAATTGAAGGGTCTTTTGACTTTAACCCTGAAGAAAATTTAATTTACAAAGCTTGGAGAAGTCTTTGCCAATATACAAAAAAAGATTTAGGTCTTTATGTGAAGGTTAAAAAAAACATCCCCACGGCGGCAGGCCTTGCAGGAGGTACGGCTAATGGAGCCATGATCCTAAACGCCCTAAATGATCTTTATCATCTAAAAATTTCTGAAGAGGAAATGCAAAAAATTTCCCTAAAACTCGGGGCGGATTTTCCCTTTATGATGCAGAAAAAAAATAAAAGGGCGAGGGGAGTTGGAGAAATTTTAAGCCCAGCAGGTGATTTTTATTTTAAAAAGGTCTTATTAATAAATCCAGGCTATGGAATTTCAACTCCCTCTGTCTATAAAAAAATAAAGATTACAGAAGATAGGATAGACATAGATGGAATTTTAAGGGCCTTAAATGAAAGGGATTTTAATTTTTTAAGGGAAAATTTAAAAAATAAAATGGAAGATGTGGTCTTTAAAGACCATAGGGATTTAAGGCTAATAAAGGATAGGCTTTCAGATTTTGGAGGCATTAGCCTAATGAGTGGTAGCGGAGCAAGTATTTTTTCTATTTTTGAAAATGAAAAAGATTTAGAAGAAGCATATGAATTTTTTGCACCCTCTTATAAATATGTTTTTAGAGTCGAGGTAGGTGAGAATTGTGGCAGTATTTGATTCAAATATTGGAATTATAAATATTTTTAGGGAATATGATTTTCAATTAAATTATTATGTGGATAATAAATTTTCATCCTATGGAGTTTATAAGCATGAAGAAATTGCTAAAAGAGTCCTAAAAGTCTATGAGGCTTTAAAAGATGAAAAGAGAATAATCATAAGCGATTTAGATGCTGCTGGCATCTTACACCAAAAGGAAAATGTCTTTTACGGTCTAGAAAGTATGAAAAAATTCATGACAGATAAAAAAATTTTAATGCTGACTTCAAAAAACCTTTCAGCAAATAATTTTTTAAGGGAAAAAATTAGTGCTGATTTTAGGACTATTGACTCTACATATTTGATCAACGCCTGTCTTAGCCTTGCAGATAATTTTACTGTGGGAAAAATTTTAGATGAATATTTAGAAAATATTTCTTTAAATTCCTTTGACCTTATTTTTTTTGGAGCCAGCCCCTTTGGCCTTTATAAAAGTTTTTTTATGGAAAAATTAAAGGCCTACAAAATTTTAACTAATATTGATCCGATTTTATGTGACTTTAGTTATATTAAGGAAAATATTTTAAGGGATTATTTTTTCACAAGTGGTGACAAGAGATTTTTTTATTTTTTAGCTGAGGATTATTTGAGGAGAGAGGGAAGATTAAAAAAAGAAGAGATACTAAATATCTCTTCTTGGAATATGTAACCATGCACCTTATTTTGGGATTAAACCCTACACGGTACCTGAACAGTTAGCTCAATTAAGGTAATCCTACGGCACACGAAAGGTCTTACTTAGTGCTGCTTCGGTCAAGATCTGACACGGTTCATAAGTTTCCGTTGCGTAGGGCCCTAATATCAACACCACTTTTCCAGGGCAGGCTGCAAAATTTAAAACCGAGATAAGGAATTCAGCCCTGCTGTAGCGAATTGCAGGTACAGGACATCGCTAATTTCCCGCCTAGCATGGTAATGGCGGAGAGAGGGGGATTTGAACCCCCGATACAATTTCTTGTATACACGCTTTCCAGGCGTGCTCCTTAAGCCACTCGGACATCTCTCCACGCTTAGAAATTTATTTTACCCGAAATTTAAAAATAAGTCAAGAAACAGGGGATTCACCCCTTAATTTAATTTATTTTATGTAAAAATTGTTTATAATATATTTAGAGAGAAGTGATTTTATGAATACAAAAGATGAAGTTTTAAAAGAATTAGAAGAAAATAGAGAAAAATATATTTCAGGTCAAGATTTGGCAGATAAACTTTCCCTTTCAAGAACAGCAATTTGGAAGGCTATTAAATCTTTAAAGGAAGAGGGATTTATTATAGATTCCCAAACAAAAAAAGGCTATAGATTAGATGCTAATTGTGACAAGCTAACAGAATTTGGAGTGAAAAAAGATTTAATCCCCGAACTTAAGGATATTGATATAAGAATTTATGATGAAATTGATTCAACAAATACTGAAGCCAAAAGACTTTTATATTCTGAAAACATAAGACATTTTACCCTTTTAGCTTCAGATTATCAGGCGGCTGGCAGGGGAAGAACTGGAAAATCTTTTAAGTCCTATAGGGGAACCGGTCTTTATTATTCCATAATTTTAAGACCCAAGGATAATTTTGATTTTTCATATTTTGATTTAATTACAGTAAGGTCTGCGGTTTCTGTTGTCAAGGCCATAAAAGATTTAACAGAAAAGGATGCAGCCATAAAATGGGTTAATGACATTTATATTGACGGCAAAAAAGTTTGCGGAATTCTTTCAGAACTTGATGCAGATTTTGAAACGAAGACAGTTTCTTCAATCATTATTGGCATAGGAATTAATTTAAAATATCCGGACCATTTAGATGATGACCTAAAAAATATTTTTGGTGCCCTTGACACAAATATTTTAAAAAATCAAATTCTTGCCAAGCTTGTAAATGAATTTTACTTAAATTATTACAAGGCTCCTACTGATGAAATATTAAAATATTATAAGGACCATTCTCTAGTCCTAGGAAAAAAAGTAACCTATGAAATAAATGGAGAAAAGAGAGAAGGTCTTGCTCTTGATGTTAATGACAAGGGAAATTTAATCGTTGAAAGAAATGGAGAAAAGGAAATTTTAAGTTCAGGAGAAGTTTCTATAAAGGGAGATTTTTTAAATAAAAATTAATCTTTCTTACAAAAAACATTAATCCTATAATATTTGAATAATATTAAGCAGATATTATAGGGTTTTTATTTGCAAAAAATCACTTTTATTATTCAAATTTCAATTTTTATTTCAGAAATTAAAAGAAAAGTTGATTGGGAAATTGGAGGAGTTGGTTTATACCCTTCTTATGATCCTAATTTAGAACAAGTTCCACGAGATATTTTAAGACATACTACACACACAGGAATTGCTTTTAAAGGAAATGAAATTTATTTGATAGTAAGTGAACCTTGCAGCATGTCAATTTTTAAACAAAAAGTAATAGCTTTAGGAATTGATGGAGCAATTGCGTTAGACGGCGGAGGATCTACTCAAATGTTTTATAAGAATAATTTTGGTATTCACACATCTAGAAAACTTAATAATATTGTTGGAATAAAATCATGAGATTGTTGCCCATTTGTTGTCATGAAGCAAAATATGATATAATAAACAAAAATATAAAAAGTTAAAGAAATATTAAAAATACATGCATATAAATATAAAAAATTATATAGAGATATGTTAAAAAAATTATAGTATAATAGAAAAAGTCGAAGTTCACAGGGACTTTTTTTCATTTTTAAATAAATTGTATATATTTTTAAAGGATATTATAATATTTTATATAAGATTTTATGATTGGAGGATTCATGAGATTATCTAAACTATATATGCCGACACTAAGAGAAGATCCGGCAGATGCCGAAATTGTTTCTCACAAATTTCTTTTGCGTGCCGGATTTATAAGAAAAAGTGCCAGTGGTATTTATACATATTTGCCCCTAGGCTATCGTGTTGTAAGAAAAATTGAAAATTTAGTAAGAGAGGTTATGGATGAATTTGGCAGTCAAGAAATTTTAATGAGTGCAATTCAGCCTCGTGAAATTTGGGAAACTTCTGGCAGATGGGAAAAGTATGGTCCTGAAATGTTTAAGCTAAGAGATAGACATGACAGAGATTTTTGTCTAGGACCTACAGCAGAAGAATATTTTACGACTCTTGTAAAAGATGAAGTAAATTCTTATAAGGACCTTCCCTTAAATCTCTATCAAATTCAAACTAAGTATAGGGATGAAAAGAGGCCGAGATTCGGAATTAATCGTTCAAGAGAATTTTCCATGAAAGATGCCTACACCTTTGATGAAAATCCTGAAAAAATGCAGGAAGCCTATATGAATATGTATAAGGCATATGAAAAAGTTTTTGACAAATTAGCTTTAAATTATAAAATTGTTGAAGGTGACAATGGAGCTATGGGCGGCAGCGGTTCTCATGAATTTATTGCCCTTGCAGATACGGGAGAAGGAGTTATTGCCTTTTCAGAAAGCGGCAAGTATGCAGCAACAGAAGAAAAAGCGCCAATTTCTTATGACCTTCCTCCAGAGGAAGAAATAAAGGACATTGAAAAAGTCTACACCCCTTCTTGTTCAACAATAGAAGACCTTTCCAAGTTTTTAAATATAAGTAAAAAAAGATGTGCCAAGGCCATTGATCTTATGATAGCTGACAAGAGAGTTATAGTATTTATTCCAGGAGATAGGCAGCTGAATTTAATTAAGCTAGTTTCATTTTTGGGAGTTGCTGAACATAACATTCAAATGATGAGTGATGAAGATATAAAAGCCTGCGATTCCTATCCGGGTTTTACTGGACCTTATAAGATAAATAAGGATGTAAAAATTATTGTTGATAAAAGCCTAACAAAAATTCAAAATCTTGTTGTTGGTGCCAATGAAAAGGACTACCACTATATTAACGTTAATTTTAAAAGGGATTTTGAGGGGGAAATTTGCGATGATCTTCTTCTTGTTGAAGAAGGCGACATAATTCCAGGAACTGATGAAAAATATAAATTTGCTAGAGGCATTGAAGTGGGAAATATTTTTAAGCTAGGTACAAAATATTCAAAGGCTTTAAATGCAACCTACTTAGATGAAAATGGCAAGGCAAATTATTTTTATATGGGGTCTTATGGCATTGGCATTACAAGGTCAGTTGCAGCAATTGTAGAGCAAAATTATGACGAAAATGGAATAATTTGGCCTCTTGGAGTCGCTCCCTATGAAGCAATAATTACTGTAATAAATCCCAAAAATGAAGATCAATTAAATCTTGGAGAAAAAATTTACAAAGAATTACAAGATAAAAAAATTGAAGTTTTAATAGATGATAGAGATTTAAGAGCAGGAGTTAAATTTAAGGATAGAGACTTAATTGGCATACCCCTTAGAATAACAGTTGGTAAAAGAGCTGGAGAAAATATTGTTGAATACTCCCTTAGAAAAGATGGAGAAAAAATAGAAATAAGTTCAGAAGAAGCTATAGATAATATTTTAAGAGAGGTAGAAAATGGACGACTTTAAATTTGAAATAATTGAACATTACGGCGTTTTGTCTGAAGATGCCAAGGGCTGGACCAAGGAAATAAATAAGGTATCCTTTGGGGGAAGACCTGGAAAATATGATATAAGGTCTTGGGATCCTGACCACCAAAAAATGTCCAAGGGTATAACCCTAAATGATGAAGAATTTGAAATCTTAACAAAGATTATTAAAGATATGGACCTATAATATATTTTTTAGGCAAAGAATGATATAATTAAACAATTGAGAAGTTTATGGAGGTAAATATGGAGATTAAAAAGAAAGAAAATTATACGGTATATTTTGATATTGTATTAAAAGATAAAGATATAAAGGAAGCAGAAGCTGAAGTTTACAAGAAAAATAAAAAGCATTTTCAAGTGCCAGGCTTTCGTAAGGGTCATGTGCCAAGACAAATGATTGAAAATATCTATGGCAAAGACGTATTTTTAGAAGATGCTATTAATGAAATTCTTCCTGAAGAATATGAAAAGGCAGTGAAGGAACTTGAACTTGAAGTTGTAGACCAACCAAAAATTGATATTGAAGAAGAAAAGAAAGACGGGGAAGATTTAGTCGTTAATATTAGTGTTGATGTTAAACCTGATGTAAAACTTTCTGATTACAAAAACCTTGAAATAGAAGATCCTACAATGGAAGTAACTGATGATGTTATTAATGAAGAAATTGAACAACAAAGAGAAATGAATGCAAGAATTGTAAATGTTTCAGATAGGCCTGCAAAGGAAGGAGACATAGCTAATATTGACTATAAGGGATCTGTTGACGGAGAATATTTTGCAGGCGGAGAAGATAAAGCTTATGACTTAGAACTTGGATCAGGAGCTTTTATCCCTGGATTTGAAGAACAAGTTATTGGTCATAAGGAAGGTGAAGAATTTACAATCGACGTAGATTTTCCTCAAGACTATAGAGATGAAAAATTAAAGGGCAAAAAAGCTCAATTTGAAATTAAATTAAATGGAATTTCTTATAAGGAACTTCCAGAAATTGATGATGAATTTGTAAAAGATATTTCAGATTTTGACACTCTTGATGAATATAAAGAAGACATTAGAAGAATAAAAGAAGAAGAATTTGAAAATAATGCTAAAATGGAAAAACAAAGAAGAATTATAGAAAAATTAGGAGAAGGAGCAGAAGCTGATATTCCTCCTGCTATGATTGAAAACCAAATTTCAAGCGTTCTTCAAAATTATGAACAAAATCTTAAGGCTCAAGGAATTTCTCTTAATGACTATATAAAGATGACAGGTTCAACAATGAATAAATTAAGAGATTCTATAAGACCAGGTGCAGAAGAAACAGTTAAAAATGATCTTGCCCTAGAAGCTTTAGTTAAGGCTGAAAAAATAGAAATTTCTGATAAGGAAGTTGAAGATGAAGTTAATGCAGTTGTTGAAGAATACTTTAAAGATGACAAAGAACATATGGAAAAAATGAGAGAATATATGCTTGGTCAAAATAAAGAGGCCATTAGAGAAGATCTTGCGAAGAGAAAGGCTGTTGACTTTTTACTTGACAATGCAAAACTTGTAGCTCCATCTGAAGATAAGAAAAAAGAAGAAAAGGAAAAGGCAGAACTTGCCAAGGAAGAAATAGAAAAAATTATAGAAGACAAGGAAGATAGGGAAGATAAGTAAAATAATTAAGGAGTGGGTGATTAAATGGCATTAGTGCCAATGGTTATTGAACAGACAAATAGAGGGGAAAGATCCTATGATATATATTCAAGACTTCTAAAGGATAGGATTATTTTTGCCTCAGGGGAAGTAAATGATGCAATGGCAGATTTAATTGTTGCACAGCTTTTATTCCTAGAATCTGAAGATCCAAATAAGGATATACAGCTTTATATAAATTCACCAGGAGGTAGCGTAAGTGCAGGTCTTGCAATCTATGATACTATGCAATATATTAAACCTGACGTTTCAACTATTTGTATTGGTATGGCAGCATCAATGGGAGCAATATTACTTGCTGCAGGAGCAAAGGGTAAAAGATTTGCCCTTCCAAATTCTGATGTTATGATTCACCAACCTAGTGGCGGCACTCAAGGAATGGCAAGTGATATTCAAATTACAGCAGAAAAAATTTTAAAGACTAGAAAATCTTTAAATAAAATTTTAGCTAAGGCAACAGGTCAAAGTTTAGAAAAAATTGAAAAAGATGTAGATAGAGATTTTTGGCTTGATGCTGAAGAAGCCAAGGTCTATGGTATTATTGATAAAGTTATAGAAACTAGAGAATGAGGTTAAGATGACAAATAGTGATGAAATCTTAAGATGTTCTTTTTGTGGCAAAACTCAAAATCAAGTAAAAAGGTTAATTGCAGGTCCTAATGTTACAATTTGCAATGAATGTGTAGATTTATGTAACAATATTTTGTCATCAGAAATTCAAGCAGATGAAATGAAGGACTTTAAATTACCAAAACCCGTTGAAATTAAGAATATATTAGATGATTATGTAGTCAAACAAGATATGGCTAAGAGGGCACTTTCAGTGGCTGTCTATAATCACTATAAGAGAATTAACTCCAAGACCTATGAAAAATCGGGAATAGAACTTCAAAAGTCAAATATTTTGATGGTTGGACCAACGGGCAGTGGCAAAACTTTACTTGCTCAAACTTTGGCAAAACTTTTAAATGTGCCCTTTGCCATTTGTGATGCAACAACTCTTACAGAAGCCGGTTATGTGGGAGAAGATGTTGAAAATATTATTTTAAAATTAATTCAAAATGCCGATTATGATATTGAAAGAGCTGAAATGGGTATTATATACATTGATGAAATTGATAAAATTGCAAGAAAATCTGAAAATGTATCAATTACTAGAGATGTATCTGGCGAAGGAGTTCAGCAGGCTCTTTTAAAAATAATTGAAGGAACAATTGCTAATGTTCCGCCCCAAGGTGGAAGAAAGCATCCAAACCAAGAATTTATTCAAGTTGATACTACAAATATTTTATTTATTGTGGGTGGAGCCTTTGATGGCTTAGATAAAATCATTGAAAGAAGAACAATGAAATCCTCTATGGGATTTGAAGCTGAAATCTATGACAAGAAAACTCAAAATAAAAATATTATTAAAGATGTAGAAACTGAAGATCTATTAAAATTTGGACTGATTCCTGAACTTATAGGAAGGCTGCCTGTAACCATAACTTTAGAAGAACTTGATGAAGATGCTTTAGTTGAAATTTTGACTAAGCCAAGAAATGCTTTGATTAAACAGTATAAAGAGCTTTTAAAGTTAGATAATGTGGAACTTAAATTTGAAGATGATGCCTTGAGATATATAGCAAAAAAGGCCATCGAAAAGAAAGCTGGAGCAAGAGGACTTAGGGGAGTAATTGAAAATACAATTATGAATATTATGTTTGAAGTCCCTTCAAGGGAAGATATTAAAGCAGTAGAAGTTACTAAAGAATCTGTTGAGGGTCTTGAGGCACCTAAGCTCATTAAAAAAAAGGCTAATTAATAAAAAAGATTTAAGAAGACCTTGCGATGCAAGGTTTTTTTATCGCCAAGGGCAAAACTTCCCATACCCAAATGCGAAACATCATAGTATGATTGGTTCTAAATAATAGAAAAGAGGTTTTATGGAAACAATAAAATTACCCTTAATAGCACTTAGAGATTTAGTTATTTTTCCTCACATGGTAACTCACTTTGACTGTGGAAGAAGTATTTCAGTTAATGCAGTCGAAACTGCAGAGCTCCATGATTCAAAAGTTTTCTTGGTAGCTCAAATTGATCCTAGTCTTTTAGATATTAAAATTGATGATATCTATAAAATTGGGACGGTAGCAACAATTAAGCAGATTTTAAAACTGCCTGGCGGAATTGTAAGAGTTCTTGTTGAGGGAACGGATAGGGCAGAATTATTATCTTTACATGAAAAGGAAGAATATTTTGAAGCCGAGATAAAAGTTTATCCTGAAGACTTAGATGATGAAAATACAAATAAGGATATTGAAGCGGCCCTAAGGCTTGCAGAAGAAGATATTTATTCCTATTCAAAACTTGATGAAAAATTAATACCCGGTCTTTTGGAGTCAGCTGTTGATATGTCGACACCAGGAAGACTTGTGGATACAGCGGCTGGTTATGCCAATTTAAAAACTGAAGACAATCAAAAAATTTTAGAAACTATAAATATTTACGACAGACTCGTAAAATTTCACGAAATTATGCAAAACGAAATTGAAGTCCTGTCTATTGAAAAAAATATTGATAAAAAAGTAAAGTCCAAAATGAATAAACTCCAAAGGGAATATTATTTAAAGGAACAGCTAAAGGTTATTCATAAGGAGCTTGGCGATGATGAGGAAGATGAAGAAACTATAGCAAGATATAAAAGACTTATATCTGAAAAGAAGCTGCCAGAAGAAGTTAAAAATAAAGCCATAAGAGAAGTTAAAAAACTTGGAAACACAAATTCAGCTTCTCCTGAGTACACAGTTGGCGTAAATTATTTGGACTGGATTATTGACCTTCCTTGGCTTGAAAGAAAAAATACAATAATAAATTTAAAAAATGCTAGAAAAACTTTAGATAGGGATCATTATGGACTAAAAAGTGTAAAGGAAAGAATTTTAGAATTTATTGCTGCCAAAAAATTGTCGGGCAAAAATTCAAGAAGTCCAATCCTTTGTCTTGTGGGTCCTCCAGGCGTAGGTAAAACGTCCATTGCAAGGTCTGTTTCAAGTGCTTTAAACCGTGATTTTGTTAGAATGAGCCTTGGAGGAATCACTGATGAGGCTGAAATTAGGGGCCATAGAAGAACATATATTGGAGCTTTGCCAGGAAAAATAATTTCATTAATAAAAAAAGCTGGGGCAAATGACCCTGTATTTTTACTTGATGAAATTGATAAGATAGGAAATTCTTTTAGGGGAGATCCTGCAAGTGCTCTTTTAGAAGTATTAGACCCTGAACAAAATTCTAGCTTCACAGATAATTATTTGGAGCTGCCCTTTGACTTATCAAATGTATTTTTTATAGCAACTGCAAATACAATAGCAACTATTCCAAGACCACTTCTTGATAGAATGGAAGTTATTAGACTTGAGGGCTATACTCCAAATGAAAAATTTAATATAGGAAAAAAATATTTAATTGACAAGCAAACAAAAGAAAATGGCCTTAATAAAGATCAAATAAAAATTTCAGATAAAGCTTTAAGTGACATTATTGATTATTATACAAGAGAATCAGGGGTAAGATCACTTGAAAAAGCTATTGCAAAAATTATGAGAAAGGCCGCCCTTGAAATTGTAGAAGATGGAACTGAAAAAATTTCCATAAGTTCAAGAAATCTTCATGACTATTTAGGGGAAAAGAAATATTTAATTGATGAAATTGGAAAAAATGATGAAATAGGAATGGTAAATGGGCTTGCTTGGACAGAAGTAGGAGGGACAACTCTTTCCATTGAAGCAACGATTATGGATGGTCAAGGAAAAATAACTTTAACGGGATCTCTAGGTGATGTTATGAAAGAATCTGCCATCGCAGGAATTTCTTATATAGCAACAAATGGAGAAAAATATGATGTGGACCCGAATTTCAGAAAAAATAAGGATATTCATATTCACGTGCCGGAGGGAGCAGTTCCAAAAGATGGTCCATCAGCTGGAATTACAATTACAACCGCCGTTCTTTCGGCCCTAACAAAAAGAAAAGTTAGAAGGGATATTGCTATGACTGGTGAAATAACTTTAAGGGGCAAGGTCCTTCCCATTGGAGGCCTTAAGGAAAAACTTTTGGCTGCCGAAAGATTTGGAGTTAAAAAAGTTTTAATTCCCTTTGAAAATAAAAGAGACCTTTTAAACATTGAAGATGATGCCATAAAAAATCTTGAAATAATCCCCATAAAGGATATGGAAGAAGTGGCGGAAATTGCCTTAGGTGATAAAGATGATAATTAAATCTTCAGATCTTGAAAAAATTGCCGTTAAAAAAAATCAGTATCCTTCTGAAGAAATATTTGAATTTGCCTTTGCAGGCAGGTCAAATGTTGGCAAATCTTCTTTTATAAATGCCATGATTGGTAGAAAAAATTTGGCAAGAACTTCATCATCGCCAGGCAAAACAAGGACTGTAAATTTTTATATGGTTAATTATACTGACAATGCAAAAAAAGAAAATAAATTTTTAAGACTTGTGGACTTGCCAGGTTATGGCTATGCAAAAGTTTCAAAAAGTGAAAAGGATTCATGGACAGGAATTATTAATGAATATTTGGAGTCAAGAGAAAATTTAATTGAGGTTTTTTTAGTAGTGGATTTAAGACATCCCCCTACTGGTCTTGATAAGCAAATGTATCATTATATTTTGGAAAGCGGCTTTTCAGGTCTTGTAATTGCAACAAAAAAAGATAAGGTTGGGGCAAGTCAAGTCAAAAAAAATCTTGACATAATTGCCAAAGATTTAAAAGTTCCTGCCAAGGAAAATATAATTTTATTTTCATCAGAAAAAAAAGATGAAGTTGATGATACTTGGTTTATTTTAGATGACATAGTTAAATTTCATAGTAAATAATAAATCTCCCATTTTAGGGAGATTTTTTCTTATCTTATTTTAAGCAAGGGCTTCCTTTGGCCAGTTTGGATTTTTCATCATTTCTCTACCTATGCCAACTAAGTCGCAGGCTCCATCTATTAAAAATTTTTCTGCATCTTCTTTCGTTTTAATACCACCTGTTAAAATTACAGGAATATTCACAGCATTTTTGGCGGCTTTAGAAGAATCTGCAAACCATCCGGGATTATTATTTTCCTTAAGAGTATAGGCACAAAGACCTCCAGAAATATCTAAAAGATCTATGCCATCATCTTCAAAAATTTTTGAAGCCTTTGGAATGTCTTCAATTTTGCTACCGCCTTCCATATAATCACAGCCACCAAAACGAAGGGCAAGTATAAAATTAGATCCAGCACTTTCTCTTATGGCTCTTATTATTTCTCTGTGAATTTTTGTCCTGCTTTCAAGATTTTGGAAGCCATATTCATCTGTCCTTTTATTAGTAAGAGGAGAATAAAATTGGGTGAGTAAATAACCGTGAGCCGAATGGATTTCCACCCCGTCAAATCCTGCTTTTTTTGCACGGATGCTAGCATCAGCAAAGCACTTCACAATTCTTTTTATGTCATCTTTAGTTATCTCTTTAGGAAGATTCATTCCATCTTTAAAGGCATAGGCACTTGGGGCAATTTTTTCGCCCATAGTTTTTGCATAGGACCCTGCATGGGAAATTTGTGCTAAAATTAATGCTCCCTCTTGGTGAACTGCATCTGTAAGTTTTTGGTAGGCAGAAATAATTGAATCATCAGCCATAGAAAGCTGGCCAATAGATGCCATCCCCTCTGGAGAAACATATGCGTGTTCGACAATAATTAATCCTGTGCCCACTGCTCTTTTTTTGTAGTATTCAATTTGCTCGTAGTTTGGTCCGCCATTTTCAGCTTTTCTTGTTGCCGTTGGAGGCATAACAATCCTATTTCTTAAAATTTTATTATTTATTTTTAAAGGCTCACTTAAAATCATAAAATCACTCCTTACTATAAAATATTATAACATTCAAAAATTTTTTATAATTTTATTTTTAGGATAATTTTTCAAAGAATAGGGACAGCTCTTGCTTACCTTTGTATAGTGTGGACTCTCCCTATTAACTTTATCTTTGTTTACAATCTGAGAACCATAGAATAATAAGGCCCTAAAATTTATTTTAAAATTTTTCATAGGTGCCTTCGTATATTAAAGTGGCCAATTTTTTATATATCTTATTCTGAAAATCCATGTTCTCTAATTTTTTTAATTAAATTTGGAATATCGGCTTCGCCAATAAAATCTTTTGGTGTTGATGTTTTTCCTTCCAGGGCTCTCATTGTCCCTTGGGCAATGACAGGAAGCATTTCCATAAAATCAAAGCCGAAAAATACTTGGTCAACGCCCATAATATCTACTATATGTTCCAGCATAATAACTAAATGTTCAAGGTCCTGCTTTTGTGGATCGTCACTAATGAAGTCGCAGGCTGCATTTAATCCCATCATCCCACTGTTTTCTTTAAGGGCTTTCATCATTTTATCTGTCAAATTTCTCTTGTGGGAGGCAAGGGTTCTTGCATTTGAATGAGATGCCATAATTGGTCCATTTGTATATTTCATAATGTCCCAAAAGCCGTCATCATTCAAATGACTTACATCAACAATGATTCCAAGGTCTTGAAGTTTATGCAGGGCTTTGATGGCTAGCTTTGAAAGTCCGCCAGAAAAGCGTGGTCTCTTTGCAAGGGGATTTTTTTCATTCCAAGTTAAGCGGGCATGTCGAAGACCGTCAACTTCATAATATTCGTCAATTAAATCAATATCTTCACCAATGTGGGCAAGACCTTCCATATCAAGAAGAACATGAACCTTGTCATCTTTTGTATCTAAATCGGCAAGGGTCAAAACTTGACTTATAGCTTCTCTATCCCCATCAAAAACTTTTTTTACAGTTTTTCTTTCTCCATTAATTAAATTTCTATAGTCATTTTGATGAGCTCCATCAGTCCACAAAACGAAAATAGAAGAGCCAACATCTCCTTTTACAAAGGCATCATAATAATTATTTGTAAAAATTTTGCTTTCGCCTTCCAAATACTTATAGTGCATAGCAGTAAAAAGATCGGAATGGCCATTAAAATATTTCATATTATCCTTTTAAATTAGTAAGTTTCCAACAATTATTCCCAAATAATTTCCAATTATATAGCCAAAGAGGCCGACAAAAATTCCTGGATCGATTAAATGATTCCAACCTTGGGAGATTGCCATGGCAGATGCCGTTGCAGGACCTCCAATATTTGCATTTGATGTGATAATAGCCTTTTTCAAAGAAAAGTCCAAAAGTTTTGCGGCTGCAAAAGAAAATAGCATATTGACGCAAACCATAATAAAACAGAATACCAAAAGTAGGGAGGCTGTTTTAATAATAACGGGAATTGATGCAGGAACACCAAGAACAACAAAGAAAATATAAATTAAAAAGTTTCCGACTTCTCCTGCTCCATTAATATTTTCAAAAAATTTTTTTGGGGGGGGGGGGGGGGGGGGGGGATCCTTTTTGTTTTTTTCACAATTTGGGTTGTATAAGGGAGCGCGTTTTCTATGGGACAACAGGTTGGTAATATTATTGGTGCGGGGTTTTTGACTCTCTTTTGTTTGAAAAAAACAAAACAGTGATAGTTTATTAGTAAATGTATGTGTTTCTTGTAGGGAGAGAGGTTTGTATAAGTGAGAGTAGGTGGAGTTATTAGGGGAGATCGTTGTCAAAGCCATGGTTACAGTGGTTTTGATCAAATAATTGTTGTCTAATAATTGATTTACAATACTCATAAAAGTAGAATTTGCCGTAATGCTTACTGCAAAGAAATCACTGATTGTATTTGATAGGGCAACAATTCCCGTTGAGATGGCAAATATTAGGGCCAAATCAAAGGGAGTCATAGCCCTCTTTTTTTCTTATCTTTCCTTACTTTCTTCTGCCTTTGTATGAGAAAAATTATCTCTGAAAAAGGCAGTCCTCGGAATAGTTACTAGTATAAAAAATAGATAGACATATTAAAGTTATCGGCAACTGTTGCTGCTGAAATCATTGTTTTATCAAGATTAAAAACTTGAGATATAGCAACAAAGTTTACTCCGCCTCCAATATAAGATCCAGTCATCATACCAGCAATTTTACCAAGGTCTGGAATGAAATTTTTAAGTATTACAAAGCCTAAAACTGCATCTGCAATTGTGCCTAGAGCCCCGATAGAAATAAAATCATTGCTATTCCTGATTCTTTAAAAATTCTTTTCATATTAGATTGAAATAAAAGCATGGGGATTGATAGGGGGATGACATATGACCAAATTGTGCCATAGACTGGTGATTCCATAGGAATAACCTTAAAATTCGTAAGAATTACCGCACCTGTAATTTTTTATGCCCACTTATAATTGCCTTCCAAATAAATGGAAAGAGCAGTTACAATTAAAATAATTGCCCAGATCACCCAAGTCTGATCAGCATGAATTAATGTGTTTTCCATATAATTTCTCCTTTCAAAAAATTCTTGTCTAATTTATATCTATTATTACATGCAATAAACAGATAAATTAGAAAAAAATTCACAGGAGAAATATATTAATAGGTTATTGCAAAAAATTAAAAAGTGAATTCACTAAAAAACCTATATAAGAAAAAACTTATATAGGCTTAAATAAAATTTTTATTTTTATGAGAATATAAAAAATTTATAGGCTAATACGGTCATTTTCACCTGTGTAGGCAAGACTTGCCGATAATTTTTCAGCACAGGACTTAACAGATGCAATAAAATTATCCTTATTTTCATCTGTAAATCTTTCCATGGGAAGAACAATGCCAAGTCCGCCCAAAAGCTCGCCAGAATAATTAAAGACGGGTGCTCCAATTCCGCAGGCGTTGTCAATATATTCAGAATGGGAAATTGCAATTTTATTTTCCCTAATTTCTTCCAATTCTCTTTTTAATTCATTTTCATTAATTTGACCATTTAAATTTGATGAAAGGCCTTCTTTAATATAATCGTCAATAAATTCCCTACTTTGAAAGGCAAGTACAACTTTTCTAATTGCTCCCCAGTGAAGATCAATTTCTTTGCCAAAATTTTCTACAATTTTTAAGGGGTGTTTGCCTTGGGCTTTACTAATGACAAGACCTTTTTTGCCGCTTCTAATAATTAAAAAGGAATCTTCTCCTGTCAATTGTGAAAGTTCTTGTAAAATCTTCTGCGTTTCCTTTTGGGGATTTAAAAAAGATGTTGCAGCAAAGCCAAGGGGTATAAGACCAGGTCCCAAAGTATAAAGATGACTTTTTTCATCCTTACTTACATAATCTATGGCTATTAAAGTTCTTAAAATTCTGTGAGTTGTTGAAGGGGGTAAATCTAATTTTTCCGATATTTCTCCAATAGTTAGCTCTCTTGATTCTTTTCTTAAATAATCTAAAACGAGAGATGCTTTTACTAAACTTTGAATCATTGTTGGCCTCCTTTTTTAAAATTATATCACAAAGTGGAATCTTTTTCATTAAACATATATAAATGGTTTATAAAAATTAAAATTTAAAAATTTTTTGGATTTTTAAGGCCTTCACATTTTCTTTTAAATTAAATACTATTATGTTAAAATAAAGAAAAGGAGTGAATTCTTTGAATGAAAATAAAAATTATGGAAATCTTTTAAGCCTTATGGTTAAATCTTTTCTTTTAGCTATTTTTGGCATAGTATTTCCAGTTATTTATATATTTTTCCCAGCCATGTATATTTCAGAATCATTAAAAGAAGGAATCTTTAAAATTATGGGAATATTCTTAGCTGTGTGCCTTTTAATTGGGGCAATTTTCAATCCCCTTAATGGTCTAATAGTCTTTGCAATTTTTGGACCTTTGATTTTAATTTTCCATTATATGATATCAACAAAAAAATCTTGGCAAATGACACTTTTAGCGGGAGCTATTTCTTTTTTTATCTCAATAATTGTCCTGATACTTTCCTTTGGCATCAATGGAGAAGTTATAAATTCTCCTGACACAATAAAGGGAATTACAGAAGTTTACAATAATATTGGCCAAGAAGTGGGCCTATCTGATAGTGAAATTTTTTCATTAACGAACAGGATTAGTCAAATGTATAAGGCATTTTTACAAATGGCTCCCTCTTATTTAATGGTATTTTCACTTGTCTTTTCCTATATTATTTATATTTCAGTAACAAGAACTATGTTTGCCAGAGGAAGAATAATTTTTGGACCACCACCTCTTGAATTTGTAAAAATCCCAAGGGAATTCATCCTATTTGTAGGTCTTTCAATTTTTGTTTTATACTTATTTAATGGAAGCGGAGATTATTATGTTTTTAACAAAAATCTTATGTTCATTTTTTTCTTCGCCCTATTTATTGAAGGCTTTGCCCTTGTAAAATTCTTTATGGCAAGATTTGGTCTAAATACCTTTCTACAAACTATAATATTTATTATTGCTTTGACTATACCCTATATTCAATTGATTTTTATATTTTTAGGTTTTATGGATATGTTTATTAATTTGAGAAAGTTTGGAGTGTAAAATGAAGGATTTTAATTTAAAAGATTTTTATCCCTATGTATTTTTTGGACTTATTGCCACCTTTTTAAGCGGTATTTATAAGCTTCAGGCTGGCCTTGCGGTCTTTTTAATCTTTATATATGTAATTTTCATTACAGTTAAAAGAATAGAAAACAAAAATTCCTACAATAAAAAATATATTGAGGACCTTTCAGGAGATTTTGATTCTCTGACGAAAAAGACGATTTTTAATATGCCGCATCCTCTTGTTGTGACAGATGACAAGGGATGTATAATTTGGTATAACACACCATTTATGAATCTTTTTAAAGATATGGAGCTTATGAATGAAAGCCTTAGTGATTTTATATCAGATGTAAATTGGGAGGAGATTATAAAATCTTCCAAGGAGGAAATTTTTGAGGCAAGTATTGCCATGTCCTCCTACAAGGTTTATACAAATCCTCTGCCGGTAGGCAAGTCAAATGTCCCAGCAGAGAAATTAATTTTATTTTATTTTGTAGATAATTCTGCCTATAAAAATTTGGATATGAAGTACACCAACGAATTTCCTATAGTCTGCAAAATTGAAGTGGATAATTTTGACGAAGCCATGGATACTGTTCCAACAGAATCAAAGCCTCAATTAATTGCATCTATTGACTCATCAATAAGATCTTATTTTGAAGCCTATGATGCCTTAGTTAGAAAATATGTTGACGATTCATATCTTGTTATTATGCAGTATCAAGCTCTTTTAGATATTAAACAAAAAAGATTTGATATTTTAGACGACTTAAGAGAGCTAAATAGAGAAAATTCGATGCCTATAACTTTATCAATTGGAGTTTCCTCCTTTGGTTTAAATTTTAAGGAGGCCTATATTGAATCGGACTCGGCTCTTGACATTGCTCTTGGTCGTGGCGGCGATCAAGCTGTTGTAAAAATTTCGGATTCCTACGAATTTTTTGGCGGCAAATCCAAGGCTGTTGAAAAGAGAAATAAGGTTAAAGCAAGGGTTATTGGTGAAGCTCTAAGGCAGTTAATTGACAGGTCAGAAAATGTCTTTGTAATGGGTCACAAAAATGCAGATATGGATGCAATTGGAGCGGCCATTGGAGTTATTCGTGCAACTTTAAATAGGGGAAAGGAAGGATTTATTGTTCTTGAAAATTCAAACCCTTCCATTGACAATTTAATAAATAGGATGAAAAAAGAAGAGGAAGACCTTTATTCAAGAATTATTTCAAGATCAAGGGCACTTTCATCAATAAAAAGTTCATCCCTTTTAATTTTAGTAGATAATCACAAGCCATCCTTTACAGAATGTCCAGAACTTGTGGAAAAGGCAAAACAAGTTGTTGTTATTGACCACCACAGAAGGGGCGGAGAATTTGTAAAAAACCCAGTATTAACTTATGTTGAACCCTATGCATCATCAGCCTCAGAACTTATTACTGAAGTGCTTGAATATATGTCAGATGATTTAAATCTAACTCATTTTGAAGCGGATGCCTTAATGTCAGGAATTGTTGTTGACACTAAAAACTTCTCCTTCCAAACAGGAGTTAGAACATTTGAAGCTGCATCAACTTTAAGAAGGGCAGGAGCAGATATGACAAAGGTTAAAGCCCTATTTGAAGATGATTTTTCAACAATGGTTTATAGGGCAGAAGTTATTCAGTCTGCAAAAATTGTAAATGAAAATATTGCAATCGGAAGATTTGAAAAAGAAGTTGAAAATTCAGTATTAGTTGCGGCTCAAGCTGCCGATATGCTCCTTGAAATAAATGGCGTTGATGCATCCTTTGTTTTAACCCTATCATCAAATAAAATTCACATCTCTGGTAGAAGCAGGGGAGAAAAAGTTTCCGTTCAGCTGATTTTAGAAAAAATTGGCGGAGGCGGTCACCTAAATATGGCAGGAGCTCAAATTGATACCACAGATTTTGATGAGGCACAGGCAAAACTTGAAGATGCAATAGAAGAATATGCAAGAGAAAATAAGGAGGATGACGATGAAAGTAATTCTAATAAAAGATGATAAAAATTTAGGAAAAGCAGGAAATATTGTTGATGCCAAAGATGGTTATGCAAGAAATTTCTTGATTCCTAGAAAAATTGCCATAGAAGCAAATGACGAAAATATGGTTAAATGGAAAGAAGATCAAAAAAGAAAAGAAGCAGAAGAAAAAGAAAATAGAAAAGAAGCGGAAGAATTAAAAAAGCTAATAGAAAAATCACCAATTACTATGAAAGTTAAGGCAGGAGAAGGCGGAAGACTTTTTGGAGCCATAACTTCAAAAGACATTGCTGATAAACTTTTTGAAGACAAAAAAATTGAAATAGATAGAAAAAAAATAAATCTTCCAGAAAATATTAAGACAATAGGCCAGGAAGAAATAGAAATAAAATTATATCCAAAGATTAGTGCTAAATTAAAGGTAAAAATCGAAAGGAATGAATAATGGAAGAGGTTAATTTTAACGGCCTTGAAAATTTAAAACTGCCTCCACATTCAAACGAGGCTGAAGTTTCAGCTCTTGGGGCCATGATGCTTTCAAAAGAAGCAGTGACATCATCTGTAGAATTAATTAATCCTAGGGACTTTTATTCCGAGGCCCATCAAAAAATATATGGGGCAATTTTAAATTTATATACAAGAAATGAAGCGGCAGATGTAATAACAGTTGCAGAAGAATTAAAAAAGATGAATGCCCTTGAAGAAGTTGGAGGGACAGTTTATCTTGCAGACCTTTCTTCATCAGTAGCATCAGTTACAAATGCCAAATATTATTTTAAATTAATAAAAGAAAAATCACTTTTAAGGCAGCTTATAAAAGTTTGTGACAAGACTCAGACAAATGCCTTTTCACCTGACGCTGAAGCCAAAGAAGTGATTGAACTTGCAGAAAGAAGCATATATGAAATAAATGAAAGTTCAAAAACACATGGCCTAGTAAAAATTGATGAAGTCGTTTCAGAAACCTTTAGCGAAATGGAAAAAAGGGCTCAAAATCCAAATTCGATTACAGGTATTTCAACAGGATTTTCAGACCTTGACAGAAAACTTTCAGGTCTGCAAAAATCAGATTTAATATTAATTGCAGCAAGACCCTCAATGGGGAAAACAGCCTTAATGGTAAACATTGCAACAAATGCCGCCCTAAAAAATAATGCACATATTGCAGTTTTTTCACTAGAAATGAGTAGAAATCAGCTTCTGCAAAGAATAATTTCATCCTGTTCACATGTAGACCTACAAAAAGTTATATCAGGAGATTTAAATGAAGACGAATGGATGAAAATAATTAATACCATGCCTTTGATTTCAGGAATGAATATACAAATTGACGATACGGCGGCCCTAAGCCCCCTTGAAATTTTGGCAAAGTGCAGGAGAATGAAATCAGAAGTAGGATCCCTTGATTTAATTATTATAGACTATTTACAGCTAATGCAAATGAATTCAAAAAGCGAATCAAGGCAACAAGAAATTTCAGCCATATCAAGAAATTTAAAAGCCGTAGCAAAAGAACTTGACGTTCCATTAATAGCCCTATCTCAGCTTTCGAGAGCACCGGAAATGAGAAGCGACCATAGGCCAATCCTTTCTGACCTAAGAGAATCAGGTGCCATTGAACAAGACGCCGACATAGTAATGTTTTTGTATAGAGATGAATACTATACAAAAGAAGAATCAGAAAAACCAAATATAGGCGAACTAATAATAGCAAAACATAGAAATGGCCCAACAGGAACAGTTGAGCTAGTGTTTAAAAAAGAATTTACAAAATTCTTAAATATGGAAAGAGGATAAAGAGGATGCAAAATAGTATCCTCTTTTATAAAATAAAAATTTACAAGGAGAAAATATATTTTAATTTTGATTTGTAAATTATCATAAAAATTTATTTATGTGCTAATTCATTAAGTTTACTTGCTAAATTTATTATTATTTGATTATTAACATTTCTTAGGTGATCTTTCATTTCGGCCTTAGCTAAATTTACATTTCTAGTTTTAATTAAAGTTAGTAGATTTTCATGTTCTACTATTGCATAATCTTTTCTGTTTTTGAATCCACAAAAATAATTATATCTATAATACAAGTCATAATACTTAAGAAGTTCTTTTTGCAGAAGGAAATTACCTCCAATTTCCGAAATAGAGCCATGAAAATCCCTATCTAATTTTAAAAAGGCTATAGGTTGATAATCTTTATTATACAGAAGTGTTTTTTGCTTGTGAAGGTTTTCTTCCAATAGAACTATATTATTATCTGTCCAATTTAAAGTTGCAATTTCAATAGATAACAATTCTAAATGTTCACGTATTTGATAAATCATCATGTATTCTTCTAGTGAAAGTGGTGCAATTGTATTGCCACTTTCATTCTTTATAAAACCCTCGTTTTTTAAATTTTGTATAGCGGACCTTATTGGAGTCCTGCTAACATCAAACTCTTTAGCCAATTCATCTTCATAAAGGATGCCATTTGGTTTATATTCTAAATTTAAAATTCTATTTTTTATATTTATATAAATTTGATAGGAAGCATTTTTTTTATAATTTTTTTGCCTACTCAAAGCATTTTCTCCTTTCACATAATACTATTATATTATATATTATCATAAAAACAACTCAAAATAAATACATATTTCAACGACAATAATTGAAACTCAAATTAATAAAATAATCAGAAAAGCAATAAAATAGTAAATAAGCGAGATTGTAGATTAAATCCAACTTAATAAATAAAAAGGATATATTATTTTGATTAAATATGTATACTTAAATATATGACGTGAAATGATTTACATTTTTCTAAAAACGTGTATAATAGTAGTTAATAGTGATGCATCGCTTTATCAAACAAATAACTATAAAAATACATAATGGAGGTAATATGTATGAAGTTATCTAAGAGAATTTATGACATGCCATTTTCTGGGACAAGAAAATTAACTCCTTATATAAATAAGGCAAAAGAAAATGGAAAAAAAATAATTGCCATGTATGTTGGCCAGCCAGACATTAAAACGCCTAAGGGATTTTTTGAAGCAATTAAGAAATTTGAACCTGAAGTTTTGGCTTATGGTGAAAATTATGGAAATCCAGAATTAAGAAAAGCTATGAGTGATTATTATAAAGGATATGACATAGACTTTGAACCTAGTGAAATATTTGTCACTGTTGCAGGCAGTGAAGCTTTATTATTTGCATTATTAGCAACTTGTGACCCAGGTGATAATATTCTATCAGTTGAACCTCTATATACTGATTATAATCTTATGACCAAAGAAATTAATGTAAATATAAAAGCCATCACTACAAAAGCAGAAGAGGGCTATCATTTACCTAGTAGAGATAAAATCGATCCTTTAATTGATGATCGAACAAAAGCTATATTACTTAATCATCCAAACAATCCGACAGGGGTTGTTTATACTGACGAAGAACTGGAAATGTTAGCTGATATAGCTTTAGAAAACGATTTATTTATCATAAGCGATGAAGTTTATAGGGAATTTGTTTATGATGGACTTCCATATAAGTCATTAGCCAGTATTGATAGGATAAAAGATAACGTTATAATAGTTGATAGCGTTTCCAAAAGATATAGTGCTTGTGGAGCAAGAATTGGAAATATTGCAAGTAAAAATAAAGACTTTACTGCAAATGTCACTAAATTATGTCAAAGTAGAATATGCGCTCCAACATTGGATCAAGTGGGGGCAATTGAATTATATAAGACCCCAAGCTCATATTTAAGGGAGGTAAATAAAGAATATCAACATAGAAGGGATGTGGTATTTGACCTATTAGAAAAGATGGAAGGTGTAATTTGTCATAAACCAGAGGGAGCTTTCTATATTTCCGCAAAGCTACCAGTCGATAATGCTGAAAATTTTTTGATTTGGATGCTTGAAAATTTTGAAGATAACGGAGAAGTTGTAATGGTTTCACCAATTCAAGACTTTTATTCGACTAAAGGATTAGGAACTAAAGAAGTTAGAATAGCTTATGTTTTGGAAGAAGATAAGTTAGTACGAGCTATGGAATTATTAGAAAAAGCTTTACATGAATATTCAAATTATGAAGCAATCCATAGTAAAAATTAATTATTATACAAATGTTTAATAACTAGGAGGTTTTTATGAAATCATTAAAAAGAATTGTTGTTATATTTTTTATATTTGTTTTTTTATCAGCTTGTGGTAATAAAGACAATGGTGAGGTTAAAGAGAATGAAGGAAATGCTAGACCTCAAATTAATATAAAGTTGGGACATGCAATGTCAGAAGGTACAAATGCTACAACATTAATACACGAATTCACTCTCTCCGTTAAAGAGAAAACTGATGGAAGGGTGGTTATTGAGGACTTTCCTAATTCTCAATTGGGTTCAGAGACAGATATGTTAGAACAGATTCAATTGGGCTCACTAGATTCAGGAGTTATTATGACAGGATCGATGCAAGCAATTGACCAAAAATTAGCTATTGAAGATTTACCATATATGTGGAAAGATTTAAATCATGCAAGAAATGCTTATGATGGAAAATTTGGAGATTTCTTAGGAGATATAATTGGTCAGTATGGAATGAAAAAAATAGGTTTTATTGAGTGGGGTTATAGAGAGATTACTAATAACAGCAAGCCTATAGTGAAACCTGAGGATCTTAAAGGTGTTAAAATTCGTGTAGCTCAAAATAAATTACGTGTAGACGCTTTCGAAAAAGTAGGAGCTTTACCAACCATGTTAGCATTTTCTGAACTTTATGGTGCTTTGCAACAAAAAGTAGTAGACGCCCAAGAAAATCCTCTTTCTAATATTGTGGCTTCAAATTTTAATGAGGTTCAGAAATATTTATCAATAACAGACCATTTTTATAATCAAGCTATGGTAGTTATAAATCGGAGCGTTTGGGATACTATTTCAGAAGAAGATCAGAATATAATACTTGAGTGTATGAAAGAATTATCGGAAAATGTAAAACGAGCAAATGATAATGATAATGCTCAATATATTGAAACGCTTAAGTCTAAAGGAATGGAAATTAATGATGACGTTGATAAAGATGCGTTTAGAAACGCGATGTTGTCAGTATATAAAGATTGGGAACCTATATTTGGTGCAGATTTAATGAAAGTATATAACGAGGCTTCAGGGTGGTAAGGAGATAATCTGATGTTAAAAGTTAAAAATATTTTTCTTAACATTCTTAAAGCAGCTTGTCTTATTTGTATAATTGGTTTAACAGTTGTCGTAGCGATTCAAGTAATTACAAGGACTTTAAAACTATCTTTTCCTTGGTGTGAGGAATTAGCAAGATTCTTTTTAATTTGGTTAACCTTTTGTGGATGCTCAGTTGCTCTTGCTGAAGACAGACATTTATCTGTTAATTTCTTTGTGAACTTGACTAAAGGAAAAGTGAATAAGGCAATAGGATTTTTTGGAAAACTTATTATTATAATTTTCTATGGAATAATTGCTTTCTATGGGATGACATTGTCTATGAAAACAATTAAAGTTTTATCTCCTACTATGCAATGGTCTATGGGTTTAGTTTATTCAGTGTTACCAATAACATCGTTTATGACTATTTATATCTTACTTGTTATGCTTTTTGAAAAGAAAGGAGAAGAAAATTGATTATTAATATATTAATAGGATTCTTCACACTATTATTTTTAGGAATACCAATAGCTTTCGCAATGGGCGTAGTGACTTCAGGGATGTTAGTGATTCAAAACATTTCTTTGGAAATGATGGTGCAAAGGATGTTTGCAGGTGTTAATTCATTTTCACTTTTGGCATTACCATTATTTATTTTAGCTGGTAATATCATGGGAGAAGGTGGTTTAACTAAGAGATTAATGAATTTAGCAAATGCTTTTGTTGGTAAAGTAACTGGAGGTCTAAGTGTAACAGCTATAATGACTTGTGCTTTATTTGGAGCTGTGTCTGGTTCTACAGCAGCTACGACTTTTGCAGTTGGTTCTGTAATGGTTCCAGAAATGAAAAAACAGGGATATTCTAATGCTTTTATAGCTAGTATAATCGGTCCTTCTGGAATTTTAGGGTTAATAATTCCACCAAGCATAACAATGGTTATATTAGGAATTACAGCAAACATATCGATAGGAGATTTATTTTTAGCGGGTTTTATTCCTGGTATAATACTAGCTACAATGTTGTCAATTTATGCTAGTTATATTTCAAGATTAAAAGGTTTTGGCATAAAAAACGACAAAAAACTGAGTAGAAAAGAATTGTTTGATGTTATAAAGGATGGATTTTTTCCTTTAATGACTCCAGTAATAATTTTAGCTGGTATATTTAGTGGTTTAATGACATCTACCGAAGTAGCTGTGATTGCGGTTATATATGGTTTAATATTATCTTTATTTTATAAAGAATTAAATTGGAAAAGGCTAAAAAATATCATGATTGATTCTGCAATTACATCAGCTGTTATCTTGATAGTTATAGCTGTATGCAATGCATTTGCTTGGTTGCTAACAATAGCCAGAATTCCTGAATTAATAACTAGCTTCTTTTTAGCTTACGCCCATACAAAGATACAATTTTTGTTAATCGTATCATTAGTACTATTAATACTTGGATGCTTAACGGAAGTAACATCATTAATAATCTTATTAGCACCTATATTTATGCCAATCGCATTACAATATAATATTAACCCTATACATTTTGGCATGGTGCTAATTATGAATTTTGCATTAGCTAATATAACTCCTCCGGTTGGTCTTTCAACCATTTGTGGTTGTAGCATTACTGATAAGAATATGGGAATAGAGGATACTATGCCATATTTGATACACGTAATGTTGATAGTAGCCTTAGCAGCTATACTAATAATATTTGTACCACAGATATCAACGTTTTTAGTAGATTTTACGAAGTAGGTTTTTTATGATAATTAAAAGAAATATTAAGAAAGTTTTAGAAAATGTTAGAGATGGTAATGGAATTTTAATCGGAGAATATGTTACAGATAATGATTTGTTTGAAGATGTAACTATGATATCTAGGATGATATTAGAACCCAAAGCAAGTATAGGTTATCATATACACTCTGGTGATGGAGAGCTATATTATATCTTAAAAGGTGATGGAGTATTTTTGGAGAAAGATAAAAAAACCAAGGTTTCAAGTGGTGATTTTTGCATTATTAACGATGGAGAAGGCCATGGTTTAATAAACTATTCTAACAACTCTAATCTTGAATTTATGGCAGTTGTATTTAAAAAATACCATTTGAAGAAATTATGTGAATAACTTAAAAAGCAAAATGTTTATTTTGTTAAAATATAATCCTATCTTCTATCCTAAAAATTAAATATTTTTACTAGTGTGTCAATTATCTTATTGGTACACTAGTTTTTTTTTAAGAAAAAAAATAAAAAATTAAAAAAAGACTTGCTTTTTTGTTTTGCTGTGGCTATAATGGTTAAAAGCATTGAAGAGATGAGTACCTAATTGGAAGATTTTAGAGAGTGCCTTAAGGTGGGAGTGGTGCATTGGAATTTTAGGGAATAAAGACTTGGAGCTTTTCCGTTTGGCTTGCGTTATTAAGCTCACAATGAGGCATTTATTGCAAAATTGGGTGGTACCACGAAACTTTCGTCCCATGGGGATGGAAGATTTTTTTTATTTAAAAACAAAATTGTTTCCCAAAGGCTTTTCTAAGTTAAACTTTGTGAAGGGCGAGGGTTCTTTTTTGAAAATTTAGGAGGAAATTAGTATGAAAAAATTATTTAAGTTTGTCACTTTCGTTTTTATCCTTTTAAGTCTTTGCGCTTGCAGCAAAACTGAAGAAAAAGCTGATGAAGATGTTTTAAAAGTTGGCATGGAATGTGGCTACGCTCCTTTTAACTGGACTCAAATTGATGATTCAAATGGAGCAGTAGGAATCCTTGATGCTGAAGGTCAATTTGCTGGAGGTTATGATGTCTATATGGCACAAAAAGTTGCAGATGCCCTTGGCAAAAAGCTTGTTATTGTAAAAACTGAATGGGATGGCCTACCTCCTGCACTAAAATCTGGAAAAATTGATTTAATTATGGCAGGTATGAGCCCAACTCCTGATAGGGCAAAGGAAGTTCAGTTTACTAATGCCTATTGGAAAAGTGAGTATGTAATGATTGTCAAAAGGGGAAGTGTTTATGAAAATGCAAAATCTCTTGATGATTTTAAGGGTGCAAAGATTACTGCTCAATTAAATACTGTTCACTATGATATTATTGATCAAATAAATGGAGTGGAAAAAATGGAAGCTCAAAGTTCTTTTCCTGAGCTAAGGGTTGCCCTTCAGTCAGGTGTCATTGATGGTTATGTGGCTGAAGTTCCAGAAGCAAAATCTGTTGAATCTGCTACTGATGATCTAGTTTCAGTTTCTTTTGATGAAGGCAAGGGATTTACAGTTACTGACAATTCAAATGAAGTTGCCTGTGCAGTAAAAATTGGAAATGACGAACTTTTAAAGAAGGTTAATGAAGTTTTTGATGGTATTTCTGAAGAACAAAGACTTGAAATAATGGATAAGGCTATAGAAAGTCAGCCAGCAAATGAGTAATTTTTATGGAAAAAGTTTTAGCTTTATATGAAAAATATAAATTATTGTTTTTTTCAGGGGTTATTACGACTCTGAAAATTTCAATAGTTGCAACGATAATCGGCCTATTAATTGGGCTTTTAATGGGAACTATCAGGACAATTCCTCCCAAAAAGGGTTTTAAGGGTATTTTGCAAAGATTAATTAATGTAATAATTTCTGCCTACATTGCCCTTTTTAGAGGAACTCCCATGATGGTTCAGGCATCCCTTTTGTTCTATGGTTTTCCCTTATTTTTGGGAATGGATGTGGATAAACTTTTAACTGCCTATATTATTGTTTCAATTAATACCGGTGCCTATATGTCAGAAGTTGTTCGTGGTGGGATTTTATCAATTGATAAGGGTCAATGGGAGGCTGCAAGGTCATCTGGTCTTAGTCATGCCCAAACTATGCTTTATGTTATTGGACCTCAAACTATGAGAAATATTCTTCCGGCAACGGGTAATGAATTTGTAATTAATGTTAAGGATACGTCAGTTTTAAATGTTATTGGTGTTGGAGAACTTTTCTTTGCAGCCAAAACTGTGGCTGGTCAGTCCTATGATTATTTTTCAACTTATTTTATAATTTTAGTTATCTATTTACTTTTAACTACTGTAATTACAGAAATTTTAAGGCAAATTGAAAAAAGACTGGAAGGACCCGTTTCTTTTGAATTAAAAATGGGCAATCAACAGCAGGTGTAAATTATGGAAATTTTAAAAATTGAAAATTTAGAAAAAACTTTTGGAAATAATGAGGTCTTAAAGGGAATTTCTCTTGACGTAAATATGGGAGATGTTATTTCTATTATTGGGGCCAGCGGCTCAGGAAAATCCACTTTTCTAAGGTGTATAAATCAGCTTGAAGAGCCAACTGGCGGCCATATTTATTTTAAGGGAGAAGATTTGACAAATCCAAAGGCAAATTTAAAGGCGGCAAGGACAAAAATGGCCATGGTTTTTCAAAATTTTAATCTCTACAATAATTTAAATGTATTGGAAAACTGCACGCTTGCTCCCATAAAGGTCTTAAAAAAATCTAGGGATGAGGCAGAAAAAGCTGCGAGGGAAAATTTAAAAAAAGTTGGGATGGATCCCTATGAAAAGGCCCTTCCTTCTCATTTGTCAGGTGGTCAAAAGCAAAGAGTTGCCATTGCAAGGGCTCTTTCCATGGAGCCAGATATTATGCTTTTTGATGAACCAACTTCAGCCCTTGACCCAGAAATGGTTGAAGAAGTTTTAAATATTATGATTGATCTTGCAAAAAGTGGAATGACAATGCTTGTTGTAACTCATGAAATGCACTTTGCAAGGGATGTTTCTAATAGGGTAATTTTTGTAGATAAGGGTTTAATTGAAGAAGAAGGCTCTCCTGAAGAAATTTTTAATAATCCTAAAAAGGAGAGAACAAAAGAATTTCTCCACAAAATTTTACTTGTATAAAAATGAAAAAGCTGCTGGCAAAAAGCTAGCAGCTAATTTTTTATCTTTAGTTTTCATCTTCCCAAATTTTATAGATGGCAGATTTTGATTTTCTCTTTTTTTCTTTAATTTCGTCATTTGCAGCATAGCCAAGGGCAATGACAAGGCGAATTTTATTTTTTATCTTCAATAGTCTTTTTATTTCATTTTCATTAAACCAGCCCAAAATACAAGTTGAAAGGCCAAGAGATGTGGCTTCAAGAGTTAGATAGGAAACAGAAATTCCCATATCTATTGATTTATAGTCTTGATTTTTTATGGTAGAGCCAACTTTTGCGGTGAGGTTATAATTTTCTTCTTCAAGGACAATTATTACTGGGGCATTTTTTGCAAAAGTATTAAAACTGCCAGTTAGGCCAGAGACTTTTTTAGCCAAATCTCCCTCAAGCACATGGTAAAAATAGGGCTGTGCATTACAGGCAGAGGGTGATAAAATCATGGCATCCAAGCATTTTTCAATTAAATCTTTGTCAACAGCTTTTTTGGGATCAAAATTTCTGCATGACTGTCTTTTTCTTGCAAGTTCTAAAAAATCCATTATAATCTACTAAACTCCTCCAATGTATAAAATCTTCTGCCATTATCTATCATAAATAGCGGCACGCCAACTTTTCTTTCCCTTTTAATGCTTTTAAAATAAGGATGTCTGTCCCTATATTTCAAATAAAATTTTAAAGCCTTCATTGATGAAGTGATGTCAATGATTTGAACCTTAATGCCATGTTTTTTTACATAATCAAGAGCTGCTGGGCAGTCAGGGCAAAGACTTGATATAAATAATTTAATCATTTTTGATCCTCCTTAATAAATTTCTAAGTTCTAATTCAAAATTTTCATTTTCAGATTTTTTTCTTTTTTTAAAGTGAGTATAAACTCCCTTATTCCTCATCACCTTGCTTATATATCTTTGATTTAAATAAGAAGATATATTTTTTTCATCAATAATATTGCCATTAAAATCCATAACATAAAAATTTCTAGCAAGGGCCATGGAAGAAAGACCTCTGTCATTTGTAAGAACTAAATCACCACTTTCACCATGATTTACTATATACAAATCCGCAGCGTCAGGAGAAATGTCAACATTTATAATTTCCCCATAATCTGTGGTAAAATCCTGAGAATAATTTTTTACAAGTATTATTTCAACTTCTTCTTCCTTACAAATATTTATGGCAATATTTCTAATTGGTACAGCATCGGAATCTAAAAAAACTTTCATAGATATTATATACCCAAATGTGATAAAATTAGCCAATAAACATAGTTAAGATTTTCTTAAAATCCAAAAAAACTATTGAAAATAAATAAGCTTTTATATAGACTAAGTAAGAGGTGTTTGATGAAAGTTTTTTACAGAATATTTGTGGGAATAGTAATTTTACTTTTAACTTCAACCTTAGCATTTACTTTTTTTATGATGCCAAGGGGAGAAAAGCTTGCTGAAAACAGAGAAAGTACAAAAAATGAAGAAAAGATAAATGAACCTGCAAAGATAAATGTTTTTGATAAAGAAAAAAATTCCATAAATATCCTTCTCATAGGACTTGATTCAAGTAAGGTTACCTATGAAGTCGATGAAAATTCAAAAAGAGCAGACACAATAATGTTAATGACTATAGACCCTAAAAAAAATAAAACACAAATAATTTCGATTCCAAGGGACACTTACTACAAGGTTAAGGGATATGATAATTATAAAATAAATGCTGCCTACTCTCGTGGTGGGTTAGACCTTCAAGTGAGTTCAGTTGAAGATTTTATGGACTTAAAAATTGACCACTACTTGGTCTGTGAATATGATGCTGTTAAGGAACTTGTTGATGCAATTGGCGGAGTGGAAATCTATACACCAGAATATTCTTACACCGACCCTTCAACAATCCCGCCCCTTGAAATTAATTTTCATGAAGGGCTTCACAATTTAAATGGTGAAGATGCAGTTAAGTATTTGAGAATTAGAAAATTTTATGAAAATCAGGACCTTGGCAGAATTGAAGCTCAGCAAGGTTTTATTATGAAAATTTTTGAGAAAATGCACAGCGGTGGAGGACTTATTTTAAAAATTCCAAAACTTGTTTCTATTGCAAATAAATATGTGAAAACTGATCTTTCTTACGGTCAGCTTTCTTATCTTGCCTATTATGCTATGAGTTTAGATAAAAATGATATTGAATTTAAAACACTTGTTGGGGAAAGAGCAAAGATTCATGGCATAGAGTATTATAAGGTGGATAAGGAAATTGCAAGAAATGTTCACAAAGAATTTTTAAATAGAGAGGAAGAAAATCCTGAAAATCTAACAGATGAAGAAAGACAAAAATTAGAGGAAGGCCAAAGGAAAAGAGAAGAATTAAATAAAGAAGCAGAGATAAATAACAGTCTCCCGAATTAGTCGGGAGATTTTTTTGACTATTAATTTAAAAAAAAATTTCAAAAAAAACTTGACATTCTTTGACCAACGTTTTATAATATAATTAAGTTAGCAGAAGAGGCAAGTGGCTGCTAATGAAATATAAATTTTCTTTTGTTATAAAATTTTTTAAGTTTTTATTTATTAAATTTGTTTACTTAAAATTTTCATAAATAGACTATAAAAATATTTACTTTAGAAAATTTATAGAATGTAAATAGAAACTTATGACTATTTGTTAAGAAAGGAAGATGGATATGAGCATAAGACCTTATAGAAGAAATTTGTTAGATGATAGTAGATTTGATGATTTTTATGATATGATTGATTCATTTTTCAATGACGATTATTCAAAGGACAGGGCTTTAAGATCAGCTTCTTTTAAAGTGGATATTTCAGAAGATGACAAGGCCTACAAAGTTGAAGCGGAACTTCCAGGATTTTCTAAAGATGAAATTGATGTAAATATGAAGGAAGGAAGACTTATTATTTCAGCTAAAAAATCTGAAGAAAATAATAAGAAAGAAAAGAATTATATTCATAGAGAAAGAAAATTCAGTGAAATGTCAAGGACTATGTATTTCAAAGATATTGATGAAAATGGTATGAAGGCAAAACTTGATGGAGGAGTTTTGGAAATTTCTATTCCTAAGAAAGAAAAAGTTGATACTTCTAAAAAAATTGAAATTGAATAAAATTTGAGATTTGGGGACAGTCCACAAGGGACAGTCCCTATTTTTTATGAGGGAAAAAATTTCTCTTCTATTTTTTTGCTATAAGCCTTATAATATTTTCAGGTGATTTTATGTACATAGAAAAAATTATTTTTTTTACATTCTTAGCCATGTGTCTATTTGTTTTAGGAGTAAATAATGTGACTAATATTGTTCCGTCAAAAAAGATGAGGGACTTTTTAAATATCCTCTTTCATTTTATATTTGCAGGGCTTTTGTTTTATTCTTGGCGATATGGGATTTAATAGGCCTGGACTTTAATAATTGTCTTTAATCAATAAACTTTATATGCTACAATATATTTAACACGTTAGTAATGTATAAGGAGATGAATTTATGAGCATTGTTAAACCATCAACTTTGCCTGGGTTTATGGAACTTTTACCTAAAGAGCAAATTTTATTTAATGAAATGAAGGATATTATTAGAAAAAATTTTGAAAGAGCAGGATTTTTACCAATTGATACTCCTGTTATTGAAAAGTCGGAAGTTTTATTGGCAAAGGGCGGCGGTGAAACTGAAAAACAGATTTATAGATTTACAAAAGGCGATACGGATATGAGCCTTAGATTTGATTTGACTGTACCTTTAGCAAGATATACAGTTGAGCATTTTTCTGATCTTTCTTTCCCCTTTAAAAGATATGCAATTGGAAAAGTTTATAGGGGTGAAAAAGCTCAAAAGGGAAGATTTAGAGAATTTTATCAATGTGATATAGATACTATTGGAAATGGAGAACTTTCTATTGCAAATGATGCAGAATTTCCAGTTGTTATTTACCACACTTTTAAGGATTTGGGTTTTGACAGTTTTATTATTCATATAAATAACAGAAGGATTTTAAAGGGATTCTTTTCTTCCCTTAATATTGAAGATTCAACAGATGTTTTAAGGGCAGTGGATAAAATTGACAAAATTGGGCCTTGCGCTGTAAAAGAAGAAATTGTGACAAGCGGTGCTAATCCTGATGTGGCAGATAAAATTTTAAAGTTTATTAAAATTGATGGCACAAATGAAGAAATTTTAAAGGCCCTTGAAGATTTAAAAATTGAAGATGAAATTTTTAAGAGGGGTCTTGATGAGCTTTCTAAAGTTATTTCCTATATAAAAGCCTATAACATTGACGAAAAAAATTATAAGATTGACCTTAAAATTGCAAGGGGTCTTGACTATTATACTGGAACAGTTTATGAAACAACTCTTAATGATTATCCAAAAATTGGTTCAGTATGTAGCGGAGGAAGATATGATAATTTAGCTTCCTATTACACAGAAAAATCCCTGCCGGGTGTTGGAATTTCCATTGGCCTTTCAAGACTTTTCTATCAATTAAGCCAGGCAAAGATTATTTCTGCTGAGGATAAATCACTTATTGATCTTTTAATTATTCCGATGGATGAATATCTTGAAGAGGGAATAAAACTTTTGGCAAAATTAAGAGAGAAAAATGTTAGGGCTTCAGTTTATACAGAAGATGCAAAATTTGGCAAAAAATTTAAGTATGCCGACCAATTAAAGGTGCCCTATGTTTTAGTTTTAGGTGAAAATGAAGTCAAGACAGAAAAATATTCAATTAAAAATATGGAAACGGGCGACCAAGAAGAAGTAAATCTTGAAAAAATTATAGAAAAATTTGCAAGGTAAGGAAAAGTGCGGGGCTTATGTCTTGCACTTTTTTTATGCAAAGTTTAAAATATAAGGGACTAAAAGAAAGAAGATGAAATATGAAATTAAGAGAAGATATAAGAAATATTGCAATTATTGCCCATGTCGATCACGGTAAAACAACTTTAGTTGATGCACTTTTAAAACAATCTGGCGTTTTTAGACAAAATCAAAAAGTTAATGAACGTGTTATGGATTCCAATGCCATAGAGAGGGAAAGAGGAATAACAATTCTTTCTAAAAACACAGCCGTAAATTACAAGGGCACAAAAATTAATATTATTGATACTCCGGGCCACGCAGATTTTGGAGGAGAAGTGGAACGTGTTTTAAAAATGGTTAATGGCGTTGTGCTTTTAGTTGATGCTTTTGAAGGACCTATGCCCCAAACAAAATTTGTTTTGAAAAAATCCTTTGAATTAAATCTCCCTGTTATTGTCTGCATAAATAAAATTGATAGACCTGAAGCTAGGGCTGAAGAAGTTGTGGACGAAGTTTTAGATTTATTTATAGAACTTGGGGCAAATGAAGATGTCTTAGATGCACCTTTTGTCTTTGCATCTGCAAAAATGGGTGTCGCTTCCATGAATCTTTTTGATGAAATGACTTCTATGGAACCTTTATTTGAAACAATTATAAAACATATTCCAGCTCCAGAAGATAATAAGGACGATCCCTTTAAACTTTTAATTTCTACTATAGATTATAATGACTATGTTGGAAGAATAGGTATAGGAAAAATAGAATCAGGTTCAATCTTTGAAAATGACACTTGCTATATTGTAAATGCCACAAAAGAAGGCTATGAAGAAAGAGTTAAGATTTCAAAAATATTTGAATTTGAAGGACTAAATAGGGTTGAAGTTTCTTCATCTCATTCAGGTTCAATTGTTGCCATTACAGGAATAAGTCATATAAATATTGGGGACACTTTAACAAAAGAGGAAGACAAAAGTCCTTTAACCTTTGTAAAAATTTCTGAGCCAACACTTGCCATTAATTTTTCTGTAAATGATTCTCCCTTTGCAGGAAGAGTTGGAAAATTTTTGACATCAAGACAAATTAGGCAAAGACTTTATAGGGAGCTACAAACAGATGTATCTTTAAGAGTTGAAGATACAGATACAACAGATTCTTTTAAGGTCAGCGGAAGAGGAGAGCTTCACCTAAGTGTTTTAATTGAAAATATGAGACGTGAAGGTTATGAATTTCAGGTTTCTAAACCTCAAGTTCTTTTTAAAGAAATTGACGGCAAAAAATACGAACCAATTGAAAGAGTTACAATTGATGTGTCAGGTGAATTTGTTGGTCCAATAATTGAAAAACTTGGAAGAAGGAAGGGTGAACTTGTAACTATGCAAGAACCCCAAGGTGGCTATCAAAGACTTGAATTTTCAATCCCTGCCAGAGGTCTTATAGGTTATAGGACAGAATTTTTAACTGACACAAGGGGAAATGGAATTTTAAATTCATCTTTTGAAGAATATGCACCCTATAAAGGCGAAATACCAAGAAGGGTAAATGCTTCAATTGTTTCCTTTGACACAGGAACGGCATCAACTTATGGACTAAATAATGCTCAGCAAAGAGGAAGCCTTTTTGTTGAAGCAGGAGAAGAAGTTTATGAAGGACAAGTTGTTGGAGAATCTCCGAAGGGTGTTGAAATAGAAGTTTCAGTAACAAAAGAAAAGAAACAGACAAATATTAGGGCATCAGGATCAGATGAAGCCTTAAAGCTTTCACCTGCCAAAAAATTAACTCTCGAAGAAGCCCTTGAATTTATTGAAGATGACGAATTAATAGAAATAACTCCAAAGGAATTTAGGATTAGGAAAAAAATCTTAAATTCTCAAACTAGATATAAGTCCAAGAAAAAGAAGTGAAATAATGTTTGAGATGTACTTTAACTCAATTAAATCTTTTGCCCAAGTTTATTCAGTCATATTTTTGACAAATATAATTTTTTCTGCCTTGGTGGTATTTTTTGAAAGAAAAAAGCCTACCTCTACTCTTTTATGGGTAATGGCAATAAATTTTCTACCAATTATAGGAATTATTTTATATTTAATCTTGGGCCAAGATATTTCAAAGTCCAAAATGTTTGAAGATAAGACAAAGATGGACATTGATGTGAAAAATGAATTTAAAAGGCAGCTTGAAGACATTCAGGATGGAGAATATGTTTTTTCAAATCCTAGAACCAAAGAATATAAAGACATTGTTGAAATGTTTAATATGGCTGAAGCTGAAATTTTATATTCATGCAATGAAGTTAAGATATATAATAATGGTCCCGAAAAATTCAAAGAACTTTTTCAGGACTTAAGAAAGGCTCGTCACACAATTTATGTACAGTACTATATTTTTAAATCCGACAATCTTTCCCAAGAATTTATAAAAATTTTAATAGATAAGGCAAGAGAAGGATTAAAGGTTTATTTATTAGTAGACGGAATGGGAGCAAGACACTTAAAATATAGGGATAGAAGAAGAATTAAAGAAGCAGGAATTGAATTTGCAGTTTTCTTCCCTGGAATTTTGCCCAAAATTAATTCCCATATAAATTACAGAAACCATAGAAAAATTGCAGTTATAGATAAAAAAATTGGCTATGTTGGCGGTTTAAATGTGGGTGATGAATATGTTGGCAAGGGGAAATTTGGTAATTGGAGGGATTCTCACCTAAGAATTGAAGGCGAAGCAGTAAATGGACTTAGCTGGAGATTTTATTTAGATTTTAAATTTGCATCTAGCAAAGACCCTACAGGTTTTACAACAGAAATTTTTGAAAAGAAGGGAAATAAAGACGTGGCAATTGTTACGTCTGGGCCCGATACTAAGGCAGACTCTATAAGAAATGGCTACGAAAAATTCATAACTCGTGCAACAAAGGAAATTTATATACAAACACCATATTTTGTGCCAGACGAAGGACTTTTTAAATGCTTAAAAGTTGCCAGCCTTTCAGGAGTTAAGGTTAATGTAATGTTCCCTGAAAAAAAAGACCATCCCTTTGTCCACTGGGCAAGTTTATCCTATGCGGGAGATCTTTTAAAATGGGGAGCAAATGTATATATGTATAGAAATGGATTCTTGCATACAAAGGTTATGATTTCTGACGACTATCTTTCCACAGTTGGCACAGCAAATTTTGACATAAGATCTTTTGAACTTAATTTTGAAGTAAATGCCTTTTTATTTGACTACGAATTAAATAAAAAACTTAAGGAAGATTTTAAAAGAGATTTAAAGGACTGCCTTCAAATAACTGAAGAAATGTATAAAAAAAGAGATGTGTTTACAAGAATAAGAGAGCAAATATCAAGGCTCCTTTCACCGCTTTTATAATGAGAATAGAAATAAATAGAAAAAACATGAAAAATCTTAGGATAAGGGCAGAAAATGGAATAATAAAAATTTCAGCCCCTCAAAATATGTCCTATGAAAAAATCATGGAAATTTATAATGAAAATGAGAAAAAAATTGAAGACCTTGCCAAAAGGGATATGGAAAAAAAGTCCTATGACAATAAACTCTTTGGCGAAGATTTTGAAAGTGATTTAAAGGGAAAGGCCCTTGAAGATTTTTATAGGGAAAAATTTTATCAAATTATCCCGGAAATTTCTAGAAAATATGAAGAAATGACTGGCCTTTATGCTAAGGAATATAGGGTGAGGAAGATGAAAGCAAGATGGGGGACCTGTTATCCCCAAAGAGGCCTAATTATTTTAGCCTTAAATCTTGCAAAAAGACCTATTGATGAAATTGAATCCGTTGTTTTGCACGAAATTATTCATCTCAAATACAAAAATCATTCCAAAGATTTTTACAGAGAAATAGAAAAATATATGCCCAATTATTTTGAAATTCACAAGAGATTAAATTCTTAAGGAGGATTATATGAGTAAAAAATTAAAATTTATTATAGGTATTGGAATCCTAATTTTTTTAATGGCCTATTTTAACGTGTCGATTTTTATAGGCTCAGAAAAACTTACTCCTTCTTTTGTAAAGGAAAAAATAACATCAATTGACTTTGGCAAGACATGGCAAAGTACTAAGGAAAAATTTTCTGAAGTCAGGGATGTTTTTAAAAAGGATAAGAAAGATGAAAATTCTTCTAAGGATGCTGAAGATCAGAATAAGGAAAACACAGTTGACGATTTAGAAAGTATGGATCCTAAAAATGAAAGTAAAAAGAATAGGGGTAAAATTCATTTGGAATTTGACATTTAAAAAGTCCTCGAAAGTGAGGACTTATTTTTTTGTAAATTTTTAAAAGGGAGCATCAGGTATAAATATTTCTGCAAGAAGTTTTTTTGTAAACATATAGGTAAAAAGTGAAATATTTATGGTGTCGTCAATAAATTTTAGGGTCTTATCTACATAAATTTTTATGCCACTTTCTTCATATTCATCATAAATTATTGATCCATTAGGGTCTGAAAAGGTAACTTTTGTTGTTTTCATTCCTATGCAACAACATGAAGTTGGTATAAAGGAAGAAATATAAATTGCGTTCTTGTTTTTCTCCCTAATATATGAAAGGGCTTCTTCTGTAATTTTTATTTTATTTTTAAGTCCTTCTCTTGAGGACTTATCTTGAGTTTTCATAAAAATTCTCCTTTTTAGACTTTTATAATTAATAAATTTAAATTTAATCATTGGCCATAATTTGTGGCTGAAATTCTAAATTTTCGTAAAAGCTCATTGAATGTTCTAAATCGTGGCTTTCAAAAACTGAATTAAAGACTTCTTTTTTGGCTTCCGAAGAACCGTGAGTAAAACTGTTGGCATCTACTACTCCCCGTGCCATGTCATTATTTAGCCTCCAATTATTTTTATAATTCATATGTACCCAAAAAATTCACTTTGCAATCAAGCTGCCTTGTACAAATAAATTTAAAAAAATCAAAAAAAGGCCCCTTAAAGGGACCAAAAATAAAAGATTTTAGATATTTCTATTTTTTTCTCTTTTAGCAAGGGCAGGCATGATTAAACCCAGACCAACTAAAATTACTGGAGTAATAATATTCATAAAAATTTCAAAGGGATTTCCCTTAAACATTCCAAGGACACAGCAGAATAGGGTTACTAAAAAGCACCATCCTCCGAAAAATTTTGCAGCCATTTGGCTCTTGACAAATTGATAGTCGCTTGTAAATCTTCCTTTGTATCTTCTTAGGGCAAGGTAAGCTGTAAATACCCACAAATATCTAAGGGGCATACAAACAGAATTTAACTGAGTTAAAAATCTTAAAAAGGCTGTTACTGATTTAATTCCCAGCATAGGAATTATAATTAGGGGAGTAACAATTGCAATTACAAGTTTAATACCATTTATATAGGCACCATGTTTATTTTTATGCAAAAGTTTTGAAGGTATAAATTCTCTTGCCGTTTCAGAATCAAGCAGCATCCTTAATGGGGCATCAATTGAAACGACAAGGGTTGAAAACTGACCAATCATATTGCATAGGGCATAAATTATAAGGAAGCTATTTCCAATGCCGTAATAATCTCCGAGTTTTGCAAAGGCCCAGTAGGCACCATTTGAAACATAGGAGTCAAAATTTGCATTTACTTCATTTATGTCAAACATCATACCGAGAGAAATTGTTCCTAAAATTGCACAGACAATAACCATAATTGAAAGGACAATCATTCCCCGTGGAAATCCTTTTGAAGGGTCTTTCATTTTATTTACATAGGGAGAAATTTTTTCGCTTCCGCCAACGGCAAAGACAAGTATTGAAAGGGAAGTAAAATATTCTAGCCTAAAACGTGGAATTAAATTTTTTAAAGACCAATCAATATTAATGAAAGTTGTGGCAGGATTAATTTCCCTTGCAGCCATCATTAAAATAATAAATAAAATTGACATTACAAACATTGAAGTTCCAGCAACTGTTGCTAGGGCCTTTAATGGATTAATTCCCCTACTTGCAACATAACAAAAAATTAAAAATACAGCCAAGGTTATTAGCTGAACAATTCTAATGTCAAGGGAATCGTAAAGAGAATTATCTCCAAAAACAACCCAGGAAAAAGCCTTAAGTCCATTTGAAGCCTTTGATGCAATATAGGGCATATGCACAACCCAATAAGTCCATCCCGCAAAATAGGCAAGTTTTTTATTTGTTGTTCCTTCTATCCATGAGCTAACGCCGCCGCCAGAATCTTTAAAAGTTGACCCTAATTCACCAACCATAAGAGAATAGGGCACAAAATATAGGGCAAACATTAGAATCCAAGAAAAAATTACTTGGACACCGTTAAAATAGACAAAACCATTTATAACATTTCCAAAACCCCATACAGTAGAAAAGGCCATAAAAGCTAAATTGTACCACATAATTTTTTTAGTGTTAGTATTTTCCATTTTTCCTCCTTATAAATTTTAAAAAAGCATATAACACTTACAAGTATAAAAGTTTAAAAAAAATTAAAAGAATAATTTTACATTTGGTGAAAATTAATCCATAATAATTATATATAATAAAAAAATAGAAATTTTATAAAAAACTTGTATTATTTTTTTATATTTTTAAAATATTTTTGTAAGAATTTATAAAAATTATGCAAAAAAAATCCAAATATGTTATAATAATTACATCTTTTTTAGGGGGAATTTGATGAAAGAGTATAGCGCATTTGAAATATTAGGACCTATTATGGTGGGGCCATCTTCATCTCACACGGCAGGTGCCTGTAAAATTGCAAAGCTAGCCGGGAAAATTTGCCCGTCCAATTACCAAAAAGTAATTTTTTATCTGCATGGTTCTTTTGCCATGACTTATAAGGGACACGGAACGGACAGGGCTCTTTTAGGTGGAATAATGGGTTTTGATACTGACGATGACAGAATAAGAAAATCTTTTGAAATTGCGGAAGAAAGAAATTTAAATTATGAATTTGTGCCAACAGATTTAGGAGGAGATTTTCATCCTAACACCGTTAAAATTTCATTTACTTATGAAGACCATGAGGAATATGTTATTGGTTCTTCAATTGGGGGCGGAAATATGATTATAGTAGATATTTCTGGAATAGATGTTGAATTTGACGGAACAAATCCCACACTTTTATTCAGATACAATGAACAAAAGGGAATTATTTCTGAAGTTTCTTCTCTACTTTACAAAAATGATTTTAACATTGAATCAATTAATACGATTAAGGATGATCTATTAAATATAGTAACACTTACTGTGGAATTAGATGAAAGGCTGCCAGAAAATCTTGTCAATCAGCTTTTGGAAAACAAGAAATTTTTGACGGCTAAATATTTGGAGGTATAAATGTTAAATACAGCTAAAGAAGTTATTGAATATTGCAAGGAAAATAAGTGTCACATATATGATTTAGTTTTAGAGGAAGAAGTAAAGAATAATAGAATTTCTAAAGAGACTATGATTGATAGCCTAAAAAAGATTTTAGAAGTTATGGAATCTTCCAGCCATAACACCTTAAACAAATCATACGAAACAAGATTTAAAATGATTGACGGATTTGCCAAGGATTTTTATGCTTATCAAAAGGAAAAAGAACCTCTTGTAGGAAAATTTTTAGTTAAGGCTATGGCTATGGCCTTTTCCACTTCTGAAACAAATGCTAATATGGGCAAAATTGCTGCAGCACCAACTGCAGGTTCTGCTGGAATTATGCCTGCGGCTCTTATATCCTTAAGGGAAAAATATAATTTGGATGAAGAAGTTTTAATTAAGGGTCTTTTAACATCAATAGGAATTGGACAGATTATTGGTAAGTATGCAACTTTTGCAGGAGCTGAAGGAGGATGCCAAGCAGAGTGTGGTTCAGCTTCAGCAATGGCGGCAGCAGCCTGTGTTGAAATGTTGGGTGGAAGTCCACAGGAGGCTTTTGATGCTGCAAGCATTACTTTAATTAATGTTATGGGACTTGCCTGCGATCCAATTGCTGGTCTTGTAGAATATCCCTGCACTTTTAGAAATGCATCGGGAGTTATTAATGCACTTATATCTTGTGATATGGCCCTTGCGGGAATAAAATCCCTTGTTCCCTTTGATGAAGTTTGTCTTGCTATGGGTGAAGTAGGTAGACTTTTAGATAATTCTATTAGGGAAACGGGACTTGGAGGCCTTGCAGGCACAAAAACAGGATGTAAAATTAGAAGAGAATTTTTGAACTTAAAGGAGGAAAAATGAAAAAGAAAAAATTAGGTTTAATACCAAAACTTATTATTGCTATTGCCCTAGGTATTGTAGTTGGACTATATTTACCTGATTGGGTAACAAGGGTTGCCATTACAATTTCTGGTATGTTTGGAGCATTTTTAAATTTTATTATACCACTTATGATTATTGCCTTTGTTGCTAAGGGAATATCAGACCTTTCAGAAGGAGCAGGAAAGTTATTACTTGTAACAGTTGTGCTTTCTTATTCTTCAACACTTATTGCCGGATCTTTGTCATATACTATGGCATCAAATATTTTTACAAAATTTATTACACCCGACCTTGTTGCTAAAATTCAAAACGCAACAAATAATACCCTTGATCCATATTTTACAATTCCACTAGGAGCAATTATTGAAGTAACTTCTGCCTTAGTTTTAGCTTTTATGCTTGGACTTTGCATATCTATTTTAAGATCACAAGGCAAGGGAGAAATTTTTTATGGGGCAATTAGCGAATTTTCAGATATTATAAATTTAGTTTTATCCCATTTTGTATTGCCGCTACTTCCTATTTTTATCTTTGGTAATTTCTGCGGCATGGCAAATTCAGGTTCTGTTTTTGCAATTCTTGGAATTTTCGGCAGAATATTTGTATGTATTATTGCCCTTCATTTACTATATCTTTGTGCAATGTTTATTACTTCAGGCCTTTATGCAGGAAAAAATCCTTTTGCCTGCCTAAGGAAAGCAGTTCCCGCTTATTTGACAGCCGTTGGAACTCAATCATCAGCAGCAACAATTCCTGTTAATGTTAACTGTAACAAGAGCATGGGAGTAACAAAACAAATTAGAGAATTTGTAATTCCTCTTTGTGCTACAGCCCATATGCCTGGATCAATGATTACGCTAACTGCCTGTGTATTTACACTTTTAACAATGTTTAATATGGACACAAGCTTTACATTAATTATGAAGTTTGTTGCAATTCTTGGGATTGCTATGGTTGCAGCACCAGGAGCTCCGGGCGGAGCAGTTATGAGTGCCCTTCCATTTTTGCCTGTAGTTGGAGTTGATTCATCAGGAACAATGGCAACAATTTTAATCTCCCTTTATTTAACACAAGATTCCTTTGGAACAGCAGCAAATGTTACAGGAGATAATGCAATTTCCATTGCAGTAGAAAAAATTTATTATAAACATATTGTAAAAAAACCAATACCAGTAGAAAATGATTAATTAAAGCCCCTCGGGGCTTTTTTACATATAAAATTTAAGGAGAAGATATGAAAAAGTTACTAGCCTTTGGCTTTGATGATGACAAGAAAAATTTGATAAAAAATTCAGCAGAAAAATTTGAAATTGAAGCTCGTTTTTTAATGACAGATGACTTGGGAAATTCTCTTGGTTATCTTTTAGGTCATAAGGGATTTGCAGCTTACAAGGAAAAAGTTTCAAAAATTGAGAACCTTGAATTAATTTATTTTTCTGATTTTGACAGAGACCTTTTGAAAACTTTTCTTTTAGATTTAAAGGGAAAGGGACTTATAATTAGTCATAAGGCAGTGGAAACAAAAATAAATGTAAATTGGACGCTATATCATCTTTTAAGGCAAATAGAAAAAGAAAGGATTCTTCTTATAAAATTTAATAAATTAGGTACTCTTGTTAAAAAGGGACAAGATAAATTAAGGGAAGGCTATAATAAAGACCTAGAAAAATTAATTGAAGAAGCTTTAGAATTAAGAAAGCCACCCCTAAAGGAAGAGATTTTAAATAGAACCATTTCAGAACTTGAAAAGATTTTATAAATACCTTTAAAATAAATATGTAATATGATGTAAAAATAAATATCTTTATATGCTATATTAAATTTGAGGTGATAATTTGAAGGCTAGAAAATTCACCAATAAAAAAGTTATAAGTCCAAATAGATATATGCAAAAATTAAAAGAAGAAAAATGCAATGAAGGTTACTGTTTTGCAGAAACTGTTATAAAGGAACTCTATTTAAAGGATAAGAGGATTGATATTTCTTATTATTTTAACAGGGATAGATTTGGACAAGTTTTATATAAGGGGAAAGCCAATGAAGAAAGAATTTTTGACGGCAAGGGAGAATCTAAGGACATTTCTTTTTCTTGGGCCATATTTAATGACGAAATTATAAAACTCCCTCTAGAATCTTGGAATAAATTTAAGGAAAAACCAATTTATTATGAAGTTGAAATAATTTTTGACAATAATTATTCCATAAATGCCGTGGGCAATAAAAAATCTCCGCTAGGCTACAAAAGACTTTTGGAGATTTTAAAGACTATATAATTATTTGTGGTAAGGGTGATTATTTATAATCCTAAAGGCCCTATAAATTTGCTCCATTAAAATTAATTTCATAAGCTTGTGGGGGAAGGTGAACTTTGAAAAGGAAAGGGAAAAATTCCCCCTTTTTTTTACATCTTCACTTAAACCTAAAGATCCTCCAATAACAAAATCAATTTTTCCTATGCCGCTAACCATAAGACCTTCAAATTTTTTTGCAAAGGCAAGAGAATCCATAGTTTTCCCTGAAAGATCAAGGACTATTACATAATCTTCGTCTTTTATTTTTTCTAAAATTCTCTCCCCTTCTTTATTTAAAATTATTTCTTCATCTTTGGGAGAAATATTTTCTCCTGCTGGCTCATCCTTAAGCTGGGTAAATTTAATGGAGCAGTAGGGGCCCATCCTTTTTTTATATTCATCAATGCCGTCAAGAAAATAGCTTTCCTTAATTTTCCCGACAGATATAATATTTATTTCCATTAGATTAGTTTTTTTACTTCCCTAAGGGCACTTTCAAAATCAACTTCGTGAGAAACTTCCTTTACATATTCTACATAGGCAACTTTCCCATCTTTATCAGCAATAACAACTCCCCTTGAAAGAAGTTTTAAATCATCCATTAAAAATCCGTATTTTTTGCCAAAATCGTGAAATCTATAATCAGAAACTGTTATAGAATTATTAATGCCTTCAGTGGCACAAAATCTTTTTTGGGCAAAGGGAAGATCGCAAGAAATTGTTACAACTAAAAGATTATCGCCAAGTTTTTCAGCTTCTTCATTAAAAGTTCTTGCTTGAAGTGAGCAAACTCCCGTATCAATGGAAGGAACAACTGAATATACAACAGTTTTTCCTAAAGTTTCCTTGGAATCAAAAATACTCATATCATTTTTGATAGCCTTAAATTCTGGAGCCTTATCATAAGGCTTTACTTGATTTTCTCCTAAATCTATTTCATTACCTGCAAAATTAACTTTCATATTAACCTCCTATAACCATTTATTTAATTTATATCCAATTAATTGAAAATTAAAAGGATATTCGCTAAAATATATTTATTAAAATGGATGTGATTTTATGAAATATAAAAATAAGGCAGTAGTTTTAGGCACAAATTATTATATTGGCCTTGGAGTCGTAAGAGTCCTTGGCATGGAAGGAATTTATGTAGTTTCCATTGACTATGAAAAAAGTCATTACGGCAGGTCAAAATATGTTAAAGAGGCCTTAATTGTCCCTCACTATAAAAAAGAAGAAAGAGAACTTGTCAAATTTTTAATAGACTATGCTAAAAAAGAAGAAGTAAAACCAGTTTTATATCCAACGGCAGACCTCTATGTAGAATTTATGGAAAATAATTTTGATGAGCTTAAAGAATATTATCTGTGGCCTAATGACAAAAAGGGCTTTTATAAAAAGTTAATGGACAAAAAAAGTCTTTTAGAATTTACAGAAAAATATGGAATAAAAACACCTGAAATTATAGATTTAGATGAAGAAGATGTAATTGAAAGGGTAGATAGAGAATTTTCCTATCCATGTATAGTTAAACCTCGTGATTCTATGCCCTTTGTAAATAAATTCAGGCAAAAAGCCTTTAGGTGTAAGAATAAATATGAGCTTACAGAAACCATTGAAAAAGTAAAAAAATCAGGACTTAAAGCCTTTGTCCAAAGAATAATTAAGGGTCCAGAATCAAACTGCTATTCCTTTGATGTTTATATGGGAAGAGACGGAGAAGTAAAATCCTTTATGACAACATCAAAAATTCGCCAGTGGCCCATAAATTTTGGAGCATCAACCTATGCCAAGCAGGAATATATTTCTGAGCTTTATGACATATGCGTGCCCCTATTTAAGGGAGAAAACTATAGGGGTTTTGGAGAAGTTGAATTAAAAAGAGATGAAAAATCAGGCGAGATTTATTTGATAGAAATAAATGTTAGATTTGTAAATTTTGTATTTTTACAATATGCCATGGGTATGAAAAATCCCTTTTACTATTATTTAGACTCCATAGGAGAAGATTTTGAAGGGCCAAAAATTACAGAAAATAAAGGAGTCTATTGGAAATATAAATACGAAGATATTTTTGCCATTAGGGCTTATTTAAAAACAGGTCAAATGAGTCTTGGAAAAATTCTAAAGGATTATAGATTTAAAAAAGTATCTTCCACTTGGCATATAAAAGATCCCATGCCAGGCATAAAATTTTTCCTATGGGCTATAAGCCATAAAATTACAGGAGCAAAATAAAAAAATATAAAGATAGGCGAATTAATTTTCACCTATTTTTAGATTAAGCACAGACCTATAGATGGAGAATAATAATATGAAAATAGAAACTTTTGATGAAGTGTATGGAGAATATCTTGAAAATATTTTAGGCCAATATAGATTTTATAATTCAATTTCAGATTTGGAAACTTTTTATGAAATACCTGATTGGATTAAAGAAAATGGCTATTATCAAGGAGCAGTAATTAGATTTTATGATTTATATAATAATAAAGTCTATACTCCCTTTGAAAAAGAAAAGAATGTGACTTATACTTATGCTAAATTTAAAAATGATTTTTTCTATTTTCTAAAAGTTGATTTTAATAAAAATGTAATTGACTTGATAAAATACTATCCTGAAAAATCCTTAGAAAGTATAATTCAATTATCTCTAGATAACATTAATTTATATAATTTAGCTTTAGAAGATGGCTATGAATTTCATATATGTAGTTCAGATGATAAATTTATTTCTTACTATCCAAGAAAGTTTGAATTAAATTTAAAAGAAGATCAATCAGTAATATATATTGATAAAGATAAGATTTATATTAATGAGTGGGTCGAAGAAGGAATTGTTAAAGATACTTTTACAAATGATTATAAATACTATGATAAATTACTTGCTCTTGACATGAATGGAAATATATTATGGGAAAGAAAGGGAAACTTATCCCAATATCCTAATGGAAAGTGGTATCTAACATAATAAAAAATAATTTTTAAACCAGTAAGTCTAAGAACAATTAGGAAAAAATTAATGGAGCATACCTTTAGGGAATGCTCCATTTTTTAAATTGCCCCCTATGTCTTCGCATAATAATTTTTACATAAGCTCGGCTATATTCCTTGCAAATTCTATGGGGTCTTCTATTTCAAGGCCGCTAATTAATCTTGCTTCGTTATATAAAAGGCTTGTATATAATTTAAATTTATCCTTATCATTTTTTTGATAGTCTTTTAGCTTTTCAAAGGCTGGGTGTTTTGGATTTACTTCCAAAATTTTTTGGGCCTTAAAGCCTTCTTGCCCTGGCATATGTCTTAGGGTTTTTTCCATATCAATTGAAATCTCACCTCTACTTGAAAGGTAGGCTACATCTTTTGTCAAATTTTCATTTCCTCTAACATCAACAACTTCATCTTTTAAAAGGTCTTTCATTTCTTTTAAAAGTGAATTTTCTTCTTCACTTTCTTTTTCCTTGTCATTTTGAGAATCGGCTTCAGAAATAGATTTAAATTCCTTTTCTCCGTAGGTTCTCATAACTTTTACTAAAAATTCATCAATTGCATCATTGAAAAGTAGAACTTCATAATTTTTGTCTATAAAGGATTTTATTTGAGGAAGTTCTTTTATTGCTTCAATTGAATCGCCGGCTCCATAATATATATATTCTTGACCAGGTTCCATGGCCTTTAAATATTCATCTAGGCTTACCCAATCTCTTTTTGTTGTCTTGTAGATGAAAAAGTCTTTTAACTTATCGGCAGCTGCCCCATAAGTTTCATAGGCTCCTGTTTTTAAAACTATGCCAAAATTTTCAAAAAACTTTATATATTCTTCCTTATTATCTTTTAATTCTTTTTTTAGTTCATCAAAAATTTTCTTTTCAATTGATCTTTTTATTAAGGCAAGGTGTCTTGTATTTTGAAGATTTTCTCGTGAAATGTTTAGAGAAATATCTTCACTATCCACAACTCCCTTTACAAAGGAAAGGTAAGAAGGGAGAAGGTCTTCACAGTTTTCCATTATCAAAACTCCATTTGAATAGAGTTCAAGTCCTCTTTTTCTTTCCATATTAAAAAAGTCAAAGGGTCTTTCCTTGGGGATATATAAAATTGCCTTAAAGGAAATACTGCCTTCAATATTTAAGTGAAGATATTTTAAAGGCTCGTCAAAACCAAAATGCCTTTCAGTATAAAAGTTTTTATAGTCATCATCCTTTAATTCATTTTTATTTTTTCTCCATAGGGGAACCATGGAATTTAAAACTTCATCTTCTTTATAGTCTTCAAATTTTGGGTCATCTTCCGTGCTATCTTTGGCTGGTCTTTTTTTGTCAACAAGCATTTTAATGGGATAGCGAATATAATTTGAATATCTTTTTACAAGACTTCTAATTTTATATTCATCTAAAAATTCATCATAGGAAAAATCTTCATCATTGGCCTTTAAATAAAGACTTATTTTTGTGCCGTGATCATCTTTAACACCATCTTCAATTTTATAGCCATTGGCATTTTTGCTGGCCCAAAGATGTGCAGACTCTTCCTTATAAGATTTTGTCAAAACTTCAATTTTATCTGCAACCATAAAGGCTGAATAAAAGCCAACACCAAACTGACCAATAATTTCATGGTCGTCATCTTTTTTATTTGATTTTTTAAAATCAAGGGAACCGGATTTAGCAATTGTTCCTAAATTTTCTTCAAGTTCCTTTTCAGTCATGCCAATTCCATGATCTTCAATAGTTATAATTCTATTTTCCTTATCAAGGGAAAGTCTAATATAATAATCGTCCTTATTAAAATTTAATTTTTCATCGGTTAGAGCCAAATAATACATCTTATCCATGGCATCAGATGCGTTAGAAATTAGCTCCCTTAAAAATATTTCTTTATTTGTATAAATGGAATTTACCATTAAATCCATAAGTCTTGTGGATTCTGTTTTAAATTTTTTATTTGCCATCTTATCATCCTTCCTTTAGCACTCACAAAATGCCTCTGCTAATAATATATAACTTTTTTTAAAAATAGTCAATAATTAGGAGATAAGATTTAAAACTAAATAAATTGTAAAGGAAAATAAAAGGGTGGTGTAGAGGACATAATTTTGAGCAAGATCTGTGTTGGCCCTATAATTTTTTGCAAAGGTAAAGGAAATAATTGCCGTTGGACAGCCAAATAAAATAACTGAAATTGTTTTTTCAATTTCTGTTATTGAGAAAAATCCAGCCACAAAATAGGCTATAAGAGGCAGGCAAATTAATTTTGAAAGGGAAATAATCAAGGTGTCTTTTAAATATTCCCTATTAAAAGTAAAATCAAGACCATGGCCTAAAATCATAAGTCCAAAAGGAGTTGCTGTTGCAGCGAGGGCCCTGAAGGGTTCTTCCAAAAAATAAATATTTATTTTTAAGGCGTTAATTATAATTCCAATTAAAACTCCAATAAGCATGGGGTTTTTTATTATCTTTAAAAGTAAATTTTTAAAGTCGCTTTTACCGCCGATTGCTCTTTCATAAAGCCAAGCTGTTGTTAAATTATAAAAAATTTGAGAAAGGGCAATGACAATTCCTGCATACACAAGGGCAATTTCTCCAAAAAGAGCAGTTAAAATTGGAAAGCCCATAATTATAAAATTTCCCCTATATATGGCAACTGTTGAAACAGCTCTTGTTAATCTGTCAGGATGGAGAAGGCAGGCAACAAAATATGCAAAGGCAAAGGAAATTATAAACATAAGACCAATATATAAAAATAAATCTGCCTTCAAAACATCTGAAAGATCTCTTCCATAAAAGGACATAATAATATTTATGGGAAAGGCAACCTTAAAGACATAGGAATTTAATTCTCCTGCACTGGCATGTGAAAATAAATTAATTTTTCTTAAAATATAACCGATAGCTACAAATGTGAGTAAATTTAAAATTGTAAATAAAAGTTCCATATTCATCTCCCTATTTCTTAATACATTTTATATTAAAAAAAGAATTAATTAAAGTTTTATAAATTTTGTAGAAATTTTAACAAATATTTAAAAAACACTTTAAATTCATCTTGCTAAGGTAGTATAATAAAAACATAGTAATATTTGGGGAGGTAAAAATGGTAAATAGAAAGATAATAGCAACTGGTTTTAGCGGCTCCGGAGTTATGAGTATGGGAAAACTTTTATCTTTTGCCGGAATGAATGAAGATAAAAATATAATCTGGCTTCCCAACTATGGCAAAAAATCTTCAATGCAAGTAAGATTTTGCCTAGTAATTAGTAATAATCATTTGGAATGTGAAAATAAAGAAGTTACTGACATTATAATTTTAAGTGGGGATAATTTTGAAGACCTTGAAGGGAAACTTGCCAAGGGTGGAAATTTATTTATAAATAAATCCTTAGTAAAATATACACCTAAGAGAAAGGATATAAATGTTTATCTTGTGCCGGCAAGTGAGCTTGCAAGAAAAATTGGCAATCCAAAAGTTGCCAACATGGTTATGCTTGGGGCTTATTTGGAAATAACCCAGCTTTTAAATTTTGGCACTCTTATTCAGGCCTTTACAAAGGTTTATGGTTACAATTTAAGAAAGGTTCTTCCCCTTTATCAAAAAGCTGTTGTAACAGGAGCAGGTTCCGTTCGAAATGCGAGAATAAATGGCTTTGAAGAGGATGAAGAAGATGACGAAGTTAAATCTCACAAAATTTTAATAAATGAAGAAGAAATTGATTTAAATAATTTAAATTCTGAAGCTATTCAAGAAAGGCTAGAAATTACTGAAGACTTTGAAAATCTTGAAGAAAGTTCCAGGGAAGATAAAATTTTTATGGATGATATTTCCATTGTCCATAAGGCCTATGAAAATGAAGAAACTATGGTAAGGTTCTATATAAAGTCAAGGCAAATTTTAAAGGGAAATATTGCATCTCAAGTTTTTGGCTCTCTTGCCAAGCAGTCGTATGAACATCTCTTATATCTCCAATCCTTAATTAAGGAATTAAAGGGAGAACCAATTGTAGTTTTAAATATGGAAGAAACTTCGGTTGAAGAAGAAAAAATAAACTGGAAGGAAATGACTTCTGAAAATAGAATTTTTGCCCTTTCAATTTTTGTTGAAGCCATAAAACTTAAAAATTCATCTATTGATTTTTATAAAAAGGCAATAGAAAGGGCAAAATCTGAAGATGCAAAAAGGCTTTATAGAGAGCTTGAATATTGGGAAAATTATCAGCTTGAACAATTGCAAAGTCAATATGATTTCTTAAAAGAAGAAAGTAATTGGAATATTTTATAAATTAAAAGAGGCGGCCAAAAGGTCGCCTTAGTTTTTTATAGTCTATTATGCAAATTTATTTTTATTAATTTTCTTCATTGAATTTTTTTATTTTTTCATCGGATCCAAGGATTGTCAGTACGTCTTCTTTTTGTATTTGAAAATCTGAAGTTGGATTTACATAAATTTCGCCCTTTCTCTTTATCATAAGAACTGTAAAATTATATTTGCCCCTTAATTTTATTTCTTCTAAACTTCTTCCAATCATATCATGATTTGCTTCAAATTCAAAAATTCCATATCCCTTAGAAACTTGAAAGGAGTCAATTAAATTTTTATTTGCTAAGTTGTTGGCAAGCCTATAACCCATATCTCTTTCGGGATAAATAATTTTATCTGCCCCAACTTTTTGTAAAATTTTTCCTGCCCTATAATTTGCAGCTTTTGCTACAATTCTCGGGATGCCTGCTTCCTTAGATGCAAGAACTGCCATAATTGCAGCTTCTAAATTACCACCAATGGCAACAACTGCAACATCAAAATTATTTAGGCCTAATTCATCAGCGGCATTTTCGTCTTCCAAGTCACATACAATTGCTTCTGTAACATTGGGAGAAATTTGATCAATTATTTCCGAATTGGAATCCACAACTACTACATCATTATTTAAATCATATAATCTTTTAGCTACAGTAGAACCAAATCTACCACTACCAAATACAATAAAAGTTTTCATTTTTTACCCCACTATTATTTTTCCATGTGAATATTTTGTGTGTTTTTTTGTCTTTTTATTTAAAATGCCAATGCCAAGCGTTGCTGCACCAACTCTTCCTATATACATTAAAATTATTAATATAATTTTTGAAGGATAGCTTAAATTTGAAGTAATCCCCCTAGATACACCAACTGTTCCAAAGGCTGAAACTATTTCGTATAATATATCAAGATATAAAAATCTTCCGTCCTCTATAATCATAAGGCCAAGGGAAGAAATTATTACAAGGCCAGATGCTAAAAAGAAAATACATAAACTTTTAACAAGGGCATCATAGGGAATAGTTTTGTGAAAAATTTCCGCTTCTTCATCTCCTCTTAAAACAGAAATTGTTGAAAATAACAAAACACCAAAAGTTGTAGTCTTTATACCGCCACCAGTAGAAGCTGGCGATGCCCCAATAAACATTAAAAATATTGTTATTATGACAGAGCCTTCTTGAATTTTTGATAGGTCAAGTGAATTAAATCCTGCTGTTCTCGATGATGCTGACATAAAGTATGATGTAAGTATCTTTCCCTTTAAGTCAAGATTATTCATTGAAATTTGATTGTGTTCAAGAAGAAAAAATCCAAGAGTGCCAATAATTAATAATATTAAGGATATAGAAATTGCAGCCTTGGAATGAAGGCTTAAATTTTTAAAATTTCTATGCCTATAAATTTCAAGAAAAACTGTGTAGCCAAGCCCCCCAATTATAATTAAGCTAGAAATTGTTAAAGTTATAAGCCCATCGGATTGATAATTCATTAAAGAATTTCCAGTTAAGTCAAAGCCTGCATTACAAAAGGCAGAAACAGAATGAAATAGGGAAAATAACGTTCCCTTTATAAATCCGTACTGAGGAATAAACCTAAGGGCCAATAAAATTGCCCCAACAAATTCCACACCCAAACTAAATTTAATAATATAAATAACTAATTTTATAATTCCCTTCGTTGCATCATGGCTCACCTGTTCCTTTAAAATTCTTCTCTCAACAATACCAATTCTTTTGTGAAAAAGCATGGGAATAAGGGAAAGAAAAACCATAGTGCCAAGTCCGCCAATTTGAATTAGAGAGGCAATTATAAATTTGCCAAAAGCTGTCCAATACTCTGAAGTATTTACAAGTACAAGACCAGTTACACAACTGGCAGATGTTGAAGTAAAAAGAGCATTGACAAAGCCAATATTTTCTCCGCTGACAGATGCCATTTTTGTATTCAAAAGAAAAGCTCCTGTAAATATTAGCACTATAAATGATAGGCATATTACAAGAGGCGGATTCTTTTTTAAATTTTTAATCATAATCTAACCTTTTTCAAATAAAATTTTCATTCATATTATACCATAATTAATTTTTATTAAACCTATTACAAAAAAAATAAATTTTTAGCTATATTTACTTTATAACCTTAAAAATATTGAAAATATTTGAAAGCTACTACAAAAACTTTGACATCCTATATAATGATTATAGGATTTAAAATAATTTGGGTATTTATGAAAAAGGGGGTAATTATGAATAATTTTAGGAATGACTACAAAGACTTTGGATCCATAGAAATTTATAGGGAAATGGAAAAGATATTTGCTAAAAATTTTTCAGGCTATGGTCTTGATGACATATCAATGGAAGCTAGAGAATTAATAAAAAAAGAATTGGGAAGAGAGGCGGAAATTGAATTTGTTTCTGGGGGGACTGCTGCAAATATTTTAGGGACAACTTTTATTTTAAGGCCCTATGAGGGAGTTCTTTCGGCTTCAACAGGTCACATTAGTCATCACGAAAGTGGATCTATAGAGGCAACAGGCCATAAAGTTTATGTAGTAAATTCAGAAGACGGAAAAATTAGGCTTGAGGATATAATAGACGCCCTTAAAATTCATAACACAGAAGTAGATGTAAAATTAAAAATGGTTTATATTTCTCAGACAACAGAACTTGGAACAGTTTATTCCACTAGTGAACTGGAAAAAATATATAAATTTTGCAAGGACAATGACCTTTATCTTTATATTGACGGGGCAAGGCTGGGCCATGCAATGGCAGCAAAGGGTTCAAAACTTTCTGACTATGGGAATCTGTGCGATATATTTACAATTGGCGGCACAAAAAATGGAGCAATTTTTGGCGAAGCTCTTGTGATTTTAAATGATGAATTGAAAAAAGACTTTAGGTATTATTTAAAACAAAGGGGAGCTATGATGGCAAAATCTTTTATTATTGGTCTTTCCTTTAAAGTTTTATTTACAGATGGTCTATATTATAAAAATGCAAAAAAGGCCTATGAAATGTCCAGACTTTTAACAGGAGAGTTGGAAAAAATAAATAGAAGACCACTTTTTTCAGAGTCTAATCAAATATTTTTAAGGTCAAATCCAGAGGAAATTGAAAAGTTAAAGAAAAATAATATTTTTGAAATAGAAAATGAAGATGAATCTATAATTAGACTAGTAACTGATTATAGGACAAATAAGGAAGATATAAGAGGATTTATAGAAGATTTGAAATAAAATCAAGGGGGAAAATATGTTAAAAAAAGATATGATAGTTGAAGAGGCGGCAAGAGAAAATCCAAAGGTTATGGGGAAATTATTAGAATATGGATTAGAATATGACTTTGTTGCCTTAGAAGAATTAGGAAAAGTTTTGGAAGAAGAAAATATTAATTTTGAAGACTTTTTAAATGCAGTTGGAGAAGTCCAATATGAAGATTTAGATAGAATTTATAAGATGACAAAGGAAGAAATTGTAAATTATATTGTTAGCGAAATTCATCCCTATGAACTTGCGACAGTTGAAAAAATTGATTTCCTATTTAGAAAGGCAATAAAAAAATATTACAGACAAAGGGGAGAACAGCTTTTTGTAATCTATGAAGTTCTGCTTCTCATAAAGGCAGAACTTGTTTCTCATTTTTCAAGTGAAGAAGAATTTGAATTTAAAGAACTGTTAGAAGGAAAAGAAGTTGACTTTGAAAATCTTTTAGGAGAACATGAAAAAATCATTGGCCTTTTTGACAGAATAAAATATTTAACAAGGGACTATAAGATGAATGCAGAAGAAGATGAAGTAAAAGAATTAAATAAATTAATGGGAGATGTGGATATACATTCAAGAAGACATATATTTATAGAAAATGAAATCCTATTTAAAATGTAAAAATTATAAAAAGGCGGCCATGGGGTCGCCTTTATTTTAAGTCTATGAGTGGATTAAAATTAATTGTAAATAAGATTAAGACCATAATTTTCTGCTAGGCCAGTTACTACTGTATAAATTAAAATTGAGGCCATATTTGCAGTAATTGAATCGTGGTCAAAACGAGGGCTAACTTCAGCAATGTCAAAGGAAAAAGCCTTGCCTGTTTTTAAAACTCTTTTTAGAAGAATAATAATTTTTTCTGGGTCAAGACCAAGGGGTTGGGGAGCTGAAACTCCAGGTGCAAAAGCTGTTGCTAGGACATCAGAACAAATTGTAATATAGACTTTATCTAGTTTATCAAGATAGGCATCTAATTTGTCAGTTGTTTTTTTAAAGTCACCATTAATAATATCCTTTGCCAAAATATATTCTGCCCCTAAATCCCTAGCAGTTTTAAAAAGCCCTTCAGTATTTGAATGCCTTTGAATACCCATTACAAAATAATTGTAATTTGTATTTTTTTCCTTGCAAAGATCTGAAATTTGCCTAAACATAGTGCCGCTTGTGCCGCCCTTTTCCTTGTCATAAGGTCTTAAGTCAAAGTGGGCATCAAAAGAAACTATACCAAGATTTTTTTCTTTTTTGTCATCAAGATAATTGCTAAGGCCCATATAGTGACCAAAGGCAATTTCATGGCCCCCTCCCAAAAGAATGGGGAACATATTAAGGGAAATAATTTTTCCCACAGCCTCTCCAAGCACCTTTTGAGCATCAACTAGATTTGTATATTTACTTGTTACATTTCCACAGTCAAAAATTTTAAGGTCTTCTGAAAATTGACAGGGGAGTTTTGAAAGTTCACGTCTTATGGCATAGGGACCTTGAGAGGCGCCATATCTGCCCTTATTAAGTTCAATCCCTTGATCTGATTCAAAGCCTAAAATTCCAATGGCAAGTTTTCCTTCAAAGGGTTTTAAAGACTTGTCATTTAAATTTAAGGGCTTAACCCATTGATGCCATCTAAAGGAAAGATAGTCGTTTTCGTCATCAATTCTTCCAGACCAAGCACTCATATCTTGCGGACTATAAAAATTAATCATTTTAATCTCCTTTTTAAAAATTTTAATTATAGTTTTACATACATTAAAACATTATAAATTTTTATTGAAAAATTTCTATAAAAATCTTATTATTTTAAAGCTTAATAATTTCAAAAATATTATAACATAGGAATGAAATACTTTTAAAATCCTTTAAATATAAGTAAGTTTAAGGTACAATATTTAAGTATTAGAAAAGAGGAGAAAAAGATTTTATGGAAGACAGTTTTAAAGAAAATAAATTAGGGACGCAGTCAATAGGAAAATTATTATTTACAGTATCCTTTCCAATAATGATTTCCATGTTGATTCAGGCTCTTTATAATATTGTGGATTCATATTATATAGGAAAAATTTCGGAGGAGGCCTTCACAGCAGTTTCAATAGCATTTCCCTTTCAAAATGTTATGGTAGGAATTGCAGTTGGAACAGGAGTGGGCATGAATTCACTTTTGTCCAGATCCCTTGGAGAAAAAGATTTTAATAAGGTAAATAAAACTGCTGATAATGGAATGTTTTTAACCTTTGCTTACAGCATATCTCTTTTGATCCTATCATTTTTCATTCCGCAAATTTATTATAAGTCCCAAAATGTCAATGCAGAAATTGTAAATTATGGTGTAGATTATTTAAAAATTGTCATGATGTTTTCTTTTGGATTTTTTATGCAAATTTATTGTGAAAGGCTTTTGCAGTCAACAGGCAGAAGTGTTTTAACAATGCTAACTCAAGGGATTGGAGCAATTATTAATATAATTTTTGACCCCATATTTATTTTTGGCTATTTCGGCCTTCCAGCCATGGGAGTTAAGGGAGCTGCCCTTGCAACAGTTTTAGGTCAATCTATTGGAGCAGTTATAGGCCTATTTTTTAATTTTAAATTAAATAGGGAAGTAAAAATTAAGGGCATAAGTTTTAATTTAGATATTATTAAAAAAATATATATTGTTGCCCTACCTTCAATAATTATGATTACCGTAACATCATCAACAATTTATTTTTTAAATAAAATGCTTGGGAAATTTTCTGCCAGTGCAATTGCAGCCTTAGGAGCTTATTATAAAATCCAGTCCTTTATACTAATGCCTGTTTTCGGTTTAAATAATGGTATGGTTCCAATAGTTGCCTATAATTATGGAGCTGAAAATAGGTATAGAATTATTAAAACTATAAAACTTGCCATGCTTTGTGCCATTACAATGATGTTTGCTGGCACAGTTATTATGCACATATTTCCCGGCCAGCTATTAGATATATTTTCAGCATCTGATGAAATGAAAAGAATTGGAATTTCCATGCTTAGAATAATTTCTCTATCCTATGTCTTTGCAGGGATTTCTATTGTCAGTGGATCAGTTTTTCAGGCTCTTGGAAATGGACTCTTAACTTTAATGGATTCAGTAATGAGAAATATAGCGATAATTATTCCCTATACCTTTATAGTTTTACATTTTAATAGACTTGATTTAGTATGGTGGGGATATTTAATGTCAGAAACGGCATCACTAATTTATGTAGCCTATTATATGAAAAATTTTGCCCTTAAAAAAATAGATGTCTTTAAATAATTTATAAGTCTTATAAAAATATCCTTAATCTTGAAAAAATAAGTCAATTAGGGTATTATAATTACAAAGAAAAACCTAGGAGGAAAAATAATGGCAAAAGCAAAATTTGAAAGAAACAAACCCCATGTAAACGTAGGAACAATAGGCCACGTAGACCATGGTAAAACAACATTAACAGCAGCAATAACCCTAATCCTAAACAAAAGATTTGGATCAGGAGAATTCGTAGACTACGCCCACATTGATAAAGCACCAGAAGAAAGAGAAAGAGGAATCACAATCTCAACATCCCACGTAGAATACGAAACAGAAAAAAGACACTACGCCCACGTAGACTGTCCAGGCCACGCCGACTACGTAAAGAACATGATCACAGGAGCAGCCCAAATGGACGGAGCAATCCTAGTAGTAAGTGCAGCAGACGGACCAATGCCACAAACAAGAGAACACATCCTACTAGCAAGACAAGTAGGTGTACCAAAAATCGTAGTATTCCTAAATAAAGAAGACCAAGTAGACGATCCAGAACTAATCGAACTAGTAGAAATGGAAGTAAGAGATCTACTATCAGAATACGACTTTGACGGAGACAACACACCAATAGTAGTAGGATCAGCCCTAAAAGCCCTAGAAGAACCAGACGGAGAATGGGGAGACAAAATCCTAAAACTAATGGACGCAGTAGATGAATACATTCCAACCCCAGCAAGAGACATCGACCACCCATTCCTAATGCCAGTAGAAGACATCTTCTCAATCACAGGAAGAGGAACAGTAGCAACAGGAAGAGTAGAAAGAGGAACAGTAAAAGTAGGAGACACAGTAGAAATCGTAGGCCTAACAAACGAAAAAAGAGACGTAGTAGTAACAGGTGTAGAAATGTTCAAAAAACAACTAGACCAAGCAGAAGCAGGAGACAACGTAGGCTTACTACTAAGAGGAGTACAAAGAAACGAAATCGAAAGAGGTCAAGTACTAGCAAAACCAGGAACAATAAAACCCCACACAAAATTCGAAGCAGAAGTATACGTACTAACCAAAGAAGAAGGCGGAAGACACACACCATTCTTCAACGGCTACAGACCACAATTCTACTTTAGAACAACAGACGTAACAGGAGACATCCAATTACCAGAAGGAGCAGAAATGGTAATGCCAGGAGACAATGCAACATTTACAGTAACACTAATAACCCCAATAGCAATGGACGAAGGACTAAGATTTGCCATTCGAGAAGGCGGAAGAACAGTTGCATCAGGAGTAGTATCAAAAATAATAGAATAAAAGATAAAGAAAAGTTGGCCCTAGAGGCCAATTTTTTTACATAAAATATTAATAAATTAAGTCTAAACATTTGACTAATGGCTTTTTTTAGTGGAAAAGAAAAAGGACCCATTATTTGGAAGGGTCCTTTTAAAATGCACCTGCCTTTAAATTTTTAATTTTTATAGGAAAGCTGTCAAAAGTCCGCCAACAATTATTAGAGGAAGTCCAATAAATGTGATTTGCGGAATACAGGTGTCCTTAATATGTTCGTGCTGACCGTCGACTGAAAGTCCTGATGTTGGTCCAAGTGTTGTGTTAGGAGAAGGTAAACCTGCATCACCACAAACTTCCGCAATTGTAATTAAAAGAATAATTGCTCTTGTTGAATAGCCAAGACTTTGGGCAAGGGGCACGTAAATTGAAGCTACAATTGGAACTGTACCAAAGGATGTTCCTATTCCTAGAGTTATTGTCAGTCCTAAAACAATCATTATATAGGAGGCAACAATTTTTGATGAGCCAAGAGATGAACTTGCAATTTTAACTAGTGAATCAACGGCATCTGATTCTGTAACTATATTGGCAAAGCCTGCTGCAATAAGCATTACAAAAGCTATAAATCCCATCATGGAAATTCCACCATTTAACATATCTTGAACATTTTTAATCTTTACAACTCCCGTTACAACTAAAAATATAAGTCCGCATAAGGCACCGAGGGGAAGGGATTCAGTTAAAATTTGAATTACTATAACTATAAGGCCTGACAAAAATATAAGAACATGATCCTTATTGAGTTTTGGGATTTCATTTACAAGATCTTTAGGTTTAATATTTTTGTCTGCATATTCTCTATTTCTTGAGAAAAATATAAGACCAAGGGTAACACCTGCCGCTATAATAAGAGCAATAATCCAAGTTGTGCCTGTAATTGTTGAAGCTGAAATTTCAAGGCCAGAATTTCCAAAAGATGTTTCTAAAATATCGTGAAATAATTTTCCATATCCAAGAGGGATTGCAATGTAGGGTGCTTTTAAACCAAAGCCAAAGGAAACAGAAAGCATTCTTCTATCAATTTTCATTTTATTCATCATTGCAAGAAGAGGCGGAATAATAATTGGTATAAAGGCAATGTGAATTGGTATAACCGATTCTGCAAGGATAGAAATAATAATCATAATAAGGTAAAGCAAAAATTTATTGCTTTTAACTGCCTTGCTAATTTCATAGGCCATAATTTCTGAGGCACCTGTTTTTTCCATAATATAGGCAAGCGAGCCTAAAAGAATATAGTAAAGGGCTGTGTTGGAATTTGCTCCCATGCCGCCAAAGAGTAAATTCATAGTTGTGGTAATGTCTATGCCTGATGTAAGTCCAGCAACAATTGCTGCAATCATTAATGAAAAAAATACAGGAATTTTAATTAAACATAGGACGAGAAGAACTACAACCGAAACTACTACTGGATTTGTTATAAAAATAATAATCTCCTTTTTATTTATATATTTATTATACGATTTTGTATGTCCTTATAATAAAATTTTTCATTTTAAGAAAGAAAAATAATTGTAAAATCCCTTTAAAAGCAAAAAATAAGACCCTAATTGGGCCTAATTTTAAGAAAAATAATTATCCTTATAATACCTCATATTTTCTTCGGTTTCTTTCAATTTCTCGTTAAATTTCCACATTGATGAGGAAATTATTTTGCCACTATATAAAACTTTATCATTTGCTATATAGGGATTATTAGTTATATCTTCAAGAACAGAGTCTGTTTTATTTGAAATTCGTGAGTGAATTTTAACAAGCCTTGGATTAATCTTTTTTAAGGCTGAAATTGTTAAAATTAAATCGCAAATTCCAAGAATTGTAATTAAAATAGCTATTGTTACTAAAATAGAATCTTTTAAATAGGATAGGGAAAAGATTATAAAGGGGCTTGTAAATTTAACTATAAATACATTTGCTAGGCCAAAGATTACAAGGCCATAGAGGCAAACTCTGCCGTGAATTTGAAAGGCATAGTGTTCATAATCCCACCATTTTTCTCCAAAAAATTTTTCCAAATAATACCCAACAACATATTCAATTGTGCAGCATAAAAGAGCAGCACAAATAAATATGAGATAGGAAGATGAAATATTTTTAAAAACTAAGAAGGATAGGGTAGCACCAAGGCCATATATGGGGCAGTAAGGGCCCAGCAAAAAACCTCTATTTAAAAGCCTTTTATATTCTATGGATGAGCATAAAAAGGATTCCCAAATCCATCCAACTACTGAATAAATAAAAAAGCTGATATATAATTTTATAAAAAGCATCATATATCAGCCCCCAAATGAATAGGTTTTTTTACCTTAGACCTTACTGATTCCCTAACTGTAACAATTTTATCAGCAGCTGTTACAATCCAGCCTTCCAAATATTTTGGTGGGATTATAGTAAGAGGAAACATATGCTTAATTATAATGTCCTTTTCTATTTCGTTTAAGTCCAGTTCAGATTTTGCATTATGATAGGCACATCTTGGATGAGTAAAGCCGTGAATAAATTTATATTTATGAGGCTTGTGCCAATCATATAAAAAATAGTCATGTAATAGGGCTCCGCGGATAAGTGAGGCATAGTCAACATTTAAATTATATTTTTCTGCTATTTCTATTGACTTAAGAGCTACAGAAATTACATGATCGTAGATTGAAGTGGTTCCATGTTGTATAAAATTTTTATTTTGCAAAAAACGAGTATTTTCATTTAAGTAATTTATGGTTGCTATTAATTTATCTTTCGATGTCTTACTAATAATATTCATTTTTTCACCTCAAAATTATTATAGCAAAGATGATATATAGATTAAAAGAAATTTTAGTAAAGTTTTTATTAAAAATTTCTTAATATTCAGCCTTTTGATCAAATTAAATTAAATTTATTTTTTTCTTAGTCTAAGACTATTTTATATAGTATAATTAGGGAAAGGAGATTTGACAGTTTTTACAATGAAAGAATATATAAATGAGGCCATAGATGAATATGCTGAGGATATTTCCTTTGGCATGCCTGGTCATAAGGGAAAGGATTTTTTTGACTTAAAAATAAATAGGGACCTGACAGAATTTTTGGGAACTGATAATTTATTAAATCCCACTGGGGCCATTAAAAATTCTTTAGAGGAAATTGCAAGGGTTTTTGGTTCAAGATATTCTTTTTATATACCAAATGGGTCAAGTGGTGCTATTAATATTGCAGTTTCTTGCCTTGCGGAAAAAGGCTGTAAAATTTTACTACAAAGGAACTGTCATAAATCATGTATTAATTCAGTTTTAATTAATGAACTTATTCCGATTTATATTGAAACAAAGTATGACGAGGAAAGTGCTCAGTTTTTAGGCATTGAACTTGAAAATTTAAAAAAAACTGTGGAAAGGGAAAGACCTGAGCTTTGCCTTTTAGTAAGTCCAAATTATTATGGTGGCATCTTAAATTTAAAAGAGATCATTTCCTATCTTCACAAGAAAAATATTCCTGTTATAATTGATGAGGCCCATGGAGCCCACCTTTATTTTTCAGACTTAAAAAAATATAGTGGAAATTTTTTGGGAGCAGATATTGTAATAAATTCTAGCCACAAAATGATTCCCTCCCTTACACAAACTGCTATTCTCCACATTAATTCTGAAAAAATCACAAGAGAAAGAGTTTTAAAATATATAAATTTATATACAACAACTTCTCCATCCTATCTTTTTATAGCTTCTCAAGAAAAGGGAATTTCCTACATGGAAGACGAAGGAAAGAAATCTATGAAAATTTTAGAAGAAGAAATTTCAGCTTGGAGAAAAAAAACGTCTTTTAAGGATTCTAGGGTGAAAGATAAAAGCATCTCTTCTTATGACCCAATGAAATTTTTATTTAGGCTCCCCAGAAAAACTGGGAGTCAAATTGTAAAAAGCTTTCATTTAGCTTATAATATAAGGTTAGAAATGGGAGATTTATATTATGCTTTGGCAATTATTTCTCCAAAAAATTCTATCTATGAATTAAAAAAACTTTTTAAGGCCATAGAGGAAAATTCAAGGGGCGAATTTAAGGAAATTATTAAATTAAAATTTCCTAGGCCACAAATGGAAATTTTGCCTTCAGAGGCCCTAAAAAGAGAAAGTCTTTTAATAGATTTTAAAAATTCTTTGGGGAGGATTTCTGCTGCAAATGTTTCAGCTTATCCGCCAGGGATTCCCATAGTTTCCTATGGAGAAAAAATTACAAGTGATGTCATAGATTCCCTTTCGTATTATTTGGCAAATGATATAGAAATTGTTGGCTTATATGATCAAAAAATTGAGGTAGTTAAATGAGTTTATTTGTTACTTTTGAAGGAGCCGATGGCATTGGCAAATCCACAATTTGCTCCCTTATCTATGAAGAACTTAAAAAAAGATCTTTAAAGGTAATGAGGACAAGAGAGCCAGGCGGCACAAAAATTTCAGAAGCCATAAGAGATATAATTTTAGATAATGACAATAAGGAAATGGACATAAGATGTGAGGCTCTTTTATATGCAGCAAGTAGAGCTCAGCACGTTTATGAAAAAATAAGGCCTGCTTTAAATGACGGCTACATAGTTTTGTGCGAAAGATATGTCTTATCTTCTATTGCCTATCAGGCTTATGGAAGAGATCAAAGGCAGGAAGATATATTTGCCATAAATGACTATGCAACAGGTGGATTAAAACCTGACATAAATTTTATTTTTCAAAATAAGGAAGATACACATAGGAGAAAAAGCACTCCCCTTGATAGGCTTGAAAAGGCTGGGGATGCTTTTCATGAAAAAGTACGTGAATATTATAGGAACATAGAAAAAGAGGACAATTATTATTTTATAGACGCATCACAAAGTATTGAGAAAGTTTATGAAGATACCTTAAAAATACTTGAGAGTATAGGAGGTTTAAAATGAAATTAATTATTTCCATAGTACAAGATGTTGATAGTGAAAATTTAATCCAAAGATTAAATGAAGAAGGATATAGAGTTACAAAAATTTCTTCAACAGGAGGTTTTTTAAGGGCAGGGAACACAACTTTATTATCAGGTGTTAATGATGAAGAATATGAAAAGTTTATGGACATAATGGAAAGTAATTCCAAGACAAGAATAATTACAAAGACCATTAGCCCTGTTAATATTCCAGGTCAGGCTATGATTCCAGTGCCTGTTGAAGTAAAAGTTGGCGGAGCCACAATTTTTGTAATGAATGTTGTAGATTTTAAAAGGTTTTAGGTGATATAAATGAAAATGATAATAGCAATAGTTCAAGATAAATTTGTGGATGAACTTATTGACAGATTTTTAGCTGAAGATATATATGTGACAAGACTTTCTTCAACTGGTGGATTTTTTAAATCTGGAAATACCACTCTTTTATTAGGATGTAAAGAAGAAGAAATTGCAGGCATTGAGGGAATTTTTAAAGAAATAACTCAAGCTGAAAAAATTGAATCTGAAAAGGGATCTTTTGAAGTTGCTGGTGCCACAATTTTTGTTGTAGATTTGGAAGAATCAAAGAGGATCTAATGCTTAGGGAATTCTCCACTTTTCTGGAAGATAAAAATATAAAAGGTCAGCTGGATCTTGCCCTGAAGAATAAAGAACTTTCACATTCCTATTTATTTGTTGGCTCTGAAGGCGTTGGGAAATTCACTCAGGCCAAAAATTTTGCCCAGGCAATTTTGTGTGCCTCTAATGACAATCCAAAATCCTTTTGCAATTTGGCAGATGAATTCAGCCATCCTGATTTGCTTGTCATTAAAAAAGAGGAGCCCATAAAAAAGGCAGATATAGAAGATTTAATAGAAAAGGCGGCAAGGCTGCCCTTTGAAGCAGGAAAAAAAGTTATTTTAATAAATGATTTTGACAGGGCAACGCCCGAAGCCCAAAATGCTTTTTTAAAAACTTTGGAAGAACCACCGGTTTATCTCATAATCATACTTTTGGCAACAAATAAAATGAAGCTCTTATCTACAATAAGATCAAGATGCAGGATTTTAAGATTTTCAGATCTTTCTCAAGAAAAGATTTATGATTATCTTATAAAATCAGGAGTATCTGAAAATAATGCAGACTTATTTTCAAGACTATCTTGCGGTTCCATTAATCTTGCCAATAGTTATGTAAATGACAGTGAGCTTTTAAAAAAGCATTATGAACTTATAGATGTTTTAGATTCCCTAATTAGAGATAGGGGATATTATATTTTTTCCTATTTAGATTACTTTAGGGAAAATAAGGAAAATATAGAAGAAATTTTAAGGGCTATGGCCATTTGGTTTAGGGATTTAGCCTTTATTAAGTTAAATAAAAAAGATAAGGTAATTAATATAGATAAATTAAAGTTATTGGAACTGGAAAATTTAGCTTTGGATAGGTGCCTTTCTATTTATGGTGAAATACTTTTGACAAAGGAAAGGCTTAGGAAAAACATTAATTTTGATTTAGCTGTGCAGGCGCTACTAATGCGCATAGGGGGTATGTAGTTGATAGATGTAGCAGGAGTAAGATTTAAAAGAAATGGTAAAATTTACTATTTCGATCCACAAGAAACAGGGGCTACAATTGGAGATAATGTTATAGTAGAAACAATTAGGGGACTTGAATTTGGAAATGTAATAGTTATGAGATCCTTTGAAGAGGAAGATTTGAATACAAATTTAAAACCCATTATAAGAGTTGCTACTTTTGAAGATGAAAAGATAAATATTGATAATAGAAACAAGGCAAAAGAAGCCCTAATAATTTGTGAACAAAAAACTATGGAGCATAATCTGGATATGAAACTCATATCCTGTGAATATACATTTGACAATTCAAAAGTACTTTTTTATTTTACGGCAGATGGCCGTATAGATTTTAGGGAGCTTGTCAGAGATTTAGCTTCAATTTTTAGGACTAGAATAGAACTTAGGCAAATTGGAGTTAGAGATGAAGCAAAAATTGTTGGGGGTCTTGGATGTTGCGGTAGGACAACTTGCTGCTCAACATTTTTAAGTGAATTTTCTCCAGTGTCCATAAAAATGGCAAAGGATCAAAATTTATCCTTAAATCCTACAAAGATTTCTGGCATATGTGGCAGGCTTATGTGCTGCTTAAAATATGAACAAAGCGGTTATGAATGTATTAATAAAATAATGCCAAGAGTTGGCGAAATAGTTTATACCAATGAAGGCAAGGGAACTGTTATTTCTTCCTATGCTATTCAAGAGATGTCCAAGGTATCTTTAAAGAAAGATGACGAAACTATTGTGAAAATTTTTGACTTTAAAGACCTTAAAAGGACGGGAAAATTTGATAAGGAATTTGTTAAGTCTTCAAATAATGAAGAAACTTATGATGAAAAAGAACTTTCAAAACTTGAAAGTGAATAAATTGGACAATGAAAATAAATAATATAATTTTAAAAATATATAATAAAATAAATGATTTTTTTAAGTTGAAATTTGGCAGAAGTCAGGGAGCAGAAAAAATTTTAAAAATATTTATTTCTTTTTTCTATGCCCTAGATTATTCTTATTATCTTAGTGATTTTAAAGTCCCGAGGATTGTTTCACTTTTTTTGGCAGCACTTGCAATTTATTTGGGCCTAAGCATATTGGTTTTTATTTTAAAATATGTTTTCACCCTTGTCCAAAGAATTAGACCTAAAAATCTTGCAGTTTATGTTTTATTATTTATAGGTCTTTCTTATTTTATTGACAAGCTATTTTCCTTGGACCTTAGTGAAGCCCTATACTTTTTATTAATTTTTGCAGTTTTAACAGGACTTGTGATTTTTGCCAAGGCCTTAATTTCACTTTTTAAAAATGATAGACCCCTTTCTCTAATATTTATTGTGCCTCTAGGAGCTTTTCTTTGTGCCTTTATATATTTTCTTATAATGCCAGGTTTTAAAAGAGAAGTAATTCCTGAAACTATAGAAAAAACTTCAGTTGCCGAAAAATCAGCAACAGGAGATGTAAAAATTTTGTCCTATGACGGAGGGACAAGGTCTTTGTCATCCTATGTTTCCTATAGCGGCATGACAAAAAAAGTGAGGGATTTTTATTGGAAGAATAATTTGTCAAAGGCTCCTTTAAGGGGAGAAGTTTATCTACCGAAAGACGAAAAAAATGCACCAATACTTTTTATAGTCCATGGCAATCACAGAATGACCACTGATTCTCACCTTGGCTATGAATATCTTGGAAAGTATTTGGCTCAAAGGGGAATTGCAACTGTTTCCATTGATATGAATATTTTAAATGGATTTTTATCTTATTCTCTTTCCAATGAAAATGACGCAAGGGCCATTCTTTTGCTGGAAAATATTAAATATTTATTGGAAGAAAATAGAAATAAGGATTCAGAATTTTTTGGAGCTTTTGATTCACAAAACATTTGTCTTTTAGGCCATTCAAGAGGAGGAGAGGCAGTTTCAATTGCCTATAAATATAATGCTTTAACAGATAATCCTGATAGGGGAAATATTAAGTTTGACTATAATTTTAATATTAAGGGTTTAATTGGACTTGCACCTACTTATTCACAGTTTAAGCCAGCAGACAAGGAACTTGTTTTGAAGGATGTAAATTATTTGACCCTAGCTGGGACAAATGACTATGATGTTTCAGGATTTGAAGGCATGATGCAATATGATAATGTAAAATTTTCAGCAGATTCTGATAAATTTAAGGCTGCTATTTATATAGCCTATGCCAACCATGGCAATTTTAATTCCAAGTGGGGCGATTTTGATTCAGAGCCTATTGAAGGCTTAAACATTAATAGGAGAGAACTTATAGATTCTCTTTCTCAAGAGAGAATTTTGTGCCTCTACACCTATAATTTTTTGGAAAATATTTTTGAAAAATCCTTTGACAGGTCCCTTTTCAAAAATGGTCCCTATAAATATAAAGATTTTCCAGAAACACAATATTATGCAAGATATAGCGATTCATCCTTTTATAATATTGGAAATTTTGAAGAGGATGTTGATTTAAGGACAATTGGCTATAAAGATGACTATGCAGACTACAAAAATTTTATAAATATTCGTGAAGGTGCTCACCAATATGGAGATGACTACGGAAATAACAATGCCTTATTTTTAAATAGCAGAAAGGGTGCATCCTATAAGATATTTTTAAGAAGTCTTTTGGAAAAGAGAAAGTTTTTGGTCTTTGACATTAATAAGTTAGATGAGTTGAAAAGAAAAAATAGTTTAAAAATTTTAATTTCGGATATGTGGGGAGAATCTTCTCAAATTGAACTTAAGGATTATTTTTCTTTAGTTGATCCCACAAAAATTTATCTTACAAAAACAGATTATCTCTTTGACGAACCTCTTTATTATTCAGCACCAACAAGTGTTAGGATTGAACTTGAGGAATTCAAAAAGAAAAATCCCAAAATAAATTTAGAAGAAATTAATAGGCTTGAATTTATTTTTGATGGTGATATGGGAGAAATTTCCCTAGATAATATTGGACTTGAAAATTAGGAGGGAAAATGGAATATAAGTTAAATAAATCCTTGGGAGATTTTTTTCCCATGGAAGAGATGAAAAATCATATTTCCTTTAGGGTCGGCGGCCCAGCAGATCTTTTTATAAAGCCAAGGAACGAAGAGTCTTTAATAAGGCTTATTAAAGAAATTCGTGAAAATTCCTATAGATATTATATTTTAGGAAATGCCACAAATGTAATTTTTAAAGATGAAGGCTATAGGGGGATTGTAATTTTCCTAAAGGGGGCCTTAAATGAAATAGAGATTTCAGGAGAAAAACTAAAAGCAGCTTGCGGAGCATCCTTAAAAGATATTGCTCAAGCTGCCTATGAAAATTCCCTTACAGGTCTTGAATTTTCCCATGGAATTCCAGGAAGTCTTGGCGGTGCAGTTACCATGAATGCAGGAGCCTATGACGGAGAGATGAAGGATGTTATTGAATCTGTAAAAATTTTAGATAAGGATGGAAATATTAAAGAATTTTCAAGAAATGAAATGCACTTTGCCTATAGAGGGTCAAGAGTTTCTGAAGAAAAATTTTTAGTTTTATCAGCAACTTTTTCCCTAAAAAGGGGAGATAGGGAAAGTATAAAAAATAAGATGGATGATTTTGACACAAGAAGAAGGGATAAGCAGCCCTTGAATTATCCATCAGCAGGCTCAACTTTCAAAAGACCTGAAGGATATTTTGCAGGAAAATTAATTGATGATTCTGGTTTAAGGGGATTTAGACACGGCCATGCAGGTGTTTCAGAAAAACACTGCGGCTTTGTTATAAATTATGGAGATGCAAGTGCAAAAGAAATTTTAGAAACTATAGCAATTGTTCAAAAGACAGTTTATGATAAATTTAAGGTAAATCTTGAAAGGGAAGTAAAAATAATTGAGTGATATAGAAGTAATTATTTTAACAGGAATGAGTGGGTCCGGAAAAAGTAAGGCCCTTGATATAATTGAAGATTTAGGATATTATTCAATGGATAATTTGCCTCCCGAACTTTTGCCTAGATTTTGCCAAATGGCAAAGGAATCAAAGGACGTCCATAGAGTTGCTGCTGTTATGGACTTAAGGAGTGGAGAATTTTTTGAAAGTTTTTTCAAGGCTCTGGAAGAAATTAAGGATTTAAATGTAAATTATAAAATAATTTTTCTTGAAGCAAGGGAAGATGTAATAATTGCAAGATACAAGGAATTAAGAAGACCCCATCCTTTAAATAGGTCAATTTTAGAAGGCTATCATATGGAGAAAGAAAGACTTTCTGAAGTTAGGAAAAAAGCAAATTTTATTATTGATACTTCTGAATTTTCCACAAAGGACCTTAGAAAAAAGATATTAACTTTTTTAAATAGGGATTTTGAAGATGAAATAACAATTCAGCTTACATCTTTTGGTTATAAAAATGGAATTTTAAAGGATGCAGATTTAATTTTTGACGTTAGATTTTTACCAAACCCCTATTATATAAGTGATCTTAAAAATTTAAATGGCAAAAATGAGGCCACGAGAGATTTCGTTTTAAAGTGGGAAGTTACAAAAATTTTTTTAGATAAGCTAACAGATTTATTAAAATTTTTAATTCCTCTTTATATAAAAGAAGGTAAGACCCTTTTAACCATTGGTCTTGGTTGCACAGGCGGATTTCACAGGTCAGTTGTCATAAGTGAAGAACTTTTTAAAATTCTTTCCAAGGATTATAAAAATATTTATTTGACCCATAGGGATTTAAAAAGATACTAATGAATAAAAAAGTATGCGTTATTGGTGGAGGAACAGGAATCTCTACCATCTTAAAAGGATTAAAAAACTACACAAAAAATATTTCAGCCATAGTTTCCATGTCTGATGACGGCGGGGGAAGCGGCATTTTGAGATCAGAATATAAAATGCTTCCGCCAGGCGATGTGAGGAGCTGTCTTGTTGCACTTTCAAATACTGAACCCTTAATGCAGGCACTTTTACAGTATCGCTTTGATAAGGGATCATTAGAAGGGCAAAATGTGGGCAATATTATAATTGCGGCCTTAAATAATATTTATGGATCTTTTGACAAGGCCCTTTATTATATGGGAAATGTTTTTGACATAACGGGAAGGGTTATACCAGTAACTTTAACAGACACACATCTTGTGGCTGAACTTTCAACAGGAGATAAGATTGTTGGAGAATCTATAATTCCCAAAATGGCCTACAAATTAAATGGAAAAATAATAAAAATTACTATGATGCCAAAAATTCCAAAGGCAAATAAAGATGCCATAAAGGCAATTGAAGATGCCGATACAATAATAATTGGTCCCGGCTCTTTATACACATCTATAATTCCAAATCTAATTATTAAGGGTATACTCGATGCCCTAAAAAAATCCAAAGCTAAAAAAGTTTATATAGCAAATGTTATGACCCAAAGAGGAGAAACTCTTGGCATGACTTTAAAAGATCATATCTTGGCATTAGAAGGCCATTCCTACAAGGGAATTTTTGATATAGTTTTGGCAAATAATTATAGGGGAGAGGAAAAAATCTTCGAAAATTATTATGAATATGAAGAAAGCCTCCCAATTTTTGCAAAGGACGAAGACAAAAATTTTTTAAAGGATAGGAAAATAAAATTAATTGAAAATAATTTTATAGAAATAAAAAATTCTTTCATAAGACATGATACAAAAAAAATAGGAAGGAGCCTTTCCTATTATTTATAAATCTTACAATATTGTAAAATATTTGTAAAAATGATATTATCATAATGATATAAATAAGGGGTGAAAAGATGAGAAAATATAGAAAAAGAGAACACATAGAAAATTATTTGCGTTCAACATATGTTAGTGATCCACTTTTCGATGAAATATTTTTGTACCACAATTCCTTGCCGGAAATTGACTTTTCAGAAATAAACACAGGAGCGGATTTTTTGGGAAAGCATATAAATTTTCCCTTAATGATTAATGCCATGACAGGCGGAAGTGATTTTGCTGAAGAAATAAATATGCATTTGGCAGAAGTTGCCAAAGAATTTAACATTCCCATGGCAGTCGGTTCTCAAACAATCGCCCTGGAAGAAGAAGATTCAGCGCAGTCTTTTAAAATTGTTAGAGAAGTTTGCGAAGATGGAATAATTTTAGGAAATTTAAACGGAATGGCTACTCTTGAAGATGCAAAAAGAGCCGTTGATATGATTTCTGCAGATGGTCTCCAAATTCATTTAAATCCAGCTCAAGAACTAGCAATGACAGAAGGGGACAGAAATTTTAGAAACATCCTTACAAATATAGAAAATATTGTAAAGGGCCTCGAAGTTCCCGTTGTTGTTAAAGAAGTGGGCTTTGGACTTTCAGCAGACGTTATAAAAAGACTTTATGATGTTGGGGTAAGAAATGTTGACCTTTCAGGTTTTGGAGGTACTAATTTTTTTGAAATAGAAAATTTAAGAACACCAGATTCAGACCTTTCAGAACTATATTCATGGGGTATCCCAACAGCACTTGCCATAATAGAAGGAAAAAAACTAGACCTAAAAGATTTAAATATTATAGGATCAGGTGGAGTGAAAAATTCCTTACAGCTAGTTAAAAGCCTTGTTATTGGTGCAGACACTGTAGCAATTTCAGGAGAAATTTTATCTTATCTTGTTCACGGAGGCATAGAATACACCCTAAAATATATAGCAAATTTAATTTACAAGGCCAAAATAATTATGCTTTTACTTGGCGCAAAGGATATAAAGAGTCTTCATTCAACTAAATATAAGGTTTCAGGAAAATTAAAAGATTTATTAGAGGACTTAAAATGAAAATAATAAAAAAAGAAGATTTTAAGGAATCAAAATGGGCAGGAGGAGTGACATCTGAAGTTTTTATCTATCCCAAAGAAGCAGATGTTTCTAAGAAAAATTTTGACTTCAGAATTTCAACAGCAAGCTGCGAACTGGAAAAATCAGCATATACATCCTATGATGATTTTTATAGATTTATCTGCCCCCTAGATAATAAAATGGAAATTTCAGTTGATGATTATAAATTTAATTTAAGCCCATTTGAAATATTATTTTTTGATGGCAAAGCAAAAACCTATTCATCAGGAGACCTACGAGATTTTAATTTAATTTACAAAAAAGGTCTTGAAGGAGATATGGAAGCCTTAAACATTTGTAATTACAAAACATACTTTAAAGATCTTGGACTAATATTTAACTATGATTCAGATTTAAAGATAAATGGAGAAGAGTTTCCAAAATTTTCCTGCTTAGAGCTTGAAAACGAGGAAGTAGAAATAAAAGGACAGGGGAAAATAATAATTTGCAGAATAAAAAATAAAAAATAGAAAAAGCAGGACAGACCTAATTTAATATAGGCTTGTTCTGCTTTTTCATGAAAAAATTTATATAGAGATTTTTCGTTATATATTAAGTATTGAATTTTTGCCGACTATTGATTCTTTAAAGTTTTTTAAAAATTCTTCATATTTTTTTAACTTATTATTTTTATTAACAAGTTCTTCAATATTTATTCCAAAGGATAGGGCGTAAAGGCTTTGGTCCATGGATAGATTTTTTTCTTTTTTCATGTCTTCTGCCATTTTTCTATAGTAATTATAAGTTGTCATGCCTTTTGGTGGGTAGGCACCCATTCTTTTTATGGTCATCAAAACAAGTAGCAGGGCGAAAATAAAGAGAAAAATTCCAAGGTAAATTTTATAGGATAGGGAAATTAGGGACAGATTCAGGTCAAAAAGGGCGAGAAATAAAAGGGAGTATATCTTTTTTTGTTTTGTGTCTTTATTTACAAGGCCCAAGTTTTGCATCTCTTCTTCTAAAAAATCCAAAAATCCCTCAAAAGCTCCATTAAATTCATAGGCATCATTTATTCTTAAGTAATTTAATTTTTTTGTAGTTAAAGGATTTTCAAAGGAAAAGAGGAGGTCAAATAATTTTTCCTCTGCCCTATCAAGGTCCTTTTTATTTTGAGTCTTCAAAATAAAATTTTCACGATTTTTGCCAGCTGAGTTTACATAGTCCTTTTTTTCTAAGCTTATATTTTCGTTTTCTAAAAATTTCACAATACTGGCTAAAATTATATTAGGGCTCTCATTTTTTCCTCTTATAAAAAATCCTGCCTGGTAATATTTTAAGTTCAAAGTTTCACTTGGGAGTTTTTGAGAAGGTTTTTTATTTTTTATTAGGACATAAAAACTTAAAAGCCCCAAAATTATATTTAATAAAATAAGCATATATTTCATTTTATCACCATTTTATATTATACTATAATTTAAGAAATATGATTTAGAGAATATGGGTGGAATATGAAGAAAACTATAATTGAAGGCGAAATTTTTGAAGGGAATTTCTCCGGTAAAAATAAATTTACAGCAGATGGCAAAAATTATCATATAAAGGGCGGAATTGAAGGTCAAAGAGTTTCTGCAAAAGTTAGAAGGGGAAATAAGGCAAAACTTTTGGAAATTCTTGAAAGAAGCCCATGGGAAGACGGCTTTTCCTGCCCTCATTTGGAATGTGGAGGCTGCACTTTTGATGCCATGACTTATAAAAATGAAATTTCCTATAAGAAGATACTTTTGGAAAAACTTTTTTTTAATCTTCCCTATGAAGGAGATTTTGATCTTGTTCCCTCATCTGTCTATGAAAATTATAGAAATAAAATGGAATATACTTTTGGGGATGAGTTTTTGGGGTCGGATTTAGCTTTAGGGCTTCACAAGAAAAATAGGTTTTATGAAATTGTGAATACAAAATACTGCAGAATTTGCCACAAAGATTTTAATATAATCAGGGAAGAAACAAGAGAATTTTTTAAAGGTGTTCCCTTTTTTAATAGGAGAAATCATAGCGGAATTTTAAGGCATCTTGCAATTAGAAGGACAAATTTTGGGGAGCTTTTAATAAATCTTGTGACTGTTAAGTACCATAATTTAGATTTAAAATCCTATGTACAAAAAATATTATCTCTTAAACTTGAGGCTCAGGTTGTGGGTATTGTGCATACAATAAATGATTCTGAAGGCGATGCAATTATAAAAGAGGGCTTTGAAGTTTTATATGGAAGGGACTATTGCATTGAGGAGATTTTGGGACTGAAATTTAAAATTTCCGCCTTTTCCTTTTTTCAAACAAATTCTTATTCAGCAGAAATTTTATATCGAATGGCTAGGGAAATGATAGAAAATTTAGAGGGCAAAAAAGTTCTTGATTTGTATTCTGGCACTGGGACCATTACACAAATTTTTGGAAAGGCTGCCGAATCAGCCCTTGGCATTGAAATTGTTGAGGAGGCTGTGGATTCTGCTCGTGAAAATGCTAGGCTTAATGAAATTACAAACGTGAATTTTATAGCTGGTGACGTTTTAAAGGAACTTGATAATTTAGATTTTATTCCAGATATTATTATTTTAGATCCGCCGAGAGCTGGAGTACATCCCAAGGCTCTTGAAAAAATAATTGCCTTTGGAGCAGATGAAGTTTTATATATATCCTGCAATCCTGAGACTTTGGTTAGGGACCTTGAAGTTTTTAATTTTAGGGGATATAGGATAGAAAAACTAAAGACCCTTGACCAGTTTCCAAGAACAAAAAATCTTGAAGCCCTTTGCCTTTTAAAAAAATAAGTGAAATAATAAAATTTCTTTCTTTAATTTAAGAGTAATTTTTTCTTTTTTGTGGTAAATAGTAAGTAAGCTAAATTTTAAATTTGTTTAATAAAATATTTATATAAGGAGGATTTTATGGCATTTTCAGTTAAGGGTAAAAATATTTTAATTACTGGTGGTAGCAAGGGCATTGGCAAGGCCATTGTTGAAGTTTTTCTAAAGGAAGGGGCAAATGTTGTTTTTTCTGGAAGAAATATTGAAAGAGGAGAAGAAACTTGTAAGGAATTTTCTTCTTGCCAGGGCAAGGTAAAATTTATTAAATCTGATGTGGCAAGTGAAGAGGATACAAAAAATTTATTTAAGGAAGCTGTAGATTTTTTAGGCGGACTTGATATTGCAGTTTTAAATGCAGGTTATTATCCTCAAACTAGAATTAAGGATATGACTGTTGAGGATTGGGATAAGGTTCTTGACATTAATTTAAAGGGAGTATTTTTAAATACAAGGGAAGCAATGAATTATTTAAAAGATGGCGGCCACATTGTTATCACTTCTTCAATCACAGGAGTTAGGGTTGGAAATCCAGGTCTAGCTCATTACAGTGCATCTAAGGGTGGAGTTAATGGATTTATTAAAACGGCTGCTCTTGAACTTTCTTCTCTTGGAATTAACATTAATGCAGTTGAACCTGGAAATATTATGACTCCTGGCATGGAAGATGTTTTAGGAGAAAAATATATTAAGGATCAAGAAGCAATTATTCCTCTTGGAAAACTTGGCACAGCTTATGACATAGCCTATGCAGCCTTATTTTTAGCTAGTGATGAAGCAAAATATATAACTGGTCAATCAATTATTGTTGATGGAGGACAAACTCTTCCTGAATCAGCAATGGACCTTCACTAAAAAATTTGAAGCCGGCATTTCCGGCTCTTTTATTTTTTCCAAAAGATTTAAAAAATTTTTTAAAAATTTCTTTATAAATTTCTTTACAAACTTTTCCATATCGGATAATATATGTAAGAGCAAAGGAGGAAGTATGAAACATTTTATAGATCCTTTAGATTTAACATTAGATGAATATGATTTATTATTTAGACTGGCTGATAATATTATCGAAAGTCCTGTTGATTTTTTAGATAGGGCAAAGGGAAAATTATTAGCAAGTCTTTTTTTTGAACCTTCAACAAGAACTCGTCTTTCTTTTGAAGCAGCTATGAATAGGCTTGGCGGCAGAGTTATTGGTTTTTCAGATGCAAATGCAACTTCAACAACAAAGGGCGAAACCCTTATTGATACAATTAATACTGTTGAAAATTATTCTGACATTTGTGCTATGAGACATTTTAAAGAAGGGGCGGCAAGTCTTGCATCAAAAGTTGTGTCTACTATGCCAATAATTAATGCAGGAGATGGGGGACACCTTCATCCAACTCAAACCCTTGCCGATTTAATTACAATTAGAAGGCACAAGGGATCCTTTGAAAAATTAAATATAGGTTTTTGTGGAGACTTGAAATTTGGCAGGACAATCCATTCTTTGGTGAGGGCAATTAATCGCTATGAGGATATTAATTTTACCTTTATTTCACCTAAGGAATTAAAAATGCCTGACCCTTTCAAGTCTTTTTTAAAGAAATATGATGAAACTGAATCTCTGGTAGATGCTATTCCAAGTCTTGATATTTTATATATGTCAAGAGTTCAAAAGGAAAGATTTGTTTCTTCAGATGAGTACGAAAGATTAAAGGATTTTTATATTTTAGATCCTGAAAAATTAAGTTTAGCAAAAGATGATATGATGATTCTTCACCCTATGCCTAGGGTAAATGAAATTTCGCCTCTTGTGGATAAAGATTCCAGAGCCTTTTATTTTGAACAGATGAAAATGGGCATGTATGGAAGAATGGCACTTATATTATATTTATTGGAGTTGGTATAATGATTAATGTTTCAAAAATTAAAAAAGGAATAGTTTTAGATCATATTTCGTCAGGAGCTGGATTTGAAATTTATAAGGCTCTAAATTTAAATGAAATTGAAGATACAGTTGTACTTATGCAAAATATTTCATCCTCATCAATGGGGAAAAAAGATTTAATAAAAATTGAAACAGACTTTCAAATTGATTTTACAGTTTTAGGTCTTATTGCCCCAAATATTACTGTAAATTATATTGAGGATGGAAAGAGAATAAAAAAATTTAAAAATGAACTTCCTGATCTTGTTGACGGAATACTTCATTGCCACAATCCTAGGTGCATTTCCAATACTGAAAGGCATCTTGCTGGCCACAAATTTTATTTATACAATAAGGAAAGAAAGGAATATAGGTGTGAGTACTGCGATACAGTTTGCACCTATGGCTTAAAATGACAAGGGTTATTTATAATAAAAAAGTCGATGAAAATTATTATTTATTAAAAGTGGAAGAGTCGAAAAAAGTTTCGCCTGGACAATTCTTTATGTTAAGGGCATGGGAAAACTATCCGACTCTTTCCCGCCCAATTTCTATTTTTAATGAAGATGAGGGTCTTGAATTTCTGTACCAAGTTATTGGGAGGGGCACAGAAATGTTAAGGTCTTTAAAGGCTGGAGATGACATAAAAATTTTCGGCCCCTATGGAAGGGGTTTTGACCTACCTGATTCTGATCTTGCTATGGTTGGAGGCGGCGTTGGTGTTGCTCCTTTTTATTATCTTACAAGGAAAATTAAAGAAAAAAATCCAAAATCAAAAATTACTTTTTATATAGGAGAAGATGAAAATCTTTGTCTTGAAAATTTATTTAAAAATCTTGATATTGATTTAAGGGTTAAAAAGGGTGGATTTATAACTGATCTTATAGATTTTAAAAACCACAAATTAATTTATACCTGCGGGCCAAATATTATGATGGAAAAAGTTTATGAGTGTGGAAAAAATCATGGGTCAGAAATTTTTGTATCTCTTGATTTAAGAATGGGCTGTGGACTGGGGGCTTGCCTTTCATGTTCAGTTGATACAAAAAATGGAAGGAAAAGATCCTGTAAGGAAGGACCTGTTTTTAGGGGGGGAGATATTTATGAATAGATCTGAAATTGAATTTTGCGGCATAAAATTAAAAAATCCCCTAATTATGGCATCGGGGACTTATGGCTATGGGGAAGAATTTTTATCCTATTATAATCCAAAAATTTTGGGAGGAATTTCCTCAAAGGGAATCACAAGATATCCCAAGGCGGGAAATCCTGGAGTTAGAATTTGGGAGACCCCTTCTGGAATTTTAAATTCAATTGGCCTTGAAAATCCAGGGGTGGAAGAATTTGTAAAGTCCTACTTGCCAAAGATGACAAAACTTGGGACTGAAATTTTTGTAAATCTTGGTGGCAATACAGCAGATGAATATGTTGAGGGAGCAGAAATTTTAAATGACTATGATTTTTCTTTTATAGAATTAAATATTTCCTGCCCAAATGTTCATCAAGGCGGCATGGCCTTTTGCATGGCATGGGACCCATGTTTTGATGTTGTATCAAGGGTAAAAAAAGTTACAAAAAAAAGATTAATAGTAAAACTTTCGCCAAACGCTCCAAATCTTATTGAAGTTGCGAAGGCAGCAGAAGCAGGAGGAGCAGACGGACTTAGTCTTGTAAATACTTTTCTTGGCATGGCAATTGATTTTGATAGAAGAAAAAATGTCTTTGAAAATGACTACGCAGGACTTTCAGGGCCAGCAATAAAACCCCTTGCTCTTAAAATGGTCCATGAAGTTTATAGAAATGTAAAAATTCCAATTATTGGTCTTGGGGGAATAACATCATATAAGGACGTTCTTGAATTTTTAATGGCTGGTGCAAGTGCCGTACAGATGGGAACTTATAATTTTATGAATCCCTATGGAGCCATGGAAATTATAAAAGACCTAGAAAATTACTTGGATGAAAAAAAAGAGGAAGCCAAGAATTTCATAGGTCTTATAAAATAATTATAGGTTTTTGACCATTAAGTTTTGGGCATTTTCTATGATTTTTATTAAAAATTTGCTAAGGTCGTTATCAGCTGCCTTATAAAACATTTCTTTGCCCTGTCTTTTTGAAGTTATAAGCCCTTCCAGCTTTAAAATTCTCAAATGATGAGAAATGGCAGGGCTTGTCATATTCATAAGGGCTGCAATATTTATGACACACTCCTCTTTTTGGGAGAGGAGATAAAAAATTGCAAGCCTTGTTGGGTCGGATAGTTTTGATAAAATTTTTGAAATATTTTTTGCCAATTCAGCTTCTATTAAAAAAGAAAAAATTTCATTTTCATTGTCCTTATGGTGGTGGGGAAGTTTTTTATTTTCCATAATATATCCTTTCGTTAAAATATATATTTAAATAGCTTTGTCATAAAATTTAATTATTATTTACCATTAATTATTTATCATTTTATCTATAAATGCAAGTCGTTTTTATTTAGCAAAAAATTATTTAATATTTTCATAAATTTAGCCTTATGATTGTTGACAAAATTTTATATAAGTCCTATAATCAAAGCAACAATTAAATATATGTTTAATTGAACAAAGCTTCTCTTAAACATTTAAATAAAAATATTTGGAGGTTATCATGAAAAAATCATATAAAATTGAAGTGGATTGTCCAGCTTGTGCTGACAAAATGGAAGTTGAAGCAAAAAAAGTTAAGGGAATTAAAGATGTAAATATTAATTTTATGACTTTAAAAATGAAAGTTGATTTTGAAGAGGATGCTGACCAAAAATCTGTTATGGAAGAAGTTAGATCAGTCTGCAAAAAAGTTGAAGCTGATAGCGAAGTATACATTTAAAAATTATGGATAAAAAACAAAAGAAAAATCTTGTGAGGATTTTATTATCCCTTGGCCTTTTAATTTTTTTTCATTTTATAAAGCTTAGGGGGATGGTGCGTTTTGCCCTTTACATGCTTCCCTATTTAATTATTGGCCATGACGTGCTTTTAAAGGCCTTTAAAGGCATAAAAAATAGGCAGCCCTTTGATGAAAATCTTTTAATGTCCATTGCAACAATTGGTGCAATTATTCTTGCCCTCTATGAAGGCGAGAATTATTTAGAAGCAATAGCCGTTATGCTTTTTTATCAAATAGGAGAATTTTTTCAGTCCTATGCAGTTGGAAGAAGTAGAAAATCAATTGCAGACCTAATGGATATTGCTCCTGATTATGTAAATTTAGAAGGAGAAAAGGGAAAGTTAATCAGGGTTGATCCTGACGATGTTGAAGTTGGAACAATAATTATAGTTAAGGCGGGAGAAAAAATCCCCATTGACGGAATTGTTGTTGATGGTAAGGCAGCTCTTAACACATCAGCTCTCACAGGCGAATCGATGCCAAGAGATGTGAGGGAAGGCTCAAATGTAATTTCAGGCTGCATAAATTTAGACGGATTATTAAAAATAAAAACTACAAAAGAATTTGGTGAGTCAACAGTTTCAAAAGTTTTAGAGCTTATTGAAGATGCAAGTTCAAGAAAATCAAAATCTGAAAATTTTATAACGAAATTTGCAAGGGTTTATACACCAATTGTGGTCTTTGTGGCTCTAGCCTTAATATTAATTCCGCCCCTAGTTTTGATTTCAATGGAAAAAAATCCCCTTTGGGGACAATGGATTTATAGGGGGCTTACCTTTTTAATCATCTCCTGCCCATGCGCCCTTGTCATTTCCATCCCCCTATCATTTTTTACGGGAATTGGAGGAGCGAGCAGGGAAGGAATTTTAGTTAAGGGTTCAAATTTTATGGAAATTTTGTCGCAGACAAAATATTTGGTCTTTGACAAAACTGGAACCTTAACCAAAGGAACTTTTTCAGTAACGGCTGTCCATCCAGAAGAAACTGACGAACAAAGACTACTCCACATAGCGGCTCATGTTGAAAGATATTCAACTCATCCAATTGCCCAGTCATTGAGAGAGGCCTATCCGGGCGAAGCTGATGACTGTGAGGTAAAAATAATTAAGGAAATTGCAGGAAATGGAGTTAAGGCTGAAATCAATGGGAAAATTTCTTATGTGGGAAATGAAAACTTAATGGATAGCCTTGGAATTTCTTGGCACCCCTGTGAAAAAACAGGAACAATAATTCATGTTGCAATTGATAGATCTTATGCAGGCCACATTGTAATTTCAGATTCATTAAAAGAAAATTCACGAAAGGCCATAGAAGAATTAAAGAAAAATGGAATTAAGAAAACTGTAATGCTTACGGGTGATAAAAAAGAAGTTGCCCAAAGCGTTGCGGAAAAACTTGGCATAGATAAAATTTATGCAGACCTTCTGCCTCAAGATAAGGTTAAAATTGTTGAAAAACTTTTGGATGAGAAGTCACAAGAAAAAGAAAAGCTTGCCTTTGTTGGTGACGGAATTAATGATGCTCCTGTTTTGTCAAGAGCAGACATTGGAATTGCCATGGGAGCTATGGGTTCTGACGCTGTAATTGAAGCTGCAGATGTTGTTTTAATGGATGATGATCCCTTAAAAATATCAAAGGGTATAAAAATTTCCAAAAAATGTTTAAGAATTGTTAAGGAAAATATTTATTTTTCAATAGGTATTAAAGTTTTTGTACTATTTTTAGGAGCCATAGGTTTAGCAAATATGTGGGCAGCAATTTTTGCTGACGTTGGCGTAACAATACTGGCAGTTTTAAATGCCGTGAGGTGTATGTATGTTAAATAGAATTAAACGGGGAAAGGTCCTCGTTTTTTTATTTGTATAAAATAAATAGATAAAAAAGCCCTTTATCCTTGAAAAAAACACATTTATACTTTAAAATAGGATATATTTATAAAGGAGATTGAAATGGAATTTGGATTTTTAACAATACTTCCGCCAATTATTGCAATTATTTTGGCACTTATAACAAAAGAAGTTATTACGTCACTACTACTTGGAATTTTAGCAGGAGGTTTAATTTTTACAGGAGGTAATTTTATTGCCTGCATTGAAGAAGTTTTTACTCTTATGGGCCAAAAGCTTGGCGACAATTCATTAATGATTATGTTTTTGTCCCTACTCGGCTCTCTTGTCATGGTAATTAATATGGCAGGCGGTTCTTTCGCCTATGGAAAATGGGCAAGCAAGAAAATAAAAAGTAAGAGTTCCGCAAAATTTGCTTCAGTAATTTTAGGAATTTTAATTTTTATAGATGACTATTTTAACTGTTTAACAGTTGGAGCAGTTATGAAACCAATTATTGATGAAAATAAGGTTTCAAGGGCAAAACTTGCACAAATTATAGATTCAACGGCAGCGCCAGTTTGTATTATGGCCCCCATTTCTTCATGGGCGGCATCTGTTGTTGCTATAATTGGTGAATCAGGTGTAGAAAATCCCATGGGAGTTTTTTTAAGGACTATTCCCCTTAATGCCTATGCAATTTTAACTATTTTCTGTGTTTCCTATTTTTGTTTTTCTAAATCTGAAATAGGAATTATGGAAAAATATGAAAGAAATGACACATCAAGAAAAGAAGGTCGGGATGATATTGGTTACGTTCATTCAAAGGACGGAAAGGTTTATGACCTTGTTGTGCCAATTTTGGTTTTAATTGCCGTAACTCTTTTAATGATGTTAAAAACTGGTGGATTTTTAGAAGGAGCAGGCCCAGCAGAAGCTTTTGGCAATGCCAATGTAAACTTATCTTTAGTAATAGGTTCAGTTACCGGTCTTTTTGTTTCCTTTGTCATGTATATACCTAGAAAGCTTTTAACTTTCAATCAATTTATGTCAGGAATTGTTGAAGGTATGAAATCTATGATCTCTGCCATCGTAATTTTAACTTTAGCATGGACCATTGGCGGAATTACAAGTTCGGAATATTTAAATACTGGAGGATATATTGCCTCAAAAATTTCAGATTCACAAATGCCTATGTGGTTACTACCAACTATAATTTTTGTTGTTGCATCCTTCCTTTCATTTTCGACAGGAACAGCTTGGGGAACTTTTGGAATTTTAGTACCAATTATTGTGCCAATTTTAATGGAAACAAATACTATGGATTATTTAGTTATAGTTTTAGCTGCTATTTTTTCAGGATCAGTTTTTGGAGATCACTGCTCACCAATTTCTGATACAACAATTCTTTCTTCAGCTGGAGCAGGCTGTGATCACATTGCCCATGTCCAAAGTCAGCTGCCCTATGCAATAATTTGTGGAATTTCAGCGGCCCTTGGATTTTTCATTGCAGGCTTAATAGGAATTAATTTTCTTGTTGTGCCAATTGGCCTTATAATTTTATTAACTTCTATCCATATTTATAAGGCATCAACTTTAAAAAAATACGGTCAAATTAATAATTAAATAAATTTTTTCGTGCTATAATTCTTTATAAGACTTATAGCATTTTTTAATTTAAAAGGAGGAAAAATGGGACTTAAAATTTTTCTTGGAGATATTTGTTCATTAGATGTAGATGTAATAGTAAATGCAGCGAACACATCTCTTAGCCCAGGAGGCGGAGTTTGCGGTGCAATTTTTGCAGCTGCCGCTTCAAGTGAACTAGCAAATGAGTGCAGAAAACTTGCTCCGATAAAAACTGGAGAAGCAGTTATGACTGGTGGCTACAATTTAAAGGCAAGGCACATTATTCATGCGGCAGGACCCATTTATAGGGGAGGAAATTTCAATGAAGAAAAATTATTATATGATGCCTATAAAAATTCTCTTAAACTTGCCAAGGAAAATAATTTAAAATCTATAGCCTTTCCCCTAATATCTTCGGGAATTTATGGCTATCCCATAAAAGATGCGTCTATTGTTGCTCTTAGAAGCATTAAAGGTTTTTTAAGGGATAATGATATGGATGTAACAATTGCGGTTTTAGATCAAAACCTTGTAGATATTTTAAAGGCTCATGTATAAAAAAATTCCACTTTTCATTGGACCCATAACTTCTAAAACTGATGAAGAAATTCTTGAAAGGGCAAAAATCTTAGGGGAAAGTAGCCTTGATATTATTGAATGGAGAGCTGATTTTTACAAGTTTTTTTATGATCCCCAAAAGATTTTAAAGCTTCTTTTTGAATTAAATGAAATTATTGGGAGGAAAACTCTTTTATTTACCCTTAGATCATGTGAAGAAGGCGGTAAAAATCCCCTGCCCTTTCCCTATTTTTCTTTTTTAATAAAATATATTTTAAAAAATGACTTAGATTTAATTTTTGATGTTGAATTTTCTCTACCTAAAAATTCAAGGATTAATCTTTTAAATGAAATCCACAAAAAAAAGCTTTTGGCCATTGGTTCATACCACAATTTTCTAGGGACTCCATCAAAGGACTTTCTTTTAAAAATTTTAAGGGAAATGGAAAGGGAAGCTTTTGATATCCTAAAAATTGCAGTTATGGCAAAAAATGAAGACGATAGTAGAGAAATTTTAGATCTAATAAAAGTTTATAAAAAAGAAACAAAGAAAAAACTAATAATTCTTGCCATGGGAGAAAATGGGAAAGCTACAAGACTTTTAGGGCCTATTTTAGGAGTGGATATGACTTTTGTATCTTTAGGAGAAAAGTCTGCTCCTGGCCAATTAAGTTTAGATGAAAGCCTAAAGTTTTTTAAGGAGAATTTATGAATATTTTAATAGAGCCTAGTAAATTAAGGGGGAAAATTAGGGCGAAAGATTCAAAAAGCATGGCCCACAGACTTTTAATTTTATCTGCCCTAGCCGATGAAAAAAATTCTATAGAAATAAAAGATTTATCAGAAGATATATTAGTTACTATAAATGCCCTTAAAAATTTTGGAGCTGACATTTCAAGGAAGGGAAATAAATTTTTTATAAAAAAAGGAAGAAAAAAGGGCCTTGCCAATATATATTTAGGAGAATCAGGCTCAAGCTTAAGACTTCTTTTGCCCCTTGGGGGATATTTTGCAGAAAAAATTTTTTATAGTGGAGAGAAATCTTTGGCAGCAAGGCCAATAAAAGACCTTATTTTTGAACTTGAAAAAAATGGCTTTTCTTTTTCAGACCAAAGACTTCCCCTTGAGGTAAGGGGTGAATTTAGGGGAGGAGTTTTTAAATTTCCTGGGACCATAAGTTCCCAATATATATCAGGAGTTTTACTTGCCGGAGGGGCAAGCCCAAAGAAAACAGAAATTTATTTAACTTCAGCCTTAGAATCAAAAGCTTACGTTGATCTTACAATAGATTTATTAAAAAAATTTGGAGTGGAAGTTTTTGAGGGAGAAAATTTTTACAGGATAGTGGGGGGAGAGATTTCTGGTGGAAAAGATTTAAAAATCCAAGGCGACTGGTCAAACGCAGCCTTTTTTATTGTGGCAGGAGCCTTAGGTTCAAATATAGAATTAAAAAATCTATCAATAAATTCCCTTCAAGCCGATAAAAAAATTTTAGACATCTTAAAAAATTTTGGCTGCGATATTTTAAGATATGGTGAAAATATAAAAATTTCTAATAATAAATCTTTAGAATTTGGGAATATTGATATAAGTTCTTGCCCAGACCTTGGCCCTATCTTATCAATTTTATTAGCTTCAAGGGAAGAAAAATCATATCTTATAAATTGCAAAAGATTAAGATTCAAAGAATCTGATAGGATGAAATCTGTCTGCCAAATGATTAATGATCTTGGAGGGAAGGCAAAAATTTTAGGAGATGACCTTGAAATTTCTGGCCCCCTAAGGGGAGGAAGGGTAAATTCTTTTAATGACCATAGAATTGTTATGGCCGCTGCCATTGGTTCACTAATATGCAAAGATAAGGTGGAAATTCTTGGGGCAGATGCCATAAATAAATCCTACCCCGATTTTTTTAAAGACTTTGAAAGTTTAGGAGGAAAAATTGTCTACAATAGGAAATAAAATAAAATTTAGCCTTTTTGGTGAAAGTCATGGACCCTATGTGGGAGGACTTTTAGAAAATTTAAGGCCAGGCCTTGAAATAAGGGCTGAAGAACTTGAAAACTTTATGAAAAGAAGACAGGCTGGAAAAAATTTCACAAGCAAAAGATTTGAAGAGGATAAGGTAGAATTTATTTCAGGCATTTACAGAGGAAAAACTACAGGAGCTCCCCTAGCTTTTATTATAGAAAATAAGAACCAAAATTCTAGGGACTATGAAAGACTAGAAAATATTCCAAGGCCCTCACATGCTGACTATACAGCCTCTGTTAAATATAAAGCCTTTAATGATCCCAGAGGGGGAGGACATTTTTCTGGGAGATTAACCGCTCCTATTTGTGCGGCAGGTTTTATAGCCCTAAAGGAACTTGAAAGAAAAAATATTAGAATCTATTCCCATCTGGCTAGTCTAGGGAATATTTTTGACCAAAAGACAGATGACATTTCAGAGGAAAGTTTTTTAAGGCTAAGGACAAGAGAAATACCTATGGCAAATGAAAAGAAAATTTTTGAATGTGAGAAACTTTTGAAAGCCCTAGTGACAGAAAAAAATTCCATTGGTGCATCTGTTGGTTGCAAAATTATAGGTCTTCCAAGGGGCTTAGGAGGAAATTTATTTGATTCTTTAAAAGCAAGACTTGCTTCCTATATCTTTGCTCTTCCCGCTTGCATAGGTCTCGAATTTGGCTCAGGTTTTAATGGAAGTCTTTTAAGGGGTTCGGAAAATAATGACGAATTTTATTTTAAGGGAAGGGATGTTAAAACAAGGACCAATAATAGCGGTGGCATTCAAGGGGGCATAACAAACGGCATGGATCTTATTTTTAGGGCAGCCTTTAAACCAACACCTTCTATTGGTCTTGAACAAAAAAGCATATACCTTAATAACTTTGAAGAAAAAACTATAAAAATTGAAGGAAGACATGACCCCTGTATTGGTCTAAGAGTTCTTCCGGCAGTAGAATCACTGGCATCTCTTGCCCTTCTTGATAGGATGGAATATGAAAAATTTTAGAGAAAAAATAAATGAAATAGACAAGAAACTTTTAAAATTATTGGAAGATAGGCTAATTTTATCTTACAAAATTGGTGCCTTAAAAAAGATAGAAAATCTTCCCATAGAAAATTTAAAAAGAGAGGAAGAAATTTTAAATTCCTTTAATGGGGAAATTTTTTCTCCCTATGTTAAAGAGATTTATAAGAAAATTTTTGATTTGAGTAAGGACTTACAAAAGATTGCCCATAGTCTTTTAGAAACAAATATTGTTTTAATAGGCATGCCTGGTTCTGGCAAAACTTCTGTGGGCAGGGTTCTTGCAAAGCTTATGAAAAGAACTTTTATAGACCTTGATGAAGAATTTGAAAAAATTTACGGAAGTCCAGAGGATTATATTATAAATTTTGGAGAAGAAAAATTTAGGGATTTAGAAACTGAACTTGCAAGAAAATTTTTAAGAACAAAATATTCTGTCATTGCTACTGGCGGAGGCATTGTTACAAGAGAAGAAAATTTTGAGATTTTAAGGGAAAATTCTCTAGTGTATTTTCTTGACCGTGATACTGAAAAATTAAAAGTTTTAGGAAGACCTCTTGACTACAAAAAAGACCTAAAAAAATTAAGAGAGAAGAGAATTTCGGCTTATGAAAAATTTGCCCACGCTTCCATAGAAAATAATGGGGAAATTTTTCTAGCTGCAAAAAATATAAAAGAGGATTTTGAAAACAGAATTCTTGTCAAGCTAGAGGATAGGGTGTTATTATATTAGTGGTGAAAAAATGAAAAAGATTTTATATGTACTTATTTTATTAATATTTTTAACTTCCTGTTCAAAAAAGGAAGTTATGCCTGAAAATAACTTAGAAGAAAAGGAAAAAAGCTTGCAAATTCAAAAATACGAATCAACTTTTTATGAAACCTTTGACACTGTAATAAATATCTGTATATATTCTGATGATAGCAAAAAGGCAAATGAAGATCTTGCCTATGCTGAAAAGAGATTTAAAGAATTAAACCAAATTTTTGATAGATATCATTCCTATGATGGAATAAATAATTTAAAAACTATTAATGACAAGGCAGGGAAAGAAGCTGTTGTTGTGCCGGATCCCCTTTATGATTTAATAAAAAAGTCAATTGATGCATATTATAATATTTCAAATAAAAATAATATAGCTATGGGTCCAATTGTTGATATTTGGAAAAAATATATGGATCTGTATATTGAAGGAAAGACAAGGGAAGAAGTTATAGAAATTTTAGGCTATGCACTGCCACCAAAAGAAGAACTTGAATCTAAGAGAAAATATATAGACATGGAAGGAATTATTTTAAATGAAGAGAAAAAGTCAGTTTTCTTAAAATATGAAAATATGGCTTTAGATTTAGGTTCAGTTGCCAAGGGATATGCAACGGAAATTGTAGGAGAAGAACTTAGAGAGAGGGGAAATAATTCTCTTTTAATTTCGGCAGGAGGAAATGTAAAACTTGTTGGAGGGCCCGTTGATGGCAGGGATTTATTTTCAATTGGTATTCAAAATCCTGATTTGAATGATGAAAATACTGTAAGTCTTGTTTTAAAATGCAAGAACACTTCAGTTGTTACAAGTGGCGACTACCAAAGATATTTTGACCTTGACGGCAGAAGATATCCCCATATTTTTAGTTGTGAAACTTTAGAACCCTATGATAGAATAAAATCCGCCACAGTAATCTTAAAAGATTCTGGAACTTGCGATTTTATTTCAACAGCAGCCTATCTTTCATCAGATGTGGAAATTATGGAGCTTTCAGAAAAAACGGGAGCAGAAATTATTTGGATTGATCAAAATTATGAAATCAAGGGAACTCCTGGTGCCAATAAATATATTGAAGATGGGGTGAGCGAGTGAGAAATAATACAAGAGGTCTTGTAATCCATGTTTTTGTGGGACTTATAATTTTTCTTTTGGCCTTTCTTATAAATCTTTCAAAGGCAGTTAGGGAAATTGTCTACGGAAATTTAATCTTTAGGATTATTATTTCCCTAGTTCCTATACTTTTATATTACAATTTTGCCAAGTTGCTTTCCAAAAGGCAGTCGCCAAAACTTGACTATCTTTCAGGAAATTTAATAGTATTTTTTGGTCTAATCCTTTTTTTATTTGGCTTTCTTTTAACAGGCAGGGATTTTTTTAGCTCGGGAATTGGGACAAGGGCATTTAAATTCCCATCTGAAATTTTTTTAACGCCGCAAATTTATATGGTTAAGGTATTAAGGCTTCCCTATAATGCCATAAGCCTTTTAATTTTCACCCTTTTACCTTCCCTTATTTATGGATTTTCCCTAAGAGTTTCAAGGGAAAAGATTAGAAGGCAAAGATCTTATCGCAGAAATTCGAGAAGACGATATGAAAGCTAGAATAAAATATTTAATATTCATTGCTTTACTTTTAGGACTATATGCTTTTATTAGCAGGTCAAATAATTTTTATGAAGAAGTTTATTGTTATAAGGTCATTGATGGGGACACAATAAAAGCTAAGACCATAGACGGTGATTCTATGAAAATTAGAATTATTGGCATAAATGCTCCTGAAAAAAATAAGGAAGAGTATGCCGAAGATTCTTGTGAATTTGCCAAAAGTCTTTTAGAAGATAAAATAATTTATTTGGAAAAAGACATTTCAGACAAGGACCAATATGGAAGATTTTTAAGGTATATTTGGTTAAAAATTCCAAAAAATCAGTCTTATAAAAATATAAGGGACTTAAATTATTCAGGCATAAGTTTAAATAAAGGTTATTCCAGAACCTATACCTTTGAGCCTGACACAAAATATTTAAAAGAATTTAAAAAGATAGAAAAAAACACAAGAGATAAAAAACTTGGACTTTGGGCCTTTAAAGGCGAGGTTACAAGAGGAAATAAGAGGTGACTTATGTATAAATATAATATGGACGAGCTCTATGAAATGAGCCTAAAAAAATTAAAAGATATAGGTGTGACTTTAGAAGACATTGCAGATGTTGTTGTGACTTTGCAAAAACCCTATATAGAAAATCTTGACAGGGAATATGCCCTTGAAAATGTAAAAATGGTTATGCACAAAAGAGAAGTAATTCATGCCCTTTTAACAGGCCTTGCCATTGATGAAATGGCAAATAAAAAACTTCTCCCTGAACCGATTTTATCAATAATTTCAAATGATGAAGGTCTTTACGGGATTGATGAAATTCTACCCCTTGGAATTGTAAATATTTATGGTTCAATTGGCCTAACAAATTTTGGCTATCTTGACAAGCAAAAAATTGGAATTATAAAAAATTTAGATGATTCCAAAACTCCTGATCATGTTACAACCTTTGCCGATGATTTAGTGGCGGCAATTGCAGCTGCAGCAGCTTCACGGATAGCCCACAAAAATAATTACTAATAAAATTTATCGAGGATTTATTTTAAAGGTATTTCTATAGTAATCAATGTAGCCCTCTTCCTTTAATTTTGACAGCTCCCTTGAAAGGCTTGACCTATTTAGATTTAGGTATTGAGCAAGCTGAGTAATGGAAAAGTCAATTTTAAAATAGGAACTTGGGCTTTTTTTCTTTTCTTGACTTAGGTAATAAAAAAGTTTATCACGACTTGTGGGTAGATTTAAAAGATTTAGCTTTTCCCTTAAAAAAATATTTTTTTTGGAAATAATAGAAATTAAATTTTCATTAATTATATTTAAATAAGAGGGGGAAGCTTTTTTTAATTGATAATAGGAGAAAAATAAAATTTTGCAGGGACTTATGGCCATAACCTTTTGGGGAATTTTTTCAACGCCGCCACAGACAAAAGCCTCTCCAAAAAGTGCAGGCCCTGTAAACTGATGCAAAATTGTAAGATTGCCAAAGGCATCTTCATTAATAAGCTGGATGCTCCCTTCCAAAACAATACCTATATCATTAATTTCGTCGCCTTCATTAAATATTATAGATTTTTGAGAATACTTTTTCTCACAAGTGTAATTTTTTATTAGATTTTTGAGTTCTTCTTCCTTTAAGTTATTAAAAAGACTAAGACCCTTAAGAATTTTTAATTTTTCCATATAATCACCATATTTATTATAACAAATTTATTAATAATAATTATTAATTAGGAAGAATATTTTAGAATTTTTTTTAAAAACTCTATCTTTTAAATGAGAAATATGTTATTCTAAATCAAGAAAGGAGTTTGTCATGAAAGTAACAATATGTATGTGCTCTAAATGTACCTTAATGGGAGCAAACGCAATCTATGATGCAGTTGAGTACTTAGCCGACAGCTTATGTGCACCAGGTTCAGAATTTTGCAATGCAGATAATTTAGAAATTGAACTTTCTAAATCTTTGGGAGTATGCAAGCAAAATGATGGCGACGAAAAATCACCTGTCGTTGCAATTGATGATGAAATATATACAAAGGCGACTGCACAAGAAATTAGCGAAATAATTGTCAACAAACTTAAAGTGTAAGTATAGGGGGTAGAAGATGAAGGAGATTTATGGTTCCATTGTAGACATGCGTAGAAGGGTATTTGCTGAAGTTGCAAGAATTGCCTACGGCGACTATGATATGTCAGAATTGGAAGATTCAAGTTATAGAATTGTACCTGGAGAAGTGGGCAGAGATAGAGGCGACATTTTCAGGGAAAGAGCAATAGCTGAAGAGATGGTTAGACTGGCAATGGGTATGGATATTCGCCAAATTGGTGAGTATAAAAAAGTAACGGACGGTTTTGATAAGGTTGATATAGATACTAACGCCTATGAAAAACCTCTAATTAATGTAATTAAATTTGCCTGTGAAGCTTGTCCAACTAAATCTTATTTTTCAACAAATAATTGTAGAAAGTGTATTGCCCATCCATGTATTAATGTGTGCCCGGTAAATGCCATTACCATGGAAAAAGACGGTACAGTTATTAATAAAGACAAGTGTATAAGATGCGGAAGATGTGCTGAAGCCTGTCCATATCATGCAATAGTTATGTATGACAGACCATGTGCTTCTGTTTGCGGTGTAAAAGCAATAGGTTCAGACGAATATGATAGGGCAGAAATAAATCAAGATAAATGTGTTGCTTGCGGCAGATGTATTGCTACTTGCCCCTTTGGAGCCATTTCAGATAAGACGCAAATTTTCCAACTGATTAAGGCAATTAAATCAGGAAAGAAAATATACGGAGCAATTGCTCCTTCCTATATAGGACAGTTCGGTGCAAAGGCAAAGCCAGCTCAAATTCTTGAGGGCATAAAAAGGCTTGGTTTTGAAGATGTAATTGAAGTTGCTCTTGGAGCAGATATTACAACCCTTCATGAAGCTAAAGAATATCTTGAAAGAGTTCCGGATAAAATTCCTTTCATGGGAACATCTTGCTGCTTCTCTTGGTCTTTAATGATAAAAAATGAATTCCCAGATATATATGAACAAGTTTCAGACTCAGGATCACCAATGCGATATACAGCAAATTATATTAAAAAAATTGATCCAGAAGCCGTTGTTGTATTTATTGGCCCCTGCACATCTAAAAAACTTGAAGCCATTGACACAAAGGTTAAAAGTGATGTAGATTTTGTTGTAACTTTTGAAGAAGTTATGGGAATGCTTGTTGCAAAAGATATAGACGTAGCTGAAATTGAAGTTTCAGAAGAAGATGAAGAATCATCAGCACTTGGACGTGGATATCCAATCGCAGGTGGAGTTGCAGAATCAGTAAAAGTTACAGCTGAACTTCTTGATCCTGAAAAAGATATAAATATACAAGGAGCAAATACTCTTGATGAATGTATTAAGATGTTAAAAATTGCTAAGGCAGGAAAATTAAATGGCTATCTTTTAGAAGGAATGGCATGCCCGGGTGGTTGCGTAGCAGGAGTTGGAACTGTAGCCTCTGTTGGTAGAGTAAAGAGAGAAGTTCAAAAATATATGAAGGCATCTGCCTTTAAAACACCTCTTGAAAACACAAAAATTGAAGCGGAGAGATCGGAAATAATTGAAGAAAAATAAAATAATTTGAAATTAAGCTGAGAATTTTCTCGGCTTTTTATTTTATAATGAAGATTTAAAAATGTAATTCTAAACGCTGCATCTTGATAATTTATTAAAAAAATATTTGTAAAGAGTTTTAGAAAGTGGTATATATTATCTTAATAAAGACATTTAGAAGATTAGTATTTATGAAAATAAAACAAAAAATTTTAAAATTATTTTTATTAAATTATCTATATTTTGTAGTAGCAAATCTGCACTTAGCCTACGAATTTCCTATAAACTATCATAATTCTTTTGTAGCTGGAATTAATTTTTTTTGTAAATTATAAAATAATTTTTGTGGGTCTTTTTCAACGTGCTGATATAAATCCAATGGAGTATGTCAAAGGATTAATGGGACCTATTCTAACGATCATTATATTAACAAATGTTTTTAGCTTATTAAAGGACCTATCTTCAAAAAAATATAAATCTTATGATTATTTTAAAATAGTAAAAAGAGTCTAAAATCTTAGCTATTTTTAAAATATCCTTGACAAAATAAGGCTTATACCATAAAATATTTTCAGTATTTAAAAAGCCCCGGAATATTTTTAGATACTTTAGGAGGAAATTCATTGAAAAGCTACATGGCGAAAGCTAATGAAGTTGAAAGAAAATGGTATGTAATCGATGCTGAAGGAATGGTATTAGGTAGACTTGCTAGTGAAGTTGCAAGTATTTTAAGAGGAAAGAGAAAACCTATTTACACTCCTCATTGCGATACTGGCGATTATGTAATCATTATTAATGCAGAAAAAGTAAAACTTACAGGTAATAAGTGGGATCAAAAAATTCATGCTTATCATACAGGATATCCTGGCGGAAGACGTGAGGTTAGTTACCAACAATTAAGAGACAAAAAGCCTGAAATGATTATTGAACTTGCGGTTAGAGGTATGTTACCAAAATCAAGGCTTGGCAGAAAAATGTTTAAGAAGTTAAAGGTTTATAAGGGAGCAAATCATCCACATGAAGCTCAAATGCCTGAAGCTTATAAGTTTTAATTGGAGGTAAAATATGCAAACACAATATAGAGCAACTGGAAGACGTAAAAAATCCATTGCCCAAGTAAGACTTTTACCAGGCAGCGGAAAATTTACGATTAACGGTAGAGATATTAATGAATATTTTGATTATGAAACACTAAGAACAGTTAGTAAATCACCTCTTGAACTTACTGACAATTTAGCATCTTTTGATGTTATTGTTAAAGTAGTAGGTGGTGGATTTACAGGACAAGCAGGCGCCATTAGACATGGCGTTGCAAGAGCACTTTTAGAAGTTGATCCTGAAAATAGATCAGTTCTTAAAAAAGCAGGCTTTTTAACTAGAGATCCTCGTATGAAGGAAAGAAAGAAATACGGTCTTAAAAAAGCAAGACGTGCTCCACAATTCTCAAAGAGATAATATTTACAAAATCCTTGGAAGTCACCAACATTCCGAGGATTTTTTATAAGCATTTTTTTATTTACTTAATTAAATGTACAAATTTTCAAATTTATTATATAATAGGTAAAATTAATTGGAGGCTGAAAGATGAAAAAATTTAAAAGAGTCATGGTTGCCAATCGTGGCGAAATTGCCATTCGTGTTTTCAGGGCCCTAAGAGAACTTGGAATTAGAAGTGTGGCCATATACTCAAAAGAAGACAAACTTTCACTTTTTAGGACTAAGGCGGATGAATCCTATTTAATAGGAAAAGATAAATCTCCCCTAAGAGCCTATATGGATATTGATGAAATTATTTCTCTTGCAAAAAATAAGGGCGTTGATGCCATTCATCCTGGCTATGGGTTTTTAGCTGAAAATCCTGAATTTGCAGAAAAATGTGAAAAAGAAGGAATTACTTTTATCGGTCCAGATTCGAAGATAATGGAATCACTTGGGGATAAGATTTCTTCAAAAATTGTTGCCAAGGCTGCTGGTGTTCCGACAATACCTGGCATCCAAAAACCTATAACAAGTGATGAAGAGGCTTTAAAATTTGCAGAAGAAGCTGGCTATCCAGTTATGATTAAGGCTTCCTTTGGTGGTGGCGGTAGAGGAATGAGAATTGTAAGATCTGAAAAAGAATTGATTGAAAAGTTCCACTCTGCAAAAAATGAAGCCAAGACGGCCTTCGGTAATGATGCTATTTTTATAGAAAAATATTTGGAAAAACCAAAACATATTGAAGTTCAAATTTTAGGAGATAAGTACGGAAATATTGTCCATCTTTATGAAAGGGACTGCTCAATTCAAAGAAGGCATCAAAAGGTTATAGAAATCACTCCTGCCTTTTATCTTCCTCAAAATATAAGGGAAGATATTTGTGCAGATGCTCTAAAAATTGCTAATTCAATTGGCTATGTCAATGCTGGCACTGTTGAATTTTTAGTGGACAAGAATTTAAATCACTATTTCATAGAAGTAAATCCAAGAATTCAAGTGGAACACACAATTACAGAAATGTGTACTGATATTGACCTTGTTCAGGCCCAAATTTTAATTGCCATGGGTTATAGACTTGATTCTGAAGAAATAGGTATTAAGTCCCAAGAATCAATTAAACATTCTGGCTATGCAATTCAGGCAAGGGTTACAACGGAAGATCCCCTAAATAATTTTATGCCTGACACAGGACATATAACTTTATATAGATCATCATCAGGATATGGAGTTAGGCTTGATGGCGGCAATGGTTTTACTGGAGCTGTGATTTCGCCTTATTATGATTCTCTACTTGTTAAAGTTATTACCCATGCCAGAACTTGGAAAGATACAATTAGAAAATCTGTAAGATCTTTAACTGAACTTAAAGTTGGCGGAGTTAAAACAAATATTGGTTTTCTTTTAAATGTAATAAACTCTAAGGAATTTTTAGAAGGTACTTGTGATACATCTTTTATTGAAGAGCATCCAGAACTTTTCCAAATAACAACTAAAAATGACAAAGAGCTTCAGTTAATGAAATTTATTGGAAACATTGTTGTCAATGATCCCAATAAAATAAATAAACACTTTGACGTGCCAAAGGTTCCTGAATTTGAAAGGAAAAAATTCAGGGGTACAAAACAAATTTTGGAAGAAGAAGGTCCAAAGGGCTTAGTTAATTGGATTAAAAAACAAGAAAAACTTCTTTTAACTGATACAACAATGAGAGATGCCCACCAATCATTAATGGCAACAAGAGTTAGGACCAAGGACCTTGTTAAAATTGCAGAAGCAACAAATTATAATATGCCTGATATATTTTCTCTTGAAATGTGGGGAGGAGCAACTTTTGATGTTGCCTATAGATTTTTGCATGAAGACCCATGGGAAAGACTAGAAATTTTAAGAGAAAAAATGCCAAATATGCTCCTTCAAATGTTGGTGCGTGGTAACAATACAGTTGGTTACAAAAACTATCCCGACAATGTTGTTAAATCTTTTATTAAAGAATCTGCCAAATATGGAGTGGATATTTTTAGGATTTTTGATGCCTTGAATTACCTTCCCGGCATGGAACTTTCTATTGAAGAAACTTTAAAATCAGGCAAGATTGCAGAAGCGACAATGTGCTACACAGGAGATATTTTAGACGAAAAGAAGGATAAATATTCCTTAAAGTATTATGTAGATTTTGCTAAAAAGCTTGAAAAAACTGGGGCGCAACTATTGGGCATAAAAGATATGTCAGGACTTTTAAAACCCTATGCAGCTAAAAAATTAATTAAGGCCCTTAAAAATGAAATAGAAATACCAATTCATCTTCACACTCACGATACAACTGGAAATGGAGTTGCCACAATTTTAATGGCAGCCGAAGCGGGAGTGGATATTTGTGATACTGCTGTTGATTCAATGAGCGGTTTAACTTCGCAAGCGGCTCTCAATTCAGTTGTTGCTGCCCTTGAAAATACAAATAGGTCAACGGGCATTGATATAGAAAAGGTTGAAGAAATTTCAAAATATTGGGAAGCAGTAAGACCTGTCTATGCAAATTTTGAATCTGGTTTAAAATCTGGAACAACAGAAATTTATAGGTACGAAATTCCAGGCGGCCAATATTCAAACTTAAAACCGCAAGTAGAATCCTTTGGTCTTGGCCACAAATTTAAAGAAGTCAAGGAAATGTATAAAGAAGTTAATGAAATGGTTGGTGACATAATTAAGGTTACTCCATCTTCAAAAATGGTTGGAGATTTGGCAATCTTTATGGTCCAAAATGATTTAAATTCTGAAAATATTTTAGAAAAGGGCAAAAATTTAGACTATCCCGATTCTGTTATGTCCTATTTTAAGGGAATGATGGGTCAACCCTATGGAGGATTTCCAAAGGATCTTCAAAAAATGATTTTAAAGGGAGAAAAGGCAATAACAGTAAGACCTGGCGAGCTTCTTCCTGATGAAGATTTTGAAGCTATAAAAAAACATTTAAGGGACAAGGGTTTTGAATATTCTGACAGAAATGCAGTATCCTATGCCCTATATCCAAAGGTAATGGATGATTATATTGACTTTACTAAGGAAAATATAAATGTTACAGGCATTGGCTCAGATGTATTTTTCCACGGACTTATGGAAGGGGAAACTGCAGAAATTTCCATTGATGAAGGTAAGAATTTAATTGTTACCCTTGTGGAAATAGGAAAGTTAAAAGATGACGGCACAAGAAATTTAACCTTTGAAATAAATGGAAATAGAAGGACAATAAATCTTGAAGATAAGACGGCTATGGTTAAAAATACAAAAGAAGACTCAACAATTTTTGCGGACAAGGAAAATATAAAGGAAGTGGGCTCTTCAATCCCAGGACAAATTGTAAAAATAAATGTAAAAACTGGGGCCGAAGTCAAAGAAGGAGACACGCTTTTTGTTGCAGAAGCCATGAAGATGGAAACAAATATTGTTGCCAACACTTCAGGAAAGGTTAAAGAAATTTTTGTCAAGGAAAAGGAATTTGTAGAAAGTGGACAATTACTTTTAATTTTTGAATAATTTTTAGAAATTTTTTAAGTTTTTAATAGACTCTTTATAAATATAGGCAAAAAATTTGCTATAATATTTATAGAAATGAAGAGGTGAAAGAATGAAAAAATTATACAGATCAAGAAATGATAAAGTAATAGCAGGAGTTTGTGGTGGTCTTGCAGAATATTTTGGCATTGATTCAAGCGTAGTAAGAATAATAACATTTTTACTTGTATTTGTATTTGGAATGTCAATTTGGGCCTATATAATTGCAGCTTTTATTATCCCTCAAAAGCCAGATGGCTACGAAAAATATGAAGAAAATTCTAGTGACGAAGATTTTTATTAAGATTTAAGAAAAATATAACCCGGCAGGTGAGCCGGGTTTTTACATGTCTACAAATTATAGGAATTTGTCCTTTAAATTGTTCCAATAAGAATTTTCTGAAAAGACAAGTTTTGTAATATATTTATTTGAAAGTCTTAAATTTACCCTATGAAGATTGGTGTAAAAATTTTCTGCTCCGTCAACTAACAAAAGATTGGCAGAAGCATATCTTTTTTCAAGAACAAGGGAAATTGTGTGCCCCCCCGGAACAATAATTGAAGATCCTAAAGACCTATAGGCAGAGGAATTAACAGGCGAAATGGGATTAAGCTGTAAAACGTGAAGAGAGGGATGGACAATTGCTCCGCCTGAGGAAAAATTATAGGCAGTTGAGCCTGAAGGTGTTGAAATCAAAAGTCCGTCACCTGAAAATTTTTCTAAATGATTTGAATCTATAAAGACATTTATATGGACCAGTTTTGAATGGCTGGCCTTTAAAACCATTTCATTTACAGCATACTGCTTAAAAACCTTATTTTTAGTATATATATCTGCCTTAACGAGCTTAATTTGACTTCTGCTATACTTTCCTTCCATATAGGAATCTAAAAATTCATCAATTTTGCCTGGAATTATTTCTTGATAAAAACCTAAATGACCAGTGTTTATGCCCACAAAAGGAATCCTTGGAAAGTTATTATTATGGGCTGTCTTTAAAAATGAACCGTCCCCACCAATACATATGGAGAGTTCGGCGTCACCGTCAAAACCATAAAAGGGTTTAAAACCACGCTCCAAAAGTGAACTTGAAAGTCTTTCGGCAGTCTTTTTTGATTCGTATGAAGCGTTTGTCAAAATATTAATTATTCTATCTGCCACAAAATCACCTTACTTGAAATTATTCCTAATATTTTATATTATAAACGAAGATTAATCTTAAAACTAGCATTAGAGGGAAAAAAGTGGAAAAATTAAATCCTTATGAATTTTTAGAATTTATTGTAGATGTAGAAAAAATTAAATCTAGGGCATTTTTAGAAGGGCAAAATATTTCAGGAAGACTTATAAAAAGGGCCTGCCAAGATAATAATATTTTTGTAAATGGGGAGAGGACTTTTAAAAATACTGAAGTTAAAAGAGGGGACAGCCTTGCCATAAAATTTCCTGATGAAAATTTAAATGCTAGGGTCCAAAATTTTGACCTTGAAATTATATATGAAGATTTTGACTTAATAATAATTAATAAACCTCCCTTTATGGTGACTCATACGGCAAAGGATGATAGGGAGGATACTCTTTTAAATTATTTGGCTGGTTACTTTGAAAAGAATAAGATTAAAAGAAAGGTGAGATTTGTAAATCGCCTTGACAGAGACACTTCGGGCCTAATAATTGTAGCAAAAAATTCTTTTGCCCACGGCAATCTATCAAAAATTTTTCAAAGTGATAATATAATAAAAAAATACCTTGCCATAGTTCAGGGAAAATTTAAAATTAAAGAGGGAATAATTGAGAAGAAAATAGGTCTTTCGGAAGATGGCATAAGAAGAAAAATAGATGAAGAAAAAGGGAAATATGCAAAAACTTATTTTAAGTTAATTGATGAAAAAGATGATTTTTCTCTTGTGGAGCTTAGGCTTTTCACAGGAAGAACCCATCAAATCAGAGTTCATTTATCCTCAATCGGCCATCCAATTTTAGGGGATGGTCTTTATAATGAAATAAAAAAGGATGATCTCAGAATAAAAAGACTTCTTCTTCATTCTTATTATTTATCTTTTAAGCATCCTAGAACAGGCAAAATAATTGAGCTTGAGACAGAAATCCCCCATGACTTTTTGTCTTTCTTAGGGACAAAACATTGAAAATTTAAGGAAAGTATTGTATAATTTATTTACAGAAAAATCTGCGGTGTGCGTAATAGTTCCACTTAATTCAACCGACAAATCAGACACGGGAAACTGTGTTTAGAGTAATATGACAAGCCTCCATAGAGTGGAAGTCAGAAAGCTCTAATAAGTTACCCACCTTACTAACAGGGCGGGTCTGAATTAATGGGCAAACGGCATTGTGGATTTTTTATTTTTATGGACTGGGCATTGTTTTAGATATATAATTAATGGGTAAACATAAAAACAAGTAACCAATACTTAAATAAAAACAAAGGAGTAATGAAAATGGGATTATTTGATTATTTAGAAGAAAAAAAACGTGAAGCAATTAGAAGAAGACATTTAAGAGAAGCTTCAAAGATTTTAACAGGTGCAGCTTTTGGTTTATTGGGCGGAATTTTATTTGCACCACAAGAAGGAAAAAAAACTAGGGAAGACATTGTTAAAAAATCTAAAGACGTAGCTGACAATGCGGTTAGTGTTGCCAAAGATACAGCTGATACAATTCAATTTAAGGCCTATCAAGCTGGAGATCAAGTTAAGAAAACTTATACTGATCTAAGAGAACGCGTTGCAAATAAAAAAGAAGATCTTGAAGATGATGTTGAAGTTGCTAAGGCTAAAGCAAAAGCAATTGGTGAAATTGTAAAAGCTGGTGCTGAAGACCTTAAAGATGACGTTAAAAATACAAAAGATGAAGTAAAAGAAACAGCTAAAAATATTAAAGAAGACATAAAAGAAGGTGCAAAAGACATAAAAAAAGAAGCTGAAAAATCTAAGGAAGATGCAAAGGACACAGTAAAGGAAACAAAGGAAAAAGTAGAAAAAGAAGCAAAAAAGAATTAGGAGCTGATTAAATGAATAATATATTTACTCTGCATGATTTTTTGTCCTTACTTCTATATCTTGCAGGAATTTGCGTTTTAGTAGCCCTATTTTTAGTACTTTTAAATGTAGTTAAAATTCTTAAAAATGTAAAGGCACTTTTAGATTCTCACAAGAAAGAAATAGATTCAACAATAGAAAGTCTGCCGGGTCTAATGAATAATGTTACTGACATAAGTGCAAATGTTTCAAGCCTAACAGATGATGCAACTCAAATTGTAAAAGATGTTAAACCTGAAGTTAAAAAAGTTATGACTTGTGTTGGCAGCGTTTCAGACACTGTAAATGGAATTTCTAGGCAAGTTGACACAACATCTTTAAAGGTTACAAATACCCTTTCAGATGTTAGTGACGTTGTTTCCGACACAGCGAAAACAATTTCTTTAAATGTAGACAACGTAATAGATTACTTTTATATTTTAAAGGAACTTGTTCTAACAATTAGAGATGTAATGTTAAAATAAATTTACAAATCAAAGCAAGCATTGAGCTTGCTTTTTTTATTGTCCAAGCTTTAATTTAAGGGATTATTATAGTATAATACTTATAAATTTACTTGGAGGCTAAAATGAAAAAGGTTAAAATTATTGCAAACCCAATTTCAGGCAGAGAAACTGCCCTATTAAAAGTCACTCACCTTGTAAAATTATTGAGCAAAGATGAAACCGAAATCCTTTTGAACTTCACTCATGAAGAGGGCGATGCAAGAAGATTTGCCCAAAAAGAAGATAATGAAGATTTAGTTGTTTGCTGCGGAGGAGATGGAACAGTAAATGAAGTTGTGAACGGCCTTTATAGGTCTGAAAGAAAAAAGCCCATGGCAATTTTGCAGTGCGGAACTGTTAATGACTTTGCAAATTCTTTAAAACTCCCAGCAGACGTTAAAGAATTTTACAAGATGATTAAAAAAATGAATACTAAGGATATAGATATTGGTCTTGCAGGCGACAGGTGTTTTATAAATGTTGCTGCAGGAGGATTTTTAACAGACATTGCCTATACAACAAGAGAAGAAAATAAGGCAGTCTTAGGATCTATTGCCTATTATATTGAAGGAGCCAAAGAAATTTTAAGGGGAAAAGCCTTTAAAAGCGAAAGCCTAATTGATGTAAATATTAAAAGTGATGAGAGAAGTGGGGATGAAAAAATTTCCATGTTTATTATAGCTAACTCACCATCAGTTGGAGGCTTTAAAAATATGGCACCCGAAGCAGAAGTAACTGATGGCTATCTTGATATAATTTTAATAAAAGCCTTAGAAGTAATAGACCTTCCAGAATTAGTAAGTTCACTATTTAACGGGAACCATCTTGATCACAAAAAAGTCATTTACTTAAAAACTAAGGATATAGAAATAAATTGTAAGGAAGATGTGGCGGTGGATCTTGATGGAGAAAAGGCAGGAAACCTGCCAATGAGATTTAAAGTGCAAGAAGGTGCTTTGACAATAGTTTTAAAGTAAGGAGGAGCAAATGGCATCTACTATAAAAGATGTAGCAAAAATGGCAGATGTGTCAATATCAACTGTATCAAGAGTTATTAACGACTCAAAACCCGTAAGCCCTGAGGCAAGAAGGAGAGTATTATACGCAATTGAAGCCCTTGACTATAAACCAAATGAAGTTGCAAGGAGCTTAGTAACAAAAAAGTCAAATTTAATAGGAGTAATAGTTGAAGATATAGGGTCAAATTTTATAAGCCAAATCCTAAGAGGGGTAGAAGAAGTTGGGAAGATGTATAATTACGACATTCTTTTGTCATCATCTTATGGAAATCCAGACACTGAACTTAATTTTGCTAACCTGCTTGCACAAAAACAAGTAGAAGGCATCATAGTTATATCAAATCAACAAAATCCAAAACTTGAATATAGACTTGAAGAGGCAAAAATCCCCTATGTCCTAATAAATAATTTTTATGAAATAGGATCCTTTAAGGCAGGCATAGACTTTGAAAAAGTATCCTTTGATATGACGGAATACTTAATTAAAAAAGGACATAAAAATATAGCTTCCTTTGCCATAAAGAAAGACATTGATAGAACAGTGGAAAGATTTAAGGTTAGAGGATATGAAAAGGCCATGGAAGAGCATAATTTAAAGAAAGTTTCACTTTTTACAGACTCCCTAAATCCCAAAGATCTTGAAAAGAATAGAAAAGAAATTATAGAAACTATAAAAAGAGAAAAAATCACAGCTGTATTTTCAAGCTATGACACAATGGCAATAAACTTAATAAATCTTTTATTAGACGAAGGCTTTAAAACACCCGAGGATATATCTGTGACAGGCTTTGGGGGCGAATATATCTCAAGCGTTTACAGACCAAGACTTACAACAGTAAAGATGCCCTATTATGATATTGGAGCCATTTCAATTAGAAAAATGCTTAAGACAATATCAAATAAAGAAAGCGAAATCGAAGAAGAGAAAGTAATTTTGCCAATAAGAATTCTTGAAAGAGAAAGTGTAAAAGCCCTTAAATGAAAAAAATCATTGGACTGTTTATAGAAGAATATTTAATAAGAATGGGTCTCGAAAAAGCCTTGGAAGAAGAATACAAAATAGTTTTAATAGATAACAATATAGCCTTAGAAGAAAAAAAACTAGATCTTCTTATATTTAATAAGAAAATTTCAGAAAATAACTTGAAAAAAATGTATTTTTCCACTAATAATACTTACCTTATAGATTATAGCATTTCACAAATAAGCTCAACAATAAAAAAAGATGAACTTTTAGAAGCTGTAGAAAAAAGCCTAGCGGGTCAAATTTATGAAGAAAAAAAGATAAGGGAAGAAAAGAAAAAAGACCAAAAAATACTAGAAGAATATAAGGGCTTAAATAACAGACAAAAAAAATTAATTAAATCTTTACTTGCAGAAAAAACAAATAAAGAAATAGCTAGAGAATTTTACTTAAGCGAAAAAACCATTAAAAATGCCCTAACAGAAGTCTATTTAAAAATGAATATTAGTGGGAGAAAAGAATTACAAAAAAATTGTAAAAATTTATTGACATTAGATTTAATCGATGTTATTATATAGAAGTTGCAGGTTAAGAGCCTTGCAAGAAATATCTCAAAAAATTTTAAAAAAAAGTTCAAAAAAAACTTGACAATAAAATCTACGGGATATATAATAAACAAGCTACTAAAAAGTAGCGAAGAAAAATGATAATTAAATAGTGTAAGAATAGAATCACAAAAGCAGTTATCGAGAGATAACAAAGAAACCAGAATTCGTAATCAGAAATGATTTTTGAGTTAGACAAATTATAATTGAGAGTTTGATCCTGGCTCAGGACGAACGCTGGCGGCGCGCTTAACACATGCAAGTCGAGCGATGAAGATTTGACAGAAGCCTTCGGGCAGAAGACGAATTGGATTAGCGGCGGACGGGTGAGTAACACGTGAGTAACCTGCCTTTTACACAGGGATAGCCTCGGGAAACTGGGATTAAAACCTGATGAAACTTTCATATCGCATGATAAAGGAAGTTAAAACTCCGGTGGTAAAAGATGGACTCGCGTCCCATTAGCTAGTTGGTGAGGGTAACGGCCCACCAAGGCAACGATGGGTAGCCGGCCTGAGAGGGTGAACGGCCACATTGGAACTGAGAGACGGTCCAAACTCCTACGGGAGGCAGCAGTGGGGAATATTGCACAATGGGGGAAACCCTGATGCAGCGACGCCGCGTGAACGAAGAAGGCCTTCGGGTCGTAAAGTTCTTTTATATGGGAAGATAATGACGGTACCATAAGAAAAAGCCCCGGCTAACTACGTGCCAGCAGCCGCGGTAATACGTAGGGGGCTAGCGTTGTCCGGAATCACTGGGCGTAAAGGGTTCGCAGGCGGCAATGCAAGTCAGATGTAAAAGGCGGAGGCTCAACCTCCGTAAGCATCTGAAACTGTATAGCTTGAGAAGTGTAGAGGCAAGTGGAATTTTTAGTGTAGCGGTGAAATGCGTAGATATTAAAAAGAATACCGGTGGCGAAGGCGACTTGCTGGGCACATTCTGACGCTGAGGAACGAAAGCGTGGGGAGCAAACAGGATTAGATACCCTGGTAGTCCACGCTGTAAACGATGAGTGCTAGGTGTCGGTAGAAATCGGTGCCGCAGTTAACACAATAAGCACTCCGCCTGGGGAGTACGTGCGCAAGCATGAAACTCAAAGGAATTGACGGGGACCCGCACAAGCAGCGGAGCATGTGGTTTAATTCGAAGCAACGCGAAGAACCTTACCAGGGCTTGACATATTGAGGACAGTATTAGAGATAATACCTCTTCTTCGGAAGCCTTAAAACAGGTGGTGCATGGTTGTCGTCAGCTCGTGTCGTGAGATGTTGGGTTAAGTCCCGCAACGAGCGCAACCCCTACCTTTAGTTACCAGCAGTAAGATGGGGACTCTAAAGGGACTGCCGATGATAAATCGGAGGAAGGTGGGGATGACGTCAAATCATCATGCCCTATATGCCCTGGGCTACACACGTGCTACAATGGCTGTAACAAAGAGAAGCGAAATCGCAAGGTGAAGCAAACCTCAAAAAGACAGTCTCAGTTCGGATTGTTCTCTGCAACCCGAGAACATGAAGTCGGAGTTGCTAGTAATCGCAGATCAGAATGCTGCGGTGAATGCGTTCCCGGGTCTTGTACACACCGCCCGTCACACCATGGGAGCTTGTAATACCCGAAGCCTGTGAGCTAACCGCAAGGGAGCAGCAGTCGAAGGTAGGATAAGTGACTGGGGTGAAGTCGTAACAAGGTAGCCGTATCGGAAGGTGCGGCTGGATCACCTCCTTTCTAAGGAGAAAACCGAAACCAGATAGGATCTACGGATTCTATCTGGGAAGGAAAATCACATTATTCTTACACTATTAATTATATTTTCTAATGTACTAATACAAAACAATAATTTATAAGCCACAATCCATTAAATAATTATTAAATTATTATGGGGGTGTAGCTCAGTTGGGAGAGCACCTGCCTTGCAAGCAGGGGGTCAGGAGTTCGAATCTCCTCATCTCCACCATCGATCAAATTATTTGATTGATATATGGTCTAGTTTAGACCGTGAACCATAACAACTAAAAACTAAAAACAAATTTCTAAAAAACAATAAACACTGGAAAATAAACAGAAACAGTTTATTAAACAAAGGTCAAGTTAAAAAGAGCACTAGGTGGATGCCTAGGCACCAAGAGGCGAAGAAGGACGTGACAAGCTGCGAAAAGCTGCGATTAGGAGCAAATATCCCGAAAGTCGCAGATCTCCGAATGGGGAAACCCTTCCGAAAGGAAATCATTAAGTAAATCCATAGCTTAATGAAGCGAACCAGGGGAACTGAAACATCTAAGTACCCTGAGGAAAAGAAAGAAACCTCGATTCCCAAAGTAGCGGCGAGCGAAATGGGACCAGCCCGACCGTACAGACGATCTAAATACTTAGCCGAACAATTTGGGAAAATTGTCCAAAGAAGGTAAAAGACCCGTAGGCGAAAAGGAAGAAAGATCAGTACAAAAGACTACCACGAGACACGAGAAACCTTGTGGGAACATGGGGGGACCGCCCCCTAAGGCTAAATACTCCTTGGTGACCGATAGCGAACAAGTACCGTGAGGGAAAGGTGAAAAGAACCCCGAGAGGGGAGTGAAAAAGAATCTGAAACCTAGTGTTTACAAGCAGCGAAAATGGCACAAGCCATGATCGTGTACTTTTTGTAGAACGGGCCAGCGAGTTATGGTAAGAGGCAAGATTAATCTCTAAAGGAGAGGAGTCGCAGGGAAACCGAGTCTTAAAAGGGCGGAAGTCACTTGCCATAGACCCGAAACCGTGTGATCTATCCATGGGCAGAGTGAAGTTGAAGTAAAATTCAATGGAGGCTCGAACCGGGTAGCGTTTAAAAGCTATCGGATGACCTGTGGATAGGGGTGAAAAGCCAAACGAACACGGAGATAGCTGGTTCTCCTCGAAATAGCTTTAGGGCTAGCCTCTAGGGGCGTGTGAAGGAGGTAGAGCACTGATTGGTCAAGGGGCATGCATATGTTACCGAGACCTATCAAACTCCGAATGCCGAGACACAACCTAGGGAGTCAGACTATGTGGGATGAGCTTCATAGTCGAAAGGGAAACAGCCCAGACCATCAGCTAAGGTCCCAAAATAATAGTTAAGTGGGAAAGGAAGTAGAATTACTGAGACAACTAGGATGTTGGCTTAGAAGCAGCCATACATTCAAAGAGTGCGTAATAGCTCACTAGTCAAGTGATTCTGCGCCGAAGATAACCGGGGCTAAACTATATACCGAAGCTATGGAATTGAAAAATTGGTAGAGGAGCAATGTATAAAAGAAGAAGCATAAGACGCAAGTCAATGTAGATGATATACAAGAGAGAATGCTGGCATGAGTAGCGAGAGGTGAGCGAGAATCTCACCCGTCGAAAACCTAAGGATTCCTGAGCAAGGCTCGTCCACTCAGGGTAAGTCGGGACCTAAGGCGAGGCTGAAAAGCGTAGTCGATGGACAACAGGTGGAAATTCCTGTACCGATATGAATCGATTGAAATAAGTGGGGACACAGGAGGATAGTAGTAGCGCCCAGTTGGTGAGGCGTGCAAATGCAAAGTCTGGTAAATAGGCAAATCCGTTTACCGAAAAAGGTGAAGCATGATGCAGATCGAAAACAAGTAGAGAAAGATACGAATCCACACTGTCAAGAAAAGCCGCGTATTAGAGACATATCGCCCGTACCGCAAACCGACACAGGTAGGAAAGGAGAGAATCCTAAGACGAGCGGAAAAACCTTTGTTAAGGAACTCGGCAAAATGACCCCGTAACTTCGGGAGAAGGGGAGCCCCTGTAAAAGGGGGCCGCAGTGAAAAGGCCCAAGCGACTGTTTACCAAAAACACAAGTTTCTGCCAAGTCGAAAGACGAAGTATAGGAGCTGACACCTGCCCGGTGCTGGAAGGTTAAGGGAAAAAGTTAGCGTAAGCGAAGCTTAGAACTGAAGCCCCAGTAAACGGCGGCCGTAACTATAACGGTCCTAAGGTAGCGAAATTCCTTGTCGGGTAAGTTCCGACCCGCACGAAAGGTGTAACGATTTGGGCACTGTCTCAACAAAGGATCCGGTGAAATTGTAGTAGCGGTAAAGATGCCGCTTACCCACGACAGGACGGAAAGACCCCGTGGAGCTTTACTGTAGGCTGAGATTGGATTTTGGGATCAAATGTACAGGATAGGTGGGAGGCAAAGAAACATGTACGCCAGTATATGCGGAGCCGACCTTGGGATACCACTCTTTTGATACTAGAATTCTAACCTAACCCCATGAATCTGGGGAAGGGACACTCTCAGTTGGACAGTTTGACTGGGGCGGTCGCCTCCAAAAGAGTAACGGAGGCGTTCAAAGGTTCCCTCAGCACGGACGGAAATCGTGCAAAGAGTATAAAGGCAGAAGGGAGCTTAACTGCGAGACCAACAAGTCGAGCAGATGCGAAAGCAGGACTTAGTGATCCGGTGGTACCGAGTGGAAGGGCCATCGCTCAACGGATAAAAGCTACCCCGGGGATAACAGGCTTATCTCCCCCAAGAGTCCACATCGACGGGGAGGTTTGGCACCTCGATGTCGGCTCGTCTCATCCTGGGGCTGAAGTAGGTCCCAAGGGTTGGGCTGTTCGCCCATTAAAGAGGCACGCGAGCTGGGTTCAGAACGTCGCGAGACAGTTCGGTCCCTATCCGTCGTGGGCGTAGGAAATTTGAGAGGAGCTGTCCTTAGTACGAGAGGACCGGGATGGACAAACCTCTGGTGCACCAGTTGTCATGCCAATGGCACAGCTGGGAAGCTAAGTTTGGAAGGGATAAGAGCTGAAAGCATCTAAGCACGAAGCCCCCCTCGAGATGAGATTTCCCTCAGAAATGATAAGACCCCTTGAAGAAAATGAGGTAGATAGGCTCAAGGTGTAAGAGTAGCAATACTTTAAGCTAGCGAGTACTAATAGGTCGAAGACTTGACCAAAGAAGAAAAGTTTTTAGTTTTTAAGTTTATCCGGTGAGAATAGGAAGATGGACACACCTGTAACCATACCGAACACAGAAGTTAAGCATCTATCCGCTGATGGTACTTGGTTGGCAACGACCTGGGAGAGTAAGTTATTGCCGGTTTACTAGATAGTAATTAATTTTACTATCTATAATATGCTTAGGTAGCTCAACGGTGGAGCACTCGGCTGTTAACCGATAGGCTGTGGGTTCGAATCCCACCCTGAGCGCCATATATGCCGGGGTGGCGGAACTGGCAGACGCACAGGACTTAAAATCCTGCGGTGGTAAAACACCGTATCGGTTCGATTCCGATTCTCGGCACCATAGTTTTTCTTTAGTAGCACGAGCATATTGACGCGGGATGGAGCAGTCCGGTAGCTCGTCGGGCTCATAACCCGAAGGTCGTAGGTTCAAATCCTACTCCCGCTACCAAAAAAAAAGGAATAGATTAATTCTATTTTAATAAGTAGGCGGAAACTTTTCTTAATTTTAAGTTTTGTTTCTTCTCCTGCCTATTAATAAAAGATATGTAGGTAGCGTGTACTGATCTTTTAGATTGGTAAAACCACTGTTTATTATATGGCGGCGTAGCTCAGTTGGCTAGAGCATGTGGTTCATACCCGCAGTGTCAGGAGTTCAAATCTCTTCGCCGCTACCAAATAAAATTATAAGGCCCTGTGGTCAAGCGGTTAAGACACCACCCTTTCACGGTGGTATCCCGAGTTCGATTCTCGGCAGGGTCACCATTTTTAATATGGACGCATAGCTCAGTTGGGAGAGCATCTGCCTTACAAGCAGGGGGTCATAGGTTCGAGCCCTATTGTGTCCACCATAATTTATAATCACTTATGTTTTCATAGGTGATTTATGTGGCCCGGTAGTTCAGTTGGTTAGAATGCCAGCCTGTCACGCTGGAGGTCGTCGGTTCGAGCCCGATCCGGGTCGCCACTAAAATATAGGGTTTGTGTGCTGGTGTAGCTCAATTGGTAGAGCAACTGACTTGTAATCAGTAGGTTGGGGGTTCAAGTCCTCTCACCAGCTCCATTATAAGTTTATAGGGAGGAGTTCCCGAGTTGGCCAAAGGGGACGGACTGTAAATCCGTTAGCTTAGCTTTCAGTGGTTCAAATCCACTCTCCTCCACCATTTATTTTTTGTGCGGGTGTAGCTCAGTGGTAGAGCCCCAGCCTTCCAAGCTGGTTGCGAGGGTCCGATTCCCTTCACCCGCTCCAGAATGCACCTATAGCTCAGTAGGATAGAGCAACGGACTTCTAATCCGTGTGCCGGGGGTTCGAATCCTCCTAGGTGCGCCATAAGTAGTGGGGTGTAGCCAAGTCGGTAAGGCACCAGACTTTGACTCTGGCATTTCGTAGGTTCGAGTCCTGCCACCCCAGCCATAGTATGACCCATTAGCTCAGCCGGCAGAGCACTTGACTTTTAATCAAGGTGTCGCGCGTTCGAATCGCGCATGGGTCACCATTTTTGGAGAGGTACCGAAGCGGTCATAACGGGGCGGTCTTGAAAACCGTTAGGGTGCAAGCCCACGTGGGTTCGAATCCCACCTTCTCCGCCAAATTCAAGGTTTATTATCATAAAATTCGATTGCGATTTACATATATGATAATTAGCCTTTTTTTGTTGGATATATGTCAAATATTGAGGAGACCCAATAAAATCGAGTCTCTCTTTTACTGTAAAAATCAATAAAAACACGCAAATATAAGTCTAAACTTTAAATAAAATCTTATGTTTTAGAGCATAGCAAAAAAAACCTAAGGTTTTTTGGAAATTTTCCCGTTTTCCCAATTGCCATTTACAACAAAGCATAATTCGCTTTTAAATCTTTCAAAATTTTCGTACCAAAAGAATTTCTTTTTAAAGTCTTTATCTTGGTATGAGTTCCTTCAAATAACTTTTTCGATTTTTTTAAGAAGATCTTTAGTGTTAACAAGAGTTAAATGCAGGTCATTATATTTACCCATGCTAATAGGGGTCTGCATTTGCGGATACTAGAATATTTTTTTGCAAATACAATTTTTCTTTTCTTTAATAAGAAAAATTTGCCAAATGAAATTATTAAAAAAAATTTTAAGGAAGTGCTAATCTTTTCAATATTAGCTTCATTTTTAGGAAAGTTATTTGGAATTATTATCTTTAAAATATTAGAACCATTTGCGAAAGCATAATAAATAGCAGTTATATAAAATAGCTTTCTTTAATTAATTGAAAAAAATATAAAATCTTATTTGATCAGTCACAATCTTATTTGTGCTGCTTTTTTACTGTTAAAATGCACTTTAATATTTTTTGTTTTAGAAATATCATGTTACAATTATTAAACTATTTAAATTTTGAATGGTTTAATAGTTTAATAATTAAATTCCTAGAAAGAATCAACTAAGCCTTTTTAAGGATTCTATCGGATAGTGAGCTGCAAATATCTTGCAACTTTAGAAATTAACTATTTACAAAAAAGAGCTGGTGTTGTATACTTAAAATGATAGTTTTTTGTAAGTCAAATGTCAAAGATGGTAAAAAATGATTCATTCATTTTTTGTAAGTAAATAACTTTACTTATTATTAAGAAATCTTAATTTTTAAGTTATTAATATTGTAGAAGTTTTTAAGGAATAAAAATTATAGATATATACTTTTAAAGTTATTGATATTACAGAAGTTTTTATTATAGTTTAATAGTATTAGTTGATATAAAGGAGTGGTATCTTGGCAAAGTTATCTAATTCCATAGAGGAATTTTTAAATGAATTAATTGAAGAAGCTAATGGTGCCCTTGAAATCCAAAGATCAAAAATTTCTGATCATTTTAATTGTGCACCCAGTCAAATTAATTATGTTTTGACTACGAGATTTACTCCCTACAAGGGTTATTATGTTGAATCAAGACGTGGGGGCGGGGGTTTTATTCGGATTGTTAAGGTTCAGTTTCAAGACGAAGAAAAATCCTATGATCTTTTTAAAGAATTTATTGGTGATTCTATTACTAAAGATAAGGGAGATTTGTTATTAGAAGAGTTATATAAAAGAAATAGGATATCTTACAGGGAAAGGGAAATTATTCGTGTTGCTCTTTCTGATAGGGCCCTTGCTGGAAGTTCTGACAAGAATGCTTTGAGGGCTCATATTTTAAAAAATATTTTGCTGGTTATCCTATCATAGGAGGTTATTATGCTGTGTGATAATTGTAAGGAAAGAGAATCTGTTATCTCTTATACTATGATTAATGATGATAAAATTGAAGAAGTGCATCTGTGTGAGCTTTGTGCTACAAAAAAGTTAAAGATGGATTTTACAAATTATCAAGGCTTTTTGCCTCAAATTGAAGAATTTTTAAAAAATATTTTTGCTTTTACTAGTGATAATGCAGGGGAAGAAAATAATGAATTTACAAGCATATGCCCAAATTGCGGCACAAGTCTTTTAGATTTTAAGAAGTCAGGAAAGGTTGGCTGCCCAAAATGTTACAGTGCTTTTAAAAAAGAACTTAAAAATTATCTTTTGGCTATAAATCCAAAGCCTATCCATGTTGGGAAGATTCCAGAAAACTCTTCTTCCAACTTTTCAAAGCAAAGGGAGATAAGACTTTTGAGGGAAAAGCTTAGGGAGGCAGTTAATTATGAAGAATATGAAGAGGCCGCAAAGCTAAGGGATAAAATCAAGGCTTTAGAGGAGAATAGATGAGTATATTAATAAAATCTGGGGTTAAGCTTTTAAGAAATATTGAAGGTTATAACTTTATGCCTAAATTAAATGAAGTTGATGCCTTGGATATAGTTAATTTATTAGAAGGAAAAATTTTACAGTTAGGATATGAAAGATTTGATGTTTTAAGGATGTCTCAACTGGAAAAGCTAAAATATATTGAAAGGGAAATTTTAAGTACCTCTTTTTTAAATAACAATATTTCTGCTTACTATAAAAAGAAAGACTATACTGATATTTTAGTAAATGACACTGATCATCTTGTTATTTCAAAGTCATCTAGAAAAAAAGACTTGGAAAGTCTATATAAAATGTGCTTCGAAGTGGAAGATGCCCTGTCAAAGGAAGTTTCCTTTGCCTTTGATAGTGAGCTGGGCTATCTGACTACAAGGCCAATAAATGCAGGTACAGGCCTAATAATAAGTCATAAGCTGCACTTGCCGGCTCTTAGTTTTTATGGCATCGATTCAATTTCCAAGTCCCTTTTAAGGCTTGGCTATAATTTAAATGCCTATAGGGATTCAAAGGGCAAAATTTTAGGGGCCATGTATTCTTTATTTTTTGAAACAACAATTGGCTATAGCGAAGATTCTTATATAAAAAAAATGAACACCATAGTTAAGGAAATAATTTCTATGGAAAATGAGGCACAAAAAAAATTATATTTAGATTCAATTATTACTCTTGAGGATATGGTAAATAGATCTCTTGGAGTTTTAAGAAATGCAAGAGTTTTATCTGAAGAGGAAATGATGAACTGTATGAGCAATATTGATTTAGGAATAAAATTATCCATTTTAAAGGCAAATAGGGATTTTGACTTTTATGATGAAATGATGAAGCTGAGAAATGGATATTTACAATATGAAAGAGGGTCAATTTTAGACTTAAAGAGCCGTAATATTTTAAGGGCAAATAAGTCAAGAGCCCTTATGAAGGAGGTATTTTAATGAGTATGTTTGGAAGATTTTCAGAAAAAGCACAGAGGGCAATCCTTTTTGCACAATCTGAAGCAAGGGAACAAAGACATTCATATATTGGATCAGAGCATATTCTTTTGGGGATAATAAAGGAAGGAACGGATTTTGGGGCCCAAATTCTTTCAAAACTTGGCATAGATTATGATAAGGCAAAAAGGGCAACTCTTGACATTGTATCTCAAGGGGAAGGCCCGCTTGTTTCTTCTCTAGCCTACACTCCAAGGACAAAGAGAATTTTTGATCTTTCCTTTGAAGTTGCAAGAGAACTTGGCAACAGATATGTTGGAACAGAACATCTTTTGCTGGGACTTTTAAGAGAGGGTCAAGGAGTAGCAATTTTAGTTTTAAAAAGACTTGGAATTGATATTTTAAATTTAGAAAATGACATTATAAATAGTATAGATGAATATGAAGAAGATGAGGACGAAGAAGCTCCTTCAACAGAAAGTCTTGACAAGTTCACCATAGATTTAAATAAAAAAGCTGAGGAGGGGAAAATTGACCCCATTATTGGAAGAGATAAGGAAATAAAAAGAGTTATACAAGTTCTTTCCAGAAGGACCAAAAATAATCCTGTTTTAATTGGAGAACCGGGCGTTGGCAAAACGGCTATTGCAGAAGGTCTTGCCCTAAAAATTTATGAAGGGGAAGTTCCTGAAATAATGCTAAATAAAAGAATTGTAACCCTTGATGTGTCATCACTTATTGCTGGATCAAAATATAGGGGGGACTTTGAAGAAAGACTTAAAAATGTTATCAAGGAAGTCCAAAAAAATAAAAGTATAATAATTTTTATAGATGAAATGCACGTAATTATTGGAGCAGGAGCTGCAGAAGGGGCAATGGACGCATCAAATATTTTGAAACCAATGCTTAGCCGAGGCAGCCTTCAAATAATTGGAGCAACAACAATAAATGAATATAGAAAACATATTGAAAAGGATCCGGCCTTTGAAAGAAGACTTATGCCAATTATGGTTGACGAGCCTTCAGTGGATGATTCCATAAAAATTCTTATGGGCATAAAGGATAAGTATGAATCCCACCATAATGTGATTATAAATCGTGACTCAGTAGAAGCTGCCGTAAAACTTTCTGACAGATATTTAAATGATAGATTTTTGCCAGATAAGGCAATAGATTTAATTGATGAAGCTGCATCAAAACTTAAAATTGAAAATTATAAGGCTCCACAATTTGAAAAAGATTATAAGAAAAAATTAAAAGATGTGGAAGATGAAAAAAATGAAGCCATAAAAAATCAAGACTTTGAGCTTGCCGCATCTTTAAGGGATAAGGAAAAATCACTAGAAAAAGAATTAAAGGAAAAATCTGAAGACTATAAGAAAAATAAATCTAAAAAAAGAGTGACACCTGCCCTTATTGCAAAAATTGTATCAGAATGGTCAAAAGTTCCTGTAACAGATTTAACTGTTAAGGAAACGGAAAAATTAAAATCCCTTGAAGGCAATTTAAAGGCCAAGGTCAAGGGACAAGACGAAGCAATTGTTGCAATTTCAAAGGCAGTTAAAAGAGCAAGGATTGGTCTGAAAAATCCAAACAAACCAATTGGCTCCTTTATCTTTGTTGGGCCAACGGGAGTAGGCAAAACTTATCTTGCCAAATCTCTCGCAGAAGAACTTTTCCAAAGCCCTGACAATATGATAAGGATTGATATGTCAGAATATATGGAAAAACATACTGTTTCAAGGCTTGTTGGTTCTCCACCAGGATATGTTGGTTACGATGAAGGAGGTCAGCTAACAGAAGCTGTAAGGACAAAACCCTATAGCGTAATTTTATTTGACGAAATTGAAAAGGCCCATCCCGATGTCTTTAATATTCTTTTGCAAATTCTTGATGAGGGAAGGCTTACTGATGCCCAAGGCAGAACTGTTAATTTTAAGGACACAGTAATAATTATGACATCAAATATTGGGGCATCAAGACTTGTAAAAAATAATACCCTTGGCTTTGCTATGAATAAGGAAGAAGAAAAGAAAAATGAATACGATAAGATGAAGGATATTATTTGGCAAGAACTGAAAAACACCTTTAGGCCAGAATTTTTAAATAGAATCGATGAGGTTATTGTCTTTAAGGAGCTTGGCAAAGAAGAAATCAAAAAAATTGTAAGACTTCAGCTTAAAGACTTTAATGAAAGACTTAAGGAAATGGGAATAAGTGCCTTATTTACTGATGATCTTATTGATTATCTTGTGACCAAAGGCTATGACAAAAATTATGGGGCAAGGCCACTTGAAAGGACAATTAGAAATCTTTTGGAAGATGAAATTGCCGATAAATTTTTGGAAGAAGAAATTAAAAAAAGTAATTTAATAAAAATTGATTATAAGGATGCCATATCTTTTGAAAAAATAGAAGAACTAGAAAATGAAAAAGCAAATAGTATATAAGTGTAAAAAATGCGGATATATTTCCCAAGGCTTTTTTGGCAAATGTCCAAACTGTGAGGCCTGGAATAGCCTTGAAGAAATAGAAAAGGAAAATGAAAAAAAAGAGGGGACTAAGGCTTTGAAAGAAGCCTTGGTCCTAAATAAAGTTGACGCCAAAGAATCATCAAGAGTTTTAACAGATATGGAAGAATTTAATAGGGTTATGGGCGGCGGAATTGTTAGAGATTCAATTTCAATTTTAACGGCAAAGCCAGGTGCCGGAAAGTCAACACTTCTCCTTCAAGTTGCAAATGACCTTGCAAAAAAAGGCCATAAAGTTTTATATGCCTCAGGAGAAGAATCAGAATCTCAAATCAAAAGAAGGGCAGAGAGGATTTTAGACGAAACTTCAAAAAATATTTGGGTTCAATCAACAACATTTTTGGATGACGTTATCTCTCAAATAAAAAAAATAAATCCCGACTTCATAATCATTGACTCCATTCAAACTTTTGTATTAAGAGAATTTACATCAAGGCCAGGAACACCAACTCAAACAATGGAATGTGCCCATAAAATGCTTGATATTGCAAAAAACACAGAAAAACCGAGAATGGTTTTTTTAGTTGGCCAGATGACAAAGGATGATGAGCTCGCAGGAGTTAGAGCTCTTGAACATTTAGTAGACACAGTTTTAATTATTGAAGGCGAATCCCAAGAGGAATTAAGATCACTTATGGCAACAAAAAATAGGTATGGATCTACGGGAGAAATGGGATTTTTTACCATGACTGAAAATGGAATTAAATCTCTTGACAATCCATCCCTATATTTTATGACTTTAAGAGAAGAAGAAAACCAAGTTTCAGGCTCTTCACTTTCAGTTATAAGAGAAGGAACAAGGCCCATAATTTTAGAAACAGAAGCCTTGACATCAAAATCATTTATGCCCTATCCGTCAAGAACTTGTGAATGTATGGGCAGGGAACATTTGAATACCCTAATTTCAATTTTAGAAGAGAGGGCAAAAATAAGGCTTATGGATAAAAATGTTGTTATAAAAACAACGGGAGGCATAAAATTAAAAGACCAAGCTGCAAATCTTTCAGTTATGATGAGCATAGTTTCATCAAAAATGAATAGACCCATAGGAAATGACTGTCTATTTATAGCGGACGTTGGTCTTACAGGAGAACTAAAAAATATTCCATCTCTAGAACTTAGACTAAGAGAAGCAGCAAGAATGGGCTTTAAAAAAGCCTATGTAGCAAATGTAAGAACACTTAAAACAGATAAATTTGATGATTTAAAAGTAATAAAGAAAAACCATATAGCAGATGTTATAGACGAAGTTTTTTCATAAAAAAGGGAAGCCCGAAAAGCTTCCTTTTTTCTATGATTATTAAAGTTTTAAAAGTCTTTCACCTATTTCATAAACATTACCCGCACCCATTGTAACCACTGTGTCTTCATCTTCAAGATTTTCCTCTAAATATTTTAAAATTTCTTCAAAAGATGACATATAAATCGCTCCTTTGTGGTGATTTTTTATGGCATTTACAAGAGTTTTAGAATGGATATCACCATAATCTTTTTCTCTTGCTGCATATATATCTGTAATTATTATTACATCACTTTCATCAAAGGATTTTGCAAATGAATCTAAAAGAAGCCTTGTCCTTGTATAGGTGTGTGGCTGAAAAACTGTTATAAGTCTTTTTTTGCAAGATTTTTTTATGGCCGCAATTGAAGATTTTATTTCTGTGGGGTGGTGGGCATAATCATCCATCACCCTTGAATTTTTATAAAGCCCCTTAAATTCAAGTCTTCTATGAACTCCCCTATATTCAAAAATTCCATCAATACATCTTTTAAAGTCAATACCGTTTAAATAAGAAGCAGCAATTGCAGCAAGGGTATTGTAAATATTATGGTAGCCTAAAATATTTAGCCTAACCTTATCAATAAATTTTCCCATATAATATAAATCATAAATAGGATAGCCAAAATCGTTAAAGGAAATATTTTTTGCCATAAAATCAGCATCATTTTCAATTCCAAAGCTAACCAACCTGCAATTTTTTATGGGAAGTAGAGACTTAGAATTTTCGTCATCCACATTTAAAATTGCAAAGTCTTCTTTCTTCAAATTATCTATAAATCCTTTAAAAGTTCTTATAATTTGGTCAATATTATCAAAATAATCTAAATGGTCTTCATCAATATTTAAAACCACGGCAGTTGTTGGGAAAAATTTTAAAATATTCGACTTATATTCGCAAGCTTCTGTTAAAAAAAAGTCGCTTTTACCGATTTTTATATTTCCATTGATATCATCTAATTGGCCACCCAGCATAATTGTGGGATCAGCATCTAAATTTTTTATAATTTCTGCAACCATAGATGTTGTTGATGTCTTGCCATGGGTTCCTGATATAGCTATGGAAATTTTATAATTTTTCATTATAGCGCCTAAAAATGAAGCCCTGTCAACTAAATCTTTTTTTAGTCTAATGGCTTCTTTTAATTCAACGTTATCCATAGAAATTGCATCTGTATATATGATAAGGTCCATATTTTCTATATGTTCTTTTTTATGCTCATAAAAAATTTTAGCACCTTTTTCTTCTAATTTATTGGTTTCAAAGGAAGGATTATTGTCGCTTCCAAATACCTTGTAGCCTTTAAAAAGCATAAGCTCAGCTAAGGCTGACATGGAAATGCCCCCAATGCCTATAAAAAAAACATTTTTATACTTATGGTCATCTATATTAAATTCAAACAAATTATTTCCTCCAGTTCTTTAAAATAATTATAACACATATGTAAAAAAATTTTAGAAGTATTTGCATATTTTAGTATAAATCCATATAATATAAGTATAGAAACGTATTATAATTTTTTTAAAATTTACGATATGTTCTGCTAGTTTATGTTATAATATGTTAAGAACTAATAGGTGGTGAATTTTATGAACATTACTGATGTCAGATTGAGAAAATTTAATAGCGAAAGTAAAATGAAGGCAATTGCTTCCGTAACTTTCGATAACGATTTTGTTGTACATGACATTAAACTAATTGAAGGTAACGAAGGTTTGTTTATTGCAATGCCAAGCAGAAAGTTACCAGGAGGAGAATTTAGGGATATTGCACATCCTATCAATTCAGAAGCAAGATCAATCATCGAAAAAGCTATATTAGAAGCTTATGAAAAGGTATCAGCTGAAGAAGCACTTAATGAAGAATCAGAAATGGCAGCAGGTATTGAAAACGAAGCATAATCAAAATTAGTTTAGGAGCCAAGTTTTATCTTGGCTTTTTTTGTTTGATTTTTTCTGGATTGTTTAAAAAAATATAAATTAAGAGAAGTCGTCAATTTAGAAACATTTTTTACCAAGTCTTTTTATTTATTAAGTTTTTTTAATTTATGTAAAATTTAAAAAAACTATTGACTTTTTATTTTTGTATTGATAACATTAAAACCACGGGAGCTCATGAAAGTGAGCGAAAGTGTACCTAGGGATCCGAGATTTTTCTAAGGACCGAGCGGTACGGATGCTTTTGCATTACACCATAGGGACAAAAGCCCAGGGGGATAGGTTTCGCTAACCTATCTCTCGGGCTTTATTTTTTTGTGAAAGGATGATTAAAAATGGAAGTTATTTACAAAGGAAAAACTAAAAATTTGTTTCAAGAAAATGGAAAGTTCTACATGCTATTTAAGGATGATATGACTGGAACAGCCGAAGGTGTATTTGACACAGGCGGAAATGGTATTGCTGGTAAAAAAGAAGGTGCAGGTCACGAATGTATTAAAGTCTCAAAATATTTCTTTGAAAGATTAAAGGAAAAGGGAATTAAGACTCACTATATTTCTGCAGATCTTGACAAAAATATTATGGAAGTTGAAGAAGCTACAGTTTTTGGCAAGGGACTTGAAGTTATTACAAGATTTGTTGCTGTAGGTTCTTTTATTAGAAGATATGGACTTTATATTGAAGAAGGAACTCCCCTTGATGGCTACACAGAAATCACCCTTAAAGATGACAAGAGAGAAGATCCTCTTATTACTAAAGAAGGCCTTGAAGTTTTAAATATTTTAAAGGAAGGCGAATATGAAAAAATTTGTGCCATGAATTTAAAAATTTCTACAATTATTAAGGATATTTTAAAGGAAAAGGGACTTGACCTTTATGATATTAAATTAGAATATGGACGTATTAAAGGCTCTGATGAAATTGTTGTTATTGATGAAATAAGTGGCGGAAATATGCGTGCTTACAAGGGAGATAAATATATTGAACCCCTTGAACTTTCTAAATATATGAATATTTAAGAAAATTTTATAGAACAGTGGAAGATTAACTTACTATAACTGATACTTTGGGGGATTTTATCTCCCAAAGCTGTCAGCTATTTTTTACTTTAATTTATTTAAAATCTTAAGGAGGAAAAATTGAAGATTTCTATAATTATGGGCTCAATTTCCGATAGGGAAATTGCTGACAAAATTGTAAAGAAAATAAGAGAATTTGACATAGACTATGATGTAAAAGTTATTTCTGCCCACAGGGCGCTTAATCTATTAGAAGATTATGTTAAAGGAGAAGAAAAGGAAACGGGCGTATTTATTGGAATAGCAGGAAAGGCTGCTCACCTTGCAGGAGTTATAGCTGGCATGACTATAAGACCTGTAATTGGCGTTCCTGTTAAGTCATCAACAATGGATGGACTTGATTCTCTTCTTTCAACAGTTCAAATGCCAAGCGGAGTTCCAGTTGCAACTGTTGCCATAAACGGAGGGGAAAATGCTGCAATTCTTGCCTGCCAAATCCTATCCTTATCTGATGAGAGTCTTCAAAAAAAATTAAGAGATATGAAGACTCAAATGGTAGAAAAAATTAAGAACACAGAATATAAATATGAAGGATAAGTATGAGCGGAATTTTTGGTGTATTTTCAAAGAAAAAAAATGTAAATGTCTTTCCCACAATTTATTCAGGACTTTTCGCCCTTCAACATAGGGGTCAAGATGCCATGGGCGTTTCCCTGCTTGAAAATGAAAAGTTAAGTGAAATTAAGGGAAGGGGTCTAATAACTGACAATATTAAAAATGATAATATTGACAGGCTTGAAGGCTATGTTGGCTTATCACACGTTCGTTATCCCTTTGCAGATGATGACAAATCACTACTACCCATGCCTTGGCTTTTTTATCCCAAAAGAAATAGGGAAAAGAATTTAATTGCCATTGATGGAAAATTTATTTCTAATTGTGATCCTGAAAAAATCTGCGAAATTTTAAATGGGAATATAGAAGAAATTAAGGAATTTATAGGGAATTTAAAGGGAGCATACGGAATTTTATACGCTAAAGAAGATAAGATGATTGCCATTCGTGACCCCTACGGAATAAAACCTCTTTGCTATGGTCATAAAGATGATGAAATTATTGTTTCTTCAGAATCCTGTGCTATTGAAGCAGTGGGAGGAAAAGTTGATCACTTTTTAAAGGCAGGAGAAATTGTTGTAATTGACCATAAAGAAATAAAAACTTATGCTTCAAAAAATTATGGTTACAATCCTTGTATTTTTGAAATGGTATACACAGCAAGACCGGATTCTGTAATAGATGGTGTTTCTGTTTATGAAGCAAGGCTAAAAATGGGAGAAATCCTTTATAAGGAACATCCTATTAAGGCTGATATTGTTGTTGGATCTCCAGACTCAGGAGTTATTGCAGCTCTTGGCTTTGCAAAGGCAAGCGGCATCCCATATGAAAGTGCAATTGTAAGAAATAAATATATTGGAAGAACCTTTATTTTGCCAACAGATGATATGAGAAAAAAGGACATTAAAATTAAACTTAATCCCATAAGAGAAATTTTAAGGGGAAAAGATGTTGTCCTTGTTGACGACTCCATTGTTAGAGGCAATACAATAAAAAGAGTAATAGAAATTTTAAAGGAATCAGGAGCCGGAAAAATTCATATAAGAATTGCATCACCACCGGTTGTTGAATCTGAATCCATGACTTTTGACGTGCCAGAAAAGAGTAAATTAATTGCATCTGGAAGAAGCGTTGAAGAAGTTAGAAAAATTATAGGCGCTGACAGCCTGGGTTATATTAGTTTAGATGGCCTTCACAAGGCTTGTGGAGATAAAGTTTATTATGAAAGATGCTTTGGAGGCAGTAATCCCTTTAAGGAGGACTAAATGATTAATTATAAAAATGCAGGAGTTGACGTTGAAAAAGGTCAAGAAGAAGTGAGACTAATAAAAAGCATTGTTGAAGAAACTCACACCACTGGCGTACTTTCTTCAATTGGTGGATTTTCTGCCCTATTTAAACCAGACTTAAAAGATATGAAGGAGCCCGTTTTAGTTTCAGGAACTGACGGAGTGGGAACAAAAGTAATGCTTGCTGCCATGATGAATAAAATTGACACAGTTGGCATTGACTGCGTTGCCATGTGCGTAAATGATATTTTATGCCAAGGTGCAAAGCCGCTTTTCTTTTTAGATTATATCGGAACTGGGAAACTTGAACCCGAAAAGATGGCAGATATTGTTAAGGGAGTTGCTGAAGGCTGCAAAATTTCTGGCTGCTCTTTAATCGGCGGCGAAACTGCAGAAATGCCTGGAGTTTATAAAAAGGAAGATTTTGACCTTGCAGGTTTTGCAGTTGGCATTGTTGATAGAGAAAAGATTATCGACAAAAGCCTTATAAGAGAAGGAGATATAATCTTTGGCCTTTCATCATCAGGCATCCATTCAAATGGCTATTCTCTTGTTAGAAAAATAATTTTTGACGCCAATAATTTTTCCCTTGATGATAAATTTAAAGGTCTTTTCGGGACTCTTGGCGAAGAACTTTTAAGGCCCACAAAAATTTATGTTAAGGAAATGCTGCCCTTAATTGAAGACGAATTAATTCATGGCATGAGTCATATTACAGGTGGAGGATTTTATGAAAATGTTCCAAGGATGATTCCTGATGGCTTATGTGCAAAAATTGATTTAAAGGAAATTAAAAGACCTGAAATTTTTTCTTATCTTCAAAAATGGGGAGATCTTGACCTAAAGGAAATGCACTCCACATTTAATATGGGAATTGGTCTTATATTTGTTGTTTCAAAGGAAGATAGGGAAAAAGTCCTTGATCATTTTAAGGATTATGACAAATTATATGAAATAGGACAAATCATAAAAGGGGACGAAAAAATTGACCTCAATTACTAATATATGCGTTTTTATATCAGGTGGAGGAACAAATCTCCAAAGTCTTATTGACGGTGAAAAAAATGGAGAATTTGCAGGAAAGATAAAACTTGTCATCTCAAATAAAAAAGATGCCTATGGTCTTGTAAGAGCTGAAAAGGCAGGCATAAAAAATATTTGGGAAAGGGACAATGGAAAAATTTTAAAAATTTTAAAAGATGAAAATATTGACCTCATAGTTTTGGCAGGATATTTAAAAATCCTGCCCCCTTCTATAATTAGAGAATATGAAAATAAGATAATTAATATCCACCCATCTTTAATCCCATCTTTTTGTGGTAAGGGTTATTATGGTCTTATTGTCCACCAAAAGGCTCTTGAAAGAGGCGTAAAAATTACGGGGGCTACAAGTCATTTTGTAAATGGAGAAACTGACGGCGGACCTATAATTTTTCAGGAAACTGTAAAAGTTTTAGAGGATGATAGTCCAGAAATTTTACAAAAAAGAGTTTTGGAAATTGAACACAAAGTTTTAGTAAAAAGTGTAAAGTATTTTTGTTTAGAAAAATTAAAGGTAGAAAATAAGAAAGTTAAAATTTTAAAGGAGTAAAAATGAGAGCTTTAATTTCAGTTTATGATAAGGAAGGAATTGTTGAATTTGCAAATAACCTTATAGGTCTTGGATGGGAAATAATCTCAACGGGAGGAAGCTATAAGACCCTTTGTCAAAATAAGGTTCCCTGCAAAGAAGTCCAAGAAATAACAGGCCAAAGAGAAATTTTTGGTGGCAGGGTAAAGACTTTACATCCCAAAATTCATGGTGGAATTTTATATAGGAGAGATGAAGAAGAGGACCAAAAAATTTTGCAAGAAGAAAAAATTTTACCCATTGATATGGTTGTAAATAATCTATATCCCTTTGAAATGTGTTTAAATGAAGGCAAAAGCCATGATGAATTAATTGAAAAAATTGACATAGGTGGCCCTGCAATGATTAGGGCAGCTGCAAAAAATTATAGGGATGTATTTATTGTTACTGATCCAAGTGACTATAATAAAATAATTGATGCCTTAAAAAATAATAAGGCAGATATAAAATTTAGAGAGGCTTTGGCAGCAAAGGCCTTTAAAATTACAAGCCACTACGATACACTGATTTCTACTTATTTTTCTTCTTTAGAAAATTCTTCATTAAATACAGATGATGAATTTCTAAAAACTATAAATCATACCTATGAACTTGAAAATATTTTAAGATATGGAGAAAATCCGCACCAGAGGGCAGCTTTTTATAGGGGAGAGGAAATAGCAGCCTATAAAAAACTCCATGGCAAGGAAATTTCCTACAACAATTTATATGATATGTTTGCAGCTGTAAAAGCCGTAAAGGAATTTGAAGTCCCAGCTGTCGTTGCCGTTAAACATACAAATCCTTGCGGAATTGGCATAGGAAAAGATGTAAAAGAAGCCTTTATAAAGGCAAGGGACTGTGATGATGAATCAATTTTTGGCGGCATTATTGCCATTAATAGAAAAGTTACAGAGGATTTGGCAAAACTTCTTTACGAAATTTTCCTTGAAATTGTTGTGGCACCTACCTTTTCAAAAGAAGCCCTTGAAATTTTAGAAGGCAAAAAAAATATAAGGCTTATTGAAATGCCTAATTTAAATGATTTTAAAATAAAATATAGTGCCAAAGAAGTTTTGAATGGAATTATCCTTCAGGAATATGATAATATTTTGTGGGATGAAAAAAATCTAAAATTTGTAAGCAAAAGAAAGCCGACAGAAGAAGAGTTAAAAGAATTAAAATTTGCCTTTGAGTGCGTAAAATATACAGCATCAAATTCTGTAGTAATTGCAAAAGACGGAGGCACTCTTGGTATAGGTCAAGGACAAACAAAAAGATCTTGGGCAGTGGAAGAAGCAATTGAAAGAGCAGGAGAAAAGATTAAGGGATCAGTCCTTGCATCTGACGGATTCTTCTTTGTTGATACAATGGAGCTTCTTTACAAGGCAGGAGTTAAAGCCATAATTCAGCCGGGTGGATCAGTTAAGGACAAAGACGTAATTGAATATGCAGATGAGCATAATATGACCCTTGTTTTTACAGGCTTAAGACATTTTAGGCACTAGGAGGAATATGAAAGTTTTAATTATAGGAAATGGAGGCAGGGAAAATGCTCTTGCTTGGAAAGTTTCCAAATCTGACAAGATAGAAAAAATTTTTATGGCTAAGGGAAATGGCGGCACAGAAGATTTTTGCACAAATATTGATATTGACCCTAAAGACCTTGACGGTCTTTTAGATTTTGCTAAAAAAGAAAAAATTGACCTAACAATTGTAGGTCCTGAAGACCCCTTATGTGCAGGAATTGTAGATAAATTTAAAGAAGAAGGCCTTAAAATTTTTGGACCTAATAAAGAATGTGCAAAGTTTGAAAAGTCCAAAGAGTTTACTAAAAAGTTTTTGGAAAAATATAATATTCCAACAGCAAAATATAAATCCTTTAAGGATTTTGAAGGAGCAAAAGAAGGCCTATCAGATTTTTCTTATCCTCTAGTTATAAAAGCTGACGGACTTTGTCTAGGCAAGGGAGTATTTATTTGTAAGGATAAAAATGAAGGAGAACAGGCCCTAGAAAAAATTTTTAAGGACAGGATTTTTGGAAGCGAAGGCGACCTTGTCGTTATGGAAGAATTTTTAGAGGGAGTTGAAAGTTCCCTTCTATGCTTTGTATCAAATAATAAATTATTTCCCCTAGAAACAGCCAAAGACCATAAGCAAATTTTTGACGGAAATAAAGGACCGAACACAGGAGGAGTTGGAACGTATTCTCCTGGTCATAAATTTTCTAAAAAAACTTATGAAGAAATGGAAAAAATTTTAAGGAAAATTGAAGAAGGCTTTAGGGCAGAAAATCTTTCCTACTACGGAATTTTATTTATAGGTTTCATGATTTCAAATGAAATGCCCAAAGTTTTGGAATTTAATGTAAGATTTGGCGATCCCGAAACGGAAGTTTTGATGCCAAGGATTAAGGGGGATTTAGTGGACATTATTGAAAAATGTCTTGACGGAAACTTAAAAAAGGATGACATAAAATGGACAGATGAAGTTTCTCTAACCACAATTTTATGTTCAGATGGATATCCTCTATCCTACCAAAAAGGAAAAGAAATTAAGGGCATAGAAAAATTAGATGAGGATATAATGCTTTTCCATAATGGAACTATAAAAAAAGATGGAAAGCTTTACACAAATGGAGGCAGAGTTTTATCCGTAACAGCCCTTGGAAAAAATTTAAGGGAAGCAAGAGAAAAAGTCTATAAAAATATTGAAAATATAGATTTTGAAAATAAATATTTTAGAAAAGATATAGGATTAATTTAAAAAAAAGAAGCTTTTAAAGCTCTTCAAAGTATAGACAAACCTATCGTATTTTGATATGTTTGTCTATTTCTGTTTTTAAAATTATTCAATTAACTTATTTATCAAATCCATATTTGATTTTTATGAATCGTCTTTATTAGTATAAGAAGCTAACTCTATTTTAACACACATAGCTCTAATGACTATAGTAAATAGCAATATAAACTCTAGTAAAACAATAACCTTATAATATTTTAGAGATAAGTAAAAAAATTCAAAAAGAAATAGCATTAAACCATATATAAACGATTTAATATATTTTTTTTTATAATCATTCTTATTTATATATTGATATAATTTTTTTTCTTTATATTTAATATACCAATAAAAACAAAGACCAATAAATACTATTTGGGATATGAAAAAAGTTGCATTTTTAAAATCAATCTCAGTAGAATTCGAAAGTAAAGAATGAAAATCCATGTTAGATGCTACTTATTATATAGTGTATGTTCAAAAGTTTTATAAAGTTCAAGTCCATACGCTCGCCTTTTATAGACTTCAAGTCTTAATTTAGTATAGCTACGGTCGGAGACATAAGTTTTTTCTCCTGTAAGTCTGTCATTTTTATATACTTTGTATTCAGTAGCGTATACTTTTAGAAGACCATCAACGTTTAGATCATAGATATAATTTCCCCAATAATTAATTTCGTTTAATACAGCTGCTGGAAGGTATACAAAACCTAACAAGCTAGATATAGTATGAACTAAGCTTCCATTAATATCGTGATCTGAGCTTACAAGTTCCATTTCACCATATTTTTCCTCTTGCCTTTCTGTTGTGTAATAGTACCTGTTATTTCTTAAAATAACTTCATTTTCTCTTTCTAATGCATAGGAATAAGAAGTGATACAAGGAATTAGCACAAGTATACTTAGAGATAAGGGGATTAATTTTTTTAAAGTTTTCATAAGAAACCTCCTTATTTATTTCAAATAGATTGTATCATTTAAAAAAAAACGTTGTCAACGAATTTTTTTAAATCTTGAATTAATTTTTTCGTTTGCTATAATTTTATTAGCTATTAGAAGGAAATGATTTTATGATACTTTATAGAGAAAAAAATATGGCTGAATCCTTTCGGCTGGCAATTTTTTTAACTTTAACGGGAGGCTTCCAAGATGCCTATTCATATTTTGCCAGGGGAGGAGTTTTTGCCAATGCCCAAACAGGAAATGTTGTTTTACTTGCAAGGGAGATTGTAAGCGGAGATTTTGAAGGCTGTATAAGATATATTGTGCCAATAATTGCTTTTTCTATTGGCGTTTTTATTGCCATAAATGTAGAAATAAGGCTTGGGGATAAGGTGAATTTTAATTGGAGGCAGATGATTTTATTAACTGAAATAATTATTGCAGCTTCCTGTGCTTTTATTCCAGAAACTTATAACAATGTTTGTAATGCCCTTTTATCTTCCTCATGTGCCATGCAAATTACTGCCTTTAAAAAAATCAAAGGTCTTTCAACAAATACTGCCATGTGTGTTGGAAATATTAGAAATGCTAGCGATCACCTTGCCAAATATTTTATTTTAAAGGATAGAAATATTTTAAAAAATTCTCTCCATTATTATACAATTGTCTTTGTATTTGCAATTGGTGCAGCTCTTGGATATGCAGCAACCTTAAAATTTGCCCTTAGGGGAATTTGGGGAGTTTTAATATTTTTAATTATTGCCTTTTTCTTATTTTTCTTTGAAGAAAAAAAGGATAAAAGGGAAGAATAAATAATTTTTCTGACTGCTTTTGTGCAGTCTTTTTTTATAGCCATCCAAAAAACAAAAGTTTATTAATAAAAATTTAGAAAAAAACAAAAGAGTAGAAAATATAATAAATTTTACTCGGCAATAAAAACAAACGTTTTTTAAATATATCTAAACAAACGTTTGATTATTTTTGGAGGCTCTATGGATATTTTACATATTGATATGAATAGTTTTTATGTATAAGCATAACTTATTGAAAGACCAGAACTTAAAGGCAAGGCTGTTGCCGTTGGTGGCGATAAAAAATTAAGGCATGGGATAATTCTTGCCAAAACACTACTTGCCAAATCTTATGGAGTAAAAACAGGCGAGGCCATTTGGCAAGCAAAGGTCAAATGCCCAGACCTTATAATTATTCCGCCCAATTATGACAAGTATTTAAGAATTTCAAATCTTGCCCAAAAGATTTATTATTCTTATACCAATCAAGTTGAGCCCTATGGGATGGACGAGTGTTTTTTAGATATTAGTGGGCAATTAAGACTTTTTGGGTCGCCAGAAAAAAATTGCCTATAATATAAAGGAGAGAATGAAATTAGAACTTAAGCTAACAGTTTCTATTGGCCTAAGTTTTAATAAGGTTTTTGCTAAGCTGGCAAGTGACATGAGAAAGCCTGATTTTGTAACGATAATAAAAAAAAGAAAATTTTAAAAGTATTGTTTGGCCCTTAAAGGTTGAGGAACTTATTATGATTGGGCCAGCAACTGCGAGAAAATTAAATAAGATTAATATAAAAGCTTTAGGCGAGCTTGCCAATTCAGACCCCCTTCTTTTAAAAAGACTTTTAGGTATAAATGGAGTAAAACTTTGGAACTGGGCAAATGGGAGAGATTATTCAAGAGTAAAGGATTATTATGAAACCATTCCCATAAAAAGTATTGGTAGGTCCATAACCCTAAGGGAAGATTTAATAAATTTTGAGGAAGTAAGATCCGTTATCCAGGAGCTTTGTCAAGATATTTCAAAAAGACTTATAGAAAATAAATATCTTGCAAGGGGTATAAATGTTGGCTATAAGGGAAATGACTTTTCCGATAACGGCTTTGATATTTTGTTATCCTATCCCACAAATTTAAGCCTTGAACAGACAATTTATAATATTAGAAAAAGATATGGGAAAGATGCCATATCCTATGCAAATTTAATGGGAGATTTAAAAATGCCAAATGATGGCAGAGAAGAAGTTATTATGCCGGTATCCTTTTGGGCTTAAAACAAATATAAAAATTGAAAAAAATAAAATTTCCTGCTAGAATATCTAATGTTATTGGTTCGCGAAATCCCAATTAAAAAAACTAAGGAGGAAGTATGAAAATTAAAGATCTTGTTAAGAACGCAATTTTAATTGCAGTTTATATTGTGGCGGTAAATATTAATCCCATAGGATTTATGGCAATTCAGTTTAGAGTTGCAGAAGCCCTTTCAGTAATACCATTTTTTAACAGAAAATTTGCTCCGGCCCTAATTATAGGAGGAGCTTTGGCAAATCTTTATTCACCCTTGGGCATGATTGATATGGTTGTTGGCGGAATGTGTGCAGTAATAGCCTATACTTTTAGCAAATTTACTTTAAACAACTATATAAACTCATTTATATTTTCATTGGCATCAGGAATTCTTGTTTCTACTGAATTATATTACACAGCAGGAACACCATATTTTTTGACAATCTTAACAGTTGGTTTCCCAACATTAATTATAACAAGTCTTTCAGTATATATAATTTCTAACACAAAACTTAAAAAAATAATTGAACAGGCATAAAAAATAACCGCTAGGAAAAATCCTAACGGTTTTTTTACGGGAATTTTCATAGGGCCTGTTTCTTATATTCATTTGGAGTTAAGCCCACATATTTTTTAAAGGTTGTAGAAAAATGAGATTGAGAAGAAAATCCACAGTCAAAGGAAATAAATTCAAAAGTCTTTTTATCTTCTTCAATTAATTCTTTAGCCTTATTTACCCTTTGCAAATTAATATATTCGCAGAATTTATAGCCCGTCTTAATTTTAAAGAGATGGCAAAGATAATTTCTGGAAATATGAAGTTTTGTTGCAACAGCTTGCAAGGTAATTTTTTTATTATAATTATTATTAATAAACTCTAGGGCACTTTCAATAAGCTCATGATCATTTTGCTTAAGGGCAGAAGAAAATTTATTGGAATAGCCAATTAAAACTTTTTCGCCAAGTTTGCAAAGTTTTGAAAAATTATTATCCCTATTTATAATCTTTTCATTAGTAAGAGCATAAGCTTCTAAATCCTTATTGTATTGCACTAAAAAATATGTGTATAAAAATATATTAAGCTTTAAAAGATAATCTCTTAAATAATCTACTGAATTTGAAAACATATCAACATTAGATTTATAAGCATCTAGGGCAATTGAAATCGAATTGGATTTTAAATTTTTGGCAATATTTATATTATTTATCATATCAAACTCCTATTTCTTCAAACATTTTTAAAATATTATTATAATTTATTGTAATTAATTAACTCTATATATATTATAATGGTTACGAGAATGATAGTCAATATCATAAAAATTAAATAATTTTAGGAGGAATGAAAAATGAGCAAAGTAAACGTAATATACTGGTCAGGAACAGGTCACACAGAGTCAATGGCAAATGCTGTTGTTAAGGGAGCGGAAGGAGCAGGTGCTGAAGTTAAATTAATTCCAGTTGGCGAAGCAACTGAAGAAGATGTAAAAGGCGTTGATAACATAGCTTTTGGTTGTCCAGCAATGGGATCTGAAGAACTAGAAGAAACTGAAATGAGACCCTTTATGGATAAAGTTAATCCATTACTTTCAGGCAAAAAAGTTTTACTATTTGGTTCTTATGAATGGGCTGACGGCGAATGGATGAGATTATGGCAAGAAGAAGTAGAAGGAACTGGAGCAAATTTAATCGCTGATGGTTTTGCTGCCTATGATGATCCAGATGAAGACGCTCTTGACGAATGTGAAGCACTAGGTAAAGAATTAGCTAATGCTTAATGATAAAAAAATATTATTAGACTTTTATAGGACTATTGAAAAATTCAATTCATTTGAATATTTCATAGCCCTTTTAAAGGCTCAATTGGCCCCAACCTCAAGCAATTTGAAGTTGGGGACAATGTTAAATTTTAAAAATGGCAAAAGACCTTTAAAAATTTATTGGCAAAATTATAAATATTATTTGAAAGACATCTTTGACCTTAGCTTTTTTGAACTTCGCAAAAGTAATGATAACATCTTAGTTTATTTTTACAACAAAAAAAGATTGGCAAAAAAATTAAGAGAAGAAAAAATCAATAAATTTTTAAAAGAACTTGGATATGAAAATTGCCAAAATACTTATGAATATTTAATCACTCTAAGGACAAATTTTAAGGATAGATGCCCTGATGAAATCGGAGTATTTTTAGGATACCCCTTAAAAGATGTTATAGACTTTAAAAATAAAGACAAAGGAGAGTGCAAGTGCATAGGATATTGGAAGTGTTTTAACAATGCAGAAAGTGCCCAAAATGCCTTTAAAAGATATGACAATGTAAAAAAAATAGAAATTGAAAAAATAGTAGCTAACGCTTAATTTATTAAAAATTATTTGTAGCTACTATTTTTTTATGTGCAGGGCCGTCTTTAGCGAATGAAATGAGCGTAAGGCTGTCCTGCTTTATATTATCTCGGGGACTGACCCTAGTGGTCTGTCCCCATAATAATAAAAATATTTAACAAAATAAAAAAATAAGTAAAACAAGAGGGACAGTCCACAAGGGACAGTCTCTGATATTAGTTTTTAATTTTATTTAATAATATTTTTCCTAAGCATATAAAATAAATAAAGGGAAATAATTTGTGCGGCTAGGACAAAAATAAATATTAAATTCATATTCCCAAAATCATAAAGGGCGCCGACAAGTGATGAGCCTATTAAAAAGGCCAGGCCGTAGATTCCGTTAAATATTCCATAGGCTGTCCCTCTTTTTGAAAAGGGTGTAATATCTGCAATGGCTGATCTTATAATTGTTTCGTGACTGCCAATAACAAGACCGAAAATTAATAGGCCAAAAATTATAAGGCTCTTATTAAAAGATAGGGTAAAAAATGGAATGATGGCCGTCACAAAGGGGATAAGTGCCATAATTAAAATTCCGCCCATCTTGTTTTTTCTTTTAATTTTTAAAATATCATAGGCCTTGCCAATTATTAAAGCCGTTATGGCATCCACAATCATGGCAAGGGAATATAAAAGGGTGATATTTCCATCTGTCATAAGTCCCTTAACCTTTAAGTGATAGGCAATTATGGAAAAATTTATAAAACCTATTGATGAGAAAAAGGAAAAAGCACAGTATATCCAAAAAACTTTTCCAATTTTATCTCTGGAAAATTTTTTGCCGTCAATTCTTTCAATTAAATTTTCATCTTTTATTTTTTTGTAGGCAAAGTATAAAAAGACCATTAAAAGTATAAAGGGGATAAATAATAGCTTATAGGCAAATTGGTAGCTTGCAAGTCCATGACCTGAAAAATAAAAGACTAGGGTAAAAATTATGGGACCTAAAAAAGCTCCAAGCTGATCAAGGGCCTCTTGGATGCCGAAGGCAAATCCAATTCCCACTTCGTGTTCAGAAACTGTTGAAAGGAGGGTGTCCTTTGATGGATTTCTAAGGGCCTTACCAATTCTTTCAAGCAGCATAAGACTTGCCAAGACTCCCCAGCTTGATGTAGTGCCCATTAGGGGAACAACAATTAAAAAGCCATATCCTATAAAAATAAAGGGCCAGTGCATATGATATATATCTGACACAAGACCTGCAAATAATCTCAAAAAATATCCCCAAAATTCACCAAGACCAAAGTAAAAACCAATGTTTGCTGCAGAAATTCCAAGTAGGGAAAAGTACTGACTATTTGCACTTCTTGCCCCTTCATAAATAACATCTCCCAAAAGAGAAATAATGCCAAATATTATTACAACTTTTACTGGTGGATTTAAAAATTTATTTTTTTCCTCTTTCATAAAAACTTCCTTTTTAAAGCTAATTAAAAATTATTTTACATATATATGATAGCTTTTATATGAAATTATGGCAAGAAAGGCAATTTATTCATATTATTTTAATATTTTCTGTACAATTGTAAGACTTTTGTAATATAATCTATAAAGAAAGAGAAAGGATAGATATGATTAAGTTTGAAAATGTGTATAAAGAGTATGGCAATGGAGTTCGTGCTCTTTTAAATATTAATTTAGAAATTCCTGAGGGGGATTTTGTTTTTCTTGTTGGTTCTTCAGGAGCAGGTAAATCGTCAATGATAAAGCTTTTAATTCGTGAAGAGGAAGTTACCCGTGGCAGAATTCTAATTGATGATATTGATATTACAAAAATCTCAAAATATTCAGTGCCAAAACTTAGGAGAAATATTTCTGTAGTCTTTCAAGATTTTAGGCTGCTTCCCAAAAAAACAGTTTTTGAAAATATTTCTTATGCACTTGAAATTGTAGGGGCAAGTAGAAAAGAAATAAATAGGAAAGTGGACAGGGCCCTTGAACTTGTTAATTTACAGGACAAAAAGAAGGCCCATCTTGACGAGCTTTCAGGCGGAGAAAGTCAAAGGGTTGCAATTGCAAGGGCAATTGTAAATAAGCCGCCAATTCTTGCCTGTGATGAACCTACAGGAAATCTTGATGAGAATACGGCAAGAGAAATTATGCATTCGCTTTTAAAGATTAATGATGCGGGAACAACGGTAATTATGGCAACCCATGCCGTTAATATTGTCAATGAATTAAAAAAGCATGTTGTTACTTTAAAAGACGGAGCAATTGTTTCAAATATTGAAAAAGGCGGTTATTATTGTGAGCTTGATTAGACAATTTTTTAATATTTTTAAAGAGGCCCTAAAGGGAATTTGTAGAAATAAAACCATGGCTTTTACTTCTACAATTTCAATTGCGTCAATGCTAACCCTTTTCGGAATTGTATTTTTGTTAGTTTTAAATTTAAATACTATAGTTTTCCAAACTGGAGAAAAACTTGACAAGGTTATTTTTTATTTAAATGATGATGCACCTGCAACGGATGTAAATAATTTTATAAATGAACTTGCAAAAAATGATGATATAAAAAAAGTAGACTATGTTTCAAGAGAAGAAGCCCTAGAAGATTTTAAAAGTGGTTTTAGCGAAGATGTTTCTGTTCTTGAAAATATGCCAGGTGGAAATCCCCTACCAGCTTCTATAAATATAGAGATGAAGGATTTATCCTTAGGTCTTAATTTAAAAAATAAATATAAGGACCTTCCAATTGTGGAAGATGTGGAATATCAATATGACTTTGTGGCTAAGATGATGAAATTTGAAAATGGAGTAAAATATGTGGGCATAGCAATTGTTGCCATCCTCTTATTAGTTTCCATTTTAATTATGCATAACACCATAAAAATTGCTATTTCAAATAGGGAAAATGAAATTTCAATTATGCGCTATGTTGGGGCTACAAATACTTATATTAGAGGGCCATTTTTAATCGAAGGTGTACTCTTTGGAATTTTTGGGGCCTTAATTGCAGGATTTTTGACCATTAATTTTTATTCCTATCTATTTGAAAGGGTAAATTCAGAATTATTTAGGATTACAAATACAGAGCTTGTAAGTTCAAGCCTTGTTACAAGTGATCTTATAATTATTTATCTTTGTATTGGTGTTGGAATAGGATTTTTAGGAAGCCTATTTTCTACTAAGAAATTTTTAAATGTTTAGGTGATTAAGTGAAAGCAAAAAATTCTTTAATAGTCTTTTTGGTATCTTTACTTTTAATTGTTCAGGTCTTTGGAGGGTCTGCAAAATTAAAGGAGCAACAAGACAAAAAGAAGGCTGAAAGAGATAAAGTTAAGTCAGAAATGCAAAATAAGCAAAATCAAATCAAGGAAACAAAGGTTGAAGTTTCAAATGTTGAATCTGAAATTGATAAGCTAGATAAACAAATTTCCGATGCAACATATAAAATAAATACCTTGCAAGGTGAAATTGATAAGCTTAATGTAGAAATAGATAAGACTCAAAAACAATTAGATGAGGCTCAGGGAAATTTAGACGCCAACACTGATCTTTTTAGAAAAAGAATTAGAGAAATGTATAAGAGGGGAAATATTGGCTATCTTGAAGTTATTATGAACTCATCTTCTATTGAAGAGCTTTTAAAAAATAACAAAAATATAAGTAAGATTGCTCAAGCAGATAGGGATTTAATTGACTATATTAAGGAGCAAATTACAACAATAAAAAGTGCTGAAGAAAAATTAAAACAAGATAAGGCACAAATTGACAGCAAAAAATCAGCCCTTGTAGGTCAAAGAAATACTTACCAAAGTGCTATGAATAAAAAAGATGCCTATGTTAAAAACTTGCAGGCAAATATTGAGCTCTATACTGCCGAAGTTGAAAAGGCAGAAAAGGCCTGGAAGGCCCTTGATAGTGAAATTGTAAAACTTCAAGAAGAAATTAAAAAAGAGCAGGCAAAGGAAAGGGCGAAACTTGCTGCTGGAGGAAATATTAATATTCCCACAAGAGTTAGGGCAGGAGGAAAACTTGCTTGGCCAGTGCCTGGTCACAATTCAATTTCTTCCACCTTTGGCCAAAGATTTCATCCGATTTTAAAAACTTATAGATTCCATTCTGGGGTGGATATTCCTGCGCCAAGCGGTACACCAGTTGTTGCTGCTGCGCCAGGCGTTGTTATTATGGCAAAATCAATGAGTGGCTATGGAAATGTTGTTATGGTTGATCATGGAGATATTGTTACAGTTTATGCCCATAATTCAAGACTAAATGTTAAGGTGGGTCAAGAAGTAAAAAGTGGAGATGTTGTTTCTTATATAGGTTCAACTGGCCTTTCAACTGGACCTCATCTTCATTTTGAAGTCAGAGTAAATGGAAGTCCTGTAAATCCAATGGGGTATATATAATGAAAAAGAAAAATTCTTTAATTATTTTTCTAACAATTTTAATTATTACAAATTGCTTAACTTTTTATGTCAGTCGTCATTCTATGTTTATTGGCACAGCAGGAAAATTTGACAAGATTATTCAGCTTGAAAATTTTATAAAGGAACACTATCTTTTTGATGTCAATGAAAAAGATTTTGAAACTTGGGAATTAAAGGGTGCTGTTGCATCAACAGGCGATCCCTATTCAGCCTATCTTACAAAAGAAGAAATGAAAGAGATGACAGAAGAAACTACTGGAAAATTTTTTGGAATTGGAGTTTATATTGCTCCAGGCGATGACGGATTAATTACCGTTGTTTCTCCAATAAAGGATTCTCCAGCAGATAAGGCTGGCATAAAGGCTGGAGATAAAATTCTTCAAATTGATGGAAAAGATTTTACAGCAGAAGAAATTAATGATGCATCAAAAGCTATAAGAGGAAAATCAGGATCAAATGTTAAACTTTTGCTTTTAAAAAAAGGACAAAAAAATTCTGAAGAGCTTATAGTAAAAAGAGATGAAGTAAAAATTGCATCTATTATTGAAAAAGAAATTGGGGATCTTGGTTATATTGGCATCACACTTTTTGATGAGGATACTGATGCAGATTTTGTAAAGGCCTTAAATAATCTTATAGACAAGGGCAAGAAGGGAATTATTATTGATCTAAGAGGAAATCCTGGCGGCATTGTTGACACAGCAGTTGGAGTTGCTGATGCAGTACTTCCTGAAGGGACAATTGTAACCTTAAAGGATAATCAGGGAAGAATTGTTCAGGAATATAAATCAGATGCGGATTATTCAGATGTTCCTCTTGTAGTTTTACAAAATGGTGGTTCAGCGTCAGCTTCTGAAATTTTGGCAGGAGCCATAAGAGATTATAATAGGGCAAAAATTGTTGGACAAAAATCTTTTGGCAAGGGAATTGTCCAAACTCTTTTTCCTCTACCAAAGGGCACTGGTTTAAAACTAACGACTGCTGAATATTTAACACCAAAGGGAAAAAATATTCACAAAATTGGCATTGAACCTGATATTGATGTAAAAGAACCAGACGACATAGAAGGAATTGGAGTGGACTTTTTGGAAACTGACACCCAGCTTCAAAAGGCCATAGAATTATTAAATAAATAAAAATAGACCATTGTCTTTAAAAAATCTAAAGAAATTTTATGATTTTTAGGATAATGGTTTTTTATTATTATAAAGGACTATTTTTTTATTTTATTCAGTCTATGGTAAAATAAGGAAAGGGGGATAATATGAATTTTAATTTTAATGACTATCCCTATCCATCAAAAAGAAGGGTAGTTTTTTCAAAAAATGGAATGATTGCGTCATCAAATCCATATACCGTTTTGGCAGGACAAAAAATTTTAATGAAAGGTGGAAATGCCATTGATGCAGCTCTTGCCTGTGGTATTTCTATGCCCGTTTGTGAACCAACGTCAAATGGTCTTGGTTCTGATTTATTTGCTATCATTTCTTTTAATAATAAATTATATGGCCTAAATTCTTCAGGCAGAAGTCCCAAAAATATTTCTTTAGAAAAATTAAAAAATAGGGGCTACAAAGATATTCCAAAATATGGAGCCGATAGCGTAACCACTCCAGGAGCTGTGGGCGGTTGGTTTGAATTACATAAAAAATTCGGAAAAATTTCCCTTGAAGAAATTTTTGAACCAGCCCTAGAATATGCAGAGGAAGGTTTTGCCCTTTCAGCAAAAGTTGCTGATCTTTGGGAGAGGGAAGTTAAAAAATATATGGGTCTAAAAAACATTCCTGGCCTAGACGAATTTTTTAAAACTTTTACACTTGATGGTAAGGCACCCAAGGCTGGCGATATAGTTAAAAATAAGTATCTTTTCAAAACTTTAGAAGAAATTTTAAAGACCAGGGGAGAATCTTTTTATAAGGGAGGTTTGGCAGAAAAAGTTTCAAAAACAATTGGAAATTTGGGAGGATTTTTAAATAAAGATGACTTAGAAGATTTTAGGACTTCTTGGGTCCATCCAATTTCCATAAATTATAGGGGCTATGATATTTGGGAGATGCCACCAAATGGACACGGAATTATTGTTCTTATGGCCCTAAATATTTTAAAAAATTTTGAACTTACAAATAGAGAAGATTCAAAAACTATTCACAGAATTATTGAAGCCATAAAACTTGCCATGGCTGATGGGGCAGAATTTATTTCTGATCCAAAGTCCATGAAATATAAGATAGAGGATCTTTTAAGTGAGGACTACGGGAGTTTAAGGGCAAGAGAAATTGGGAAAGATAGTATTTTTGCAAGGGCAGGCCTTCCTGCAAATCCGTCCACAGTTTATATGGCGGCATCAGATAGGGATGGCAATATGATTTCCTTAATTCAGTCGAATTATGACGGCTTTGGCAGCGGAATTGTTGTAAAAGATACGGGAATTTCTTTAAATAATAGGCTGGCCAATTTTTCTTTTAAGGAAAATCATGTAAATACTCTTGAAGGTGGAAAACTTCCCTATCATACAATAATTCCCGGATTTATTACAAAAGATGCTAGGCCCTTAGGAGCCTTTGGAATTATGGGAGCCTTTATGCAGCCCCAAGCCCATGTGGAAGTTATAACAAATTTAATTGACTTTTCTTTAAACCCTCAAGTTGCTCTTGATGCCCCAAGATTTATGTGGACTGGGGACAAAAATGTAGAAATAGAAGTAGATTTTTCTGAAAAAATTATTGATGATTTAAAAAATAGAGGCCATAAAATTATTTTAAAAAATGACTATACAAATATGGGCAGAGGACAAATAATTTTAAGAAATAAAAATGGAGTCTATTTTGCTGGAACAGAAAAGAGAACGGATGGATTCATTGGAATATACTAATAAATTTACAAATTGTTTACAATTTAGGAATTTAATTTATTTTAAGAATCTAACTTGCTATAATTAAAAGGAGGTGTAATCATCGAAAAGTTAATTATTATAAAGGATTTATCAAAAGTTTATAAAATGGGCGGAGAAAATATTTATGCCCTAAAAGATGTGTCCCTTGACATATATAGGGGAGAGATTCTTTGCCTGCTCGGCACATCCGGCTCTGGAAAATCAACTCTTTTAAATATAGTTGCTGGTCTTGATAGGCCCACAAGCGGCTCGATTTTAATAAATGGCCTTGACATTTCAAAACTTAGCGAGGAAAAAATCACTAAATTTAGGCAACTTAATGTTGGATTTGTCTTTCAGTCTTATAATTTAATTGGCAATTTAAATGCCTTGGAAAATGTGAGCCTTGGACTTATTTTTAAGGGAATTGAAAAGAAAAAGAGAATGGAAGATGCTGAAAAAATTTTAAGGGAAGTGGGCCTTGAAAAAAGGCTTTACCATAGGCCAAATGAAATGAGCGGAGGTCAGCAGCAAAGGGTTTCAATAGCAAGGGCTTTTGTGGACAAGCCGCCGATAGTTTTTGCAGATGAGCCAACTGGTAATCTTGACACCACAACTTCCATTGAAATTATGGCACTTATGTGCAAAATTGCAAGAGAAAATAATGAAACTTTAATTATTGTTACTCACGATCCCGAAACTTCTGTCTATGCAGATAGAATCGTGGAGTTAAGGGACGGATCAATTATAGAAATTACTGAAAATCAGGCGAAAATACCTAAAAAAGTGGAGGCATAGATGAAAAAATTTTTTAGATTAGGAATTTTATTACTTTTAATTTCTGCATTTTTTATTAATACTTTTGATTTTAATATTTATGCAGAAACAGCTAGCATTGGAACTCAAACAAATACTAATAAGAATAAAAATTCAAATCAAAGTATAGTTAAAAATGATGAGGAAATGAAATTAACTGTTAGAACTGCTCAAACTATTACCATTGGAGAGGGAGGTTCAGCAGCAGTCGAAGTAATAATTTCCAATAATTCAAATATATCAGTAAAAAGACTTACTGCTCAGGCTTATATAAAAGATCCGGACAAGGCTTATATTGAAGGTGATGGAATTATTAAAGAAATTTCAGATTCAATTCCAAGCCAAACTGGCAGAAAGGGATATTTTTATATAAAAACAGATGCAAACTTTAGCTCAAAAACTGTTCCTGTGGATATTAAATTAAGATATTATATTGAAGATTCAAATAAATTTAAAGAACAAAGTGAAACTGTTTATGTTAGGGTTGATGCTCCAGAAAAACCAGTAAATCCAGCAATAGAAATTGCAAAAGTTGAAGGGGGCTGGATAAATGAAATTGAAGCAGGGAAAATTTTTCAAGTTCCCTTTGAAGTAAAAAATACGGGAGATGCTCTAGCAAAAAATATAAAACTTTCACTTGAAGGTCTTGAAAGCGGCGGAGTGACCCTTGCAAATGGTCTTTCAACAATAGATATTACTTCCCTAAGTCCTGGTCAGTCAACTTATGTTATCTATAATTTAAAAACAGATAAAAAAACACCAGAGGGGGCAAAACTTTTAACTATTAAATATTCTTTTTCTGGTGATTCTCCAAAGACAAAAGAGGGAACTCAAGGGCTTCAAACTTCACCATCAGAAGGAACTTATCAATTTTCAATAGACATAAAAAAGCCAAAGACAGAAGATATGAATGTGGAATTTCAGGATATAACTTTTCCAAATGGCTCAATTGGCAGAAACACACCAGCAAGCATTTCCTTCACCCTTGTAAATAAGGGAAAGACAAATCTAAAAAAACTTGTAGTTTCTGCAAATTCTCAGGATCAAACAGGTCTTGCATCAAAATCTGTTTCGCAAATAAATGCCAAAGATTTAAAGGCAGGGGAAAAGAGAAAATTCACCTTTGATTTTATTTCAACTCCATCTGCAGAAACAAAAAATTATCCAGTGGAATTAAAGGCATCTTTTGTTGAGGAAAAATCAGAAGAAGCTGGAGAAATAAGCCAAATGGCAGGAATTTTTGTCAAGGCACCTAAGGAAAAAGATCCTAATGAAAAAGGAGAAAGACCAGTTCCAAAGCTTATAATTGAAGAATATTCCTTTAATCCAGAGATAATTGAAGCCGGAAAGCCCTTTAATATGTATTTGACTTTTTATAATACAAATTCATTAAAGGCAGTAAAAAATATTAAAATCTTTTTAACTTCAGATGTTCAAGAATCTGCCGTTGGAGGAGATACTTCCACAAATCAAAATGGTTCTTCAACAAATACAAGTACAAGCCACACAAGTACATCTGCTTCAGTTTTCACACCAAAGGGAACTTCAAATACTTTTTATATTGACTCCATAGCTCCAGGGGCAAGAGTTGAAAAGGAAATTACATTGACAACTGTTCCTGATACGGCAGCAAAAACTTATACAGTAATTGCAAATTTTGAATATGAAGATGCAGAGGCAAATAAATATACGGCAACAGAACAAATAGGAGTGCCTGTTGTTCAGCAAGCAAAACTTGAAATTGGAGAAATTGTTCCACAAGGGGATTTTATGGTTGGCAGTGAAGTGCCAGTTTCTGTAGATTTTTATAATACTGGAAAGGCACAACTTTATAATGTTATGGTAAAAGCTTCAGGAGAAGGACTTACTTTTGACACGCCTTCTTACTATAAGGGGAATTTTGCACCAGGCTCATCTGATAATTTTACAGTAAATGTAAATCCACTAACGGAAGGCAATAAAACTTTAAAACTTTCCTTTTCTTTTGAAGATTCAACAGGAAATGTAAAAACTCTTGAAAGAGAATATGAATTTAATCCTCAAAACATGGCAATGGATGAAGGAATGCCAGAAGATATGAATGTTCCTCAAAGGGGAGGTCTATGGAAAAAAATTCTTGGTGGAATTTTAATTCTTGCCCTCATTGGAGGCGGAGGATTTTTCTTAAAAAAACGTCATGACAGAAAAACAGAAGATGAGGATTTAGAAATATAATGAAATTTAAAGATTTAATCTTTATGGCCATTAGAAATTTAAAGACAAGAAAATTAAGGACTTTTTTAACAGTTCTTGGCGTTATTATTGGTGCAACTTCTGTTGTCGTTATGATTTCTGTGGGCATAGGTTATAAAAAATCCATGGTCGATGCCTTTGCCTCTATGGGTTCTTTAACTACTATGGAAATTAGAAAAGACTATTATGATGAAGAAACTCAGATGCAAGGAACGGGAGAAAAAAAATTAAATGATGTTGCCGTAAAAGAGATAGAAAAAACCAGCCATGTAATTGGAGTTATGCCAATTTATCTTGGAAATGTTTCCTTGCAATCAGGGAAATATGCCAATGAATATATTCAGCTCAGGGCCATGCCTCCTGATTTAATGGACCAATTTGGTTACAAATTAGGAGAGGGGAGATTTTTGCAAAATAGCGATATGTCTGGGGGAGTTGTCTTAGGTTCTGAAGTTACAAAAGAATTTTATGATCCAAAAAAGCCTAATGTAAGATTTGGCATGGAAGATAAGGTTAAGCCCTTTGAATCAAGAATTTCTATAACAAGTATACAAAAAGAATCAAATGATCGTGGCGGTGGCGGATACAATTATAATGAAAATGAATCCTCCTATGATGAAAGAATAAAAGTTGTGGGAACTTTGGAAGACAATCCAAACGACTGGGAAAATTCCAGAACAATTTTTATGACTATAGGTTATATGAAGAAAATAATGAAAAATTTTGACCAATCCAAGGGCACAAAGACAAAATTTGGAGATTATAATTCCATTGTTATTAAAGTCGATGATTTAAAGAATATGACAAAAGTTCAGGAGGACTTAAAGGCAATTGGTTATCATGCTGTAAATTATTTGGCAGAATATGTAAATCAAATGAGTAAGCAGCTTGCCGTTGCACAAGCAGTTTTAGGAGCAATAGGGGCCATATCCTTTTTAGTAGCTTCAATTGGTATAACAAACACAATGATTATGTCAATCTATGAAAGAACTAAGGAAATTGGCGTTATGAAAGTTATTGGAGCATCAATTAAAGATATAGAAAAATTGTTTTTAGTTGAGGCTGGATTTATAGGATTTTTTGGCGGAGTTTTGGGAACAATAATTTCCTTTTTGCTCTCCATTATTTTAAATATTTTGGGCAAGGGATTTTTAATGAGTCAAATGCCCCAAGATACAATGACAAGTCCAAAACTATCAGTAATTCCCATTTGGTTAGTAATTTTGTCAATTGTACTTTCAACAGTAATTGGAGTAATTTCAGGCTATCTGCCAGCAAGGCGTGCTATGAAACTTTCAGCCATAGATGCAATAAGAAGTGAATAAGAATTTTAAAAATAGAGGGTAGATACATGCTGATTTTCAACAAAAGTTTCCCATTCACTTAAAAATAGAATACAAAATTAAATAAAAAAGAGCAGTTTTAGGCTGCTCTTATTTTTATAAATTATATATTCTTTTGATAAATTCTATAGGTTTTATCTTTTTTTGCTCCAAATTTTTCTATATCGTTAATCATTGGTTTATTAAAGTCCCAAATTGTGGATCCTTCTAAAATTGTATAACCTTTTTTCACTGCATTTTTAAAGACGTGAAGGTAAATTGAAGATGTAACCCCCTTGTTTCTATATTCAGGAATTACCATTAATACAAACATCCTAACCCTTTGTATTTTATTTTTCAAAAATAAAAATTTAATTTTGTTAATAAGTCCAAGCTTTCCTTTGAAATTTTTTAAAATCTCATTGTAATCTGGCAGGCTTAAAGCAAATCCAATAGGCCTATTTTCATTATTCCATGCTATCACAACCAAATCTTCTATAACAAGACCTTGCATTTGCTTGAAAATTCCCTCAACGTCATCTTTTGTTATAGGGAGAAAATCTTCCCAGCTTTCCGGCATGGCTTCCTTTAAAATTTTATAAACTGCTTCAAGTTCTCCTTCTAAATTATTTTTTAAATCAACTGCTTTTGTATAATAGCTATATCTTTTTTGGACTTGGGGAATAAGACCTGAAAGTTTTTCAATTTTTTCCGCAAGTTCAAATTTATCTGCCTTATAGGCGAAGACATCGTGATAAAATTCAAATCCATAAGCCAAAAACTGCTTATTATAATAATCCATATTATAGACATTCATAACTGATGGATATTTGTCAAAGGCATTAATTAAAAATCCTCTGTTGTCCTCACCGTCAGGTAGGCTTACAGGTCCTCTAATATTTTTTATATCGTGGCCTTTAAAGAAATTTACACATGCATCAAGAAGACCTTTTGAAATTTCATTGCCGTCAAATGCTTCATATTGAGAAATGTATCCAACTTTTGAATTATGAAATTTATTTATTTCTTCATCAATATAGGCCAGAATCCTTCCGACAACTTCTCCATTTTTTATGGCTAAAAATAATTTATGGGGGCAGGAAGCTAGTCTATTATTTTTCCCCTTAATATATTCTATATAGTCGTCATAGAGGGGATATATATAATATTTATTTTTCTCATAAATTTTATAGACAAGGTCTGCAAAATCTTTATAATCTTTTTCACTAATTACTTCTTTTATTTCCACTATTGGCCACCTATTTAAACTCAAAAGTTCCCTTATCTATAGATTTTATTATTGCCTGTGAATAAAGGTTATAGCCCATGGATCTAATAAGATCTCCCCCGCCAAGATAGGATTTTTCTATGGCAACAGAAACTCCCTTTATTTTTGCCCCTGCCATATTTGCAAGTTCAATCATTCCCTTTAGGGCATTTCCTTCAGATAAAAAGTCATCAATAATTATAATTTCATCATTTTCATTTAAAAATTCCTTAGAAACTGTAATCTTATATTCTTTTTTTGTTGTAAAAGATTTTACATGGCTTTGCCAAATATTGTCACCAATATTTAGGGTTTTTTGTTTTTTGCAAAATACAACAGGAATATAAGCTATATGGGCAGAAAGAACTGTTGCAAGTGCAATGCCACTTGCTTCTATTGTTAAAATTTTTGTAATTTTTTTTTCTTTAAAATGACTGGCAATATCCTCGGCTAATTTATTTAAAAAATTAATATCCAATTGGTGATTCAAAAATGAATCTACTTTGATAATATCTCCTGCAAGGATTTTTCCATCTTTTTTTATTTTGTCTTCTAAAAGTTTCATAAAAACCTCCAAGCTATATTATTACATTCTTTTTACAAAAATGAAAGTATAAGTAAAATTTTATATGTTATAATATTCACAGGTGATAGTATGTTTTTAGATTTAACGAAAAAAAGAAGAAGTATTAGAAAATTTACTGACAGAAAAATTACTGATGAAGAAATAGACTATATTTTTGAATGTGCCCTTCGTGCACCAACAGCAAAGGGAAGAGATGCTTTAAAATATTTCATCATTAAGGATAAAAAATCAATTGAAAAAATTTCAGAATTTAAAAAGATGGGATCAGCTTTTGTTCCAGGAGCAAATCTTGTCATTGTAGTTATTTCTGATAAATTACTTGCTGAAAATACCTTCCACCAAGATGCTTGTATTGCAGCTTCATATCTTCAGCTTGCAATAGCTGACAAGGGCCTTGGATCAACATGGGTTAATGTTACTGATGCAGTGGATAAGGATGGAAATTTATCACAAGATGTCCTTCATAGGATGCTTAAACTTGAAGACAAATATAATGTTGAATGTTTAATTGCTCTTGGCGAGCCGGGAGAAGAAAAGGGTCCAAAAGAAGCCTTTAAATTTGAAAATCACGTAAAGGAAATTACTATAGATTAATGGAAATTAAATTAGAAACACTTGATAAGACTCATGCCCTTGGAAAATTTTTAGGAGAAAATTTAAAAGAGGGTATGGTTTTATTACTTAATGGAGATTTAGGAGCAGGCAAAACAACTTTAACAAAATCCCTTGCAGAGGGTCTGGGAATAAAAGGTCCGGTAACAAGTCCAACTTTTACAATAGTTAATATCTATAGGGGGAAAATAAATCTTTATCATATTGACACCTATAGACTGGAAGAGGGTCTCGATACCATGTATTTGGATTTTGATGAATATTTTTATGGTGATGGAGTAACTGTTGTGGAATGGGCAAATAAAATTGCAAATTCTCTGCCAGAAGAATATTTAGAATTTAATATAAAATTAGAAGATGGCATAAGAAAAATAAAAATTTCTTATGCAGGTGAGAAATATAAGGTTTTAGGGGAGAAAATTTATGAAAATTTTGGCTCTTGACACATCAACAAGGACAACAAGTTTAGCCCTGACAGAAGATGAAAATGTCCTTGGACTTTTTTCATTAACGGGGTCAGTTTATCATAGCGAATCAATAGATGCCATGATTAGAGATATTTTTGAAAAGTTTGACTTTGACATTAATGACATAGATTTAATAGGAGTTGGAATTGGCCCAGGCTCTTTTACAGGAATTAGGATTGGACTTTCCTTTGCAAAAGTTTTGGCCCAAGTTTTAAAAAAAGATATTGTAAGCGTATCATCACTTGATGCCCTTGCTTTAAGAGAAGAGGGTCTTGTTGCACCTTTAATTGATGCTAGACGTGGACTTGTCTATGCAAGTTTAATTGAAAATAGAGAAGATTTTAAAATTATTCTTCCTGATCAAATAATAAGTATTGAAGAATTTTCAAAAATTGTGGGCAATAGAGAAGTCACCCTTCAAGGAGTTGACTGTCCCAAATTTTTAGGATATTTTCAAAAGGCAAGGGCTGGAAAATTCCTACAAATGGATGCAAAGTATATAGCTGCTCTCGCCCTAAAAAAATATAAAGAAGAGGGAGCAGAGGACTTTTATAAGCTTGTGCCCAACTATTTGAAATTATCTCAAGCGGAGAATAATTATGCCAATAGAAATAAGAAAAGCTTTTGAAGATGATGTAAATGCAATTTTTAATATAGATAAATTTTCCTTTGACTTACCTTGGTCAAAAAAATCTATAAGAATGCTTATTGTTGAAGATAAGTTAGCTGAAATATTAATTGCAGCCCTTGATGGAAAAGTTACTTCTTATATTTCTTATATGAAAATTTTCGATGAAATTCATATACAAAATGTGGCAACTGCTCCAGAATATAGGGGTAGGGGAATTGGCAGCAAACTTTTAAAGCATTTAATTAGCTATGCAGATGACAACAATTTAAAAATCACTTTAGAAGTCAATACAAAAAATACTAGGGCCTTAAGTCTTTATAAAAAGTATGGATTTAAGGCTGTTTCAATAAGAAAAGATTATTACGGCATTGACAAAGATGCCTTTATTATGTGGAGAGATTAACATGATAACTTTAGCAATAGAATCATCTTGTGACGAAACTTCCTGTGCCCTTTTAAAAGATGGAAGGGAAGTTCTTGCAAATATTATTGCATCACAAATAGATACTCATAAAAAATATGGAGGCGTTGTACCTGAAATTGCTTCAAGGCAACACGTTGAGGCTATAAATACTGTTATAAATGAGGCCATGGCAAAATCAAATCTTACTTTTGAAGATATTGATTTAATAAGTGCAACAAGAGGGCCAGGACTTATCGGAGCTCTTCTTGTGGGTTTAAGTGCAGGAAAAGCCCTTGCCCTTGGACTTAATAAACCCTTTTTAGGAATCAATCATATTATGGGCCATGTATGTGCAAATTATATAGTCCATAAGGATTTAAAACCGCCATTTATTGGTTTAATAATTTCTGGGGGGCACACTTATTTAATTGAAGTTAAAGATTTTATAGACTTTAAAATTTATGGAACAACTGTTGATGATGCAGCAGGAGAAGCCTTTGACAAAGTTGCAAGGGCAATGAATCTTCCCTATCCTGGCGGCCCGGTTATTGATAGACTTGCAAAAGATGGAAAAGAAACTATAAGTTTTCCAAGAGTTATGATAAAAGAAGATTCCTATAATTTTTCTTTTTCCGGACTTAAGACGGCAGTTTTAAATTATATAAATCAAAAAAATCAAAAGGGAGAAGAAATTATAAAAGAGGATTTGGCAAAATCATTTCAAGAAGCAGTTGTTGATGTTTTAGTAGAAAAAACTTTTAGATTAACTTATGAAAAAAATATGGATATAATTGTCCTATCAGGAGGAGTTTCTGCAAATTCAAGAATAAGGGAAGCCTTTGAAGAAAAGGGCAAAAAAGAGGGCATAAAAATTTATTACCCAACTTTAGATTTATGCACAGATAATGCAGCCATGATTGGATCAGCGGCCTATTATTTATATAAATCTGGCAAATATGATACAAATACCTTTGCCGATCCAAATCTATCTTTATAATTAAGCAAGCTAAAATTTAGACTCATTTTTTTATATAAAATTAAAATAGGTATATAATTTTTGTAAAAAATTTGTTATAGTTATTTAGGAAGGGGTGATGGCATGAAATATTTATCTACAAAAAAACTAACAATTCTTGCTATGTTTATGGCATTAACTACAATAGCTACAATGGTTATTCATATTCCAATTCCTGCAACAAAGGGCTACCTAAATATTGGGGATACAGTTTTAATTTGTGCAGGCCTTTTAATGGGAAGAACTAGTGGAGCTCTTGTTGGCGGAATAGGATCAGCTTTAGCTGACATATTGTTAGGCTATACTTATTATGCACCGATAACATTAGTAGTAAAAGGTCTTGAAGGCTACGTTTGCGGAGCTCTTCGTGAAAAGACAAATCTGCACTTTATTATTTGCGGACTAATCGGTGGAATTGTAATGGCAATTGGTTACTTATTGGCAGAAGGAATTATTCTTTATAATTTCCCAACAGCAATTTTATCTTTTGTACCAAATTTATTACAAGGCATTGCAGGAGCATTACTTGCAGATTTATTGTATCCAATCTTAAAAAAAGCAGTTTTTGATGAAATAAATTTCACAGAACATTAAAAAAACATAAAAAAATAGCTAACATAAAAAAGTGTTAGCTATTTTTTTGACCTTATTTAATTTATTTTTCTACATGAGTTGTTGGGTCGAAAGCTCTTTCGTGTAAAAATTCAATAGAACTTGGAACCTTAACTTCCATAATTGCATTTTTGTTAAATGAATACATATCAACTTTCTTTAAAGATTCAGGTAATTTAAGTTCTTGAATTTTATTTTTATAAAAAGCAGAAACACCAATTTCTTCTAAAGTATCTGGCAAATTAATTTCTTCGATTTCATTTAAAGCAAAGGCAGATGGTCCAATAAATTCAACATTTTTTGACATCTTAACATCTACTAATTTATTTCTATAAAAAGCGAAGCCTGCAATTTTTTTAACTGAATCAGGAATAATAACTTCTGTAATAGAATTTTGACCAAAGGCATCGTAACCAATTTCTTCAACTGTTTCAGGAATAACTACAGATTCAAATCTTCTTCTGAAAAAACAATTTTCTCCAATAACTCTAACAGGAACTCCTTCAGGGCTTTCTTTTGGAATAATAATTTCAGTAATTCCTTCTGCTTTAACCTTATCCTTGCCTGCTCTTGTCATACCGACAATAACATCACCCTTAAAAATAAAATCGTCTAATGTAAAATTTTGATCCATTATGTATCCTCCCATACTCATAGTCATAACTTAATTAAATTATAGCATATTTTGTGGATTTTATAAAGGAAAGGACAAATTTTGTCAATAATTGTCTTAATTTATTATAAAAGTCGCAATTCTTTTCTAAAAGTAAGGGAAAATTACCTATTAATTCCTTAAATGATTTAAGGAGGGCTCTTAAGGGTATGAAATTAATAGAAAGATGCCCCTTTTTTATCATGGAACTTAAATTATTTAAAAATAAAGGCATTTTTTGAAAGTAAAATATTAGTTGACAGTACATAGTAGTTTATGATAAACTATTTTAGCCAGTGATTTTGTAGTTGGTTACAGGTTTAGTTAGGTAAAATAGTAAAAAATAAAATGAAAATGGAGGAAGAGATGAGTTATCTAAATTATTTCGAAAAGCTAGTAGAGTTTCAAAAGAATATGTTAGAAGAACAAAAGAAGATTTATGATTCTTATAGCAAAAATTTTAATCTTGATTTCACTAAGGAAGATTTTTTCAAAAATTTATCTAATTTTAATCTTAATAATAACTGGAAGGATTTTCTTGGACAATATTCCAAATTAAGTAATATGTATAGTGATGCCTTTAAGGAAAATTTTAAAAATATGCCCGATTTTCAAAAGGCCTTAGATTCCTATAAAGCTAATATGGAGCTCTTAGAAAAGGTATTTAATTCCTATAGTGATTTTTATAAGACCTATGATTTTTCAAAGACTCACAAGAGCCTACTTAATATCTATGAGATTTTTAATGAAGAGTTGGTAAATCTTGCTAAGGAAAATTTAGAAAAGTTTATGCCTGTAAATTTATTTGATGTTCTTTCAAATTTTTCATTAGATTCATTTATAGGACCAATTCTAAATATCTCCAAGAAAAATATAGAATATTTTAAGACTATGCTTGATAAGCAGCCCAAATTTGCCCTTGAAGAAATTGAAAAGTTTTATAGGGAAACTTTTGACAAATATGAAGATGGGCCTATTTTTGGTATAACTGAAGAGCAAAAGAAAGAAAATAAGAAAAATTTTGAAAAACTTTTAGACATTGGACTTAAGATTTTAGACTTTAATATTTTCTTAAACCAAAGCTCAATGAAGGCAAGTTTAAAGGTTCAAGAAGAATATTTAAAGGGTCTTGATAGCGAAGAGGGTCTTGAAGATTTTAGTGACTTCTTCAAATTTTATAGTAAAAAATTAAGTGATGTATATAGTGATTTAATTGATTCTAAGCAATATCAAGAAAAATCAAAGGCAATTAAAGACTTGTTTGAAGAAAATAAAAAAATCTACACAGATTTATTTGAAAAAGGTCTTGATGGTTTTCCGATTTTAACCCAAAGCAAGCTTCAAAATAAGCTAAATAAAATAGATGATTTAAATTTAAAGATTATGGAGCTTGAAAATGATATAAAAAAATTTGAAGATCAAATAAATAGTCTTAAAAATAATTCAAAATAATTTTGAGATTTAATTAAGGGGCTTGTATTTTAAATGAAAGGCAAAGAAAAAAGTATTAGATTATAAAAGATCCTACTAATAATAAATTTATTAAAAATACCTTTAACACTTATAGAAAGAGCATTAGAGTTCAAATTTAAAATGCCTTTAAATATTGATGTAACACCTGAGCTTATTATTATGATAAATGTAATTGTAATGTTAATGGCGATAATAATGGCATTTGCAAAAGATTAGTTAATTTAAAAGATTTTAATTTTAAATAAGAGGAGCTGTTCTTTGTGGACTGTCCCTCTAAAAAAAGAAAGGCGGGGAAAATCCTCGCCTTTTATAATGCGCCTGAATCTTTTACAATTTCTCCAATCATATCTCTTTTATTAAGCATCTTTTTTATATTTTTTATGTCAAGAATTATAATTTTTTCTTGCAAAAGTCTTTCCTTGGACTTATCCGTTAAAAGAGAGGTATTAATAAATAAAATGGGAATGAGATCTTTTGAAATATTTTCAAATTGCCTTACAAGTTTATCTACTTCATCTTGGGGTAGGGTTTCAAAGCCATTATATTTTTTAACCTCAAGGGCAAAATTTTTATCATCTTTTTTTACAAAAAAATCAAAAGAATGAGAGCTGTCATATTTTCCAAATTTTTCTACATAATATCCCGTTCTCTGCAGGGCAATTTGTGCCAGCCTTTCACTTGTCACTTCATCTTCAAGGGCAAGAAGAGCTTTTAAAAGGTTTTGAGGCTTTATTTTTATAATTGCAGAACATTCAGATAATTTATTTGCAGATGACTTAAAGTCAAAACCTATAAATAAATCACTGACCACATTAAAGCAGCCATGGGCAATTGAATTTCTAATATGCCTTAAAAGTGAATCTGTTTTGCTCTCGTTTAAGGCCCTGGTCAAAATTAATTTTTCATCTCGAGGGCAAAGGACCTTTAAATAAAAATTTACCACATCTGGACTTATGTCATCTAAAAAGCAAACATCAGAATTATTTAAGTTCATTTTCTCCTTGCAAATGCCAAAGACAAAATCATCAAAATCCATAGATGAGACAAGTTCATTTTTTGAGGATTGCATGGAATTTATATTTGGCACATACCATAAAAGCAGTTCAAGGGCCATGGTCATCTCCTCTGAAAGCCTAATGGGTTTTGAATCATGAATTAATGAATAGGGAATTTTTTCCTTACAGGATTCAAATTCAAAGCCTTTAATTTTTAAATTTTTCATTTTACCCCCATATGTAAAAACCGACACAAGGCCGGCCTTATTATTTAAATTTAGCAAGGGAGCCCATTGGATCCCAAGGTTCAAGTTCAATTATTTCCTTATCAAGGGCTGACAAAATTTCTTTTGAAAGATGTTTTTTATTAATTAAAACTTGGTAAAGATACTCGTCAAACCACTCGTCACTCATAACGTAAAATCCCTTGGAGCCTGTATCTTCTCCCCAAGAATTTTCTACCTTATATCTATTAATTTTATTATTTGCTTCATCATAATCAAGACCCATGAAGACCATAGCATGAGTCATTAGGGATTCATGATAGTCAAGTCTTTGTCCTTTATTCATTTTAAATTCAAGGCCAAATAAATCATTAACTTTTACAGTGTCAAGGGTAATTCTTCCCTTTTCTCTATCTAAAAACTGTCCGACATCACAGCCAAACCAGACTGGTTCACCATCTTTAATTTGTGCTAAAACTGCTTTTTTTAATTCTTCTATGGGAAGGTTAATATAGGAAACTTTATCGCCTTCCAAAATATTTCCCAAATATTTTACTGAATAGGCTCTATAAAATGGTTTGTCATCTGTTGGGGAATTAATTAGGGAAACATAGGCATCTAAATCCATGCCCACAAAATCCTTAAAAAATTCTTTAGGAGATAAATTTTTATAGGCTACAAGTTTTCCGTCTTTATCCCTTGCTTCAAAGTCAATTTTTTCTGGGGGATTGCCAAGAGAAATTGCAAGTACCCTATAAATTTCTTTTAAAAATTCTTTAACCATCTTTTCCAAATCGTCTTTTGATTTTCCCTCCCTATGAGCATTTCTTAAAGCCATGGCATCATAGCGTAGAAGTTTTTTCAGATAGTCATTTAAATCTGTTGTATTTTCAGAATTTGCAGTTTCTGGCATGGAATAGGAAGGCACAAGACCGTATTTTTTAATTAAATTTTTAAGCATATCCCATTGACCACCGTCAGATAAAAGATCATTTGTCATTAGGTGGCTTAAAAGTCTTCCGGAAACTTCTTCATCAAAGGTATTTATTATTGTATTTAAAAAATAATTTGATCTTTCAAGTTTATCAAAGAAAAGGGGATAGTTTTTGGAAAACTGAAAATCTTCTAAATTATAATTTTCCATAAGCTTATATCTCATAACATTATGAGCGGCAAACATCCAGCAGCGGCCTGATCTTTTTTGGTTATCAACCTTTGTCTTTTTAAGGTCTATATTAAATTCAGGATAATTTGACTTATCTACAACATTTCTATAGGAAGCCTTAAAAATTCCATTTTTTGTTGCAGCATTTTGGGCAATGCGATTAGCCCTGTCTTCTAAAAATTCTTCTCTTAAATTTTTTATGTCATTTAAATTTATATTCATAAAAAACCCCCTTATTATTTTAATTTTTTTATGGCAGGGAAAATTTCTTCCCTAGAGGAGACATTTAAGTAAGATTTAATATTATTTAAAAGGGCAATATTTTCCCTAAAAGTTTTCAGGGCATTTGTGCCTGCCAAAAGATGAATCCTTAGTCCATTTAAAGTTTTTTCAATATCATTCACAAGAATAAGGCCAACTTCGCCAGTTCTTTTTAAAGCAGGGCCTGAATATTCAATTTCTCCAATTGAATCTATAAAAATAGTTCCATCCCTATTTTCCACATCTAAATTTGCAGTGATTAAATAATTTGAAAGTTCCTCTAAATTTTTTAAAGTTACAAAGGCAATATCCTTTGCCCCTATATCTACATATAATTCTTTGCCCTTAACCCTGTAATTTTGTACGGCATAGGAAGAAGTTTTTTCAATATAGGCCCTAAAAATTGCAAGACCTAAATTCCCTTGCATATTCTTTAGTCTTTCTTGCCAATTAATTTTTATTTCAATATTTGATTTTGAAGAATCTGAAATTTCTATATATTCATTATTTGTATTTTTTAAAAAGTGGCAGGGCATATCATCAACAGAGAATATATCTCCTGAAACTTTATTATTTCCATAAAAAGCTGCATCTTCTTCAAGCTTTGCATATATATGGTTGGCAACATTTCTAATGTGCTCAATTTTTATTTTGTATTCCTTTTTATAAGGAGCCCTTATATAAATTTTACTCATAATAACCTCCACAAATATTTTAACATATTATAGATTTTTTTAAATGTTAGGCATATAGAATTTTTTTACTTTTAATTATATAATTATTTTGGTGGTTTTGTGTATTTATTAAGTCAAATTTTAGGAATTATTATTGGCATAAATTTGCCTACATATTTTTTTATAATTTTATTTGCCCTGCCTTTTATTTTTATTAAAGAGAAAAAATATAAACTATCATACATAATTTTTTTATTTTCTCTAATAATTTCCATGACGGCTTCTTTTAAGGTCAAATCATTTGAAGGAAATCTTGTGGGGAAAGTTGTAATGGCAAAAGAAGACCGTTTTGTTTTAAAGACATCCTCCATAAATGGCAGGCATAAAAAAATAAAAATCCTATTTTTTGGTCCTGCAAGTAGGGGAGATATTCTTTCAATTGACGGGTCTTTTTCAAATTTTCTTCCTGCCATGAATAGGGGTAATTTTAATAGGGAAATCTTTTATAAGTCCCAAGGAATTGACCTATCTGGAAAAATTTATCATATGGATAAAATTAGGGACGGGGAAAAATTTTATAAATTTTTAGGAACTTTTAAAAATTTTGCAAAAAATAATATTGATAGGTCTTTAGATAATAGGCAAGCAAGGATTTTAAAGACAATTCTTCTTTCTGACAAGTCCTTTCTTGACCCAGAAGATGGGGAGAATTTTAAGGATCTTGGAATTAGCCATGTCCTTGCAATTTCTGGTTTTCATATAAGCATTTTATTTGCCCTTTTATCCTTTATCTTTAAAAGGCTTTTTTCTTCTGCCAAAATTTCAGATTTTTTGACTTTTTTCATAATAGGTCTTTATTTATTTTTAGTTGACTTTCCAGTTGGAGGCATTAGGGCTTTTGCCTTTTTATTTTTTTATAGGCTTAGATTTTATTTAAAAACAAATATTTCATCAAAGGAAATTTTAAATTCAACAGCCATGCTTATGCTTTTAATAAATCCTTACGCCCTTTTTTCTTTCTCCTTTTTAATGTCTTATGGGGCAGTTGTGGGAATTTTTTATATCTATCCCAAAATTTCCTATAGGCTGTCAGGTAATTTTCTTATTTTAAAGTCCTTTGCCCTAACTTTTTCAGTTCTTATTATTATTTTTCCCATAATAAATTATTATTTTGGAGGAGTGAGTCTATTTATTTTTCTTGCAAATTTTATACTCGTCCCCTTGTATTCAGGAGTAATTACCCTTGGCTATATATTGATTTTAGGTCTTAGACCCTTGGGATTTCTAATAAACTTAATTTTTAAAATTATTTTTTATGGAGAATTTTTTCTTTTAAGCCTTAAGGATTTCAGGCTTAATATTCTTGCCTTTAATGGAGGCCCTATATTTTTATATTACATCCTAGTATTTTTCCTTTTGACCTACAACAAGTATTATGAAATTTATTATAGAGCTAGGAAATATTTTATGGCTTATCTCTTTATAATTTTTATCATCACTGGCTTAACTTTTGTAAGTGATTATAATTCTTTAAAGGAAATTCATTTTTATGTGGATCAGGGCGATGCATCGCTTATTTCCTATAAGGGAAAGAATTATTTAATTGATGTGGGCGGAGCAAGGCAGAAAAATAAAATTTTTGAAAGCTATCTTGAGCCGGCTTTAAAATCTTTAGGCATAAGGAAAATAGATGGAGTTTTTATAAGCCACTTTGATGAAGACCATGCAGGCAATCTCCCCAAGCTTGTGAGAAGTTTCAAGGTAAAAAATATTTATTCATCCTATAGTGATGGAATTCATAAAAATTATATTTTAAAATTTGGGAATTTTTATAAAAGTGGTGCTTTAAAATTTACTGTCCTTTCAGAAATAGATGAAAGCGATGAGGCAAATGACAAATCAATGGTTCTTTTATTGGAATTTAAGGGTAAGAAGATTTTATATACGGGAGATGTTTCATCAAAAATTGAAGGAAACTTAATTAATATAATTAATGGTCATATTGATATTTTAAAAGTTGCTCACCACGGATCTTCAAGCTCGTCAAGTGAAGAATTTTTAAATAAAATTAGGCCGAAAATTGGGGTCATTTCTTGCGGGGTAAATAATTCTTACGGTCATCCCCACAAGGAGGCCCTAGAGAATTTAAAAAATGCTGGTGTAAAAACTTTTTTCACAACTAAGGGAGAAGTAGATATTCTTTTAAAGAAAAACTTTTTTAGGATAAAAAACTATGGTAAAGTAAATATACTAGAGGGGCTAGCCTATAATATAATCTTTATAGCCCTTTACGGAAGGATAATAAAAAAATATGAATTACAGGGAAATTTACAAGGCCAAAGACCTATCTAAAGCTTTTTTATTTTATGGTCAGGAAAAACTGTTAATGGAAAATGCCTTGGAATATTTAATAAACTTTTATACGGATAAGACTTCAAGGTCCTTTAATTTAATTTATTTTAAGGGAGAGGAAGTAAAAACCGATGACTTAAAAGCAGCCTGCCAAACCTATCCTCTAATGGCAGACAAAAAAATTATTGTCCTTAAAGATGCAGGGGAGTTTTTAAAGGAAAATTCTTTAAATGATGATTTTTATAAATTTTTAGACGGTCTAGCTCATTTTTTAATTTTAATTTTTTATGCCAAAGACGATATTTTAAAGACTACAAAATTTTTTAAATATTTTCAAAAAAATAAGAGGAATATTGAATTTCCAAAATTAAATCCCCTTGAAGGTCAAAAATTTGTGGAATCTTATTTTATAAAGAAGGGAAAAAAAATTAGGCCCTCTGAAATATCTTATTTTCTTTCCTTAACAGGCTACAATTTAAAAAACTCTGACCTAAATTTACTGGATCTTAAAAATGAAATGGACAAGATTATAGCCTATGCTAAAGATGATTTTGTAAAGAGAGAAGACATTGAAAATCTTTTATCTGAGTCTAAGGATTCTAATATTTTTAATTTTTTAGATGCCCTCTACAATAGAAATCCTGAAAAAGCCTTAATTGAATTAAATAAACTTCATGAGACCAATGAACCCATGCAGAGAGTTTTTATTATGTTTGCAAGGCAGGTTAGACTCCTTTTATCCTATAAGGAATTAAGGGAAAAATCCTATAATCCTAATGACATAATGAATAAGCTGGACATAAAAAAATTTGAATTTTCAAAGATAAGGTCCTATGAAAAAAAATTTTCCAAAGACTTTCTAGTTAGCTTTTATTATGAGCTTTTAAAAAGTGATGAGATCTTTAAATCCACAAGTTTTGATGACATGCTTGAAATGGAAAGCCTTGTTGTAAAATATTCTGACAGGGGAAAATCTTAAAGATAATAAAAAATTCTTGCAAATTTAGGGAAAATCTGTTAAAATTTGTTAAGTTAATAATCTAGGAGTGGAGGTGCTAGTATGGCAAATATTAAATCTGCAATCAAAAGAATTGACGTTTCCAGAAGAAACGAGTTAAGAAATAAACATAGAAGTACTCAAGTTAAAAATGCTATTAAAAAGTTTAACAGTGCTATTGATCTTGGAAATTTAGATGAAGCTAAAGAACTTTTAAAAGAAGCAGACAAGAAACTAAAAAAAGCAGCTACAAAAAATGTTATTCATAAAAATGAAGCAGCTAGAAAAATTTCAAGACTTACAAGAAAATTAAACAAGGCATTAGCCGGATAATAGAGATTGAGAAGGTCTCTATTTTTTTTATATTTTTTTAGAAATACATCTTATGCTATAATTATGGAGAGGTAGATATGAAAAAAGGAGATTTTTTAGTAATTTTTTTAATTTTACTAATATCTGGGCTAGTTGCCTTTTTTAATACAAAAAATTTTATGGAGAAGGACACAAGTGGCGGCAAAAAAGTTGTTATAAGTGTAGATGGAAAAGTTTTTAAGGAAGTAGAATTAAATAAAAAAACTGATGAAATTATAAAAATATATAATGAATTTGGTCACAATGAAATAATTATAAAAAATGAAAGAGTTTTTATGGAAGAGTCTGATTGCAAGGATAAAATTTGTTTACATATGGGGAAAATTTTTCGGGTTGGCGACACAATTATATGCCTACCCCATAGGCTTTTAGTTAAAATTGTGGCAGATGACAATGGCGGGCTGGATGTGGTTTTAAAATGAAGACGAGAAAAATTATTTTTTTATCACTTTTGACAGCCCTTGGACTTGTTTTGGGTTTTTTTGAATCATTTATGCCCCTTCCATTGGCAATTCCAGGAGCAAGGCTTGGACTTTCTAATATTGTTGTCCTTGTTACAATTGTTTCCTTTGGTTACAGAGAAGGATTTGCTTTAGCTCTTTTAAAAACAATTCTTCTAACTTTTGTTACGGGGTCAGTCTCTGCATTTTTTTATTCTTTTGCAGGAGCTTTATTGTCATCAATTGCCATGGTTTTGGCCCATAGATTTCTAAAAAAATATTTATCCCTTATAGGAATTTCTGAAATTGGATCATTTTTTCATAATTTAGGTCAGGTTTTAATGGCATCATTTATGCTTAAATCCATGACCATAATTTCCTATCTTCCCCTTCTTGTGATTCTTGGAATTTTTACGGGATATTTTGTTGGACTTGCCGGCACATATATAACAAGGCATTTGGAAAAAATTAATTTTGAGGTAAATAAATTATGAAAATTATTTTAGGTTCTGGATCTTCTGGTAGGAGGGAAGTTTTAGAAAAATTCACAGACTTTGATGTGGAAGTTTCTAAGTTAGAAGAAAAAAAAGATTATAAGGATATCAAAATTTTAACTATGGCCCTATCTTTTGAAAAGGCCTACTCAGTTTCTCAAAATCATAAGGATGCCCTTGTCATTGGAGCTGACACCATGATTTCTTTTGAAGGAAAAAATATTGGCAAGGCCAAGGATTATGAAGAAGCCTTTCAAAAATTAAGAGACTTTTCAGGAAAGACCCACGAAATTTATACAGGTTTTTCCCTTATCTATCCCCCGAAAAATTTTAAATATACAGACTATGAAAAAACTCTTGTGACTTTTAAAAATTTGTCAGATAGAGAAATTCATGAATATTTAAAGACGGGAGAATATATTGGCAAAGCTGGTTCTTATTCAATAAGCGAAAGGGGAGGACTTTTAATTTCATCAATTTGCGGCGACTATAATAATGTTATTGGCCTACCTATTACAAAAATAAATGAAATTTTAATAGAATATTTAAATATAAATTTAATGGGAAGTGAAAACCTTGGATAAAAATTCTGAAAAAATAGAAAACAAGGTCCCAAAGGTTGGCTATACAATTAAAGAGATGCTTGAAGACGAAAGGCCCCAAGAAAAATTAATGAAAAATGGGCCGGAAACTTTGGCAAATGAAGAATTACTTGCCCTAATAATAAGAACTGGTACTAATGATATGAGTGCCATTGAACTTTCAAGAAAAATTTTATATGAACTTCAGCTCGACAAAAGTCATGGAGATATTTTAGAGGGTCTTAGGTTTGCATCAATTGACAAATTAAAAAATATTAAGGGGATTGGAGATGCAAAGGCGGCAATGATTATGGCAGCCCTTACCCTTGGCCAAAGATTAAATAAAAGATCTCTTTCAAATAAAATAAGAATTACAAATCCTGGAATTGCTGCAGAATATGTTATGAGTGAAATGAGAGAATATACTACTGAACACTTTAAGATTATGATCTTAAATACAAAAAAGGAAATTCTTTACATAAGAGAAATTTCTCACGGGACAATCAATATGACCCTTGTCCACCCAAGAGAAGTTTTTAAAAGGGCCATTGAAGATGGGGCCCATTCAATTATTCTTCTTCACAATCATCCAACTGGAGACCCTAAACCTTCACATGAAGATATTAAACTTACAAGAAATTTGCTTCAAGGGTCAAAAATTTTGCAAATTGACATTTTAGATCATATTATTATTGGTGACAACATTTATTTTTCATTTTTAAAAGAAGGACTAATGGATTAAGGAGGTTAAAGAGCTTAAAATGGAAGAAATAATTATTGCCCTTGGGGATTCGATTTTTGCTGGATATTTGGCAGATGGGAAATCATTTATTTATCATTTGAAAAAAGATTTTAATATTGAAAATAAGGCAGTTCCAGGGGAAAGCACAGGTCAGCTTAAAGATTTTCTTTTAGATTTTAAAGATGAAGGCTATTCTCACGCCCTTATTCATGTAGGCATTAATGATTTTTTACAGCTAAGGGGCTTTGTTTTAGTTAAGAAAAATATTAGGGAGATTATAAAAATTTTAAAAGAAAAGAATATAAGGCCCCTAATATTTTTGCCAATGGAAATTACAAGTTTAGCTACCAGTTATGGCTGGGTAAGTGGAGGTAATTTTGACAAAGTTATTGGTAAGATTAGGGACTATAGAATTTTTTTAAAGGATCTTTGTAATGAAGAAAATATACCCTATATTGACCTTGAAGCTTATGGGATAAATAAAAACAATTTTATTGACGGTATCCACCCATCAGAAGACCTTCACAAAGTTTTATATGAAAAGATGAGGGAGGACTTCAGCAAATGCCTGAAAATATAAAAAAGATTTCTAAAATTAGAAGCCTTTCAAAAAGAGAAAAAATTTTACTGGCAATTCTATCTTTTTTAGTACTTGAAGTTTTTTTATATGGGTTCTTAATCAGGGACAAAAATATTAGCTATAATAATTTAAAAAATCTTCCTGACAGAAAAGAAAAAATTGACATGCCTGAAAAATTTACAGGTCTTGCAGATTTTGGCGAAGAAAACTTAAATAAATTTAAAAAGAACTTGGCCATAAGTGATGAGGAAATTCAAATAACAGATTCATATAATAAAAAAGTCCTTGAAGTTCAAAAAATTTTTCAGGAAGGTGACCTTGCAAATTTAAAGTTATATTCAGCTTACTATGGCTTTTCAGAAATAAATCTTCATAGGGAGAAAACGGGAGCTTTCTTAGGAAAATTTATAGGTCAAAAGGAAGTGGAAAATCTTTCATATGGGGACATTAGAAAGGCATATTTTGAAGATGGGAAAGATTTAGAAAAAGATTCTCAAAATATTAATAAAAATTCAGAAGTCACTGAAATTTCCAATGCTGGTGGTCTTCCAAAGGCAAATAATAATTTGAAGGCGGCAAGTGAAAAGATAGCTGAAGTTCCTAAAAATGAAATTAAAGAAGACGACCTTTTAAATGAAAAGTTAGAAGAAAACAAGGACCTTTTAGAAATTCCAAAGGATTTTAATCTTAAGAGTTTTTCCTATGATCCCAATAAAATAGAATTTGAAAATCTTGAAATTTCCGGTCTAAATTCAAAGGGGACCTATCTTGAAAATATTAAGGCCTTAAGCATTTTTTATGGTTCAGAAGATCCTGAAAATATAGAAGATTCACAAGATAAAATTATAAAAATTTTATTTCCTGAGGGGCAAAGGGATATTTCCTTTGAAATTCTTCTTGATCAAAATTTTAAGGGCAGTTTTGGGATAATTGGCCCTGACGGATCTCTTAGCCCTTATAAAGAAGATGAAAATTCTTACTTAAGTAATTTTAAAAATACGGGTCAAAGGGACTGGGAATATATTAATTTTAAGGGAGAAGACATTAGGGGAATTTTTATTGATCCCCATGAAGATAGAGAAAATATTATTTTTTTAAGGAAGCTTAGACATGAAAGTTAGGGGCTTTAGTCTTTTGGAATTAATTATGGTCATGGCAATTATGGCCATTCTTTTGTCTGTTGGAATTTTTAAGGCAAATCCATTGGAAACTTATAAGGCCAAAAATCAAATAAAAGAACTTGCCCTAAATATTGACTATGTTAGAAATTTTTCTCAAAAAACGGGAATAAGGTCAAGCCTTTTAATTAATAATGAGGGCTATTCTTTTGACCTTGGAGGAGAGAATAATGAAATAAAATTTTCAAAACTCCTAGAAGTCTATGAAAAAAATCTCGATAAAATCACATTTACAGAACTTGGCAAGCCGGCTTTTCCAAAGGAATCAAATACTAGTGGTCACATTATTTTTAAAATAAGGGACAAATTTTATAAGATAACAGTTGTGCCCGTAACGGGCAAGGTAAATTTTTATAATAATTATACTTTAGAGGACGAAGAGAAAAATGGAGGAGAGAATTTTTAAAGATTTAAAATTTATAAAAAAGGGCGGCTCTCTTATGCTTGAACTTATTTTTTCCCTAGGCCTTGTGGGTCTTGTAGCTGTAAGCCTTCTTTCGAATTTTTATAATATGACAAGGGCAAACGGTGTTTTAAATGACAGAAATAATTTAATAAACTATGGAAATTCTCAAATGGAAGAAGTGATTGCTGGAGTTTATAGGGGAGAAGGAGTTAAAAATCCAGGGGATTTTGAAAATTATTTATCATCTATTGAAAATCAAAAGTCAGATGGTCTTAATCATATTATTTTAAAAGTTAAGGATTTAAGAAATGAAAAAGAAATTGAGCTCGAAGTCTACCTTAAAGAAGAGGGGATTTTCACTAATTGAAACAGTTTTAGTCCTAAGCCTTGCAGGAATATTAATAACAGCTATGGCATCCTTATTTTATTTGGGAGAAAAATCCCTTTCAAAAAATTATTTAGATAGAAAAAATAAGGAGGAGTATCAATACATTTTAGATTATATTAAAGATGAAGTTTTAGAGGCTCATTATTATTATCAGGCAGCAAATGACGGAGGTATAGTTTTAATTGCCCCCGATAAAAAATCTACCAAAAATTATAGCTACATATACTATGAAAATTATGATTTAAAAATTTTCAGACTAACAAAAACCTATAATGACATAAGAAAAGTAAGTGCAAGTTTTGAAAAATATAGGGGAGGAGGAAAAAATGTTTTGGGAGAGGATTTAAGCCTAAAGGGAGAAGTGAAAGATGGCCTTTATGAACTTGAAATTTATAAGAAGGGAAAACTTTTAATGGCTAAAAAAATTGCCCTTAGGGCAGAGGAAGTCAAAAATGAAAAATAGGGGATTTATTTACATATTCACTTTAGTCATAATAAGCCTTTTGGCATTAGTTTTTTATTTTATTTATTCATCTTCTTTAAATGGGTCTTTAATTGCAAGACTTAGGCTTAATAAAATTCAGGCCGATTATATGGCAGAGTCCGCCATTAATATTGTTATGGCAAATAAAAATTTTAAGGACGAAATTGAAAATAAATATTATGAGATGGATGGGCATGAAAAATTTTGGAATCCTACTCTAACAGAGAATTTAAAGGATACGCAAATAAATAATCTGCAAGGCAAAATAATGAAAGGCGGAAAATTTAATATAAGTTCAGATGTGACTTATAAAAAATTAAATTCAAAAATGATTCTTGAAGGGACTTTTATAAATAAATTTTATCTTGAAAGTGACGGGATTTTAAATTCAAAAAAAGGGGAGGCTAAAGATTTATTAGAATTTGTCTCCTCCTTTGAAAAATTAAAAAATGGTCAGATTGAAGGAGCAAAAATCCTAATAACTAAGGGCGACTATGTAATAGGGACTAGAAATGGAAGACCTGCAATTTTTGAAGAATTTGAAGGGCCAAAGGGAAGGGAAGAAATAATAAAATCCTATCTTGAGCCAGGAGTAATTTTATATATACAAGAGGGAAGCGTTAAACTGGAAAAATCGCCAGCTTATTTAGATAATCCCATAATTTTAAATGGAGTCCTTAAGGGCGACAAATTAATTATGGAAGGATTTTTATTTATTGACAGAGAAGGTCTTCTCCAAAGTAAGACAAAAGTTGATGGCTATTTAATAGATATTTTTGACAGAGCAGGCGATATTAGTGTAAAATATAGGCAAGAAAATTTAAAAAAATATGGAAAAATTTTACCTGATTATATAAAAATTAAGGCTGGTAGATTAATTAAAAATAATTAAGAGTAATTAATTAGAAAAAAATTGGGTATTTCAAAAATGTTAGAAGTTTAGGAGGATTTTTATGTTAACAGCAGGAGATTTTAGAAAAGGGTTAACTTTTGAAATGGATTCAGATGTCTATGAAGTAGTAGATTTTCAACACGTTAAACCGGGTAAGGGTGCAGCTTTTGTAAGAGCTAAAATTAAATCCGTTTTAACTGGAGCTATTAAGGATACAACTTTCAATCCGTCTGAAAAGTTTGAAAAGGCTACAATTGAAAGTAAGCAAATGCAATATCTTTACAATGATGGCGAATTATATTATTTTATGGACCAAGAAACTTATGAACAAATTCCTTTGGAAAAATCTATGGTAGAAGAAGCCTTGAATTTCATCAAGGAAAATGACGTAGTAAATATTAATTTTTACAAGGGAAAGGCCTTTAGAGTATCTCCTGAAAATTTTGTAGAACTTGAAATAACAGCTACCGAACCAGGAGTGAAGGGCGATACTTCAAGTGGTGGTTCAAAACCTGCCACAGTTGAAACAGGTTTCACTTTAAATGTTCCCCTATTTGTAAACACCGGTGATGTAATTAGAATTGATACAAGAACTGGCGAGTATATGTCAAGAGTATAATTTATTTGGAGGTAAAAAATGGATTATTTATTAAAAAGAATTTCTTATTTAAAAGGATTAGCTGACGGTTACAATTTAGATGACTCAACAAAAGAAGGCAAAATTTTATCAGAACTTTTAGACCTAGTTTCAGATATGGTTGATGAAATGAAAGATTCAAGAGAAGAACTTGAAGATTACATTGACTTAATTGATGAAGATCTTTCAGAACTTGAAGATTTTTGCTATGAAGAAGATGACGATGACGACTTCTATGATGATGACGATTTTGTCTTCGATGATTCAGATTTTTACGATGAAGATGAAGAAGGGGAAGAAAAAGATGAAGAATCTTGTTCAGGCTCCTGCGATTTATGTGACTAATTAATCTTTAAAATAAATATATAAAAGTCCCGGCAACCGCCGGGATTTTCTTTTGTCTAAATTATATTCATTTATAAGTGAAGGTCAAAACCTTGCTTTTGTATGGATTTTATTAATTTCTTTCTATTATGGGACATTTTTTTACTTTGGGTCACAACTTGGCTTGTAAAATAGTCCACTCTTTTATTTGCCTCCCTCAAATCATAATAAGTTCTCATAACCTCATCATAGTCCTTTAATTCATCTAAATAAGAATCAAAAATTTTATATTCATTAGTAAAGACTTTTTTATCAAGGGGCATCCTTGGTTTAAGCTGAGGGTTTTGATTAGGCACGCCAATTCCAAGACCTATTAGTGGAAAAGTTAATTTTGGCAGCTTTATAATTCTAATTACTTCATCAATGTCATTATATATATTTCCAAAATAATTTGTGCCATATCCAAGAGATTCTGCTGCAATAACTAAATTTTGACAAGCAATAAAGGAGTCGCTTACTCCTTGAAAAAATAAGTCTATTGAATTAAAAAGGCTAATATCTTCTCCCTTTTCAGTTCCTATTCTAGCATTTCTATAAAGGTCAACTATAAAAATTAAAAGCTCCCTTGCATCCTTCATATAATCTTGCCCTCCAATTATGGCAAGCCTATCTTTTATCTTTTGATCCTTAATTCTAACTATTGAATATCTTTGAAGTCCAACAGAAGTTGGGGCATGGTTTGCTGCTTCAAGCATAAGCTTAAAATCTTCATCTTTAATTTCCTCGTTTGTAAATTTTCTAATTGTTCTATGATTTAACTGAGTTTTTATTGTTTCGTTCATTATTATCCCTCCATAAATCTTAGCAGTTATCTTATACCTTATTTTATAAAATCCACTTCAACAATATTTGAAAGGTCTCTGCCCCTTTTACTTAAGCCTATAAAATCATCACTAACCCATAAAAGGCCATCATCTTTATGTTTTTTAATTTCATCTTTATAATAATTTTTAAAGTCAATGGAAAATCTATTTGAAAATTCTTTTAAGTCAATTCCCTTATTTAGTCTTATGCCCATAATGGCAAATTCTGAAATTCGCTCTTTTTTTGAAAGCTCTTCAGAAAAGGAAATTGGAAATTTATTGTGGTCAAGTTTTTGGTAATAGTCTGTAAAAAAACTTGTGTTGGTAAATCTTTTCTTTCCTATATTTGATGAGGCTGAAAGTCCAAAGCCCAAATAATTTTTTAGTTTCCAATAGGAAAGATTGTGCCTTGATTCAAAACCTTTTTTTGCAAAATTTGAGATTTCATATTGGTCATAGGCCATTTGACATAGTTTTTCGCATACATAATGATACATTTGTCTATCTTCATCCTCATTAGGGAAAATCCTCCTATTTTTTTCATATAGTTTTTTAATATTTGTTCCATCTTCAATTATTAGGGAATAGTAAGATATGTGGCTAGGATTTATTTTTTTTATATAGGCCATGGAAATTTCAAGGTCCTCAAGTTTTTGATAGGGAAGGGCAAGCATTAAGTCGAGATTAAAATTTTTAAAGCCAAGGGATTTTATATTTTCACTAGCTTCTAAAATTTCCTTGGTCTTATGAACTCTCCCAATAGATTTTAAAATTTTTTCATTAAAGGATTGGGCACCCATAGAAATCCTATTTATGCCAAGTGATTTATAAATTTTTAATTTTTCATAGGTAAGGGAATTTGGATTTCCTTCAAGGCTAATTTCAGGATTTTTGAAAACCTTAAATTTATAAATTTCTTCCATTATTTCGCTTATATATTTTTCGTCAATAGATGAAGGAGTTCCACCGCCAAAAAAAATACTTTCAATTTCACTAGCTCTTAAAAGCTCTTGGTATAAGCTAATTTCTTTTTTTAAATAACTAGTATATTTTTGGACTTCTTTTTCATTAATAACAGAAGAGCAGAAGTCGCAATAATGACATCTGCTCTCGCAAAAGGGTATATGAATATATAGGGAAATTTTATTTTTCTTCATCATATTTTAATACCGCAAGGAAAGCATCTTGAGGAATTTCTACATTTCCGATTTGACGCATTCTTTTCTTACCTTCCTTTTGTTTTTCCAGTAATTTTCTCTTTCTGGAAATATCTCCGCCGTAACATTTTGCCAGAACGTCTTTTCTTAAGGCCTTAATTGTTTCTCTGGCAATTATTTTATTTCCAATGGCTGCTTGAATAGGTATTTGAAATTGCTGCCTTGGAATAACGTCCTTTAATTTTTCGCAAATCTTTCTGGCCTTAGTGTAGGCTGTTGATTCGTGAACAATTAAGGAGAAGGCATCGACAAGTTCTCCGTTAATTAATATGTCAAGTTTAACAAGGGATGATTCTTTGTAGCCTGTAAGTTCGTAGTCATAAGAAGCATAACCCCTGGTCTTTGATTTTAAAGCATCAAAGAAATCATAAATAACTTCATTTAGGGGAAGATCATATTTTATTAAGGTTCTAGTCTTTTCAAGATAAGTCATATCTATAAAAATCCCCCTCCTATTTTGGCAAAGTTCCATAACCGCTCCAACATAATCTGTGGGGCACATTATTTCCGCCCTAACAATTGGCTCTTCAATTTTATCAATTTGGGTTATCTCTGGCATATTTGTTGGATTTTGAATTTCAACTGAAGTCCCGTCAGTTTTATCAATTTTATATATAACAGATGGAGAAGTTGTAACTAAATTCAAATCAAATTCCCTTTCCAGCCTTTCCTGAATTATTTCCATGTGGAGAAGACCTAAAAATCCGCATCTAAAACCAAAACCAAGGGCCTGAGATGTTTCAGATTCAAAGACAAGGGCAGCATCATTTACTTGCAACTTTTCAAGAGCTTCCCTAACGTTTGAATATTCTTCTCCTTCACCAGGATAAATTCCGCAAAAAACCATAGGCACAACTTTTTTATAACCTGGGAGGGCTTCATCTGTTGGATTTTTAAAATTTGTAATTGTATCGCCAACTCTTGCGTCGCCAACAGTTTTTATGGCCGCACAAATAAATCCAACATCGCCTGCTGAAAGGCTATCAGTTGGAATGTGTCCATTGGCAGTAAAGCCAACTTCCACAACTTCAAATTTTTTATTTGTTGCCATCATTAAAATTTCATCTCCTGCCTTAACTGTTCCTTCAAAAATTCTAACCTGGCAAACAACTCCCCTATAAGAATCGTAACTTGAATCAAAAATGAGGGCCTTTAAGGGTTTATTGGGATCGCCTGTGGGCGCAGGAAAAGTATCCACAATGGAATGGAGAACATATTCAATTCCAATCCCATTTTTGGCAGAAATTAAAGGAGCATCTTCCGCATCAATTCCAATTATATCTTCTATTTCTTGTTTAACTTCATCGGGATGGGCTGAGGGCAAATCAATTTTATTTAAAACTGGCAATAAATCTAAATTTTGATCAGCAGCAAGATAAACATTGGCAAGAGTTTGAGCTTCAACGCCTTGGGATGAATCTACAACAACAATTGCCCCTTCACAAGCCGCAAGAGATCTTGAAACTTCATAATTAAAGTCCACATGGCCAGGAGTATCTATTAAATTTAAAATATATTCTTCTCCGTTCCTATCATCTTTATAGACAAGCCTAATGGCCTTAAGTTTTATAGTGATGCCTCTTTCCCTTTCAAGATCCATAGAATCTAAAACCTGCTCTTCCATTTCTCTTTTAGTAAGCATGCCAGTAGATTCAATTAATCTGTCAGCAAGAGTGGATTTGCCGTGGTCAATATGGGCTATTATTGAAAAGTTTCTAATGTTTTTTTGATTTCTCATTCTATCTCATCCTTTTTCATACAAAAATTCCTAAAATATTTGTTAATTAATTTTATCACAAAAGCCTGAAATTTAAAATAAAGCTAAATTCCTATATTTTTTAAGCAGGGATTAAAATTTAAAGGAGTAGCCATTTTTAAAATTAAAAGTTACTTAAAAAAGGCTTGACTATATATATATATATATATAATGGTTGCAAAATAGGAATTGAGGAGGAATTATGAAAAAAAGAAAAATTATGTTCATTATTTCGGGTTTGGTTTTCTTTTCTTCAATCAGTCCAGCAGTGGTTTTTGCAGAAAATGAAATATCACCCATAAGGCAAGAAATTGTAGAAGAATTTATCGATGATGATGTTACTAATGAAAATCAGCTATTAGAAAATAGTCCGTTAGACAATCAAGATGGTGAATTAAGCGAACTTGAAATTTCGAATCCAATAGTATCAAGTGCTGTAAGAGCAGCACCCCAAAGTGTAATAAACCTGATAAATGGATATATTGGTCAAGGCATTGACTATGATGGATGGCATGACTATCAATGTGTAGATTTAGCAAATAGATATGCTCATGATTTATTTGGCATTGATGGTCGTACTTTATTAGGTCAAGTTGACTATGCTCATCAAATTTTTAACATGGCAAATGGCTCATATTTTACAAAGATTCGAAATGAATATGGAAATCTAAATAGCTATCCGCTGCCAGGAGATATAGTAATATGGAATAGCAATGTAGGTGGAGGTTGTGGTCATGTAGGTATCTGTAAAAGTGCCGATGGTAATACTATTACGTTAATTCAACAAGATGGAACTCAAAGATGGAGACCCACCCACGTTGCAAGATGGAGATATGAAAACTGTACTGGATGGCTAAGACCAAAGTATGAATTATCTAATTACAAGCCTGTAAATAATGTTGTAACTAAGACTGAGTATGAAGACGTAACTATTCCGTTTAATAGAGTTAGACAATTTAATGTAAATCTTCCTCTTAATACTCCTGAAAGGACAAGTGTTAATGGAGCTAATGGTACTAAGCGAATTTACTATAATGTTACATATACTAATGGAGTTGTAACTAATAAAGTAAAAAGTGGAGAAAGCATAATTAAACAAGCAGTAAACGAAGTTACAACCTATGGTCCTACAGGAAGTCAAGAGGAGATAACTAAAACTACTAAAATTCCTTTTAAAACGGAAAGAAAATTAATTCAAGGTATGGACTTAAATAAGGAAAAAGTCCATCAAGAAGGGAAGGATGGATATGTTGCTAAAAAATATTTGAGGACAACTTATACCAATCCTGAATATGGACCTGAAGGTCAGCGTGTTGTTGAAAAATATCTAAGTGAAACTACCATAAACCCTACTACAAAAATAATCCACTATGGTCCTAAGGTTAAAATTACTGAAAAAACTCTAACAGATCAAGTATATTCTGATTTTAAAACAGTTAGAAGACTTAATAAAGATTTAGCCTTTAATACAGAAAAAGTTGTTCAAGAAGGAGCAAGGGGAATTGACAAGGTTTATAAAAAAGTTAAATATTATGAAAATATTGAAGGATATGAAGGTCCTGACACAGAATATGAAATTATTAAAACTGAAGTTTTAAAAGCTCCGGTAGATAAAATTATTGAATATGGTCCTAGAGTAATTACAACTATTGATACAGTAAAAGAACAAGAGAAAATACATTTTGAAACTAAAAGAAAATTGGATTCTCGTTTAAAAATGAATGTAGAAGTAGAAAAGTACCCTGGAAGTGAAGGCATTCTTGAAAAAGAATATAGAATTACTAGATTTAATAATATCGAAGGATATGAAGGTCCTAAAGAAAAAAGAGAACTATTAAAAGAAACTGTCACTTTAAAACCTGTGGATAAAGTTATACATTATGGTCCTAAAGTGGAAATAACTACTGAAAATATTGTTGAAAATGAAGACATTCCTTTTGAAACTAAAAGAGTTTTTGATAAGACATTAGATTTTAACAAGGAAATTATTAAACAAGAGGGTAAACTAGGTATTCTTTCTAAGGAATATAAAATAACCCACTTTAATAATATCGAAGGATATGAAGGTCCTAAAGAAAAAAGAGAACTATTAAAAGAAACTGTCACTTTAAAACCTGTGGATAAAGTTATACATTATGGTCCTAAAGTAGAAATAACTACTGAAAATGTTGTTGAAAATGAAGACATTCCTTTTGAAACTAAGAGAATAGCTGATTCAAATATGAGAAGAGGCTCTGAATTAGTTATACAAGATGGAAAAGTTGGAAAATTGGAAAAACGCTATAAAATAATTAGGTATAAAAATATTGAAGGATACGAAGGAAAAACTGAAGAGAGGGTACTAGTTAGTGAACTTGTAAAAAAAGAATCTATAGATAAAATTATTCACTACGGAACTAAAGAATATTATAATGATTCGTTCATAGGAGCTTTTAATAATTCTTCTGTAACTTCAAATAGAATTATTAAAAAAGTGAATACACAAAAAGATTCCAAACTAAAGAACTCTATAGTGTTGAAAATTGATTCTAAAGAATATATAAGGACAATCAGTGGAGTATCTGAGAAACTTCAAATAGATACCCCTCCTGTAATAAAAAGTAATAGAACCCTATTGCCTATGAGATTTATTGCAGAATTAATCGGCGTTAAAGTAGATTATGATCCAGCAACTAGAACTGCGATATTTAAAAAAGGTGAGTTAACAGCAAAAATTCAAATAGACGGAGATGGAATATTACTTTCAAATGGAGAGGTTATTAAGATGGATACTAAAGTTCTTATAAGAAATAATAGAATTTTAATACCTATTACAAATATTTCAAAATTATTTGGACTAACTAACGGAGATGTTAGTGATGATCTAGATCAAGATATTGAATGGAATAGTACAGATAGAACAGTTACAATTTTCTTTAACAAATAGTAAAAAGATTAAGACAATAAAAAAGACTTATAAATGGCTCTAGCATATATGCTGGGGCTGTTTCTATTTAGTTTTATTTGCTTTATTTCTTGGTATAAAAAATCCTCTTGACTAGTTTTTATTTTAATAAGGAGGATTTTATTTCTATCTATATGTTAAAGAATGAACTGTATACATATAAAGATAAAAGAAATAGGAAATTGATACGGGTAAAGATTCAAATGAAACATGTAAAAAATATACTTTCTTTAAAAAAGATTACTACTTTTAATAAAGAGATAATAACTATTGCGAATTATGTAATTTATGTGAAATTTTAAAAATCCCTTGACAAGAAAGATCAAATATTTTATTATAGAAACATAGAGTTAGCACTCGTTAATTAAGAGTGCTAATAAAGGAGGGAATTATGGACAGGAGAAAAGTTGATATTCTAAATGCCATAATAAGTTCATATATAAATGAACCGGTGCCAGTTGGTTCTAGAACACTTTCAAAGGACTATGACTTAGGCATCTCCTCTGCAACAATTCGTAATGAGATGGCGGATCTTGAAGATTTAGGTTATTTAAATAAACCTCACCAATCTGCTGGTAGAGTACCATCATTTAAGGCTTATAGGTATTTTGTAAATGAATATATTGAAGAGGATGAAGAAAAAGATTACGACCAAAGACTTGTAGATAATCTTAAAGAAAAAATTTCAAGATCCTCAGGGGATTTTAATGAAATTTTTAAGACGGCAGCTGCAATTTTAGCAGACGCTTCAAAATGTACAGCCTATATAGTTGCTCCTCGAAAATCAGACAGGACCATTAAAAAACTTGCCCTAGTTAAAATTCAAGAGGGTTTGTTTTTACTAATAATTATTGGCGATAGAGGAGTTGTTGAAAGACATTTTATTTCCCTTGCTTTAGATGCAAGTGATGAAGAACTTGACCAAATTGCCGATATGATTTCAAAAAAAGTAACAGGTCTTGACTTTGATGAAATTTCTTCCATCAGCCTAAGCCTTAAGGGCTCAAGTGTAAAATTTAAAGATTTATTTGAAGAGATTTTAAATAGACTTAATAATTTCAATAGAAAGGTATCTTCAATTGACATTTATTATGATGGTCTTACAAATATTTTTAATTTTGAAGAATATAGGGATTTAAATAAGGCTAGAGAATTTATGTCCTTTATTGAAGATAGGGATTCACTTTTAAGTATTTTAGCCGGTAAAAATTTTACCAAAGATTTGGAAGTCATTATTGGTGATGAAAATAGGGCAGAGCTTATGAAAACTAGCTCCATTATAAGGGCGGTTTTTGCAGGAGAAAATAATTTGTATGGCAGCCTTGGAGTTATTGGTCCGGCTAGGATGGACTATAGAAAACTTATTAGGACAGTCGGCATTTTTAAAAGAACGGTGGAAGAACTATTGGAGGAAATGTAATGGCAGATAAAAATAAAAAAATAGATGAAGAATTAAAAGAAAATAAGGAGGATGAAAGTTTAGATGAAAATCTAAAGGACTCATCAGATTTAGGGGGCGGGGAATTTGAAATTCCCATTGCAGATGATATAGAAATAATAGAAGAAAATGAAGAAAATCCCAAAGAAGATGAAAGACTTAAGGATTTAACTGACAAATTTATGAGGCTTCAAGCGGATTTCACAAATTTTAAAAGGAGAACGGAAAAGGAAAAAAGTTCGTATATTGATTTAGGAATAAGTAAAATTGCCTCTTCAATATTACCTGTTATAGATAATTTTGAAAGATCTATGGATGCAGAAACTGAACATGATGGATTTTATGAGGGCATAATTTTAATCAAAAGTCAATTAATTGATGCCTTAAAGGCAAATGGCATTGTAGAAATGAAGGCAAAGGGAGAAAAATTTGATCCCAATTTTCATCATGCAGTTATGACTGAAAAAAGTGATGAATATGAAGAAGGTATTGTAACTGAAGTTTTACAAAAGGGATATTTAATTAATGATAAAGTGCTAAGACCTGCAATGGTTAAGGTTTCAGAATAAGGAGGAAAATAATAATGAGTAAAATTATAGGAATAGACTTAGGAACAACAAATTCAGCAGTAGCTGTTATGGAAGGTGGGGACGCAATAATTATCCCCAATATCGAAGGAAACAGAACAACTCCTTCTGTTGTAGCTTTTACAAAAGATGGAGAAAGACTTGTAGGCGAAACAGCAAAACGTCAAGCAATAACAAACCCTGATAGAACTGTCCAATCAATTAAAAGACACATGGGTTCTGATTATAAGATTACTATTGACGGTAAAACTTATACACCTCAAGATATTTCAGCAATGATTCTTCAAAAGATGAAGTCTGATGCAGAATCTTATTTGGGAGAAAAAATTACAGATGCTGTAATAACAGTGCCTGCTTATTTTACAGATTCACAAAGACAAGCAACAAAGGATGCAGGAAAAATTGCTGGCCTTAATGTTAAGAGAATTGTAAATGAACCAACAGCTGCAGCTCTTGCCTATGGCGAAGATAAGGATAAAGAATCACAAACAGTTATGGTTTATGATCTTGGTGGCGGAACATTTGACGTTTCAATTTTGGAACTTTCTGACGGAGTTTTTGAAGTTCGTGCAACTCGTGGAAATAATAAACTTGGTGGGGACGACTTTGATAATAGACTTATTGATTATATAGCTGGTGAATTTAAAAAGGAAAATGGCATTGATTTAAAATCTGACAAAATGAGCCTTCAAAGATTAAAAGAAGCGGCAGAAAAAGCTAAGAAGGAATTATCTTCAACAATGTCAACAAATATAAATCTTCCATTTATTACTGCAACAGCTCAAGGTCCATTGCACCTAAATATGGACATCACTCGTGCAAAATTTGATGAATTAACAAGAGATCTTGTAAAGATGACAGAAACTCCTGTTACAGACGCTTTAAAAGATGCTGGACTTTCAGCATCAGAAATTGACAAAGTTTTATTAGTTGGTGGCTCAACAAGAATTCCTGCAGTTCAAGAATGTATTAAGAAATTAATTGGCAAAGACCCACAAAAAGATATAAATCCTGATGAATGTGTTGCTCTTGGTGCAGCAATTCAAGGCGGAGTTTTATCTGGCGATGTTAAAGACTTACTTTTACTTGATGTAACACCACTTTCTTTAGGAATTGAAACAATGGGAAATATTACTACAAGACTTATTGAAAGAAATACAACAATTCCTACAAAGAAGTCACAAATATTTACAACAGCAGCAGATAATCAAACGTCTGTAGAAATTCACGTGCTTCAAGGTGAAAGACAAATGGCTCAAGATAATGTGACTCTTGGAAGATTTAACCTTGACGGAATCGCACCAGCAAGGCGTGGAGTTCCACAAATCGAAGTTACTTTTGACATTGATGCCAATGGCATTGTAAATGTATCTGCAAAAGATTTAGGAACAGGAAAAGAGCAACACATTACCATTACTTCATCTTCAAACTTAACGGATGCAGAAATTGATAAGAAGGTTAAGGAAGCTGAAATGTATGCCAAAGAAGATGAAAATAAAAAGAATTTAATTGAAGCAAGAAATAATGCAGATTCAATAATTTATCAATCAGAATCCACCTTAAAGGACGTTGAAGGAAAAATTTCTGAAGATGAAAAGAAAAATATTGAAGATGCCATTGCAGACCTTAAATCAGTTAAAGAAGGAGATAATCTTGAAGAAATTAAAGCAAAGACAGAAAATTTAACAAAGGCTTTCTATAGTGTTTCTGAAAAGATTTATAAAGATGCAAATCCGAATGGAGGAGCGACTACAAATCCAGGAGCAGGTCAAGAAGCAAATAAAGATGATGTTGTTGACGCTGATTATGAAGTTGTAGATGACGACGAAGAATAATATTTGGAAAATAATTAAATAAGAATAAAGTTGCAAGTCTTCTTGCAACTTTAATTTTTTTCATGTATATTTATACTTCTAGTGAGGTGACTATGAGAGATTTTTACGAAATCCTTGAAGTAGATAGAAATGTTAGTAAGGAAGAATTAAAAAAGTCCTATAAAAAAATGGCGAAAAAATATCATCCTGATTTAAATCCGGGAGATAAGGAAGCGGAAAGTAAATTTAAGGAAATTTCCTATGCCTATGAAGTCCTTTCAGATGACTCTAAAAGACAAATTTATGATAACTATGGAGAAGAGGGACTAAAGGGAGGATTTTCTGGAGAGTCATCTGGATTCGGTGGATTTTCAGATATTTTTGATGATATTTTTGATATATTTGGCGGCGGTGCTGGATTTAGGACAAGTTATAGGGATGATAGAAGCTATCCCCAAAAGGGCAGCGAAATAAGCGTAGAAATTGATCTTGATTTTTTTGAAGCAGTTTTTGGCACTGAAAAGGAAATAAATGTTAAGGTCAAAAGTAAATGTAATCATTGCCATGGCGGAGGAAATGAACCAGGAACTAAAAAAGAAAAGTGCGATAAATGTCATGGCAGCGGACAAATTAGAGTTGAGCAGTCTTCGCCTTTTGGTAGAATTGTAAGGACAACAACTTGTGACAAGTGTCAAGGCAAGGGAGAAATAATTGAAGAGCCATGCAAAAAATGCAAGAGTTCAGGAATTGTTACTAATGCAAAAAAAATAAATGTAAAAATCCCAGCTGGCGTTGACACAGGAAATATTATCACCCTTTCGGGTCAAGGAAATGAAGGAATTAATGGCGGTCCTAAAGGAGATATTTATGTCTATATAAAAGTCCGTGAGGATTCCGTTTTTAAAAGAAGATCCTATGACCTCTTTATAGATATACCAATTTCCTATTCTGATGCTGTTTTGGGCGGGATTATAAAAATCCCAACTCTTACAAAAATTGTGGACTACGAAATACCTAAGGGAACGAAGGGAGGCACTACTTTTAAATTAAAGGGAGAAGGTGTGCCTGTTGTCAATAAAAATTACAAGGGAGATTTATATTTTACTGTAAATATTTTAATTCCTAAAAAAGTTTCAGATGAAGAAAGGGAGCTTTTGGAAAAATTGAGAAAAAATGACAGTGAAATAAAGCATGAACAAAAATCTTTTTTTGATAAAGTTAAGGACCTATTCGATTAATTTGTTTAGTAAATTTTATTAGGGGTATAATAAGAAAGAACAATTAAGAAATAATGTATTTCAAATTATAATTAGGAGGAAAAAAATGACAAAAGATAAAAAATTTGAAAAATTAGATGTATATTTAGCAAATCTTGAAGTAGGAAATATTTACCTACACAATTTACACTGGAATGTTGAAGGCTTTACTTTCAAAGCAGTTCATGAATATTTAGAAGGACTTTATGATGAATTCTTCGAAATGCTTGATGCTGTAGCTGAATATGAAAGACAAAAGGGTGTTTTTCCACCAGCATCTCTTAAAGAATATTTAGAATTATCTGACCTTAAGGAAAGAGAATCTAAAACAGTTGAAGCTAAAGAAGCAATTGAAAAAGCTCTTGAATTAATTAAGCACATGAAAGAACTTGCTCTTGAAATTAGAGAAGAAACAGAATGTTTTGTACTTTCAAATATGCTTGAAGACCATGTAACAAATTACAATAAAGAAATTTGGTTCATGGAATCAATGCTTAAATAAGAATAGATTTTAATTATTAAGATGGCCTGTGTGCCATCTTTTTTTGTGCCTTGAAATTTTAGGGGATATTTGGCGAATTATTAAAATGTTATCTATTAAATATATAAAGAAAAATTAGCTTCTTTTGAAAAGGCAGAAGATAATATATAATATAGGTGGTGATCGTATGAAATATATTGAAATGCAAATAGATACAAAAATAGAAAATCGTGACAAGATTCTTGGAATTTTATATGACGAAAATTTATTTGAAGTGGAAGAAATTTATAGGGACCTTAAAGATGAATTAAAACAAAATGAGAGAGATTGGGATTTTTTTGAAGGAGAAAATCTTTCTGTTGAAAAGGACCAACTGATTTTTAGGGTCTATCCAGAAAATAAGAATCATGGGGAAAAATTAAAAAAATTATTAGAGGATGAAAATTTAGGGTCTTGCAAAATTTTAGAAAAAGATGATTTGGACTGGAAAAATGCTTGGAAGGCCTATTATAAACCTCTTGAAATAGGAAAAAATCTTGCTATTGTCCCTGCATGGGAAGAATATGAAAATAAGGAAAATCGAAAGATTATAAAAATTGAGCCTGGTATGGCTTTTGGTACAGGAACTCATGAGTCAACATCCCTTTGCCTTTTAATGCTTGAAAAATATTTACGACCGAAAGATACAGTCTTTGACATTGGATGTGGGTCTGGAATTTTAGCTATAGCTGCAATAAAACTTGGAGCGAAGTCTGCTCTTTTAGTCGACATCGACGAAAAATGTATAAGGGCAAGTGAAGAAAATGCTATTCTTAACCAAGTGGAAGATATAGTTTCTATAAAAAAGGGGAATTTACTTGACACAGTTAGGGGAAAATGCGATATTATTATTTCCAATATTATTGCAGAAATAATTGTAGATGAAATTAAGGATTTAAAAAATCATTTAGAAAAGGGCGGAATATTTATAACTTCAGGCATCATCAAAGAAAAAAAGAACTTAGTTATAGATAGTCTAAAAAATTCTGGATTCGATATTTTAGAATCACAAGGGAAAAATGACTGGCTTGTCATTGTAGCAAAATATGTATAGATTTTTTGAAAATAGAAATTATGATAATAAAAATGACCTTTCAAAGGAAAATTACCACCACCTAAAAAATGTCATAAGAATTGAGGAAGATGAGGATTTTGAAGTTATCTTTAAGGATAAGAATTTAATCTTTAATCTTTTAGAAGATAAGCTAATTTTAAAGGGAGAAGGTCAAAAAAATAGGGAGTCTGATATAAATCTTAGCCTATTTTTCGGAATCTTAAAGGGAGATAAAAACGAAAAAATAATTGAACGTGGAACTGAAGTTGGCGTAAAAGATTTTTATCCCCTAGTTATGGAAAGGTGCATTTCAAATATTTCTGCAAAGGAAGATAAAAAAATTTTAAGATGGCAAAAAATTTCCGAGGCGGCTGCAAAACAGGCAAAAAGAGATATAATCCCCCTTGTTCATAGACCTATAAAGCCTGTAGAGCTTATAGAAAATTTTAAGGGCGATTTAATTCTTTTATATGAAGGGGAAGAGGAGATTTTTTTTAAGGACATAAAAAGCAAGCTTTCAAAAAATCTTGGTCTTGTGGTTGGGCCAGAAGGAGGAATTTCTCCTAAGGAACTTGAGATTTTTAAAGACGCATATAAAATTTCTCTTGGGAGGAGAATATTAAGGGCCGAAACCGCAGCAATTGCTGGCTCCTTTTATATAATACACAATTTGGAGTGTGATTAAATGGCAAAAACTTTTTCAATTTTAACTTTAGGATGCAAAGTTAATCAATATGAATCTGAAGCCATGGCTGAACTTTTTGAAAAAAATGGATATATACAAGTTGATAATGATACTGATGTTGCCGATGTTTATATTGTAAATACTTGCACAGTTACAAATTTATCTGATAGAAAATCAAGACAATATATTAGACGTGCAAAAAGAGAAAATCCTGATTCTACAGTTGCAGTTGTCGGATGTTATGCTCAGGTTGCTCCTAAGGAAGTTGAAAAAATAGAGGGTGTAGATGTTGTAATTGGGACGAGTGAAAGATCTAAAATTGTTGACTTAGTAGAAGAAGCCAAAGAAGACGATAAAAAAATAAATATTGTAAGAGATATAAAAAAAGACAGAGATTTTCAGTTTATAAAAATAGATGAAAATTTTCATAAAACAAGAAGTTACATGAAAGTTCAAGATGGATGTAACAGGTATTGCACTTACTGCATCATCCCTTATGCCAGAGGAACCATTAGATCAAGAAGAATTGGAGATTGTGTAAGAGAAGCAACAAGGCTTGCAAATGCTGGTTATAAGGAAATAATATTGACAGGTATTCATGTGGGAAGCTATGGGGTTGATTTAGGACCTGTGAGGTTAATAGATTTAATTGAAGCTATAGCTGAAGTTGATGGTATAGAGAGAATAAGATTATCATCAGTTGAACCAAATATCATAAGTGAAGACTTCATGAGAAGAGCAATTGCGTGTTCAAAATTATGTGACCATTTCCATTTATCCCTTCAATCAGGGTCTAATAATATTTTAAAGGCAATGAATAGACACTACACAAAAGAAGTTTATATTGAAAAAACAAAAATCATAAAAAAATATATGCCTTATGCCGGCTTAACAACTGATATAATAGTGGGTTTTCCTGGCGAAAGTGATGAAGATTTTGAAGCTTCAATGTCAATAGTAAGAGAAGTGGAATTTTCAAAAGTCCACGTATTTAAGTATTCCAAAAGAAAGAATACACCAGCAGCAAATATGAAAAATCAAATAGATGGTAATATTAAAATCAAAAGGTCTGAAATTTTGATGGAGTTGGCAGAAGAATATTTGAAAAAATTCAGAAAAAAGAATATGAATAGAACTTGTAAAGTTTTATTTGAAGAATATGAGGATGGATACTACTTGGGTTATACAAGCAATTATATCAGGGTAAAATTAAAAAGTCGGGAAAACTTAATTAATAAAATAAGAGATGTAAAAATTTTAAATGATGAAAATATAGCTTGTGCCAAATTACTATAAGAAATTTCTTCAAAAATATATTATAGGGCTATTTTTTATCAATCTTTAGCTTTAGTTGGCCTTAAAATAGGGTATATTAAAATTATTAAAATAAGAAGGAGGATTTATGGACTGTTTATTTTGTAAAATAGTTGAAGGTACCATACCTTCAGAAAAGGTTTTTGAAGATGAATTTACATATGTTTTTAAAGATGTAAATCCCGAAGCTCCCGTACATTTACTTATTGTTCCAAAAAAACATATAACATCAGTTGATTACCTAGAAGAAAAAGATAAGGAATTAATAGGACATATATTTTTAGTGGCTAAGAATTTAGCAAAAGAATTTAAACTTAACAATGGATATAGGATAGTAAATAATACCGGAGAAGACGGGGGACAAAGTGTAAAACATCTTCATTTTCACCTTTTAGGAGGAAGAAGTTTCAACTGGCCACCGGGTTAATATTAAAAGAGCTTATATAGCTCTTTTTTTGTATAATGACCTGAAAAATATTTAATGAGGAAATCATGATAAGAAAATTAAAACTAGAGGACTAAGTCACTGAGACTTAGTCCTTATATTTTGCAAATTTATTAATGAAATATTAGATTTATTATAAATATATAGTTATAAGAATATAAGTATAAGAAAAAAGGCAAAAAATATAATACAAAACAATATGCTAAATCAAATCATTTAGAATTGCAACAGACAACTTTTCATTTGGTGATAAAGTCTATCAAAATAGTAAACAAACATAGATACTTATAAATAATAAGAGCTTGACAAAAAGCAGTGGGGGGGGTAGAATGAAGCTAAGTTTAAATACTTTTATCATACATATAAAGGAGGATCTAAGGATAGAAAAATAAGAATGAAAAATATAAAAGGAGGGACTTAGAGAAAGAAAAAATAAAAAAGCAAGCAATAACTAAGAGAAATTAAGGAGGAAATAAATGATAGAAAAAAATAAGATGGGAGGAAAAAAATGAAGTCAAAAAAAATATTAACATTTTTTCTAGCGATGTTAATGCTAGTAACAAGCCTACCCTTCCAGGTATTTGCAAATAATAACGAAAGCATATCTCAAAGTATGGGGGCTAATCCAAACAGAAGTTTGCTGACTCCAGCAGAAGGGGTAATGCACGCGCCTTATTATGAAGGAGCTAGGAAAGCTGTATTTAGGGGAAGTATATCAAAAGTTATAAGAAATAACCCAAGAGCAGGAAATATTCCTATTCATAAAATTACTAAAGTTGTTGCAGTTCGTGAAATAAAAAGGGGACTTATTAATATAAAACAAAGGGTATTAGGATCTGAAGGAATTGATTTGTGGGAATTTACTATAGAATATCCCGGTACAACAGAATCAAACCTAAGAGGTGGAAAATACTCTGCAGATCTTTATTTAGAAAAAGAGACCGTTTCTCCCAATGATCCTAAGACGCGTCTGTATATAGGAAAAGTAGAATTTTCGACCTATGAGCCAGTAGCATTAGAGTGGGTTACTCCCAAAGATTTAGATTATATTAGAAAGTCTACAAGGGATTTTACATCTCGAGGACTTGATCCAAATGATTATTCCATTGTAGAACTTGATGCTACTGAAAAAGGGGACTTTCTTGACTTCTCTGGTAATAAACATAAGGTATTTTATTTAGCTGTAAATAAACATACTACCAAAAAAGAGTTTGAAGGTCAATTTTCGATATATGGTGAAAATGGAATTTATGATGGGGTTGCACCAACTTCAAAAAGATGGAATAGATTTATAGGTTTTTCACCAAGTTTTGAACAAACTTTCCCATTAGGAGAGGATCGAACAACAAGAAAACTTACAGCGCAATATGCTTACACAGGACCTAATTATGACTTGCAAACTGATGAGAATGTAAGGCCTGATGTCCCTGATAATTTTGTAAAAGTTACCTTTTTAAAAGGAGATCATGGTAAGTTATATACACCTGGACTAGGAGATAAAAGAGTTGATAAACTTGTTTATTTTGTAAATCCTAAAGAAGAAATTAAATTTTATGCAGATTTGACAAATAGGGCTTATTATAGGTCAATCGGAGATCCAGATGGATGGAAAAATTTATTTCCATTTGCTGAAGCTGATGAAAATTGGGAATTTGTTCAATGGGACGATACTTTTGGAAAAAGATTTTTTAAAGAGGGGGATATAGTAAATCCAATTTATAAATATGTTGGTAAAGATGTAGTGGAACAAAAGAATGGTACGCCAAAACCAGATGTACCAGATAACTTTAAATTAGTTGAATTTTTTGGAGATGAAGATGGTCATATAGTGATTACTCCAAAGGAAATATCCAAATTCTGGGTAAATCCAGAAAAGGCAGTAACATTAACTGGTCCTAATACAAAAAGCTATCCAGGATATGAGTTTGATGGTTGGGATAAAGAATTAACTCAAACATTTACAAACGATACAATTATAAAAGCAAAAGCTAAAAAAGTAATGACAGGCTTAGTAGATCCCTCTGACCCAGCAAATCCAGATACAAATAATTTCTGGACGGTAACCTTTAAATCAAACGATGAAACAAAAGGAACAATCGGAAGAGCTAATACTGTTTATGTTCCTAAACCATTAAAGAAAACTTTAGCTGACATTACTCCACCTACTCCAAATCCTGCTGAAGGCTGTAGATTTAAAGAATGGTCTCCAAAGTTGGATGCAAATACAAAAATTGATAAAAATATTGAAGTTAAAGCGATTTTTGTATCAACAACATTTGATCCAGAACATGTAGAAAGTATGGTAGTAAAAACACAACCAACAAAACTAAGCTACACAGAAGGAGAAAACCTAGAACTAGCTGGACTAGAAGTAACATTAAAAGACAATCAAGGCTTGACAAAAGATGTAGCATTTGCAGACTTTGCAACCTATGGAATCACAGCAAATCCTACAGATGGAACAGCTTTAACATTAGCAAACAATGGAAAGAAAGTTACATTAACAAAAGGAAGCCTGACAGCAGAAACAGAAGCCTTAACAGTAAATGAAAAAGTATTTGATCCAAACCATGTAGAAAGTATGGTAGTAAAAACACAACCAACAAAACTAAACTACACAGAAGGAGAAAACCTAGAACTAGCTGGACTAGAAGTAACATTAAAAGACAATCAAGGCTTGACAAAAGATGTAGCCTTTGCAGACTTTGCAACATATAGAATCACAACAAATCCTACAGATGGAACAGCTTTAACATTAGCAAACAATGGAAAGAAAGTTACATTAACAAAAGGAAGCCTGACAGCAGAAACAGAAGCCTTAACAGTAAATGAAAAAGTATTTGATCCAACTCATGTAGAAAGTATGGTAGTAAAAACACAACCAACAAAACTAAACTACACAGAAGGAGAAAACCTAGAACTAGCTGGACTAGAAGTAACATTAAAAGACAATCAAGGCTTGACAAAAGATGTAGCATTTGCAGACTTTGCAACCTATGGAATCACAGCAAATCCTACAGATGGAACAGCTTTAACATTAGCAGATAATGAAAATCCTGTAACATTAACAAAAGGAAGTTTGCAAGATGAAACAGCAAATCTAACAGTAAATGCAAAGGTAACACCACAAGATCCAATCGTGGGACCGGTAGATCCAAATGTAACACCAAATCCAGACGAAACTAAAAACTGGACAGTAACATTTAAAGCAGATCAAACAAAAGGAACAATAGATGTAGCAAATACATTCTATGTACCAAAGACAGCAGGCAAAACATTAGCTGACCTAGCAAATGACGCACCACAAGTAACAGCAAAACCTGGATTTAATTTCACAGGATGGGATCCAGCATTAGATGCAAAGACAGCTATTGATGGAAACCTAACAGTAAATGCAACATTTGAAACAACAACTACACCAAATCCTAGTCTTGATGACAAGATTGATGATACTAACAAGAAACCTGTTTATCCAATTGATAAAGATCAAGGTACTGGAGTAATTGTGAAAGATTCTGATGGTATAATTGTTGGTGGTAAGGATGAAGATGGAAAGAATATTCCAACTGTAATTGATCCAAATACTGGTGAAATTATAGTTAACCCAGGCAACAATATTGATGGTCCAATCGTTGTAACTGTTGTTGATACAAAGACAGGAGAACAAAAAGACATTGTTATTGATGTTATTGGTCATACTCCAGGAAGAGATGACAACAGATATTATGATTACAATGATTGGTATGCTCCATTGAGGCGAGATCATTCAAGCTCATCTGATACAACTAAGGTAAATACAAGTGTAAATACAGGAAGAGAAAAGAAAGTATCTAAACTTGAAGTAAGGTTAGTAATTGGTTCTAAAGTATTGAGAAAATCAATAGATGGTATAGAGGAAAGAATAATGATGGACATTGCACCATTTATTGAAAAAGATAGGACTATGCTACCTATTAGATTTGTAGCAGAAGCATTAGGATTTAATGTACAGTGGGATAATGAAAACAGAACAGTCATCCTAATTGATAAAGAAAATGTAGTAAAAATTCCAGTAGATACAAATCAAATAATCGTAAACGGAAAAGTTTATGAAAGTGATGTAAAACCAGTCATTAGAAATGACAGAACAATGCTACCAATAGCAAATATAGCAAGAGCATTGGGCTTAAAAGATGGCAAGGATATTTTCTGGAATGGAAATACAAAGGAAGTTCTAATTACAAGAGAAGTTNAAAAGTTTTGGGATTTTATGCCAAGGAAGTAACGGCTTATGTCTATAGAGAAACTTATTTTCTTACCATAATGGGCATAATTTTAGGCCTTATTATTGGAAAAATTCTCCACTACAGCGTCCTGCAAATTGTAGTTCCTTATCCAGTAATGCTTTCAAGTCATTTAATAACAAGAGCCTACATTTACGCAACCGTAATTACACTTTTAGTTACGACCTTAATTATGCTAGTCTTCCATTTCAAAATTAAAAAAATTGACATGGTAGAATCTTTAAAATCTAATGAATAATAAAGATGTAGATAGATAATAGATAATAGTGTTGTCAAATAATGAACAACGCTATTTTTTTGTACACTTTAGCATGAATAAACCACTGGCTTAGCCAGTGGTTATGATTATACAATTTAATATCAAAGCATAAGAAACTTATAAATTATGAAGCTAAAACAAAATAATACATAAAAAAATAAAAACAAAAAACTAAAAAAATGGAAATTAAAGAGAAGATTACCAGGAAAAATTTTTGCTATAGAAAATAAATATTGATAAAAACAAATGAAATGGAGAAGAAAAAAATATAAAAAACGAAAAAAACCAAAATACAAAATAGTATGATAAAACATATCATTTAACATTATTAAATACAATTCTTTAATCACAGACTAAAGTCTATTAAAAAAGTAAACAATCATAGACATATATGAATAATGAGCTATTGACAAATGTATGAGGGGGGGGGGGTAGAATAAGGCTAGGTATAAACATTTTTGTGTAAGCCAGAAAGGAGACTCAGGTATAGATAGGATATAATAGATTTTTAAAATATAAGGAGGAAAGGAAAAGAAGAAAACAAAAAAGGGGAATAAAAGATGATAAAAATAAAAATTGGAGGTAAAAAATGAAAGCAAAAAGTAAAAGAATAATGGGGCTATTTCTTGCCCTAGTTATGCTCATAGGTTGTCTACCATTTAATATCATAGAAACCTATGCAGAAACTGGAAGAAAAGTTTATAAATACAGACCTACAAATCTGGATAACCCAGTAGATATAAGTGATGCGAACATACCTGATGAGTGTAGAATAAATGGAAAGCTTGATACGACTAAGTATAGTATCATTTCATTTAAATTGCCTGAACTATCAAGATATATTTGTATGGCCAAGCTTATTAAGGTGCCAGGCCAAACTAATAAATATAAATATGAGTATGAGAATGGAGCTTTTCCTGACAAATGTTTCAATGTAACTACATCATTTATAATACCTAAACGTATGCTTTGGAGAGATTTTCGCTCAGACTTAGGTTATGATTATGAAAATAGTCCTGTAGCTATGTATTCGATAATCAGAAGCATGACAGGACAAGGATGTCAATTCGAATTTTATGGTTTTAAAAACGGATTACCTAATGATGATGATGTATTAAACAATGGTAGAATCTTTGAAGCTGATTTTAGGTTAAAAGAAAAGATTACATTATCTAGATCCAATAGTAGTGAAATTGACAACTATATTTGGACGCAGGAAGGCATTTTCCATGCACCTGTTAATCTTGGTTATGGAAGAATAAAAGGTCATGGTAACGGCGGAACAATTAATGGTAAAACTGAACGCGAAGTTTATGCAAATGTTGCCTATGATTTAACTTTTGCAGAAGTAATTAAGCATCTACCTGATCCATATAAGGAAGGATATAAATTTAAATATTGGTCAGAAAGTCCAGAGGAAGGTTCACCTGCAATAGATGGCACAAAAGTATATAACGAAAAAACTTCAAGTTCAACTCAAGGATACGGTATTGATGTCTATGCACAATATGAACAGGGTACACCAGATATAATTGAAAATCCTACAAAACCAACACCACAGGGATATGCAAGGGTAACTTTCAGGGCAGGCGAAGGTATTGAAAAACTAAATTCAACAAAATCTTATGATGTTAAAATAGGAACTAGCCTAAGAGAAGCCTACTATCCAGAAGTAACTTTAAAAGCAACTCACGAAAATCCTGTATGGTCAGTTACACCAGGCACACCAATCAATAGCACAGTAGAAATTGTAGCAACAGCAAGCTCAAAAGGTCTAATAAAAATAGGCACAGATCCTAGTACAACAGTTCCAGTTGGCTATACAAGAATAATTTTTGATGCAACAGTAGATGGCAACATTGCAGGAAACAGATACAAAGTTATAGATGTATTAAATGGAACAACATGGGATAACGCAGCTGTAACAGGACAAGTTCCAGCAAGTGCAAAATACAAAGACACAACAAAAGAATTTAAAGAATGGGATAGCACAGTTCCTATAGGTGGAGAAGTTCAAGAACAAGATTTTGTAGCAATCTACAAACCAGTGTTAAATACAAAGGCATTAGAAGATAAAATTGCTGAAGCAAAAGAAGTTCTTAAAAATGACAACACTTCAGACCCAGCAAAAGCATTAGATGCGAAAGTAAAAGAAGCAGAAGCATTAATAGGCACAGCAACAGAACAAAGCCAAGTAGATGAAAAAGTTACTGAACTTGATACAGCAATAGCAGCAGTTAAAGAACTAGCAGACGCAAAAGCAAAAGCCAAAAAAGAAATCGGCGACTTACCGAACCTAAGTGAAGAAGAAAAAGCGCCATTTATAACACAAGTAGATGACGCAAAAACAAAAGGCGAAGTAACTAAAGCTGTAGAAGATGCAAAGAATGCAGATGATTTAAAGGCATATAAAGAAAAAGCAAAAGAAGACATCGGCAAGCTACCAAACCTAAGCGACACAGAAAAAGACACATACAAAGACGAAGTAGATAAAGCAACAGACAAACCTGGAGTAAACGAGGTTGTAGCAGAAGCAAAAGCAAAAGACACAGAAAATAAAGAACTTAAGGAAGCAAAAGACAAAGCCAAAGAAGACATAAAAGATTTAAATCTAACCCCAGAAGAAAAAGCAGCAGCAGAAAAAGCAATAGATGACGCAAAAGACAAAGCTGAAGTAGACCAAGCTGTAGCAGACGCAAAAGACAAAGCAGCAGCAAACGACCAAAAAGATAAAGAACTTAAGGAAGCAAAAGACAAAGCCAAAGAAGACATAAAAGATCTAAATCTAACCCCAGAAGAAAAAGCAGCAGCAGAAAAAGCAATAGACGAAGCAAAAGACAAAGATGGAGTAGATAAAGCTGTAGCAGACGCAAAAGACAAAGCAGCAGCAAACGACCAAAAAGATAAAGAACTTAAGGACGAAAAAGACGCAGCTAAAGAAGAAATCGACAAACTACCAAATCTAAGCGAAGATGAAAAGAAAGACGCAAAAGATAAAGTAGACGAAGCAAAAGACAAAGCTGGAGTAGATAAAGCTGTAGAAGATGCTAAGGCAAAAGACGCAGAAAAGGCATCTGACCCAGCAGACAAAGCAAAAAAAGAAGCCGAAGAAGCAAAGAAAGCAGCAGAAGAAGCAAAAGCCGAAGCAGAAAAGAAAGCAAAAGAAGCAGAAGAAAAAGCAAAAGAAGCAGAAAAGAAAGCTGAAGAAGCAGCTGAAAAGGCAAAGGAAGCTGAAGAAAAAGCAAAGGAAGCAGAAGAAAAAGCTAAAGAAGCAGAAGAAAAAGCAAAAGAAGCAGAAAAGGCAGCCGAAGAAGCAAAAGAAGCAAAGGAAGCATCAGAAGCAGATCCAAATAATACAGAATTAGCAGAAAAAGCTAAAGAAGCAGAAGAAAAAGCAAAAGAAGCAGAAAAGAAAGCTGAAGAAGCAGCAAAGGCAGCCGAAGAAGCAAAGAAAGCAGCAGAGGAAGCAAAAGCCGAAGCAGAAAAGAAAGCTGAAGAAGCAGCAAAGGCAGCTGAAGAAGCTAAGGAAGCAAAAGAAGCTGCAGATAATGCACAAAAAGAAGCAGATAAAAAAGCTAAAGAAGCAGAAGAAAAAGAAAAAGCTCTTCCTGCAACACCTGATGATAAAAATAAAGCTAAAGAAGAAATCGGCAAGCTACCAAACCTAAGCGACACAGAAAAAGATAAGTATAAAAAACAAGTTGATGATGCAAAGACAAAGGGCGAAGTTGAAAAAGTTGTAGAAGCAGCAAAAGAAAAATCAGCTGGAGGTCAAACACCACCTACACCAACACCAACTCCTACACCTAATCCAGATGGAGACAGGGATCGCGATTACTGGCATAGATCATACTGGACATATAGTTATGGACCATCTAGTACTACAAAGGTAACAGTAGCAAAATCAAATCTTGTAAAACTAGAAGCAAAGTTAGTAATAGGTTCTAAAGAATTGATTAAATCAGTAGATGGCGTAGAACAAAAAGTATTTATGGACATTGCACCATTTATTGAAGGAAACAGAACAATGCTACCAATTAGATTTGTAGCAGAAGCATTAGGATTTAATGTACAGTGGGATAATGAAAACAGAACAGTCATCCTAATTGATAAAGAAAATGTAGTAAAAATTCCGGTAGATACAAATCAAATAATCGTAAACGGAAAAGTTTATGAAAGTGATGTAAAACCAGTCATTAGAAATGACAGAACAATGCTACCAATAGCAAATATAGCAAGAGCATTGGGCTTAAAAGATGGCAAGGATATTTTCTGGAATGGAAATACAAAGGAAGNGTTTATGAAAGTGATGTAAAACCAGTCATTAGAAATGACAGAACAATGCTACCAATAGCAAATATAGCAAGAGCATTGGGCTTAAAAGATGGCAAGGATATTTTCTGGAATGGAAATACAAAGGAAGTACTAATTACAAGAGAAGTTGCAAAATAATAACCTCAAAGGTAACAAGGACTTTGAATGTTTTTACAAATATAATTTATAAGTCTTAGACAAGTAAATATTTGCTAAAATTTAGCAATAAAAGAAGGGACTGAGCCAAGTGCTTAGTTCCTTTTTTCATAAGAAAATAAAAACAAAAAACTAAAAAATGGAAATTAAAGACAAGATTACCAAGAGAAAATTTCGGGATAGAAAATAAATATTGATAAAAACAAATAAAAGGGAGAAGAGAAGAAAAAGATATAAAAAAAGTATAAAAAAACCAAAAGACAAAATAGCCTGATAAAATATGTCATTTAACATTATTAAATACAATTCTTTAATCACAGACTAAAGTATATTAAAAAAGTAAATAATCATAGATATATATGAATAATGAGGTATTGACAAATGTATGAGGGGGGGGGTAGAATAAGGTTAGGTATAAACATTTTTGTGTAAACCAGAAAGGAGACTCGGGTATAGATAGGATATAATAGATTTTTAAAATATAAGGAGGAAAGGAAAAGAAGAAATTTAATATAAGTAAGTTTCATAATAGATAGGGATAACAAATAAGATATCTTTTATAAAAAGGAGCCTAAGGAGGCACAAATTCAAGAATTGATTTTATTCAATTTAAATTTGAAAGGAGTAAATAATGAAAAAACTAAAAAAAATGCTAAGTCTTTTTTTAGCAGCTATGTTATTATTACCCACATTGGTAGGGGTTGTACAGGCAGAAGGACCAGAGAAGATATATTTTAAATTTATTTATAATAATTACACTCCTACTAAATTTCTTAGTGGAAGCAATAGGGAAGATGTAGATGTTACTACTGATGATCATTATAATGGTTTTAGTATAACAAAGAGAAATGAATATGATATTCCAACTGAAGCTAGAGCTAATAATGGACAAAAAACAATAGACATCGGTATAAGTCAAAGAAAAGGTACTAAAATTAGTGCGACATTAACATCTGGAAATGAATCTAAAACATTCACAATCGATTCACCTAATGAAAAAGACATTAAATTGGGAAAGGCAATGTTGAAATTTGAAGTACTTAATGGAGATACAATGAGATTTGGTGAAAATAGAAATGAACCCAGTTATGTACCATTTACAGAAGATTTAACAGTCCAAGTAGATTTTGAGATTGTGAATTTTGAAGAATATAAACAAAGTTATATTGATGAGTTATACAGAACATATTCTTATCCTGAAAAAGAAAGCTTATTTGAAGAAGGACTTAAAGCAGCTATAAAAACTGCAGAAAAAGAATTTAAAGAAGCAACAAACCAGGAAGAATTAATGGTAGCTGTAAAAAAATTTTTTGATTTTACAAAAAAGGATTATGCAGAACAGAAGGCTAAATTTCAAGCTAGAATGTATGCTGTACATGATAAAATAAATAAGGAAAAAAGCGACGGTACATATCTTCTTAGCAAAGATATGAGAGATGAATTAATAGATAATGAACCTTATGAAACATATATATATACTGCTTATTCTGATTATTTTGAAAAAAGTTTTTCTGATACAATGGCTGAATGGGATCCTTTCGAAAAGAAAGTTGATGTAATAGTTAAAAAAGCTGAAATGAAAGAAAAGCTTAATGATAAAGATGTAAACTATGAAGATATATTTACACCAGAACAAAAGGAAGATTTTGAAAGAAAAATTGATGCAATAAATGACGATGATGCTGATGCAATGAACAAATTAGCAAAAATTGAAAAAGATATAGACACTATTAGAGATGCGAAAAATGCAACGCAAGAAGACAAAGATGCAGCAAAAGAAGAAATCGGCAAGCTACCGAACCTAAGTGACACAGAAAAAGAAGAATATAAAGGTAAAGTAGACGATGCAACAACAAAGGGCCAAGTAGCTAAAGCTGTAGAAGAAGCCAAGGCAAAAGATGCAGAAAATAAAGCTGCAAATGACCCTCAAGAACTTAAGAAAGCAAAAGACGCAGCAAAAGAAGAAATCGGCAAGCTACCGAACCTAAGTGATACAGAAAAAGCACCATTTATTAAACAAGTAGATGATGCAAAAACAAAGGGCGAAGTAGACAAAGCTGTAGAAGATGCAAAGTTAGAAAATGCAAGAAACTTTAGAAAGCGTGCAATAGCAAAAATAGAAAATTTAAAGAACCTAAGCGAAGAAGAAAAAGAAGGTTATTTAGAAATAGTGCGTAATGCAAACGCACCAGGTCCGATAGGGTTAGCTGTAACAGAAGCTCAAGCAAAAGACGCAGAAAATTTAAAAAATGCAAAAGAAGAAGCAAAAACTACTATTAACGATCTAAAGAATTTAAGCGATACAGAAAAAGAAGAATTTGTTACGAAAGCAGAAAAACCAGACACAATAGTAGAAGTAAAAGCTGTTGTAGAAGAAGCTAAGGCAAAAGACGCAGAAAACTTAAAAACAGCACAAGACGCAGCAAAAACAGAAATCGGCGACTTACCGAACCTAAGTGAAGAAGAAAAAGCACCATTCATTAAACAAGTAGATGACGCAAAAACAAAAGAAGACGTAACTAAGGCTTCAGAAGCTGCAAAAAATGCAGATGATTTAAAGGAATATAAAGAAAAAGCAAAAGAAAACATCGGCAAGCTAGCAAACCTAAGTGACACAGAAAAAGACACATACAAAGACGAAGTAGATAAAGCAACAGACAAACCTGGAGTAAACGAGGTTGTAGCAGAAGCAAAAGCAAAAGACACAGAAAATAAAGAACTTAAGGAAGCAAAAGACACAGCCAAAGAAGACATAAAAGATTTAAATCTAACCCCAGAAGAAAAAGCAGCAGCAGAAAAAGCAATAGATGACGCAAAAGACAAAGCTGAAGTAGACCAAGCTGTAGCAGACGCAAAAGACAAAGCAGCAGCAAACGACCAAAAAGATAAAGAACTTAAGGAAGCAAAAGACAAAGCCAAAGAAGACATAAAAGATCTAAATCTAACCCCAGAAGAAAAAGCAGCAGCAGAAAAAGCAATAGACGAAGCAAAAGACAAAGATGGAGTAGATAAAGCTGTAGCAGACGCAAAAGACAAAGCAGCAGCAAACGACCAAAAAGATAAAGAACTTAAGGACGAAAAAGACGCAGCTAAAGAAGAAATCGACAAACTACCAAATCTAAGCGAAGATGAAAAGAAAGACGCAAAAGATAAAGTAGACGAAGCAAAAGACAAAGCTGGAGTAGATAAAGCTGTAGAAGATGCTAAGGCAAAAGACGCAGAAAAGGCATCTGACCCAGCAGACAAAGCAAAAAAAGAAGCCGAAGAAGCAAAGAAAGCAGCAGAAGAAGCAAAAGCCGAAGCAGAAAAGAAAGCAAAAGAAGCAGAAGAAAAAGCAAAAGAAGCAGAAAAGAAAGCTGAAGAAGCAGCTGAAAAGGCAAAGGAAGCTGAAGAAAAAGCAAAGGAAGCAGAAGAAAAAGCTAAAGAAGCAGAAGAAAAAGCAAAAGAAGCAGAAAAGGCAGCCGAAGAAGCAAAAGAAGCAAAGGAAGCATCAGAAGCAGATCCAAATAATACAGAATTAGCAGAAAAAGCAAAAGAAGCAGAAGAAAAAGCAAAAGAAGCAGAAAAGAAAGCTGAAGAAGCAGCAAAGGCAGCCGAAGAAGCAAAGAAAGCAGCAGAGGAAGCAAAAGCCGAAGCAGAAAAGAAAGCTGAAGAAGCAGCAAAGGCAGCTGAAGAAGCTAAGGAAGCAAAAGAAGCTGCAGATAATGCACAAAAAGAAGCAGATAAAAAAGCTAAAGAAGCAGAAGAAAAAGAAAAAGCTCTTCCTGCAACACCTGATGATAAAAATAAAGCTAAAGAAGAAATCGGCAAGCTACCAAACCTAAGCGACACAGAAAAAGATAAGTATAAAAAACAAGTTGATGATGCAAAGACAAAGGGCGAAGTTGAAAAAGTTGTAGAAGCAGCAAAAGAAAAATCAGCTGGAGGTCAAACACCACCTACACCAACACCAACTCCTACACCTAATCCAGATGGAGACAGGGATCGCGATTACTGGCATAGATCATACTGGACATATAGTTATGGACCATCTAGTACTACAAAGGTAACAGTAGCAAAATCAAATCTTGTAAAACTAGAAGCAAAGTTAGTAATAGGTTCTAAAGAATTGATTAAATCAGTAGATGGCGTAGAACAAAAAGTATTTATGGACATTGCACCATTTATTGAAAAAGACAGAACAATGCTACCAATTAGATTTGTAGCAGAAGCATTAGGATTTAATGTACAGTGGGATAATGAAAACAGAACAGTCATCCTAATTGATAAAGAAAATGTAGTAAAAATTCCGGTAGATACAAATCAAATAATCGTAAACGGAAAAGTTTATGAAAGTGATGTAAAACCAGTCATTAGAAATGACAGAACAATGCTACCAATAGCAAATATAGCAAGAGCATTGGGCTTAAAAGATGGCAAGGATATTTTCTGGAATGGAAATACAAAGGAAGTTCTAATTACAAGAGAAGTTGCGAAATAATAATTTCAAAGGTGACAAGGACTTTAGACAAGTGAATATTTGCTAACTTTTAGCAATAAAAGAAGGAACTTAGCCAAGTGCTTAGTTCCTTTTTACATAAAAAGAGAGACTCGAATTAACGAGTCTCCCCAATATTTGACATAGAGCCAAAATAAATAAAATTATAAAATCAATGAACCCCCTAGATTCTTGTGAGAATTAGGGGGTTTATAAATTTAAAATAAAAGGGACTATAATAAATAGTGTTGGTGAAAAATCATCAGCACTATTTTTGTATGGATATGTATAAAAAATAGACGTAGAAATCACATTCCTATAAAATATAGTTGCTAGCAAATACCAAGGGGTGATTCTATGTCTATTAATAATTATATAAAAGACTTGTTGAACATTAAAGATAAAAATATAGTAATTGATACTGAAAATATTATTGTCAAGAAAATTAAGTATATAGATACTAAATTTATTTATGGAAAATCAACTTACAATCCAAAGGGTTGCCCATGTTGCGGTCATGTTAATGAATCCTTTAATATTATCAAATATGGTAGTAAAACTTGTAAGATTAAACTTCCTAGTATTTCTAATATACCGACTATTCTTTTTTTAAAAAAACAAAGATTTCTATGCAAAGAGTGCGGTTCTACTTTTAGTGCTAAAACCGATATAGTTAGTGAGTTTTCTAATATTTCTAATGATGTTAAAAGAAAGATTGCTATAGATCTTACCAAAATTTCATCCTTTAAGTCTATTGCAGAGTCTAATGATGTTAGCCCTAATACCATTTTTAGAGTTTTTAAAGAATGGAATAAATCCTTTAAACAGGATTTTTCTTATCTTCCACCTATACTATCCATAGACGAATTTAAGCCTGATGAGTTTGGCGAAATATACAACAAAATTAAGACGGCGATAAGTACAGCTATCAAACATTTAGAAAAGATTAAGAATACTTTAAATACTAATTACAACAATGGAAAAATTGAAGGTATTAACAACAAGATTAAAGTTATTAAGAGAGTTTCATATGGCTATCGTTCTTTTGATAATTTTAGATTGAGAGTTTTTTTATGTTTTTATCATAAAAAAATATATGGTTTAAGCCCTAAGACATAAACCATATATCATTAATTTTTAACCACTAACACTATTAGACAAAGAACCCAAGATAAAAAAACCTTTGCATTTTCTAAATCTATATGTATAATGAAAATACCAATAAAAATCTATTAAAATCTATTAAAAAACACAAAAATTATCATACCTAGCAAATAAAAATTTTATTTGTATATCAAGAAAAAATTTTGCAGACTTTTTAAGCTATAAATTTTAAAGTGAGAAAAAATTCACTTCTAAAAACGAAAGAGTAAAAAGTTACAGAAGAAAAGAAAAAGTCCTTTTCAAAGCAAATAATTGATAAAGGAGTGATAATAAGATGTATCTACTTAAAAAGAAATTAGGTACAAAGTTTTGGATAATGTTACTTGCCTTAACAATCTTAATATCTGCATTTGCTATGCCTGTTTTTGCAGCTGGTCAGTCGAAAGAACCAATGCCACCTGCAAAGCAAGAAGAAACATTAAAGAGTGCACCTATAAGCCTTAAGGAAATTGAGGAACCCATACCTAATCCCCAATACCAATATTATCTAAATCACAAAGAGGAATTTACTTATGGCTACATACCACCAAAGTATATCTTTCCTCAAGAAAAGACAAGAAATATTAGGACTAGAGCCGCAAGCCCAGTTGCTAACATCAGAAAATATGATTCCAGAAGCAGTGATACAAAAGAAAATCACTTTGGCAGAAATGTCATAACTCCACGAAAAAATCAATTTAACACAGGGACCTGTTGGGCACAAGCCAACTTAGCAGTAGTAGAATCACTATTAAAAATTAATTTAAACCAAGACTATGATTTATCAGAAGGTCACATGGCATATAATATTGATGATCACACAGATCTTCAATCAGGTGGAAATGACGAAGATGTACTAGCTTATTGTGCGAGACTTGCTGGTCCTGTACTAGAATCCAATTTTCCAGCATACACCATTGATGAAACCAATCCAAAAGACAAAACATACAAGGAATTTGATCCATCAAGAGCTAATTTATTGCCAGTTGGTGAAAGAGATACCTTTAAAATATTGGGCGATGCCTTTAATAAGAAGCTAGATGTTTTCGTCCCTAAAACTTTGGAGTTAGACCTAACACTTGAGAATTTAAAGAAATGTATATATGAAAATGGCTCAGTACCAGCGTCATACTTTATAACCTATGATGGATATAATAAATTTGTTCTTGGGAATAAACCGTGGGATGGACCGATAGTTAAAACTATGGGAGTACGTTATCACTATATTAACTCCAGTCCAGGCAGTAAAACGATGATTACAAATCATGCAGTCGAACTAATTGGATGGGATGATGACATGAAGATCACCAATAGTAAGGAAGAGACGGCTACAGGTGCTTTTTTAGTTAAAAATTCAATTCCTGCTCCGCCCTTTAATCCTTACGATGATTTCAGAGGCTACCACTGGATTTCCTATGAATCATTTTTAGGCAATGGAGATATTGTTCCATCATTTAAAAAGATTATTACGCCAAGAGATGCTAGGCTTATGAGCCAAGATGAACGAAAAAATTTAAAAAATGTATATAATACTGGTAAAACTTCATACCTTCGAGAAGCAAATATAAAAGGAAACTTAAATAAAGCTATAAATATTTATGAAAGAAGTAATAATGAGCCTGAAACTATCAAGTATTTAACTTATTATAATGTTTCAGATGGACCAGCCTCATATAAAATATTTATAACTGAAGATAAAGACATTTTGAAAGGACATAAAACTACTTTCGCAAATGGGACTCAAGGAGAAACACTTGAAGATATCCAAAGTGATAAGTGGGTAGCCTTAGCTAGTGGCACCTTTACAGAAAAGGGATACAATACATTAGAAGTAACAAAACCATTTACTTTAACTAGTGACAAATTTGCCCTAAAGATAGAGATAGAATCAAAAAAAATAGGACTTGCCTATAAAAGTTGGAGTGAAGGTGAAAAAGTACCCACCATTTCATATAGATACAATGATGAAAATGCAGACCCATTTTTCGAAAAAATTCGAGATTTATACTGCCTTTTCCTTGGAACTGTAACAGTTAAAGCTAATGAATACACAGTAACTGTAACTAAGGATGGTAATGGAACAGCAACAGCAGACCTAACCAAAGGACCAAAAGGAACAAAGGTAACCTTAAAAGCAGAGCCAAACCAAGGGTATGAATTTGACAAATGGGAAGTAGAAGGAGCAAGAGTAGCAGATCCACAAGCATCTGAAACAATCCTGACTATAGGAGAAGGAAATGCAAGTGCAAAAGCAATCTTCAAAGAAATAGCACCTACAGAATACACAGTAAGCTTTGAAACAGCCTATGGAACAAAACCAGAAGACCAAAAAATAAAAGAAAACGGGAAAGCCACAGCGCCACAAGGATACGAAAAAGACATAACAGAAATCCTAAACAATGCAAGTGGCAAGACCTATGTATTCAAAGGCTGGTTTATAGGCACAGAAGAATATAACTTTGAAACAGAAGTAAAAGAAGACAAAAAACTAACAGCAAAATGGGAAGAAAAAATAATCCCAATAGCAGAATACACAGTAACCGTAAGCTCAGATACTAATGGAACAGCAACAGCAGACCTAGCCAAAGGACCAAAGGGGACAAAGGTAACCTTAACAGCAGTTCCAAACCAAGGATATGAATTTGACAAATGGGAAGTAGAAGGAGCAATAGTAGCAGACCCGCAAGCACCTACAACTACCCTAACCCTTGGAGAGGAAAATGTAAGTGCAAAAGCAATCTTCAAAGAAGTCTTAAAAAAGATTCTTGATGTAGAAGATGACAAAATAGAAGATCCTTCAACCACCGGTTATATAAAATTTGTATTTGACGCAAGAAGCTTTGGCCAAATAGCTGGCAAAGGAAAAGTAGCATTTGAAGTATTGAAGGGAACAAGTTTTAAGGACCCAGATCTTCAAAAGAAAATAAAAGAAGAAGTAGAAGGAAAACTAAAATCTGGAGATAAAGAATTTATGGGATGGTCACCACAAATCACAAAAGATGCCAGCAATGTAGAAGAAGGTGCAATAGATGACAAAAGAATTTACGCAGCACTCTATAAAGGAAATACACCTCCAGACCCATCTATTCCTAAACCTCAAGATCCACAACCACAAATACCAAGAAAAGACCACAATGATTATTACGAATATGAATACTATCCTTTCTACAAGAGATATAATGAAGACCTATTTAAATTACTAGACACTAATTCAAAGATACCTGCCTATGTAAGTGAAAAAACCATTAAGCAACTCTTTTTAAAAATTGGTGATAAAGAATATAGGGACAATTTAGGCAACAAATACCAGCTAGAAGTGGCACCTATAATCAAAAACGATAGGACCCTCATACCAGCAAGGGCAGTAGCAGAAATCTTGGGAACAAAAGTTGCTTGGGATAATAAAACAAGGACAGCAAGCTTTAGCAAGGGAGGTCTAGTGGCAAAAATCCAAATAGACGGAAATAAAATAGTCTTAAGCAATGGAAGGACCATAGAAATGGATTCAAAACCCCTTAACATAGAAGGGAGAATACTCATTTCTTTAACAAATTTAGCCAATGCCCTTGGCATAGACAATGGAAATATTAAAGATGGAATAAATCAAACCATAGAATGGGATGACCAAAACAAGACCGTAATAATCAATCTAAGCTGACACAAAACCATAAGCGTTGCTCACAAGATGAGCGAAAAAAGTTATAAGCCTTTATTTAAGGGCGAGATGAAAGTATCTTAGAGACTCGTATAAACGAGTCTCTATTTTTTGTACGTTTTAGCATGAATAAACCACCAGCTATGCTGGTGGTAGGAAAACAAGCTTTAGCTTCAAGCAAAAAACCTCCCGTGATAAACTAAGTATGTTACAGGCAGTAGCATAAATAGAAAAGGGAGGTATCCTAAAATGGATAAAAACAGTTTATCACATACATCATGGAATTGTAAGTATCACATAGTATTTGCTCCGAAATACAGGAGACAAGTAATATATGGAAGATTAAAACAAGATATTGGAAAAATATTAATAGACTTATGTGAGAGAAAAGGAATAAACATAATAGAAGCAGAATGTTGTCCAGACCATATTCATATATTGTTGGAAATCCCACCAAAATATAGCATATCTCAAACAATGGGATATTTAAAAGGGAAAAGTATCCTGATAATATTTGATAGGCACGCAAACTTAAAATATAAATATGGAAATAGACATTTTTGGCGCAGAGGATATTATGTAGATACAGCAGGAAAGAATGCGAAAAAGATACAAGAATATAAAAAAATCAATTAAAAGAAGATTACATAGCAGATCAAATAAGTATTAAAGAATTTGTATACCCGTTTACGGGTGAGCAAGTAAACAAAAGCAAAAAATAAGGTGCTTTAGCATCAGCTGTGAAAATTGGTGCGCGAGAAAGAAAGTTCAAAGCATGGAATGCTGCCGGTAACAGCCCCTTATAGGGGCAAAACAAACCACCGGCTAAGCCGGTGGTTATGATTGCTTAAGCAACTATTTTTTTATTCTTTTTGTTAAGATGAATGTATAAATAACTATAAGGAGGTTTTCCATGAAAAATTTAGATGAGGGAAAAATCATAGATATTAAATCATTTTTAGATTACAAGGAAGGTGAAATTACAAATTTAGAGCTTGCAAATAATGATGGTCTAAAACTTATAATGATGGCCTTTGACAAGGAGACGGGACTTAAACCTCATGCGGCTCCAGGTGATACTCTTCTTCTTGCCCTAGAAGGAAAGGCAAAAATTTTAGTAGGCGATAATGAATTTATCATAAGTGAAGGAGAAGAGATTGTTCTTATCATGGGAATTATTCATAATGTTACAAGCCAAGGCAAATTTAAAATGCTTTTGATTTTGGAAAAAGAAAATTAAATTGCATATTTAAGTTTTTTGCAATTTTAATTTTAGGGCTTAATATTTAGTTTAAAGGGAAATTTTTGTTATAATAAAATAAGACAAGTTATAGAAAGGAAGATTATAATGAAAATTATTTCGTGGAACATTGACTCTTTAAATGCCGCCCTAACTTCTGATTCAAATAGGGCACTTTTAACAAGAGAAATTTTATATAATTTAAAAAATGAAGAACCAGATATTATTGCCATTCAGGAAACAAAACTTCCTATGGGCGGTCCTTCAAAAAAACACAAGGAAATTTTAGATGAAAATTTCAAGGACTATGACTATGCATGGCTAACTTCTAAAGAGCCAGCAAGAAAAGGCTATGCAGGCACTATGTTTTTATACAAAAAATCCATCACTCCAGACATAACTTATCCTGTCATTGGAGCGCCTACAACAATGGATTTTGAAGGAAGAATAATTACAATGGAAATGGAAAATTTTTATTTAATAAATGTCTACACCCCAAATGCAGGTAGCGATTTAAAAAGACTTTCCGACAGGCAAATTTGGGACGAAAAATTTGCAGATTATCTTTGCAAGCTAAATGAAAAAAAACCAGTAATTGCAACAGGAGATTTTAATGTTGCCCATAGGGAAATTGATCTTGCTCACCCTGACACAAATCATTTTTCAGCTGGATTTACTGACGAAGAAAGGCAAGGATTTTCCAATTTACTGGCAAGGGGATTTATAGATACATTTAGATTAATTCATGGCGATGTTTTGGGATCTTATACCTGGTGGGCCCAAAGAGTTAAGACTTCAAAAATAAATAATTCAGGATGGAGAATTGATTATTTTATAGTTTCGAATTCTCTTAAGGACAAGATAATAAAATCAGAAATGATTGATTCTGGACAAAGGCAAGACCATGCCCCAATACTTTTAGAAATAAAAGAATAATAATAATTTAAAGAGCAAGGACCGATTTTTTTTGGTCCTTGAATTTTTATTATTACTATTTAAAAAAAGGGGACTTCCCATTAAAGTGGAACGTCCCTATTATTTTTAACTATCTCTGCAATTTTAAAAGTGATTTTTCAGTTCTTAAATTTTTATAATTAGTATTTCAATTCCTTTGAGCCATATACAAGATAGGTAAGGATTATAAAGACTATAAAGATTACAAGATTTAAACCTAAACCAACTAAATTTAAATTACTAGAAATAAAGGAGTAGGGTTTAAATACTTCATTTGGGAAGAAGCTAACTGCTTTTAAAAATCCTCCGCCAACTGCCTTAGCAATTACTGTTAAAAGAATTATTAAGAATATAAATAAAGTTGCAATGGCATCTTGGTGAAGTGATTGCCATGAGCAGGTTGAAATAAAAAATCCAATTGCCATAAAGACAAGACCGCCGCCTAAAAGGCTTATAAATATTCTTAAAATTGCTTCTAATACGTCAAAGTTTGAAAAGTTTGAGATATATTCTGCATTTATTCCCACAGCTTTAATGGCATAGATAAAGCCAAAAGTTGCAAGGCTTAAAAATATAAGTAGGAAAATATAAATTATTGTATCGGCAATTAATTTTCCTGTAACAATTTCTGATTTTGAAATTGGATTTGAATATATATAGGATATATTTCCGCTTGCTTGTTCCTTTGAAAGAGAAGATGCACCAATTTGCATAGCGAACATAAATACTAAAATTCCAATATAATAATATATTAGAGCTATATATTCACTAATATTTGTTAAGTCAAAACCGTCTTCAATTCCTAAAATATTTCTTGTTACATCACCCATAGAAAAAATTAAGGATTCAGTAATATTTGTCATTTGCGGTTCAACTAAAAGAGGGAAGAAAGCTGTCATAAGACCAAGTAAAATTACTATAACTATGGTCCAAGCTATTAATTTCCCAAAATTATTTTTAAGTTCCATTGAAAATATCATCTTTAATCTCTCCCTTCATCTGAAGCAATATTGATTTTTCCTGATTTTTTTATAAAAATCGCATTATCATTTGAATTGCCTTCGGCATTTTCATTAATAATTATATTTTTTTTTGTTTCATCCTTTTGGGAGTTATCAAAGGATTCTTCTTTAAAAATTTCAGCATTTTTATCTTGGCTAATAACAGAATCTTGTCCAGTAATTATTTCTGTTTTTAAATTTTCATCTTCAGTTTTTTTATCTTTCTCAACAAAAAGCTCAGCCTTATTTTCTTTGTCTGCATAATTTTCGCTTTCCACAACTTTAATTTCATTAATTTTTGTGTCAGATAAATCATCCTTAAGGTCCATTGTTTTTTCAAGATCAGGTTTTTTATCTAAGTTTTTATTAAGTCCTATATCTTTTTTTGGTCTTAACTTATTTTTTTCTTCAGTTCTTCTGTGGGGAACTTCTTTACCATTATTGTAATATGCCAAAAGTTTATCTTCCAAAGAAGCATTTTCCAAAGAATAGTTATCAAGTCTTTCATCATAAATCACATGGGAAAGTTTTTGAAGGTCCCCGTCATAATAAAGGGTTGTTTCAATATCTGTATCCCTAACAAGTCTTGCGCCAGCATCTGTGAAATAGGAAAGATTACCCCTATAATTATAAATTCTTAAAATTTTGTCATAGGACGGCTTTTCATTATTATATTCTACATCCATAACCCTACCATTATAAAGATAGGCAATTCTCTTAGAATATTTTTTTGCATCTATTAAAGAATTTGTGAGCAGAAATATTGTTGTTCCTTCGCCCCTATTTAAGTTTACAAGTTGACTAAAAAGTAAATCTTTATCATCTTCTGTCAAAAATTCTTCAGGAGAATCTAAAATAAGAAGCCTTGGTTTCACAATTAAAGCATTTATTATTTGGAAAAGTTTCTTTTCCCTATCAGTCATTTCACCAAATTTTAATCTATCATCAAAGTCAAAGTACCTGCATAAAACATCAACATCTTCCAAACTCTTTAAGTTGTGAGAAGACAGGGTTTTTTTGAAAATATTTATAGCCTTTTGATTGTCGGGAATAAAAAAATCTGAACTTACAAGGCTGACACTTTCCTTTATTTCTTTAGATTCCTTAAAACAATCCATATCATATATATAAGAGTTTCCTTTATTTACCTTTAAAAATCCCATAAGAATTTTTGCAAGAGTTGTTTTTCCAGAATCTTTTGTGCCTAGTAGAGAATAAAATTCACCGTCCATAATTTCAAGATTTAATGAATCAAAAACTATTTTTCGACCTATTCTCTTTTCTAAATCATTTATAACAATGGCACTCAAATTATTCACCTCTTTTTTAATCATTAATATCATTATACAATATTAAAGATTTAATTAAAAGAGCTTAAATATTAAGAAAGACTTTGAAAAATTTTATCTATTTTTAATTTTCTCTTAAAATTTTTTTATAATTAATTTTAATGGAGAGGCTCTTGAGCTTTAATAAAATTTATTTTATATGATATAATAATTTTAATTTAGGAGTGATCATATGAAACTTGGAATAGTTGGACTGCCAAATGTGGGCAAGTCAACTTTATTTAATGCCTTAACTCATGCAGGGGCTGAAGTTGCAAATTATCCCTTTGCAACAATTGAGCCTAATGTTGGAGTTGTAAATGTGCCTGATGAAAGGCTTAAAGTTTTGGCAAAACTTTCTAATTCTGGAAAAATTGTTTATACAAATATAGAATTTTATGACATTGCTGGTCTTGTTAAGGGAGCAAGCAAGGGTGAAGGTCTTGGCAATCAATTTCTTTCAAATATTCGTGAAGTTGATGCTATTGTCCATGTTGTAAGATGTTTTAAAGATGAAAATATTATTCACGTTGACGGTTCAATTGATCCCATTCGTGACATTGAAAATATTAATTTGGAGCTTATTTTTTCAGACCTTGAACAAATTGAAAAAAGGCTTGGAAGAATTACTAAACAAATTAAGGGCGACAAATCTTTAAAAGCTGAAATGGATCTTTTAATTAAATTAAAGGAATCTCTTGAAAAGGAAATTCCAGCAAGGACTGTGGCCTTAAATGATGAAGAAGAAAAAATCATAAAAAATTTTGCTCTGCTAAGTTCAAAGCCCGTTATTTTTGTGGCAAATGTAAATGAAGATGATGCAAAAAATGACGGTGCATCAAATGAAATGGTTCAAAAAGTTAAGGAATATGCAAAAAAATTAGGTGATGAAACTTGTGTAATATCCTGTGAAATAGAAGCTGAAATTGCAGAGCTTTCAGAAGAAGAAAAGGAAGAATTTTTAAAGGAACTTGGATTTTCAGAATCAGGTCTTGATAAGTTAATAAAATCATCCTATAAACTTTTAGGCCTAATTTCTTTTTTAACAACAGGAGAAATGGAATCGAGAGCCTGGACCATTAAAAAGGGAACAAAAGCACCAGAAGCTGCAGGAAAAATTCACTCTGATATGGAAAGGGGATTTATTAAAGCTGACACAATTTCCTATGAAGATTTAGTTTCTGCTGGCTCAACGGCAGCCGCTCGTGACAAGGGCCTTATTAGAAGTGAAGGAAAAGAATATGTTATAAAAGACGGAGATGTTGTTGTATTTAAATTTAATGTATAAAATTTAAATTATAGGAGAAAAGATGTATAAATTAGTGTCCATGGATTTAGATGAAACACTTTTAACTAGAGATAAGAAGATGAGTCCAGATTTCCCAGCCTTTGTAGAAGAACTAAAGGAAAAAAATATTATTCCCATTGTGGCAACGGGTAGAGAATTTACAACTGCTAAAAAATTTGTGGGAGATGTGGATATAGATTTAATTTGCAATAATGGAAATTTAATTAGAAATTCTAAACATGGGGACATACTTTATGTAAATCCCATTTCTTTTGAAGATTTAAGAAGGGTTATGGATTTAGATAAAGAAAAAGTTTTAAGTTGCGTTCTTCATGTTACTGGGCAAAAGGGAGTAGACCTTGCCTTTCCTGATAGAAAAACAAGGACTCTTGACAAGCATTATGCCAATCATTTTGCAGGAAGAATTAGGGAGGTAGATTCTATTGAAGATTTAAAATCAAAAGTTTTATCCATAGTCTTTACCGGAGATGACCAAAGGCTTTTTAAACTCTATGAAATTTTAAAGGAAAATATTTCAGAAGATTTTAATCTTCACCTAATGTCTATGCAATCCCACAAGGGATATATGCTTGAAGTTCTTCAAAAAAACGGGGACAAATTTGTGGGAGTTAGCATTTATTGTGAGAAGAAAAATATTGATTTAAAGGATATTATTGCCATTGGAGATGATTCTAACGACAGAAATTTAATTGCTAATGCTGGCTTTGGAATTGCCATGAAAAATGGAGTTCAGGCCGTAAAGGATGTGGCAAAATTAATTTCTAAAAAAGACAACAACCATAATGGAGCAATAGAAATTTTAAGAGAAGTTTTGTGGTGATAAGATGAATATTAATTGGTATCCCGGCCACATGAAAAAAACTATTGAAGACCTAGAAAAGAAAAAAGGTCTTGTAGATTTTGTAATTGAAATAATTGACGGGAGAATTCCCCTATCTAGCAGAAATCCTCTACTAGAAAAAGTTTTAGAGGGCAAGAAAAAACTTATAATTTTTAATAAGTCAGACCTTGCAGATGAAAAAGAAAACGACAAGTGGATAAATTTTTTGATAAAAGATGAGGTTTCCGTTTTAAAATATAATTCTCAAAGGCCAAACCCCGTATCTGTTACTTCCTATGCAGAAAAATTAATGGCTGATGAAATAAAAAAATATGAATCAAGGGGAGTAAATCATGGGCCTTTAAGGGCAATGGTTGTGGGCATACCCAACGTTGGAAAGTCAACTTTTATTAATGGAATTATAGGAAAAAAATCTGCAAAAACTGGCAATAGACCTGGAATTACAAAGACGAACCAGTGGATAAGATTAAATGAAGGGCTTCATCTTTTGGATACACCGGGAGTTTTGTGGCAAAAATTTCCTGAAGATATTGGTTTAAATCTAGCCTTAACTGGATCTATTAAAGATGAAATTATGGATAGGGAAAGTCTATCCCTAAAATTAATTGAGAAATTAAACGCCATTGATAAAAATATTTTAATAAATAGATATAAAATTGAAAATAATGGAAAGCCCTTAGAAGTTTTAGATGAAATCGGCAGAAAAAGAGGAGCTCTTTTAAGGGGCGGACTTATTGATTATGAAAAAACCTCAGGAATTTTGCTTGATGAATTTAGGAAGGGCCTTCTTGGAAGGATAAGTTTGGAGACAGTATGACTTTTGAAAATTTTGAAAAAGATTATAGGGAAAAGGGATCTAAATTAATTGCAGGAGTAGATGAAGTTGGAAGAGGCTGTCTTTTTGGTGATGTTCTATCCTGCGCCATAATTATGAAAGAAGATTCAAATATTGAAGGAATTAATGATTCAAAAAAAATAACTGCCAACAAGAGAAAAAAACTCTATTTTCAGATATTAGAAGATAGTCTTGCAGTAGGAATTGGAAGGGCAAATTCAAAGGAAATTGACAAACTAAATATTAAAATGGCAACCCACCTTTCTATGGTCCGTGCCATTGAAAATTTAAGAAATTCAAAGGGTGAAGTCGTTACTCCTGATCTTGTTTTAATTGATGCCGAAAGGATTGAAACAAATATTTTTCAGCACTCCATAATAAAGGGCGATGAAAATTGCTATTCCATTGCCTGTGCATCAATAATTGCAAAAGTCTATAGAGATAATTTATGCCTAAAGTGGGCAGAAATGTATCCAGGTTATGGAATTGAAAGACATAAGGGTTACGGGACAAAACTTCACAGAGAGCTTTTGAAAAAACTAGGTCCAAGCCCCATGCATAGAATGAGTTTTTTGAAAAATTTGGAAAGATGGTAATGAATAATAAAGATTTGGGAAATTTTGGCGAAACTTTGGCGACAAAATTTTTAGAAGACAAAAATTATAAAATATTAGATAGAAATTATAGGGCCCTCGGAACTGAAATTGATATTATTGCAAAAGATAAGGACGAACTTTGTTTTGTTGAAGTTAAAACAAGAAGGTCCCATAAATTTGGCGATGCCTATGAGGCTGTTGATGAAATAAAAATGCAAAATATTATTCAAACGGCAAGAGCTTATATCTATAAAAATAATTTATACGACATCCAAGTTCGTTTCGACATAATCGAAGTTTATATTAGGGAAGGCAAAATTAATCATATTGAAAATGCCTTCTCTTTAATTTAGTTTCATGAAATGTAAAAAAATTTATAAATTTATAAATAAGAATATTAAAAATCATAGAATTGTGGTATCATTATAATAAATATCTGAGTAAATTACTATGATTTATTTTTTGAAAAGAATAATATTTTGAAAATATAGGAGGAATTATGGCAAAAGAATTATTAAGAGTGGAAAATTTAAGTGCCGGAGTTGAAGGTAAGGAAATTTTAAAAAATATAAATCTTACAATCAAGTATGGAGAAGTACATGTAATTATGGGACCAAATGGATCAGGGAAGTCAACTCTTGCAAATGTCATTATGGCAAACCCTGTTTATGAAGTTACTAGCGGAAAAATCTTTTTAGATGGGGAAGATATTACAGAACTTTCTACTGACAAGAGGGCTAATAAGGGGTTATTTATGTCCTTCCAAAGTCCAGAAGAAGTTCCTGGAATTTCAGTGGAAAATTTTATTAGAACTGCAAAAATAAATAAGGAAGATAAAAATATTCCCATTATAAAATTTAAAAAACAAATTGAAGAAGAAATGCAGGAATTAAAAATGGATTCTTCATATGCTGAAAGATATTTAAATGTAGGATTTTCTGGTGGGGAAAAGAAAAAAACAGAAATTTTGCAAATGCTTATGCTAAATCCAAAACTTGCCATGCTTGATGAAACAGATTCAGGTCTTGATGTTGATGCAACAAGAATTGTTTCCCAAGGCATAGAAAGGTTTTTGTCAAAAGATAATGCCGTATTTATTATCACTCACCATCAAGAACTTGTGAGAAATGTTGTGCCTGACTTTGTTCACGTTATTGTTGATGGAAGAATTGTTAAAGAAGGCGATGCTTCACTTGTTGGAAAAATTGAAAGTGAAGGTTTTGGTTGGATTAGAGATGAGGCTTTAAATGACTAAAAAAGAAAGAACTTATGTGGAAGAAATGGATAGGGGTGTCTATGATATAAAAAACCCCTTTGAATATAGGAGTAAAACAGAAAAGGGACTTACTGAAGAAATAGTTAGACAAATTTCTAAAGAAAAAAATGAACCAGAATGGATGCTTAACTATAGACTTGAAGCTCTTAAAAATTTTAATGAAATAGATAATCCCATTTGGGGACCGGATCTTTCTGAAGTTGATATAAATGATATTACAACTTATATTAGACCAGATGCCGATTTAAGTGATAATTGGAATAAGGTGCCCAAAGAAATAAGAGATACTTTTGATAAGCTGGGTATTCCAGAAGCCGAAAAGAAAGAATTTTTGTCAGGTGTTGGTGCCCAATATGATAGTGAAGTTGTTTACCATTCAATTCAAAAATATTTAAGGGACCAAGGAGTAATTTATACAGATTTTGAATCAGGTTTAAGAGAATATCCTGAAATTGTTAAAAAATATTTTGGCAAGTGTATAAAACCATCCCTTCATAAATATGCAGCTCTTCACTATGCAGTTTGGAGTGGCGGATCTTTTGTTTACGTTCCAAAGGGAGTTAATGTTGATATTCCGCTGCAATCTTATTTTAGGTTAAATGCACCAGGGGCAGGACAATTTGAGCACACTTTAATTATTATTGAAGAGGGAGCTTATTGCCATTTTATTGAAGGCTGCTCAGCCCCAAGATATAATGTTGTAAATATTCATGCCGGTGCTGTTGAACTTTTTATTGCAGAAAATGCAACTTTAAGATATTCAACAATTGAAAACTGGTCAAGAAATATGTATAACTTAAATACTAAAAGAGCAATTGTAGAAAAAAATGGAAAAATAGAGTGGATTTCTGGATCCTTTGGTTCAAAAGTTTCTATGCTGTATCCAAGCTCCATATTAAAAGGAGAAGGATCTTCCAGTGAATTTACAGGCATTTCCTTTGCAGGGCCAGGACAAAATCTTGACACAGGAGCTCAAGTTGTTCATCTTGCTCCTCATACAAATTCAGTAATAAATACAAAATCTATTTCAAAAGGTGGAGGAATTGCAGTTTATAGAGGTCTAGTAGAATTTTCAGAAGATGCAATAAATTCTAAAAACTCTACATCTTGCGAGTCCCTAATGCTTGATGAAGAATCAAGATCAGATACAATCCCAACAATAAGAGTTCATAATAAGGAAGTCGATATTGGACATGAAGCGAAAATTGGAAAGATTTCAGATGGGGTTATATTTTATTTAATGACAAGAGGCCTAAGCGAAGAAGATGCAAAACAAATGGTGGTTCGTGGATTTGCAGAGCCTATTGCCAAAGAACTTCCTATGGAATATGCAGTTGAAATGAATAATCTTATAAATCTGGAACTTGTTGGAGCAATTGGGTAAGGTGAAAAGATGAAAAAAATAATAGGAAATGAATTAGCTTTTAAAACTTTTTCTTGGATGAAGGTTAATGATGTGGAAATTACTGTGCCGGAAATTGGCAAAGACCTTATTCCCTATCCTTCATCAGAAAAGCATGTAAGACATTTAAAAGAATTTGACAATTTAAGATATGGCGTTTCTAAAGAGGCCCTTGAACTCAATAGAAAGGATATGAATTTATATAGAATTTATGAAGCAATTGGCGGCGAAGATATTAAATTTAAACCCTGCTATTTTAAAACAGATGATGAAAATGTAAATTTAGTGGACTTGCAAGACATTATTGCACATGAAGATTCTAAGATTAAAGTATTTTTAGATTATTATTCAGAAGGAAACAAGGAAAAGTTTAGAAATACAGTTATTAGAATTTTAGCTGAAAAAAATGCAGAGGTAGAACTTTTTGTTATCCAAAGAGAAGGTCCTGAATCTAAAAGCCTTGAATCAATAGGCATTTATTGCCATGACGGGGCAAAAGTTCATGTAAGCCAATATGAAATTGGTGCAGGAAAATTATATTTAAATTATAAGTGTGAGCTGAAGGGAAAAGAGAGCCAGTCTTATGTAGATTCAGTTTATTTTGGCAAAGGTGATGAAGAATTAAATATTTATTATGAAATGACGCACTTAGGAGAAAAGACAAAAAGTGATATTCTAGTTAATGGAGCCTTAAAGGACAGGGCCTTTAAAAACTTTAAATCGAACCTTGACTTTAAGGAAGGCTGCAATGATGCAGTGGGAAGCGAAGAAGAATATACAGTCCTTTTAAGTGATGATGTTCATTCACTTTCAGTTCCCCTAATGCTTGCACATGAAGATGACATTGAAGGAAATCATGCATCAAGTGCTGGAAAAATTGATCCTGATATTTTATTTTATATTATGTCAAGGGGCATAAGCTATGAAGATGCAGAAGCTTTAATCATAGAATCAAAATTTTCAGGAGCCATAGACAAATTAATGGATGAAGAATTGGAAGAAGAAGTTTGGAATTCTATTAAGAAAATAATTACGAGGTAGTATGTTTACTAAAAAAGAAATTGAAGAAATAAGAAGAGAATATCCCTACTTAAATTTAAGGGTTAATGATCACAATTTAATATATTTCGACAATGCAGCCACAACTCAAAAACCCCAAAGGGTTATTGACGATATTTTGAAATTTTATAGGGAAGAAAATGGAAATCCCCACAGGGGAGCCCACTATTTAGCAGTTAAGGCAACTACAGCCTATGAAGGGGCAAGAGAAAGTGTCAGAAAATTTATAAATGCAAAAAGCTCAAATGAAATAGTTTTTGTTAGAAATGCAACAGAAGCCCTAAATCTTTTGGCCTATTCCTATGGTATGAATAAAATTAATGAAGGGGACGAAATTTTAATTTCCATTATGGAACACCATTCAAATTTGGTGCCCTGGCAATTAGTTTCTAAAAAAAGAGGGGCAAAACTTAAATATTTATATCTTGATGAAGAACAAAATATCCCATTTGAAGAAGTTAAAAATAAAGTAAATGAAAATACAAAAATTTTTTCCCTAAGTCTTGCTTCAAATGTTGTGGGAACAATGCCTGAAATTAAAAAAATTATTGACTATGTAAGAAAAAATTCAAAGGCCATAATTATTTTAGACGGAGCACAATATGTGCCCCACAACAAAATTGATGTAAGGGATCTTGACTGCGACTTTATGGCGTTTTCTGGTCACAAAATGTATTCTGCAACGGGCATTGGAGTTTTATATGGCAAGGAAAAACTTCTAAATGATTTAGATGTATTTTTGTCAGGTGGAGATATGATTGAATATGTTTATGAAGACAAGACAACTTTTTTACCTTCGCCCCAAAGATTTGAAGCAGGAACTCAAAATGTGGAAGGTGCTGTAAATCTTGCAAGTGCCATAAGATATATAGATGAACTTGGCATAGATAATATAAGAGAATATGAAGGATATTTAACTGACTATTGTTATGAAAAGATTAAAAAATTTGACTTTTTAGATGTCTACACAACAAGTAATAAAAATAGGGCACCTGTAATTACTTTTAATTTTAAGGAAATTCATCCCCATGATGCCTCATCTATTTTAGATTCTTATGGCATAGCAATAAGAAGCGGTCACCACTGTGCTCAGCCCCTTCATAGATTTTTAGGCTGTAATTTTTCATGCAGGGCATCTTTTGCAGTCTATAACACAACTGAAGAAATTGATTATTTTATAAATCATTTGACAGATGTAAGGAGGTTGTTAGGATTTGGATCTTAAACAAATATATACGCAAATGGTTATGGAAGAAAGCAGGAGCACGAGAAATAAAAGAGATTTAGAAAATCCAACTCATAAAGAACTTGGTCACAATCCCTCTTGTGGAGATGAAATAACTTTGCAACTTGATGTGGAAGATGAAAAAATTAAAGATATTTCCTATACGGGAAACGGTTGTGCAATTTCGCAGGCATCAACATCAATTATGTGCGATACTGTTAAGGGAATGGAAGTAAAGAAAACAATAGAACTTGCAGATAAATTTATAGCAATGATAAAGGGTGAAATTAGGGATGAAAATGAACTTGAAGATTTGGGAGACGGCATAGCCTTTATAAATATTAGGAATATGCCGGCTAGAGTAAAATGTGCCGTCCTTGCATGGTACACCCTAAAAGATATTTTAGTAAATGACAAGAAAGAAGGTTCTTTTACACCCTAAGGAGGTAAGAATGAGGCTATCAACAAAGGGAAGATATGGACTCATGGCTATGTATAGATTAAGAGAAAGTTATGGCAAAGGCCCTCTCTCTTTAAAGGACATAGCAAATATGGAAAATTTATCAGAAGCATATTTGGAACAGCTTTTTTCACTCTTGAAAAAAAGTGGGCTTGTAAAATCTATTAGAGGAGCAGGAGGAGGCTATGAATTGACAAGAGAACCAAAAAAAATTGGAATTGGTGAAATAATAAATTCTCTTGAAGGGGAAATTGAACTTTCCTGCTGTGCTACAAATCAAAGACTTAATTGCACAAAAATAAATGCCTGTGCAACAAAAGATATTTTATTTAAGCTCCAAAATAGAATGGAAGAAGTTATGGATTCCCTAACACTTGAAGATATGTGAGGCGATATTTATTATTTACATGGATAATGCCGCCACAACAAAAATTAAGGACAAGGTACTTGAAGCGATGCTGCCATATTTAAAGGATAATTATGGTAATCCCTCAAGTATTTATAGTCTTGGACAAAAATCAAAGGCGGCAATTGAAAATTCAAGAGAAAAAATTGCAGCATTTTTATCTTGCAAGCCTTCTGAAATTTATTTTACTTCAGGAGGCACAGAGTCAGACAATTGGGCTCTTAAAAATCTATTGAAAAATTCACCTAAAAATCATATAATTACATCACAAATAGAACATGAAGCAATTTTAAAGTCTGCAAAATTTATGGAAGAAATGGGCAATAGAGTTGATTATATTTCCGTTGACCATGAAGGTTTTGTAAGTTTAAAAGAACTTGAAGAAAAAATTTCAAAAGATACTAATTTAGTTTCCATAATGGAGGCCAACAATGAAGTTGGAACTTTGGAGCCTACTTGTGAAATAGAAAAAATTTGCCAAAAGTATGGCGTTCCCCTTCATATAGATGCAGTTCAGGCTCTTGGGAATATTCCCATAGATTTATCTAAGAGAAATGTTTCTATGATGTCCTTTTCAGGCCATAAAATTGGAGCCCCAAAGGGAATTGGGATTTTATATGTAAATGAAAATTATAAGATTAATTCCTTTATAGATGGCGGAGATCAGGAGAGAAAAAAAAGGGCATCAACTGAAAATGTAGCATCAATTGTTGGACTAGGAGCAGCTTTTGAAGAATTAAATGACAATTTTGAAGAGAGGATTTTATATACGAAAAAACTTAGGGACTATATTATTGATGAGCTTTTAAAAATGGATGGGGTAAAATTAAATGGACCTAGAGAAAAAAGGCTTGTTACCAATATAAATATTTCCTTTGAAAATATGAAAAGTCAGGTTCTATTGCCTTTTTTAGATTTTAATGATATATGTGCGTCACAGGCATCTGCCTGCCAGGCGGGAAGTATTGATCCTTCTCATGTGCTGCTTGCCATGGGAAGATCAAGGCAGGAGGCCCTAAATCCTCTAAGACTTTCCATAAATTATAAAAATACAAAAGAAGAAGCTGAATATGTCCTTGAAATTTTAAATAAGGCCCAAAAAAAATTTAAAGCGGTGGTTTAATGATAAAAGATATTTCAGGAAACACACAAAGGTTTGTAAATTATGCCTTTATAATTCTTGCAATAATCCTTCTATCCCTAATGATTTATTACTTAATAAATATTGGCAACAGGTATATTGAAGGGGATAAGAGAATAAAAATCAATTTAAAATTAATATTAAAGGTCTTTATTGGCATAGTTATTTTTTATCTACTGACAATAATTTTTGAAAAATATACTATCCTTGGTTATACCTTATGGTCGTTAATCATTGGAGTTATTTTTGCCTATATTATTGACCCTCTTGTCAATTATTTTGAAAGAAAGGGAATTAGAAGGCCCTTTGGTGTTATTATTGTCTATATTAGTGCCTTTATTATATTTTCTATTTTACTTTTCACAGTAATACCAAAAACAATAAATGAAATTACAAATTTATTGGCTTCAATACCAAATATTGTGGACTCTATTTCAAGGAATTTAAATAAATTTCTTATAAATATTATGGATAGGTATAATATTAAATTGCCTGATAATTTTCTTAATATGTTTAATAATACTATGCAAAATCCTGGACCAGCAAATGAAGCTCAAGACCCCATTAGCAAGATTTTTAGCTCTATAAATACAACCGTTATAAATATTTTAGATAAAATTGAAAAGTCTGCTCTGGAAACTTTAAGAAATACAGTTCTAAAATTATATGGGCTTTTGACATCAACCTTAAAGATTGTTTTAATCTTATTATTTTCCTTTTACTTTTCAATTGACAAGGAAAAATATTTATCATTTTTCAAAAAAACTGTGCCCAACAAATATAGGTCAGATGTAAATTATTTGGCAAAGAGAATTGATACGGCCCTGCAATTATTTATTAGGGGAAGACTTTTGCTCGCCCTTTTTGTTGGCTTTGCAACAATGGTTTATCTTTTAGTTTTAAAGGTGGACTTTGCAATTGTCATTGGTATTATTACCTGCATTGCAGATATTATTCCCTATATAGGACCGCTTTTTGGGTTTATTCCAGCAGTTTTATTTGCCTTTATGGATGCACCGATAAAGGCTCTTTGGGTTTCAATTCTTTTCATTTCAATTCAGTGGATTGAAAATAATATTTTGGCACCAAAATTAATTGGCGAATCAACAGGCTTAAATCCTCTTACAGTTTTAGTTTCAATTGTAATTGGAGGAGGAGTTTTTGGAGTTTGGGGAATGGTTGTTTCAGTTCCCATTGTGTCCATTTTAATAATCCTATTTGACTTTTATAAGATAAAATACAATGAAGATAAATTAAATTAAATTAAAATTTGACGGTTTAAGTTTTTTAAACCGTTTTTCTTTAGGAGGAAAAAATGAATTTAGAAATTATGTTTGAAAAATATGCAGAACTTATCATAGACTGTGCCTTAAAAGTAAAAAAAGACGATATTTTAGTCATAAGATCGCCCATAGAAAGTGCTGAGCTTGCAAGAGCCATGGCAAAAAAAGCCTATGAGCTCGGTGCTAAAAAAGTTAAAATTGACTATAGGGACGAAAAATTTAGCCGCTTAAGATTTAACTATGAAAGTGAAGAAATTTTGTCTGACATCCAAAAATTTGAAGTGGATAAGGAAAATTATTTTATAGATAATAAGGCTAAATATCTTTCAATTACTGGCGGCAATCCCTATAATTTAAAGGGCATCGATTCTAAAAAAATAATTGCAGCAAATGCAGCATCAGGAAAGGCCTTTAAAGATTTTTCAGAAAAACTTATGGCAAATTATACATCTTGGTGCGTAATTGGAGCGGCAATGCCTTCTTGGGCAAAAATTGTCTTTCCGGACCTTTCGGAAGAGGAGGGTACAGAAAAACTTTGGGAGGAAATTTTTTATTCCATGAGGCTTTTTGATGAAAATCCAAAAAAATCTATGGAAATTCATGTGAATAATCTTAAAAAATATTCAGACTTTTTAAATTCCCATAATTTTAAATATCTTTATTATAAATCAAAAAAGGGAACTGATTTAAAAGTGCAGCTGCCAGAAAACTATATTTTTAATGGTTCAAGTGAAAAAAATTCTTATGGTGAAGAGTTTATAGCAAATGTCCCAAGCGAAGAGGTCTTTTCTCTTCCCCACAAATATGGGGTAAATGGAATTATCTACAACACAAAACCCTTAAACAATGGTGGGTCCTTAATCGATGATTTTTATTTAAAATTTAAGGATGGAAAAGTAATAGAATTTGATGCCAAAAAAGGCTATGAAGAATTAAAGGGTATTTTGGAAAGTGATGAGGGTTCAAAAAGACTTGGTGAAGTTGCCCTTGTGCCCTTTGATAGTCCGATTTCTAATAGAAATATTTTATTTTATAACACCCTTTATGATGAAAATGCTTCCTGCCATTTTGCCCTTGGAAAGGCCTACCCAACTTGTATAAGAAATGGCGAAGACCTTGATCCCAAAAATTATGACAAAATTGGCATTAATGATTCAATAGTCCATGTTGATTTTATGGTTGGTGATGAGTCAACAGAAATAATTGGTGAAGATTATAATGGAAATAAAATACAAATCTTTAAAAATGGAAATTTTGCCATAGATTAAGAGTAAGATATGATTAAAATCTATCAAATTACAGAAGATTGCAATAAGGATACAATTAAAAATTCTCTTGAGGGAGAATTTGAATATTTTTATTTGCCCTGCAAAAGCGAGGAAGGAATAATCCAAAAGTGTCGTGATGCCGATGTTTTAATTTCTATATACGAGCCCATTACAAAAAAGGTTATGGATGAACTTAAAAATTTAAAATATATAGCCTTGGGATCTATTGGCTATAATATGGTGGATGCAGAGTATGCGGCAAGAAAAAATATTTTACTTTCAAATAATCCAGCTTATTGCATAGAAGAAGTTGCAGACCACACAATGGCCTTAATTTTAAATTTGCTTAGAAGAATTTCGATTTTTAATAAAAGTGTTAAGGAAGATAAAATTTGGGACTATAATCTTTTGGGCAATTCTTTAAGAAGAATTTCATCTTTAAAGGCAGGAATTATTGGCTTTGGTTCAATTGGAAGGCTACTTGCAAAAAGACTAAAGGCCTTTGATTCTACAGTTTATGCCTATGATCCCTATGTGGCAGATGAAGTTTTTAAAAGCGCAGGAGTCCTTAAGGCAAATTTAGAAGATATTGAAAAAAATTGCGACATTATTTCAATTCATCTGCCGCTTTTAGAAGAAACATATAATATTATTGATAGGGATTTTTTAAATAAATTGGAAAAAAAGCCAATTTTAATTAATTGCAGCAGGGGAGGACTAATTGACCAAGAGGATCTTGAAGAGGCCCTGGAAAAAAATCTTATCACAGGCCTTGGACTTGATGTTTTAGCAGATGAGAATCCAGATTTGGCTAGTCTTAAGTTTTTAAAAAATGAAAATCTAATAATTACTCCTCACGTGGCCTTTTATTCAAGAGAATCTATTGAAGAGGCAGATTCAAATGTAGGAAAATATATTTCATCTTTTATGAAAAATGATTTTAAAAATATACCTCTTATAGGTAAATGATTTAAGATTTATATTAGCATAGTAAAAAGCCCTTGGTTTTTCCAAGGGTAATTTTTTTAAAGAAATTTATCTTACGCAAATATAGTTTTTTAGTTTTTCATATTTTTTGTCGCCAATACCTTCAATATTTTTTAAATCCTCTGGGGACTTAAATGTAAATTTTTCTCTATAGTCTAAAATTTTTTGGGAAGTTTTTTCACCAACTCCTGGAAGGGTCATTAGTTCTTCTTTTGATGCATTGTTTAAATCGACTGAGCCTTCAGCCTTAGAAATTATTCCCATCATTTGACTCTCACTTTCTCCAGCATCTGCTGAAGGATTTTCTCCAATTTTTGGTATGTAAATTTTATCTTCATCTGAAAGTTTCCTTGCAAGATTTACCTTGTCAAGATCTGCCTCATCTGTTGCTCCGCCAGTTTTTTCAATTGCATCTACAAGTCTATCGCCTGATTTTAATTTTACAAGGCCAGGATTTTTTACTTCCCCTGCAATATGGACATAAATTTCCTTATCTTCATCTACTTGGGAAGAGTTTTCAAAAGTCATTTCATTAGAAAGACCAGTTTCTTGATTTTCTGCATAAAAATCGGGATCAATATATTTTTCAGAATTTTTTGAATTGTAGGCAAGGTAGCCCCCTAAAATTATTAGAAGGAGGACCACAAGATATTTTGAATTTTTATTGATATAATCCATATTTACCTCTCAAGTTAAGTTAATTATAGCATAAGAAAAAGTTATCCGCTTATAATTTTAATCTAAAATTTTCTATGGATTTTTCAAGGGTTTTTTCAAAAAAATCACTTATCTATTCAAATAAAGGAATTTATGGTATAATTAACAAAACGCTTTCAAATTTATACATATAGGAGGAAGGCTATGAAAGTTTATAAAACTGAAAATGTTAGAAATTTAGCATTAGTTGGGCATTCCGGATCTGGAAAGACAAATTTAACTGAAGCAATGCTTTTCCAAAGTGGAGCCACAAAAAAATTAGGAAATGTAACTGACAAAAATACTTTTTCAGATTTTTCTAAGGAAGAAATGGAAAGAGGAACTTCAATTGGAACTTCAATAATTCCTGTAGAGTGGAGGAATTTTAAGGTTAATATTATAGATACTCCAGGATATATGGATTTTTCTGGAGAAGCTATGGGAGCTTTGAGGGCCAGTGAAGCTGCTCTTATGGTTGTGGATGCAACAAAGGGCATTGAAGTTGGAACTGAAAGAATGTGGAAATACACAGAAAAAATTGGACTTCCAAGAATTATTTTCGTAAATAAAATTGATGGCGAAAATGTTAATTTTAGAAAATTAATGGAAGATTTAGAGGCTTCTTTCGGTAAAAAAGTTATTCCGTTTTCTGTACCTATTGGCGAAGGAGAAAATTTTGTTGGTGTTACTGATGTAATTTACCAAAAGGGTTTTAAATATGAAAAAGGTGCTCCTGCAGAAGCAGAATTAACTCACGATCAAGTAAAGGCAACTGAAAGAATGTATGAAGAAATTGCAGAAGTTGTTGCCGGATCTGATGAAGTTTTAATGGAAAAATATTTTGCAGGTGAAAAATTTACTCGTGAAGATTTATTAAGAGGAGTGACAACAGCCCTTCTTGAAGGCGATGCAGTTCCCCTGCTTGTAGGAAGCGGCGAAAAGGGAATAGGCATTGATATTTTATTAAATACAATTATTAATTATATGCCAGCTCCTGACGATCCAAGAGCTCACCTTGGCTTTAGATATGAAGATGGAGAAGAAAGAAATATTTCTGAAAAAGAACCCTTTGCTGCAGTTGTTTTTAAAACTGTTACAGACCCCTTTGTTGGAAAAATTTCAATTTTTAAAGTTATTAGTGGAAAATTAACGAAAGATGTTCAGTTATATAATGCCAGCCAAGATGAAGCTGAAAAACTTGGCGGAGTTTATGTAATTAGAGGTAAAAGTCAAATTGAAGTCCCTGAAATTTATGCTGGTGATATTGGAGCAACAACAAAACTTCAAATTACAGTTACTGGCGACACTCTTTGCACAAAAGATCATCTTGTTAAATATAAAAAATTAAAATATCAATCACCAGTTTTATTCTATGCCATAGAACCAAAAACTAAGGGTGATGAAGAAAAACTTTCAACATCTTTAAAAAGACTTAGAGAAGAAGATCCATCCTTTGTAATTGAAAGAAATCCAGAAACAAAACAGTTAACTATTGGAGGACTTGGTCAAGTTCAACTTGATGTTATTCTTGAAAAATTAAAGAATATGTTTGGCGTTGAAGTTGTCAAAGTTCCGTTCATCATTCCCTATAGGGAAACAATTAAAAAGGCAGCTTCTGTTCAAGGTAAGCATAAAAAACAATCAGGCGGTGCCGGTCAATATGGTGACGTTTGGGTAAGATTTGAACCATGTGAAGAAGATTTTATATTTGACGAAGAAGTTTTTGGCGGCTCTGTTCCGAAAAATTATTTTCCAGCTGTTGAAAAGGGAATTATAGAATCAAAGGAACATGGAGTTTTGGCAGGTTATCCTGTAACAAATTTCAAGGCAGTTTTATATGATGGATCTTACCATGATGTAGATTCAAATGAAATGTCCTTTAAAATTGCTGCATCACTTGCCTTTAAAAAGGGAATGGAAGAAGCAGGTTCCGTTCTTTTGGAACCAATTATGAAAGTTGAAGTTTCAATTCCTGATTCTTATCTAGGCGATGTTATGGGAGATATGAATAAAAGACGTGGAAGAATTTTGGGCATGGACCAACAATCTGATGGTACACAATTATTAATTGCCGAAGCACCACAAGCTGAAATGTTTGAATATTCAATTGACCTAAGGGCCATGACTCAAGGCAGAGGAACTTTTTCAATGGAATTTATAAGATATGAAGAAGTGCCTGCAAATATTGCCGGTAAAGTTATAGAAAACGCAAAGGCAGACAAGGAAAAAGAATCATAAAAAAATTTTTAAAGCCCCAAGTGGATTTCACTTAGGGCTTATTTTTATTTTATAGAAATTTAATTATATCCTCTTCATATTTTATTTCATTATTTTCAAGATAAATTCTTGGCAGCCTTTCAGACAAATGAGTTAGCATTGAAGTTTCAATATCACCAATTAAATCTGTAATATCTTTAAATTCAATTTCCTCATCACCATCTTTTCCTATAAGAGTAACAAGATCACCAATTTTGCAATCCACTCCCGTTGCATCAATCATCATCTGATCCATGCAAATATTTCCAACCTGCCTACATTTTTTACCATTAATTAAAACAGAAAGTTTTCCTGATAAAATTCTTGGAAAACCATCAGCATAGCCAAGGGGGAGAGTTACAATTTTTGTATCAGAACTTGCAGTAAAATTCCTGCCATAACTAACAGTATCACCTTTTTTAATAGTTTTTATATTGGCAATTAGGCACCTAACCTCAACATCCCTTTTAAAATTATAAATACCTTCAGGGCAAAGATTGTGATGAAGACCATGAAGAATAATCCCTGGGCGGACCATATCTAAATCATAGTCCCTGTAATTTAAAATAGAAGCAGAATTAGCAATGTGTTTAATGCCAAGAGAAATATTTTTCTCCTCACATTTCTTACAAAAGTTCATAAAAATCTCAAACTGCTTTTTTGTATATACAGGATCACTGTCACTAACAGCAAAATGAGAAAAAATCCCATCAATTTTTAAATTTGAAAGCCTAGAAATTTCTTTAATATCATAAAGAGATTTTTCATTTGGAAGAAAACCAATTCTCCCCATACCCGTTTCGAGAGAAAGATGAATATTTAAAACTTTATCCATACTTTTGCAAATATCATTTAATTTAAGGGCATCATCTAAGGAATAAATATTTGGCATAATATTATAAACTGCAAGCTCCTCCATTAAAAACTGAGGACTATAGCCAAGAATTAAAATCTTAATATTAGGGAAATGATTTCTAAGAGAGATGCCTTCACTTAAAGTTGCAACTCCAAAATAATCAATGCCCATTTCCACATATTTATTTGTAAGAGCAAGAGCCCCAGCCTTATAGGCGTTACTTTTAACAATGCACATAATTTTAGCCTTTGGCGAAACAATATTTCTTATTTCTTTTAAATTATAGCCTATATTATCTAAATTAACTTCAACCCATGCAGGTCTTGTGCTGCTTATAATCATATTAACACCCCTTTTTATCATTATATCACAATAAATTAAGGGATAAAATTTCAAACAAAAAATAGACTAAGTTTTTTTCTATAGCAGTTTAATAGTTTTAATTTAAATTAGCATCAGTTTTAAAATATTTTTAAGAGAGGAAAGTTTTGGAGAGAAAAATCTTTTGGTCTTTTTTGTTTATGTTTTTTACTCTATAATAAATATAAAATAATAGATTAATTTTATATAAGAGGTATAAATATGGAAGTTATAAAAGAAGATAAGTCAACAGGACAAAGACAGGAATTACATAGAAAAATTTGGGCAATAGCTGACGAAGTGCGTGGAGCTGTTGATGGTTGGGATTTCAAACAATATGTGCTTGGAATTTTATTTTATAGGTTCATATCAGAAAATATGAGTGCATTTTTTAATAAGGCAGAATATGAAGCTGGGGATTTAGAATTTGATTATGGAAAAATTTCTGACAAAGAAGCAGAAGAAGATTTTAAACCAGGGACAGTTGAAGAGAAGGGATTTTTTATATTGCCGAGCCAATTATTTGAAAATCTTGTAAAAAATGCAAGATCAAATGAAAATTTGAATACAGATTTAGTCAATATATTTAAAGAAATTGAAGGCTCAGCAGTTGGCTACCCATCAGAAAATGACATAAAGGGTTTATTTGAAGATATAGATACAACAAGTAACAAACTTGGGGCAACAGTAGCAGAAAAAAATAAAAGACTTACAGACATCTTGGAAGGCATCAGAGATATAAATTTTGGACGATTTGAAGAAAATGATATAGATGCCTTTGGCGATGCTTACGAATATTTAATTTCAAATTATGCGTCAAATGCAGGTAAGTCAGGAGGGGAATTCTTCACCCCTCAAACAGTTTCAAAACTTTTAGCAAGACTAGTAATGGAAGGCAAGACAAAAATAAATAAAGTTTATGAGAAATGTTGAAGGCCGAAAATATTCTTAGAAATTTTGACGAATTTGAAAATTTTGATAATGGATTTTCAGATAGGCAAATGCAAGATATGAAAAGCGTCTATGTTGATATAAAAGAGCAGGTTTCCGCTTATAATGGTGGCCAAAATGGCAAAGAAAATGCTGAAATAGATTTTTCTGATGTAGAGTTTCAAATTGAGCTCTTAAGAACTGACGAGATTAATTTAGATTATATTTTAGCTTTGATTTTAGAAAAATATAAGGAAAGTGAAAATATTGATAAATTAAAAGATGAGATCAGAAGGGTAATCCGTTCAAGTATAGGAACAAGGGCGAAAGAAGATTTAGTTATTGAATTTATAAATAATACGAAAATTTCTGACCTAAAAAATAATGAAGATATATTGGAGTCTTTTTATAGTTTTGCAAGAAAAAGAAAAGATGATAGAATAAAAAAATTTATAAGCGATGAATTTTTGAAAAAAGATGCTGAAAGATTTATAGAAAAATCTATTAGTAAAGGTTATGTAAGCCAAAATGGTCCGGAACTTGACAATATTTTGCCTCCAATTTCAAGAAGGGGAGGAGCAAGAGAAAAAAAGAAACAAGAGCTTCTTGAAAAAATAAGAAATATGGTAGATATTTTTGTGGGTATATAAATTTAAGGGCAGATAAGTTTTTAGCTTACTGCCCTTTTTATTTTATTAAATTTAATTATTTATAGTAGCTTCAGTTCTTAAATATTCATCAATTGACTTTGCTGCCGTCTTTCCTGCACCCATTGCCAGGATTACTGTTGCTGATCCTGTAACGGCATCGCCGCCGGCAAAAATATTTTCTCTTGATGTTACGGCGTTTTCATCAACAATGATTCCACCTTTTTTATTTATAGAAAGATTATTTGTTGTGTGTGCAATTAATGGGTTTGGGCTTGTGCCAAGTGCCATAATTACTGTTTCAAAATCTTCTAAATATTCAGAGCCTTCAATTGGGACGGGACTTCTTCTGCCGCTGGCATCAGGATCTCCAAGTTCATTTTTCACGCATCTTAAAGATTTTACCCAGCCCTTTTCATCAGAAATAATTTCTGTTGGCGCTGTAAGCATTTGAAAATTAATTCCTTCTTCCTTTGCGTGGTGGACTTCTTCAAGTCTTGCAGGCAGTTCTTTTTCCGTTCTTCTATAAAGAATTGTAACGTCTGCTCCTAATCTTTTTGCAACTCTTGCAGCATCCATTGCTACATTTCCGCCGCCGATAACAGCAACTTTTTTGCCAACATTTATTGGGGTGTCATATTCCTTGTCAAATGATCTCATTAAATTATTTCTAGTTAAAAATTCATTGGCAGAATAAACTCCATTTAAATTTTCTCCAGGGATGCCCATAAATCTTGGAAGACCAGCTCCTGAACCTATAAAAACTGCTTCAAATCTTTCTTCAAAAATCGAATCAATTGTTACAGTTCTACCGACAATTACATCATTTTCAATTTTAACTCCCAATTTTTTAATATTTTCAACTTCGTGATGAACAATTTCATCAGGCAATCTAAATTCAGGAATGCCGTAAACTAAAACGCCTCCGCTTTGTTGAAGGGCTTCAAAAATTGTAACATCATAGCCCATTTTTGCAAGTTCTCCAGCACAAGTAAGGCCAGAAGGACCTGCACCAACAACTGCAACTTTTTTATTAATTTTTCTCGGCTCTTGTAATAAATCGATATTATTTATTCTTGCATTATCAGCTGCGAATCTTTCAAGTTTTCCAATGGCAACGGAATCGCCACGTTTTGCCAAAACGCATCCTTTTTCACATTGAGATTCTTGAGGGCAAACTCTTCCACAAACTGCTGGCAATGCAGTATAAAGGGATAGAATTTTTGCTGACTGTTCAAAATTCCCATTAGCAATTTCTTTTATAAATCCAGGAATATTTATGGACACAGGACAGCCCTTAACGCATCCTGGAACTCTACAATTTAAACATCTGCTAGCTTCAATAACAGCTTCCTGAGGTGTGTAGCCAAGACAGACTTCTTTAAAATTTTTATTTCTAACATTTGGATCTTGCTCCTTTATTGGAGTTCTCTTAAATCTATCTTGAGCCTTAAGTAATTCAAATTCATTAGTCCTATTTCTTTTAGCTTCATTAAATTTGATATCTGTCATTAAAGAATGGTCAGAAATTCTTTTGGTTTTTTCATTATCAATATATTGTTTCGACCTAGACAATGCACCGTCCCAGTCCACTAAATGGCCATCAAATTCTGGACCGTCAACACAGGCAAATTTTGTTTTGTCACCAACATTAACACGGCAAGCACCACACATACCAGTACCGTCAACCATAATAGGATTTAAAGAAACAATAGTTGGAAGATTAAATTTTTTTGTAGTTGAACAAACAAATTTCATCATAATCATAGGTCCAATTGAAACGCATACATCATAAGATAAACCCTTAGAATAAAGATCCTCAATTTTTGCAGTAACCATTCCCTTAAAACCATATGATCCGTCATCAGTGCAAACATATAAATTGTTGCAAACAGACCCAAGTTTATCTTCCAAAATTACAAAATCTTTATTTTTTGCTCCCAAAATAATATCGCAGTGGAGACCCCTTTCAGAAAACCACCTAGCCTGTGGAAAAACAGGAGCGGTCCCAACACCACCCGCAACAAAAAGATATTTCTTTTTCTTGAGCTCGTTCAAATCCTCACTACAAAATTCTGATGGCCTACCTAGAGGACCAACAAAATCCTTAAAATATTCACCCTCTTCAAAACTACAAATCTTTTTAGTGGACTCGCCAGAAGCTTGAACCACTAATTGGACTGTACCCCTATCTAAATCGTAGTCTGAAATTGTAAGAGGAATACGCTCAGAATATTTATCAGCAATAACAATAACAAATTGCCCCGGCAAGGCAGAGGCAGCTACTCTTGGTGCGTAAATATCGAACAAATATATACTAGGTGCCAAATTTTCTTTCCTAATTATTTTATTCATCCTATCTCCCTCCATTCATCATAATTATAACATATTTGTTAAAAAAAAGACGAAATTTATAAAAAATTAATACATTAGCAGATAAAAATTTTCTAAAAGATATTAAAAAAATAATAAATTAAAAGAAATAGGAAAAGCTGTTTAAATTCATCTTTAATAAATTATCAAATTAATTAAAAAAATTTTTTATAGTATTGACAAATACAAAAAACTATCGTATATTGTATACAATATATTATATATAATATAAGATAAGATAAGATAGTTAGCGCTAATAATTGATGTTACATTCAATTACAAAGAGTCTTGAATTTTATTAAGATTCACTTTTTTATTAATTTAAAATTAAATTATCTGGTAATATTTTATTTTAAATTAATGCTTTTTTAAACAAGGAGGATTAATATGAATTACGGTTGTCAATCTATGGTGACGAAAATTACGGATATATTACTTAAGCATCCAAAAGATGCATTTATAAATCAAGAAAATTTGGAAAAAACTTATGAAAAATTTAATTATATAGGTTGTCCAGATTATAGCAAAGTTTTAGAAGAATATTCGGTGTTTGAAAATATAATTAAGGAAAATGTAGAAAATGTTTTATATTTACCGAAAGACGATAGAACGGGATTGGATTCTATTTATGCACATGATTCATTAAAAGTGACTAATAAGGGAGCAATTTATTTTCCTATGGGGAAAGCGTTAAGAAGTAAGGAATCTTATGCAACAGAAGAATTTTTAAAATCCAATGGAATTCCAACGCTTGGTAGAATTGAAGTGCCAGGAAAAATGGAAGGTGGGGATGTAGTTTGGATTGATGAAAAGACTGTTGCAATTGGTCTCGGTTACAGAACTAATCTAGAAGGTATAAATCAATTTAAGGAATTGACAAAATCATTTATCGATGAATATATTATTGTTCCTATGCCTCATGGAGAAGGTGAAGATGAATGTTTGCATTTAATGAGTGTAATTAGTCTAATAGATGAAGATCTAGCTGTTGTATATTCTAAATTTATGCCAGTATTTTTTAGAGAATATTTGATCAATAAAGGAATTAAGCTTCTTGAAGTAGATGATGATGAATATGCATATTTAGGTAGCAATGTATTAGCGTTAGCACCCAGAGTTTGTATAGTAATAGAAGGAGTAATTAAAATTAAAAAACTAATGGAAAAAGAAGGTTGCAAAGTCTTTACATATCCTGGTAAAGAGATGTCATTTAGAGGTACTGGTGGACCAACTTGTTTGACTCATCCACTTAGAAGAATATAAATATTAGTATTAAAAGGAGGCTGCTATGAATTTAAATGATTTAGCAAGTGTAATAGTTTATGATTATTTATGGGGAATGCCTCTTGTGTTATTTGTGCTATTTACAGGAATTTATTTCACAATTAGAAGTAAATTCCTGCAGTTTAGATTTTTTAAAAAGAGTTTTTCAACAGCATTTAAATCATTTGGTCAAGCTGACAAAAAATCTGGTAATACAGGGGTTATATCATCTTTTGAAGCAATGAGTATGGCATTAGGAACTACAATTGGAGTTGGGAATATTGGCGGTGTAGCAGCTGCAATTGCATTGGGAGGTCCAGGAGCAATATTTTGGATGTGGATAGCTGGGTTGTTTGGAATGGTTATTAAAACTACTGAAATTACTTTAGCCCTTTTTTTTAGGAGTAAAGAAAAAAATCAAGACGCTTATGGAGGACCAAACTATTATATTCATAAAGGAATAGGTATTGAAAGAGGTCATAAATACTTTGCGAAAATTTTAAATTTTATATTTGCTTTTGGTTTCATTATGGGTATATTTTTAAATATTCAAACATATACAGTTTCTGAGGCTGTAGGCAATACATTTAATTTAAATCTAAATTTAGTTGGCATTGTCTATACAATATTATTGTATTTAATGATTAGCGGTGGTATGAAAAAATTAGGAAAAATAGCTTCAATAATAGTTCCTTTCATGTGCATATTCTATATAGTTGGAAGTTTATTTATTATTCTAATTCACTCACAAAATGTTATACCATCATTAAAATTAATTTTTGAATCAGCATTTACTGGTACTGCCGCTATTGGTGGATTTGCAGGGGCTTCTTTCAAGCTTGCAATTCAATCAGGCATGAGCCGCTCTGTTTTTAGTAATGAAGCAGGATGGGGTACAGCTGCCATGATTCACGCTTCAGCTAAAGTTGATCACCCTTTGAAACAAGGTATATTGGGTATTTTTGAAGTAGTTTTTGACACATTAATAATTTGCTCTATGACCGCTTTAGTAATTATGGTATCAGGAGCATGGAGTAGTGGTTTAGATGGTGCAACATTAACCTTATATGCTTTTGAGTCAGGTGTTGGTAATATTGGAAGAATGGTGTTAGCTATAGGTGTATTTTTCTTTGGTTTAACCACATCAAGCGGTGTATACACGCAAATTGAAGTTGTCCTTAGATACGTATTGGGTGAAAAACCTATAAAAGAAAAGTTATTACAATTTTATAAATGGTTTTATCCCATTCCAAGTTTAGCAATGGTAATAATTGCCACAAAATTTGGGCTTCCAGGAACTACTTTGTGGCTGATATCTGATGCATCTACGGCACTGCCGATTTTTGCAAACTTAATAGCTCTGATAATTTTGTTCCCTACATTTGAAAAATTAGTTAAAGATTATTCTGCTAGATATTTAGGGAAAGGTGAAAGATTGCCAGATAACGAAATATTTTATAATGATTAATTAAAAACTATCTAATTCAGCAAAGTATAAAGCCCAATGATCAACAGTCAAAAGGTGTTTTAATTCAGCAATGTCTTTAGATTTAAATAATTTTACAATTCTTTTATGTTGAAGGTTAGCTGAGTACAAATATTCCCCAAATTTAGCGGCATTGTTACTACCATAATCTTGCCTAATAAATCTTCTTTTTAATCGGTCTAGCGTATTTATAAGCACAGGGTTATTTGATTTTAAAGTGTAAACATTATGAAATTCTATTTGAAGTTCATAATATTTTCTATAATTTTGTTTAGATATAGCTTTGTCCATAGATTCAACTAACTTTTCCATCTTTTCAAGGTCTTGTGAATTTAGGCGATTAATGGCAAGTTCGGCTGCAAAGGCATCAAGTTGCCCAATTACTGCATAGAGGTCTTTAGCTTCTTCTTCGGTAATCGGTTTAATAAAGAATCCTCTGCGAGGATATGATTCTAAATAACCATCTGCTTCTAATTGAATTAATGCTTCTCTTACAGGGGTTCTGGAAACATTTAAAGCATTAACTATATCAGACTCGTTAATTTTATCATTGGCTTTAAGTTTTCCCTGTTGGATAGATTCGGTTATATATTTATAAACATAATCTTTTAAAGATGGTATTTCCATAATATAATCCTTTCTAAAAAATATATACTATTTTTAATTATATTGTAAATATCCTAAAAAAATCAAGTAATAATAGGAGGTAATTATGAAAAAAAGAGAAGAAAAAATACTTGATTATATTAAAAAATATATGAAAGTTGTAACTCATACTACAACAGAGTATGAAAGGAATAACAAAAAATTTTTTGAACCGTGGTTTATAAAGATGAAAAAGGAATCAAAAAATCCTATTGATTATGGATTTTTCCCTGTTCATAAGGATGCTTTAAAAAGGGAAATTCCTTGGCTATTAATGAGGGGAAAGTCGAAAAAAACCATTGTTTTCATCCATCATACCGATACTGTTGATGTAGATGATTATGGTAAATTAAAAGATATTGCCTATGATCCAGAAAAACTTGAAGAAATTTATAAAAGTGGAGAAGTTGAAATTGATCCTAGAACAAAAGCTGATTTAGATGCTGGTGGCTGGCTTTTTGGTAGAGGCGGATGTGATATGAAACAGGGAGGAGCGATGCATATGGCCCTTTTTGAAGAATATTCACTAGATGAAGATTTTCCTGGTTCTATTCTTTTAATGGGTGTTCCTGATGAAGAAAATTCATCAGCCGGAATGCGTTCAGCTGCTTATTTACTTGAAGATTTATATAATAAATATGATTTGGATTATGGCTTAATGATTAATTCAGAGCCACATGAAAGATTAGAAAAAGATACTCTAGTTGTTTATGATGGTGCGATTGGAAAAATAATGCCAATATGTTTAGCAAGAGGAAAGCTTGCTCATGTTGGTCAAGTTTATTCTGGATTTAATCCCATAAATATTATGGCGGAAATTGTTAGGAGGACAGAATTAAATCCAATTTTTTCAGAAGTTTCAGGAAATACTACTTCACCAGCGGCAACTTGGCTGTATTTTAAAGACAGAAAAGAAGTTTATGATGTATCTCTTCCGATTTATTGTGGCGGTTATATGTCTATATTACCTTTAAAGAGAGGTCCTAAAGAATTAATGAATATGTTAAGAGAAATTTCTGTTAATGCTTTTGATAAGGTTATAGCTGATATGGAAGAATCTTATGCGGAATTCAAAAAAACCTCTAAGGTTTTATACGGGGAAATGAATTATAAAGCTAATGTTAAGTTTTATAATGAGGTTTATGATGAAATCCTAAAATCAGGGAATCCTAATTTTTTACATGCGATGAAAGAACTTGAAGATGAATTAATTGAAAAAATTGAAGATAATAAAATTTCAAGAGCTGAGGCTGCTTATAGGATGATGGAAAAATTATTAGAATTTTATGATGACAGAAGACCCTTAGTTATGTGGGGAATAGCACCTCCATATTATCCAAGTACAAATAATATGGATTTATTTTCCTCAAAACAAATGAATGAATTAATTGGAAGACTACAAAAATTCTCTAAAGAAAAATTAAATTCAGATTTAGAGGTACAAAATTATTATACAGGGATTTGTGATTTATCTTATGGAATGTTTACTGAATCTGATGAAGTTATTGATTATATTAAAAATAATATGATTCTTTGGGGCGATAGTTATGAAATACCTTTGGAATTAATTAAAAAGCATTCAATGAATGTATTAAATCTTGGGGCATGGGGTAAAGACTTTCATCAATATACAGAAAGAGTATTAATTGAAGACTTATGCGATAAGGTTCCTAAATTAATTGATTTTACAGTACATGATTTTCTTGGTCATTAAATTCCATAATATAAGAAAGGGTGATGTTGCAGAATAGATGATTCTACTCTGCAACATCATTTTTTGTACGCTTTAGCATGAATAAACCACCAGCTATGCTGGTGGTAGGAAAACAAGCTTTAGCTTCAAGCAAAAAACCTCCCGTGATAAACTAAGTATGTTACAGGCAGTAGCATAAATAGAAAAGGGAGGTATCCTAAAATGGATAAAAACAGTTTATCACATACATCATGGAATTGTAAGTATCACATAGTATTTGCTCCGAAATACAGGAGACAAGTAATATATGGAAGATTAAAACAAGATATTGGAAAAATATTAGGAGACTTATGTGAGAGAAAAGGAATAAACATAATAGAAGCAGAATGTTGTCCAGACCATATTCATATATTGTTGGAAATCCCACCAAAATATAGCATATCTCAAACAATGGGATATTTAAAAGGGAAAAGTATCCTGATAATATTTGATAGGCACGCAAACTTAAAATATAAATATGGAAATAGACATTTTTGGTGCAGAGGATATTATGTAGACACAGCAGGAAAGAATGCGAAAAAGATACAAGAATATATAAAAAATCAATTAAAAGAAGATTACATGGCAGATCAAATAAGTATTAAATAATTTGTAGACCCGTTTACGGGTGAGCAAGTAAACAAAAGCAAAAAATAAGGTGCTTTAGCACCAGCTGTGAAAATTGGTGCGCGAGAAAGAAAGTTCAAAGCATGGAATGCTGCCAGTAACAGCCCCTTATAGGGGCAAAACAAACCACCGGCTTAGCCGGTGGTTATGATTCTATGATGGGACTTTTGCAACAGCCCCCTTTAATTTCTTAATATTAATTTGGCTTAGCAAAAATCATTTTTCCTGCTGATGTTTGTAGGGCTGAGGTTACTGTAACGTTAACTGTTTTGCCAATTAAATGTTTTCCATTTTCTATAACAATCATTGTCCCGTCATCTAAATATCCCAGACCTTGATTTAATTCTTTGCCCGCTTTTATTATTTGAACTTCCATTTCTTCGCCGGGGAGGTAGACTGGTTTCACGGCATTTGCAAGTTCGTTAATATTTAAAACGGGGATATTTTGCACTAAGGCAACTTTATTTAAATTATAGTCATTTGTAACAATTTTTCCATTTAAGTCGCTGGTAAGTTTTAAAAGTTTTGAATCGACTTCTGAAATGTCTTCGTAAAGGGACTGTTCAATAACTATATTCGCATTTTCAAGACCCTGCATTTCTTTAACTATGTCAAGTCCTCTTCTCCCTCTTTTTCTTTTTAAGGAGTCACTTGAGTCTGCAATGTGCTGAAGTTCTTCTAAAACGAAAACTGGAATAACTATTGTCCCCTCTACAAACCCTGATTTTGTTATGTCCAAAATTCTTCCATCAATTATTACAGAAGTGTCTAAAACTTTTGGCAGGTCGGACTGAAATTTTATTTTTCCCTTATCTTTTGAAATCTTTTTACCGCCTGCAACTAAATCTCTAATTTTTAAACTTAAATCATCTTTATAAGAAAGGCCAGTTCTGAAACCTAAATAGCCTAAAATTCCATATAAAATAATGGAAATTGCCATGCCAACATAGGGGATAGGTATCTTATAAATTGGCTGTGAAATTAGGAAGGCAATTATTAAGCCTAAAATTATTCCTATTACAGCAAAGATAATTTCAGAAAATGATCTTTTCTTAAGTTCCTGTTCCCAAACTGTTAATAGTTCCATAAGTGCTTTAAAAACTTTATTTGAAATAATAAAAAAGATAAATGCAGATAAAATAACAATAACTAAAGTAAGAATAAAGAAAAATCTTTCATTTTCAATATTCTTAATAAATTGAATTTCACTTATGATTGAAACTATAAATAAACCAGCACCTGCTCCTATAAGCGTAAATAAAAGTTTAAAAATATTTCTTGCTAAAGAGCGATTCTTGTTAATAAATATTCCCCCTAACCGAAAATAGCCTCATCAACCATTGAAACAACTTCCTCTACTTCCTTGTCAAAGACAAGGGCCATTTCAGAAATAATAATGGATCTGGCTTCAGTTAAAATTTTTCTCTCGCCAGTAGATAAAGATTTTTTTGTATCTAGCTTTTCAAGAGATTTTATAACATCTGCAATTTCCATTAAATCGCCTGATTTAATTCTTTCTAAATTAAATTTGTAGCGTCTGTTCCAATTTTTGGGCATCTTCATTATGACATCAGAAGAAAGTGCAGTTAAAACTTTCTCCATATCTTCTACTTCCAATATATTTCTAAGTCCAGCAGCATCAGCATTTTTAACGGGCACCATCACCTTTAAACGATTGATTGGTAATAATATAATATAATACTTATGCTTTTTTCCCAGAATTTCTCGTTCTTCGATAGCTACTATGGTGCCTGCCCCATGCATAGGATAAACTACCTTATCACCAATATTAAACATTTTTACCTCCTATACCATATTAAAGTATATCAGAAAAATCAAAAAAAGTAAAATTTTATAGTATATCATAGATAAAATAATTATGCAAAAAAATAATTTAATTTTATGTAAAATATTTGTAGTGTTACAATTGATGTGATACAAAATAAAAGAAAAAGAGAGATATCCTATATAATTAAATTAACCAAAATTTTAAAAAAGGACTGATTCTCTCTATGAATACAATTATATCAAAAAAACCAAAGATATTTGTCATTGAAAAATAATTGAAATTTGTAAAAGATTGGTATATACTAAATTAGTATTAAAAAATACGCACCATTAGCTCAGCTGGATAGAGCGTTTGGCTACGGACCAAAAGGCCAGGGGTTCGAATCCTCTATGGTGCGCCATTTAAATCCCGGTAATGTAAAAATTATCGGGTATTTTTTATTTTAATTTTTGTTATGTGTTAAGACATATGTTACAGATTAAATAGAAAAAAGAAAGGTACTTTTGATACAATAAGATAAACGAAAAAAGTATTAAAAGGAGACCTCTCTATGAATATAATGACAGAAGAAATGATATTCCGTCAAAAATTATGTGAATACGCATTAAAAAATGGAGTTACAAAAGCTGCAAGAAGATATCACACTAACCGACAATTTGTGTATAGGCAGTTAAAAAAATATAGCGGAAATGTAAGAAGTCTTACATTAAAATCAAGAGCCACAAAAACAAGCCCAAATGCTCATACAAGAAAAGAATTAGAAACAAAAATAAAATAGTATGAAGAAATATACAATAATACAGCAAAATATGTATTGAATTTCAAAATTCCAAATGAAAAAATAGAAGAATACTATCTTCAAAAGCTTTAAAAATTATAAAAAGGAAACTCATTAATGTTAAGGTACGCTTCGCTCTAAAGCCCTTGACAATCATTCGTTTCCTTTTTAATAAACAATTAAGCTTTTGAAAGAATTGTATAAAAGTACTATAAGTGTAACATATGTCTTGACAGTTGAGAATGAATTAAATTTTATAACATATAAAATTTTGAAAAGAAAAGCATATTATGCTATACTCATCTAATGAGAAAGAATTAATCTATACTAAAATTTTAGAAATTATTACTATAATAACATAAATAGAAAGATGAATATGGAGGAAAAAAATGAGAAATGTTTTTGAGAGTAATTCAAAAGGTTTTTTAAAACGAGTGACGGCAACTTTGTTGGCAGCAATTTTATTGCTGACAGCGATGCCTTTGCAAGCTTTCGCAGAACCTGTGAACTATAACGATTTAGTCAACGAAACAGCTCGTTATATCAATGATATGACGGTTGATCCGTGGGTTTTGGCTGAAGGTGAAAATGCGGAGGAAAAATTACGAGATCCGGAGCAGCCTGCCATCTATACTTTGCAGACAGATTATAAGGTTGAAAAAGACGGTGAAACGAAAATCAACTTTCAGCCTTACGTAGCTAGTGTCGGAGAGAAAGCTACAAATGAAGAAAAAGCAAAGGTAGACAAGACAATTCAACTTCCTGAATTTAAAGGCTATGGAACACCAAAACCGCCGTCTTATAAGCTGACTTACGATATTATCAAAGGAAAAGCACTTAATGGAATGCAAGATGGTTTTAATTACTATGCAAAGCAGGAATTTGTGTATCATCCAACGAAAAATAACGTTAAAATTAAGCACGTTTTTCAAGATCTAAGAGATTTTAATAAATACGGCAAACGACCAGAGGACCTAGAGGTTGTTCATACAACTCAACTCGGTGATACTGGATCAACACTGAATATCACACCTTTATTAGAGCAAGATATTCCAGGTTTTAAACCTGAAGCGCCATATTTAACGATTTTGGTGCCGGAAGATGTAAATAATTTTGAAGTAGAATATCGCTACAATCGTCAATCTTATCAAATGAAGTTCAATACCGAAGGTGGAACGTCGGTAGCAAGTAAAGTATTGTATTATGGTCAAATAATGCCTAAAGTGGAAGAACCTACTAAAAATGGAGCTATATTTTTGGGCTGGAAACCGTCTGTCGAACTAGAGGGGGAAGTCGGCGGAGTAGCGAAAACTTTTAATAAAGATGAATTAATTACGGATGCTAACGGCAATGCCATTAAAGATTTGGCTGCTGATTTGATTATGCCGGCGAGAAGCGTTACATTTACTGCAGTTTGGAAGGAAAAACAAAAAGCTGATTATACAATACTATTTTGGTCTGAAAAGTCGGATTATGACGACAAGAACACAAATCTTCCTTTGCGTGACCGCTATGACTTTATCGGATCAAAAGTTGTAAAAGACGTTGATACGGGTCTTAGACCTAACTTGACTCAAGTATCAATAAATGGCATCAGATTTCCGAATTTAGAAAATGGAAGAATGGAAAAAGCATGGGCAGATCCAGAAGTATTTGCCAAATATTATTTCTTGAATGAAGAATTGACTAGAATCGAGAATGTATCCGAAAGCAATCCTAACGTTCAAGAGGCGGTATCATCCACCGGTGAAACGGTCTACAATGTCTACTACGACCGCAGAGTCTATACCCTTTACTTTACAGGCGCTAATGAAGAGGGATGGGATCCCTCATCTAGCTATTGGCCTACTATAACAAGAAATGGACAAGTCATAGGAAAAAAAGGATCTCCTTATAAAGTAGAGGCACGCTTCAACCAAAGCTTAGATAAGATATGGCCAAAGGATGAGGAGATTTCAGGACTTCCGCCTGCCAGTAGCGCCCCGGGTGTAGACATGGGTCCAATAGGATGGACAATTAATGTTAATGAACCAGGAGAACTAATTTTTCGTGACACGCCACCTTATCGCTTAAGTGTAGAAGATTTTATAGACAGTCAAGATGTAGTCGGTACAGGAGATTATGAGGGACATGGTCACAGTGATAAAATACCCCTAGGAGAAAATGAAACCAAAGATAGGGAAAAATATGAGATTTCCCTTGGATCAACATCCTGGGATGAATCCGTTGTCCACCACATTGATATTATAAAAGACGATTTCGATGGCAATGAGCAAATAGATTATGACCTTTCCTATTGGAAGAGTGACACGAATGCATCCTATCCCTTCATTTTGCCTAATCTTCAAGGCTTTACCCTTAAACAAGATACAAGGGACGCAGAGTGGGTATTGGCTGAACCAACAACTAGTAATTACAGAACGATTAACGATGTAAATAATGCGAGAAATAAGAAAACGCCTTTTAGAAGCGATGCTGACAAGATAGAATACATCGCTAAATTTCCTTGGGGCACAAAATCCTTTGATGGAAAAAATCGCTACAACTTTGCAAACTACACTCGTAACAAGTACAAGTTAAAACTAAACAACGATCCCAAAAGAGAGAAAAACGACTCAGAATACACGGATGGAGTGGACAGGTTCGACGAGTTCTACGAAAGACCTTTGAAGGACTTGAACTTGGATCAAAAATACAAGCCGGTAAAACCTGCTTGGGTACCTGCTACCTGGGAATTTAAAGGATATTGTTTGGACTCTGCGGGAAAAAATTTGGTGAAAGACGGAAACGAAACGATGCCGAATTACGATTTGATTCTCTACGCTAAATGGGACGAACCTGATGTGCAATGGAAAGTTACCGTAGATCCTGCCGGCGGTGAGGTGCCTGATTTAGATGTAAGCGATTTGGTAAATCCAAATGCTCAGGGAGAATATTTGGCAAGTAAGAAACCGAATGAAGGCAACAATCAAGTTTTCAAAGTTCAACATAGACAAAATTTAAAGAATATTCCTACGCCTACACGAAAAGGATATGACTTTTTGGGCTGGGAATGGGTACGACATTTGAAAGATGATGAAGGAAATATAACCGGAGTTGATACAAGCTATCGTAAAACTTATGGAGTTCCAGAACTTTACCCGTTCGGAAACAATTTAGTTAGTGATGTTTATTTGAAAGCTATTTGGATCGAAAACAATAAGATGCAAGTTGTCGCATATCATCACTTTATAGATGAAGAAGGATTTGAAATAAAAGATGCACTAAAGAAAATTACAATCCCGGAAGCGAGAGCGCATTTTTATGTTTCTGCCAGTGCAAAATATCAAAATGAAGAATGGATTTTGGTTCCTAATGCTGAATTAGTAAACTCACCTGACCCAAAAGTAAAAGGGGTTTATACTGAGTATAATGACAGATTAGGCTTTAACAATACAGGTTTTCATTCCATAAAAGTTGAACCTAAAAAAATAATGAACGCTGAAGGAGATATGGTTGATAATCCTGATGTAAAGAACAATGTCTTCCACTTCTATTATCGTCATTTTAAAACTCGTAATTACAAAGTAAATTATTTGGACATTAGAGTTAAAGATAAAATTTCAGAAATCAATGCAAGTGGATTATCTGAAGACGAAAAGAAAGAAGCAATAGAACAAGCTGTTAATGAATACAGTATCATCGGCCAAGAGCCGGTTGTAAGTAAAAATCGTCATTATGATGTCAGAAATTATAGATCGATTCCGGGCTGGACTTTGGTTAGCGAACCACAACAACAACTTTTCTATGATATAGATGAAAATACTGGAGAATTTAAAGGTATAAACGGAACAAACTCTGACGAAATTACATTCTATTACAGAGATTCTCGTGTAGTTGAAAGAAAAAATAAGGACGATCCTATACCTCAAGGCTACATTAGAGTAACATTTAAATCTGGAGACGGTGGTAGCTTTACGGACAAAGACGGAAATTCAGTAAAAGAAGTTTACTATGACGTACTAAAAGGACTTAAATCGGATAATCTTTTCGTTCCTCAAGAATTTAACGAAGGCGACGTGAAGGAAGCAAAGAAATATTATATAACTCCAGATGCTGGAAAGAACTTTGCCAAATGGGATAAAAAACCGCTTTTAAACCCAAGTACAATTATAGAAAATGAAACTCCGGGTTATTACACTTTTACAGCACTGTACGATTGGCAAGGTGTAATTGCAAAAGAGTTGGTTGTAACGGAATCTCTAACCGGTGTCAACGATTTTGTGCCGACTGAAGAAGAATTGAAGGCACAAATCAGATGGATAAATGCTGCCGGTAAAGAAGCTGATTTGCCTGCAGATGCAACCGTAAAAATTGAAAACTACGACGGAATTTATGATGAATTAAAGGAATTAAATAAACTTGACAGCGAAGAACTGGTTAGAACGGTTTTGGTTAAGGCGAAAGTTACATTTAACGGTAACACCGAAGAAAAAGAAGTTGAAATTCCTATTAAAGTTTACAAAAACCGTTACGAAGCCTTGACATCTGGAGATATGCCAAAAGTCTTAAAAGATGCAACAACGGAACCTGACGGAGATTTGGTAGGCGTAACAGGAAAATATGTAAAAGTTATGGTAAATCCTACAGGCAAACCGGACGAAAAAGATTCCAAGATTTACTATGTAAATCCGAAAGCTCTCGTTGAGATTCCTGAAATAAAACTTACAGAAGCTGAAAAGAAAGACTTGGGCTTTAATTACTGGACATCTGACAATACTGATGTAAATACAGATGGAAAATATATCTTTGAAGATCAAGGTATTAAGAAGAGGTATAAGTTTGAAAAAATTACAGAAATTCGTCCTGATTTTGCATCTGATGTTGTAGAACAAAAAGATCCAAACAAAAAACCAAATGTGCCTGATACTTTTGTAAAAGTTATTGTTGATACAACTGACAATGCAACAACAGCAACTAAATTCACAAAGACATTCTGGGTTAATCCTACAAAAGAGATTACAATTCCGGTATATAATCCTATAGGAAAAGTAATTCCAAAAACAGGAACAGAGCCTGAAAAAGCTTGGACATTTAACGAGTGGAAATCTGATGAAACCACAACGAGAACTTGGACAAGTGAAATAAAAGGGCAATTTACTCAAGAAACAAAAATAACTGCAATATACAAGGATGTAACAAATATCATCCCTTACAACCCGGACGAACCAATCGCAAGACCGGATGGCTATGTAAGAGTTAAATTTGAAGCAGGCGAAGGACTTACGCTATCAAATGTAAAATATTACTATGTAAAGGCAAATGCAGGCATAACATTGGCAAGTTTAGCTAAGCCAACTGTAACTGCAAATACAGGTTATAAATTTGATAATTGGGATAAGGAAGACACACTTGAAATTCAAGCTGCTGATATAGTAGTAACAGCAAAAGCAACAAAGCTGGATACAGTTATTCCTGAAAAGGATAATAATGGAAAACTAAACACTAAACCTGACGGCTACAAAGAAGTAATGTTTGTAATTAAGCCTGAAGATGCAACTAAAGGCTCAATTGAAGGCGTAACAAAATTCTACGTAAACCCTTCAGAATACGTAACAATCAACCCGCCAACAACAAAAGCAAGCACAGGATTCGAGTTCGGTTTATGGGATAAAGACACCACAATACCGACAGTATACGCTAACGACACGACAATCATAGGAAGCTTTAATGATTTGAATGATGTTATTCCAAAGACAAAAGATGACGGAACAGAAAACATAAAACCAAACGGTTATTGGACAGTTACTTTTGTTATTGAAGGTCAAGGTGGAAATATAGCTAATGGCGAAAAATCGGCTTATTATGTAAAACCGAATACAGGAGTAACCATTAATCCACCAAAAACAGATGCGGAAATTGGATATAAGTTTGATAATTGGAATCCGGATACCACAGTAGAAACTATCTACACTCAAGATACAACGGTAGAAGGAAAATTCAAAAAACTTGAAGATATAATCCCGTCAACTGATCCGATAGGCGGAACACCGAACGAAAAACCTGTCGGCTATGTAACGGTAACCTTTGTAAAGGGCGACCACGGAACAGATATAACAGGACAAACAGTTTACTATGTAAATCCTAAAGCAAGTAAAAAACTTGGCGATGCTGAAATAGTTAAACCGACAGTAACAGCAGAAATCGGATATAAGTTTGACAAATGGGATAAAGATGATAGTTTTACTATAACCAAAGAGGAAACAGTTACTGCACAATACAATACTATTGACGATGTAATACCTGAAAAGGATAATAATGGAAAGCCTAACACAAAACCAGAAGGCTATATAACGGTTAGATTTGATAAAGGAGAACATGGAAATCTGACAGGAAATACTGTTTTCTATATCAATCCTAACAAAGCGGTTGTACTTGAAGCTAAAGCTCCTACTATAAATCCTGATACAGGATATACTTCAGCGGGTTGGGACACAAGTATAAACAAAGCTATTCAATATCAAGATAATGATGTAATAAAAGCACTTTACAACGAACCTGGAAATATTTCAGAAACGGAAGTAGCAGGCTATGTAAAAGTTGAATTTAAACAAGGCGACCATGGAACTTTGTCAGGAACAACAACTTACTGGATAAAACCGGGAGTAGAAGTAAACATACCGGAACCTACAGTTAATCCGACTGTAGGATATAAATTCAATAAGTGGGATAAAGGAACAACAGTTACACTTCAAGCTAATACTGGAACCTATGAAATAACTGCTTTATATGAAGGTTTAGCTGACATAATTCCAGGAGATAAATCACAACCTAAGGGTTATGTAAAAGTTACATTTGTATCTGACGACAACGGTAGCTTGTCAGGAACAACTGTTTATTATGTAAATCCTTTAAAAGGAATTGACTTGACAGCTCAAGCTGATGGAATTTCTAAGACAGCAAATACAGGTTATACAGCTGATGGTGGAATATGGCAAGATGCAATCACTACTAAGAAATATACAAGTGATACAGCTTATAAATTTATTTTCAAAGCACTTCCTGATGTGGATACAATTGCACATCCTGGTTATGTCAAAGTTGAATTTATAGCAGATGCTAATGGAGGACTTGAAGGTGGAAATAAAATTTACTATGTAAATCCATTAAAGAATGTTAAAGTAGGTTCAAATGGGCTTATAGTTCCTACGCCAGTACCAGATGCTAACTATGTATTTGACAAGTGGTATGAAACTATAGACACTAGTGAAGAAATCACATCTTCCAAAAAATATGTAGCAAGATTTAAGCTTGATAAAGTTAAAATGACATATAAAGCTGATGACGCAACTACTGGAACAGTACCTGCAGAGTTATCGTATGATGTAGGAACGGAAATTACTTTAGCCGGTGGAAATGACTTAAATAAAGACAATTATGTATTGACAGGCTGGAAGATAGAAGGAACAATTTATGCTCCGGGTGCAAAATTTAAGATAGAAAAAGATACGATTGCTGAAGCGGTATGGGAAGAAGGATTGCATAATGTTGAATTTAATACTAATGGTGGAGGATATATTCCAATACAAAAAGTAAAACATAATGCAAAAATCACACCTGTAACAAACCCTACAAAAGAAAACTATACTTTTATAGGCTGGAAAGTTGATGGAAATGATTTTGATCCTGCGACTGATAATGTTATGAAGGATATAACCCTTGTAGCTCAATATGTACCAAATGTGATTGAACAAACAGACACAGAAAAACCACAAGACACACCAAATGACTTTGTTAAGGTTATTGTTAAAACTACTGAAGACGGTGTTGAAAAGGCAACTGATGCTACTAAGTTTGAAAAGATATTCTGGGTAAAACCAAATATTAATGTTACTATAAATGTTCCAACACCTATAGGAGATACTGCAAGGGACGCTAATGGAAATGTCGTTACAGATGTTTCAGGAAAAGAAATTAAGTGGGTATTTAAAGAATGGTCAAGTCCATTGACAGCTATATTTACTGAGCCTGAAACTATAATTACAGCAAAATATGAAAGTAAAGTTCCTGAACCAACAATTGATGCAACAACCGTTGAAACTTATGTAGGAAAAGAGCCTGAACTTTCAGATTATGAAAATGCTGTAAAAATGAAACTCGGCGAAGACGGAATAACATTCGATGACAATGTTTCAAGTTTTGAAATTACAAAGGATCCTGATGTAAGTAAACCTGGAATGAGTGAAGCTGAAGTTAAAATAGAATTTAACAATGGCACGATAAAAACTATAAAAGTTCCCGTAAAAGTTTATGATAATATTTATCCTGGAGATACTAACGGAAATAAAACATCGGACACTCCTACAAATTATGTAAAAGTTACGGTTGTGCCGACAGTTTTGAATGACGATTCGCAAAATAAAACATACTATGTAAATCCTGAATTGGAAGTTGTGATTCCTTTGCCGGAAATTAATGCGCAAGATGGTGCAAGATTTATCAGATGGTATATTGAAGGGGGTACAAATCCAGAATACAGAGGAGAAGCTCGTAGATTTATTCAAGCTGAAACTAGAATTATAGCCAAGTATGACAGAGCGCCTGAATCGGGAGACGTTATTACCGAAGAAGGAATATATCCTAAGGAACAGGATTATAAAGACAAGATTAATCCGCCTGCAGGAAAAACAATTGTAGACTTAATAGTTATAAATCCTCCGGATGTAAGCAAACCAGGAATAACAACGGCAACGGTTGAAATAACTTACAATGACGGAACTAAGGATATTGTAACTATAAAAGTTTTCGTTCAACGAAAACTAAGACCGATCAATCCGAACCAACCGAATCCGGACTATCCGGGCCAACCGAATCCACCGTACAGACCTGGATATCCTGAACGCATGGGAACCGTAGTGGAAACAATAGTTGAAATGAAGGTTGTAAAAGTTCCTATTAAGGATAATTCTTATCGCAAAGAAGTAAGATATATGCAAGGTTTTGAAGGCGAATTCAGACCATATGACGGACTGACAAGAGCGGAAGCTGCTCAAATTTTGGCGAATGCTCTTAAAGAAGACGGCTACAATTATAACCTGTCTTACGAATTGAACTACAAAGATGTTGGAGATGCGTGGTACACTGAAGCGGTTAAAATTACGACTCAAGCCAATGTATTCAAGGGCTATGATGACGGATATTTCAGACCACAACAAAAAATCACGAGAGCTGAGTGGATTTCAACTTTAAGAAGATTCCAAGAAATTCCTAACGGAAATGGAAATCATCTGAATTTGCGAGACGGACACTGGGCTATGAATGAAGTTGAAGCGGCTTATAACGAAGGATGGCTCGTAATTTATACGGGAGGTCTTGCGGAATTTAAGGCTGACGAACCGATTTCAAGACAAGAAGTTGCGGCCGTATCCAACAGAGCTTTCAACAGAGTTTTAGATGACACTTATATCGTAAGAAATGATAAGAGTCTTATAAACTATAAGGATATTAATTCTTCGATGTGGGCTTATGCGGATATTTTGTGCGCAAGCAATACTTTCTTGCATGACGGCAAAACTTACAAAGGCCGAGGAATAGATAAGACAAATATCACTTTCAATATCAATACGGACGGTTTTGAAATTATTCAAGACAAATTTCAAAGAGTTCTAAGATAAAAAGGCTCTATGTCAAATATTGGAGAGGCTCGATAAAATCGAGTCTCTCTTTTACTGTAAAAATCAATAAAAGTACCTAAATATAAGTCTAAACTTTAAATAAAAATAAAATCTTATGTTTTAGACCATAGTAAACAAAACCCCTAGGGGTTTTCGAAAATTTTCCCGCTTTCCTACCTGTCATTTACAACAAAGCATAATTCACTTTCGAAATCTTTCAAAATTTTTCATACCAAAACAGTTTCTCTTTAATGTTTTTATCTTAGTATGAGTTCCCTCAAGAGGTCCATTAGTAAATTCATAATCAAAGGAATTGCATATCTCTTCAAACTTGAACAACTTTTCCTAAGATTTTGACTTCGCCTGGATGTGTGTATGTATTTGGTGAATAATTTGGATTTTCCGGTTTTAATGTTATTGATTTCTCAGTTAAAATTATTCTTTTCAATATAACATCATAACCGTTAACATAACAGTCGCATATATCACCTGTTTCTGCAATTGGCTGAAGCTGTATTATAACTGTATCGCCATCCAAAAAGATAGGGTACATTGAATCTCCATTAACTTTCAGTCCGATATATTGTTTTCCATTATTTGTCCATTTTTTTGGAATGTTTATATGTTCTATTACATCTTTTATGGCTTCGATAGGAACACTGGCAGGGATTTTTACAACCACAGGAATACTTACCGTATCAGATAAATCTATGAATTCAATATTTGAATCGTACTCATCCCAACCTGTTAAATAACCGGTGCTTACATTTAAAGCTTTCGCTATGGGTTCGATTACATCTAATGGAAAGTTCTGTATTTCATTATTTTCATATCTATATACAGTTGCCCTGTTTTTACCTATAAGATCCGCTAAGTATTGGACAGAATATCTAAGTTCAAACCTTCTTTTTTTTATTTTTTCTCCTGTTTGCATTTTATCACCTAGGTATATTTCACAAAAATATTCGCATTTATGCAACGCAAAAATAAGAAAAATAAAATAATTGTATAAAATGCGAAAAAAGGATTGATATATAGAACAAATGTACTACGACTTTAATAGTCGCATATATGCGATAAAATAATAAAAAATCTATTGCTATTTTGTGCATTATGCGAATAATAGATACATGAAAAATTCTGGAGGAGCACATGGGAATTATTGTTTTAAATGAAGATTTAGAAATTTTGAATTGTAAAATAGACTTTTTGATTATAAATTCAAAAACTCAAAAGGAGATATTTAACACGAAAGAAGCGGCGGACTTTTTAAGGATTAGCTAAAACTTTTTATCGAATGGATGTAAAAGAGGAAACATAATGTACAAAGAAAAAGGTGAAAGTAATTTAAAACTCTTTAAAAGGGAATGGTTACTCCGTTGGATGGATAGCTAAATATTTAAAAGAAACCTGTTTACAGTATAGTTTTATTATTAAAGAGTTGTTGTCTATTATTCCAGTATGTAATCATTACTTCAGCTCTTTTTTGTAAAATTGCAAGATAAATAATAAAAAATATAAAATAAATATCGAAAATAGATTGTTAAAAATGAATGCATTAAATAATAATAAAAAATTATTCTCAACATATATGAAAATTGAATATAAGGTTTAAAAAGTTATGAAGTGTAAATTAATAAAAAAAATAGTAACCCTAATCATTATAATTATAATCTTAATAGTAGGTATAAAAAAGGGATATAATCCGATTTCTTTATTTATGTTGTGTTCAGCAGTAGTTTTTTATGATTTACGAAAATAAAAATATAAAAGCAAATAAATCTTAAAATTTAGATATAGATTATTTGATGTTGATGATAATGTTTTATTTTGTATTATGAACGATAGCAATTTACATAAATAATAAATTTTCGATAGGAGAAAATTTTTATGAAAATTTTTTACAGAAATAAAAAACTTTATTATAAAAACAAAAAAGATGAAAAATTCAGCAAATATTTAGATTTAAGTGAGTTTATTATACCTACAATCCAAACAATTTTACTCTATGTAGTATATTTTATTTTTGTTTGGATTATAGGAATATAGAAGGTTTGGTGGAAAATGAGAGATATGAAAAAAATTAAATAAATTGAAGATAAATTAAGTTCATATCCATTTTTAGAAATTTCAATAAAAGATTTAAAAATAGAATTGGAATTTGCAAAGAAAGAAGAATATACGCTCCAGTCAATGCAACTTTTAGAGGGACGAAAACTTGAGGGCTATATATCGAATGATGGAGTTATAAATTGGATAGTAAAAAAAGATAAAATATAAGTAAAATAGAAAGTGAACTACTCGTAAAAGAAAAGGAATAAGGCTATGAAACTAGATAAATTTGGCAACATTTTAAAAACAATAAAAGCTAATTATTCTAATTTTAGCGTTTTAGATGCAAAAGAAGCTATAATGATTTGGTTTGAATTATTAAAAGATTAAAATCATCATTAACTTATGCTAGCAAATTAAGAGCATCTTATATGCCAGGAATTTCCACAATTTGTATAGAATAATCTTGTAAGTAGCTTGGACTTTCTGCATTATATATCTGATTTAAAAGTTTAATGGAAACCAATTTATCTTCTAGCTTCATTTTAGAGATAGATGGTTTTATTTTTTTAATGCAAATTACTTCTTTAATATCATCTATCTTAATAGTTTTATAGAATTTATCGTACAAATTTATCAATTAACAAATTTGTATCAATTGTCAGTTCAGGAACTTTATCTTATATACCAAGCCTTAATCTAAGGGACTTGTTAGTAGGTATTTCAGTTGCTGCCATTGTTAAGCTAATTGTTTACAGCAAAGGAAAAAATAAAAAGAAATATAAGCAAGGTAAAGAGTATGGATCTGCAAGATGGGGAGAAAGTAAGGATATTGCTCCATATATTGACCCTAAGTTTTAAAACAATGTTCTTATAACTAATACCGAAAGACTTACAATGAACTCAAGACCTAAAAATCCTAAATATGCTAGAAATAAAAATGTATTAGTAATAGGAGGTTCTGGATCAGGTAAAACGAGATTTTATGTAAAGCCAAATCTAATGCAAATGCACTCTTCCTATGTAGTAACAGACCCTAAAGGATTAACCTTATAAGGACAGAGAAAATAATAAAACTTGGAAAGGAGGTAATTCTCATGTCAAATACGAAAAGAACAGGACAAACAGCCCTTTACGAGCGTTTAAGTCGTGATGATGAAATGCAAGGAGAAAGCAATTCCATCACTAATCAAAAGCAGCTGCTTGAAAGCTATGCCAAAAGAAACGGCTTTGTAAATATCTATCACTATACTGATGACGGAGTAAGCGGAACAACCTTTGATAGAGAGGGATTTCAAAAGATGATAAAAGCAGTAGAAGAAAACAAAGTATCTACTGTGATAGTAAAAGATATGAGTAGGTTTGGTAGAGATTACCTCAAAGTAGGTTTTTACACCGAAATACTTTTCAAAGAAAAGGGTGTAAGATTTATTGCAATCAATAACGGAATAGACAGTGAGAAACAAGCAGAAAGCGACTTTACCCCATTTTTAAACATTATGAACGAATGGTATGCAAGGGATACCTCAAGAAAAATACAATCTATCTTCAGAGCAAGAATGGAAGAGGGTAAAAGAGTATCGCCAAGCGTTCCATACGGCTATTATAGAAACCCTAAGAACAAACAGGAGCTACTTGTCGATAAAGAGAGTGCAAAAGTCGTAAAACGCATTTACAGGCTTGTAATAGAGGGATATGGCGTAACACAGATAGCAGATATACTAACCAAAGATAAAGTCCTTATTCCATCAGCCTATGCAGAAATACATTATCCTGAAAATAACCATAGTTCTAAGAAAAGAGGAATAGAAGACCCGTATTTTTGGACACCGACCACAATAGGCTATATCTTAGAAAAAAGAGAATATATGGGTCATACTGTTCTTGGTAAAACAATATGCGTTGATTACAAAACTAAGAAACGCAGAAAGGCGAAAGAAGATGAACTCATTATCTTCAAAAATACCCATGAAGCCATCATTGATGAAGAAACATGGAATAACGCCCAAAGGCTAAGAAAAACAGTAAGAAGAAGTCCGAAGTACGGGACAACCTCACACCCATTTACAGGGCTTTTAATCTGTTCAGATTGTGGAGGTAAATTAAGCTACAGAGAGCCGGCAGAACATAAAGAAAAGAAATACGATAGTGATTACTCTTTTGTATGTCAACATTACAGACACAGAAAAGGCACTTGCAGTATGCACTACATCAAAGTAAAAACAGTGAATGAAATTCTCTTAAAATCAATCAAAGAAATAACCGATTTCGCAAAAGAAGAAAAGCAAGAATTTCTAAAAGTGATGAATAAGTTATCTGATGAAAAAAGAGAAGAAAAGTATCAAGGAGATAAAGAAAAATTAGAAAAGTTGTTATCAAGAAATGCAGAACTAACCACCCTTATTACAAAACTATATGAAGACCACGCACTTGGAAAAATTCCCGTAAAACATTTTGACAGATTATTTAATACCTATGATACAGAGCAACAAGACTTAGAAAAGCAAATACAGTATTTTGAAGAGGAAATAGAAAGCTATCATCAGAGAAAAGTTGACACCGATAAATTCCTAAAAATGATAGAGAAATATACCGATATTGAAGAACTGACAGTACCAATGATAAATGAGTATATAGAAAAAGTTGTAGTTCATGAAGCGACAGGGGGAAGAAAAGGGAAAGATAGAAAACAGCAAGTTGATGTTTACTTTAACTTTATAGGCAACTGTCAAGTACCACAGAAAGCTGATATAGAAAAAATGGCTTAAAAATGGTATAATATTAAACAAAATAGGATTGTGAGGGGGGTGTTTTTATGTCGGCAATTAAAATTGAAAACCTCACTTTCTCATATTATGGATATGTAAAACCTATATTTGAAAATGTATCGTTTTCCTTTGATACAAACTGGAAAATAGGATTGATAGGAAGAAATGGAATTGGTAAATCAACTCTATTTAAGTTACTTTTAAATCAAGAAACTTATCAAGGTAAAATAAGCAAGGATGTTGAATTTATTAAATTTCCACCAAATATAAGCGATACTTCAAAATTAGGAATTGAGTTATATAAAGAACTAATATCAGATGAGGAAGAATGGAAATTATTTAGAGAACTTAATTTGCTAAATGTAGATGAGAACCTTGTTTACAGAGAGTTTGAAACGCTTTCTAAAGGAGAACAAACAAAAATCCTTTTAGCTATTTTGTTTACAAGAGAAGATGGCTTTTTACTTATTGATGAACCAACAAACCATTTAGATATGGACGGAAGAAAAATTGTAAGTGAATATCTGAAAAGTAAAAAAGGATTTTTGCTTATATCTCATGATAGAGATTTTTTAGATGGTTGTATCAATCATGTTATTTCTATTAACAGGAATTCTATTGATGTCCAATCGGGAAATTTTACATCATGGTATGAAAACAAAGTGATGAAAGACAAATTTGAAATTAGTCAAAATGAGAGATTAAGAAAAGATATTAAACGATTAAAAGAGGCTGCAAGACAAAGTCAAATTTGGTCTGATAAAATTGAAAATACTAAAAATGGTGTGAAAGTATCAGGTGTAAAACCAGACAAAGGACATATAGGTCATCAATCAGCCAAGATGATGAAAAAATCTAAGAATTTGGAGAATAGACAAAACAAGGCAATAGAAGAAAAACAGAGTTTACTAAAAGATATTGAAACAAAGGAAAGTTTATTATTGCATCCATTACATCATCATAAAAATCCTCTAATATCAGTTAGCAATTTATCATCATGCTATGGAGAGAGACAGATATTAAGCAATGTAAGTTTCGAGATAAAACAAGGCGATATAGTGGCTATATATGGTCAAAATGGTAGTGGAAAATCAACCTTGATTAAAATTTTATTAGGGTTACATCATGAGTATATTGGTGAAATAAAATCGGCAAGTAATTTAAAAATATCGTATATTCCTCAAGATACATCTAACTTAACAGGTAGCCTAAATGAGTATATTCATAAGCAAGGTGTTGATGAAACATTGTGCAAAACAATTCTTAGGAAATTAGATTTTGTAAGAGAATTATTTGAAATGGATATGAAGAACTATAGCGATGGACAAAAAAAGAAAGTTTTAATTGCTGTAAGTTTATCAAAGCCAGCTCATATATTTGTTTGGGACGAACCACTGAATTATATAGATGTAATATCAAGAATACAGATTGAGGAAATTATAAAAGAAGCAAAGCCTACACTCATATTTGTGGAACACGATAAGCGATTTGTAGAAGATATAGCCAATAAAATCATACAATTATAAATGAAATAAACAATCAAAGTTTAGAAAAAGACTAACACAGAAACAGTAAATCAAAAATGGTTTACTGTTTTTTTGTTGCTCAGATTTTAGAAGAAAGGACAAAGAAAATGAAAAACATAGATGAAAAAATTTTAATGGCAGAAGAAGAAATTAAGCAGTTACAAAACAAGAGAAAAAAACTCATCAGTCAACAGAAACAGGAAGAACGAAAGAAAAGAGATAGACGCCTTTATGAAAAAGGAGCAGTCTTTGAAAGTATCTTTATTGAAAGCAAGGATTTTACCAAAGATGAATTCTATCAGCTAATCACATTCCCAAATATCAAAGAGTTAGTCAATCAAAAAATCTTAAAAATCATAGAGAAGCGAGAACAAAGCGAAAACAAAATTACAGAAACACAAGAGGAAGTAACGGAAACAGAGGAATAGTCCCTTGTTTACAAGGGCGCACTTATACACCCTAAAGGGTGTGTGCGTTCTCCGAAGGCTCTTGCAGAGGGCATATCAGCTAATGCTGATACAGGGGAGCTACACTCCCCTACGGAAATAAATTTCCTACCCCTTGTGTACTTACCAAAAGAAATCGGATAAAAGCAATCCGATTTTTTTAGTAAGTCTTTATCATCGCCACCACACCAATATCAAAAATGGAAAGGAGGTTTTTTCTTATGGCAATCTATCATCTCAGTATAAAGATTATCTCAAGAGGAAAAAATAAAAGTGCAGTAGCAGCTTCAGCTTATCGTAGTGGCGAAAAGATAAAAAACGAATATGACGGAATAGTCCATGACTTTACAAGAAAAGGCGGAATAGCCCATACTGAAATCCTATTACCACAAAATGCACCACAGGAATTTTTAGATAGAGGAAAATTATGGAATAGTGTTGAGAAAATAGAAAAAAGTAAAAACTCACAGCTTGCAAGAGAAATAGAAATTGCATTACCCAAAGAATTAAATCGAGAAAAACAGATTGAACTTGTAAGAGAATATGTAAAAGAAAATTTTGTAAAAGTAGGTATGTGTGCCGATATTGCCCTACACGATAAAAATGACGGAAACCCACACGCACATATTCTACTTACAATGCGACCATTAAATGAAAATAAGACATGGGGAGCAAAATCAAAAAAGGAATATATCCTTGATGGAAACGGAGAAAAAGTAAAACTCAAAAACGGCAATTACAAAACAAGAAAAATAAGTACAGTTGATTGGAACGAACAAGACAAAGCAGAGGAGTGGCGAAAAGCATGGGCAGATATTACAAACAAATATCTTGAAGAAAACAGCATACAGGAAAAAGTGGATCATCGCTCTTATCAAAGACAAGGTATAGAACAAATACCGACCATTCATTTAGGCGTATCAGCAAGTCAAATGGAGAAAAAAGGTATTGTTACCGACAGAGGAAATATCAACCGAGAAATCAAACATCAAAACAAGATATTAAGAGAAATTGCAAGACGAATCAAAGCCTTAATGAGATGGATAAGGAGTTTAACGAAAGATAAAAATAATGATACATCAAAAGATAAACAGGACGATATGGCTATACAATCCACCACACTACCAAAACAAAATGATTTAACAGATATGCTCTCTCATCTCATAAAAGAAAACGCAGATAATAGTAATATAAACTTAGAAAAATATATTGAAAGTTATCAATTCTTGAAAGAGAAAAATATTACATTAATATCCGAATTGAAAGAAAGTATATCAGCATTAAAAGATAAGAATTACAAGACTACAAGAGCAATAAAAGATACCGAAAAGAAAATCAATGACAGAGTACAGCTTATCGACCAAGCAGAGAAATATTTGAAACATAAAGACACATACAAAGCTTATACCAAGTTAAAGAAAAGCAAACAGGAAGATTTTTATAACGAACATACAGCAGAGATTATTTTATTTGAGAGTGCAAGAAAATATCTAAAAGAGCATTTAGGAGATAGCAAGACCTTAAATATATCTAAATGGAAATCAGAAGTTGCTAATATGAAGAAAGAGAAAAAGAGCCTATACAATCAAATATTAGAAATACGAGAAGAAGTAGAAAAAGCAGAAAAAGTTAAAATCTGTATAGAGCAGTTACAGGAACAAGAAAAGCGACTAACACAGGTAAAGAGGAATGAGTTAGACCTATAAAACTAAGTGAAAAAATGGTATAATGATATAAATATAGAGTGAAATAAAATTTCAATTAACTCAAAGAGGTGTGTTGAAATACAAAAAGTAAAGATAGAAAAGAATACTGTTCAGGAAACATTGCTTGTGCCACTTTATGGTAGAAAAATGTGTTCTGAAAAATTCCCTGAACTTTATACAGACATTTTCGCAAAGAATTTATGCGATAGTTTGGATTATGATTTTTCAGAATTAGAGAGAAAAAATAATTCGTTTTTATATGAATTCGGATCACTTGAAGCGGCAATGCGTCAGTTGGATATTATGTGGGAAATCAAAGAATATCTAAAGACTTATCCAAAGGCAACTGTTGTAAATCTCGGTTGCGGATTGGACGAAACAGGAAAAGCTTGTGATAATGGAAGTTGTAAAATGGTCAATGTAGATTTTCCTGATGTTATAGAGGTTCGTAATCGGCTTATTTCAAATTATGAAAGAGAAAAAAATGTTGCCTGTGATTTAAAAGATTATTCATGGATGAACGAAGTAGACGGTTCAAATGGAGTTATTTTCTTTGCGGCAGGGGTATTTCATTATTTTAAGAGAAACGAAGTAAAGGATTTGGTTTTAGAGCTTTCTAAAAGATATGTAGGAGGCGGCTTGATTTTTGATAGTGTAGGCAAGCTTGGTTTAAAGCTAATGATGTCAAAGATACTAAAGAATATGGGTATCAGCGATGTAGAAGGATTATTCTATACAAATAATACAATGCAAGAGCTTAACTGGTCGGACAAAATAAAAATCACCTCAAAAGGCTATATGTTAGGTTACTATGACATGAAAAGCCCCAATATTCGTTTCTCTCATCGCTTACTTGCAAAGATAGGCGATGATATGATGAAGATGGCTATAAATAAAATTGAGTTTGTTTAACTCAAGCAACTAAATAAAATCTATAACATATCAACTTACGAAACAGTAAATCATAAAAGGTTTACTGTTTTTTCTTCGTCTAAAAATGGAAAGGAAGAAACATGGAAGAAGAAAAAAGAGAAATACAAGCACCAACCAATAAACAGTTAATTATGGATATTGGAAAGACAAAATACACTGTAAATCTACATTTTAAGCAAGGTACAGGCGAAACATACAAGGATAAAATATTAAAGCTAATCAAGAGAGAAACAGAGAAGATGTAAATTTATCAAAAAATTTTTGTTTATGTCCTTGACAAATCTTCCCAAAAGGAACAATAGTCCTTGAGTGTGGAAAGATGCTTGAAGATAATGGATATGAGATTAAAATTCTAAATACCATCAATTTCAAAAAATCTATGAAATACAATCCCTTTGCTTATCTTCGATCAGAAAAAGATATTTTAAAGCTTGTCCAAACCATAATTGCCAACACCAAGGGAGATGGAGAAAAGGCAGGAGAAGATTTTTGGGCAAAGGTAGAAAAGTTATATTACACTGCCCTAATCGGTTATATCTATTATGAAGCACCAGAAGAAGAAAAGAATTTTAAGACGCTTTTAGATATGATTGATGCAAGTGAAGTCAGAGAAGATGATGAAACCTATATGAACCCAATTGATAGGCTCTTTGAAGCACTTGAAAAGAAAGACCCAAGTCATTTTGCAGTTAAGCAATATAAGAAATATAAGCTTGCAGCAGGAGTAATAGAATTAAGGAGAACACTTAATCACTGTTTTAGTGAAACATGTACTTCTTAATTCTTTTTTATTTAAGAAATTAAGGGAAAGGGGGTAAAAATGAGGAATTTTGAAAAGATAACAGCACTCTATGAGAGATTAAGTCGAGATGATGAACTTGAAGGAGAAAGTAACTCAATCGTTAATCAAAAGAAAATCCTTGAAGAATATGCAAGTAAGAATAATTTAACCAACATCATCCATTTTACAGATGACGGAATAAGCGGGACACAGTTTGATAGACCAGGCTTTATGGAAATGATGAATGGAGTAAATACTGGAAATATCGGTTGTATCATCGTAAAGGATATGAGTAGACTTGGCAGAGATTATCTCAAAGTCGGTCAATGTATGGAGATATTAAGACAAAAGGGCGTAAGACTGATTGCTATCAATGACAATGTAGACAGCTTTTACAGAGAAGATGATTTTACCCCTTTTAGAAATATTATGAATGAATGGTATGCAAGAGATACTTCAAGAAAAATACAATCTACATTTAGATCAAAAGGAGAAAGCGGAAAGCATACGGCAAGCACTCCACCTTATGGCTACATCAAAGATGAAAAAGACAAAGATAAGTGGGTTGTAGATGAAAAAGCAGCCGAGATAGTAAGACGAATATTTAATCTTACAATGGACGGAGCAGGACCATACAAAATAGCAAAGATACTGGAAGCAGATAAGATAGATATACCCGCTTATCATCAGCAAAAAATGGGATATGGATTACATCAAAGCAAAAACTTTGAATATCCTTATCGTTGGTGTAGTTCCACAATTGCCAGTATCTTAAAGAAAAAAGAATACTTAGGGCATACAGTTAACTTTAAAACAAGAAAGCATTTCAAGGATAAGAAAAGTAAATATGTATCCGAAGATAAATGGCTCATCTTTGAAAATACTCACGAAGCAATCATAGACCAAGAAACCTTTGATAATGTGCAAAGGATAAGAGGAAATGTAAAAAGGTATCCTGATGGTTGGGGCGAATATCACCCACTAACAGGATTGATGTATTGTGCAGATTGCGGGAGCAAGATGTATGTTCATAGGACAAATAACTATAAGAATATTCCTTATTATGTTTGCAGTAATTATAAGAAAGTGCCTTGCGGAACGCTATGTCCATCAGCTCACAGGATAAAAGCAGAAGTAGTCTTAAACCTTATCCAAGAAACATTAAAAGATATAAAAAATTATCTTGATGAAGATAATGAAGCCTTTATCCGTTCCATTCAAAATGAAATGGAAGAAAAAGAAAAAATAGAGATAGAAAAGGAAAAGATAAGATTAACGGAAAGCCAAAACAGACTTCAGGAACTCGAACGACTGATGTGCAGAATTTACGAAGATATGATCCTGAATAAAATACCGAATAATCGCTATGAAATCCTTAATAATCAATATGAAACGGAGCAGGTAGCTTTAAGTAAAGAAATTAAGGACTTGGAGCAGCAGGTTTCAAGATATGAAAAAGAAACAGACAGAGCAAGAAAATTTATATCTCTTATCAGTCGTTATGAAAACTTTGATGAACTTACAACTACAATGATAAATGAGTTTGTAGAAAAAATTATCGTACACGAAAGAGATAGAAAAGGAAGTCAGACATCAAAGCAAAAGATAGAAATTTACTTTAATTTCATAGGAAATTATGAACTGCCACAGGCGGAGTTAAGTGATGAAGAAAAACAAAAACTTGAGGAAGAAGAAAGAAAAATAAAGAAAAGAAAAGACAAGCTACATCAAAATTACCTGAAACGAAAAGCAAGCGGAAAACAGAAAGAGTATGAAGATAAATATAAGGCAAGGAGAGAACAGAAGAAACAGGAGAAAATAAAGGTTTTGAAAAGAGTGGGGATACCGGTGAGTGAGTATATAAAAACAAATATTTAAACCTATCTTGACAAATATTGAATTTTGATTTATTATTAAATATATATTCAGTATTGGAATAGAAAGAGGTGTGCTATGGCACAAGTATTAAAAGAAGAAGTTAGAAATAGAATACTCGAAGCAGCAGAAAAAGTATTTTATAAAAAGGATTATAGAGGTGCCAAATTAACAGAAATTGCAAAAGAAGCAGATATTCCTGTGGCACTCATTTATACCTATTTCAAAAATAAGGAAGTTTTGTTTGATGCAGTAGTAAGTTCTGTTTATATAAACTTCGAGTCAGCTTTTAATGAGGAAGAATCTTTGGAAAAAGGTTCTGCTTCTGAAAGGTTTGATGAGGTTGGAGAAAATTATATTCATGAACTTTTAAAAGATCGTAAGAAGTTAATTATTTTAATGGATAAAAGCTCAGGTACAAAGCATACAGAAGCAAAACAAAAACTCATATCACAAATGCAGGTTCATATTGAAGTAAGTTTAAAAAGACAATCGAAACAGGAATATGATCCAATGCTTGCCCATATTTTAGCCAGTAACTTTACAGAGGGACTTCTTGAAATAGCAAGGCATTATCAAAGTGAAAAGTGGGCAAAAGATATGCTAAAACTTATTGCAAGGTGTTATTACAAGGGAGTGGAATCCCTATAATCAGCACAAAAAAATAGACTTTGCGTAATCAGCAAAGTCTTACTTTAAACCTTAATACTGAATTAAAATTCAATATTATTCAATTTTGAAAGGAGAGTTGTTCATGCCGGAAAAAGAATTAAGAAAAAAAGTGATTGGGAAAAACGGTTTATCCAATTCACTTCTTGCTTTAAAAATAGTATTTGATTTGATACCACAAATCTTACTCGTATATTTGATTAGTTCTTTAATTACAAACAATATTAACGAAGGTAATTTAAAGTATATATTTTTGGGAATCTTTATATCGTTTGTATTAAAAGGAGTGTTTTATTATTTTGCAACAAAGGTTGCCCATGAGAAAGCATACGAAAAATTAACAGAACTTAGGTTAGATATTATCGGTCATCTGAAAAAACTAAGTTTGGGATTCTTTAAAGAACATAATACAGGAGAGCTTACCAACATTGTCCAACATGATGTAGAACAAGTGGAAGTATATCTTGCTCATGGTCTCCCTGAAATAATGTCAGTTACACTTCTACCTACCATTATTTTTGTAGCTATGATTTTTGTGGATTGGCGTCTTGCTCTTGGGATGATTGCCGGAGTTCCACTCATGTATTTGGTAAAAGTTCTTTCACAGAAAACAATGGATAAAAACTTTGCGATTTACTTCAATCATGAAAACAGAATGAGAGAAGAGCTAATGGAATATGTAAAAAATATTTCTGTGATTAAGGCTTTTGCTAAAGAAGAGGAAATTAGTGAAAGAACATTAAAAACGGCAAGAGAATATATTTACTGGGTTAAAAAGAGCATGGGGATGGTTACAATTCCAATGGGACTCATTGACATATTTATGGAAATTGGAGTGGTTATTGTCATGATTTTGGGAAGCATATTTCTTTATCATGGAAATATTACAACGCCTAATTTTATCCTTGCCATTATTTTATCGTCTGCTTTTACTGCTTCTATAAGTAAGACAGCTACATTGCAACATTTTTCTATTGTGTTTAAGGAAGCGTTAAAGGCGATAGGGAAAGTATTAACAGTTCCACTTCCAAACAAAAAGACAGAACAAGGTTTAGAATTTGGAAACATAGAATTTAAAGATGTGAATTTTGCATACGGAAAAGATAGCTTTGAGCTTAAAAATATCAATTTGAATTTTAAGAAAAATAGTTTGAACGCCTTTGTAGGAGCAAGCGGTTGTGGAAAGAGTACGGTATCTAATTTGCTTATGGGATTTTGGGATGCAGATGAAGGACAAATACTGATAAATGGAAAAGATATAAAAGAATATAGTCAAGAAAATATCTCAATGCTGATTGGTAGTGTGCAACAAGAAGTTATCCTTTTTGACTTAAGTATTTTTGAAAATATAGCAATTGGAAAACTAAATGCAACAAAAGAAGAAGTCATAGAAGCTGCTAAAAAAGCAAGATGCCATAATTTTATTTCAGCATTGCCAAATGGATATGAAACACGAGTAGGTGAAATGGGAGTTAAGTTATCCGGTGGAGAAAAACAAAGAATCTCTATAGCAAGAATGATACTGAAAAATGCACCGATTTTAATATTAGATGAAGCAATGGCGGCTGTTGATAGTGAAAATGAAAGACTTATCGGCGAAGCAATTGACGATTTAAGCAAGGATAAAACCATCATTACAATTGCTCATCATCTAAATACGATTAGAGATTCAGACCAAATTATTGTTATGGATAAGGGTGTTGTTCTTGATGCAGGAAGCCATGAAGAGCTGATGAAAAGATGTGAGTTCTATAAGGATATGGTTGAAGCACAGAACAAGGTAGATAGATGGAATTTGAAAGAGGTGGTAACAGAAAATGTTTAGAGAAATGTTAAAACTACTTACAAAAACCGGCAAGAGAGATTTGATTATATCGAGTGTATTCTTTGCCCTTTATGGACTAAGCTCCATAGCTATGATTGTGATCGTATTTTCTATACTGTTCCAAATATTCGATGGAACGAGCTTAGCAAGTCTATATAAATATTTTATTGCGATTGGATTACTTGTAGTGTTCAAAGGTATTTGTAATATGGTTGCAGATATGAAAAAGCATAGTGCAGGTTTTGATATTGTTCAGCAAATCAGAGAACGCATGATTATCAAATTAAAAAAATTCAGCTTAGGATTTTATACCAACGAAAGACTGGGCGAGATCAATACAATTTTACACAAAGATGTTGATAATATGTCCCTTGTTGTAGGACACATGTGGTCAAGAATGTTTGGTGATTTTTTGATAGGTGCAGTCGTATTTGTTGGTCTTGCAAGTATTGATTTCAAACTTGCTATTATTATGGCTGTATCTGTTCCGATTGCACTTATCTTTCTATATCTGACAATTAAGCAATCTGAAAAAATAGAAAATCAGAACAACTCAGCACTTCTTGATATGGTTAGCTTATTTGTTGAATATGTTAGAGGAATACCTGTACTAAAGAGTTTTTCAAACAATAAGAGCTTAGATAATGAGCTTATGAACAAAACGAAAAAGTTCGGAGAAACAAGTAAAGCAGCTTCAAGATTCAAGGCAAAACAGTTATCTATATTTGGTTTTTTACTGGATATTGGATATTTAGTTCTTTTAACCTCTGGAGCAATACTTGTTATAAAGGGAAATCTCGATGTGCTTAATTTTATTATCTTTGCGGTAATTTCAAAAGAGTTTTATAAGCCGTTCGCTTCTATGGAACAACACTATATGTACTATGTTTCGGCGGTAGATAGTTACGAAAGACTTTCAAGAATTTTATATGCAGATGTAATCCCGGATAAAGTGAATGGAATTGTTCCGAAAGATAATGATATAGCTTTTGAAAACATAGATTTTTCCTATGAAAAAGATGAATTTAAAATGGAAAAATTGAGTTTTTCTATTGCTGAAAAAACAATGACAGCCTTAGTTGGAGAATCAGGTAGTGGAAAGACTACTATAACAAACTTACTTCTAAGATTTTATGATGTGCATAAAGGGAAAATTACACTCGGAGGAACTGATATAAGGGATATTCCTTATGATGAGCTTTTGGATCGTATCAGTATTGTCATGCAAAATGTTCAACTATTCGATAACACGATTGAAGAAAATATTAGAGTAGGTAAAAAAGGAGCTACAAAAGAGGAAATCATTAAAGCTGCAAAGAAGGCAAGGATACATGATTTCATTATGAGCTTACCAAAAGGTTATGAAACTGATATTGGCGAAAATGGAGGAATTTTATCAGGTGGACAAAGACAAAGAATATCTATTGCAAGAGCTTTTCTAAAAGATGCACCGATTTTAATTCTTGATGAAATGACAAGTAATGTTGATCCTGTAAACGAATCTTTGATACAGGATGCTATTACAGAACTTGCAAAGAATAGAACTGTACTTGTAGTGGCTCATCATTTAAAAACAATTCAAAAAGCTGACCAAATTCTCGTATTTCAAAAAGGAAATTTACTTGAAAAAGGAAAGCATGGCGAACTTCTTGCAAAAAATGGTTACTACACAAAATTATGGAAAGCTCAGTATGAGGTATAACCATGATTTTGCTAAAAAATGTTTATTATGAATGGGAAGATGGACGAACTGCTTTAAAAAATGTCAATCTTGAAATTAGAAAAGGTGAATTTGTTTTAATTTCAGGGAAAAGTGGAAGTGGTAAAAGTACTCTTGGAAGTGTGATGAATGGTCTTATTCCACATTATTACAAAGGCAAAATGAAAGGGGAAGCCTTTGCGTCCGGAAAAGATATAAGCAAATTATCGCTTCATGAAATAGGGCATATTGTAGGGACTGTATTTCAAGATCCAAGAAGTCAATTTTTTACGACAACGACAGATGAAGAAATAGCTTTTGGGCTTCAAACCATTTGCAAATCAAGAGATGAAATAAAACAGAGAGTAGAAGAAGTATATGCAGAACTGGATATTGAGGAACTGAAAGGAAAATCTGTTTTTGAATTATCAAGCGGACAGAAACAAAAGATAGCTATTGCAAGTATCTATGCGATGAATCCGAAAGTTTTAATTTTAGATGAACCTTCAGCAAATTTGGATATGAAAGCAACATTTGACCTATTTTTAATTTTGGAAAAATTAAAGAAAAAAGGAACAACAGTTGTTCTAATTGAACATCGTTTGTACTATGTAAAATCTTTATTTGACCGTTTTCTTTTGGTGAAAGATGGAGAAATTGCACTGGACTTGAGTCGGGAAGAAGTTATTCATCTTGAAGGGGAGTTTTGGGATGAGAATGGACTAAGAACTCTTGAATTAGAAGAATATAGGATAAGTGAGAAGAAAGACTCATATCAATTAAATGATGAAAGTATAAACGGAAAAGGCTTGAGATTTTGCTATCCGAATGTAGCTAAGGATGGAAAGAAGCAAAAACAGTACATTTTAAATCATCTTGATTTTAATATGGAGTGCGGAATAGCCATTGGTCTTATCGGCTTAAATGGTACCGGAAAAACTACCTTTGCAAGAGTGATTTCAGGACTTGAGAAGATAAAAGAGGGGAAGATATGGACGGGGAAAGATAATTCGCTTAATCATAAAGATTTAATGGATATGTCATATTTTGTCTTTCAAGATTCAGACTATCAGTTGTTTTCGGAAAGTGTACTTGATGAAATGCTGCTTGGTATTTCAAGTAAAGATAAAAAAGAAAATACTCAAAAGGCAAAGTCTATTTTGAATGTACTTGGCTTAGATAAATACATTGATAAGCATCCGTTTGCTTTATCAAGAGGAGAAAAACAAAGACTCACAATAGCTTGTGGAATGATGAAACAGGCAAAAGTTTTTATCTATGATGAACCAACATCAGGTTGTGATAAAGACTCAATGCTTTCAGTGGCAAAATTAATTGAAGAACAATTAAAAAATGGAACAACAGTTTTGGTGATAAGTCATGATTTTGAGTTTTTAGCGAACACAGTGAGTAAGCTCTGGGTAATGGGAGATGGAAAAATAGAAAGTGTTTTGAATATGAGTGAAAGTAATAAAATTCTCATATTGGACAAGATGAGAGGAGGTAGATAACTTGATGGATAGAAAAACAGTCGATCCGAGAATAAAACTTACTCTACTTCCAATTGTTGGATTTACGAGCTTTTTTATAAGCGATACAATTCTACTTTTCGGACTGATTCTCTTTGCCTTTTTTCTGTATGTATACAGCAGTATGTGGAAAAGAGCATTACGCTTTATTTTGTTTTTTGTGATTTTATACTGCATAGAGTTATGGCTTGGAAAGTTTTGTGAAGCAAGTATCGTATTTGCAATATATATGTTTATTTACTTTGCATCAAGGATGACCTTAATTGCTATGTTTGGTGGATATATAACAAAGACTACAAGTGTAAGTGAAATGCTTGAAGCATTAAATAGAATGAAAGTACCAAGAAGCATTGGTATACCTTTTAGTGTTTTGCTTAGGTTTGTACCAACTATAAAAATAGAACTCAAGGCATTAAAAGAGAATATGAAGATTCGAGGAATCGTAACAAGTAGATTTTTCCCCTTGCTACATCCAATTAAATATATTGAATATACGCTTGTTCCGCTTTTAATGAGAATGATTAAGATTTCAGATGAACTGTCAGCTTCAGCACTCATTAGAGGACTTGATAGTGATGAGAACAGGGTTACATTAACAAAATTGAGGTTTAGAACAACGGATTTGTTGATTGGACTATTAGGAGCTTTGATGATTGCTCTTGTGATAGTAATACAGAAAATTTATTAGGAGGACTTTTATGAAAAACAAATTAAATGGTCGTGATTTTATTACAATCGGAATCTTTAATGCAATTGGAATTGTCATATACATGGCGGTTGCATTTGCTATGGCAACAACAGTGATTGGAGGATTTATTGCTTCAGGAGTTAGCTTTATGGTAGCTGCTACCGTTTATATCCTTATGGCTTTGAAAGTTAAAAAGAAGGGCGTATTTACAATATCAGGAACGCTTCTTGGTTTAATTGCATTGTCAGGAGGACATTTGCCTCATGCAGTCTTTGCTGTAATCGGTGGAATTATATGTGATTTGATTATAGGAAATTATGAGAGCAAGGGACGAATGATTATTGGATATGGGATATTTGCATTAGCGGATTTTTTAGGGACAGTAATTCCTGTGATTTTATTCGGAACAGCTTCTTTTGTGGAAAGAGCATCAAAATGGAAAATGAGTGAAGCACAAATAAATGAAGCATTATCTTATTTCAAAGTTTCATGGGCAGTAGGCTTTGCCTTGATAACATTTGTTCTTGCTTGCATAGGAGCATTCGTTGCAACAAAGATACTCAAAAAGCATTTTGAAAAAGCAGGAGTGATTTAATAATAAATTTACTTAGGAGGGAAAATAATGGAGGGATAATTATGTCAAAACTTATAGTTTCGGTTTTCACAGAACGATATAATTATCCTTTTTTATTCTTGGAATTGCTTACACATAGCAATAATACTTTACCAGAAACGACCAAATAGAAAATTATATAAAACATTAGTTTTTAAGCCGAGAGGACTTTTTACGCCAAAGTGTAGAAGTCCTCCTTTTTTATTCTCAAAACCAAAACAGAGAACTTAAAAAGGAGGATGACTAAGTGGCAAAGAAAGAATATTACCTTTATGTAAAAGGCAAAGCCGTACCTGTAAGTGAAGAAGTCTACAAAGCCTATTGGAAGATAACAGAGCATGAAAAGTATCTCCAAAGAAAAGATTGGAAGCATAATGTAATACCATTTTCGGCACTGGATCATGATGGACACTTTGTAGATAACATCATAGATGAAAAGATAGACTTAGAAAAAATTGTAGAAGTAAAAATGCGAATTGAAGAACTTCATAAAGCATTAAATACTCTTACAAAAGAAGAACGAGAACTAATGGAAGCCATCTTCTACAAAGAAGAAAGTCTAAGGTCAATCAGCAGAAGAGAGAAAGTTACACATCAAGCAATCAGTGGGAGGAGGGATAGGATTTTAGAAAAACTGAGAAAGATTTTAGAAGATAAAATCTAAAAACTTGGAAAGGTTAAGTGTCAAAAAAGGTGCTTAACCTTTCTTTATGGAAACAAGCAGATACCAAAACGGAGGAATTAAAAATGAAGAAAGAAAAAACATTACAGGAAGTACAGGAACAAATTTCTGAACTTCAGGAAGAAAGAGAAAAGTGCAATGTGAAGCTGAAACAATTAGAAAATCAAGGCAAGAAATTAGAAAAACTGGCAAATGAAAATGAACGAAAAAGAAGAAATCACAGGCTCATACAAAGGGGATTGATAGTAGAAAGGGTCATTAAAAATCCTCTAATATTTACCAATGAGGAGATAGAAAAACTGTTAAATATCTCTACTCACACAGAAGAATACAGACAAGCCTATGAAGAAATGATAAATGGGAAAGATATGGAAGATGAAACAGACATAGAGTAGATAAAATAAAAGACCTTAGTTTTTTCAGAAGCTCCCTGCAAGGGCAAAAAGCTCCGCAGGACGCAAAGCACCCTTTAGGGTGTATAATTGCGCCCTTAGTAAACTAAGGGATTTTAGCAAGTCTTTGAAAATCCAAAACCTAATAAAAACATACGGATAAAGCAGATAGGAAAAGATACAAAAAATAACCCGTCTGCTTTTTTCTTTACCTGAAAACAAATAAAAAAATGAAAGGAGTTTAAAAGTGGCAGAAACATTTCACTTTAATATTTCAATGATAAGCAGAGGAAAAAGTAAATCGGCAGTTGCAAGTGCAGCATATATCTCTTGCGAGAAAATCAAAAATGAATGGGACGGAGAAGTTCATGACTATCACAATAAAAAAGGACTTTTACATTCAGAAATTTTCTTGCCGGAGAATGTCCCCATAGCATTAAAAGATAGAACTACCTTATGGAACAGCGTTGAACTAAATGAGAAAGCAAGCAACGCACAGCTTGCAAGAAATTTTATCATTGCTCTACCAAAAGAATTATCCTTTGAAGAAAACAAGAAACTCATTACCGACTTCATACAAGAAAATTTTGTATCAAAAGGAATGATAGCAGACCTTGCAATCCATGATGAGAGTGATGAAGAAAATAACAATATCCATGCACATATTATGACTACCCTTAGACCAATCAATGAAAAAGGAGAGTGGCAGGCAAAGAGTAAAAAAGAATATGTACTTGATGAAAAGGGAGAAAAGATAAAACTAAAAAGCGGAAACTATAAAACAAGAAAAATAGAACTGACAGACTGGAACGATAAAGGCAACGCAGAGAAATGGAGAAAGAATTTTGCAAGCCTTTGTAATCAGTATTTAGAAAAAAATCATCAGGAAAAGAGAGTGGATCATCGTTCCTACAAAAGACAAGGAAAAGAAGAAATCCCAACCATTCATTTAGGAGCAAGTGCAAGTGCCTTAGAGAAAAAAGGAATCGAAACCGACAAAGGAAACATCAACAGAGAAATCAAAAAGCATAATTCCTTAGTAAAAGCCATCAAGAACAAGATAAAAGAAATCACTTCATGGATAGACTCTTTACTTGGAAATCTGCAAGCAAAATACGATGAGTATAAACAGACCAAGAAAGATGAACTGGAGAACAAAGCAGAACTCTTTAACCTTTATGAATATATTTCTATCTACAACGAAATACAGGGAGAAAAAATAAAAAATCTATCCTACTATGGACAGATAAAAAAGGGAAATGCAGACCTAAAGAGATTTGTAAAAGCAATCTACTATCTAAAAGATAATCATCTTCAAACCATAGCAGACCTACAAGAAAAAGTCATTGAACTGGCAAAGCAAAGTAAAAAGATAAGTGGTGATATTCAGAGTAAAACACAAAGAATTAAAGACCTAAATCAGTGTGTAAGCTGCATAGACGCTATCAGAGAAAACAAAGAAGTCTATCAGGAATACAAAAGCAAGACACTATTCAAAGACAGTTTTTACAATTCCCATAAAAAAGAAATAGACAGATACCAAAGAGCAAGAAAGATCATAGAAAAATTTACCGGGACATCATCCATCAAATTAAGTGATTGGCAAAAAGAAATATCACATCTTGAAAATGAGATACAAAATTTAACCGAAGATAAAGCTAAAGTACAAGATGAATTTAAGCAGATAGACCATATCAAATATGCAGTAAAGATTGTTAATGACGAGTATGGCATAGACCTATCCATAGAGATAGACAAGGCAATTAAGAGAGGAGATAAACCAAGCGTGATTGCACAACTAAAAAAATTCCAAGAGCAAGGCAAAAAAGAAAAAGAGTACAACCAAAAAGTCAAGGAAAAGGCTAAAGAAAATTATAAAAATAAAGGGGAGGAAAGATAAAAATGGCAGACAACAGAAGATACTATTGGTTAAAATTGAAAGAAGATTTTTTTACAGATAAGAGAATCAAAAGGCTAAGAAAAATATCAGGAGGAGATACCTATACAATCATTTACCTCAAATTGCTTTTGCTTAGCCTAAAAGATAGTGGAAAACTGTATTATGACGGAGTAGAAACAGACTTTATCAAAGAGCTTGCCTTAACGATTGATGAAACAGAAGATGATGTAATGGTTACAGTGAACTATCTTATGGCACAAGGATTGATGGAGATAATCACAGAAAATGACGAGTATTTTTTAACAGAAATCCCAAGTCTTATAGGTTCAGAAACAGCGTCTACAAGGCGTTCGAGAAAATCGAGAGGACAAAAAGCGTTGCAATGCAACACTAATGCAACACATTGCAACCTTTTGCAACAAAATTGCAACGGAGATATAGAGAAAGAAATAGATATAGAGTTAGAAAAAGAGGGGGAGAAAGAAAAAATATCCCCCTCCCTTTATGGAGAATATAAAAATGTTTCCTTAACTGATGAAGAATATGGAAAATTAAAGGATAAAATGCAATGTCATAGGGATAAAATGATAGAGAAGCTGTCAACCTATATGCAAAGTACAGGAAGAAACTACAAAGACCATTATGCGACCTTGGTTCATTGGTATGAACAGGACAAAGGGAAATTAAAGGAAAACAGTAAATCAAAAGTATATACCTTTGAAGATTATGACAAGGGTGAACACTTGTAGACCTCGTATAAGACGGTGGAAAGGCTTTTTAAGAGTGTTAATAATAAAATAGGTATCAGATTATGGCTAATTGTAAAAACATCGTATAAGGGCTTAAATTTGTGGTATGGAAAAAATATCGTATTTATGATAAAATGATAATGATATGGTAATAAACTCAGTTATAAGGAGAGGATATATAAATGCGAATTCAATTTACTGTAACCGATGAAGAACTTGAAATTTTAACTAAAAAAGCAATAGAGGGAGGTTTCCCAAGCGTTACTGAATATTGTAAGTGTAGTAGTTTACAAGAAAATACAAGCTATGCTGACCTATATACTACCTTATTAAACAAAATTAGCTCTTTACCGAAAGGCAAAGAATTTGTTTTGAGAGAGTTAATCGCAACACCGCCGGCATTGATTGGCAGATGGTTTTATGAAAATGTAAATAAGAGACTTGTAAAAAATGTGGAACACATCGGAAAAGCTGAAGGTGGAGTAGAAAAATATAAAAAGATATGAGACTTATTTCAAAAAGCTACGCAGTGCGTGGCGGATTGGAAAAGATATTTAGATAATTTTGGAGGTGCATTTCATGGCAGATGAAAATAAAGAGATAGTTATTGTAGATGATAAAACTATACAAGAAAAAATATATTTCATTCGTGGACAAAAAGTAATGCTTGATGCAGATTTAGCTGAAATATATGGTTATGAAACTAAAAACTTTAATAGACAGGTAAAAAATAATATTGAAAAGTTTGAAGGCGAAGATTTTATGTTTCAATTGACCGAGAATGAGTTTGAAAACTTGAGGTGCAAAAATTTCACCTCAAGTTGGGGCGGCTCAAGGTACCTACCAAATGCCTTTACGGAACAAGGTATTTATATGCTTATGACGGTATTAAGAGGTGAACTTGCGATTAGGCAAAGTAGAGCCTTAATTAGAACATTTAAGCAGATGAAAGACTTTATAATCGAAAATCAAGATTTTATTAGCTCAAAAGAATTGGTACAAATAGCAGTACAGACAAATCAAAACACAAAGGATATAGCTGAAATAAAGTCGCAAATGGCTACAAAAGAAGATTTGAAAAAGGTTATGGATAATTTTATAGATCCGGACACATACAAGCATTTCCTTTTAATGAATGGAGATAAGATTGAAGCGGATGTTGCCTATACAAAAATATATAAGTCAGCAAAGAAAAGCATTTATGTAATAGATAACTATATAGGCTTGAAAACCTTAGAATTATTAAGAGCTGCAAAAGACAATGTTGAAATTATAGTCTTTAGCGACAATATGAAAAATAAAGATATGCTTACAAAAAACATCCTAAATGATTTTAGAAGAGATTATCCAAATATCAACTTAAAAATGAAGGTTGCAGGCAAAAAATATCACGATAGATATATTGCAATAGACTATGGAACAGAAAATGAAGCCTTTTATCTTTGCGGAGCTTCATCAAAGGACGCAGGAAATAAAATATCAAGTATTACCAAGATAGAAGAATCCTCTAAGGATATGTATCATAAAATGTTTGGTGGAATGTTAAACAATAAGAATTTGAAAATTTAATATGCAGATAACAGAATAGACAGTTATATGAGCTTTAAGCAAGGCGGTAGAAGTAAAAATCTATCGTCTTTTTTAATTGCAACAAACAGGAGGAAAACTATATGCAAGAAAATAAAAATGAACAGAATACAGGAACAAAGACGATAAAGAAAATTGGTAAAGCAACCTATGAGGTTGTTGTTCACTTTAATGAAAATGCAACGGAAACAATGCAAGACAAATTAAAACGCATAATGCTTAGAGAAATGGAGAGAGAAAAACATCAAAAAGTCGATAAAAATGATTAGAAAGTCCTTGACAAGTTGTTACAGGAAAAACTGCCAAGTCAATTCTAATATCTTGTGGAGCAAGACTTGCACCTTTTGATATAAGAGAGCTTAGAGAACTAATGAGCGAAGATGAATTAGAACTCGATAAAATTGGAGATAGGAAAACTGCTCTATTCGTAATAATATCAGATACTGATGATACCTTTAACTTTGTAGTCTCAATAATGTATTCCCAATTATTTAATCTACTATGTGATAAGGCAGATGATGTGTATGGTGGAAGACTTCCAGTTCATGTTAGGTGTCTACTTGATGAGTTTGCAAATATAGGCTTAATTCCAAAATTTGAGAAACTAATAGCGACAATTCGTTCAAGAAAAATATCAGCAAGTATAATACTGCAAGCACAATCTCAATTAAAGGCAATCTATAAAGACCATGCAGATATAATAGTTGGCAACTGTGACTCTACACTTTTTCTAGGAGGAAAAGAAAAAATAACAGTAAAAGAGTTATCAGAAACTTTAGAAAAAGAAACCATAGACCTATATAACACATCAGAAACAAGATTAAATCAAAAATCTTTTGGTCTAAATTACCAAAAAACTGGCAAAGAACTTATGAGCCAAGATAAAATAAAAATAAATAGGAACAGTTTGATTACAAGATTATGAATTAATACTAAGATAAAAATATTTTTGGTATAATATCTATATACAAACCACGGAGGTCGGAATATGAGGTCTTATGAAAGTAAGGAAGAATTAAAAAATGAAATAAAGAAAACTTTTGAAAAATATATTTCAGAATTTGATAATATCCCAGAAGAATTGAAAGACAAAAGAATAGATGAAGTTGATAGGACACCAGCGGAAAATCTTGCCTATCAAATAGGTTGGACAACTTTACTCTTAAAATGGGAAGAAGATGAGAAAAAAGGACTCGAAGTCAAAACACCATCAGATAATTTCAAATGGAATCAACTTGGAGAATTATATCAATGGTTTACAGATACCTATGCCCATAAATCGTTAAAGGAACTAAAAGCAAAACTAACACAAAATGTAGAAAATATTTATCTTATGATAGATGAATTAACAGAAGAAGGGTTATTTAAACCACATATGAGAAAATGGGCAGATGAAGCAACCAAAACTGCAACTTGGGAAGTTTATAAATTTATCCATGTAAACACAGTAGCACCATTTGGAACGTTCAGAACGAAGATTAGAAAATGGAAGAAGTTGGCATTGTAAGTGCTTAACAAATAGAATTGCTAACAAATTAGACGATAGAAATTAAAAACTCTATCGTCTTTTTTTATATCCAAAATCAGGAGGTTAAGATGGTAAGGATAAGAAGTCCCACTTAAAACAATTTAATATATAAGGCATTTAGCGATTGAATTATAAGTTCAGTCGCTTTTTTAATTGACATTTATAGATTAAGGAGAAGAAATTAATGGATAGAGAAATGATAAATATTAATGCAAATTTAGTTAAGGAAGCTGAATTTTCAGAATTTGAAAAAGATGGAGAAAGTGTTCAAGTAGCAAATTTTGCTCTTGTTAAAAAATATGGAAAGGGCAAAGAATATACAAATTGCTCAGTATATGGAGAAAAGGTAGAAATTGTAAAAGAATTTTAAAAGGAGATCTAATCCATGTCTTTGGATATTTCAAAGAAAATAAAAAAGGAGATAAGGTCTACAAGAATTTTATAGTTAAATCACTAAACAAAATAGAAAATAAAGAGAAAGAAAACGAGGAGGAATAATATGGAATTTTTTACAGCTGGAGTTGGAGTTTTAAAGACACTTGTAACTGCAATTGGTGCAGGTTTAGGAGCATGGGGAGTTATTAACTTAATGGAAGGTTATGGTAATGATAACCCTGGTGCTAAATCTCAAGGTATTAAGCAATTTATGGCAAAATAAGGACGGAATAACAAAACAAATTCTCTAAAATAAATCACTAAACCAATGTAAGATTGAATGAAATCAATATTTATGCTATAATTAAATAAATCTAATAAAGAGAAAAAGAGGGATATTATGGCACTTAACTATAAACCATTATGGATACAGTTAGCGAAAAAAGGACTAAAGAAAACAGATGTAATAGCTATGGCAGGACTTACAACAAATGTTATGGCACAAATGGGCAAGGATAAACCAATAACATTTAAGAATTTAGAAAGAATATGTAAGGCTTTATCTTGTACTCCTAATGACATTATTAGTTTTGAAGATAATTTTAGTGATGAGGAATAGGTATGATTGAAAAGTGGAAACTCGAAGATGATGTAAATGATTATGTAAAAAATAAATTTTCGGAAATAGGTCTTAAAAAATTAAAAGATTATAATGTGGAATCTTCTATGTCTGACTACATGAAAGATGCTCTAAAAGGTTCTGCAAAAACAAAGACAAAAACAAATTTCGGAAAACCTGATTTTCATGTCGAAAAATATGATATACCAGTTATATTTGAAGACAAACTGGGAAGTAAAAGGTTAATATCTGAAAATAAAGATGGAATAAAAGAAGATGAGAAATCTATTCGAGATTATGCTAGCAATGGTGCTATATATTATTCAACACAAATGATAGCAAGCGGAAAGTATAAGGAAGCGATAGCTATTGGAGTGGCAGGAGATAATAGTGAAAATGTAATCTTCGATACTTATTATATTTTTGGTTCATCATTTAAATCCATAAAAAAAATGCAAAGCTATGCAAGTATAGATTTTTTAGAGAATGAAAAAACTTTCTCTAATTTTTATAATGATTGTGTTTTAACAGAAGAAGAAAAACATGAAATATTAATCACCAGTAGAACACTTTTGCAGAAATATGCAGGTGAATTAAACAAACTTATGCACAATCATAATATTACAGCTCCACAAAGAGTACTTTATGTATCGGGTATGCTTTTATCTATGCAGGATATATTAGACGAAGATGGAAATTTAGTTCAAAGAGGACTTATACCAGAAGACTTGTTGGGAGCAAAAACAGACACTAAAAGAGATGGTATCTTAATCACAAATCAAATAAAAGAATATTTAAAACAAAAACAAATAAAACAAGAGAAAGTAGATTTAATGCTTTCATCTTTTAGTGAAATTTCAAAAGATAGTCAAAGAGATGAGCCAACAGATTTAGATAAGTTAGTTGGAAAACTTTTAGAAAAAGAAGCAAGTAGTAATAAGCAAATCTTCACTTATATTTTCAATAATATTTATATGTCTATAGATGCTATGGCAGGACACTTAGATATAATGGGCGAGATGTATTCTGAATTTTTAAAATATGCTTTAGGTGATGGTAAAGAAATAGGAATAGTTCTTACTCCTCCATATGTAACAAAAATGATGGCTGAAATTTTAAATGTAAATAAAGATTCAAGAACCATGGATTTAGCCACGGGATCGGCAGGATTTTTAATAAGTTCTATGGAAATAATGATTGACGATGCTAATAAAACTTTTGGAAAAGATACAAGCAAGGCTAATAAAAAAATAGAAGAAATCAAAAAAGAACAATTACTCGGCGTAGAATTGAATGCAGAAATGTTTACCTTAGCAGCAACCAACATGATTTTAAGAGGAGATGGGTCAAGTAATATTAGAAAAGGCAACACATTTAGAACTCCAGAGGAATTATATACAAACTTTAAGGCTAATAGACTTCTTTTAAACCCACCTTTTTCATTTGAGGAAAATGGTATGCCATTTATAAGATTTGGTTTATCAAAAATGGAAAAAGGAGGTCTAGCAGCAATAATCATACAAGATAGTGCAGGAAGTGGAAGAGCTGTATCCAGCAATCAAGAAATTTTGAAAAATAACACTCTTCTTGCAAGTATAAAAATGCCGGTTGATTTATTTATTCCAATGGCAGGAGTTCAAACAAGTATATACGTCTTTGAGGCAGGAGTGCCACATGACTATGAAAAGACGGTAAAATTCATAGATTTTAGAAATGATGGATATAAGAGAACAAAAAGAGGATTAAATGAAACAGATAGTCCAACCGAAAGATATCAAGACATTGTAAAAATATATAAAGCGGGGAAAAGTGCAAGAGTAAATGGAAGTCTTTGGGATATTGATGAAATTTATATAGAGGATTTTATAAGTGATGGTGGTAATGACTGGAATTTTGAACAACATAAGATAATAGATACTAAACCTAAGATAGAAGATTTTAAAAATACCGTTGCCGATTATTTAGCTTGGGAAGTATCTAATATTTTAAAAAGTGAGGACAAATCATTAAAAAAAGCTTAAGCCCTCGTTTAGAAAAACTTGAAAGAGAGTTTTTAGAAAACGGGGGCGAATGGAAAGAATTTGATTTTGATAAACTCTTTAATGTTGCACGTGGAGATATTCAAAATCAAAAAACTCTTATAAGAAATGATGTTGGAGTTTCGTTTGTTGCACAAAACGATATAAATAATGGCTATGTATATAAAGTTAGCAATAATGATTATAGGAAATTTAAAGGTAATTCTATAATAATCGGCAGACAGACAGGAGTTATTTATTATCAACCGGAAGAATTCATAACAACCGATGGAGTGCTTATATTAGAAGAAAAAATTCCATTAATAAAAAATAAACGAGTAGGATTATTTATTTGTAGTTTAATTAAGAAACATATGGTTATATATGGATATACAAACACAGTTTCTGCAAAAAAGTTGAATAATTTAAAACTCAATTTGCCATTTTTAAATGGCAAGATGAATTTTTCCTATATGGAAAAATTCATCGAGGAACTCGAAGCGGAACGCATCGAGGAACTTGAAGCGTATTTAATGGCAACTGGACTTAAAGATTATAAATTGACAAAAGAAGATGAAAAAATACTTGATGATTTTGAAAAAATGTCAGACAATTCTTTAGAAAGAAAGAAAGAAAGAAAGAAAGACAAGATTAGATTAGAAGATTTATTGATATGGCAAAGTGGAATTTCAGAGATAGATCCGTTGAAATTGAATGAATTATACGATAAAGCTTCTGAAAAATATCCATTTTATGGTCAATCTACTGATAACAACGGAATAATAAGTTATGAATCATTAAAGGCAGAAGTTTTAAATAATAAAAATGCTTTGCCAACTATATTGGTTCATTCAAACAATCAAAATGTTGTTTATCTACAAACACCTTTTTATTTAAAAGATGGTCATGGAGCTACTAGTGTATTACAGAATGAGAATATGAACTTAGATATTGCATTATATATAATGACATGTATTAGAAAATCAATAACAGAAAGATTTGATTATAATGCAAAAGCAACTAAGATAGGATTAAAGAATACAGAAGTAGAAATACCATTTTGCAATGAGGTTGTCGATTATATATTTATGGATAAATTTATAAAGGTTGTTAAGAAACTTATTATAAAAGATGTTGTAATATGGGCAGATAAAAAAATTGAAGCTACAAAAAAAGTAGCCTTACAAAATTAAGCACAAGAACGATTAGAAATAAAAATCTAGTCGTTTTTTTATTTTAAGAAAGGATACATTATGGCAAGTAAAAGAATAAAGTTGAGTATTGAAGAACAGATTGATAAGAAAGAAGAAAGCATTAAACAATTACAAAATCAAAAAAGAAGTTTATGAAGAATATCAAAAGAAAAATATATTCACAAAAGACGCATTTTATAACAAACATAAGAAAGATATAGACCAATATAAAGTAGTAAGTGGGAAATTAAAAAAACTCCTATCAGATAAGGAAAAACTAAGTCCTAAAAAATGGAATGAAGAAAAAAATCTTTTAATGAGAAAGCTTGAAGAAATAAATAAAGAAAAAGTAAAACCAAGCAAAAAAGATATGACCAGAGAAATCTAAGGGAGTAACGAAAAGTTACACCCTTAAATAACCATAACAACAAGACTTCTGAAAAGCAGAAGTCCAGAATTCCGAAAATCGGAAATCAAGAATTTCGATTATCGAAAATCTGGAAAATATCAATGTAGAAAGGATATAATATTGAATAAACACAATATTTATGATATAATTAGAACAATTAAGAGGTCAAAGAGGTGCTTGTATGAATAAGAAAAATAACATAGATAGAGTCCATGATGATGTTTTTAATAGTATAAAAACATTAATGGATAAGGCAAGAAATCAAGTCGCAAGAGAATTCAATAATATTTTAGTTCAAACTTACTGGGAGATTGGACGTATTATCGTAGAAGATGAGCAAGGACATTCAGAAAGAGCCGAGTATGGTAAAGAGCTTATAAATGATTTGTCAAGACAACTTACAAAGGAATATGGTAAAGGATTTTCTAAGTCTAATTTATTTAATATGAGAAACCTATATTTATCATATCCAATATTCCAGACACTGTCTGGAAAATTGACCTGGTCCCATTATTGTGAACTCTTATCCATTAGCGATGAGAAAAAGAGAAGCTTCTATGAAAAAGAAAGTATCAATGCAAACTGGTCGGTGAGAGAAGTTAAAAGACAAATTAAAACCTCACTTTTTGAAAGACTGCTCTTGTCATCTGGAGAAGAGAACAAAGAAAAAGTCCTAGACCTAGCCTTAAAGGGCAATGAAATAAATAAGACAGCCAAACAAAGAGTAAATCTCGGCAACACACATTATTATGTGGACATGGTATTTTATAATCAAAGGAGGAAATATTATGAAACTTGGTTTTAGAATTCTTTTTGCTTTAATATTTTTATTTTCATTAGCAGCATGTAAAGGAAAAGCAGATGGAGATATTACAATCGACATAGGTGATTCTAGTAAATTTAGCGAAGAAGAAATAAATTCTGTAATTAAAGTAGTAAAGGATAACTTTTCATTTCCAGGCTCAAAATTAAAAGCATTTCGCTACGATGAAGCTAAATCTGAAGATGCAATAAAAGCCTTTATGGAATATGGAAAAGGTAAGGGTACTGATATAAATCCAAATAATATTATTGTACTATTTTCAGAATTTGATGTAAGTGGAGAAAATCCTGTATTAAGTAAAGGAGAATACAAGGATTACAGCTGGACCTTAGTTAGAGCAGACAAAGACAAGGAATGGAAGATAGAAGATCAAGGTTATTAAAATGTAAAAGCTAAGCCGAAATATTTTCTTTTTATTAAGCTTAGTTAAGAAGTGAGCAAATGAACCAATAGGGATTATCTTGTGTACTGATAAATACGGGGTACAAGCAGAATACGCCTTAGGAAATTTATCAAATAAAATATTCGCATCAAAATACACCTTGTATATTCCAAATAGGGAAGAGCTTGAAGAACAAGTAGAAAAAGTCATTAAAAAGTATAAGGGAAAATAAAATATAAATTATAAGGAGAGGTAGAGAAAAAATCTACTTCTTTTTTATTGCAAGGAGGATTAGAATGGCAACAAACAAAAGATATTATTGGATAAAATTAAAAGAAGAATTTTTCACAGACAAAAGGAAAAAAAGATTAAGGAGAATATCGGGAGGAGATACCTACACGATAATCTACCTCAAACTTCTACTACTAAGCCTAAAAGATGAGGGCAAACTCTATTATGACGGAGTAGAAAGTGATTTTATAAAAGAGTTAGCACTAACCATAGATGAAACAGACGATGATGTAATGGTCACAGTTAATTATTTAATAAATCAAGGCTTATTAGAAGTTGTAACAGAAAATGATGAATATTATTTAACTGAGATACCAAGCCTAATAGGATTAGAAACAGCTTGGGCAGAGAAAAAAAGAATATACAGACAAAATAAACAGAGGACATTGTCCTTAATGAGTCCAACCCATGTCCGACAAGAGATAGAGAAAGATATAGAGATAGATAAAGAGAGAGAGGGAGAGATAGAAAAGATTTAACATTTTTGGTATAATTATAAAAATTAGACTTTGAAAATATGATGGATAATTGGCTTAAGAGCTGTAAGCTAAATGAAATAAAGAGAAAATGGCTAAAAGTTGTAGTCCCCAAAATATATAGGAGGTGCATTTTGTGGCAGAACAAAATAAGGAAATTGTAGTTATAGATGAAACTACAATTAAAAGTAAGATTTACTATATACGAAATCAAAGGATTATGCTTGATTTTGAGTTGGCTGAAATCTATGGGTATACAACGACAAGATTTAACGAACAAGTAAAAAATAATTCGGAGAAATTTGATGATGATTTTATGTTTCAGTTGACGAAGTCAGAGTTTGAAAACTTGATATCGAAAAAATCGACATCAAGTTGGGGCGGGCGTAGAAAACTACCTTATGCTTTTACAGAACAGGGAATATATATGCTTATGACTGTATTAAGGGGAGAACTTGCTGTTAAACAGAGCAAGGCTTTAATACGAATGTTTAAGCAGATGAAAGACTTCATCGTTGAAAATCAAGATTTTATCAGCTCAAAGGAATTAGTTCAAATAGCAATTCAAACAAATCAAAACACAAATGATATTGCAAGGATAGATAGCAAGATTAACACATTAGCTACTAAAGAAGATTTGAAAAAGGTAATGGACAATTTTATAGACCCGGAAACATATAAACATTTCCTCTTGATGAATGGAGATAAGATAGAAGCTGATGTTGCCTATACAAAAATATATAAATCAGCAAAGAAAAGCATTTATGTAATTGATAACTATGTAGGACTTAAAACATTGGAACTTTTAAGAGCTGCAAGAGATAAGACTCAAATCATAGTCTTTAGCGATAATGTCAAGAACAAGGATATGCTTACAAAAAATATCTTGGATGATTTTGTAAAAGATTATCCTAATATAGACCTGAAGCTTAAGATAGCAGGTAAAAAATACCATGATAGATATATTGCCATAGACTATGGAACAGAAAATGAAGCCTTTTATCTTTGCGGAGCTTCGTCAAAGGATGCAGGAAATAAAATATCAAGTATTACCAAGATAGAAGAATCTTCTAAAGATATGTATCATGACATGTTTAGTAAGATGTTAAATAATAAAGACTTAAAAATTTAATATATAATTATGTTAAATCATAGCAATATGCAAGGTCGATAGAAGTAAAAAACTATCGTCTTTTTTATTTCAAGAAAGGTAGGAGAGCATGGTAGATAAAAGAATGTTTTCACTAAAGATAGTGGATAGCGACTTATTTTTGGATATGCCACTAAGTAGTCAATGTCTGTATTTTCATCTATCAATGCGAGCAGATGATGACGGTTTTGTAAATAATCCTAAGAAAATCATCAAGATTATCGGAGCAAATGAAGATGACCTAAAAATACTTATTGCTAAAGGCTTTGTGATAGTCTTTGATCAGGGAATTATCGTCATTACTTATTGGAAGATAAATAACTTTATTAGAAAAGACAGATATAAGCCAACAATGTATATCGATCAGAAACAGCAGCTTTATCAAACGGAAAATGGAGCATATATTTCAGAAGAAAAAGTTGGTTGTCATTTGGTTGACCAAAGGTTGTCAAGTGGTCAACCCAGTATAGGTAAGGGTAGATTAGATAAGGTTAGTATAGATAAGGGGAGAGAGAACAGTCCACCCCCATCTTTTATGGAGAATACAAAAATGTAAGGCTAAGCAAAGAAGAATACAAAAATTTTAAAGAAAAATTAAACTCACACACAGAAATAATGATAAATAAACTATCAAGATACATGAAAAGCAGTGGCAAGACCTATCAAAACCACTATGCAACAATCTTAAATTGGTATGAAGAAGATAAAGAAAAACTAACACAGAAAGGTTTAAATAAAAAAATGAACTATGATGTAGGAGAATCTTTATAGTTAAAAAGAGGTGGAAAGCCGCTATTAAAGACTTTAAGTCTAAAAAGGTATCAAAGTATGCCAGAGATAATAAAAATATAAATATGACACTTAAAAGGCGATTAGAAAATTAAAAATCTAATCACCTTTTTTTATTGCAACAAAAGGGAGAAATTATATGGAATTAAAAAATAAAAAACGAAGTGGAAAAATCAACTATGAAACAAAGCGAGTATATGTAGGGAAAAGCCGATTGAAGAAGTATTTGAAGATATTATCGAGCATGTAGTCGAAAGAAACTTAGAAAAAGACAGATAAAACAAACGCAAGCGTAAGTATGTACATTTGTAAGTGATGTGATACCAAAAATAATAAAATAAATATCCTATATGTTAATCTATTATTGTGGGCTAGCCCCCAATAATAGATTACGCTTTTCAATAGGACTAAACCAATTCAAAGTCTGCATTGGAAGTCTATTAGATTTATACAAATAACTTTTCATCTGAACTTTCAAATCATCATAACTATAATAAAGATAAATATTTATAAAATTTTTCATTATCATTTATATGGATTCTTTCAACTTTTCCATTATGTCTAGGTGTTCTAGGCCTTATTAATTGATGCTTTATACCTAATTCACAACATAATTTATCAAATGTATGTATCCTTTCCTAAACTTAAGTTTTGCATATAGTTCTATCATAGAAATATTAGGATTTCTTTTAATAAAAGACTTTATCCATAAGATTTCTTCATCAGTATATGCGTTAAGATGCTTACTTAAAGGCTTATGAGATTTATCCCTAAGAGATTATTTTGTTCCATCAAATTTTTTATTCCATCTCATTAAAGATGCTTTAGAAATTTTGTATCTTCTTACTACAAAATTTACAGAATATCCCTTTCTATATATTTTAACTGCGTGATATCTTGTGTCTAAAGTATGTGGCAAATATCTTTGGTTTTTTGGTATAATTGTATTCATAGAGAGAATCAGTCCTTTTTTAAAATTTTGGTTAATTTAATTATATAGGATATTTCTCTTTTTTCTTTTATTTTGTCTCGCATCAATTGTAACACTACACAAAATTTTTTTACAATTTTATCTTGCTTTTCTTTTTGTTAATAGATATCATATATATTGAATTTATTTTGCAGAAGTGCTGGAATAGGCAGACAGGCATGTTTGAGGGGCATGTGCACACTGGTGCGTGAGGGTTCAAGTCCCTTCTTCTGCACCATTTTGTTGACAGTTTTTCTTTTAAATAATATAATATAAAAAATTACTTTTGAGCCGAAGTGGCGGAATTGGCAGACGCATCAGACTCAAAATCTGACGGTGGCAACATCGTGGGGGTTCGAGTCCCCCCTTCGGCACCATTTTAAAGATCCTATTTTTAGGGTCTTTTTTCTTTTATGGTTTTTTAGGTTATAATTAATTATAGTTATTCAAAGTTTTGTGAGGTGGATTATGGATAAGAAAAAATTTTTAATTATAGATGGTTCGTCATTATTTTTTAGGGCTTTTTATGCTCTTCCTCTTTTAAAAACTAAAAAGGGACTTTATACTAATGCCATTTATGGTTTTGTTATGATGCTTGAAAATGCAATTGAAAAAATTAAGCCGACAAATATTGTCGTTTGTTTTGACATTAAAGGAAGTCTTTTTAGGAGGGAAATTTATAAGGACTATAAAGGCACAAGACAAAAAACTCCAAGTGAACTTGAACAGCAATTTCCATATATTAGAGAAATTTTAAAATATATGAATATTAAGGTTATGGAGCTTTCGGAATATGAGGCTGATGACATTGCAGGCACTTTATCTTTAATGGCTTCAAAGGAAGGCTATAAATCTTATCTTTTAACCGGGGACAAGGATTATTATCAGCTTGTTGATGAAAATAATATGGTTTTAATGACAAGAAAGGGAATTACTGAACTTGAAATAGTTGACCTAAATTATTTAAAAGAAAATTATGGAATTGCAGGAGAGGAATTTATTGAACTTAAGGCCCTAATGGGTGATCCTTCTGACAATATTCCTGGAGTTAAGGGAGTTGGAGAAAAGACTGCCCTAAAACTTGTAAAAGAATATGGAAATCTTGAAAATATTTATAATAATATTGATGAAATTTCTGGAAAAAAGTTAAGGAAAAATTTGGAAGAATGTAAGGCCAGTGCCTTTATGTCAAGAACTTTAGGGACTATTGTAAGAAATATTTATCTTGAAGTAAAGCTTTCTGATTTTGAAGTTAAGGAATATGATTATAAAAATCTTTCGGATCTTTACAGAAAATTTGAATTTAATTCAATCCTTCAAAGATTGCCCGAAGAATATCAAAAAGAAGAAGCACTTGAAATTAGTGAAAAGTTTTTTGACCTCACAAGCAAAAGTTTAGATGACTTAATTAAGGAAATAAAAAAAGCTGGGTCCTTTGCCTTTAAATTTATTAGTGACGGCAAGGTATATGCAGGAGTAAATCCTCTAAAAATTGCCATTCTACCAGAGGGCGGACTGGCAGGGATTTATGATTATTCAAAAGAGAATTTATCTGCTTTAAAAAATCTTTTTGAAGATGCAGATATTGAAAAGCTTTCTCATGACCTTAAGGAAGATATAATAATTTTACAATTTAATAATATTGATATAAAAAATTTCACATCTGACACAAAAATAGGTGAATATCTTTTAAATTCTACTAAATCAAATTATGACTTAAATGAAATTTATAAGGGATATTTTAATATGGCTTATAAGGATGAAGAAGAGCTTCTTGGAAAGGGGGCTAAAAAGAAAAAATTTAAGGATTTAGATGAAGAAGAATTAAATAAGTATTTTGCCTTTGGTCTGAATGCCATTTATGAAATTACCTATAAGCAAAGGGAAAAGATTGAAGAGGAGGAAATGCTTGACCTTTATAAAAATGTGGAGCTACCTCTTGTGGAAGTCCTTGCAAGTATGGAACTTATTGGAATCAGAACTAGAGAAGAAGTTTTAGATGAAATTGATGAAGATGTTAAGGGTAGGATTGTAAATTTAGAAGAAAATATTTATAGGCAGGCAGATGAAGAGTTTAATATTAATTCTCCAAAACAGCTGGGGGTAATTTTATTTGAAAAAATGGATTTACCTGTTATTAAAAAGACAAAAACTGGTTATTCAACATCTGTTGAAGTTTTAGAAAAATTAGAGGGAAAGGCAGAAATTATTTCCTATATTTTGGAATATAGAAAGCTAACAAAACTAAAAAATACCTATATTGATGGCTTAAAGGCTGTAATAAATGAAAAGACTGGGAGAATCCATTCAAGTTTTAATCAAACTGTAGCATCTACTGGCAGAATTTCATCAACAGAACCAAATCTACAAAATATTCCTATTAGGACAAAAGAGGGAAGACTTATTAGGAAGGCATTTTTGGCAAGTGAAGGCTGTCTTTTAGTTGATGCTGACTATTCACAAATAGAGCTTAGGGTTTTGGCTTCACTTTCAAATGACGAGGACATGATTAAGGCTTTTGAAGGAGGACTGGATATTCATAGAAAAACAGCCTCAGAAGTTTTTCATACGCCCTATGATGAAGTGACAAGTGAAATGAGATCTATGGCAAAGGCAGTAAATTTTGGAATAGTTTACGGAATTTCAGACTATGGTCTTTCACAAAATTTAAATATTCCTAGAAAGGAAGCGAAAAATTATATAGATAATTATTTAGGGCATTTTAAGGGCATTAAAAATTATATGTCAGAGGAAATTGAAAAGGGTAAAAAAAATGGCTATGTTGAAACAATTCTTCACAGAAGAAGATATATTCCAGAACTTTCAGCAAAAAATTTCAATATAAGGTCTTTTGGAGAAAGAGTTGCCTTAAACACACCGATTCAAGGTTCTGCAGCAGATATTATTAAAATTGCTATGGTAGGCTGCTACAAAGAATTAAAAAAGAAAAAATTGAAGGCGAAATTAATACTTCAAATTCATGATGAGCTTGTTGTGGATAGTCCACTGGAAGAAGCCGAAGAAGTTAAAAAAATTATGAAGGATGTTATGGAAAATGCAGCTAAAATGAAGGTAAAACTTAATGTAGACATGAATGAAGGGCAAAGTCTTTATGATGCAAAGTAAAATTATCGGACTTACTGGTTCAATTGCAACGGGCAAAAGTCAGGTTTCAAATTTTTTAAGAGAAAGGGGCTATAAAGTCATTGACTCTGATCTTTTGGCAAGGGATATTTTAGAAGATGAAAAAGTTATTTTGAGGATAAAAAAGGCCTTTGGTGAAAATATTTTTAAAAATAATGACCTTGACAGAAAAGCTCTTGGCAAAATTGTTTTTGATGATAAAAACAAGAGAGATATTTTAAATTCCATAACCCATCCGCCAATCTACCAAAAAATTTTAAGGGAAATAGAGTCTTCAAAGGAAAAAATAATTTTTGTGGATCTCCCTCTTTTAATTGAAAACGGGCCTAACTCTCATGGCCTGAAATTTGATGAGATTTGGCTATCCTATACAAGGCCAGAAATTCAGCTTTTAAGGCTTATGGAAAGAGATAATATTTCAAAATCCTATGCAAGGACGAAAATAAATTCCCAAATGCCCATTGATGATAAAAAAGCTTATGCTGATTTTATAATTGATAACAATTCAAGCCTAGAAAATCTTCAAAGACAGGTTGAAGAAAGGCTTAAAATTTTGGAAGAGTCATGAAATATTTTTTTATATTCTTAATGATTCTTGCCCTTTATGAAGTCTATGAAAATAAATTTTTTAAAAGGACAAGACAGCTGATTGTTTCTGAAAAAATAGGGCAGGACATAAAATTTATTTTAATTTCTGATTTTCACTTAAATCCTCTTATAAATTTAAAAAAACTTGAGAAATATATTAAGGATTTTGACCCTGATTTTATCTGCCTAACGGGGGATATTATAAACAGGGTTTCTGGGCAAAAGGAAATTGCAAGGGCTGAAAATTTTTTGAAAATTTTTAAGAAAAAAACTTTTTATGTCAGCGGAAACCATGAATATGAAAATAAAAACAGGGAGTTTTTTGAAGATTTATTAGAAAAATGGGGGATAATAAGCCTGAGGGGAGAAAGTTTTACCTATAAGGACTTAAAAATTTCAGGAATTTTTTACAAGGAAAAGGCGAAAAATTTAAATTTTGATCCTAAAGCTTTTAATCTTTTATTAATTCACGACCCCCTTTCTTATGTCTATGGAAATTTTAAAGATTTTGATCTAGTTTTAGCAGGGCATACCCATGGAGGGCAAGTTAGGATTCCAGGATTAGGGCCGGTAATTGGTCCTGACCTAAAACTTTTTCCAAAATTTTCAAAGGGTTTTTATAAAATTTCTAGGGGCAGTCTTTTTATTACATCAGGTCTTGGCAGCAAATTTTTCTTAAGACTTTTCAATCGTACTGAAATTTGTCTTTTTACTATTCAATCTCAAAAATAAGCTCTTTTAAAAATTTTTGTAGTATAATAAATAAGTAAATGTTTTTAAGGAGATGATTTTTTGATTAATTTCAAAAGACTTAAGTCTAAGAAAAAAGGTTTCACCCTACTTGAACTTGTTATCGTAATTTCCATAATAGCCATTTTAATTTCAATTGCAGCTCTTTCCTATAGAACATCAAATTTAAGAGCAGAGGCAACAGCCCATAATGCAAATGTAAAGACTATTAAAAACGCAGCAATTTTATATTTAATTGACAAACCAGAAGCAACTGCAATTACTATGGGCGAATTAAAAGATTATTTGGAAGATGCTGACAAGATAAAACCTGCCAAGGGACTTGGAGATTCTTTTTCCATTAATGTCAGTGAAGGAAAAATAAATGTAAGCCCTGGCCTTTGTAAGCTTGAAGGCGGAAAAATTGTTTTAGATTCAGGTTCTGGAAAATAATAATGCTTCCCATATTTTTCTTAATATTTATTTTAGGAGCATCCTTTGGTTCTTTTTTTTCCTTATTTTATAGGAGGAGGGAAAGGGGAGAGGATTTCATTCTAAAAAAGTCTTATTGTGAATCCTGCAACAGGAAATTAAAATTTTTTGACCTAGTTCCTATTTTCTCCTACATAAAAAATAGGGGCACTTGCAAATATTGCGGCTCTAAAATTCCTAGAGACCTTTTATATTTTGAAATTATTTACGGACTTATCTTTTTATTAAACCTAAGTCTTTATGGTCTGACTATAAATTTTATAATAAGATCCCTTGAAATTTCTCTTCTATTTTTAATTTCTTATACAGACTTAAAAACTGGATATATTTACACAATGGATAATATATTTTTATTTATTTTAGAAATTGTTTTTCAGATAATAAATAAAATTAATATTTTTGCATCCTTAAAATTCGGCTTAATTTTTTTTGGGATTTTTTTACTTATACATCTTTTAACAAGGGCCATGGGCTTTGGAGATGTAGAACTTTCCCTTGTAGGTGGTTTTTTTGCTAGAGATTTTTTTAGCCTCCTTAGGATTTTTACAAGTTCCTTTACTCTAGCGGCTTGTTTTGGACTTATTTTAATTTTTTTTAGGAAAAAATCTTTGAAGGAAAGCCTGCCTTTTGGACCTTTTCTTGCCCTTGGAATTTTAATTGAAATAGTTTTAGGAGAAAATTTATGGCGTTTTTATACCTTTATTTGAAAAGTGGTTACCTTTACATAAAATATAAGGATATGGCAAAAATTTTTTATTTGCCCCTACATATCTATGAAGATGGAAAAATTTTAGACTATCACCATTTTTTCTATGTCTTAAAAAAGTCCATTGAAGAATTAAATCCAGTAAAAAATACGCAAGTTATTTTATTTCTGTCAGCCAAAGATTTTGTTCATATTAATTATAAGGTTCCTAAACTTGATAGGGAAGATCTTGATAATTTTCTTTCCTTTGACTTAGAGGATTATAAGGACATAAAAATTGATGACTATAAAATAGAATATGATTTAAAAACCTTTGACAAGACCTATGACCTTTCCATAACTTTAATTCCAAAAGTAATTTATGAGAGATTTGTGGAAATTTTTAAAAAATATAACTTAAACCTTTTAAAGATTTTCCCCTGCTCAAAAATTTTAAAAGATGATGGATTTTATCTTTTCATTGACTTGAATTCCATAAATTTTGCAGAATTACGAGGAGGGCTTATAAAAAAAGATAAGTATATTTTTTTGAAAGACCTTAAAAATCTCTATAAGGACAATAAACTTGAAGGAGAAAATGTGGCAAATATTTTAAGGGGCAAATATGACATAATGAAAGAAGAAATTGATGAGGATCTTTCCCTAAGATATTTTAATATTCTTTCAAACTATTCAAGGGAAATAGCATCATTTGCTGGCGACAGACCCTTAATATTTACAGGTCTTCTTGGAGATAGTATAATAAATAAGAATTTGGGACCAGAGAGGAAAAGTTTTATTGATTCTTTTGAACTTTTTAAAGAATTTTTATATGAGGAAAAGAAAAAGAAAAAGTATAGGATTTTTCCCCTTGCTCTTGGCGGAATTTTTATAATTCTTCTTGCTGCCAATCTTTTGTATTCTAAAAGTCTTGACCAAAAAATTGAGAAACTTGAAAAGATAAAGCTTGAAAATGCTAAAGAAGATGACGTAAAGATTGACACTTCACTTTCATCAGATAGGCACCAAGATGCAAATAAAAGATTTTTTGAAAAAATCGAAGCTATACAGAAATTGGAAGATGAAAATATAATGTTTACTGACTATATTTATGGCGATAAGCAAATAATTGTCAGAGGCCTAACAAGAAGTGAAGAATTTTTAGATAAATTAAATAATTATGAGATAGTTAATAGAGAAGTTTTTATGGAAGATGGACTTTATAAATTTGAACTGAGAATAAAAGATGATTAACTTTCTGTTTTTTATATTTTAGGAGTGAGATTGTGGATATAGGTAAAATTTCCAATAGAGATTTGGAAAAATATGTTTTTAAAAATATACATGCAAATAGAAAAGAAGTTTTGTCGAAGGCATCTGTGGGATTTGACACAGCTCTTATGGATTTTGAAAATGATTTAATTGTTGTCAGCACTGATCCCATAACAGGAGCGGCAAAAAATATTGGCTATTTGGCCATAAATATTTCTGTAAATGACATTGCCTGTCAAGGTGCAGACCCAGTTGGGGTTTTACTATCAGTTTTACTGCCAGAAAATGCAGAAATTTATGATTTAGAACAAATTATGGAAGATGCTGATAGAGCATGCAAGGAAAATAATCTTGAAATAGTTGGAGGCCATACAGAAGTTACAGATGCTGTAAACAAAATAATTTTAACCACAACGGTGATTGCAAGAGCAAATATGGAAAAACTTCCCAAAACTTCTTCTGTTAAGGTAGGAGATTTAATAGTAATTTCAAAGGACATTGGTCTTGAAGGCACATCAATTATTTTAGAAGATTTAGAAAATGGCTTTTTGAAAGATAAAAAAGATTCTTACAAAATTGACATTAAGGAACTTTCCGTTTTAGAAGAAGCAAGAATTGCAACTGATTATGGTGTAAAATATATGCACGACATAACAGAAGGCGGAGTTTTTGGGGCCCTTTGGGAATGTTCCAAGGCCTTAAATTTTGGTTTAATTGCAGAAAAAAATAAAATCCCCTATAGGGAAATAACAAAGATTTTGGCTGATGCCTATAATCTAAATATGTATAGATTAATTTCATCAGGATCAATGCTTATGGTTTTTGATCCCAAGGATTTTGAAAAATTTGCAGAAAGATGTAAGAATGAAAATATTAAAGTTACAGCTATTGGACATTTGACTAAAGATAAGGAGATTTTACTTGATGATAAGGGGACTTTAAAGGAAATTGCACAGCCTGCAAGTGATGAGCTTTACAAGGCCTTAAAATCAAAAATAAGTGATAAAGAAAAATGAAAAAAATATTATTAAGCCTAATTATTTTAAATATACTTTTAATAACAGCCTTTGCAAATTCATCTTCAACTTTTAAGGTAAAAATTCAAAATAAGGATGTCAGTGTAAAAACTGCAAAAGTCGAAGTTGATGGAGAAAATTATTCTAAAGAATTTTTACCTTTTATAAAAGATGGAAGAACCTTTGTTGCAATAAGAGAAATTAGCGAAGGATTGGGAGCCAAGTGCGAATGGGATGGAGATAAGAAAAGCGTCCTAATTAAAATGGATGATAAGGAAATAAAGATGAAAATTGATTCAACTGTAGTTTATATTAATGACGAAAGAAAAAAAGTTGATAAAAGCTCCCAGCCCAAACTTGTCCTCTATAAAAATCCTCGTCAGGAAACAAAAACTATGGTGCCCCTAAGATTTATTTCAGAAACTTTTGGCTATGACGTTTCTTGGGACAAGGACACAAATATGGTAAAAATTTCTACTATAAAGGCAGAGGGAATTAGAGATGATTCAACTGATGAGAATACAAAAGATTCAAAAGAGGCAAAGAAATCGAGCAGTTCAAAAAATAATGGAAGCAAAAAATCAGTTGAAAAGGACTATACAACAAATTCAATTGTAAAAAATGTCTTCCAATCTGTTGAAGAAGTAAGGGAAACAAAATCCTTTGAAAGTAAAATTTCAAAAGGGGGAAAGGAAGAAGCCTACAAAGCTGTAGGACTTAACATCGATGATTTTAAGGAAGAGGAAAGAGTTATAAAGAAAAAAATTGTGGCAGATGGAAAGATAAAAATCGTCATAGATCCTGGTCATGGAGGCAAAGATCGGGGAGCAACGGCTTGTGATAATGAAACTTATGAAAAGGACTATGTGCTTGAAGTTGCAACTAAACTCTATGACAAAATGCAAAATACTCCCTATGAAATTTTAATCACGAGATCAAGAGATGAATTTATAAAACTTCAAGATAGGGCTAGTCTTTCAAATGAAAATAATGCCCACCTATTTTTATCAATTCACTTCAATTCAGCTCCAAATAAAGATGCCAATGGCATTGAAGTCCTCTATGCTTCTGAAAAAAATGTAAAAATAAAAACAGTTGAACAAAAATACTTTGCCAAAGAAATTTTAGATGCCTTGATAGAAGAAACAGGAGCAGTAAATAGGGGAATAAAAAATAGAACAAATTTAATAGTTTTAAATAAGACAAAAAATGTTTCAGCCCTAGCAGAACTTGGATTTATTTCAAATGAAGAAGAACTTGAAAAGATTAAAAGTGATGAGTATATTGATAAATTAGTAGAAGGTTTATATAAGGGTATAAATTCTTATATTGATAAATATGTAGAAGAATAAGTAGGTAATAATGAGAGAAGATAGACAAAATAGTGAAATTAGACAGATAAAAATGACTCCTAATTTCACACCAAATGCTGACGGATCAGTTTTAATTGAATGTGGCATGACAAAAGTAATTTGTACGGCAACAATTGAAGATAAGGTGCCAAGATTTTTAAAGGGGAAGGAAATGGGATGGATTTCTGCAGAATATTCCATGCTACCAGCTTCAACAGTAATAAGAAAAGTTAGAGATATTTCAAAGGGAAAAATTGACGGACGAAATCAGGAAATTCAAAGATTAATTGGCAGATCCCTAAGAACATGTATTGATTTAAAAATTCTTGGAGAAAAAACAATTTGGCTTGACTGTGATGTTATTAATGCAGATGGGGGCACGAGGACAACATCAATAAATGGATCATTTATTGCCCTTGAACTAGCAATTAAAAAAGCCCTTGCCGATGGAAAACTTGAAAATAATCCTTTGATATCAAAAGTTGGAGCTATTAGCGTAGGCAAGGTAAATGGCATAAGACTTTGCGATTTAGATTATAAAGAAGATTCTAAGGCGGATGTTGACCTAAATATTGTAATGAATCAAAAATTTGAAATTGTGGAAATTCAAGGCACATCAGAAAGAGATACTTTCACAAGTGAAGAACTTTTTGAATTTTTAGATTTTGCAAAAATTGGTATTGAAGATATTTTTAAATATATGGAAATTTTGGAGAAATATTATGAGATTAATTTTATCAACGGATAATGAAAATAAAGTTAGGGAAATAATAGACCTTTTGGAAGGCACAGGCCTTGAAATTTTGTCAAAAAAAGAAGCAGGTCTTGGAGAAATTGATGTCATTGAAGACAAAGATACTTTAGAAGGAAATGCCTCCTTAAAAGCTATGGCTTTGGCAGAAAAAACTGATGATTTAATTTTGGCAGACGATACAGGACTTTTTGTTGAGGCCTTAGGAGGAGAACCTGGAGTAAAATCTGCAAGATATGCAGGAGACCATGACGAGAAAAAAAACAGGGCAAAACTTTTGAAAAATCTCAAAGGAGAAAAAAATAGGTCAGCATACTTTAAAACAGCACTTGCCCTTGTAGATAAAAATAAAAGAGTAAAATTTTTGGAGGGCATATGTCAAGGCGAAATAGCCGAGGAAGAAAAGGGAAATGAGGGATTCGGTTACGACCCAATTTTTATTCCAAAGGGTTTTAAAAAGTCATTTGGTCAAATGACAGAAGAAGAAAAAAACGCCCTAAGTCACAGAGGAAGAGCTTTACAAAAACTAAAAGAATATTTTACTAATAATAAATATTAATTGACAAAAAACTGAAGCCTTGCTATAATTAATAAAGATGTGGTGGGTATGGCCTAGCTGGTTAAGGCGTCAGATTGTGGTCCTGAAGATCGTGGGTTCGATTCCCACTATCCACCCCATAAAAAAGCGTTGGTTTCCAGCGCTTTATTTTTTTACCCTAAAATAATTGAATTTTTTATTTTCCATTAGGCAAAGGATTTTGATAATTCAAGCTTTTATTTGACAAAAGATGTCATTAATCATATACTAAAATATCATAAGAATTATTTTGGAGGGGCTATGATTACTATAAGAGAAGTATTTAAAAATACTGAAAAATTTATTAATAAAGATATAGAGATTTGTGGATGGATTAAAACTAATAGGGCATCAAAAAATTTTGGTTTTATTGAACTTACTGATGGAACTATTTTTAATTCTCTTCAAATCGTATACGGGAAGGAGCTTCAAAATTTTTCTTTAATTGAAAAATATTCTTTAAGCTCTTCTATTTTAGTTAAGGGAAAACTTGTTGAATCACCTGGTGCAAATCAAAGTTTTGAAATGCAGGCACAGGAAGTAATTCTTCTCTCAGCTGCCGATAATACTTACCCTCTTCAAAAGAAGAGACACACCATGGAATATTTAAGGACGATTTCTCACCTTCGCCCAAGGGCAAATGCTTTTAATGCTGTTTTTAGAGTAAGGTCAATAATTGCCTTTGCAATTCACAAATTTTTTCAAGAAAGGGGCTTTGTTTATTTCCATGCTCCTATTATTACATCATCTGATGCTGAAGGTGCAGGAGAAATGTTTAAAGTAACAAATCTTCCCCTTAATGATATTCCTAAAAATGATGAAGGGAAAATTGATTATAAGAAAGATTTCTTTGGCAAAAAAGCAAATTTAACTGTATCTGGTCAGCTTGAAGCTGAAGCCTTTGCCATGGCCTTTAGAAATATTTACACCTTTGGACCTACTTTCAGGGCAGAAAATTCTAACACCCCAAGGCATGCTGCCGAATTTTGGATGATTGAACCTGAAATGGCCTTTGCAGATTTAAATGTAAATATGGATGTTGCTGAAGACATGCTAAAATATATTATTAAATATACAATGGAAAACGCCAAGGAAGAAATGGAATTTTTTAATAAATTTATAGACAAGGGTCTTATTGATAGGCTAAATAATATTGTAAATAATGAATTTGCAAGAATTACTTATACAAAGGCGATTGAAATTTTGGAAAAGGCTGACAAGGAATTTAAGTATCCTGTTTCTTGGGGTATTGACCTTCAGACAGAACATGAAAGGTATATTACTGAAGAAGTTTATAAAAAACCAGTTTTTGTCACTGACTATCCAAAGGAAATTAAGGCCTTTTACATGTATGAAAATGAAGACAAAAAAACTGTTGCTGCCATGGATTTATTAGTTCCTGGAGTTGGTGAAATTATTGGCGGCTCTCAAAGGGAACACAGAATTGAAATATTAGAAGAAAAAATGAAAAATCTAAATATGGATATGAATGAATATGAATGGTATTTAGATTTAAGAAGATATGGTTCTTGTGTTCATTCAGGTTACGGTCTGGGATTTGAAAGAGCTGTAATGTATATTACAGGAATGAAGAATATTAGAGACGTTATACCTTTCCCAAGAACTGCAGGTTCTTGTGACTTTTGAGATTTCAAATATTTAAGGAGTTAGTATGAGAGAATATAATCCTAAAGACATAGAAAAAAAATGGCAAGATTATTGGGACGAACACGAAACTTATGTTTCAAAAAATGATGATGACAGAGAAAAAATCTATCTATTAGTAGAATTTCCTTATCCATCTGGTCAAGGTCTTCATGTTGGACATCCAAGACCTTACACTGCCCTTGATATAGTGGCAAGGAAAAGAAGGTACGAGGGTTACAATGTCTTATTTCCTATGGGATGGGATGCCTTTGGTCTTCCAACAGAAAATTTTGCAATAAAAAATAAAATTCATCCAGCTATTGTTACAAAAAATAATATAAAACATTTTAAGGATCAATTAAAGTCAATTGGATTTTCCTTTGACTGGTCAAGGGAAATTAATACAACCGATTCTTCCTACTATAAGTGGACTCAATGGATATTTTTACAATTATTTAAACATGGCCTTGCCTACAAGAAAAAAATGCCCATAAATTGGTGCCCATCTTGTAAGGTTGGTCTTGCTAATGAAGAAGTAATTGGAGGCCACTGCGAAAGATGCGGTGAAAGTGTTGTAAGACGAGTTAAAAGTCAATGGATGCTAAAAATAACTGCCTATGCCGATAGGTTAATTGACGATTTAGATGACCTTGATTTTATTGAAAGGGTAAAAATTCAGCAAAAAAATTGGATTGGTAAAAGTAGAGGGGCAAGTGTTTTATTTAAACTAGAAGATAGTGACGAAAAAATTGAAGTCTTTACAACAAGACCTGACACCATTTTTGGAGCTACTTACATGGTAATTGCTCCTGAACATCCAATAATTGAGAAATATAAGGATAGGATTGAAAACTTAGATGAGATAAATGCTTATAAAGAAGAAGTTGCAAAGAAATCAGACTTTGAAAGAACTGAACTTGTAAAAGAAAAAACAGGTGTTGAAGTAAAGGGTCTTAAGGTTATTAATCCAATTACAAATAAAGAAATTCCACTTTGGATTTCAGATTATGTTTTAATGGGATATGGAACAGGAGCAATAATGGCGGTTCCTGCTCATGACCAAAGAGATTATGAATTTGCTAAGAAATTCGGTCTTGAAATGACCCGAGTTATTAAGGGCGGAGATATTTCAAAAGAAGCCTATATAGATACTTCGAGTGGAGAGATGGTAAATTCAGGATTTTTAAATGGACTTGAAGTAAAAGAAGCCATTCATAAAATGATTGAATATTTAGAAGAAAATAATCTTGGAAAAGAAAAGACAAATTATAAATTAAGGGACTGGGTATTTTCAAGACAAAGATATTGGGGAGAACCAATACCAATTGTTGAATGCCCAAAGTGTGGATATGTGCCTTTAGATGAAAAAGATTTGCCTCTTCTTCTTCCAGAAGTAGAAAATTATGAGCCGACAGGGGACGGAGAATCACCACTTTCTAATATTGAAGAATTTGTAAACACAACTTGTCCAAAGTGTGGTGGTTCAGCTCACAGAGAAACAGATACAATGCCTCAATGGGCAGGATCATCCTGGTACTATTTAAGATATGCTGATCCCCATAATGATAATGCCCTTGCATCAAAAGAAGCCTTAAATTATTGGACACCAGTTGATTGGTATAATGGTGGAATGGAACATACAACCCTTCATCTATTATATTCAAGATTTTGGCATAAATTTTTATATGACCTTGGCATTGTGCCAACAAAAGAACCCTATCAAAAGAGAACTTCTCACGGCATGATTCTTGGAGAAAATGGCGAAAAAATGTCTAAGTCCAGGGGAAATGTTATAAATCCTGATGACATTGTTAGAGATTATGGAGCAGACACTTTAAGATGCTATGAAATGTTCATAGGGGATTTTGAAAAACCTGTGCCTTGGAGTGAACAAGGAGTTAGAGGCTGCAGAAGATTTTTGGAAAGAGTTTGGAATTTAAGCGAACTTGTTAAAGATGGAGATTTTTACTCAAAAGAATTAGAAAAATCAATTCACAAGACCATAAAAAAAGTTTCCTATGACTATGAAAATTTAAAAGCAAATACTGCAATTGCTGCTCTTATGACCCTTTTAAATGAATTTAATCAAGCCGGAAAAATTACAAAAGAAGATTTAAGAACTTATTTAATGCTTTTAAATCCAGTTGCTCCTCATATTACTGAAGAGCTTTGGGAAGTAAATGAACTTGGTGGTCATTTAAATGAAAAGTCTTGGCCCGTTTATAGTGAAGACAAAACTATTGACGATGTAATAGAACTTCCAGTACAATTTAACGGCAAAGTTAGATTTACAATTGAAGTAGCAAGAGATGCAGTTAAAGATGAAGTTAATAAAATAGCCATGGAAAATGAAGCTTATGGAAAAAATGTAGAAGGCAAAAAAATTGTTAAAGAAATTTATGTTCCCGGCAAAATTTATAATATAGTTGTCAAATAAGGAGTTTATATGAAAAGTATGACAGGATATGGACTTGGTGAGGCTGAAAGCGAAAGTTATCAGGTCAAAATAGAAATGAGATCAGTCAACAATAGGTACTGCGATATTAATTTGAGAAATCCCGTCTTACTTTTTCCTATTGAAGACAAGATAAAAAAGGCTATTAAAGAAAAAGTAAAAAGAGGAAAGATTGACGTATTTATAAAACTTAAGTCTTTAAATTCTTCAAACTATTCCTTGGCACTTGACTTAAATCTTGCAAGAAATTATTATGAGGCGGCAGGAGAAATTTCAGATGCTTTAAATCTTGAAAATTCTCTTTCCGTCAAAGATTTAATGACTATGCCGGGAGTTGTTAGCGAAAATGAAGAAGAAAAAACTACAGAGGAGCTTGAAAATTTACTTTTTGAAGTTTTAAATTCAGCTTTAAATTCCTTTATTTATGCAAGAGTAAGAGAAGGAGAATCTATAAAAGAAGATTTCAAGGGAAAATTAAAAAATATAGAAAGTATTCTAAAAAAAATTGAAAGCCTTGCTCCTCAGTCTCTTGTAGAAAATGAAGAAAAATTAAAGGAAAGAGTTTCAAAATATTTAGATGCATCTGAAATTGAAAGGCAGAGAATTGCAACTGAATGTTTTTTAATTATTGACAAATTATCAATTGATGAAGAAATTACAAGGCTAAAAATTCATTTAAAATCTTTTTGGGATTTAATTGAAGAAGAGGGCAGCCTTGGCAGAAAAATGGACTTTTTGATCCAAGAGATGAATAGAGAAGTAAATACAATTGGATCAAAGGCAAATAATATAAACATTATTAATGATGTGGTTGCAATTAAGGCTGAAATTGAAAGAATAAGAGAACAAGCCCAAAATATTGAGTAAGAAATTTTGACGAGGTGGAAATGAGCGCAGGATTTTTATTAGTATTGTCTGGACCTTCAGGAAGTGGAAAAGGGACAGTAAGTGAAGCTATAATGAAAAAAAATAAGGAAATTGTCTATTCAACATCCGTTACAACAAGAAGGTCGAGACCCGGAGAAGTGAGCGGCCAAAACTATTTTTTTGTTAGCAAAGAAGAGTTTGAAGAGATGGTAGAAAAAGATGAGCTTTTAGAGCATGCTTTTGTCCATACAAATTATTATGGAACTCCTAAAAAGTTTGTCTTTGACGAAATTGAAAAGGGAGAAATTGTACTTTTAGAAATTGATGTGCAGGGAGCCTTGCAGATTAAGAAAAAATATAAGGAAGCCATTTTTATATTTTTAATACCTCCAACTATGGAAGAATTAAAAAATAGGCTTATTAAAAGAGATACAGAAACTGAAGAGGAAATTAATACTAGGTATAAAAATGCCTTTAGGGAACTTAATTTTGTAGGAGAATATGACTATTTTGTTGTCAATGATAAAGTTGATGAAGCGGTAACTGATATTGAGAATATTATTGCTGCTGAGAAACTTAGGGTAAAAAGACACAAAGATATTAAAAGCGAAGTCTTAAAAGAAAAGAGGAATTAATTTGAACATACCTTCATTTGAAGAATTAAAAGAAGTAACTAATTCAAGATATGAACTTTGTATATTAGCTTCTAAGAGGGCAAGAAAAATTGTTGACGGTGGGGAAGCTCTCATTGATACTGATATGAAAAAACCAGTATCAATAGCAATTGAAGAAATTATGGATAGGCAAATTCTTTTCAACGAGCCAATGACTGATAAGGAATACGAAGAAAAAATTGCTATTGAAAGGGCAGAACTGGAAGCAAAATTGCAAGAAACTCAGGTCTTGCCGACTAATTATATAGAAGCTGAATAATATGTTAAAAAATAAAAGAATCCTGTTAGGAGTAAGCGGAGGAATTGCGGCCTATAAAAGCCCTAGCATTTGCTCCCTTTTAAGAAAAAAAGGGTCCGAGGTTAAGGTCATGATGACTGAAAATGCAAAGGAATTTATTACACCCCTATCCCTCCAAACAATGTCAAATAATACAGTCCACTCAAAAATGTTTAATCAGCTTTTAAATACAGATGTGGAACATATTTCCCTTGCCAAATGGGCAGATATTATTGTAATTGCACCTGCAACTGCAAATATAATTGGAAAATTTGCAAATGGTATTTGCGATAATCTTTTAACTACAGTTTTTATGGCTTCAAGGTGCCGCGTTTTAATTGTGCCTGCCATGAATACAGAAATGTTAAATAGCCCTGCAAATATAAATAATATGGAAATTTTAAAAAAGAGGGGAATAGTAATTTTAGACACAGAAAAAGATTTGCTTGCTTGCAATGATTATGGTAGCGGCAAAATGTTGTCGCCTGAAAAAATTGTGGATGCAATTGATGATAATTTAACTGAAAAAGACCTTGCTGGAAAAAAGTTTTTAATTACAGCAGGTCCAACAGTTGAGCCCCTTGATCCAGTAAGATTTTTGACCAACCACTCATCGGGAAAAATGGGCTATGCCCTTGCAGCAAATGCTCAAAAAAGAGGGGCAGAAGTCACATTAATTACAGGACCCACAAATATCGAGCCTCCAAAAGTTCATAGGCTGGTAAAAATTAATACGACACAGGATATGTTTGGTGCTGTTGGCAAATATTTTGATGATTGTCATGTTTTAATTAAGGCGGCAGCCCCAGCTGATTATAAACCAAAATATTATTCTAAGGATAAGATAAAGAAAAATTCATCTAATTATCTTGATGTTATTGAACTTGAAAAAAATCCTGATATAGCAAAATATTATGGCAAAAATAAAGTTGGACAAATAATTGTTGGATTTGCGGCAGAATCAACAAATATTTATAAGTATGCCAAGGAAAAACTTATTTCCAAAAATCTTGACATGATTGTTGTAAATAATATTGTTAAAGCTGGAGCAGGATTTGGAACTGACACAAATATTGCAAGCATTATTGACAAAAATGGGGAAACTGAAGATTTTGAGATTATGTCTAAGTCAGAACTTGCAAATATTATTTTAAATAAGGTGAAAAATTTATTTAGCTAGGTAATCCTAGCTTTTTTTAGGAGAAAAAATGTATTGCGACCTATTTATAGAAAATAATTATTCAAAAATTGATATTTTATATTCCTATATTGTTCCAAAGACTTTAGAAAATGAAGTAGAAATTGGGAAAAGGGCCATTGTTTCCTTTGGCAAGGGCATAAGAACAGGTCTTATTTTAAAAATCTATAAGACTTATGAAGGGGATTTTAAAGATGAATTAAAGGAAATAATTGATATTATTGATCCCCAGCCCATTCTTTCAAATGAATTAATTGACCTAGGACTTTGGATGAAAAATAGGTATCTCCTTGGCTATTCAAAGGCCTTTTCTCCCCTTCTTCCTCTTGGTAAATTAAAGGCTATAAAAAGAGAAATGATCATAAAAAAATATCCAGTTGAGGAAGAGCTTGATTATTTACAAAAGCTGGACCTTAAAAAGTATTATGAAGATTTGCCAAGAAACCAAAAAATACTGGCAAAAAAACTTTTTGAGAGGGGAATAATTGAATTTTCCTATATAGCCATTGCAAGGATAAAAGAAAAGACCCAAAAGTTTTTAAGGTTAAGAGATGACATTTCCCTTAATGATTTAAAAAATCTTTCAGAAAAACAGATCCTTGTTTTAAATTTTTTAAAAGAAAATACAGAAAGTTCCAAAAAGGATTTAATGACAGGTCTAGGAATTTCAAATTCTCCTATAAAATCTCTTTTAGATAAAAATTTAATCATTGAATTTGATAAAAAAATAGATCTAAAAGAAGATAAAAAAAATTATGATTATGAGGAAAAAAATTTAAATGAAGAGCAGGTTATGGCCATAAAAAATATTGAAGATACTGACAAAGAAGTTAGTCTTTTGTATGGCCTAACGGGTTCTGGAAAAACGGAAATATATTTAAGACTTGCAGAAAAAGTTATAAAAGATGGGGGAGATGTTATTGTTCTCGTTCCTGAAATAGGTTTAACTCCTCAAATGATTGAAAGATTTAAGGGAAAATTTAATAATGAGGTTGCAATAATTCATTCTAAACTTTCTCCCACTGAAAGATTTGAAGAATATAGAAAAATTTTAAATGGAAAAGTACACATAGCAGTTGGCGTTAGATCTGCAGTTTTTGTTCCCTTTAAAAATTTAAAATTAATAGTTGTCGATGAATTTCACGATTCTTCCTATAAATTTCACGATTCTTTAAAGTATAATACACTTGAAATTGCTATAAGGAGAATGAAAAATAAGGGAAAGGTGATTTTAGGGTCGGCTACCCCCAGCGTTTCCCTTTATTATAAGGCAAGCAAAGGATTATTTAATCTAGTTACCTTAAAAAAGAGGGCCATGAAAAATGCCCTTATGCCAAATTCCTATTTAGTGGATATGAGAGAAGAACTTTTAAAGGGAAATCTTTCGATTTTTTCAAGGCTTTTAAAGGATAAGATGAGAGAAAAGCTTGAAAAAAAAGAGCAAATAATTTTATTTTTAAATCGGAGGGGCTTTTCAAATTTTGTTTCCTGTAGGTCATGTGGTCATGTTATTAAATGCAATTCTTGTGACATTTCCATGACCTATCACAGGACGAATAATAGACTTATTTGCCATTACTGCGGTTCAACAAAAGTTCTTCCCAAGGTCTGCCCTGAATGTGGATCAAAATATATAAAACTATTTGGTCTTGGAACTCAAAAAATTGAAGAAGAAGTTAAAAATCTTTATCCGGAGGCTAGGGTTTTAAGAATGGATAGGGACACTACAAATTCCAAGGAATCCTATGGCAAATATTATAAGATGATTAAGGATAAAAAAGTAGATATAATTATTGGAACTCAAATGATCTCAAAGGGTTTTGATTTTCCTGATGTCACTCTTGTTGGAGTTGTGGCAGCTGATCTTTCGCTTTTTATTTCAGGCTACGAAGCATCAGAAGATACTTTTCAGCTTATAACACAAGTTTCTGGAAGGGCAGGAAGATCCTATAAAAAAGGGGATGTTATAATTCAGTCCTACAGCCCAGGACACTATGCCATTGCTCATGCAGCGGAAGGATCTTATGAAAGTTTTTATAGGGATGAGATAAAAGAAAGAGAAACTTTTTCTTATCCACCCTTTAAAAAAATCATAAGTCTTGAATTTGTGTCAGCAAATGAAAATATTGCAAAAAAATGGGCAGGAGGATTTATTTACAATATTGGAAAATTAATGGGGGATTTAAATGTTGAAGTAACAAAAATAATTTCTCTTCCCAAAATAAAAAATTTATATAGGTGTCGTTTTTCCTTAAAATTCAAGGATGAAGAGGAAAAACTGTTACTAGATATCTTAAAAAGGGTATTAAATAAAAGTAAGATTAATGAAGAAAAAGATGTTTCTTTAAATATAGAATTTTAAGAAGGAGAAAAAAATGGCTATAAGAATAATTAGAACTGATGACGATCCGATTCTTAGAAAAAAAGCTAAGGAAGTTGGCAATATAAATGACAGATTAAAAGTTTTAATTGACGATATGTTTGAAACTATGGATGCATCTTATGGAGTTGGCCTTGCTGCTCCTCAAGTTGGTATTTTAAAAAGAGTAATTACAATTGATGATAATGCGGAGGAAAACAATACTAGAATGTATATGATCAATCCTGTCATCACTAGAAAAGATGGTTCAGATGTGTGCAGGGAAGGATGTCTTTCAATTCCTGGAAAACAAGGAGATGTTGAAAGGGCAACTGATATTGACGTTAGCTATGAAAATTTAAATGGAGAAAAGTTAGAGATGAATGCCAAAGATTTTTTGGCAAGAATTATTCAGCACGAAATTGATCACTTAGACGGAATTTTATATACAGATAGAGCTTTGCAAATGTATAGGATTATTGACCAAGACGAAGATTTAGGCGAAGAAGAGGAAATATGAGATTTGTTTTTATGGGTACCCCGGAATTTTCCATTCCCCTTATGGAAAAATTAAATGAAATTGGCGATTTAAAACTTGTCGTTACACAAATTGATAAAAAGAGGGGAAGGGGCAAAAAATTAAGCCCAAGCCCCGTAAAAAAAAGAGCAGAAGAACTTGGCCTTGAAGTTTTTCAGCCAGAAAATATAAATGACGAGGCATCTATTGAAAAATTAAGGGAAATGAATGCTGATTTATTTGTAATTGCAGCTTACGGGCAAATTTTAAAAGAGGAAGTTTTAAATCTTCCCAAATACTATTCAGTTAATGCTCACGCTTCCCTACTCCCTCATTTAAGAGGGGCATCGCCAATAAATACTGCCATAATTAATGGGGATAGGGAAAGCGGAATTACTATTATGAAAATGGCAAAAGAACTTGATAAGGGAGATATGGCTTTAAAAGAAAAAGTTGAAATCGGCAAAAAAAATGCTGGAGAGTTGGAGGAAGAACTTGCAAAAGTTGCTACAAATTTAATGGAAAAATTTGTAAATGACCTTGAAGATGGATGTTTAAGATTTGAAAAGCAAGATGATGATAAGGCATCCTATGCAGGAAAGCTATCTAAAGAAGATTTTATAATTGATTTTTCAAAGTCTAGTGAGGAAATTTTATCATTAATTAGGGGTCTGGCACCTGATCTTGGAGCAAGGACAAAATATAAGGGTGAGCTTTTGAAAATTTTTGCAGGAGAAGAAGCTGATGTAAAAACTGCAGGAAGAGCTGGTCAAATTCTTGATTCAGATAAAAAACTTATAATAAAAACAGGAAATGGAGCAATTTCAGTAACAAGTCTTCAAATAGCTGGTAAAAAAACTATGGACATTAAATCTTTTCTACTAGGGAATAGTTTAGAAAAAAATATAATTTTAGGAGAGTAGATAAATGAATAACGTTTATGGTTATGGATTTTCATATTTATTTTATATTCTGCCGGGCATTATACTTGCCATATATGCTCAAGGAAAAATTTCTTCTGCTTATTCAAAATATCTTGATATAAGGACAAAAAGAAGAATAAGAGGCTATGATGCTGCGAGAATGATTTTAGATGCCAATGGCATGAGGGATGTAAGAATTGAAGAAATTCCAGGTAAGTTAACAGATAATTATGATCCAAGAGATAAAACTCTGCATCTTTCAAAAGATGTTTATCATGGAGATTCTCTTGCATCAGTTTCAATTGCGGCTCACGAAGTTGGCCACGCTATGCAGGATAATACAGATTATTTTCCCTTAAGATTTAGGGCAAGCCTTGTGCCTCTTGCAACAATTGGGACAAATTTTTCCTTTTATTTAATTGTTGCGGGCTTTTTCTTTTCATATTTTTTAACAAAACTTGGCATTGCTTTATTTTTCTTTGGAGTATTATTTCAAATAGTAACTCTTCCTGTAGAATTTAACGCATCAAATAGGGCAAAAATTGCCTTAGAAGAAGGCGGCTATTTAGATGAAAGTGAATTAAAGGGGACAAGAGAAGTTTTATCTGCAGCAGCTTTAACTTATATTGCCGCAACTTTAACGGCCCTTGGACAATTTTTAAGATTACTTGCCATATTCGGCAACAGGAGAGATTGATGAGAAATATTAGAGAAAAGGCACTTTTTATTATTGACTCTGTCTTTAATAAGGGTGCCTTTTTGGAAGAAGAACTAGATATTTTAAGGAAGAGCAAAATTAGTGATAGGGATTTTGCCTTTGTTAGGGAAATAAGCTCAGGAGTTATTAGAAATAGGTCCTACATTGATTATATAATAGAAAAAAATTCTTCCCTTAAAATAAAAAAAATTCATAAAATTATATTTATTATTCTGGAAATGGGAATTTATCAGATGTATTTTTTGGACAAGGTCCCAAATTATTCAACTATAAATGAATCTGTAAACCTTGCAAAAATTTATGGAAATAGGGGGTCCGCTTCCTTTGTAAATGGAATATTAAGAGCCATTAGCAGAAAGGAAAGGGAGAAAGTCACTATAAAAGATTCTATAGAAAATCTTTCGATATTTTATTCTCATCCTAAATTTTACACTGAACATTTCTATAAGAATTATGGAGAAGGTTTCACCAAAAAACTTTTAAAGGCCAATAATGAAATTCCGGATTTTGTTATTAGGGCAAACACCCTAAAAATTTCAAGAGAAGAACTTTTAAATAAATTATCCAATGAAGGATTTTCAGGTAAAAAAGGACTTTTTAAAGAGTCACTTGTAATTGAAAATCCAAGGGAGATTTTTAATTCGAGGGCCTTTAAGGCGGGGTATTTTTATGCTCAAGACCTTTCGTCTATAAGGGTATCCCAGCTATTAAATCCTAAAAAAAATTCAAAAATTTTAGACCTCTGTGCTTCCCCAGGTGGCAAGACCACCCACTTATCAGCTCTTATGGAAAATACTGGGGAAATTTTGGCCTGCGATTTAAATAAATTTAAAATAAAAGCCATTAGGGAAAATGCAGAAAGGCTGGGATCAAAAAATATAAAGACTATGGTTAATGATGCCAGCATTTTTAAGGAAAATTTTAAGGACTATTTTGACTATGTTCTTGTTGACGCTCCTTGTTCAGCCATAGGTCTTTATAGAAGAAAGCCTGACATAAAATGGAATAAAAGCTTAGAAGATATAAAAACTCTTGCAGGAGTCCAAAAGAAAATATTAAATAATGCAGGATCTTATGTAAAAAAGGGCGGAGCCATCATTTATTCTACATGCTCTTTAAGTTTTGAAGAAAATGAAGAAGTTGTAAAGGAATTTTTAAAGACAAAGGATTTTGAAATAGATAAAATAGAGGGCAAGGAAATTTTTAGACTCTATCCCTTTGAAGGATGCGATGGATTTTCCATTACAAGATTAATAAGGAAGGCTTAATTTTTTTAAAATTTTGTCTTCACCAGGCCTTTTGTTATAATACTTAAATAGGTGAGAAAATGGAATTAAATGGAGTTTATTTAGATGAACTTAGGGATTTTTTTGTAAAAAATGGAGAGAAGGCTTTTAGGGCAAACCAGCTTTTTACCTTTTTCCATAAAAATGGAAGATGGGATGTGGATAATTCTAATTTATCTAAAAAAGCCTTAGAAATAATTAAAGTCCAGAAAATATCTAAGACAGAGATTTTAAAAGTTTTAGAATCCAAAGTCGATGAAACAAAAAAATTTTTATTTGAGCTTGACGATGCAAATATTGTTGAAGGCGTTTTAATGAAGTATAATTATGGATATAGTCAGTGCATTTCAACGCAAGTTGGATGTAGAATGGGCTGTAAGTTTTGTGCTTCAACAAAGGCGGGCCTTTTAAGAAATTTAAGTCCAGGCGAGATGCTTGGTCAGGTTTATGCCGCAGAAAATTATTATAAGATAAAGGTTAAAAATTTTATCTTAATGGGTTCGGGTGAACCTATGGATAATTTTGAAAATGTTATTAAATTTTTAAAAATCCTCCATGATGAAAGAGGTCATAATACGTCTTACAGAAATATAACTATTTCTACTTGCGGAGTGGTAAGCGAAATTTATAAATTGTCAGAACTAGATATGCCAATAAATCTTGCCATTTCTCTTCATGAAACAAATGATTTAGATAGGTCTGCAATTATGCCTATAAATAATAGATATAATTTAGATGACTTGTCAAAGGCTTTAGATTATTATATATCTAAGACCAATAACAGAATTACTTTTGAATATACCTTAATAAAGGGGAAAAATGATTCTGAAAAAAATGTGAGAGAATTAAAAAATAGATTTTCACATCTTCTATGCCATATAAATCTTATTCCTCTCAATCCTATTGATGAATATGATGAAAAAAGGCCGAGCAGAGAAGATATAAATAAATTTAAAAAGCTTTTAGAAGAAGCATCTTTTAATGTAACTATTAGGAGGGAATTGGGTCCAGATATTGATGGATCCTGCGGACAATTAAGAGCTAAGTTGTTAAGAGGTGATTTAAATGGTTGTTGTAGGAGCAACTAATGTTGGTAAACACAGGACCAATAATGAGGATTCTTATTTTATAGATGAGAATAAAAATTTTTTTATTTTAGCTGACGGGATGGGCGGCCACTTGGCAGGAGAAACTGCCTCCCAAATGGCAACGCAAATTATAAGCGATAATTTATACAAATTTAAGGAAAATCCCCCTAAGTCTGATATAATAGAAGAAATAAGAAAATCAATTATTGATGCTAATTTGGAAATATTTAATAAGTCAAAAGACTTTGAAGAATACAGGGGCATGGGAACGACCTTAACTTTTGCTTACATTAATAATGGACATGTAATTTATGCAAATATAGGAGATTCAAGACTTTATAAAATTGATATAGAAAAAAAGGAAATCAAACAAATTACAAAAGATGATTCCTATGTCAATTATCTAATTGAAATCGGCGAAATTACAGAAGATGAAGCAAAAATCCATCCAAAAAAAAATGTCCTGACAAAGGCCCTTGGCACTAGCCCGAAAATAGATTTTTCTATCGATGAAATGAATCTTGAAAAGGGAGAGATACTTCTTCTATGTTCAGATGGCCTTACAAATATGGTCGATAATAAAGATATTTTAAGAATAGTTAAAGAAAAGGAGCCGCACAAAGCTCATGAAGAACTTATTAATGAGGCTTTAAAAAATGGCGGCATAGATAATGTTACTTTGATTTTGATATATAATGAGTAGGTGTTTTATGATTAGTAAAGTTTTTGGAAATAGATATGAAATTTTAGAAAAAATTGGCACCGGCGGAATGGGTAATGTTTATAAGGCTCATGACTCTAGGCTAGATAGAATTGTAGCCATAAAAGTTTTAAAGCTGGAGTATAATGACGACAATAATTTTATTAGAAAATTTAAAAGAGAATCTTTGGCGGCAGCAAGTATTTCTCATCCCAACATTGTTAGCATTTATGATGTGGGTTCAGAAACAATTGATGGTGATGTTGTCCATTATATTGTTATGGAATATATTGACGGAAAAACCTTAAAGGAATTAATAAATGAGGAGGGCAGACTTTCTGAAAAAAGAGCCTTAAATTATGCTCTTCAAATTGCAGAGGCTTTAAAAACCGCTCACTCAAAACATATTGTCCATAGGGATATAAAATCTCAAAACATTATGGTAACCAAAGATGATAGAGTAAAAGTTACAGATTTTGGAATTGCAAGAGTTGCTGACAACACAACTGTTACTGCAACAAATGCTGTTATGGGAAGCGTACATTATTTTTCACCAGAGCAGGCAAGAGGAGCAAAAGTTGATAACAGAAGTGATATTTATTCTATGGGAATAGTCTTATATGAAATGTTAACAGGAACTCTTCCCTTTGATGCAGATAATCCAGTTTCCATTGCTCTAATGCAGGTACAAACAAATATGCCAAGACCTTCAGATAAGGTTAAAAGTTTGTCATCGGCCGTTGATGATTTAGTTTTAAAAATGACAAGGAAAGATCCTAATAAAAGATATTCAGATGTCTACGAATTAATTAAGGACATTAAATCAGTTTCAATTAATGGAAGGGTTCAAAGTCCATATTCTTCTTATCAAAAAGAAGACAGTGATGCAACAAGCGTGATTGAACCAGGAATCTTTATGCCTTCAAAGGATAATGCTTATAATTCTTATAACAATAGAAGTAAACCAAGGCCTGAAAGGGATGTTCCCAAAAAGCCCTCTAAGAAAAATTCAGCTGCTCCTGCAATTCTAGGAATCTTTTGTGCAATTATCATTGTATTTTTGCTTGCAAAAGTTGCCCCAAAAGCTATTGCTGGAATCCATAGTAATGAAGAAGTAGAACAAGTTGAAGTAGTTAATGTTGTAGGCTCATCAAAGGGCGAAGCGGAAGCTAAACTTGACAGCCAAGGCCTAAAATTTTCAATTTCAACTAGCGAAGATCCAACAAAAAAATCTCAAGAAGTTTTATCTCAAGATCCAGCTGCCGGAACTGTTGTTGATAAGGGAACCACAGTTAGTCTTGTAATAAATTCAATCCCTGATGATGTAGAAGTTCCAAATTTAAAAAATTATACCTTGGAACTTGCTGAAGAAAAGTTAAATAATTCAGGTTTAAAAGTTGGAGAAGTTGAAAATGAATTTAATGAAGAAATAGAAGCCGAAAAAATTATTTATACAGAACCAGCTGCTGGAGAAAGAGTGGCAAGAGGCATGGAGATAAAATTATTTATTTCAAAGGGAATTGACGAAAGTCCAGTTGTCTACAATTCATCCTTTAGAGGAATGGATCCAAAAGCTCCCAAGGAACAGCTTGAAAAGCTTGGTCTTGTAGTGGAATTAAAAGAAGGCTATTCAGGAGAAGTAAATAAGGGAGAAATTTATAAAATTGATCCAAAACCAGGAACAGAACTTGCAAAGGGTTCAACAGTAACTTTTTATATTTCCAAGGGTCCTGAAACGGGAGATATTATTGATGATGGCTCAGATTCTGAAAGTGAAAATGAAAATACGGGCAAATCTGATGTTTCAACTTACACCTACACCTTAAAAGTTCCTGATGATGGAAAAACTCACAATGTTAAGGCTTATAGAGTTGTGAACTCCAGAGGAGAAGAAGTTTCAGAAGGTCCTGTTTGGGATTACAATAGGGATCCAGGAACAACAGATAAAATTGAATTAATTGGCAAGGGAACCTATGAAATTTACCTTGATGACCAATATGTAACAAGAGAAGTAGTGAAATAATGAAGGGAAAAATTATTAAGCTGACAGGTGGTTTTTACTATATAAAATCAGGAGATGAAATTATAGAAACAAGAGCCAAGGGAGCCTTTAGATATTTAAATGAAAGTCCTATAGTCGGCGATAATGTAGAATTTCAATATGATAATAAAAGTCTGGGATATATTCAAAAGATATATCCCAGAAAAAATATACTCACAAGGCCCAAGGTTTCAAATGTTGATCTTGCCCTAATTGTCGTACCCTTAAAAAATCCAGACTACAATTTAACTCTTATTGATAAAATGATTGCTCAAGTTGAAAACTCGAGCATAGAAATTTTTATTGTTGTCAACAAGTCTGATTTAAATTTTGAAGAGGCAAAAAAAATAAAAGAAATTTATGAAAGGGCAGGTTTTAAAAGTCTTGAAATTTCTGCCACAGAATATTTAAATATGGAGCTTTTAAAGGAAAAATTAAAAAATAAAACTACAGCCCTTTGCGGAGTGAGTGGGAGTGGAAAGTCAACAATTTCTTCCTATATCCTAAATAGGGAAATTGTGTGTGGAGAGGTTTCCAAAAAAAATGGAAGGGGAAGGCACACCACAAGGCACACGGAATTGTTATTTAATGAAGACTATTATATTTTTGACACACCAGGCTTTTCTTCCCTCGATCTCAATATAAAGTCTGAAGATTTGGTCCATTATTTTAGAGAATTTGAAAAGTATTTAGGGGGTTGTAAATTTAATAATTGCAAGCACTTAAATGAACCAGGTTGCCAAATTAAGGAAAAAGTTAAGGAGGGGGAAATCCCCCAAAGCCGCTATGAAAATTATAAATACTTATATGAAGAATTAAAATCAAAGGAGGAATATTAATGCTTTCACCATCAATTTTATCAGCAGATTTTACTGATATAAAGAAAGATTTTAAGATAATGGAAGAGGGAGGATGCGATTTTATCCATGTGGACATTATGGACGGAAATTATGTCCCAAACATTTCTTTTGGCCCTTCAATTGTGGGTCAATTTAGAAAACTTACAGAAATCCCCTTTGACACCCACTTAATGATTGAAAGACCAGAAAATTATGTTGAAGAATTTGCAAAAGCTGGGTCAAATATTTTAACTATCCATCCACAGACAACAAAGCACTTGGATAGAACCTTAAATTTAATTAAGGCCCATGGAATGAAATGCGGCGTGGCTTTAAATCCAAGCGATGATTTAAGCGGCCTTAAATATATTTTAAAGGATTTATATTTAGTTTTAATTATGAGCGTAAACCCAGGCTTTGGAGGTCAATCCTTTATTCCATCTGCCCTTAAAAAAATTAAGGACCTAAGAAAAATTATTGATGAAAATTCCTATGAAACCTTAATTGAAGTTGACGGAGGAGTAAAACTTGAAAATGCCAAGGAAGTCCTTGATGCAGGAGCTGACATTTTAGTTTCAGGCTCAGGAGTTTTTAAGGGAGATGCAGCCAAAAATATAAAAAAATTTAAAGAGCTTATGAAATGAAAAAGGCTTTAATTGTAGCGGGCGGTTCTCCTATTTCCAAAGAAAATTTAAGCCCCTATTTCAACAGATATATTGTGGCTGCCGATAGGGGAACGGATATGTTAAAAGAATATGGCATAAGACCAGATTTAATAATTGGCGATATGGATTCTGTTTCAAAAGAAGGGGAAAAATTTATTGAAGAAGAAAATATTAAAAGAGAAATTTTCCCATACAAAAAAAATTTAACGGATACGGAAATTTGCCTTGAAAAATTAATTAAATGTGGATTTAAAGATATAGTCCTTGTAAATACTAGAGGGACAAGGTTTGACCATGAACTTGCATCAGTTTTTCTTCTCCAAAAACTCTATAAGAAAAATATTAATGGAAAAATTATTGACAACAACAATGAGATTTTTTATAGGGAAAGAGGGACCTATAATTTTTCAAAGGATGACAAAAAATATATTTCCATCATTTCCTTAAGTCATGAAAGTATTTTTTCAACAGAAGGCATGGCCTATGAGGTTAAAAGGATTTCAATTTTCAGGGAAAATCCAGGCCTTGGCGTTTCTAATGAAATAATAAAAGAAAGAGCAAGTATAAAAATTCACAGGGGAAAAGTTTTTATAATAAAAAGTAAGGACTGAATTTTTGAAATTTTAATATGTAAAAAATTATTTGCAAAAGCATGAAATTTTTGGTAAAATAAGTAAACGTGTAAAAGATAAATTTTAGGAGGTGTGATATGTCAAAGAAGTGTGAAATTTGCGGTAAGCAAAAAGTTTTTGGAAATAAAATTTCCTTCTCTCACTCTCGCAGCAATAGAAGCTGGGCTCCTAATATAAGAAGAGTCAGAGCTGTTGTCAACGGTTCTACAAAGAGGATTAATGTTTGTACAAGATGTTTGAGATCAGGAAAAGTTGAACGTGCAATTTAAAAGGGATCGGCGAGGTCCTTTTTTGCTATATAAAAATAATTTTTAAGTCCTAAATTTTAGGACTTTTTTTAATGACCCCTGCAAATTATAAAATATTTTTAAAGTTGGAAACTTTCTGTTATAATAATAGCAGTACAAGGAGGTGCCCATATGCCGGCAATTATAAATACTGAGTTAGGAAATATTGTTATAGATAATAATGTAATAGCTAATATTGCGGGGATTTCCGCCATGGAAAGCTATGGTATTGTTGGAATGGCATCTAAAAATGCTACTGACGGTATTTTTGAACTTTTAAAATTTGAAAATCTTTCTAAGGGAATTAAAGTTAACACTGAAAATAATGAAATAAATATAGAACTTCATGTGATTTTAGAATATGGAGTAAAAATTTCCGTTGTTGGAGAGAATATTATTGAAAGAGTAAAATTTAATATTGAAAATTTAACAGGTTTAAATATTGATAATATTGAAGTTCTAGTTGAGGGAATTAGACTTAAGTAGTGGAGGTTAAATTGGAAACTAAGATTATAGATGGAAAGCTATTAAGGGAAATTTTTGTAGGTGCAGTTAATCATCTTATTTCAAAAAAGGAAGAGATTAATGCCCTAAATGTTTTTCCCGTTCCTGATGGAGATACGGGAACTAATATGTCTTTAACAGGTAAATCAGCTTTAAAACAAATTGAAGGGCTTAAGGGAAATTTAACTACTGGAGATGTTGCCAAGGCAGCTGCAAGGGGTGCTCTTATGGGGGCAAGAGGAAATTCCGGAGTCATTCTTTCACAATTTTTAAGAGGATTTTCAGAATCCTTAGAAGGATCAGAAAGCACAAATATTTCTCAAATTGCTCAAGCCTTTAAAAAGGCATCTGAAACAACTTATAAGGCAGTAATGAAACCAGTTGAAGGAACAATTTTAACCGTTGGTAGAGAAACAGCTGATTATGCCTTAAAAATATATAAAAAATTTAATATTTTTGAAGATTTTTTATTAGAAACTATTAAATATGCAAATATTTCTTTAGATAAGACTCCTGAAAAACTCCCCACTCTTAAGGAAGCAGGCGTTGTAGATGCAGGAGGCAAGGGACTTGTAACCCTACTTGAAGGGGCTCTTTTAGTTTTAAAGGGAGAAGAAATTTTAAATCTTATAGATGATGATGTCCTAAAACAAAAAAAGCAAAAGGATATTAATTTTGGCGAGGCTGATCTTTCTTTAAAATATGGTTATTGCACAGAATTTGTCATTCAAACAGACAGTGAAGAAGTAGAAGAATTTAGATCTAAACTTGCTCCTCTTGGGGACTGTCTTTTAGTTGTCGGCGGTGGCGGAAGCGGAATTATTAAAGTTCATGTTCACACAAATCACCCGGGCAAGGCTCTTGAATATGCCTGCGAACTTGGCCTTCTTCAAGATATAAAAATTGACAATATGAGATTTCAACACAGGGAAATTTTATTTAAGGAAGAGGAAGTTCAAAGGGCAAAGAAAAAGGAAGAAGAAAAAAGAGCTCCAAAGGAAAATGGCTTTGTTGTCGTTTCAATGGGAGAGGGAATTTCAGAACTTTTTAAATCCTTAGGTTGTGATTATGTAGTAAATGGCGGCCAAACAATGAATCCTTCAACAGAAGATCTTTTAAAGGGAGCAAATGAAGTAAATGCCAATAATATTTTCATTCTTCCAAATAATTCTAATATTATTTTAGCGGCAGAAACTGCAAGGGACCTTTCAGAAAAAAATATTTTTGTAATCCCATCAAAATCTGTGCCAGGAGGTGTTGCAGCAATGCTTGCCTTTAATGACTCAAAGGATGGAAAAGAAAATGAAAGGGAAATGACAGAGGCCTTAAAAACTGTTGTTGATGCTCAGGTAACCTATGCTGTTAGAGATACTGTAATTGGTGAAAAGGAAGTTAAAAAAGGAGATTTTATTGGCCTTTCCCACAAAAATTTATTGGCAGCAGGAACTGATTTAGAAGGCGTGGTATTTGAATTAATAGAAAATTTAATGGATGATGAAAAAACTCTGCTTACCCTTTATTATGGTGAAGACGTTAAGAAGGAAGATGCAGAAAATATGTCATCACAACTTGAAGAAAAATATCCCAATATGGACATAGAATTAATTAAGGGTGATCAACCCATTTACTATTATTTAATATCACTTGATTAAAAATTTAAGGAGCTTTCGGGCTCCTTTTTTGAAGGTGAAAAAAATGAAAATAAATGATTCAATAGAAATTTTAAAGGGGGTTGGACCAAAAACTCTGAAACTTTTAAATAATCTTGGAATTTTTACAATAGAAGATTTGCTTTACCACTATCCTAACAGATATGAAGATTCTTCAAAAATATTGAAATTAAATGAAGGAGTTCCTGGCGAAAAGGGAACCTTTAGATGTAGGATTTTAAAAAATACTCAAGACAGAAGAATAAGAAAGGGCCTATACATATCAACTTTTTTAATTGAAGATGAAACGGCTAGGGCAAGCCTGACTTTTTTTAACAATAGATTTATTGGAAAATCCATTCATTATGGCGAAGAATACTTAGTTTATGGAAGATTTGAAAGATTTAAGGGTCTAATTCAAATAAGCTCCCCTGAAATTGAAAGGCTTTCTGAAATAAAAAATATAGGGAGAATTAGGGCAATCTATCCCCTTACTCAGGGAATTAATAATAATCTCTTGGAAAAACTTTTTGCCCAAGTTTTACCCCTGAATTTATTTGAAAATAAGCTTCCAAAAGATCTTAGGGAAAAGTACGGACTTATGGAAAAAAATATGGCAATTGAAAATATTCACAGACCATCCAATAGAAAAGCCTATATAAGAGCCAGAAATACCTTAATTTATGAAGAATTATTTTTCTTTGAACTTTCAATTTTGCAGCTTAAAAATAATAATATAAAAGATTCTGGCATAAAATTTGAAATTCACGATGAAGTTTTTGACCTTATAAAAAATCTTCCCTTTAAATTAACAAGTGGTCAAGAAAAAGTTTTAGATGAAATTTTTAAGGACATGGAAGAAGGGAAGGCAGTAAATAGGCTTTTACAAGGAGATGTTGGAAGTGGAAAGACAATTGTAACAGTAATTCTTTCTTACATAGCGAAATTAAATGGCTATCAAAGTGCAATAATGGCCCCAACAGAAATTTTAGCTAGCCAGCATTTCCAATCCTTTAGGTCTTTACTTGAAAGCCGTGGAGTCCACGTTCGTCTATTAGTGGGCTCAACTCCACCAAAGATTAAGGAAGAAATATTAAATGCTTTAAAAAATGGCCTTATTGATATTTTAATTGGCACCCATGCAATTATTGAAGAAAATGTCGAATTTTTTAATCTAGGTCTTAATGTAATTGACGAGCAGCACAGATTTGGAGTTATTCAAAGGAAAAAGCTACAAGAAAAAAACAGATCTGCCGCCAATATTGTTATGAGCGCAACGCCAATTCCAAGAAGTTTATCCCTAATTTTATATGCTGATCTTGACCTTTCAGTTATTGACACCATGCCCATGGGCAGAAAAAAAATAAAAACTCTCTCTATAAATTCAAGTCAGGAAAAAGATGCCTTAAATTTTATAGGTCAAGAACTAAAAAATGGCAGACAAGCCTATGTTATTTGCTCTTTAATTGAAGAAAATGAAAATTTAGAAAATCTTGAAGCGGTGGAAGATGTATATGAAAAATTAAAATCTTTTTATAAGGATTTTAACGTTGCCCTCCTTCACGGCAGGCTAACAGGTCAGGAAAAAAACCAAGTCATGGAAGACTTTAAAGAAAATAAAATACAGCTTATTGTTTCCACAACAGTTATTGAAGTTGGCATAAATGTTGCAAATGCAAGTGTAATTATGGTCTATAATGCTGAGAGATTTGGCCTGGCAACCCTTCATCAGTTAAGGGGGAGAGTTGGAAGAGGATCATATCAAAGTTACTGCATTTTATATAACAAGTCAAAAACTGAAATCTCTTGGCAGAGAATGAAAATTTTAACAGATTCTCAAGACGGATTTTATATAGCAAATAAAGATATGGAATTAAGAGGTTTTGGCGATATTTTAGGGACAAGACAGTCAGGGCTTCCAAATTTAAGACTTGCAAACCCCTTAAGGAATATAAATATTTTAAAATATGCCCACGAGGATGCAGGAAAATATTTAGATGAAAACAATAACACAATAAATATTTTTAAAAATGAATCCAAAAAACTAAATCTATAAATTTCAGAAAATTTACAGAAAATATAAGTCTTTAATTAATAAATTAAGATAAGTAATAAAAAAAGTAATTTTAGCCACTTGTCAGCGACTTGTGAAAGTAGTTCTCAGAACTATTTTTTTAAGAATCGTTGACTTTTTTTTGCCCCTAGTATAAAATATAAGCATCAGATAAACATTTACATAGTAAATAGTTTATTTGGAATTTAATAGAGGAGGATTATTATGACAAAAAGAAAGCTATTTGCACTAATTATGACTCTTGTTATGATGCTTGTAACTTTAACTGCTTGTGGCGGTGGAGAAAAGGCTAATAACGGTGCAGCTGAAAACGCTTCTGCAGCAGAAGAAACTACAAACGCAGCTTCAACAGATGCAGCAGCAACTAACTCTGAAGGTACTCAAGAAACTGAAGGTGGCTATATGTCAATAGCAACTGGCGGTACTGGTGGTACATATTATCCATTAGGTGGAGCACTTTCTACAATCCTAAACGGAGCAGGACTTAACTATACAGCTACTGCTCAAGCAACAGGTGCGTCAGTAGAAAACATAAACCTAATTCAAAAGGGCGATGCTGAAATTGCTTTTGTACAAAATGACGTTGCATATTATGCAAAAGAAGGTATAGAAACATTTGATGGCAAACCAGTTGAAGAAATCAGAGGATTATGTACATTATATCCTGAAATAGTTCAAATCATAGCTTCTAATGATTCAGGCATTGAAAAAGTAGAAGATATGAAGGGCAAAAAAATTGCCGTTGGAGCTCCAGGATCTGGTGCTGAAGTTAATGCAAAGCAAATTCTTAAAGCTCACGGATTAACTTATGATGATTTAGGTAAAGCCGATTATTTATCATTCTCAGAAGCAACTGATCAAATTAAGAGTGGTCAAATAGATGCTGCTTTCGTAGTAGCTGCTATTCCATCTTCAGCAGTTACTGAACTTGCAACAACTCATGATATTCATATGGTTCCAATTGATGCTGCTAAGGCAGAAGAACTTATTAAAGAATATCCATACTATGTTCACCTAAACATTACTCCTACAGAATATAAGGGCCAAGAAGGCGAAGTTTCTGTAGTAGCTGTTCAAAGTATGTTAATCGTAAGTAAAGATATGCCAGATGCAGATGCTTATAACATTACAAAATTATTATTTGAAAATCTTGATGTTATGAAAGAATCTCACGCTAGAGGCGGAGACATTACTTTAGATACTGCTCTTGACGGTATGAGTATTGATTTGCACCCAGGTGCACAAAAATATTTTGACGAAGCTAAATAATCTTGAAAACAAATTATAAAGAAAAGAGTATTGGGAGAAATTTTTTTCTTCCACTACTCTTTATCTTACTTGTCTTTTTTTTATTAATTGCACTTATTAAAATTAACTGTTTAATAATTAGGGACCCCTTTACAAATCAATATAAAAAAATTTATTATGTAAAAAAGGACGACTTAATAGGAATTATTTATACACATTCAGTTATGAGAACTCAGACAAGTGAGTGGTACAAAATCCAAGATGGTAAACTTATCCTAAAGGAAGAAAGATATAGGTCTCAAGGGGCGGGTCTTCCTGTGGATTTAATTTATAAATTCAAACATGAAAATGGGGATTTTGTTTTATATGACATTGACGAGCCCTTTGAAACTGTGATATACAGAACAGGAGATGTTCGTGCAAATCACAGGCTTAAAATCGGTGACAAAGATGAAGAACTTTTTACAGATTTTTCTGAGCCTAGAGAGGCTTTAGAATTTTCTGCCAAGAAGATGTCACTTTTAAATTATTTATGGAGGAGGTATCATATTGAGCGATAAGAACTTAAAAAAAGATAATCTTGAAAATTCTGACGTAGACATTAGGACAGATGAAAAGAAATCTGAAGAAACTAAAGCTGAAGCTAAAGAAAAAGAAATCGATAAACAATTGAGCGAAAAGGTAGAAGATATTCATGAAGTTGCATCTTCAGCCCATGCTGAAACTCTTGATGTAAATGAACTTCTTGAAAAATACGATTTAGATTCTTCTAAACTTCGTAAACTTACTGGTTCTGTTGGACTTGCTATTACAATAGTTGCCATTTTAATGTCAGCTTTCCATTTATATACATCTGCTTTTGGAACGTTACTTGCTATGAAGCAAAGGTCACTTCACTTGATTTTTGCCTTTGTATTAGGATTTGCCCTTTATCCGGGCAGAGAAAAATCTAGCAAGAAAAAAATTGAAATTTTAGATTGGTTATTAATGATCCTTTCAGCTGTAGTTTGGGGATACATATTCTTTAATGTTGAAGCTATAACTTTAAAGGGTGGCGAAATGAGTACACTTGATACTGTATTTGGATGTTTAGCAATTCTTCTTACTCTTGAAGTTACAAGAAGAGTTGTTGGACCAGAACTTCCAATAGTAACCATAATTTTCTTACTATTTGCATATTTTGGAAGGTCAATGCCAGGTATTTTAGCACACAGAGGTTTTTCGGTATCAAGAATTATTTCACATATGTATATGACAACAGAAGGTATTATGGGTACACCTCTTGGAGTATCTTCAACTTTCGTATTTATGTTTATCTTATTTGGATCATTCCTCGATAAGACAGGTGTTGGTCAATTCTTTATTGACTTTGCTTATGCTTTAACAGGACATACAAGATCAGGCCCAGCCATGACGTCTGTACTTTCTTCAGGACTTATGGGATCAATTTCAGGTTCATCTGTAGCGAACACAGTTACAACAGGTGCCTTCACAATCCCACTAATGAAAAAAGTAGGTTACGCACCATATTATGCAGGTGCTGTGGAAGCAACATCTTCAACAGGTGGACAAATTATGCCACCAGTTATGGGTGCAGCAGCCTTTATTATGGCGGACTTCACAGGATTTAAGTATATTGAAATAGTTAGGGCCGCAGTTATCCCAGCAATTTTATATTACATTGCTGTTGGCACTATGGTTCACTTAGAAGCTTGTAAAATTGGATTAAAGGGACTTCCAAGAGAATCTCTTCCAAAAGTTTCAAAGATTATGGCTAGACAAGGCTATTTATTACTTCCCTTAATTGCTATTATCTATATGTTAATTAAACAATTCCCACCAACACAAGCAGCCCTTACAGGCATTGTTGTAGGAACAGTTGTTGCTGGCGTAGTTTCACTTATTAAAAAAGACCATTCTTTTACATGGAAATCAATTTTTGAAGCCATGGAAGCCGGAGCTAAGGGTGCTCTTGGTGTAGCATGTGCCTGTGCATGTGCCGGTATGATTGTTGGTGTTGTAACGCTAACAGGATTTGGTTTAAAAATTGCCGAAGTTATCGTAGCAATTGCTCAAGGAAAATTAATTCCAACACTAATCTTAACTATGATTTCTTCACTTATTCTTGGTATGGGACTTCCAACAACTGCAAAATATATTGTACTTGCAACAATGGCAGTTCCTGCTATTACAAAACTTGGTGTTAACTTAATGTGTGCTCACTTATTTATCCTTTATTTTGGCGTTGTAGCAGACGTTACCCCTCCAGTTGCCCTAGCGGCTTATGCAGGAGCAGGTATTGCAGGTGCTAATTCAATGAAAACTGGTGTTCAAGCCTTTAAACTTGCCATTGGAGCCTTCATCATACCTTATATATTTGCTATAAATCCTCACCTTATTTTAGTTGATAAGGTTGTGGGAACAACAATCACTTGGCTTCCAATTACAGCCGCTATTCCAACAATTATAACGGCTCTTATTGGTACAATGTGCCTTGCTGGTTGCGTTGAAGGATATTTATTTGGTAAATTAAGAGTATGGCAAAGAGTTTTATTAATAGTTGCCGCTTTCGGACTTCTTGATCCAAAGACTTTGACAGATATCATAGGTCTTGCAGTTTTAGTAATAATCTATGTTTCTCAAAAGATGTTAAATAAAAAGAATCCAGAAGCTGTTTAAGAAAAAATTCATAAGGCTGCAAGAAAACTTGCAGTCTTATTTTTTTGAGTTAAAATATATATAATAAAAGGAGAGATGACATATGGATAATAAATTAATAGGATTTTTTGATTCAGGAGTTGGAGCTCTTAGCGTATTAAAAGTTGCAACACAAAAGCTGCCTGAGGAGTCTTATATATATTTTGGGGACACCCAAAGAATGCCCTATGGAATTAGGTCAAGTGAGGAAGTTGAAAAATTTACTTGCCAAGCCATGGGCTTTTTTAAGGAAAAAGATGTAAAACTTGCAATTATTGCCTGCAATACTGCAACATGTTATGGACTTAAAAAAGCTAGTGAAATTTCAGATTTTCCAATTTTCGGAGTTGTAAAACCAGCAGTTAAGGCTGCCTTAAAGGTAACGAAAAATAAAAAAGTTGCATTAGTTGCAACGGAAGGAACTGTTAAATCAAATGTATATAAAAATTATTTTAAAGAAGCTGATCCTGAAGTAGAACTTCGAAGTGTAGGCTGTCCTGACCTTGTTTTGGCAGCAGAAGAGGGGGATTTAAGTCATGAAAAAATAGTTCCAATTATTAATAAGTATTTAGATAAATTTGAGGACTTTGACTACGATACAATAATTTTAGGTTGCACTCATTTTCCGCTGGCAAGGCCATCTTTTGAAAAGATTTTTAAGGATACAAATAGAAATATTAATATTGTGGACCCAGCAGAAGAAACGGTGGAAGAAGTGAAAAATTATTTAGATGAGAATAATGAAAGAACTGATCTCAAGGAAAAGAAAATAGACTTTTTCCAATCAGGAAATCTTGAAGATTTTAAAAATACTTTAAATAAAGTTGTAGATGTTTCTGCCTATAAATTAAATTTTGCAAGCAAAAGATTTGACTAATTATTAGCTTTTTTGAAATTTCAAGTAAAATTTTAAGCTATAAATCTTTTGAATTATAAAGAAAACCCTCTTATGATCTTTTCATAGGGAGGGTTTTTTATAGTTTATAAAAATAAAGACTTCCGCTATTTTGCAGAAGTCTTATTTAAGTCATAAATAATTTTTAGACCCTTAAAGTTTAAATCCTTGTCACAGTAAATATTATAATTTTCCATATCCCTTAAAAGATGGGCAAATTCACCAGTCAAAACTATGTGAAAATCTTTATGACCTAAAGATTTTTCTATGTCTTTAATTATGCCCTTAACTGAATTTATATAGGAATAATAAAGTCCTGACTTCATGGCAAGGCTTGTAGTATTTCCAATAATTTTTTCGCTAAAAGAAATTTCAACATTGGGAAGTTTTGCACTTTCTATCTTTAAAATTTCCTGTGCAAGGTCAATGCCGGGGAAGATAAGTCCGCCCATAAACTGATTTTTTTCGTTAATGTAATCAATTGTTGTAACTGATGACATATTAATTACAAGAATGGGGCCCTTGAAAATATTTAAGGCACCAACTGCCCTAGTAATCCTATCAGCACCAACTTCCTTGGGGCTTTCGCATTTTATATCTAGGCCGCTTTTAGTTCCACGTCCAACATTTATTATTTTCTTTTTAAATAGATAGAGAGAAATTTCTTCAAAAATCCCAAGCATTTCAGGGACAACATTGGACACAATGAGGTCATCAATATTTTTTAAAGAAATATTTCTTTCCATTAACAAATTTTTTATTAAAAAGGAAAGTTCATCAGCTGATCTATTTATGTCAGTTTTTATTTTAAAAGACCCTATTAAATTATTAGCTTCAAAAATTCCAAAGGATATATAATGATTTTCTATATTTACTGCAAGTAACATAATTCTCCTAAGACCTGTAATATACTTTTATTGCCTTAACAACGGCTGTTGTAATTATTATGGATAATATTGCTTCCGGAATCCCACTTGTAATAGAAACCCCTAAAATTGCGGCTTTTGCATTTTCGAGAGGCATACCAAGGGCGGCCATATATTTTTTGGCGAATAACAAATAAATTCCTCCAAGGACAAAAACTGTATTTGTCATAGAGCCAACAAAGGCACCTATTACCACTGGGAAATTATCATTAATTTTAAAAAATGAATAGATAGTTATTCCAAGAGATGCTGCCAAAAATATAGTCATATAAATCCTATTTGCAGTGGACATTTGACCAAAATTTTTGACCATAAAAAAGATTAAGAAGGCAGTGATAACTGACCAAATAATTTTAGAAAAAATTCTTAATTTTTTTACTGGAAAATTTTCAAAGGCCTTATAGGCATAATAGCTTGTAATTCCAATTAATACACGAGGCAAAACTGAAATTAAAGGATTGTAAAATACAAATGAAACGGGTGAAGCATTTTTTAGTAGGGCATTGAAAAGTGATGATAAACCAAAAATCAGTCCCACTAAACCGCCCACAATTGGGCCTTCAATAATGCTTGCTACAATTACAGGGATGTGCATTGTCGTTGCATTAATAACGCCAAGCGGTATAAATCCCAAAGGGGTCATTCCTAAGACAATAGTGATTGCCCCGAGTACGGAAACTAAAATTAATTTCCTTGTCGTTAAAGACTCTTTTTTTAATGTGTTATTCATTTTTTCCTCCTGATGCAGCTCGAATTCGATGCCGCTCAAATATTTAGGGCTATTTTATATCTTCGTGGGCATATAAACCATAAGAAGATTTGCTTGCATAAATTGCATTGGCAATTGATCTTGAAATGGATTTGGCTGCCATCATTCCCACAAGGCTAATGTCAGCTTTAACCTTTCCAGAAGCAGCTGTAAAAATAGTGTCTCCGTCAAACATGGTATGAACAGGATTTATTGATCTTGCATAACCATCGTGAGCCATTTGTGAAACCTTATTACAAGATGCCTTTGTTAAGTCAGCATTTGTTGCCACAAGGGAAATTGTTGTATTAGTAGCCCTATTAAAAGCATTATAATCCGAATTTGCCTTTTCGTAAAGGTTTAAAGTAGATAAAAACTTTTTATTTTTTCTGTCATAGACTCCAGCAATTTGTTTTCCCTTTTCATAGTCAAAAATATCTCCAAAAGCATTTAAGATGACCATTGAAGAAACGACAAGATTATTTATTTTAAGAGATGACTGACCAAGACCTGATTTCATGGCAAAGTCATTGCCTAAAATTTTGCCAACACTTGCTCCGCATCCGCCGCCAATATTTCCAAGGGAAGAATCTTTAAAAGAAGCATTTTTTGCAGCATCATAAGCCATTTGAAGGTCAGGCCTAACAAAGGGGTCACCAACAGATAAATCAAAAATTACTGCACTAACAACAATAGGGACTTTACAAACTGTAACATCCATGCCAATATTATTTTCCCCTAAAAATTTCATAAGTCCACTGGCAGCATCAAGGCCATAGGCTGAGCCGCCGGCAAGGACAATGCCGTGAACTTTATCCACTAAATTTTCAGCCTTTAATAAATCTGTTTCACGAGTGCCGGGAGCTGATCCTCTAACATCAACACCGCAGCTAAATCCTTCTTCAAAAATTGCAAGGCTAAGTCCTGTCCCTGCTCTTTCATCTTGACCATGGCCAACTTTTATACCATCCACATCAGTTAAAAAACCATCATACATTTTTACCACCTCAAAAACATTATAGCAAAGTAATGGGAAAAATAAAAAAAGATAGTGCAAGATAATAAGAAAAAGATAGAATGGGGAGAGTTATGAAAAAAGTAGCTCCAATAAAATAATGAACTGGGGACAGTCCCCTAGAAATAAAAAACATTATAGCAAAGAAACAAAAAGAGCGAGCCATGAAGGCCCACTTCAAATTAGAAGATAATATGTTTTAATAAAATAAAATTCTATATTATAATTTTTAATCATTTGAGGAATTTAATTCCCTTATTTTTTACATAACCACTGTATTCAGCATAATAAGTGTTAGTTTCATCTTTTCTTACAGAATCAGGATTGAATTTCATATCTCCCCTGTAAGAGAAAAGACCCTTATTTGTTTTATAGGTAATATATTCTGGAAAGCTTGATGGGCTATATCTTCTTTTAACAATAGTTAAATACATTTCAGATTTAAAGCCATTAAATAAGTAGATAATGGAGGAAATTAGCACTATAGCTAATACAATTGTAATTTTTTTGTTTACTTTATTTATAAGCATTGGCATTACCAGCAAAATAACAAGTGCCTTCATATACTGCACTATAACTGTTGTCGTTTTCCTGTCTTATAGATGAATAGTCTAAATTAAGTCTTCCCTTATATTTTCCTGAACTTCTATATTCTGTGTGCTCGATACTTGATGGAAAAGCCCTATCATATCTGTATTTAATTACTCTTACATAAATTGTATCATCGTCAAAACCTAAAACTCTAGAGTCCCCAAAAACTGGTACAATAGAAATCAGTAATAACAATAGAATCATTGCTATAATTGTAACTTTTTTCATAATTTAACCTCCAAAGAAAATCAACATACTATCTTTCAATTACTAATGATAAATTATTTCAACAAATTTGTCAATTGAAATATAATAAAAGTAATAAAAATGCGTAAAAAGAATTTAAATAGAAAATTAAATAATGAATTTAAAATTATATGGCAAAATGTAAATTTGTGATATAATAACCTTGGTGATGAAATGAAAAAGATTGTTTTTGATTTTAATCCTCTTGGAAATTTTTCCCTATCCGCTGAAGTATATTATGAATATTATAAGGAAAAATATGGCAGAGAAATATATTTTTATACAAGGGAAAATGGTATTTATAAAAAAGTTATAGATATATCAAAGCTTAAAAACTCGCAAAATAGAGTTATTACTTTTGTTGATTTAGGAGATGAAGTCAAAAAAATCCCCTTTGATAAGGATATAAGAGTAAAGATAATTGACGAATCTTATGAAGAGGATGAGCTTTTAATAGAAATTGTAAAAAAGCTTGGTTCTTTAGCATCATGGAAAAATTCAAAAATTAGAGTTTTAGAACTTGCAGAATAAAAACCACAACTGATAAAGTAAAAAATAATAGGGACAGTCCCTATTCAACAAAAAAATCACCACCGATTTTTTCGGTGGTCTTTTTTTTAAGAAGATCTTTCTCTATCATCAATAATATTATCAATGGCTATGCAAAGGCCAATAATAAGGTCTGCAAATTTTTCGTCATAAATAGTGAGTTCAAAAGAATCCCCAAAAGAAAGCCATACCTTATTAATTTCTGCTGCAAGGTCCTCATCCTTATATATTTTATAATTGTGACTAAAAAAATCACCTTTCACACTAAGGTCATAATCTTGTGAAATAATATTCATACTGTCTTTAAAAAATGTAAAATTTGATTTTATAATAACTTCCTGACCATTTGCATAGGAAATATGATATTCCGGTAACCAAGTTAAGATTTTTTTATTAATGACAAAAATTTCGTTTTCATCCCTATCAGAAACGTGAACAGTTTTGCCTATAAGTGTAAAGTCTTGGTCCACAAAGTAGAGAGTATTTTCCTCTTCATCTAAAATGGGATAGTGGTCTGTTATTTTAAAGACCTTTTGCTTAATATAAAGTTTTTGCATTAAATTTCAACCTCCAAAAGGATTTTTTCAATTCTATTTTTTGAAACTTCTTTAACGATACATTTGCCCTTATCAAATTTAATAACTTCGCCTTTTTTTGGGAAACGGTCAATTTTTTCAATTATAAAGCCGCCAATGGAGTCTATTTCTTCAGATTCCAAGTCAAGGCCAGTAATTTGATTTAGCTCTTCTAAATTCATTGTTCCGTCAACTAAATATTTGCTGGGACCTAGTTTAATAATATCTTCGTCATCTTCATCATCATATTCATCAGAAATTGTACCCACAATTTTTTCAATCAAATCTTCAATTGTAATCATGCCGCAAGTGCCGCCATATTCATCGGTAACAATGACAACGGAAATTTTACCAGATCGCATATCTGAAAAAAGTTTTGAAATTTCCTTATATTCATAGGTAAAATAGGGCTTTTTAAAGTATGATATATTTTCTCTTAGGGACTTATTTTGATCCATCATAAATAAATCTTTTACATTTAAAATGCCTATAATATTGTCTATATTTTCTTCATAAACGGGCATCCTTGAAAAATTTTCCCTGCAAATTATGTCAATAATTTCATGGTAGGTTGATTCTATGTCAATGGCAATAATATCTGTTCTTGGAGTCATAATATCCTTTGCATAAGAATCACGAAATTCCATAACATTTTCAATCATTAGTGATTCATTGTGATCAAGTATTCCTTCTTTCTTGCCACGAGTCATGGCATCAATTAAATCCTCTTCTGTGATTAAAGGCTCTTTAAAATTGCCATTACCTGATAATTTTAAAATTATTTGGGAAATTTTTGAAATTAAAAAGGCGAGGGGTCTAAAAATTATTATTGCATAATAAACTAGCCTAACATTTTTTGATAAAATTTTCGGATAGGCATTTTTTGCATAATTTCTGGGGAAGGATTCTCCAATTGTAATTACTAGTAAAACTGACAAAAATATGCCGAGGATCACATAAATAGGTCCAAAGGCCATATAAAAAAATAGGCTTAGAAATATTTGACATAAGGCATTGGAAAAGTAGTCCACAATTAGGGTTGTGGGAAATAATTCCTCGTCAGATGTAAGTTTATATATTAAATCGTAATTTTTTATTCCTTCTTCTTCCATCTTTGCCAGCTTAATTGAATTTAGGGCTAAAAAAGCATTTTCTATTAAGGTGAATTTATAGGATAAGTATAAAAATACCAAAGATAAAAAAAGATATGAGTACATTGTCATAAAACTCTCCTTATCCTAATTATAATAATATATTAACTAGCTGTCAAAATTTTAATTAGGGTGCCTAATAAAACAAAAGAAAATATTTTTAAGTATATGAAATATCTAGTGAAGTTTTGATAGTTATATTCTTACAATTATTACAATTTTTCCCAAAGAGGACAGCCCTCTTAGCTTTAACTAAAAGAAAAGGGACTGTCCCTTGCTTGCACCAATAGAGTGTGGACTGTCCCAAAATTTTATAATTATTTCTATAAACTAAGCCAGCAGGAAACCGACCTAATATTTTTATTCAACTGTAACTGATTTTGCAAGGTTTCTTGGCTTGTCAACATCATTTCCTAATAGGGCAGATGTGTAGTAGGCAATAACTTGAAGAGGCACAACTGCAAGAATAGGTGCAAATAAATCTATAGTTTTTGGAATACCAATAAATTCTAAAGATGATGCCTTTAAAAGATTATTTTCTTTAAAGCCAAGGGCATAAACTTTTGCTCCCCTTGCCATTAGTTCTTCATTATTTGAAGCCGTCTTTTCCATAGTATGATTTTGAGTTGCTATAGAAATAACGGGGGTGTCTTTTTCAATCAAGGCCAAAGGACCATGTTTTAGTTCTCCTGCCTGAAAGGCCTCTGCATGAATATAAGAAATTTCCTTTAATTTTAAGGCACCTTCCTTAGCAGTAACAAAATCAAGACCACGACCAGTATAGAAAATTGATTTTGCCAATTTTATTTCATCTGCAATCTTTTTATAGTCTTCCTCATCTTTTAAAATCTCATCAATTTTTGCTGGGATTTTTTTAATTTCTTCAATATATTTTTGAACTTCATCGTCAGAAATTTTGTCTAATTTTAAGGCCATATCTATTGCAAGAAGATAGCCTGCAATGATTTGTGAAGTGTAGGCCTTTGTTGAAGCAACAGAAATTTCCGGACCGCAATAGCAATACATAACCCTGTCTGTAATTCTTGAAATTGTAGAACCTAAAACATTTGTTATGGAAAGAGTTGTTGCTCCAAGGTCCTTTGCCTTTCTTATGGCAGAAATTGTGTCGGCAGTTTCTCCTGATTGAGAAACAACAAGCACAAGTGAATTTTCATCTACAAAATAATCTTCATACTTAAATTCAGATGCCACTTCACAGGTAACTGGCAGCCTTAAAAGTTTTTCCATGGCATATTTAATGGCAAGGCAGGCATGATAGGCTGTGCCGCAGGCAACTGCATAAATCTTTTTAAATTTTTTTAAATCAGAAGAAGAAAAAGCTCCCTCTCCTAAGTCAATTTTATTATTCTTTATTCTTATGGAAAGACCTTCTTGTAAAACTTTGCCTTGCTCATGAATTTCTTTTAAAAGAAAATGAGGATAATTTTCCTTTGATGCTTCTTCAAGACTCATCTTTGTTTCCTTAAAGGGTCTATCAATAATTTTTCCCTTATTATAAATTGTGTAGTCCCCATTATTTACATCTATAATATCGTCTTCTTCAAAATAAATTATTTTTTTGCTATGGGAAATTACAGAAGTTACATCACTGGCAAGAATAATACCATCTTCAAAAACTCCGCCTACAAGAGGGGAGGAATGTTTAACTGCTATTAGTCTATTCTCTTCATCTGAAGATAAGACAGCAAAGGCATAAGCTCCTCTAATTAGGCCTATAGTTTTTTCTACAGCCTTTAAAAGATCGCCCTCATAAAATTTTTCAATTAACATAGGTATAACTTCTGTGTCAGTTTGAGATTTAAAAACGTAGCCTTCAGCTTCAAGCATATTTTTTAATTCCAAATAATTTTCAATTATTCCATTGTGAACAAGAGAAAATTTTCCATTCATGGAAATTTGAGGATGGGCATTAGTTTCATTTGGGACTCCGTGAGTTGCCCATCTCACATGGCCAATTCCAATATGAGATTTTAAAGGATTTTTTTCTAAAGCTTCCTCTAAAATTTTAATTTTCCCCTGTCTTTTAAGACTTTTAATTTCTCCATTGCTAATGACAGAAATTCCCGCACTGTCATAGCCCCTGTATTCAAGTTTGCTTAAACCGTTTAAAATAACGTCCTGTGCATTTAGCTTTCCAGTATAGGCAACTATTCCACACATATATAAAACCTCCCGATATTTAATTAGGGATTCACTATATTTAATTTGTTGTAAGATTGCTCTTAGTTTTTTTAAATATTCAGGTTGTGATACCTATGGAGCATCCGCCGAAAATTTCGATAACTCCATACCTCGTCAGCCACATGGGCTCTGGCGCTTATTAATTTTATCCCTTAAAGAATTTTAACATATTAGAAGAATTGTGTAAACTTTCGTGCTAAAATAAGAAGGGGAGGGTCTATGGGAAAATATTCAAAAAAAATAATTAGTGAAAAAAATTTATCCTTAAAAGAATTTTTAAGATTATTTATAGAAATTTCAGGAGAAGATTCTGCAAAAAAAACCAAGGTCAATAAATATTTTGCAGATAATTTTTTAACTTGGATGATATATAAGTGGCGAATAGAAATTTTAGGGAACATGAATGTTAGTGGCCAGTTTACTATTAGGACTTGGGCCTCAGGCTATGAAAAAATTTCATCATTTAGGGAGTTTGAAATTATTAAAGATGAAAAAATATTAGCTAAGGCATCAACAGTATTTATAATTGTAAATACAAAAGGCAAAAAACTTTCCGCCATCCCAAAGATTGTTACGGATTCTTATTTAGTTTTAAATGAGAGAAATTTTGAAGACTTCCCAAGATTTAAAGCCAAGGGCAAAATTTTAAATGAGATTAGTCATGAAGTTTTAAAAGAGGAAATTGACAACAATCACCATGTCAATAATTTTTATTATATAGAATGGATTTTGAAGTCCCTGCCAGAGGTTTATAAAAAAGAAAAGATTAAGGAGATTAATATTACCTATATGAAGGAAATTTTATATCCCAATACCTTGAAAATCACTGTCTTTGAAGGGGAGAATAGGCTTTATTTTTCCATAAAATCAGAGGACTATAATGCCAGAGCCTTTTTAAGTTTTTATAATTAATTAGGGGAAATTAAAATTAGAATCTTTAGGCAGCAGAGGGCAACCCTTGCACAATAAAAATTCCTTTGATATTATGAAAGTGACCTAGGGATCTCAAAAAGTATGAAGAATAATCTGCAATTTTTTTTGGGAAATTCTTATAGAATTAATTTATAAGATTTTTATGGGCTATAGGAGGAAATATGAAACTTGAGCTCTTTAAATATATAGATGATGTGCTTGATTTATTAGAATATCACAGACTCGAGCTTGTAAGCATGAATAAAGAATTAAAGACATTTTTTAATGATATTTTGGCAGATGATGAAGGACTTTTAAATTTGTCAACAAGGATAAAAAGTCAAAGTTCTCTAAGGGAGAAATTAATTAGAAAAAACTATTTTATGAATTATCCCAATCCCTTTGATGCCTTTAATAATATTCCGGACCTTGTGGGTTTAAGAGTTGAATGTAGATTTATTAAAGATGAAGTAGAAATGTATAAAAAAATAATAAGGGACTTCACTCTTTATATGGGCGATGGATATTATGCATCAAAGTCAAATCCCGGCATCTTATTAAATTTAGAAGATGAGCAGCCCCAAATTTTAAATAATGGCTTTAAAATTTATAAGCTTGACGGCAGATTTATTTCCAGAAATTATTCCTATGCCTTTGAACTTCAAATAAAATCACTAGTCAACCTATTTTGGGGAGAAATAGACCACAAAATCCTCTATAAAAATTATAATTATATGATAATTGAGGACTTTTTCAGGGATATTATGAATTCCATTATTGATAATCTTTTTATGGTGGATAAGCAGCTTATGATTTTATATGATCATGTGACAAATTCTGACGCATCGGCAAAAGTTCCTGCCGAAAAGCAGCTTAAGGTTTTACTGTCAAAAATTGTCAATGATGTATTTATAAATAAAATCTATGAAGAAATTGGTTTTGTTATAAATATTAAGACTTCAACAGATGTTATTGTTGAATATATTTTTATGAAACTTAAGAAAAATAGGGACCTTTCCTATGGGGAGGACTTTATTGCTCTTATAAATAAAATAAATAACATTAGAAAAGTTGATATGAACCTTGAAGAATATATAAATATAAAAAATAAGCCCAAATTTTATGATGAATTTACAGCAACAATTGGCAATCAAATTCTTTCATCCCTAAATAAGGACTTTGAATGGAATATATTTTTTAAGATTATAACCACAATTGATGATGCTTCTGACGATGAAATTTTTGAAGATTTTATGCACTTTGTAAGATATGAATACACCCTTCTAATTATGGAAATCTTTGACAGATATGCCTTTAGCAAGGAAGAAGAAAATGATTTGGAAGCCTTTATTTTAAATATAGTTATAAAAAAATTTAAGGAGCATCCAAATATTGACTATTTAATGGTAAAATCAATTGAGGCCTTTCACAGAATTTTAAAGGTTCTTGAAGATTTAAATGTAAAATCCCCACAAGATATAAAAGAAATTTTTATAAAAGAATATAAACCTTGCAAGTAAATGATTTTTTTATTTATTTCAGGGTATCAAATTAAAAAATAATAAAGGAGAAAAAATATTATGACTGATAAAGAAAACAAATGCTCATGTGGACATGACCATGAAGAAATGAAAGACCACCATCAAGGAGAAGGCTGCGGATGCGGTCATGATCACAATCATGAAGAAATGGAAGGCTATGATACTTTGACTTTAACCTTTGATGACGGAAGTGAAGCAAAATGTTTAGTCTTAGGAATTTTTGAAGTAGAAGAAAAAACATATATTGCCCTTCTGCCAGAAGAAGAAATAGATGGAGAAGATGTATATCTATATGCTTATAATGAAATTTCAGAAGAAGAGGTTGAACTTCTAGACATTCAAGATGATGACGAATTTGAAAAAGTATCAGCAAAATTTGATGAACTTTTCTTAGAAGAAGATGAAAGTCTTGAAGACTAATTTTTGTTTAGAATCAAGCGAAGGACTTGAAAAAAATTTGTCTGACTACAAAGGCTCAATTTTAGTTTTATATTTTTATCCCAAGGACTATACAAAGGGCTGCACCATAGAAGCCCTTGAATTTTCAGATCTTAACGATGAATTTGAAAAACTCGGAGCAAAAGTTGTAGGCATAAGTAAAGATAAAGTAACAAGCCACAAAAATTTTAAGAATAAAGAAAATTTAAAACAAGAACTTTTGGCAGACCCTGACAGAAAAATTCACAAGGAATTTGGAGTTTTAAAGGATGCCAAAATGTATGGAAAAGATGTTATAAAAACAGTTAGATCAACATTTATTTTTAATAGGAAGGGAGAACTCGTAAAAGAATTTAGGGACGTTAAAGCCGAAGACCATGCTAGAGAAGTCCTTAAATATATAAAGGAAAATGACTTATAAAAGTTATTCAGAATTTTTAAAAGAAAAATTTGGTGAGAAAGTTTATAAACTGCCAATAAAATTAAATATAACTTGCCCTAATAGGGACGGGAGTCTGGGCTTTGGTGGCTGCACCTTTTGCGGCGAAGAAGGAGGCTCCTTTGAAAATAATTTAGGAACTATTATAGAGCAAATGGAAAAGGTCAAAGAGGCAATTTCAAAAAGATATAAGGCAAAAAAATTTATAGCTTATTTCCAAAATTTCACCAATACCTATATGGATTTTGAAACTTTTAAAAAAGATGTTAGCGAGGCTCTTTCAGTTGATGATATAGTGGGCCTAAGTATTTCTACAAGGCCCGACTGTTTATTTGAAAAGCACTTAGAATATTTAGAAGAAATAAATAAAAATTATATGGTTACCTTAGAGCTAGGTCTGCAAACAGTTAATTATCACACTCTAAAAAAAATAAATAGGGGGCACGGACTTGCAGAATTTATTGATGGAGCCTTAAGGGCAAAAAGAAAGGGTCTAAGGATTTGCGTCCATATAATTATCGGTCTTCCTTGGGATGATGATTTAGATTTAATAGAAGAGGCAAAAATTTTATCAATTTTAAATGTTGATGAAGTAAAAATCCACGCCCTCTATATCCTAAAAAATACAGTAATGGGAAGGCAGTATGAAAAGGGAGAAATAAAAACAATTTCCCTTGAAGAATATAAAAGAAAAGTTATACTCTTTTTAAGACATCTAAAAAGTGATATAATTATAGAAAGATTAGTTGGCAGAAGCCCAGAAGAAGATTCACTATTTTCAAACTGGAACACTTCCTGGTGGAAGATTCGGGATGAGATAGTTGAAGAAATGAAAAAAAATAATTTTAGGCAAGGAGATATAAGGGGGACTTTAAAATGATTAAGTATATTTTAGGAGCAAAAGGCTCTGGAAAAACAAGATGGCTAATTGAAAAAGCAAATGAAGATATGGAAAAGGGTGATGGAAACATAGCCTTTGTCGAAGTTGATGACGACCATATTTTCAGTCTTGATTATAATGTAAGACTAATCAATGCAACAAACTATAGACTTAACAATATAGAATCTTTTTATGGATTTATTTGTGGACTTTTAGCAATGGATTATGACCTTCACAAAATTTATATTGACGGAATTTACAAGGTATTAAAATTAAATATCGAAGATTTAGAATATGTACTATCAAAACTTTCAAAAATTCCAGATATAGAAGACAAAGAAATTTATATTAACGTAGATTATTTAATGGAAGATATGACAGAAACTCTTGCTAAATGTGCTTTTGAAGTAAAAGGCGAGTAGGTGATAGTTTGAACAGAAAATTTGCAACAAGAGTATTAATTGCAATTCTTGTGCTTTCTATGTTAATACCTATTGTATTTTCATTTAGAATTTAGATAGGAGAATTTGTGAAAACCCTAGGGGAAAAAAGTTTATTTGAAGATTTTTTTGAACATAGAGCATTTTTGATTATGCAATATACCAACGGAGATTTGACAAAGAGAGAATTTTTGCGGAAAAATTTTGACTACCTAATATTAAAAAATACAAAACCTTACATAAAAGTTGATTCTTATGAAAAGGGCATGTATAACTACCAATATTATAATGTCATGGCAAAATATTATAGATCACTTTCTCGAGAATTTTATAATTCAAAAAAACACTCCAGATATTATAATCATTACTTAAATTTGGCAAATAAATATTATCATGAAAAAGATAGGTCAGTCCTTTCAATTTTAAAAATAGAAAATTTTGAAAATATGGATGCCTACTTTATAAAATGCAAGTCAAAAGCCTTAAGAAATGAACTTTATGAAATAGTATTAAATGACCACCAAATGGCCATATTTCATTCCAAGGCCAAGTGGCTATTAGATATATTAATAGAAGAAAATATATTTGAAGAAACAACAAAAAAATCTTTAATAGATTCTTACATTAACGAAAAATATTATTAAATATTTGGGACTGTCCCTTGTGGACAGTCCCTATTTAAATAAATAGGCTCTATAATATCTGTTGGGGAGTAAATCTCTAACAGATATTTTTATGAAAAAATTTGCACTTATACGCATTTAATCCTAAACTTAAAATAACAACAAACAAAGCTAGGAGGTGCATATAAGTGCAAAATAATAATAACATTAATTTGTTAGGTTTTAAAGATGTAGTTTTTGATAGCTTTGACGAGGATAATGACTTTGTTTATGTTCATGCGTCTGTTAAAAAGATGAATGCTTGTCCTCACTGTGGTTCTAAAAAGATTTGGGTTCATGATCATAGAATTCAAAAGATTAAGGATACTCACATTCGTGGAAAGAAATGTCTTATTCATTTAAAGAAAACAAGGTATGATTGCAAGTCTTGTGGCTGTCGTTTTGAAAGAGAACTTAATTTTATTGCTAAGGGTCATACTATGACTAATAGACTTGTTTTTGCTATTGTTGCTGAGTTTGATGAGCTCTACTCTATCTCATCTATTGCTAAAAGGTATAATGTTTCTACTAACACTGTTTTTAGAATTTTAAATTGTTTAAGTGTTTCGAGAGATAAGCTTTCTGAAGTCCTTTGTATAGATGAATTTAAAGGGGATAGTGGAAATATTAAGTACCAAACATCACTTCTAAATGGAGCTAAACACTCTATCATTAATATTTTACCTACTAGAGATATGAATTTTTTGTTCAGCTACTTTAAAAAAGTTCCTAACAAGGAGAGACAAGCTGTTAAGTTTTTTGTAAGTGATATGTCTAATACCTTTAAGTCTGTTAAGAATAGGTTCTTTAAGAAGTCTATCCATATTGTTGACAGGTATCATTTCATTAGGCAAGTTTCATGGGCTTTGGAGAATGTTAGAAAGAGGATTCAAAAAGATATTTCTTCTAAGCTTAGAAAATATTTTAAGAGAAGTAGGAGTCTACTTACAAAGCCTGCTTCTAAGCTAACAACTGATCAAGCTGAAGATGTTTCTCTAATGCTTAATATTAGTGAAGATTTAAAATTAGCATATAGGTTAAAGGAGTTATTCTACCAATATGTTCTTACCCAACCCAATAGAGTTAGGGCAGCTAAATCTCTAAGAGAATGGATAAAAAGAGCTGAAGAATCTAATTTAAAAGAATTTAAAGCTTGTATCACTGCTTTTAATAACTGGTTTGATGAGATATGTAACTCTTTTGATTATCCTTGGTCTAATGGTCCTCTTGAAGGCACACATACTAAGATAAAGACTTTAAAGAGAAATTGTTTTGGTATGAAAAATTTTAATTTATTTAGAAAAAGAATTATGTTTGCTTGTAAGTAGTGACAAAAAACAGGAAAAATTTTGCAAAACCCCTAGGGGTTTTATTTGCTATGTTTATTTTTAGTAGTTTTTATTTATTTTAGTTTTGATATTCTATTAGCGTCTATGTATTGATTTTTACATAAAGAAAGAGACTCGAGTTAACGAGTCTCCCCAATATTTGACATAGAGCCAATAAATAAAGACATAATTAAATAAAAAAACAAAAGCAGGGCTGTCCTTTAGGGCTGTCCTGCTTTTAAAAAATAAAAAAGAAATGGAGGGCTGTTTTAATAATAATAATAATAAATAAGAAGAATGGCTTTCCTTACAAGAGTAAAACAAAAATCACTTCTTTATGTTATAATTATTTTGGTGATTTAATGAGCGTTTTATTTAAAAATATAAATTATTTGGACTTAGAAAATGAAAAGATTTTGGAAGATTATGATGTTTTTGTTGAAGATAATAAGATTTCAAAAATTGCTAAGGATTTAAAGCTTAAGGCCTATGAAGTTTATGATGGCAAGGACAAACTTTTGACGCCATCTTTTGTAAATGGACACACTCATCTTGGCATGAGTCTTTTTAGAAATTATGCTGATGATTTAAAGCTAATGGATTGGCTTGAAAGTAAAATTTGGCCTATTGAAGCAAAATTAACTCCTGATGATATTTATTGGGGCAGCCTTCTTTCCATGGCTGAAAATATTAAATCTGGCGTAAGCTGTGTATGTGATATGTATTATGAAATGGATAGGGTCTGTGACGGGGCTATTGAAATTGGTTTAAGAGGAGTTTTTACTAGGGGTCTTACTGATAATGATGGTCTTGGTGAGGCTAAGTTAAAATCTTTTAGAAAATTTTATAAAAATTACAATGGAAGGGCGGGTGGCAGAATTAGAGTTGCTCCTGCACCTCACGCTATTTATACCTGCTCCGAAAATTATTTAAGGGAAATTTCTGAAATGGCGAAAAATGAATTTGATGATATTATCCATATTCATCTTTCAGAAACTAAGGGTGAGCTTTCAGACTGCCAAAAAGCCCATGGCATGACTCCAATTGCATATGTAAATTTTTTGGGACTTTTAGATTCCCATGTCATTGCTGCTCACTGCGTCCATATTACAGATGAGGAAATTGATCTTGTAAAGGATAAAAGATTTTATCCTATTTATAATCCTTCATCAAATTTAAAGCTTGCCAGCGGTTTTACGCCAGTTGAAAAAATTTTAAAGAATAATATTAAAATGGGCATTGGTACTGACGGTTCATCTTCAAATAACAATCAAAATTTAATGGAAGATATGCATATTGGTGCCATTGTAAATAAAGCTAGGGAAATGGATGAGGAAGCTGTTAAGGCTATAGAAATTTTAAAGATGGCAACTGTAAACGGTGAAAAGGCCATGGGTTTTGACAATATTGGACTTATTAAAGAGGGATACATTGCTGATTTAACAGTTTTTGACCTTAATTCAAATAATTTTACACCAAGAAATAATTTAATTAACGCCTTGGTCTATTCTGCTCAGTCAGAGGATATTAAAGATTTAATGGTTGATGGTAAATTTTTAATGAAAAATAGGCAGCTTGTAACTGTAGATGAAGAGAAAATAAGATATATGGTAAATAAATCTATGGGAGATTTGCTAAAAAGATGAAAAAATCATTAAAAATTTTTTTAGGATTTTTATTTTTAATGGGCCTAGTTGTTGGTCTGCAAATTGCTTCAATAGTAATTTTATCTTTAATCTTCGGACTAGATGCAAATTTTACTATGACAAATGAAAGAGATGTCTTGGTTTTTTTGTTTGCAACTATTGGCCAGCTTTTGGCATCTTTAATATTTGTAAAATTTATACTGAAGAAAAATTTTTCTTATATATGGCTAAAAAGGGAAAAGTTACTTGAAAATTTTTCCCTAGGTTTTTTTCTAGGATTCCTTCAAATAAGTTTATTTGTTATTTTGGCAATGATTTTTTCCTATGCTCAAGTTAAAAATATAAACTTTAATAGAATAGATTTAAAGTTTTTTATGTTTTTAATAGGATTTACTATTCAGTCAACTTCTGAAGAATTTTTAGTAAGGGGAATTTTTACCAGGTATTTATTTGAAAAGATGAAGGCAAGCTATGCAGTTTTAATACCTGCCATCATTTTTTCCCTCCTGCATCTTTTTAATGGAGGATATACTTTTTTATCAGCATTAAATACTTTTTTAGTTGGAATTTTCTACGGGATTTTAATACTTGCTTGTAAAAATATCTTACTTGTAAGTGGTGCTCATAGTGCTTGGAATTTTTCCATGTCTTTAATTTATGGGTTGCCTGTCAGTGGACAAGTAAAAATAGAAGGACTCATTGGCATAGAAAGTTTAAATGTTAATGCAATGGGAGGTATTTATGGGCCTGAAGGAAGTTTTTTAGTAACAATTATTGAATGTTTAAGTATATTATGTGCATATTTATATATAAAGAAAAGAGGTTTTTATGGAAAAGAAAGTAGTTTATAGTGGTATTCAGCCTTCAGGCTCACTTACAATTGGAAATTATATTGGGGCTTTAAGAAATTTTAAGGACCTGCAAGATGATTATCTATGCTTATATTGTATAGCAGACCTTCACGCAATCACTGTGCACCAAGAACCCAAAAATTTACGAAAAAATACCCTTGATTTAATTGCCCTTTATTTGGCAGCGGGAATTGATCCTGAAAAGTCAATTATTTATATACAATCTCATGTTCATGAACATACAGAACTTGCTTGGGCCTTAAACACAATTACTGGTCTTGGTCAGCTTCAAAGAATGACTCAATTTAAGTCAAAATCTCAAAAGGTTAAGGAAGTTGAAGCAGGACTTTTAAATTATCCTGTTCTTATGGCAGCTGATATTTTACTTTACAATACAAATTTTGTTCCTGTTGGGGAAGATCAAAGACAGCATCTTGAAATCACTAGAGATATTGCCGAAAGATTTAATTCAAGATATTCTGAAACTTTTACAATTCCTGAAATTTTGCCAGCAAAAGTTGGGGGAAGGATTATGTCCCTTCAAGATCCTATGTCAAAAATGTCAAAATCTGATTCTAATAAAGACGGCTTTATTTTAATTATTGAAGATGAAAATGAAACGAGAAAAAAATTAAAAAAAGCTGTAACAGATTCTCTTGGGAAAATTTCCTATAATGACGATCAAAAGGGTCTTAAAAATCTTATAGATATTTATGCATCTTTTAGTGGCCTAAGCACAGATGAAATTGTTTGTAAATATGAGGGCAAGGGCTACGGTATTTTTAAAGAAGAATTGGCAGAAGTAGTAACTTTAGGTCTAAGGCCCATAAGAGAAAAGTTTAAGGAAATTCGTGATGACAAGGCTTATCTTGAAAAAGTCTATAAAGAAGGGGCAGAAAAAGCATCCTATATTGCGGCAAAAACTGTGAGAAAAGTATACAAGAAAATGGGCTTTATTCCCCGTTAGATGAAGACAAAATGTTATATTTGACAAAAATAACATTTATAAATATAATTAATGTAGTTTAATAAGGCTATAAAAAAGAGGAGTAGTTTTTAATAATTTTTAGAGAGAAACTGGCAGCTGAAAAGTTTTATTTATTAATTACCAAGGTAGCTTTTTTGCCTTCCAAATGAAAAAAGTAGTTTGGAACGATTTATTTCGTTAAAAATATTGAGAGTTTATTTTTTATAAATAAAAATTAAGGTGGTACCGCGTCTTTCGTCCTTAGGATGAAAGACTTTTTTTATTGAAAGGAGAAATATGAAAGAGTTAGATAAGGTATATGATCCTAAAAAATTTGAAGAGGAAATTTATGATTTTTGGATGAAGAATAATTACTTTGTGGCGGAAGTGGACAAAAATAAGAAGGCTTATTCAATTGTTATGCCGCCGCCAAATGTTACGGGAAATCTTCATATGGGCCATGCTTTAAATGGCACAATTCAAGATATTTTAATTCGCACTAAGAGAATGGAAGGTTTTAGTACCCTTTGGCTTCCAGGAACTGACCACGCATCAATTTCAACTGAAGCAAAAATAGTTGCAAAATTAAAAGATGAAGGCAAGGAAAAGGAAGACATTGGTAGGGAAGAATTTTTGAAAGAAGCTTGGGCATGGACTGAAAAATATGGTGGAAATATTAAAAAGCAGTTCAGAAAACTTGGAGCATCTTGTGATTGGTCAAGGGATAGATTTACCTTAGACGAAATGCTTTCAAAGGCTGTTGGAGAAGTATTTATTAGGCTTTATGAAAAGGGACTTATTTATAGGGGATCAAGAATTATAAATTGGTGCCCAACTTGCAAGACTTCAATTTCAGATGCAGAAGTTGATCATGAAGAACATGACGGCGAAATATGGTATTTTTTATATCCCTTTGAAGATGGAGATGGGGGCATAGAAATTGCCACAACAAGGCCTGAAACTATTCCTGGCGACTTGGCAATTGCTGTTAATCCCAATGATGAAAGATATAAGGATATTGTTGGCAGAAATGTAAAAATTCCTGTTATGGGCAATAAATTAATTCCAATTATCTCTGATGAATATGTTGACATGGAATTTGGTTCAGGAGCCGTAAAAATCACTCCATCCCATGACCCCAACGACTTTGAAGTTGGTGCAAGACATAATTTAGGACAATTAAAAATTATGACCGATGACGGTCATTTAAATGAAAATGCTGGAACCTATGCCGGCATGGAAAGATATGAGGCTAGAAAAAAGATTATTAAAGATTTTGAAGACAAGGGATTTTTTATCGGCAAAAAAGCTCACCACAATGCAGTAGGTCACTGCTCAAGATGTAAGACTGTTATTGAACCCTTAATTTCAAAACAATGGTTTGTTGAAATGGCCCCTCTAGCAAAACCTGCTCTTGAAGCTTATAGAAATGGAGAACTTAATATTGTGCCTGATAGATTTGGAAAAATTTACGAAAACTGGCTTGAAAATATTAGGGATTGGAATATTTCTAGGCAGCTTTGGTGGGGCCACAGACTTCCAGTCTGGTATGATGAAAATGGGGACTATGTTGTTTCACTTGATGATCCAAATGGCAAAGAAGAATATGGGGGAAGAAAATTTGTCCAAGATGAAGATACTCTTGACACATGGTTTTCATCTGCCCTTTGGCCATTTTCAACTATGGGCTGGCCAGATGATACAGAAGACCTAAATTATTTCTTCCCAACAGATGTTCTAGTAACGGGCTATGATATTATATTTTTCTGGGTAATCAGAATGGTATTTTCATCTCTTGAACAAACGGATAAGCTTCCATTCAAAGACGTTTTATTAAATGGTCTTGTTAGGGATGGAGAAGGAAGAAAGATGTCAAAGAGTCTTGGAAATGGAATTGATCCCCTTGAAATAATTGATAAGTATGGGGCAGATGCTTTAAGATTTACTCTTGTTACAGGAAACACACCAGGAAATGATATGAGATTTTATATTAAGAGAGTCGAATCTTCGAGGAATTTTGCAAACAAATTATGGAATGCATCAAGATTTTTACTTATGAATTTAAGTGAAGATATTCTTGACTCAAATTTTGATATTGAAAAATTGTCAGATGAAGATAAGTGGATAATTACAAAAACTCAAAAGACCATAAAATCTATAAGTGAAAAAATTGACAAGTATGAAATTGGAATGGCGGCTGCAGATATTTACGATTTTATTTGGTCAGATTTCTGCGACTGGTATATTGAAATGGTTAAACCAATTTTATATTCAACAAATGATAAGTCTAACACCATGAAAGTTTTATTATATGTTCTTGAAAATATTTTAAAACTTCTTCATCCCTTTATGCCTTTTATTACAGAAGAAATTTGGCAAAGTCTTCCTGGAAGGAAAAGTCCATTAATTATTGCAAAGTGGCCTGAAGTTAAGGAAGAATTAAATTTTCCTAAGGAGGAAAGTGCCATTGACTATATAGAAAATGCCATTAAAAATATTAGAAACACAAGAAGTCAAATGAATATTGAAAATTCAAGAAAGGCAAATACAATAATTTTTACAAAAGATAAGGATATTGCGGAAATTTTTGAAAAAAATAAGCTACAAATGGAAAACCTTGGTTTTGCAAAATCTCTATCCATTTCATCTGATGAAGGTATAAAAAATAAAGATCAAGTTTCTATTGTCCTTGATAGGGCAGAAATAATCCTTCCCCTTTCAGACTTAATTGACTATGAAAAAGAAAGAGCAAGACTTGAAAAGGAAAAGAAAACTGCCATTTCTGAAATAAAAAGAGCTGAAGGGAAAATTAACAACGAAGGTTTTATTGCCAAAGCACCAGCAAAGCTTGTTGAAGAAGAAAAGGCAAAGATTACCAAATATTCTGACATCTTAAAAAATATAGAAGAAAGATTAAAACAATTAGAAAATAAATGACCTATATAGAAATAATTAAAAATATAGAAGAAAGAGTTGGGAAGTTTAGGTCCTATGGAAATATTAGGATAAAGAAATTTTTGGAAGCCTTTGACAGCCCTGAAAATAATTTTAAAGTCATTCATGTGGCTGGCACAAATGGCAAGGGCTCCACATCCTATTTTTTAAAGGAAATTTTAAAGACAGATTACAAAGTAGGACTTTATACTTCTCCCCACCTCTTTTCCTATAGAGATAGGATTGTGATTAATGACGAAAAAATATCGGAAGAAGATTTTATCGCCATTAGCACAGAAATTTTAAATAAGGAAAAATTAATAATTAAAGACTTTGGCCCTCTTAATAATTTTGAATTTTTGACGGCCATAGCCTTAATTTATTTTGCAAGTAAAAAAATTGACCTTGGAATTTTGGAAGTTGGCATGGGCGGAAGGGCAGACTCTACAAATATTATTGAGCCTAAAAATAAAATTTTATCCCTAATTACATCAATTTCCTATGATCATACAAAATATTTGGGTAATACTTTAGGGGAGATAGCATATCAAAAGGCCGGCATAATCACAGAAAAAGGCCGTATTGTAACCTCTAATGAAAAGCAGGAGATTTTAAAAGTTTTGGAAGATGAGGCCAGAGAAAAATGTGCCAAAATTTACTACACAAAAAATTTGGACCTTGAAATTTTAAAGTCAGATTTAGGGGGAAGTTATTTTTCCTTTAAACTAGACGGCAGAAATTTTTCATGTCAAATTTCCCAGCTTGGACTTTATGAAGTTGAAAATTCTCTTTTAGCACTTTACGGCCTTTATATATTAAATAAGAGGGGGATAATTAATTTATCCTTAGATGAAGCCATTAATAGGATAAGATATGCTAAATTTAGGGGAAGGATGGAAATTGCAAAAAGTGATCCCCTTATAATTTTAGACGGAGCCCATAATTTAGATGGGATGGAAAAACTTTTGAAAAGTCTTAAGAATTTTTCCTTTGGCAGGCTCTATATTATTTCATCCATTTTAGGAGAAAAAGACCACGAAAAAATGATTGGCCTAATGGCAAAGAAAGCTGACAAATTAATTTTTGTATCTCTTGAAGACAAAAAAAATGAAGATTTAGAAATTTTGGAAAGAGAAGGCAGAGAGTTTTCTCAAAATATTTTAAAATTTGAAGGTTTAAAAGAAGCCATGAATTTTGCAAGGGAAGATGCAAAAAAAGAAGACTTAATTTTAATTACAGGCTCCCTTCATCTTTTAGAGGATTTTTATAGGCTATAGGCGGAGGAAATCTTGAAAGAAATAAATAATACTATTCAAAAATTAAATAATTATGAAAAGAATTTTTCAGCCAATAATTATAATGGCAATTATGGAAATGACTATTATATAAAAAAAGGTTCTATACCAATTATGGTTTCCGCACCCCACAGTGTAAATCATTTTAGGCTCTCTGAAATAAAATATGCTGATATGTTTACTGGAGCAATATCACTACTTTTGTATGAATTAACAGACTGTCATTTAATTTTTGCTGGAAGAGAAAATCACACAGACCCAAATTTTTCTAGTGAGGAAGAAAGTTCCTACAAAAGGGTCCTTAAATCTTATTGTCAGGAAAATAATATAAGACTATTAATTGACATTCATGGAATGGCAGAAGACCATGAAAGTGCTATTGAACTTGGAACTATAGACGAAAACGACTCATCTCTTGGTAAAAGTAAATTTATAAAGGACTTTTTTTCTCAAGCTTTTGCCTATTATTTTAAGGGGATTGAAAAGGGCAAGGCAGTTTCAAATAAACATTTTAAGGCTTCAAATGAAAACACAATAACAAATTATATTAGTAGTAATTTAAAAATACCATCCATTCAAACTGAAATAAATTATTCTTACAGAGTTCCTAATAAAGAAAATGAAGAAAATATTAAGGCCCTAATAAAGGCTTATGTCTATATAATTAAAAGTCTTGGAAATTTAGACTGGAACGCCAATAGCTTTAAGGTTTTTAAAAGCCGCCAAGCAAAGGCTCACAAACCCCAGGACCTTGTTTCCGTAAATTTTTCTTTTTTAGAAGAGGGACGAGAAGATGCTCGTGGTCATAATTTTGGACTTTTAAATAGCAATAGGGGCATAGAATTTATACATTTAAAAAACGATGACTCTTTGGCAAGGGATGAAATTTTATTAACCAATAGACTTATATATTTAATCTTTTCAAGAGAGTGGAAAAAGGAAGAGCCTCCAAATGAAAAATCTTTACTTTATGGCAAGCCCATAATTCTTCATATATATGATAACAAGGTCTATGAAATGGGCCTTCCCAAGGTTGAAAAAATTGACTATATCACTTTTTCTGATCTCTTATACGATGATTTAAAAAAACTTTCAAGTAGCCATAAATTTATGGTCTATAATGAATTTCTTGACACAAGAATAAGTATTGATTTTAATAAGGCAAAATATGGTGACAAGGGCAGAGTTTTAAAGGATGGTAAGGCTGCTAAAAAAATAATGATCCCCAGATATTTTAAACTACTTTTAGGCTATATTGACTATCCCATAGGCCTAATAAGAAAAGAAGAATTTGAAATTTTGCTAGATTCTTTAGACGAGGAAAAGAAAGAACTTTTTAAAAAGTATTATAGGAAAATGCAAGGAGAAAATTATTTTGTCTTTGAAAGGGAAAATTTCACTGATAAAGATAAGGATAGTATAGACAAGTTAGCAGAATATCAAAAAGATGAAATTGTTAAAAATAGCTGCCAATTATTAATTGCTCCCATAGAAAAATTTGAGGAAATAAGTTTTAAAAATAAAGTTAAAAAATTTTTAAAGAATAGTGAAAAAAAGATTTTAAATTACTTTGTGGGTTCTAGGACATTTTTACTTAGAAGTAAATGGTCTGTTGAAACAGATGATAGACATGGAATTTTAAGGGTTTCAAAAAATATTATGACCCTTTTAGGCATGGAAGACAATGATCTTGTGGAAATAGGCTTTGGCGAAAATTTAGTGAGAGGAAGACTTTTAAAGTCAGAGTCTTTAAATGACTATACAGTTGAAGTCCCTGCAACAATTAGAAGACAATTGGGACTTAGCTCTATAAATGATATTGTATATTTGAGAAGGGATATGCTTTATAATTTCAAAAGACATTCTATCCAACAGGCAATAACATTTTTAGGCACAGTCTTTACAGTATCACAATTGCCCTACACCAGCCTTATAAAATTTATTATTGTAATAATAATTTTCCCCTTGATGTTGTGGTGGATTTTAAATGAAGAGAGAATAAAAGTAAAATGAAAGAAAAATTAAAAGGGTATTTAATTGCAAAATATACAAATATGATTGGCTCCTATTCTTGCTATAGGCTTTTGGAAGAGGCTAAAAAAATGGGGATTGACCTAAAATTAATAGGAACTTGTGATCTATGTTTTTTTGAAGGGAAGTTTTTTCATAGGGGCGAGCTTTTAGAAAGAAGGGACTTTATAATCAACCGTTATAAATTTGGTCACCTTAAGGATGAACTTTCAAATTTGGCTGCTAGGTCCTATAACGAAATTTCTGCCTTTAATATTTACCTAGATAAATTTAAGCAGCTTGAAAATATTAAGTCTTCTAACTTTAAAAATCCAAAATTTATTTTGGCTACGGCAGATAAAAAATATGAATTTTTAAAAAGATATTTGGGAGAAAAATTTGTTGCTAAGGGCCTTACTGGTTCTGAGGGTGACGAAATTTATCTTATAAAAAATCAAGAGGGCCTTGAAAATATTAATGAAAAATATGGACCTGAAAAAGAATGGGTTTTTGAAGAATTTATTGAGCAGTCTTTTGGAAGAGATTTGAGAATTTATTCTATAAGGGGAAGGGCAGCTGGCTGTATGATGAGAAAGTCAGAAAAAGATTTTAGGGCTAACTTTGCCCTAGGCGGCAAGGTTTCAAATTTTGAAATCACACCTAAGATAAATGACATTTGTAGGGACATATATAAAATAACGGGCATTGACTTTTTGGGAATTGATTTATTATTTGGAAAAGATGACCTATATTTTTGCGAAGTCAATGTTGCAGCAGGAATTATGGGTATGGAAAAGGCGACTGGAGTAAATATAGCAGGGAAAGTTTTAGAAACTATTAGGGAAGATTTTAATGAATAGAAAAGAAGCTGAAGATTATATTTATAAGTCTTATATGAGGGCAGAAAAATTTCAAAAATATGGAGATAGGGATGCAAAAAAAAGACACCCCGAGCTTTCAAAAAAAATTTTAGAAGGTCTATCTTCATATCCAAATATTTGCATAACTGGCTCAAAAGGGAAGGGTAGCGTAGCAAATATGCTTTCACAAATTCTTATGACTAAATTTAAGGTGGGACTTTTCACTAGCCCCCATATTTATAGAATTAATGAAAGATTTAAAATTAATGGAAAGGATATTTCAGAAGAGGATTTTGTAAAAAATATGGAGACGGTTAAAAAATTATTTGATCCTATTATTGAAAATCTTCCAGATGACATCCCACTAAGCCCTATGGCTTTAGAAGCGGCCCTTGCCCTTGTTTATTTTAAGAACCAAAAAACTGACATAAATGTTTTGGAACTTGGCAAGGGGGCAAAGTATGACGATGTAAATAATCCTATTCATGACTATGCAATTATTAATAAAATATTTTTAGAACACACAAGAGAACTGGGATCAAGTTTAGAAGAAATTGCCCATGACAAAAAGGAAATTATAAAAAAAGGGCAAAAGTGCATTTATAGTGCAAGCCAAGCCCTAGAAGTTTTAAAAATTTTAAAAGATAAGGCAAAAGAAGTAGGAGTTCAGCTAAAAATCTATGGCGAAGATTTTTGGGCAGATAGTATAAAATATTCTCTTGATGGCATGACTTTTGACGGATTTATTGGGGAAAAAGTTTTTAGGGACATTAAAATTCCCCTCATTGGGAAACACCAAGTGGAAAATGCCCTTTTGGCTTTGGCAGCTGCCTATGATATTTTTGGGGATTTTGATTTAGACCTTGTCAAAAAAAATTTAAGAAATTTATCTTATCCTGCAAGATTTGAAATTATTTCAAAAGATCCCCTTATAATTTTAGATGCCTGCATAAATGGAAAATCTTGCCCAGAACTTAAAAAATCTTTAAAAGAACTTGGCATAAAGAAAATTACAAGTATTGTGGGTGTTCCTGATGACAAGGATTTTTTGGGAGTTTGCAATCAAATGAAAGATTTGTCTCAAGAAATTATTTTGACAAAAACATCTAATGCTCATTATGTTTTTACATCAAAGCAAAGAGAAATATTAAGAGAAAATAATATTTTTGTAAGAGAAAGCAGGGACATTAAAGAGGCCCTTGAAATGAGTGGGGATTCATATCCCATTCTAATTTTAGGAACAACATCTTTAATTTCTGAGAGCAAAATATATTTTAGAGAAAAAGAGGGGAGATAAAATGCTAATAAAAAATGGAAGGATTATTGATCCTGAAAATAATATAGACGAAATTTGTGACCTGCAAATTAAGGACGGAAAGATTTTTAAAATTGGAAAAATTGAAGATCAAAATGATGAGATTCTTGATGCCAAGGGTCTTATTGTTGCCCCTGGTTTTTGTGATGTCCACGTTCATTTTAGAGATCCCGGTTATACATATAAGGAAGATTTACAGACAGGTTCACTTTCTGCCATAGCCGGCGGTTTTACATCTGTTATCTGTATGGCAAATACAAATCCCATAATGGATGATGGAGAAAAGATAAAAGATTTTTACCAAAGAGCAAAGGACCTTCCCTTAAAGGTCTACACAGTTTCAGCCTTAACAAAAAATTTTAAGGACAGGGAACTTGTAGATATGGAAAAAGTTTTGGAAGCAGGAGCAGTTGGCTTTACTGATGACGGCATCCCCAATAAAAATTCAAACTTGCTTTTAGAGGCTATGAAAAAAACAAAGGAATTAAATTCGATAATAGCCTTTCACGAAGAAGATCCATATTTAATTTCTGAAAATGGAATAAATCACGGAAAAATTTCTGACCACTTTAAAATCTATGGTTCTCCAAGTCTTGCAGAGTCATCTTTTATAGCGAGGGATGTGGAATATGCTCTTTATACTGGCGCAAAAATTGATATTCAACATATTTCAACAAAAAGGGGTGTTGATTTAATTAGATATGGAAAATCAAAAGGGGCAAATATTTTTGCAGAAGTAACTCCCCACCATCTTTCCCTTACAGATGAGGCCCTTTTAAAATATGGTGCAAATGCAAAAATGAACCCGCCTTTGAGAAGTGAGGAAGATAGGCTTAGGGTTTTAGAGGGGATAAAAGACGGGACTTTAGAAATAATTGCAACGGATCATGCACCCCATTCAAAAGAAGAAAAAAGTGGAGAACTTATCAAGGCCCCATCAGGAATTATTGGTCTTGAAACTTCTCTTGGACTTTGTTACAAAAATTTAGTGGAGGAAAAAATAATTGACATAAAAAAATTAATTGAAATTATGTCCTTAAATCCTTGCAGAAAATATAATTTGCCAGGCGGCTCATTAAAAATTGGCGAAAGTGCAGATATAACAATTTTTGATACTAATATGGAATACAGCCTAGATAAATTTTATTCAAAATCCTCCAACACACCATTTATTAACTATCCCTTAAAAGCAAGGACCATCTATACAATTTATAGGGGAAAAATTGTTTACGACCTAAAAAAGTCACAAATTGGTTATAGTTTTAAGGAATAGGGGTAAAACACTTGTTGAATTAATAAAAATAGTATATTATTATTTCAGGAAGGAGATTTTATGAAAATATTTAGAACAATTTATCAAACTTTAAAAAATGTCACAAGTTCTATTAAAAGATTTCCCGTAACTATGATTTCATCACTTTTGGCTAGTTTTTCCATGGCCAAGGCTTTAAATTTTAGATCAATTGATGAAGGACATGTAATTTATTCAAGATATGGGGCTTTATTTATTGCAGGAATTTTTATTTATACAGTAATTGCTTTGGGTCTTGAAGCTTTAATTGGACAAGTGGAAAATAAGGAGGCAAAAAGGGCATATTATTTAAGCACTTTTGTTGCCTACGCCCTTTCACTCCCATTAATGTATGGTCTTTATGAAGTTATTTATTCTAAGGACTTGGGATTTTTTGCCTATGAAAATAAATATATTTATTTTGGCATGCTGGGAGTTTTTATTGTAATGGCTTCTTATATTGCAAAACTTTCCTATCACAAAGACTATGTTTCCTACGTTTCAAAGATAATTGACTCCTTTATAATTGCTAATATATATTCAACTGTGGCCTTCATAGGAATAAGTGCCATAATTTTTGCCCTAAAATCACTTTTTAATATTTATTTTACCGATAATATATATATGAAAATATTTTATTTTCTATTTTTATGCTTTAATGTGGCAATTTTTCTGTCTAACTTTCCAAAGACGAGAGAATCTTTTAATGACAGTCAGTTTTCAAAGGCCACAAGAGTTTTAATGTTATATATTATTTTGCCTTTAATTTTAATTTATTCAGCAATTTTACTGATTTACTTTTTAAAAATTTTAATTATTTGGAAGCTTCCCAAGGGAACCATTGTCAATTTAGTTTTGTGGTTTGCCATCTTCACAGTTTTTTACCAATTTTTTGCCCAAAAGCTGGAAGGAAAAGCCATTTTAAATTTTAGGAGATATTATCCTTATGTTTTAATGCCCCTTCTTGCCATGATGTTCCTATCAATTATTATAAGAATTAGAGAATATGGCTTAACAGAAAATAGGTATTTTGTCATTGCAGGAGGCACATGGGTTTTAATTTCCCAAATTTACTATCTAACCTACAGAAAAAATTCTAATATTTTTATACCAATAATTTTAAGCGGCGTAATTTTAATTTCCTGTTTAGGACCAATTTCATCCTATAGGCTTTCCTTTAAAAATCAAGCAAATAGGTTGGAAAGAGTTTTGACAAAAAATGGAATGCTTGAAAGCGGAAAAATAATTTCAAAGGATGATCTTTCAAAGGAAGATAGGGAAACAATAATTTCAACAATCTCCTACTTGAGAAATAATCACAGAGATAAGTCCTTGGATTATTTTTCCGAAGGTTCTTTGAAGGATTTAGAGCAAATGGAAAGTTCCTTAGGATTTGAACTAGACAACAATTATGAAACTAAGTACAATTTTTATTATTTAGACGAAAATACACTTTTAGATATAGAAGGCTATGAAAAAATGACTGTCATTGATTCTTCGGCAAAAGAAAGTCAAATTTCAAACTACAAAATAAAATTCAACTCTAAGACTATAGAAATTTTTGCCACGGAAGGGGAAGAAAAAACCCTCCTTCAAGAAATTGATTTAAAGGCTCTTGGTGATAAGCTTGAAACCCTTCAAAAGTCAAATGGAACAATAAATCCAGATGACCTTTCAATTACTGGCGACTTTAAGGGCAGCAAATACAAGATAATTTTTAGAAATATTGATATGTATTATATGGAACAATCAGATATCTTTATAAATTTCTATTTCTTATACAATAAAGAGGATTAAAATGTATTATTTAACTTTTGAAAATGAAATATTTTTTGATGGAAATTTAGACATAAGTTTTTTAAAAGACCTTGTAAGGCTTTATCTTGGAAAGGCAGACTTTTTTGAAATAAGATCCCTTGAAGAAGATAAAATTGCAAGAGAATTTATTAAAAATTATGGAGCCTATGATGAAAATGAATCCTTTGAAGAAATTGGTTCAGGAATTATTGATGAGGATTTAAGAGATGGGCTTTTAAATATTTTATTGAAGGATAAACAAACATTAAATTTTTATAAACTAAGTCTTTTTAGGGAAAATATTTTAATTATGGAAATTTTAAATTATGGAGAAGAAGTTTCCATTTATAATTTAAACGAGAAAGAAGTAGTAAATCTTGCAAATGAACTTGAAAGTCTTTATGGTTTAAAAGAAATTAATATTTCAAAAACTGATGATTAAAAAATTAATAATTATTTTTTTTGAGGGCTGTCTTAATAAATTGAGCTTTAGTGAAATTTATGTAAGGCTGTCCTCTTTTGTTTAATTTGGTTTTATTTTAAAAATAAATTATAATAGTTTTTATACAGTAATAATAAATAAAGTAATAAAAAATTATGGAGTAGTATAAATGAAAGAAAATATTTTTGAAAAAGTTGCTAAATTATTAAAAAGTCAAGAAAAATACATATCAGAAGATGGGGAGCTTTTAAAGGCAAAAGTTTATTCAGATATTATGACAATGGATAAAGATTTGATAAGGCTTTTATTATCAGATGAAGAGATTAAAGATACATTTTTTGTAAGAGTGGAAGATACCCTTGTTTTTGACAAGCAAAAATTTGCTTGGCTAATTGATTCAAAAGAGTTTCTCCCTGATTCCTATACCGCTTATACAAATAAAATAGGACTTACAAGCGGTGGAGATTTTATTTCAAGTAAAAATGACATTGTTTTAGATTTTCCATACAAAGACTGTGTGCTTCAAGGAGGACAAGACAAGGATGACCAAAAAAGAGAAGAGATTTTTTACAATGAAATCTTAGCATCAGATGAAATAAGAAGAATGCTAGACCCAAAAGTCTTCACAAATGCAAAAAGATATAAAAAAGACGGATTTGAAGAAAATATAACTTTTAATGAAGATGATAATTTAATTATAAAGGGAAATAATTTAATCGCCTTAACAAGCATTCTTAAAAGGTATGAGAGCAAAGTTAAGTGCATCTATATCGATCCTCCCTATAATACAGGTAGCGACTCTTTTAATTATAACGACTCTTTCAACCACTCTAGCTGGCTTACATTTATGAAAAACAGACTTGAAATTGCAAAAAAATTACTAAAAGATGATGGAGTAATTTTTGTGCAATGTGATGATAACGAACAAGCATATTTAAAGGTGTTAATGGATGAAGTTTTTGGAAATAGTCAATTTATTGAAACTATAACAGTTGTAAATAATCCTAGAGGCAGAGATTATGGTGGAATTGCAAATATGCATGAGTTCATACATGTATATTCAAAATTAAGGGAAAATATTAATTTATATAAAATTGCTAATCCTGAAAAAATCTTTCCTTTTGAAGATAGCGTAAGTGGTTATGAAGTTAGAGAACTTAGAAATAGAAATACAGCTTTTCATATAGGAAATAGGCCTAATTTATGTTATCCATTTTATATAAACCCTAATCAAGAAGTAGATAACGGATTTCTAAAATTATCACTTGTTCCAAAAGAAGGATATATAGAAGTAATGCCAGCAAAATCAATGGGGATTCAAACTGTATGGAGATGGGGAAAAGAAAAATCAGAAGAAAATTTAAATATTAATATAGTTGGTAAAGCTATGAAAGAAAATGATAGATATATGATAGTAGAAAAATATCGTGATAATACTCAAATGTCAAGATCTGTGTGGTGGGATAAAGAAGTAAATTCAGAAAGAGGAACGGTTCATCTTAGAGAACTATTTGGGAAAAAAGTATTTAACTTCCCAAAACCAGAGGAACTTTTAAAGAGAATTATTCAAATAGGAACAAAAGAAGGTGATCTAATCCTAGATTATCATGTAGGCAGTGGTACAACAGCAGCTGTTGCCCACAAGATGGGTCGCAGTTATATTGGTATTGAACAAATGGACTACATTAAGGATATTACAGTTGAAAGACTTAAAAAAGTTCTTGACGGCGAACAAGGTGGCATTTCAAAATCTGTTAACTGGCAAGGTGGCGGTTCTTTTGTTTACTGTGAGCTAAAAGAAAATGCTAATGAACTTATAAAGCTTATTCAAAATGCAAATGAAATCACGATAGAAGATATAAAAACAAAAATTTACAAGGACGACCGTATAATACCTTATGTCATGACACAAGAGCTTGAAGAAGTGGATAGTGATTTTGAAAACTTATCACTTGAAGATAAGAAAAAAGCTCTTATTAAATTAATCGATAAAAATAAACTCTATGTAAATTATTCAGACATTGATAATGAAGATTACAAGATAAGTGAAGATGAAAAGAAATTTACAAGGTCTTTTTATGAGGTGCATGATTAATGGATAAGTTTTTGTATGAGGATTTAGATTCTATAAATAAATTTGGTCTTTTAAAAGATTTGCCAGAATTTATAGAAAAAGCTTTAGCTGATAAGATTGTTTTAAGAGAATATCAAAAAGATGCTTTAAAATATTTTATAACTTATCTAGAAAATGATGAACTTTCAAAAAACAAGCAAATACACACGCTTTTTCACATGGCAACGGGATCTGGTAAAACTGTCATAATGGCGGGTCTTATCCTATATTTATATATAAGAGGATACAAAAATTTTCTATTTTTTGTAAATCAAACAAATATTTTAGAAAAAACGAAAGAAAACTTTTTAAATAATCTTTCCGGCAAATATTTATTTAAGGACCTTATAGAGTATTTAGGCGAAAAAGTAAAGATTAATGAAGTGGATAACTTTATGGGCTTAGACAAATCTTCAAATGATATTAATATTTACTTTACAACAACTCAAAAGCTCCACATGGATTTAGTTACGCCTAAAGAGAACTCCATAAGTTATAGAGATTTTGAAGACAAAAAGATAGTATTTATTTCTGATGAGTCCCACCATGTTAATTCAAATACTAAAAAATTAACAAAAGATGAAGAGGCAGATAAAAATTCTTGGGAGTATTCTGTTATGAGTGCTTTTGCAAGAAATAAAGATCACATTATGCTTGAATTTACGGCGACGGCGGATCTTAAAGATAAGAATGTAAAAGCAAAGTATATGGATAAGATTATTTACAATTATCCCCTACTTAATTTCCGTAAAAGTGGTTACACAAAAGACTTTCAAAACTTTGCTACTAACTCTAACTTGTGGGAAAGAGCCTTAATGGCTATTATCATGAGCGAATATAGGAAATATCTTTTTAGTGATGCTCATGTAAATATAAAGCCTGTCGTATTATTTAAATCGCAAAAAATTAAGGAATCGGAAAGTTTTTATGACGAGTTTTTTAAAAAAATAAAGAATTTAACTATAGGTGATATTAATAAGTTATATAATTCAGAAATTAAAGAATTAGATGATGCACTTGATTATTTTAAAGTAAAAGATTCTTCATTTATGCTTTTAATTAACTCTCTTAAAGACAGCTTTTCAGAAGAAAAAGCCATTATTATGAATGGAGCAAGCGATAATACAAAAGATCAGCAACTTCAAATAAATTCACTTGAAGATAAGGATAATCCAATCCGTTTTATATTTGCAGTAGATATGCTTAATGAAGGTTGGGATGTTTTAAATTTATTTGATATTGTTAGGCTTTATGATACACGTCAAGGTTCTGGTAAGGCGGGTAAAATTGGGTCTTACACTATAAAAGAAGCACAGCTTATTGGTCGTGGTGCTAGATATTGCCCATTCAAAGTTGAAGAAACTCAGGAAAAGTATAAAAGAAAGTATGATTTTGATTTAGATAATCCTAATAGAATACTTGAAACTATGTATTTTCATTCAAGAGATGATTCACGATATATTGCAGAATTAAGAGCAGCATTAATTGAAACGGGCATGGAAGATAAGGAGCCTGTAAAATTAACTTATGAACTTAAAGATTCTTTTAAAGAGTCTGATATCTATAAAAAGGGATATGTATTTTCTAACAAAAGAGTTTTAAAAGACAGGTCAAACGTTAGAGAACTTGAAGGAAGCAAAAAAAACACTCTGCATTCTTATACTGTAAGAGATGCTAAAGGTCATATTAATATTTTGTTTGGGGATGATGAAAATTTTTTAGCATCTGAAAAAGATATATTCACAAAAAGCATTAAGTTTAAGGATATTGATTATAATATTTTGCTAGGTGCAGCAGAAAGTTATAGCGAACTAAAATTTTCTGTTCTTAAGGAAAAATATCCCCATCTTAAAAGTATGAGGGAATTTTTAACAAGTGATAAATTTCTTGGAGAAAACACATTAGAAGTTTCATACAGTAGCAAAAAAATAAATGGGAAAGATATTTTTAATGGACTTATCCGTGCTTTTAATAATATTTCATCATATATTTTAAGCTTAAAACCTGAATATGAAGGCTCAAAAACTTTTTATCCTAAAAAATTATCTGAAGTTATAAAAAATAAGTCTATTTATATATCAAGTGTAGATGAAAATGGTGGTCTTGGTAAATCTCAAAATGATAACCCAAATAAGAATTATCAACTAAGTTTATTTTATATGGATTGGTATGTTTTTAACGATAATTATGGTACGAGCGAAGAAAAACTTTTTATACAATATTTTAACAGAGAAATAAAACCAAAACTTGAAGAAAGAGGTCTTAAATTTTTTCTTGTAAGAAATGAAAGAATACCAGATCTCGCCATATATTCCTTTGCAGATGGAGAAAGATTTGAACCTGACTTTTTACTTTTTGTTGAAAAAGAAAAAATAGATAAAAATTCGAGTTTTCAAGTTTATATAGAACCTAAAGGGGAGCACTTACTAGAAAAAGATGAGTGGAAAGAAAAGTTTTTGTTAGAGATAGAAGAAAAGCATGAAATTAAAAATACAACAATAACTGCAAATAAGGACTATATTATTTTAGGATTACCTTTATTTAATGAAAAAGAAAGAAAAAACATATTTGATAAAAATATTGTCAAGTGGATAGAAAGTGTTTAGATACTTTGTTTTGAAATTTACAGCTTAAAAATTTTAAGCTGTATTTTTTTGCCTCTTTTTAAAATTAATAGATTGTAATTTTTAAAAAGTATTGACATAGTTAAAAAAACTATGTAAACTATTCAATGAAATTAAAACATGAAATTAAAGGAGAAGAAAAATGACATTTGAAAAAATTAAAGATATTATTGTAGAAAATTTAGGTGTGAGCCCAGAAGAAGTTAAGTTGGAAGCAAGCCTTGCAGATGATTTGGGAGCTGATTCTCTTGATGCAGTTGAAATTTCCATGGCTGTGGAAGAAGAATTTAGTATTTCTATTCCTGATGAAGAATTAGAAAAATTTAAAAGTGTTAAAGATCTTGTAGATTTTGTTGAAAAAGAAAAAGACAATGACTGATTTTGAAAGTATTTTTGATAAATTTGTAAATTCAAATCTTGGAAAAATTAAATTTAAAAATAAGGATTTTGAAGTGGAAATGGAAAAGGCCTTTGCTCAAAATGGGGAAAGTTTTTTTGAAAGTTCAATTTCCCAAAATGAAGGATTTGAAAAAATTACTAGGGAAGAAAAAAGTAATTTTGAAGAAATTAAATCGCCAATTGTAGGCATAATTTATTTTGCATCTTCACCTGACGAAGCTAATTTTGTAGCGGCAGGCTCAAGGGTTAAAAAGGGAGATGTGCTTTGTATTTTAGAGGCAATGAAAGTTTTTAATGAACTTAAGGCTCCCTTTGACGGCTTCATTAGAAAAATTAATTTTAAAAATGAAGACCTTGTTGGCGAGGGTGATGTGATTTTTGAGATGGAAAAATGTTAAAGAGAATTTTAATTGCAAATAGGGGAGAAATTGCCCTAAGAATTTTAAGGTCTGCTAGGGAACTGGGAATAGAAACTGTTGCAGTTTTTTCTGAGGCGGATAGGGAATCTCTTGACGTTAAATTTGCGGATAGGGCAGTTTGCATAGGAAGAGCTCCTGCCCAAAAATCTTATTTAAATATAGACAAATTAATAACTGTTGCCAGGGCCTTAAATTGTGACGGAGTCCATCCAGGCTATGGCTTTTTATCTGAATCCTATGAATTTGCCCTTGCCCTTGAAGGGGAAGGCATAAAATTTATTGGCCCTGATCCTGAAACAATAAAAAATATGGGCAATAAGTCCTATGCTATAGCAAGTGTAAAAAAATTAAAAGTTCCAACTGTGCCAGGTTCTGACGGAAATGTAAAAAATGTGGACGAGGCCCTAAAAATTGCAGAAAAAATTGGTTACCCCGTTTTATTAAAGGCTGCAGTTGGTGGCGGTGGCAAGGGGATTAGAAAAGTTTCTTCAAGGGAAGAAATGCAAAACCTTTTTAAAATTGTTAAGCTCGAAGCTGGGTCATCTTTTAAGGATGATTCTATTTATTTGGAAAAATTCATTGAAAATCCAAGGCATATTGAAGTTCAAATTTTGGCAGATGACTTTGGAAATGTAATCGCCCTTCCAGAAAGAAACTGTTCAATTCAAAGAGAAAATCAAAAGATGATTGAAGAATCACCAGCCCCTAACATTTCAAATGAACTTGGGGAAAAATTAAAAAAAGCTGCCATAAATGCTGCCAAGGCCTGTAAGTATAAAAATGCAGGGACTGTTGAATTTTTAGTAGATAGGGACGAAAATTTTTATTTTATTGAAATGAACACAAGAATTCAGGTTGAGCATCCCGTAAGTGAAATGGTCACAGGTATTGACCTTATAAAAGAGCAGTTAAAAATTGCAGCTGGTCTTAAATTAAAAATAAAAAATGAGGACATAAAAATTCATGGTCATGCCATTGAAGCGAGAATAATTGCCAAAGATCCCTTTAATAATTTTAAGGCTTCAAGTGGAAGTCTTGAATTTTTTCACGGGCCTTCTGGCATGGACACAAGATTTGACTCTGATCTATATCAAGGTTTAAATATTAGTCCCTTTTATGATTCTATGATTGGGAAATTAATTGTAATGGATAAAACCAGGTCCCTTGCTATAAAAAAACTTAGGAGAGCCTTAGAGGAACTTGTCATTACGGGAGTTCAAACTAATTTATGGTATGTTTACACAATTTGCTATATTTATGAATTTTTAAGGGGAAATTACACCACCAATTTTCTTTTTGAAAATGAAAAAGAAATATTAAAAATAATGGGAGAATTTCATGACAAATATTTGGAAAGACAGGACTAGGCTTTTAAAGGATATTAGGGAGGGGAGAAACCTTTCTAAAATAAAGGCCAAATATAAAAAATTAAAAAAATGTCCAGCTTGTGGAAGGCATATAGGAATTGAAGAGCTTTGCAAAAATTCTTATATCTGCTCCTGTGGTCATTATTTTCCTATGCCTGCCAAAAAGAGGTTAGATAATATTTTAGATTCAGAATATGAAATTATAGAAAAGGAAATGCCCTTTGAAAATCCTTTGGACTTTCCTGATTATGACAGAAAATTTTTAAAGGCCCATATGGAAACTGGCTTAAATGAGGCCCTAATTATTGCAAGAGGAAAAATTGAAGGTCATAGCTGTATAATTTTTGTTATGGAAAGTGAGTTTTTTATGGGGTCTATGGGAAAGAACACAGGAAGATTAATAAAAAGTGCAATTGAACTTTCCGGGGAAGAAAAACTACCTCTCATTTCCTTTGCTGTAAGCGGAGGAGCCAGAATGCAGGAAGGAATTTTTTCCCTTATGCAAATGGCAAACACAGTAAATTCTCTTTATAAATTTTTAAAAGATGGCCTTTATATATCAATTTTAACAAATCCAACAATGGGCGGAGTTTCTGCTTCTTTTGCAAGTTTAGGTGACATTATTCTCGCAGAAAAGGGAGCAAGAATTGGTTTTTCAGGACCAAGGGTCATTGAAAAGACTTTAAATGTAACTTTGCCTAAAAATTTTCAAAGTCCTAAGGAAGTTTTGGATTTTGGATTTTTAGATGATATTCTTGAAAGAAATAATTTCAGACCCTATTTAGCTAGGCTTTTGGATTTTTATGAGGTTTAAGATGAGTATTAAGGATATTTACACAAGTTTTTATAATAAACTTGAAGCTGGAAGAATTGACATGGAAGACTACAGGGAATATGCCTTTGACAAAATAAAAAAGCATGAACTGACAAGTCTTGATAAATTATTTTTGGCTCGTGAAAAAAATAGGCCTAAGGCTAGAGATTTTTTAAATGGTCTTTTAGATGAAAAAATAATCTTTAAGGGTGATAGAAAGGGAGGAGAAGACCCCTCGGTTATTGCCGGAATTGGAAAAATCAAGGACCTAAAAATTTCTTTTGTGGCAATAGATAAGGGAAATTCTCTAGAGGAAAAAATTGAAAGAAATTTCGGCATGGTTAGTCCAGAGGGTTTTAGAAAGGCCATAAGAATTTTTAAGCAGGCGGAAAAATTCAAGACGCCTATTTTAACAATTATTGATACTCCAGGGGCCTATCCAGGAGTGGAAGCTGAAAGAAATGGTCAGTCTAATGCCATTGCCTCTTCACTTTTAACAATGTCTGGTCTAAAAGTTCCGGTAATTTCAATAATAACATCTGAAGGATATTCAGGTGGTGCTCTTTCTCTTTCCCTTTGTGATTATTTAATTATGCTTGAAAATTCAGTTTTTTCAATCTTATCGCCAGAAGGTTTTGGGTCAATTATTTTTAGGGACGCAAGCAAAATAAAAGAAGCTGCTAAACTTTTAAAATTTACTGCCCAAGATATGCTTAAAAATGGAATTTGCAATGAAATTATTGGCGAAAAAATTGATCCTCTCTATTTAAATTTTGACAGGGTTTATAGGGACTTAAGAAAATCCCTTCTTAAAAATTTTAAGGACCTAAAAAAATTAGATGAGGAAGAACTTTTAAAAAAAAGGCATAGGAGGTATGACTTGTGGGGCTAATTATAAAAAAAGCTGCCAAGTTAAAAATGGATAAATTTTATGACAATTTTTATTTTGAAAAAATGTTAGACACTTCAAATGAATGGATTGTTAAAAGGACGGGCATTGAAAAAAGATTTTTTTCTGAAAAACCCTTGAGCCAAATGGCAGAGGAGGCAGCAGAAAATTTAAAGCTCACAGATGAAGAAAAGAAAAAAATTAGACTTTTAATTGTTTCAACTGTTGGCGGAGATTTTATTGTCCCGTCACTTGCGGCCATCCTTCAAGGTAGGCTTGGTCTTGAAAAGGAAATTTTGGCCTTTGACCTAAATATTGCATGCACAGGTTTTGTGGGAGGAACAATTTTGGCAGAGTCTTACTTAAGGGCTGGCGAATATGCTCTGGTTATTGGAGCAGAAAAATTATCAAACTTTACTAATTTTAAGGACAGGACAACAGCAATAATTTTTGCAGACGGCGCTGGAGCTTGCCTCTATGAAAAAAGCAAGGAAAAATTTTATAAGGATCTTGGCACAATTTCCGATGAAAAATTTTTGACCCTAAAAAGTGATGAGGGCTACTTAAAAATGGAAGGCAGAGAAGTTTTTCGCTTTGCTACAAGCGTCATGCCAAAATCTATAGAAAAAGTTTTAAAGAGGGCAGACCAAAAAATTGATCTTTTTATTTTGCATCAGGCAAATGAAAGAATCATAAATTTTATTGAGAAAAAAATACCAGGAAATTATTATTCAAATATAAAAAATTACGCCAACACATCATCGGCTTCAATTGCCATGGCTCTTGCTGATTTATATGAAAAAGATAGCCTAAGGGGAAAGAATATTTTACTTGCTGGTTTTGGTGGCGGTTTAACATATGGGACATGTATAGTTAGGGGAGAAAATGAGATTAGATAAAATTTTAAATATAAAATATCCCTTTATCCAAGGGGGAATGGCAAATATTTCTAAGGGGAAATTTGCTTCAGATGTTTCAAATGCAGGAGGTCTAGGATTAATAGGAACTGGCGGCATGGATGCAGAAGACCTTAAAAAAGAGATTGCCATTGCAAAAGAAAATACTGATAAATTATTTGGGGTTAATTTATTGCTCTTAAATCCAGAAATAGATAGATTAGTAGACCTGGTAATTTCTGAAGACATTAAATTTATAACAACAGGAGCAGGAAATCCTGGCAAATTTATGAAAAGATTTAAGGAAAGAGGAATAATTGTATTTCCCATAGTTTCAAACACAAGTCTTGCCATTAGAATGGAAAGACTGGGAGCTGACGGAATTATAGTGGAAGGAGAAGAAGCCGCAGGCCACATTGGCGAGCTTTCAACAATGGTTCTCTTGCCAGAAGTTGCAACAAAAGTAAAAATCCCTGTGATTGCAGCAGGAGGAATTGCAAGTGGCAGACAAATTTTTGCAGCTGAAGTTTTGGGAGCATCTGGCATACAGTTTGGAACTTCCATGCTTTTTACAGAAGAGTGTCCCATTCACGAAAATTATAAAAATAGGTTATTACAAGCCAAGTCTTCAAATGTAACTGTAATTGGGACTACAAATGGTTACAGGACAAGGGTTTTGAAAAATAAAATGGCAAGAAAATATTTGAACCTAGAAAGGGAAGAAGGAAATAAACTTGAACTTGAAAAGCTAACTTTAGGAGCCTTAAAAAAGGCCGTTTTTAATGGCGATATGGAAGAGGGTTCAATAATGGCAGGCGAAGTTGTTGGAACTCTTGATAAAATTTATAAAATTGAAGAACTTTTTCAAAAATTTTATGGAGATTATGAAAGGATAAAAAAATCCTATGAAAAGTCTGAATAATTTAAAATTTCCCCTTATCCAAGGGGGGATGGGCGTTGGAATTTCTCTCTCCCATTTGGCAGGTGAAGTTGCAAAATGCGGCTGCATGGGAACTATTTCTGCAGCGGATATAGGATTTAGAAAAAAAGATTTCTTTAAAAATTCAAAAAAAAATAATTATGAAGAATTAAAAGCAGAAATTGAAAGAGCAAAGAAAATTTCAGAGGGTGAGGGCCTTGTTGCCATAAATATTATGTATGCAAGTGAAGATTATGAGGGATTAGTTAAAAAATCTGCAGAATTTGGCATTGATGCCATAGTTTCAGGAGCAGGTCTTCCCTTAAATTTAGCAGAACTGACTAAGGATTATAATCTTTTAATTGCCCCCGTTGTTTCAGGGCTAAGGGCCTTAAAAATAATTTTGAAAAGATGGGCAAAAGTTAATAGGTTGCCAGATTTTATTGTGATTGAAGGGCCTCTAGCTGGTGGCCATTTAGGTTTTAAAGATCCCCTAAATTCTGAAAGTCTACTTGAAATTACAAGAGAAATAAAAATTTATTTAGACCAAAATTCTTTAGACATAAAAATTTTTTCAGCAGGAGGAATAAGGACAAAAAAAGAATTTGAAGATTTAAAAGAAATGGGAGCCTATGGCATTCAAGTTGCAACTCCTTTTATTGCCAGCTATGAATGTGACGGGTCAGATGAATTTAAAAATACAATAATTTCAGCATCTGATAGGGATTTAGAAATAATTAATTCACCTGTTGGTATGCCAGCAAGGGCAGTTAGAAATAGGTTTTTAAATGATATTGATAAGAAAAAAATAAGGCCAAGAAATTTCCCTTGCATAAAATGTATAAGGACTTGCGATGGAAAAACAATGAAATACTGCATTACAGAATATTTAATTAAATCTGCAAGAGGACAGTCGGGTCTTGTATTTAGCGGCGGAAAAATTGACGGCATAAATAAAATAAGAAGCGTTAAAGAAATAATAGGAGATTATTTTTAATGATAGGAATACTTTTTGCAGGTCAAGGGTCACAAAGAAAAAATATGGGCCTTGACTTTTATGAAAATTTAAGGGAAGCAAAGGAATTTATTGATTCTTTAGAAGACAGGGACGAAATTTTAAAAATTTTTAATATGGAAGAGGAAGAGCTGACAAGGACAAAAAATACTCAGCTTGGTTTAATTGCCCTAGAAACAATGATCTCGCACCTTCTTTGCAACCTAGATATAAAAGCTGCAGCCGGCCTTTCCATTGGTGAATATGCAGCCCTTGAAAGGTCAGGTGTTTTAAGCCTTGAAGATACCTTTAAAATTGCAAAATATAGGGGCCAAAGGATGGAAGAAATTTCTCAAAAGTTTTCTACAGATATGTATGCCCTTATGACAGATGATGAAAAAAAAGTGAGAAAAATTTTAGAATCTTTAAATGAAAAAGCTGAATTTGCAGAGGTTTCAAATATTAACACCAAGGGCCAAATAGTAGTTTCAGGTTCAAAAAATGTTTTGGATAAGGCCCTTATAGAATTTAAAGATCAAAAAATAAAAGCCATTAAATTAAAAGTTTCTGGGCCCTTTCACACTTCCTATATGAAGACTGTGGAAAATGACTTAAGGGAATATTTTAAGGATATCGACTTTAAAGACCCGAAAAATAATTTGTATTTAAATCTATCAGGCAGAAAATTTAAGGAAGAAGATTTAAAAGAGATTATGGCAAGGCAGGTTTCCCATACTGTCAATTTTAAGGAAATTATTGAAAATATGATTCTTGATGGTGTTAACACCTTTATAGAAATTGGTTTTGGAAATGTCCTTACAAAATTTGTCAAAAAAATAGATAAGTCTGTAAAAACATTGTCAGTTTATGATTTGGATTCTTACAAAAAATTAAAGGAGAATTTATGAAAAGTGTATTAATAAGTGGAGCAACGGGAAAAATTGGTCTTGCAATTGCAAGAGCCTTTAAAAAAGAGGGCTATGGTTTGGCTCTAGTCTATAGAAGTGAAAATAAACTTTCTAACTTAGATGAATTTAAGGATGACGAAAATGTAATTTTTTTAAGAGGAGATCTTAAAAATTTTGAAGAATGTCAAAAGGTTGTGGACGCTGCCCTTGAAAAATTTGGTAAAATTGATGTCTTAGTAAATAACGCAGGAATGACAAAGGATAAATTGCTTTTGAGAATGAAAGTAGAAGATTTTAAGGATGTTATAGAAACAAATTTATATTCAGTTTTTTATATGTCAAAACTTGTATTAAAAAGTATGCTAAAAAATAAATATGGAAAGATTATAAATATTGCATCTATTTCAGGAATTGTTGGCAATCCGGGACAGTGTAATTATTCTGTATCAAAGGCTGGGGTTATTGCCTTTACAAAATCTCTTTCCAAGGAAGTGGCAAGAAAAAATATAAATGTTAATGCTCTTGCACCAGGTTTTATTGAAAGTGATATGACAAAAAATCTTTCAAAAGATGAAATCGTAAAATCCTTACCAGTGGGAAAATTGGGAAGCGCAGAAGATGTTGCAAATGCCGTTTTATTTTTAGGATCAGATAAGGCTTCTTATATTCACGGCAAGGAAATTATTGTTGATGGAGGAGCTATATGAGAAGAGTAGTAGTTACAGGAATGGGGGCAGTTTCTCCAATAGGAAATAGTCTTGATGAAATCACAAAATCTTTAAAAAATGGGACCTGCGGCATAAAAGAAATAAAATCTTTTGACAATTCAAAATCCCAAGTTAAATTTGCAGGGGAAATTGACCTAAAGCTAGAAGAATATTTTTCAAAAAAAGAAATGAGAAGACTTGATAGGATAAATGCCTTTGGAATTTTAGCAGGAAGATTTGCTTTTGAAGATTCAAAACTTTCAAGGGAAGAAATTTTAGAAGCTGGAATAATTATAGGCTCAGGAATTGGCGGACTTCATACAATTGAAGAAGAGGCGGAAAAGGCAAATCAAAGGGGTTATGAAAAAATTTCTCCCTTTTTTATACCAAAGGCAATTGCAAATATGACATGTGCCCACATTGCAATTGATTTAGGAATTCACGGATATTCATCATGTTCTGTTACAGCCTGTGCTTCATCTTTAAATGCAGTTTTAGATGGTTATAGACATATTAAAGACGGATATAATGATTTAGTATTTGTTGGCGGAGCAGAAGCTGCCATAAATAGACTTGGAATTTTTGGTTTTGAATCAATGAAGGCCCTTTCAAGGGCAGATGAAATTTCTAGGGCATCTATACCCTTTGACAGAGAAAGAGATGGATTTGTTATGGGAGAAGGAGCAGCAGTATTAGTTTTGGAAGAATATGAAAGAGCAAAAAATAGGGGTGCAAAAATTTATGGAGAAATAGTTGGAGCTGAATCGGCAATTGATGCCTACCACATAACTGCCCCTATTGAATCGGGAATTTACGCTAAAAAAGCTATGGAAAAGGCCATAAAAGAAGCAAGGATAACTCCTGATCAAATTGATTATATAAATGCCCACGGAACATCCACAAATTTAAATGATAAAATAGAAGCAAAAATTTATAAGGAGCTTTTTAAAGACCCAACAGTTTCATCAACAAAATCCATGACTGGCCACCTTTTGGGATCAAGTGGAGCTATGGAAACAATCATATCAATTTTAGCCTTAAATAATAATTTTATCCCTCCAACAATTAATTATAGGGAAAAAGATCCTGAATGTGATTTAAAAATAAATGGGGAAGCCATTGACAAAAAAATCACCTATATCATGACAAATTCTCTTGGATTTGGAGGGCATAATGTTTCAGTAATAATAAAGGAGCTTTAATGGAATACGGAATAAATGAAATTTTAAAAATTCTTCCCCATAAATATCCCTTTTTAATGGTGGATAAAATAATTGATGGGGAAGAGGGCAAGTGGGCCCTTGGAATTAAAAATTTAACAATAAATGAAGAATTTTTTCATGGACACTTTCAAGGAAGGCCAATAATGCCTGCGGTTTTAATATTAGAGGCCATGGCCCAAACAGGAGCCATAGCAATTTTAGCAAAAGAGCCAAAAAAACTGGCAGTATTTACAAGCTTAAAAAATGCAAAATTTAAAAAAATGCTAGTGCCTGGAGATAGGCTAGAAATAAAAACAGAAATGATAGATAAAAAATTAAATGTAGGCTTTGCTAAGTCACAAGTAAAAGTCGACGGAAAACTTGCGGCAACAGCAGAATTTTCCTTCGCAATAATTGACAAATAAAAATCCACCCTTGCATAAGTGCTTGGGTGGAATTCTTTTATTCACTCTATTCATCTTGCTCATCAAAAAATAAATTCTCTGAATCATAGTCTTCAGTAAAATATACTAATAATTCTATTGCCTTATCAAAATCTTCTTCTCTAACATAAATTGATTTTTCATAATTCGAAAATCCTGTCAAAAGTCTTAAATAAATCTCTTCATCATCATAGAGATAGGGAATTTCATTGTCTTCTAAAATTTCACAAATTTCGGCAAAACGCAATTCATTTGTAATTGAAACTAATTTTTTGTAATTTAATTCATCCATAAAATCACCTTTAAGATAGTAAAAAAAGACTCTCAAGGAGTCTTTTAATTACATATTTTTAGAATAATATTCAACGATTAATTGATCTTCAATTTCTATTGGAATATCTTCTCTATTAGGTAGGCTAACTAGTTTTCCTTTAAAATCTTCTTCCTTAGTAAGATATGGATAAGATACAGGGAAAGCTGTATTATAATTTTCTTTAAAAAGGTCTACCTTTTTGCCCTTACGAGAAAGAGCAATTTCGTCTCCTGCTTCACATCTGTAAGATGGAATATCAACTTTTTGTCCATTAACAAGAATGTGACCGTGAGTAACCATTTGTCTAGCTTGTCTTATTGAAGAAGCAAAGCCTAGTCTATAGCAAAGATTATCAAGTCTTCTTTCAAGGAAAGAAATAAGATTTGGACCTGTCTGTCCTTGGACTCTTTGAGCTTCTTTAAAAAGATTAACAAATTGTTTTTCAAGAAGTCCGTAGTAAGCTCTAAGTCTTTGTTTTTCCAATAATTGCTTACCATATTCAGTTAATTTCTTATCACTTCTTGCACTACCTCTTTCGGCTCTTTTCATAGCCTTGGGGTGGCCACAAACATTTAATCCCAATCTTCTTGATTGTTTGAATTTGGGATCCATCATTTTTGCCATATTTTATCAAACTCCTATATATATTGCCGCGATAATTAGAAGCCGACTGTATTATACTAAAAGTTCGGGAAAATGTAAAGGTCTAAGGTCAATTTTTTTTGTTTTTTTCCTGTACGTTTTTAGTTATGGTGAAAGTTTTTTATTATGTAAACATATGTTATAATTTTTATATACCTATTTAGAAATATGCTTATGAAGTAGAGGTGAATTATGGAAAAATTATCATTAAATTCTTATAATGAACAGAATTCTTTTTTAAAAAATAACAATATTACAGTAAGTCCTTTTATTAAATGGGCTGGTGGTAAAAGAGCATTAATTCCTGCAATTTCTAGATTTTATCCTTTTGAATCTTTAAAAATTGATACTTATATAGAGCCTTTTGTTGGAAGTGGGGCTATATTATTTGATATTCTAAATAAATTTACCTTAAAAAATATTATAATTAATGATATTAATGCACAACTTATAAGCACTTATAAATTTATTCAATTAAATCCCAGTATTTTAATTAAAAAATTGAGAGAATTAAAAAAATATTTCTTTGATTTAAGCCAAACAAAAAGATCGGACTTTTATTATGAAATAAGGAATATTTATAATAAAAATATTGAGAATAATGATTTTAAAACAGCAGATATGGCTGCAAGTTTTATTTTTTTAAATAAAACTTGCTATAATGGGCTGTATAGAGTTAATAAAAAAGGACTTTTTAATGTTCCTTATGGCTCTTATAAAAATCCCTCAATATTTGATGAAGACAATATATATAATATATCTAAGTTGCTTAAGAATGTAGTTATTTTAAATGGAGTCTACAATAACACATTAGAGTTCATTGATGAAAATACTTTTGTTTATCTAGATCCGCCTTACAGACCCCTAAGTTCTTCATCAAGTTTTACATCTTATGCTAAAGGTGATTTTAATGATTATGATCAAATAGAATTAAGTAATTTTATAAAGATGATAGATAATAGAAGGGCAAAATTTATCTTAAGCAATTCCGATCCTAAAAATACTGACATAAATGATAATTTTTTTGATGATCTATATACAGATTTTAAGATTTATAGAATTTCAGCAAAAAGGTCTATTAATAGTGATTCAAGTAAAAGGGGTTTTGTAAACGAGTTATTAATTACAAATATTTAAGGAGGATATATATGAATAGGAATTTTAAAGAGTGGTTTTCAACTTTTTCACCAAGCATTTCAGATTATAGCTATTATACTGACTTTGAAAAGATATTGAAAAATGTAGATTCGATTAAAGTTGAATTGAATATTTTAAATTCTTTGATAGGTTCAAATAATATTAGTCATGATTTTATTGATTTAGTGAAAAAATATCCGGATACTCTTAAATGCATACCAATTTTATTAGCTGTTAGGTCTAATGAAATATTTATTAAAGATAAAGATAAGGAATTGATTTATAATTTTAATAAACCGAATATGAATTTTTCTGATTATGGAATTTTTATGGAAAAGACGGGTCTTTTTTCTTTAATGGAAAAATCAAAAATTAAAGATTTAGTGGATTATGTTACAGGAGTAGAAACTGGACTAGATTCGAATTCTAGGAAAAATAGAGGCGGTCATATTATGGAGAATCTTGTAGAATCCCACATAAGTAAATATTGTCAAGAACATGGTTTTGAATATTTTAAAGAGATGAGGAGTCGAGATGTTGAACTTAAATGGAATATTGACTTGGGAGATATTTCTAATAATGATAAAGTAATTAAAAGGTTTGATTTTGTAATTAAAACAAATACTTGTGCCTATTTAATTGAAGCAAATTTCTATAGTTCGCAAGGCTCTAAGCTTAATGAGACTGCAAGAAGCTATAAGAATATCGCAATTGAAATGAAAAATGTAGAAGGGGCTGAATTTATATGGTTTACTGATGGTTATGGTTGGAAAAGTGCGAGAAATAATCTTGAAGAAACTTTTGATAATATGAAACATATATATAATATCAAAGATTTAAATAGTGGAATTTTAGACGAGATAATTGTATAGGTGACTTATGAATAAAAAAATAAAATCTTTTGAACCTGAAAATTTTGAGCTTGAGTTAAATACAGTTTGGGGGTTTCCTGATAGGGGTAGTTGGGCCACACATGATGCTAAGTATAGAGGGAATTGGTCGCCGTATATTCCTCGAAATTTGATATTAAGATATACTAAAGAGCAAGACCTAATTCTTGACCAGTTTATTGGTGGAGGGACAACACTTGTTGAAGCAAAGTTACTTAATAGAAATATTATAGGGATTGATATAAATCAAAATTCTTTAGATATTTGTAAAGAAAAAATTGATTTTGAATATAAAAGCAATTCAAATATTTCTTTAAAAAATGCAGATGCTAGGGATTTATCTTTTTTAAAAAATGAAAGTATCGATTTTATTTGTACTCATCCCCCTTATGCTAATATAATAAGATATAGTGAAGATATAGAAGGTGATTTATCACATCTTGAAATAAAAGATTTTTTGATAGAAATGAAAAAAGTTTCAGAAGAATCTTATAGGGTTTTAAAAAAGGGTAAGTTCTGCACAATTCTTATTGGTGATACTAGGAAAAATGGAAATGTAATTCCTCTCGGGTTTGAGACCATGAAGGTCTTTCAAGATGCAGGATTTAAACTAAAGGAAATAATTTTAAAAGAACAGCATAATTGTCGAGCAACTGGATTTTGGAAAACAAGAAGTATAAAATATAATTTTCTACTTCTTGCTCATGAGTATTTGTTCGTTTTTAGAAAATAATTTAAATAATAAGCTTGAACTTTGGAGATTTTATCTTCAAAGTTTTTTTATTGATATTTTTCTAAAGGAAAATTTAATTTTAATAATCAAAAATGAAAGTATATAAAAATTTAGTAAAAGAGAATGATTTGCATTGACTTTTATTTTTTATGGATTTATAATACTGAAAGTAAATGCAAATCATTAACAATAAATATGTTTTAAATGGAGGATATATGAAAAGAAAAATTTTTTTACTAGGGCTTTTATTTTTAATTTTTTTAAGTGCTTGTACAAATAAAAATGGAGGTCAATTAAATAATGCTTCTAATAAGGAATTGGCATTAAGTCAAAATTCGGAGAAAAAAATTATTTACACCACTTTTTTTCCTGTCTATGATCTGACAAAAAGAATTGTGGGGGACAAAATGGAAATTAAAAGTATTATTAAGGGCAGCCAGGAGCCCCACGATTTTGAATTACAAACTAAGGATATGGTTGAAATTTCTAAGGGCGATTTAATTATTTATAATGGAGCTAATATGGAGGCCTTTATTCCAAGTCTCATGGATGCGGCAGGTGATGATTCAAAATTTTTAGATTTATCACAAAACTTAAGGATTTTGGCAAAAAAAGATGAAATTTCTGAAGATACAAAAAAAGTAAATCCTCACACTTGGCTTAGCATAAAAAACACCATGGTGGAATTAAAGGAGATTTATGAAAAAGTTTTAGAAATAGATCCAGAAAATCAAAGTTTTTATAAGGAAAATCTCCAAAAGGCTCTTGCAGATTTTCAAGTTCTTGACCAAAAGTTTGAAGATGAACTTTCAAAAGTTCATGGGGAAAAATATTTTGTTGTTTCTCACGCAGCCTTTAATTATTTGGCAAAGGATTATGGCTTAAAACAAGTTGCCGTAACTGGAATTTCTCCAGAGGAAGAGCCATCAGCTAAGCAGCTAAAAACAATTGCAGATTTTGTAAAAAGTCATGAGATTGGAACAATTTTCTTTGAGGGAAAGGCAACACCTAAAGTTGCAGAAACTCTTGCCAAGGAAACAAATACAAAGACGGCAACTCTTTATACAATGGAAAATTTAACAGAGGAAGAAATGGAAAGGGGATATTTAAAATTAATGGAAGAAAATTTAGAGGCACTGGTGAAATCTTTTAATGAATAAGATTTTAGAAGTCAAAAATTTGTCCTTTGCTTATGATCATAAGTTAATTTTAGATGATATAAATTTTTCCCTAAAGAAGGGAGAATTTAATGGCTTAATTGGAAAAAATGGTGTTGGAAAATCAACTCTATTAAATTTAATTTTAGGAAATTTAAAAAATTATAGGGGGCAAATTTTTTTATTTGCTGATGATATAAAAATTACTAACCACCACAAAGACCTTGCCTATATTTCTCAAAATAAAAGTTCATCCTACAAAAATTTTCCAACAAGTGTGGAAGAAGCTTTAAAAATTCATCTTTCCTATTTAAAAAAGAAAGATTCAATAGAAAAATATCTTGAAATGGTAGGGCTTCTAAAGGAAAGGAAAAAGGCTTTGAAAGAACTTTCTGGAGGTCAGCTTCAAAGGCTTTCCCTTGCTCTTGCTCTAATTAAGGATGCAAAATTGTTTTTATTAGATGAGCCAACGGCAAGCACCGATGATGAGTTTTCAAGAGAATTTTTTTCTCTTTTAAAAAATTTTACAAGAGATGGCAAGACCATTTTACTTGTCAGCCATGATTTGCAAAAGGCTCGGGACTTTGCCCATCAGCTTTTGAAACTTGAAGGGGGAAAGTTAAAAATTTTCAGGAGGGAGGAAGAAGATGCTTGAAATTTTGTCCTATGATTTTATGCAAAGGGCCTTTATTGTGGGGACTCTTCTAGGGATAATTCTTCCTTGCCTTGGAATGACAATTTTATTAAAAAGACTTTCTATGATGGGCGACAGTCTTTCTCACGCTTCTCTTGCAGGAGTAACTATTGGAATTTTTGCAGGCATAAATCCCCTAATCGGTTCTATTTTCATCTGTATTTTTGCCGGGCTTTTTGTGGAATTTATTAGAAATAAATTAAAAGCCTATGAAGAGATTTCCACTCTTGTAATTTTATCGGCCTCTGTTGGACTTGCGGGAATTTTTTCAAGTCTTAGTGGTAATGCGACAAATATTTCTTCCTTTCTTTTTGGTTCAATTGTAACAATTACAAAGGGAGAATTTTATGGAGTTTTAATAATTTCAGTCCTTTTGTTAGCTGTTTACTCCCTTATATATAAGGATTTATATTTATCAGTTTTTGACAGGGAAGGTGCAAAATTAATGGGCATAAAAACAGGTCTTATAGATTTTATTTTTACAATCTTAAGTGCCCTTGCTATTTCCCTTGCTGCCAAAACTATTGGGTCTTTAATTGTGTCATCACTTTTAATTATTCCATCTATAACGGCAATGGCACTTACAAAAACTTATAAGGGAGCTTTAATTTTGTCAATTGGTCTTTGTCTTTTATATATGTACTTGGGTCTTTTAATTTCTTATAATTTTAATTTAAAGCCAGGATCAGTTATAGTTTTAATAGGAGTAGTTAGTTTAATATTTACATTAATGTTTAATAAAAAATAAGGAGAAAAAAATGAATAAGCAGTTTTTAAATAGTAAAATTTTGCCCCTAGCCCTACTTTTAAGTCTTAGTCTTAATTTAGGTGCTTGCCAAAGGGAGTTTGGTAAAAGTCCAGATACAAAAATCGAAAATCTGTCAGAAGAAAATCAAAAATATATCGATGATGACACAACAGAAGTTCTTTTAGATGACAGCGATATAAATAAGGATGATATTGTAAAAGTAATTGAACATGGGGACCATTGGCACGTTTTTACAAAGGATGGCAAGGAACATATAACTTACACAGATCCAAATTCTATGGGTGGAAAAATGGAAATGGTAAGTGTAGTTTCTCTTGACCAGCTTAAAAATTTAGATGTTTCAGAAATTAAAGTTCATGGCAATCACTGGCATGTCTTCACAAGTGATGGAGAAGAATATTTGACCTACGAAAATCCTAAAGATATGTTTCCAAATATAAAAATTGGAAAATATGAGGGTCATGACAAAGTCCTTGCCAATAAAAAAACTAGTAAAAAATTTTTGCCTGGACCTACAAAAGAAAATAATTCTGATGAAGTAGTAAAAATTTTAAAGCATGGAGATCATTACCATGTTTATACAGCATCTGGAGAAGAATTTATAACTTATGAAAATCCAAGCAAGGCCTATCCAAATATAAAAATAGGAACTTATACTGGTAGCCATGGAAGTAATGGAAGCAAAAATAATTTAAAACTTACTAAGGTAAATAATGAAAATAATTTAAATAAGGGAATTGAATTTATAAGTGCTGTTGGATTAAATGATTTAAAAAATCTAAATGTAGAAAAGATTTTAAAACATGAAGATCATTATCATGTTTACACAAAAGACGGAAAAGAACTTATAACCTATGAAGACCCAAGCAGTTTATTTCCAAATATAAAAATAGGGACATATATTGGAAGTCATGGTTCTAATAATAGCAAGTCTTTAAATGGTTTTAATAATTTAGCCTTTAATAATAGCCCTCTTAATCAAAATAATTTATTAAGTAATTTAGGACAAAATTTTAATCAAAGGTCAAATAATCCCAATGAAGTAGTTAAAATATTAAAGCATGGCGACCATTATCACGTTTATACAGCAAGTGGAAAAGAATTTATAACCTATGAAGACCCAAGCTCAATGTACCCAAATGCACAGCGTGGAATTTATCAAGGAAGCCATGGACCCTTAAATGGATTAAATAATAATAACAACTTTAACAATAATTGGAACAATAATAATTGGAATGAAAATTTAAGACCTTCCTACCCCAATTATCCTGATTTTGGAAATAATAATGAAAATTCATTTTTTATAAGGACAATTAATAAAAGTGAATTGCAAAATATAAGCATAAAGAAAATAAAAAAACATGGGGATCATTTTCATATTTACGATTATAATAACAAAGAATATATAACTTACGAATATCTTGGAGAAATTGGAGGAGTTTATAATTCTGTAGTTATAGAAGAGTATCAAGGCAGTCATGGGAAAAATAATAATGAAAACACTGACAATAAGTGGCCAAAGGGCATTACAAAAATAATAGACCATGGAGATCATTGGCATTTATATATTGGGGATAGGGAAGTTGGAATTGTTAGAGAAAATCCAAAAAAACATTATCCAAATGCTGAGTATATTGTAGAAAAGGGCGAAGATCATTCTAATATTAATGTAGATAAGGAAGAAATTTTTCCAATTGATGATGTAAGTCCAAGGCTTGTAAGTAGTGTTATACCATATTTAGGCAATTTAAGAGCTATGACAAATTATGGGAATTTAAATACTACCCTACCAGTTTTTGGATCAGACGGGCAAACATCAAATATATTTTACTGGCTACATGGAAACCACTACCATGCAATTTCTGTTAAACAAATAATTAAAAATCAAAAGGCAGGGGACTATGGCGATAATTCTGCCAGAGATGTTGTAGCAACTTTAAAATATTTAATAGATAATAAAAAAACAGGAAATCAAGAAAATGAAGAAGAGGAAGACTATAAATTTTCAGTATCAATGGAAGAGGTAATAACTTATCTTAAAAATTATTATGGCCCAGATGCAAAGGTTGAAAATGATTTTGGATTACGTATTTTAGTTACTAATAATAAAAATGACATGATATCATTTAATCAAGCAGATTTTGACAAAAAGGGTGGTTTAATTATTTATAAAAAAGGAGAACTACCAAAATTTCCTGAAACAGTAGAAGAAGCTGATGGAAAAGAAATAAATAATAATTATAAGTTAGATGAAAATATAGAATTAGAAAATTAAAATATTCAAAAAAGTGAGCAGGGAAAAAGCCTTGCTCTTTTAAAATTCCTAAGTTTTTAAAAATCAAGAAAATAATTTAAAAGGCAAGATTTTACAAAGTCCCATTTTATAGTTTATAATAAGGAAAGGAAATTATTTTAGAAAAGGTGATTAAATGAGCGGACATTCCAAATGGAATAATATAAAAAATAAAAAGGGCAAGGAAGATGCCAGAAAGGGAAAGATTTTTACAAAACTTGCCAGATATATAACTGTTGCAGCTAGGGAAGGTGGAGCGGATCCAGATTATAATCCTCAGTTAAAGGTCGCAATTGATAAGGCAAAGGCTGAAAATCTTCCAAATGACAATATTGAAAGAGCAATAAAAAAAGGCTCAGGCGAAGATTCAGCTACAAATTATGAAACTATAACTTACGAAGGATATGGACCAGGAGGAATTGCAGTTATGGTTAAGTGTTTAACTGACAATAGAAATAGAACTGCACCAGACATTCGCCACTTCTTTGATAAAAATGGCGGGAATTTAGGCACTCCCGGCTGCGTTTCCTTTATGTTTTCTGAAAAGGGAATTATTGGTGTTGTGAAAAAAGATGGTCTTGATGCTGATGAATTTATGCTTAGCGTTTTAGATTTAGGAGCAGAAGATGTCATTGATAGGGGAGAAGCTTTTGAAATTGTAACTGATCCTTCTGACTACCATAAAGTTAGAAAGGCCCTAGAAGACGATAACTTTGAATTTGTGGAAAGTGATATTACTTTTGTGCCTGCAAATTATTCAAAATTAACAGATGCAGAAGATATTAAAAAAATGGATAAATTAATTGATACCCTTGAAGATTATGATGACGTCCAAGATGTTTACCATAATTGGGATCAAGATGATGAAGATTAATGACTAAAAAAATACTTGCCTTTATGGCCAGTGAAAGAAGGTTTAGAAATACAGAAAAATTTTTGGATATTTTTTTGAAGGAGAAATTTAAGGACTATGACCTAAAAAAAATTATATTAAAGGACCTTGATTTTTCTCCCTGCATTTCTTGCTATGGATGTGCAAAAGTTCCAAGATGCGTCTTAAATGATGATGTGACAAATATTTATCCATTAATTGACAATTCTGACCTAGTTATTTTTGCCTCTCCCATTTATTTTAATTCTATGCCGGGAAAGGCAAAATCTTTTGTCGACAGGATGCAGGTCTATTGGTCTAGGAAATTTTTGCAGGGAGAAAAAATCCCGAAAAATAAAGAGGGAATCGGTCTTTTAGTTGGAGGAGCTCCCTTTACTGACGATCAGTTTTTGGGCCTTGAACTTGTGTTAAAGCACTTTTATATGGCCATAGGCACAGAATCTTATGTTTTTTACGAAGTAACAGAAACGGATAAAAATGAAATTTCTGAAAGTGCAAATTTTATTAATTTTATTAATAGGGATAATGAAAATATTTTAATTTACAAAAATTAAGGGAGGGCTTATGGAATTAAATAAATATATTGACCACACTCTTTTAAAAGCAGAAGCAACTTACGAGCAAATAAAAAAATTATGTGACGAAGCAAAAAAATATGACTTTAAATCCTGCTGCGTAAATCCATGCCAAGTAAAACTTGCTAAGGAAGAATTAAAGGACAGTGATGTTTTAGTCTGTACAGTTATTGGATTTCCTCTTGGGGCAACTACAAAAGAAGTAAAAGTTTTTGAAACAGAAGATGCCATAAAAAATGGTGCAGATGAAATTGATATGGTTATTAATATTGGAACCTTAAAGGCAGGGGACTATGCTAAAGTTGAAGAGGAAATAAAAGCCTTGGCAGATCTTTGCCACAATAATGGAAAGATTTTAAAGACAATTATAGAATGTTGCCTACTGGATAAAGACGAAATTGTGAAGGTATGCGAGCTTGCAAAAAATGCTGGAGCAGATTTTGTAAAAACTTCAACGGGCTTTTCTAGTGGCGGAGCAAAAAAAGAAGATGTTGCCCTAATGAGAAAAACTGTTGGAAATGAAATGGGCGTTAAGGCATCTGGAGGCATTAGAGATTTAAAAAGCGCAAGAGAAATGATTGAAAACGGAGCAACAAGACTTGGATGCTCAGCAGGAGTTCAAATAATGGAGGAAGCTAAAAATTGAATATAAATCCTGTGGCCTTTAGACTTTTTGGTCTTGAAATTAGGTGGTATGGAATTTTAATTGCCATTGGAGCTTTTTTAGCCCTAATGGTTTGCGAAAATATGGGAAAAAAATATAAATATAAGGATGGACTGTATGAAGGCTTTGCCAGCGATATGGGAATTTTCGCCATAATTTTTGGAGTTCTCGGTGCAAGAGCCTATTATGTTTTATTTCAGCTAGACTATTATTTGGCAAATCCTTCTGAAATTTTAGCAATTCGGAACGGTGGCCTTGCAATTTATGGGGGAATTATTGCTGGTCTTATAACAATTCATATATTTTCAAAAATAAAAAAGATAAATTTTATAACCCTTCTTGATACGGCATCTCCGGGAGTTGCACTTGCTCAAGGAATTGGCAGATGGGGAAATTTTGCAAATTCTGAAGCCCATGGTGGTCCGACAAATCTTCCTTGGGGAATTTATGTTGATGGAATTAAAGTTCACCCAACATTTTTATATGAATCAATTTTAGACCTAGGAATTTTTATCTTTCTATATTTTATCTTAAGCAAAAGGCAAAAATTCACAGGTCAGCTAACGGCATTTTATTTAATCTTATATGGCATTGGCAGATTTTTTATTGAAGGAATGAGAACCGACTCACTATATTTTGGTCCCTTTAGAATTTCGCAAATTGTGAGCCTGATTTTTATACTTTCTGGCCTTATAATTTACGCTAAAAGAAAAAGAAATTGATTTTAATATGATTATGTGCTATAATTTTGCCATTAACGGGATGTAGCGCAGCCCGGTAGCGCACATGTATGGGGTGCATGGGGTCGAAGGTTCAAATCCTTTCATCCCGACCAAAGGACTAGTTCTACACTAGTCCATTTTTTTATGGGAGTTTTTATGAATAAAATTAATTATAATTTGGAAATGGAAAAAATTTTAAAAAATATTGATTTAAATAACAAACCCACTTTATTATTACATTCATGTTGCGGGCCATGTTCATCAGCTGTTATTGAAAGAGTAGCACCATTTTTTAAATTACAAATTCTCTATTACAATCCAAATATTGACACTTATGAAGAATATATGAAAAGAGCCAAGGAACAAATTAAATTAATTGGAAAACTTGGCCTTGAAGATGAAGTCAAGGTCCAAATTATTGACTATGAAAAGGACGAATTTTTAAAGGCTGTTAAGGGATATGAAGATAAGGGTGAAGGATCTGAAAGATGCGTTTCTTGTTTTAATTTAAGACTGACAAAAACTGCTATGCTTGCAAAAGAGGGAAATTTTGACTATTTTACTACGACTTTAAGTGTTTCTCCCTACAAGGATTCGCAGATTTTAAATAAGCTAGGTGGATATTTGGGGGAAATTTATGGAGTTGATTATTTATATTCAGATTTTAAAAAGAGAAATGGCTATCAAAGATCAATAGAACTTTCAAATAAATTTAATATGTATAGGCAATGCTATTGTGGATGTGAATTTTCAGAAAGAGAAAGGGAAGAAAAATGCCAAGAAGAGTTTGGAAGACTTTAGGAATTTTCCTTGTCCTTCTTTTTCTTTGTTCATGTACTTTTGACTCCCTTAGGACAAGTGATAAAAATCTAGGGCATGAACTTAAAAAGGGAAGTCTAAAAGAAGAGGAAATAAAAAAAGAAGAAGTTCAAAAATTTGAGATAAATATTCTTGCTATGGGAGATATGATTTTTCATAGGCCCTTAAACGCTGCGGCAAAAATAGAAGATTCCTATGATTATACCCCCTTTTTTGCATATATAAAAGATGACATAGAGGGTGCGGATTTTGCCCTTGCAAATTTTGAAGGCTCTATTAATTCAGAAAGGCCAATGGGGAAATTTCCTCTTTTTAATTTTCCTAAAGAAAGTCCTCAGTCCTTAAAAAATGTTGGTTTTGATTTACTTTCAACTTCAAATAACCATTGCCTTGACACAGGAGTAGAGGGGATTAAGGAAACTATAAGGACTATAAATGCCTGCGGCTTAAAAAGTGTTGGAACTTATTTAAATGATAAAAGGGTAGACAAAATTATAGAAGTAAATGGAATAAAAATTGGTTTTTTGGCCTACACTGACCTTTTAAATGGTATGGATTCTTTAATTAGTGGCCAAGAATTTTTAGTTGACACCTTTAAGAGGGACTTTGAAGGAGATATTAAAAAGTTAAGGGAGAGGACAGATTTTGTAATTGTCATGCCCCATTGGGGAAATGAATACCAATACATAGGAAACCAAAGGCAAAGAGAATTAAAGGATAAAATTTTTGGGGCTGGAGCAGATATTATTCTGGGTTCCCATCCTCATGTTGTCCAAAATTATGAAGATTATTATATAAATGGTGAGAGAAAATTTGTAATATATTCCATGGGTAACGCCCTTTCAAACCAAAGAGAGGAAATCATTGGGAAGAAAGCAGTGGACACAGGTCTTATTGTAAAGATAAAAATTTCAAAATCATCAGGAGATGAAAGAGCAAAGCTAGAAAGTTTTGAACTTATTCCCAGTCTTGTGAGAAAAGAAAGAATATATGAAAAAGACACTTATAGGATTTACAAGTTAAAAGATCTTTTGGAAGGTGGAAAATTTTTTGAAAGCCTTGATGATAATACAAAAAATCTTGCTAGGGATAGATATGAATTTGTAGAAAAGACAATAAACTATAAAGAGGCGGCAAATGAATAGAGATTATGTGCCAGGAACTGAATATATTTTAATGCAGGAGGGCGGACTTTTTAAGGCCACAAGCGATAGCTTAATTTTAACATCTTTTGTTAAAAGTGGAGATAGGCTTTTAGATTTAGGTTGCGGCAATGGAATTTTGTCCCTCCGTTTAATTAACAGGTGGAAGGAAATTTATGGAGTTGATATTAATAATAAGGTCCTAAATCTTTTTCGTGAATCCTTAAAGGTAAATAATTTAGAAGATAGGATAAAAATTTTTAATGAAGATATTTTAAATTTAAGGGAAATTTTTGAGCCAAGGTTTTTTGATGCCATTGTCTTTAATCCACCATATTTTAATTTTATTGAACCAAAAGGCAGCATTGAAAGGGCAAGACATTCTCAAAATTTACAAAAATTTATAGAAATCATCTCCTATTTAATAAAAGATAGGGGAGATGTGACCATAATTTTTCCAACAAATCGCATGGCAGAAATTATCTATTATTTTACGGAAACGGGGCTAAAGATTAAGGATATAATTGCCATAAAACCAAGAGACACAAAACCAGCCAGACACTTTATTTTAAGGGCAAGACGAGAAGCGAATTTCGGGAATTTTTATAGGGAATTTATTGTGCATAAGGGTTTGGGCCTTTCAGAAGAAATGGAAAGGGCCATAAAAAATGAGGTGCTTTTATGATTTATTTTTGCCCAACACCAATTGGAAATTTGGAAGACATAACCTTAAGAACTTTAAGGGTTTTAAGGGAAAGTGACATAATTTTTGCAGAGGACACAAGGGTAACACTTAAACTTTTAAATCACTATGATATAAAAAAGAAATTATATTCTTATCAAAAATTTAATGAATCAGAAGTTTCAGAAGATATTATAAAATATAATGAAGATGGCCTTAATATTTGCCTAGTAACAGATGCAGGGATGCCAGGAATTAGCGACCCGGGAGAGGTCCTTGTAAAAAAATTAATAGAAGAAAATATTGACTTTAGAGTTCTCCCTGGTCCAAATGCAGCCTTAACTGCCCTTGTTGGGTCAGGTCTTAATACTGAAAATTTTTATTTTAAGGGCTTTACATCTCCCAAATCATCTGCCAGAAAAAAAGAACTGGAAGCAATTAAAGACCTAAAGGCTACAATAATTTTTTATGAAGCTCCCCACAGGGTTTTAGACTTTTTAAGAGACCTTTTAGAAATTTTTGGTGATAGGGAAATTTCAATTTCAAGGGAACTTACAAAAATCTATGAAGAAACCATTAGGGGAAAGATTTCAGAAATTTTGCAAGGAAATCTTAAAGTTAAGGGAGAATTTGTCATTATATGCCACGGAAAAGAAGATGAGGAAATTAAGCTTGACATAGAAGACCTTTTAAGGGAAAAAATTCTAAAGGGAATAAGTAAATCTCAAGCGGTTAAAGAGATTGTCAAAGAATATAATTTAAGCAAGAACTATATTTATAAGGAGAGTTTAAAATTAGATGTTTAACATATATGACCTTGAAGGAAAATTAAGGGAAGTAAATGGAAATTTAAGAAATAAATATTCTAAATATTTTAAGGTCGATAAAAAAGATTTTAAAAAATCCTTGGAAGAGAAGGTTGGAAAAATTTTAAAAATTCAAAAGTTAAGCAAGGAAGACTTGGAAAAAATTGATGACTTAGTTGGAGTTGATGGGTCATCAAATAGGTGCGGCGGAGCTTTTCCTCATTATATAGAAATTTTTCAAGGCCTTGCCAAATCCACAAAATATGAAGAAAAATATTTAAGCGAAGTTTATACGCCAACCTTAAATAGAAGTTATGAGGAAGAGGAGAAGGGCCAGCAAATTCTTGCAACAATTGAAATAGACACAGCCATAGAATATATAAAAAATAAAAGACCCGACATTTTAATGATGGATGGAGGATTTATAAGATATAAAATAAATTGTCAAGATAGGTTTACAGACCTGAGGAATCTTTGCCAAGAAAAAAATATTTTGCTTTTTGGAGTTATTAAGGATATAAAAACTCAGGTAATTTCAGGAGCCTTAAATTTTAAGGACTATGTCTATGATAGGGAGCTATTATTTAACACTTTTGAAGTGGGAGAGGCCCTACTAATAAATAATGAAGTCAATAAAAAATATATAGAAAAGGGATTGGGAGAGGGATTTTCTTCTGCTTTTTTAAGGTCGTCATCATTTCCCAGCTGCATAGGAATTGATATTTTAGATATACAGGAAAAATATTTGCCCTTTGTTCTGTCCCTTGTCTACACTTTAACTCCCTTTAATTCAAGAGGAGTTCCCCTTTGGCTCGACATTGTGGACAAGGATGTAAAAATTACTGACCAAATAATTAGGGCCAGTCTTGAAACTTATTTAGATAGAGATATTTATGAAAGATTTTTTATTTCTGAAAGAGATAAAAGAAGCTTGTAGGAGGAAATATGAAAGTTTTAGGAATAACTACAAATCAGGAAGTTTTTATAGGTTCAAAGGAAAGGAATTTTAGATCTAATGAATTTTTAGTGGTTGAAGATCCTGCTTCAGGCCCCTTGATTGGAGAAGTTGTTGAAGCCAAAACATTTAACCGATTTATCCCCCTTGATATGGGAGGAGATTTTGTTGATGCGGGAGTTTTAACATCATTAAAATCTATGGGCTATGATATAAATGAAGAAACTGTCTACGTCTGCAAGCTAAGATTTTATGAAGAAGTTTTATATCCTCCAATTACTGGCTGTGATGTTAGGATACCCACCTTTAAAGAAGTTGAAGGTCTTTTAATTAACAATAGGGTTTCAACATCTATGATTTTTGGAGTAATAAAAAATACTGATGACTTAACAAAGGATATGGACGAAGAATATAAAAATCTTTGCTATACCTTTGAAAGGGGAGAATATTTAAAACAAAACGACCTTCCCTATCTTTTTAATTATAGGTCTATGCACCAATATCCTCACATAGGAATTTTTGGAGGGTCAGGTTCAGGAAAATCTTTTGGTCTAAGAGTTATGCTTGAAGAAATTATGAAAAAAGAAATTCCAACTATTGTTCTTGATCCCCACTTTGAAATGGACTTTTCGGAAAATTCAAAAATTTCAGATGTAGATTATAAGGATAAATTTAAATGTCTGCAAATTGGCATAGATATTGGCATAAGATTTGAAGACCTTTCAAAAAAAGACCTAAAAAATCTTTTGAATTCTGCTTCACTTCTAACAGATTCTATGAATAATGTAATCGACGTAATTTTAAAAACAGGTGCATCTTACGATTCTTTTAGAAATAAACTGGAAATGCTTTTGGAAGCAGAAGAATTTGGTTCAAAGGATAAAATTCAGGAAGAAATAAATGAATCCTTTGAAGATCCCCAAAGACAGGAAAGATTAGGAATGGTAAAAGAGATTTACGAAAAATATGGCAAAACTGTAAACTCTATGTCTGTTAGGGGAGTTTTGTGGAGATTAAATTCTCTCCATAGTGAAGGAATTTTTTCCCACGACTCGTCATGCATAATTGACCTACTTTTAAGGGGAAAGCTTGTTGTTTTACAGGGGTCAACAAGACTTATCAATGTTTTTTCAACCTATCTTCTCTCAAAATTATATTATTTGAGAAAAAATTATAGGGATGAAGTCTATAGAAATAATGTAGGTGCAGAATTTTTCCCTCCCTTTATAATAGTTACAGATGAAGCTCACAATTTTGCTCCTAAGGGTTATGAAACACCTTCAAAATCAATTTTAAGAGAAATTTCTCAAGAGGGAAGAAAATATGGCGTGTTTTTAATTTTAGCAAGTCAAAGGCCAACTCTTCTTGATGAAACAATTACGGCTCAGCTTAATACAAAGATGATTTTTAGAACTGTTAGGGCATCTGATATTGATACCATAAAAGAGGAAACGGACCTAAGAATTGAAGAAACAAAAAGGCTTCCATATTTAAAGACAGGAGATGTTTTTATTTCTTCTTCTGAAAGAGGCCGAACATCTTATGTGAGAATGAGGGCAGCAAACACAGTTAGTCCTCATACTTTAAATCCCTTTGATGAACTTGAAGATAATATTTCTTCAAAACTTGATGAATTTTTAGAAGACATAAGAGATTCCCTTCCTCTTGGGACAACTGACCTATTAAATACAATAAAGGAAATTAATCTTCAAAAGTCAAAATCCTATTCTTATGATGAATTTCTAGGAAATTTAGAAGAACTATGTAAAAAGGGAAAAATCCAAAAAAGTGATGATTTTTTAGGCCAGTCCTATAGATTGTTGGAGGAAGAATAATGTATTCAAATATAAAAACTTGTTCACTTTTCGGCTTAAATGGATATGTGGTAGATGTGGAAACAGATATGGTAAGAGGTATGCCAAAAATTACTTTAGTGGGCCTTCCAGATCTTGCCATAAAAGAATCACTTGAAAGAGTAAAGTCTGCTATAAATAATTCAGGTTATGAATTTCCCAAAAAGCGAATAACAATAAACTTGGCACCAGCAAATTTAAAAAAAGACGGATCTCAAATTGATCTTGCCATTGCAGTTGGAATTTTAACGGCAGGTGGCTCAATAGAAAAATCTCCTGATGACTATGTAATTTTAGGGGAGCTTGCCCTTGATGGAAAAATTTATCCTGTTCAGGGAGTTTTGCCAATGGTTATTTCCATGAGAGAAAAGGGATTTTCAAAATTTATTTTACCCTATGACAATAGAAAGGAAGCTGCTATTGTAAGTGATGTGGAAATTTATCCAGTTAAAAAATTAGAAGAAGTTGCAGAATTTCTTTTGGGAAATATTTCTCTTCCAAGAGCCCTTGGAGATTTTTTTGAAAGTGATGTTAAATATGACATGGATTTTTCAGACCTTAAGGGGCAAGATAATTTAAAGAGAATTTTAACAATAGCTGCAGCTTCTAAAGGCAACTGTCTATTTATTGGAAGTCCTGGTTCTGGAAAGACAATGGCGGCTAAAAGATTTCCAACCATTTTGCCCCAGATTGACTTTGAAGAGGCCATAGAAGTTACAAAAATTTATTCAGTTGCAGGACTTTTAAAAGAAAATTCATTGGTAACAACACCTCCTTTCAGAAGTCCCCATCACACAGCATCAGCAGTTGCTTTAATTGGTGGAGGATCCTATCCAAGGCCTGGTGAAATTTCCCTTGCCCATAAAGGAGTCTTATTTTTAGATGAGCTACCTGAATTTTCAAAAAATGTTTTAGAAGTTTTAAGACAGCCTATGGAAGCCAAAGTTATAAATATAGCAAGAGCTAATGGAACGGTAACTTATCCCAGTGACTTTCAATTGATTGTCGCAATGAATCCTTGCCCCTGTGGCTATTATGGATCAAAAAAACATGAATGTACCTGCTCGCCCTACCAAATTCAAAGGTATCTTTCAAAAATCTCCCATCCTCTTTTAGATAGAATTGACCTTCATTTGGAAGTTAGTGAAGTGGATTATAAGGAAATTTCTTCAAATACTCCTTCAAAATCATCTAGTGAAATGAGAAGGGAAGTAGAATACGCAAGGGATGTCCAAAAGGAAAGGTTTGTTGATAAGCCCTTTAATTTTAATGCTGAAATTCCTGACAAGGAACTTTCAAAATACTGCAAATTAGATGAAGCTTCTAAAAAAATTCTTGAGCTTTCCTATAAAAAATACAGGATGAGCGCAAGAACTTATAATAAGCTTTTAAAAATTGCAAGGACAATTGCAGACCTTGGCCATTCAAGTGAAATTAAGGAAGATCATATTTTGGAAGCCATCCAATATAGGACTGTAGATTCAAAATTTTGGGGGAACTAATGGATAGAAATACTTTAATATTTTTAAATGCCATAGGCCTATCTTCAAAAAATTCTCTTAGTATTTTTAATTATTGTATTGAAAATTCTATGGAACTTTCTGATTTTATAAATTTAGAGGAAGATTTTTTTAAGGGCTTTATGAGGAAAGAACCTATAAATAAAATAAAAAACAAAATTTCCTCCTATGACGAAATATTGGCATCAGTTTATCAAAGGGCAGATAAGCTAGAAGTTAAAATCACTTCTATTTTAGATGAAGATTTTCCTGATTCTTTAAGATATATTGATGATATGCCTTCCCTTTTATATATGAGAGGAAGACCTCTTAAAGAAGGGAATTATATTTCAATAGTAGGCTCAAGAAAGCACACATCTTACGCCAATTACATAATTAATAAATTTGTAGATGAAATGGCTCCCTATGATTTTATAATAGTTTCAGGCATGGCCTATGGGACTGATGCCCTATCCCACAAAAGGGCCCTTGAAAATAAGTTGTCTACTGTTGCAGTTTTGGGTAATGGTATTGATATAATATATCCAAAGTCCAATAATAATTTATATTTTGAAATTTTAAAAGAGGGTACAATAATTTCAGAATATCCCTTTGGTATGCTTGCAACAAAGTATACTTTTCCCCACAGAAATCGAATAATTTCTGGCCTTTCCCAGGCAACAATAATTGCAGAGGCTATGGAGAGAAGTGGGTCTTTAATTACAGCAAGGTTAGCGGCAGAACAGGGTAGAGAAGTTTTGGCAGTGCCAGGAAATATAAATTCTCTTTATTCTAAGGGAACAAATAAATTAATATCAGATGGAGCAAGACCCTTAATTGATATTAGAGATATCTTAGATATTTATCCTGACATTCAAAGGGCAAAGGAAAAAAAGACGGAAGAGATTTCCCTAAGTGAAGACGAGGAAAAAGTTCTTGACTTTCTAAAGGCGGGAGTAAGTGATGTAAATGAAATTTGCATAAAGAGTGATTTTGATGTATTTTATATTAATACGATACTTACAAAACTTGAACTTAAATCAGTCATAGAAAAAATTTCAAGGTCTGAATTTAGGATTTTATAAATAGATTTTTTAAAGGAGTTGTTATTTTGGCGAAAAATCTTGTTATTGTGGAATCACCAACAAAGGCAAAGACAATAAAAAAAATACTGGGTGCAAATTATAAGGTTGTGGCTTCAGTTGGTCATATTAGAGATCTGCCAAAGAGTAAACTTGGCATAGATATAGAAAATAATTTTGAACCCCAATATATAAATATTAGAGGAAAGGGCACCTTAATTAAAGAATTGAAAAAAGAAGCAAAAAATCACGACGAGGTTTTTTTGGCAACTGACCCTGATAGGGAAGGAGAAGCAATTTCTTGGCATCTTAGTCATATTTTAGACCTTGATCCCAAGGATAAAAATAGGGTTACATTTAATGAAATTACTAAGGATACTGTTAAAAGAGAAATAAAAAATCCAAGGTCAATTGATATGGACTTAGTGGATGCTCAGCAGGCAAGGCGTGAACTTGATAGAATTGCTGGCTATAAAATTTCGCCCCTTCTTTGGAAAAAGGTTAAGTCTGGTCTTTCTGCCGGCAGAGTTCAATCTGCAGTTTTAAAAATAATTTGCGACAGGGAAGAGAAAATTAATAGTTTTGTGCCAGAAGAATACTGGACTTTAGATGCCCACCTTACCTTTAAAAGAAAATCTTTAAAGGCAAGCTTTTACGGCGAATATGAAAATAAAAAATTAAAAAAAATTGACTTAAAAAATGAAAAAGAAACTGATCAAATTATTAAAAAGCTGGATAAGGAAAATTTTATAGTTAATAAGCTTCAAAAGGGTTCAAGAAAAAGGCTTGCTCCAAATCCTTTTACAACTTCAACTATGCAGCAAGAGGCTTCAAGAAGAATTAATTTTCCCATAAGAAAGACTATGCAAGTTGCTCAGTCCCTTTATGAAGGAGTGGATATTCCAGGTGAAGGTCTTCAAGGTTTAATAACCTATATGAGAACTGACTCAACAAGAATTTCTGAAGAAGCACAGGCAGCTGCCTTTTCTTACATTGAAAAAAATTATGGAAAAAATTATATTGGCAAGGGGAGAAAATATGCCAAAAAGGGTGAAAATGTTCAGGATGCCCATGAATGTATTAGGCCTACAAATGTTTTTAGAAGTCCTTATTCCATAAAAGAATCCTTGAGCAGGGATGAATTTAAGCTTTACGAATTAATTTGGAAGAGATTTCTTGCTTCGTTAATGAAAGAAGCTTCATTTTTAACAAGCACAGTTGATATTATTTCCAATAAAGAAATTTTTAAACTTAATGGATCTCAGCTTGCGTTTGATGGATTTTTAAGGATTTATGAATATGACTTAAAAAAAGATGAAATAATTCCAGACTTAGCAGAGGGTGACAAATTAAAATTAAAAGACCTTGAAAAAAATCAGCACTTTACTCAGCCGCCAGCAAGGTATAATGAAGCATCTCTAATAAAAACTTTAGAAAAACTTGGCATAGGAAGACCTTCAACCTACTCTCCAACTATTTCAACTCTTTTGTCCAGATATTATGTTGTTATTGAGGATAAAAAACTTCTTCCAACGGATTTGGGACTGACAGTTAATGATATCCTAGCCGATAATTTTAAAAATCTTGTGGATAGAAAATTTACGGCAAAGATGGAAACAGAACTTGATAAAATTGCTTCTGGAGATTTGGAATGGAAAAATCTTGTTAGGGATTTTTATGAAGACTTGAAAAAAGACCTTGACAAGGCCTATGAAAATATAGAAAAAGTTGAAATTGAAGATCCTATAACTGATGTTATTTGTGAAAAATGTGGAAGAAATATGGTTATTAAAAGGGGAAGGTTTGGAAAATTTTTGGCATGTCCTGGCTTTCCTGAATGTAGAAATACAAAGCCTTATATTGAAAAAATTGGCATAAAATGCCCTGACTGTAAGGATGGAGATATTATTATAAAAATGTCTAAAAAGGGCAGAAAATTTTTCGGATGTTCCAAGTATCCAGAGTGTAAATTTGTTTCTTGGAACAAGCCAACGGGAGAAAAGTGTCCAAATTGTGGAGAAGCACTAGTAGAAATACAAAATAAAAAGGGAAATACTATAAAATGTTCAAATCCCAACTGTTCTTATTCAAAATTAGAGGGAAAAAATGAATAATCTAAGCAGTGATTTAAAAAATACCCTAAACAAAAAATTTTGCAGGAAAAATTTAATAGTTCCTATCTTTGAAGAGAAGACAAAGATCATTATATATGCCAAAAGAGAGGATTCAATTTTGGCATATAATTTATCTGAAATGCTGGGTAAAAATATTGAAATTCTTGTTAAGGATGAAGAAACAATCCTTAAGGAAATAGATAAGCTCTTTGAAGAAAATGAAGACCCGGAAATTGTAAAAGAAATTAATAGAATCTTTAAGAATAAAAAAGAAGAATTTAATTTTGATGACGATAGCAAAGATTCGCCCGTTGTCAAAGTTTTAAATTATATTTTAGATGAGGCCATAAGTAAAAATGCCTCAGATATACATATTGAGCATTTAAAAGATTATATTTTAATAAGATATAGAATTGATGGAAGTCTTCTAGAAATGGTAAAGTTCCCAACAGTTTTGTATCCCTATTTAATAACTAGAATAAAAGTTTTATCAAGACTTGATATAGCTGAAAAAAGGCTACCCCAAGATGGAAGATTTTCCTATTTCTTTAGGGGAAGAAATATTGATATAAGAGTTGCCTTAAGCCCAACATCCTACGGCGAAAAAGTTGTCTTTAGAATTTTAGATGTAAATAGGGTGGACTATACGCCAGAGGGAATTGGACTTAGTGGAGAAAATTATAAAAAAGTTTTGACCCTAATAAATCAGCCTCAAGGCCTAATTTTAATAACAGGGCCAACATCTAGCGGCAAAACTTCAACCTTATACACTTTGTTAAAATTTATAGCCAGCAGCCAAATAAATATAATGACCATAGAAGATCCAATTGAATATAAAATGGAGGGCATAAATCAAATTGAAGTAAATGAAAATACGGGGCTTTCTTTTGAACTAGGCCTTAAATCAATTTTGAGAATGGACCCAGATAAGATTATGATTGGGGAAATTAGAAATAGGGAAACTGCCCATATTGCAATTTCTGCTTCCATAACGGGCCATCAAGTTTTTTCAACAATTCATACAGAAAATTCGCCAGCAGTTGTTGGAAGACTTGTTGACATGGGTATAGAACCCTATTTAGTTTCTGCTGGCCTTTTGGGAGTTATTTCTCAAAGATTAATAAAAAAACTCTGTCCCATTTGCAAGGAAAAATATATTTCAAAAGACCCAATTTTAAAAGGCAAAGAAATTTATAAACATTGCGGCTGCCCTAGATGCAATGGTGGCTATTTAGGCAGAAAGGCGGTTTTTGAAATTATGATTGTAGATGAAAAGATGAAGGAAATGATTGCAGGAAAAGAATCACTAGCAAAAATTAAGACCTACGCAATTTCAGAGGGTATGAAGACTCTATCCCACGAAATAAAAAAATTAATTGAAAATGGGGAGACTTCTCTCGATGAATATTATAGAAATATTAATACCATAGGTGAAATATGAATTTTAATTACAAGGCCTTAAAAGATGATAAGGTAGTTAAGGGAGTTATTAGTGCTAATACAAAAAAAGATGCTATTAGTAAATTAAAAACCAGAGGTTTTAGACCAATTTCTCTTGAAGAAAATATCCAAAAAAATAATGCCTTTAGTTTTAGAAAAAAATTTTCAAATGTTGACCTATATTTTTTCTTTAATCAGCTGGAACTAATGCTAAAGACGGGAATCACCCTTGATGGAGCCCTAAAAATTTCTGCAGAAACCTTTAAGGGACAAAAAAGAGAGGTCATTTTAAAAATTATAGAGGACTTAAATAGGGGTATATCTTTTGAAGAAGCTCTAAAGTCATCAGGCTATTTTCCAAATTTTGCTGTAAATCTAGTGGAGGCAGGAGAAAATTCTGCAAATCTTGAGGGAGTTTTTGGAAATCTTTCAGTTTATTATAGGAAGATGAATGAATTTAAGAAAAAAATTTTGGGGGCAACTTCTTATCCTTGCCTATTAATAATTGTGTCCATAATTTTAGTAAATTTTTTAATGTTAAATGTAATTCCAACTTTTGCAGACATTTATGAGGATTCACAGGCAATTCTCCCGATTTTTACAAGAATGTTAATTTCTATTTCAGCCTTTTTAAGAGCCAATTTTGTTTTGCTGGCAATAATTTTTTTAAGTTTACTTTTAATTCTTATATTTTATTTTTCCAAAAACAAAAGAGCCTACGAAAAAATTCTTTTAAGAATAAATTATTATAGGAGAGTTTATACATTAAAATTCATCTTTAGCATTTATACTCTTCTGTCATCAGGGCTTACAATAGATAGGTCCATGGAAATTATAGGAACTATGGAAGATAACAGCCTTATAAAAGAAAAATTATATAGGGTTCTAACTGATCTAAGGGCAGGGGAGTCCTACTATATAGGTCTTAGAAATACAAATATATTTCCCAAACTTTTTATTTCTATGGTAAGAATTGGTGAAGAATCTTCAAATTTTGAAGAAGTATTTAAAAATTTTAGGGACTATTATGAAAAGGATATGGACACTTATAACCAAAGATTTGTAGATATTTTAGGGCCAGTCCTAATAATAATTCTTTCCCTAATAATTGGATTTATAGTTTTGGCAATAGCTATGCCAATTTTTGATATGGTAAATAGAATATAAAAAGCAAAAAACCATCATTTAAAAAGTAATAAATGATGGTTTCTTTTAATTAATTTTAAATATTAATACTTATCTTTTCTTAAGACCATAGGAATTCGTCCGTCAGGTATTGGCGAAACAAATTTTGGGCCTCTTCTTTTTATTAATTCTTCCCAAGCTTCTTCTATAAGTTCAGGTTTTTCTAAAAATTTATTTGCTGCATTTGCTAATACATCAGATGCTTTAAGCATTCCCTTAAAGGCATAGGAGGCTTTTCCTTGAGCAACTTCTTGCCATGAGTGGACTGAAGTTCCAATGGCATAGCATGCAACAATTATTTGTGAAGTTGGTATGACATTTGAAACATCTCCCACGTCTGAAGAACTCATTGTAACAGAAGATGAATGAGTGTATTCCAAAATTTTGTCATATAAAATATGGTCCTTTAAATATTTCATTTTATCTTCCTTAATTTAATCACTTACAAATTGCAGGCTCATTTCGCTTAGGAGATTTTCATCGGGTAGTATTTCCCTAAAAATTTTTTGCATATTGAAGTTCTTCTTCATTATGAATTACTGGTTCTTCTTCCCTAAAGGCTTCGTATAAAACTTTTTCTATAACTTCGTTGGGGACAATATTTGAACAGGCTTTGTCAAAAATTATTTCTGCCTTTGTTTCAATCATAAGAGCAGCAACTTCAACAATTTTTTCAAATCTTTCATATAATTTATCAAGGCCCTTAATTTAAGGCGATCTTAAAAGATAAAGTCCTTCTGCAAAGGCTTGAACAACATTTGGTGATTTGCCTCCAGTATCTGTAATTGCATAGTGAAGTCTTTCATCAGATTTTATATGTTCCCTTAAAAAATTTAGACCTACATTTAAAAGTTCAAGACCGTCTAAGGCTGATCTGCCAAGTTCTGGACTGAAGGCAGCGTGAGATCCCTGACCATAAAATCTAATATAGACCTGCTTATTTGCCTGCATTGATCCAGTTAAAATTGCATTGCCATTAAAGGGATGTCAAGTAAGCGCAATGTCGGCATCATCAAAAACTCGAGTTTTTGCCATAAAGGCCTTTCCTGATCCCCCTTCTTCGCCAGGGTAGCTAGAATAAATTACCTTTGCATCTAAATTGTTTTCTTCAATATAGTCTTTTAATTGAAAGGCAGCCCCAATTGAAGCAGTCCCAAGCATATGGTGACCACATCCATGACTGCAAGCTCCCTTTTCAACTTCCTTTCTTTCAAGTTTATCGGCTTCTTGTGAAAGACCTGATAGGGCATCAAATTCACCTAAAAATCCAATGGCGGGTTTTCCTTTGCCATAAACCGCTTTAAATGCAGTGGGAATATGGGCAAGACCTGATTCAATTTCAAATTCGTGTTTTTCTAAAAGTTCCATTTGGGCCTTTGAAGATTTATATTCCTTAAATTTAATTTCAGCAAAGGACCAAATTTTTTTTGCAAGTTCAATTAATTCTTCATCATATTTTCTTTACAATTTAAAACATCCTTTTAACAATAAAGCGGGCTAAAAAGCCCACGATTAATATATACTTAAATTTAATTTTTCTGACAAATATTTTAAGACTTTCATGGGAGCAAGGGGATTTCCAAGCTCATCAAGACCTGGTGAATAAGCTGCGATTCCAAGCCCCTTATTTGTCGTTGCGATAAGGCCGCCTCCTACTCCTGATTTTGCAGGAAGTCCAACATCCATGGCAAATTCGCCAGCAAAATTATAAGTGCCGCAAGTTGCCATTAAAACCCTAAGCTTTTGGGCATTTTTTTCTGAAACAATTTGCTCTCCCTTATAATTTTTTCCTCCTCTTGAAAGAATGGAGGCAAATTTTGCAAGTTCTCTTGTGTTTATCATAAGAGAGCAGGCCTTACAATAAATTAAAAGTAGGTCATAGGCTGAAATGTCATTTCCTATAATCTTATTTTTTTTCAAAGTATAGGTCATGGCAAAATTGCTATCGGCAACTGCCATAGAAGTTTCAACAAGGGACTTAGAATAATTTATATCAGGACTTTCCATTAGAGTCCTTGTCCTTTCTATAATTTTTTCTACAGTTTTATCAGCAAATTTTTTAAATAGAAGATAGGAAGTCACAATTGCCCCAGCATTTATAAAGGGGTTAATGGGTTTTTTATCTTCTCCCATTTCAAGGTCAAGTAGGCTGTTATAAGCTTTTGATGATGGTTTTATTCCAACATATTTTAAAATTTCGTCATAATCATAATTTTCAAGGGCCATTAAATATAAAATTACTTTTACAATAGACATAATGGCAAATTTTTCATTAACCTCTCCTTCTTCATGAATTTTTCCATTTTCATCTACAATAGCAAGGCCAAGTTTATTTATATTTGCCTTGGTAAGATCTGGCAAATAGTCAACTAATTTTCCATTTTTTGTAAATTGTTTTCCATATTCATAGGCTTCTTTAATTATCTTATCCATAAGCTCACCTAATTTTTCTTAACCATTTTTAAAATTCCGACTCTATATAATAAATAGGAAACAAGAATTGAAACTAAAAGCATAACAAGCATTGAATAGCCTTTTTTTCCAGCTAAGGGACTTATTAAAAATATAAATCCAAAAATCAGAATTAAATCAATGATAGCCACAAGTGGTTTTCTCTTAACTTTATAAGAGTCTGCTTTTGTACCTATAAAGGCTGAAATGCCCATTGAGCCATAAAGAGCGGGAAGAATGTAATTTGTCGCAGTAATTACATTTTCATTTTTTAGTAGAGGAGTTAAAGGTACAAGTAAAACAACGCCAATAGCAACAACAATAATTATAACCATCCCTGAAATAGTATTAGCTATCATTCCCATAACATCAGCTTCTTCTGTTCCATTTTGTGCTTCAACTGTTTTTATAGCATTTAAATAGCAGGGGAATTTTATATTCATAACATTTCCGAGAATTGAATTTAAATAGCAGCTTGTTCCAGCAATGGGAATCATAGAAAGCTGTTCAGATATTGTTATGGGCAAAAATAAGGCGAGCATTTGACCGGCAACAGCTGCAATAATGCTATATCTATAGTTTTTTTCTATATAAGTACTTAAGTTCATAAAATCACCATCCTAAATTTACAAATATAACTGCGGCAATCATCCCTATTACATGGCAAACTCATTACAAAATCGTCCATCCACTTCCAATTTAATTTTTTTGACAAATAAGAACATAAGATGGTAAAAATTGCTGAAATTATTAAAGTTCCAGCGTGAACTTTTGATTTTACAAATTGCACAGGAACAAAAACGCTCATCATGCCAACAACTAAAACTGAAAGGGCAAGGTCTATTATTGGAGTATCTTCAGAGCCAGCCTTAACAACACTTGTGTGCATTTTTAAGGGCTAAAATATTAAAGACCATTCCACCCATAATAGCAATAGACATGACAAATAAAATTTCACCGATTACATCAGGAGTTCCTGCCTTCAAAAAATTATCAAGGGACTCGTAGCCAGCTCCTTTTACTGCAAGGTCAGCTGCCATAAGTTCGTAGGGGAGTGATCCCACAACAGAAAGTTTAAACCAAGGCCAAGGCACACCTAAAATTGGAGATAGGGTTATTAAACCGATAATAATTGAAATTGAAGGGACAATGGAAAAGATTAGAGAAGATCTTACAACGGATTTGATTTTGTCATTTTCAATCCCAAGCTCTTTGGCTCTTTTGACGGCTCTTCTAAAGAAAAATACACAAATTGAAAAAATGAAGAGAAGACCCCAAATAACTAAAATATAGAGGAGCTTACTACTTAAAACATCCATTATTCCCATATTCTTCACCTCGTTTAATAAATTATAAAAAAATATATGAAAACATTTTTTATTATTTATATTATAGAGTAAAAAAATAATTTTAGGACAAATAAAGTTTATAATTAATTAAATTTTATAAACACATGTAAAAATAAAAGTATTTAGGTATAAAAAAATATAAATAAATGGAGGATCAAAATGAAAAAAATATTTCTATTAATTATAGGACCAGTTTTACTTTTAATTGACCTATATTTTATTTTTACTCAGAGAAAATTAGTTTCTTTAAGAGAAAGGGTCAGCAATTCACTTTCACAAATTTCTGTGCAAATTAAGTCCCGTTGGGATGTCCTTATGGAAATTGCAATGCCGTTTCATCTTATTCAGCTTATGAATCAAAGACCTTAAAGAATATAATTGAAAAAAGATCTATAAAAATAAGTGGTCCTTTAGAAGCAGATAGGGAAGAAAAGGCACTAAATTCTGCTTTAAAAAATGTTTTCGCCCTTGCAGAATCTTATCCCGACTTAAAATCAGAGGGTCTATTTCAAAATGACATCAGCTCAATAAATGACTATGAAAACAAAGTAAGGATGTCACGAATGGTTTATAACGACACTGTAACGAGATATAATGAACTTGTAAAATTTTTCCCATCAAGCCTTATAGCAGGAATTTTAAACTATAAGCCCCTTGAATATTTTGACCAAAATGTGACTCTTGAAATGCCACATTTAGATTTTGGAAGAGCTAAAGATGAAAAATAAATTAAAAAAACTATCCTTATTTTTACTTATTTTATTTATATTTTCCATTGTAAATGTCTTTGGAAAGACGGAGATTAAAAAAATTTCCATTGATGCAAAAATTAATGATGACGGCTCCCTTGACATAACAGAAGTTTGGCAGGCAAATTCTGATAACGGAACAGAATTTTATATACCCAAGCAAAATATGAGGGATATGACTATAGAAAATTTCAAGGTATCTGATGAAAATGGTCCCTATAAAGAAATGAAGCCATGGGACGTGGACAAAACTTTAGAAGAAAAGTCTGGAAAATTTGGTATAAACGAAAGTGGAAGCGGGCCGGAACTTTGTTTTGGTAAATCTGAATACAATAAGGATAAGACATACACCTTAACTTACAAGATGACAAATGCCGTCCAAGCCTTTTCAGATTATGACGGTTTTAATATTAGATTTGTAAATGATAAAATGGATCCTGCCTCAAATGATATTTTCATAAAAATATACAGAGACGGGACAGAACTTTCTGATAAAAATGCTGGGATTTGGGCCTTTGGTTTTAAAGGGTCTATAAATTTTTTAGGGGGACAAATAATAGGATCAAATTCTGAAAAATTCTTTAGCAGAAATAATTTGACAGTACTTTTAAGGCTTGATAAGGGAATAATAAATCCTATTTCTAGCGGCAGTGGAACTTTTGAAAAAATGAGAGAAATGGCCTTTGAAGGCTCATCTTATGATAATTCAAAAAGTGATGGGCTTTTAGGATTTTTAAGAAATTTAAAGGGCTCAAGCCCCCTATTAATAGTTGCAGTTTTATTTACACCCCTTGTTTGCATCCTAATATTTCTCTTTTTATTTGTAACATTAATAAGCATGCTAACAAGTTCTCAATATAGGTCACTTAAAAAGCTAGATTATAAAAGGGAAATTCCTCAAAATGGAAGTCTACTTTTAAATCACTTTTTCCATCTCTTCCATAGAAAGAATGCCATAACTGGTTTAAATATTTCCTATTTAATTTCAGCCGATTTTTTAAAGTGGATGAAAGATGATGCAGTTCTTTTTGAAGCGGGAGATGAAAATGGAAAAGGAAGAGCAAAAGAAGACAAGATGATTTTTGTTTCAGAACCCAAATATGATTGCGTTTTTGAAGAAAAGCTATTTAAATTTTTAAAAGATGTATCAAAAGATGACGTTTTAGATGAAAGAGATTTTAACTATTCCTTTAGAAGAAGGTATAGCATATACAAAAATATGATGGAAGCATTTGATAAGGAAATGATAAGGACGACCAAGGAAATGGGCTTTGCTACTGGAAGTAAAGAAAAGATGTCAAAAATTAAATTGACTGATAAGGGAAAGAAAGCCAGAGATGAAAGTTTATCTTTTAAAAATATTTAAAGGATTTTATTCTTATTGATGAAAAATATCCAAAGGAAGTTGAACTTTGGTATGATTATTTAATAATGGCAGCCCTATTTGGCTTAGGCGATCAAGTTATGGATGAAATTAAGGATATAAACCCTGCTTACCACTTTACAAATACTGATAATTATTCATCCACCTATATGGCCTACAGCATTTCAGATAATTTTGCCTCAAGAATTTCAACTGCCATGGGCGGCTCTTCATCCTCATCCTCGTCAGGAGGTGGAGGCTCATTATCCTTTGGCGGCGGAGGATTTTCCGGTGGAGGATCTGGAGGCGGAAGCAGATAGGAAAAAATTTTTAGGAGATGAAAAAATGAATGCTAACAAAGATAAAAAAATATATATATGTATCTGATGCATACTTGAGTGTTTTATCTATTATTTATTTAATTTGTATAGACTATATAACAATAAAATACCTTAATTCTAGTCCTAAAGGTTTTATATTTTTTTATATAATCTTTTTTGTGCATACAATATATTTTAAAGAATACTACAAAGATATTCCAAGCGAATCCCTAGCCTTAGGCTTTGTATGCTTAATTATATTTATGTTAATTAGATTTAATATTAACTTTTTTGACGTGATTTCAAATGGAACAGGATATGGATTAGTTGATATATCATATATTTTTATTTTTATAAGTGCAGTATCTTTTATAGATGACCTATATAATATTTATAAAGATAAGAAGCGAAAAAATATAGAATAAAAAATAGCTCCTTAAAAAGGAGCTTTTTGGTGCCCAGAGCCGGAATCGAACCAGCGACACGAGGATTTTCAGTCCTCTGCTCTACCGACTGAGCTATCTGGGCAAATAAATCGAACTTAAATTTTAAATTAAATGGTGGGCCTTCGGGGACTTGAACCCAGGACCTACCGGTTATGAGCCGGGCGCTCTAACCAACTGAGCTAAAGGCCCTCACCATTGGCGGAGAAAGAGGGATTTGAACCCTCGCGCCCCTAATCGGGACCTACTCCCTTAGCAGGGGAGCCTCTTCAGCCTCTTGAGTATTTCTCCACTTAAATATCATCAAGTTGACTACTTTCTCTATTTTACTAGAGGTTTTTCATAATGTCAATATTTTTTTACAAAAACTAGGGGACTTTTTTCTCAAATTTTAAAATCTCCAAATTTTATAAAAGCATTAAAGAGAAATAAAACAATTAAGAGCTAAAATAAGCATTAGTTTATTATTATGTTTTAAATTTTCCTGACGAAGAATTTTTTATAGGAAATAAAAAATAAATAAAAAATTACATATTGACATTAATTATTAGAGTGATATTATAAATATAGTAAATGAATATATATTATTTGATTTTCGGGGCGGGGCGAAATTCCCCACCGGCGGTAAAAGTCCGCGAGCTTAGGCTGAATTGGTGTAATTCCAATACCGACAGTATAGTCTGGATGAGAGAAGGTTATTTTTTTAGTTTTAATTTAGGGCCCTTTGTGGGCTTATTTTTTTAGGAGTTTTTATGTTAGATTTTTATGACTACAGTTTTTATATGGAAAGATGCCTTGAACTTGCAAAAAAAGGAAGGGGATTTACAAAGACCAATCCCATGGTGGGATGCGTTATTGTAAAGGATGATCAAATAATTGCAGAGGGCTACCACAAAAAATTCGGAGGACTTCATGCAGAAAGAGATGCCATAAATAATGCTAAGGAGCCTTTGGAAGGGGCAGAACTTTATGTAAGTCTTGAACCCTGCTGCCATTTTGGCAAACAGCCTCCCTGCACGCAGGCAATAATTGATGCAAAAATTTCAAAAGTAATCATTGGGGCAGGTGATCCCAATCCAAAAGTTGCCGGCAAGGGCATAAAAATTCTGGAAGATGCTGGGATTGAAGTTGTGGAAGGGATTTTAGAAGAAGAGTCCATAAAATTAAATAAGATTTTTTTCCATAATTTAAAATACAAAAGGCCTTATGTAACTTTAAAAGCTGCTATGTCCATTGACGGGAAAATCGCTGCCTCATCTGGCGAAAGTCAGTGGATTTCCAGTGAAAGATCGAGGGAATATGCCCACAAATTAAGGGGAGTAAATGACGGTATAATGGTTGGAATTGGAACTGTTCTTGCAGACAATCCATCTCTAAATGTAAGAATTGAAGGGGGATACATAAATCCAACAAAAATTGTTGTTGACAGCCGTCTAAGAATTCCTGAAGATGCAAAACTTTTCTCCTCCTCAGAGGCACAAACTATAATCTACACTTCAGAAGACTATGATAGGGAAAAATTCAAAAGACTTTCTGAAAGGGAAAATGTAAAAATAATTGTGGGCAGAAAAGAAGGAGAAAGCCTAAACTTAAAATATTTATTAGAAAAACTTTTAGGTGAAGACATAGGAAATATTTTGCTTGAAGGTGGCCCTGGCCTAAGTTACTCCATGCTTAAGGAAGATTTAATTGATGAATTAATATTTTTTATGGCTCCAAAATTAATTGGTGGTCAAAAATTTTCAGTCATTGGCGGAGAGGGATTTGAAACCCTAACTTCACTTAAAAATGTTTATAATATGACTTTTGAAAAAATTGGGCCAGACCTAATGGTTCAAGGCTATTTGAGAAAGGGTGATTAATATTTTTACTGGAATTATTGAAGAAGTTGGGAAAATTGCTTCCATTTCAAAAGAAAAAAATATTTATAAGATAAAAGTTTCTTGTAAGGCTGTTTTGGAAAAAACAAAAGTTGGTGATTCTATTGCCACTAATGGTGTCTGCTTAACTGTAACAGACTTTGGCGAAGATTTTTATGAAGCAGATTTAATGAAGGAAACTTTAAATGCCTCATCTTTTAAAAGTGCAAAGGCCGGAGATTTAGTTAATCTTGAAAGAGCGATGACTCTTGATAAAAGACTTGACGGCCATATTGTTCAGGGCCATATTGATAGCCTCGGAACTATTAAGGAAATTACTAATGCCAATAATTTTGTAGAATATAAAATAAAGGCTGATACTGAAACTTTAAAGCAAATGGTCTATAAGGGTTCTGTTGCCCTTGACGGTATAAGTCTTACAATTTCTGAAGTATCAAGGGATTATTTTAAGGTTTCCATAATTCCCACCACCATAAAAAGTACAAATTTATGGGAAAGAAAAATGGGGGATCCAATAAATATTGAAACGGACATTATTGGTAAATACATCTATAAATTTTTTAATGACAAAAATTCTAAGGATCCAAAAATAAATATGAATTTTTTAAGAGAAAATGGTTTTTATTAAGGAGGACAAAGTGAAGATAAATACTATTGAAGAAGTAACTGAAGCCTTAAAAAATGGAGAAATTATTATTGTGACAGACAATCCAAATCGTGAAAATGAAGGGGATATGATTTGTGCGGCTCAGTTTGCAAGCGGTGAAAATATTAATATGATGGCATCCCATGCCAAGGGACTAATTTGTATGCCCATTAGCAGCGAAATTGCTGGAAGACTTGAATTAAATCAAATGGTTACTGAAAATACTGACAACCATTCAACGGCCTTTACAGTTTCTGTTGACCATGTGGATACAACAACAGGAATTTCAGCCTTTGAAAGATCTTTGACTGCAAAAAAACTTGTAGATGAAAATTCAAAAGCTGAAGATTTTAGAAGACCAGGTCATATGTTTCCGCTTGTTGCAAGAGAAGGCGGCGTTTTTGTAAGAGGAGGCCATACAGAGGCAACAGTTGACCTTTTAAGGATTGCAGGTCTAAAAGAAGCGGGACTTTGCTGCGAAATTATGGCCGATGACGGACAAATGATGAGGGGCATGGAAATTTTTGACCTTGCAAAAAAATTAAATTTTAAAATCACAACTGTTGACGAATTAATTAGATATAGAAAAAGACATGAAAAAATTGTCAGGGATGTGGCACAGGCAAAACTTCCAACTGAATTTGGAGATTTTACGGCCCATGCCTTTGTAAATACAATTAATGGTGAACATCATATCGCCCTTGTGAAGGGAGAAATTGGTGATGGAAAAAATTTGCTTACAAGAGTTCACTCTGAATGTTTGACAGGAGATGCCTTCCATTCAAGAAGATGCGACTGTGGAGATCAGTTGCAAAAAGCCATGATGCAAATAGAAAAAGAAGGAAGAGGGATTCTTTTATACATGAGGCAAGAGGGAAGGGGAATCGGTCTTGTAAATAAAATTAAAGCCTACGCCCTTCAAGACTCAGGGCTTGACACAGTTGAAGCAAATCTTGCCCTTGGCCTTCCTGAGGATGCTAGAGATTATTCAGTTGGGGCACAAATTTTAAAGGAACTGGGCGCAAAGGAACTTAGACTTTTAACAAATAATCCTGACAAAATTTATTCTCTTAAAACTTTTGGTATGGTTATAAAGGAAAGAGTTTCGATTGAAATAAAGTCAACAAAAGATGATGAATTTTACTTAAAGACCAAGGCGGAAAAGATGAACCACCTTTTGGCAGAATTTATTAAATAAGAAAAAATTATATAGAATATTTGGAGGTAATTATGAAAATTTATAGTGCAAATTTATATTCAGAAGGAGCAAAATACGCAATTGTTGTAGGAAGATTTAACGAATTTATAGGTTCAAAACTTTTGTCAGGTGCCATTGATGCTCTAACAAGACATGGAGTTAAGGACGAAGAAATTGAAGTAATTTGGGTGCCGGGAGCTTTTGAAATTCCAGTAACTGCAAAAAAACTTGCCCTTTCAAAAAAATATGATGCCGTAATTTGTCTTGGAGCTGTAATTAGGGGAGCGACTGCTCACTTTGAATATGTTGCAGGAGAAGTTTCAAAGGGTATTGCTCAAACATCATTAGAAACTGGAATACCTGTTATCTTTGGAGTTATAACAACAGAAAATCTTGAACAAGCCATTGAAAGAGCAGGAGTTAAGTCTGGCAACAAGGGCTATGATGCGGCGATAACAGCTATTGAAATGGTAAATTTATTTAAAGAAATATGATAGAAAATTTCAAGTCCATAATTTTTGACTTTGACGGCACTCTACACAAAACTTCTAAAATCTATACACCTGCCCTTGCAAAAGGCATAAAGTTTTTGCAAGATAAGGGCTATTTAAAAGATTTTGAACTTACAGATGATTATGCGTCAAAATTTTTAGGTTATTCTGCAAGAGATGCCTGGAAATTAATTGTACATGGTCTGCCAGAAGATTTAATCCAAAGTGCTATGAAAATTGTTGGATCAGCTATGGACGATAATTTAAAGGAGGGAAGGGGAGAACTTTATAAAAATTCCCAAAAAACTCTTGAAATTTTAAGGGGAAGAGGAAAAGATTTATATCTCCTTTCAAATGCTCGTGTAGAATATTTGGACATAGCAACGGAAGTCTATGATATAAAAAAATATTTTAAAAAAATTTACGCAGCTGAAAGTTTTGACTTCATTCCCAAAGATCAAATTATAGAAAAAATTCAAAAAGAAATGGAAAAAGAAATAATAGTTGTAGGAGATAGGTTTCATGACATTGAGGGAGCAGAGAAAAACTTTTTAAAATCAGCCTTTGCCCTTTATGGATATGGAAATGAAGATGAAGGAAAAAATGCTGATTACAAAATTTCGGATATAAGTGAATTATTAGAATTATTTTAAGATAATTTAGAGGAGGGCAGGGCTCTCCTCTTTTTTATTTTTAAGTGGGAGCTTTTTAATGCAATTTAGTTTATTAAAAAAATTCGCCCATATAAGAGCGAATTATAAGAAGTTAAAATGAAAATGGAGCTAACGGCGGGGATTGAACCCGCGACCTCTACATTACCAATGTAGTGCTCTACCGACTGAGCTACGATAGCACTTTTATAATTATAACCTATGATTTATTAATTTTCAATTTATATTTATGGTCTAATCTCATATTTAATATATTTATAGAAAATTAAAGCTTTTTATGGTAGAATTTAATTAATTAAGGAGGTTAATTTGGGTAAAATACAAAGATCTATTGAAATTAATAATTCTGACACTGAAGTTCTTTTATTTGGAAAATTAGATGAAAATATAAAAGAAATTGAAGAGTCTTTTAAAGTTGCAATTAATGATCGGGGTGGCAGTATTGTTATTTCAGGAGAAGAAGAAAATGTTGAAAAGACAGAAGCCTTAATCTACAATCTTTTAGAAGTTCTTAAAAAGCAAAAGTCAATTGACCTTGCCGATGTAAGATATTCAATTGAACTTATTAAAAAAAATGAATCCAGATCAATGACTGATTTATTAAATGACATTTTAGTTTATACAGCCATGGGCAAACCAATTAAGGCAAAAACTTTGGGCCAAAAGAGGTATATTGAAGCAATTTTTTCGAATGACATCTGCTTTGGCATAGGGCCAGCCGGAACGGGAAAGACATATCTTGCCATGGCGGCAGCAGTTCGTGCCTTTAAAGCTAAAGAAGTCAATAGAATAATTTTAACTAGGCCAGCAGTTGAAGCTGGTGAAAATTTAGGATTTTTGCCAGGAGATTTGCAAAATAAAGTTGATCCCTATTTAAGGCCTCTTTATGATGCACTTTTTGAAATTTTGGGAGCAGAAACTTATCAGTCCTATGTTGAAAAGGGGCTTATTGAAGTTGCACCCCTTGCCTATATGAGAGGCAGAACTTTAGACTCCGCTTTTGTAATTTTAGATGAAGCTCAAAACACAACAAACGAACAGATGAAGATGTTTTTAACAAGACTTGGATATGGTTCAAAATCAATAATTACAGGCGACATTACTCAAATAGACCTACCAAAGGGCAAGCAATCAGGTCTAAAAACTGTTTTAAAAATTTTAGATGGTGTTAAGGGAATTGGGATTTCTTATTTAAGCAAAAATGATATTGTAAGGCATCCGCTTGTTGCTAGAATTATTGCGGCCTATGATAAATATGAAAAGGAAAAATATAAAAAATGAAAATAGATTTTGACAATAGGCAGGATAAGCTTGAAATCACAAATGAAATGTATAAAATTGTTGAAAAATCTGTTGAAGCATCTTTAGGAGCCCTTGGAATTGAAAAAAAGGCCTATGTTTCCGTTTCCTTTGTAGATGGAGAGGAAATTAAAAATCTAAATAGGGATTTTAGGGGAGTTGACAGGGAAACTGACGTCCTTTCCTTTCCCATGGAAGAAGACTTTAATGACCAGCTTATCCTTGGTGATATTGTTATAAATATGGAAAGAGTTATTTCTCAAGCCAAAGAATTTGGTCATTCAGAAACAAGAGAGTTATCATATTTGACAGTTCATTCAACCCTTCATTTAATGGGTTATGATCATATAGAAGAAGAGGATAAAAAAATAATGAGGGCCAAGGAAAAAAAAATTATGGATATGCTTGGAATTTATAGGTGATAAATTGAAAAAGGGAAATTTTATATCTTCATTTAATTATGCCGTTCAAGGCATAGTTTCCGTTTTAAAAACTGAAAAAAATATGAAATTTCATTATCTTGCAGCCCTTGCTGTCATAATTTTGTCCCTATTTTTTAGGATCTCCTCAACGGAATTTATGCTAATGCTCTTTGCCATAGTTTTAGTTGTCTTTGCAGAAATGATGAATACTGCAATTGAAAGAACGGTAGATTTAGTTGTCCAAGATTATAATCCCATTGCCAAATATATAAAAGACGTTTCGGCTGGAGCAGTATTAATTACTGCCATAAATGCCATTGTCTGCGGGTATTTAATTTTCTTTTACAGATTTTCATCAGTGGGAGATCTTCTGCTCTTTAAAATTAAAAATGCAGATAATCATTTGGCCTTTGTGGCCTTGATTTTAGTTGTTATATTAACAATTGGCGGCAAATTTCTCTTGGCAAAAAGAAATGGCGGTACATATTTTCAGGGAGGGGCAATTAGCGGTCACAGCGGAATTGCCTTTTGTGGAGCAACAATAATAAGTATGGTTTCTGAAAATTCTTTAATTACTGTTGCTTCTTTTGGTCTTGCCCTTCTTGTTGCTGAGGCAAGGGTTGAAGGTGGAATCCACAAAAAAAGCGAAGTTATTGCCGGGGCCATTGTGGGAATATGCGTGGCAATTTTTGTTTTTAAGGTTATAGGTTAGGTGAATATGAAAATAGAAGAATTAATAGAAAGGGCTCTTTACGCAAGGGACAATATGACCTACACTCCCTATTCAAAATATAAGGTGGGAGCCTGCGTTGAAATGGAAGATGGGTCAGTTTATAGTGGAGGCAATATAGAAATTGCATCCTATTCTCCAACAAATTGTGCAGAAAGAACTGCAATTTTTAAGGCAGTAAGTGAGGGAAAGAGAAAGATTAAAAGGATAGCCGTAGTTGGAGATTCTTTTTACACTTTTCCCTGCGGAGTATGCAGGCAAGTTATAAGAGAATTTTCAAAAAATCCAGAAATTATTATTGCAAATACAAAGGAAGATTATAAAATTTACACTTTAGAAGACCTTCTTCCTCATTCCTTTGGGCCGGAAGATTTGGAGGGAGAAAAATGACCTTTAAATCAGGATATGTTTCAGTGGTTGGTAGACCCAATGTAGGCAAGTCAACTCTTTTAAATACCATAATTGGTCAAAAGATTTCAGGAGTTTCAAATAAGGCTCAAACAACAAGGGAAAAAATTTCCTTTATCTATACAGATGACGAAGGGCAGATAATTTTTTTAGACACTCCAGGCATCCAAAAGCCTAAAAACAAATTGGGAACTTATATGAAAAATGTTTCTCTAGAATCTCTAAATGAAGCAGATTTAGTAACTTATATTGTGGACACTTCAAAATCCATAGGAAAACTTGACAGACTAATAATTGATAAGCTAAAAGAATTAAAGGGAAAGAAAATTATTCTCTTAATCAATAAAATAGACGAGATAAAAAAAGAAGAAATTTTAGGACTTATAGAAACTTATAACAATGAAGGAATTTTTGCAGAGATAATTCCAATTTCAGCTGCAAAAAATGATGGCATTGATGAATATCTTAAAGTTTTAAAAGAAAATCTTCCGGAAGGACCCATGTATTATGATGAGGAAATGATAACTGACAAGAGCGAAAAATTTCTTGCAGGAGAAATAATTAGGGAAAAGGCCCTTAGGTTTTTAAAGGAAGAAGTGCCCCATGGTATTGCAGTTACAATTAATAAATTCAAGAAAAGAGAAAATAAGGACATTTATGATATTGAGGCCAGCATATATATAGAAAGAATGTCCCAAAAGTCCATAATTATTGGCAAAGACGGGTCCATGATAAAAAAAATAGGCACCTATGCCAGAGAAGATATTGAAAATATGTTAGAAACGAAAGTTAATTTAAAAATTTGGGTCAAGGTTGAAAAAAACTGGCGTAATAATGACCTTAAGGTAAAAAACTTTGGATATAAATAACGATTTTACTGAAGGTATAGTTATTAATGAATTTAAACATGGAGAGTCTTCAAAGATTTTAAGTATCTTGACAAAGAAATATGGAAAGATTTCAGTTATGGGGAAGGGGGCCTATGCTCAGGGATCGTCTTTAATTTCTTTAACTCAGCTTTTCACAGAAGGTCTATATCTTTTTAAGAAGGGTCAAACTTTTTATTATATAAAATCAGGGAGATTGCTTTCATCTAATTATAATATAAGACAGTCTTTTAAAAATTTAGTCTATGCTTCTTTAATTCTTGAGATTGTTGATAAGTCAACACTAGAGCATTATAATTTAGAAAAAATTTATGGACTTTTGTCAAAGGCTTTAAATGTTTTTAATAAAAGCCAAGATCCGGGAGGAAAAGCCCTAGCCTTTATTATAAAATATATGACTTTTATGGGTTATATGCCAAGGCTTGTGGTCTATGGATCATCTTATTTTTCTCCGCAAATAGGAGTTACTGATAAGAATTTGGGCGAAGGCAATAAACTTTTGTCCCAAGATATTTACTACCTTAAAAATTTATTATATACTTCTTTAGATAAAGATATTAATTATGATGATAAAAGGAAGAAATATTTACTTTTACTATTCATTAAATATATAAGATATAATTTAGAAATTAGTGATTTTAATTCACTTAATTTTTTGTAACAGGAGGAATTATGTATTTCCAGGATTTAATATTTAATTTACAAAAATATTGGAAAGAAAAAGGATGCATTATTATGCAACCCTATGATGTTGAAAAGGGAGCGGGAACAATGAATCCCCAAACTTTTTTAAGGTCACTTGGACCTGAAGAATGGAAAGTTTGCTATGTTGAACCTTCAAGAAGACCGGCAGACGGCCGTTATGGAGAAAATCCTAATAGACTTTATCAGCATCATCAAATGCAAGTTATTTTAAAACCATCACCTGAAAATGTTCAGGAACTTTATTTGGATTCACTTTTTGCCATTGGCATTGATCCAAAAAAGCATGACATAAGATTTGTTGAAGATAATTGGGAATCACCAACTCTTGGAGCATGGGGTCTTGGATGGGAAGTTTGGCTTGACGGCATGGAAATTACTCAGTTCACATATTTTCAACAAGTGGGCGGAGTAAATCTTGATCTTGAATCGGCAGAGCTTACCTATGGTCTTGAAAGAATTGCCATGTATTTACAAAATGTTAATTCAGTTTACGATATTATGTATAATGAAAAAATCACTTATGGAGATGTCTTTAAAGTTTTTGAATATGAACATTCAAAATATGCATTTGAAGAAGCAGATGTAAAAATGCTTAGAAATTTATTTGATGTCTACGAAAAGGAAGCAAATAGAATAATTGAAGATGGCACAATTATTGATGCCTATGATTATACCTTAAAATGTTCTCACACCTTTAATCTTTTAGATGCAAGGGGAGCGATTTCTGTTTCCGAAAGGACAACTTTTATTGCAAGAGTAAGAGCCTTGGCAAGACTTGTTGCTGAAAGTTATTTAAAGCAAAGAGAAGAAATGGGCTATCCACTATTAAAAGGAGGCAAAAATGAATAGATATCTTTTAGAAATTGGCGTTGAAGAGCTGCCTTCAAGATTTGTTGACCTTGCTATAAATCAGCTTAAGGAAAAGGCTGAAAAGGCCTTGAAAGAAAATGATTTAAAATTTGATGATACAGAAGTCTATGCAACTCCTAGAAGGCTTGCCCTCTATATAAATAATTTAGCTGACAGACAAGAAGATATTTCAAAAGAAGTTAGAGGACCGCAAATTAAAATTGCCTTTGACCAAGATGGAAATCCCACAAAACCTCTTTTAGGCTTTATGTCATCTCAAAATATTTCTCTTGACCAAATAGAAAAAAGAGAAGTAAAGGGAAACCTATATGCCTTTGCAAAAATTGAAAAGAAGGGTCTTGAAGCTAGAGAGCTTTTAAAGTCTTTAATCCCTCAAGTTATAAGAGATATAAACCTTCCTAGAAATATGAAATGGGGAGGCAAAAATTTAAGGTTTCCAAGACCAATTAGGTGGGCTGTATCACTTTTTAATGACGAAATTGTAGAATTTCCCTTTGAAGGGATTCCTGTTTCAAATATAACAAAGGGCCATAGATTTTTAGGATCAGACCATATAGAAATACCGAGTGTGGATTCCTACGAAAAACTTTTAGAAGAAAATTACGTAATCTTAAATCAAAAGAAAAGGGAAGAAATAATAAAAGTTGAATCTAAAAAAATTGCTAGGTCCTTGGGCGGAGAAATTAAGGAAAATAAAAAATTATTAGAAGAGCTTGTCTATATAGTTGAATATCCAACTCCCCTAAAGGGAAATATTAAAGAAGAATTTTTAATCCTTCCCAAAGAAGTTATTACAACAACTATGATAGATCATTTGCGTTATACACCAATTTACAATTCAAAGGGAGAACTTCTTCCATATTTTATAACTATAAGAAATGGAAATAAGGATTATGAAGATATAGTAATAGAAGGTAATGAAAAAGTTTTAGGTGCAAGACTTTCAGATGCAAAATTTTTCTATGAAGATGACACATCAAAACCACTAGAATCTTATGTCCCTGCTCTTGAAGGAGTAAACTTTGCGGCTAAACTTGGAAATATGAGCCAAAAGTCAAAACGTAATGAACTCTTGGCCCTTAAAATAGGAAAGTCCCTTGAAGTTGCAGAAGAAGCCTTAAATGCCTTAAAGAGAACAGCTTATCTTTCAAAAGCAGACCTTACAACAAAAATGGTAACAGAATTTACAGAACTTCAAGGAGTTATGGGTTCTATTTATGCAGGTCTTTCAGGCGAAAAAGATATAGTTAAAACTGCAATTTTTGAACAATATCTTCCAAGGCATGCAGGCGATGAACTTCCAAAGACAACAGTTGGATCAATTTATTCAATTGCCGACAAAATGGACACAATTGCAGGTCTGTTTGCCATTGATCTAGTGCCAACAGGTTCTCAAGATCCCTTTGCTCTAAGAAGAGGAGCCATAGGAATTATAAATATAATTAAGGAAAATAACTGGGAAATTTCTCTTGAAGATATAATTTCATCATCCCTTTACAATTATGTAGATACTATGAATTTAACCTTTGATTATATAATGGTAATGAATAGCATTTTAGAATTTTTCAAGGGCAGAATGAAAACAATGCTTGAAGAAGAAAATATAAGATACGATGTAATTGATTCCTTAATTTCAGAAAATGATCTTATCCATATAATATTTAAAAAGGCAAAATCCATTGACAAGTGGTTTAAGGATGGAGATAGGTCAAAATTCACAGAATCCTTTACAAGAATAAACAATTTAACTTCAAAGGAAGAAGAATTTGCAAATATTAATCCTGAAATTTTTAAGGAAGATGCAGAAAGAAATCTCTTTAACAAATTTGAAGAAATAAAGGAAGAATTAGAAAATCTTTATAGTGAAAATAAATTTTCAGCATACATGGACAAATTATTAGGTCTATGTCCCTATATAGATGAATTTTTTGAAAAAGTTATGGTTATGGACAAGGACGAAAAAATTAAGGCTAACAGATTAGCCCTTATAAATGAAGTCCAAGGAGCTCAAAGAAAAATCCTTGATATTAGCAAAATTGTCCTTGACTAGAAAGTAGGGATAGTTTGAATTTAAGTAAAAGACAGTCTGAAATTATAGAACTCGTAAAAGCCAACCAGCCAACTACTGGTGATGAAATTGCAGAAAAAATTGGAGTTTCAAGGGCAACAATTAGGCCAGACCTTGCGGTTTTAACTATGCTTTCAATTTTAGGTGCAAGACCAAATGTCGGCTATTTTTACAAGGGAGCTTCCGAAATTTCTCTTGTAAAAGATAGGATTGCCAATTTAAAGGTGGAGGATTATATGTCCTTCCCCTTTGTAATGGATGAAAAATCTTCAGTCTATGATGTTATAGTAGGTCTATTTTTGGAAGATGTATCTTCAGTTTTTATAACTAATAATGGAAGGCTAACAGGCGTCGTTTCTAGGAAAGATTTAATTAGAACAACAATTGGCGGCATGGATTTAAACAAAACTCCCATTAGCCTTGTTATGACAAGAATGCCCAATATAGTAACAATAGGGCCGGAAGATTCAGTTTTTGAAGGTGCAAGACTTATAGAAGAGAGAGGAATTGACGGTCTTCCTGTTGTTGAAACAGAAGAAAATGGTGATATAACAGTAGTTGGTAGATTTACAAAAACTAATGTCAATAGAATTTTTGTAGAATTTTGTAAGGGTGAAATAATTTAAGGAGAATATATGTCAGATAAAGATACTTTAGTAATATATGTAATTTCAGATTCTGTTGGCGAAACAGGTGAACTTATTGCCAAGGCAAGTGCCAGACAATTTGAATCTGAAAACTATGAAATAAGAAGATATCCCTACCACAATAGCATTGATCAAATTAGCCCACTTTTGGAAGAGGCAGCAAAATTAAAAAATGCTTTAATTGTATATACAAATGTTGTTTTGGAAACAAGAAAATTTATAGAGGATATGTCAGAAAAATTAAAACTTCATACAGTTGATGTTATGGGTGAGCCTATGGCAGAAATTGAAGATATTTTAGGCTATCCGCCCCTAAGAGAGCCTGGACTTATTAGAAGACTTGACGATAATTATTTTAAAAAAGTTCAGGCCATAGAATTTGCTGTAAAATATGATGATGGAAAAGATCCAAGAGGGGCAAAAAAAGCAGATATTTGCCTAGTGGGAATTTCTAGAACTTCAAAAACTCCCTTATCTATGTATCTTGCCAACAAACTTTTTAGGGTTGCAAATATTCCTCTTGTGCCGGAAGTTCCTGTTCCAAAGGAAGTCTATGAAAAGGATGTAAATAGGGTAATAGGATTAATTGCAAATCCCCAAAAATTAATTTCCATAAGAGAAGAAAGATTAAAATCTCTTGGGCTTTCAAGTGGAGCAAAGTATGCAAATATAGATAGAATTAAAGAAGAACTTGACTATTCAAAACAAGTTATGGAAGATTTGGGCTGCTTTGTTATTGATGTTTCAAATAAGGCTATTGAAGAAACGGCTGAAATAATAATAGAAAGACTTAATAAATTAGATTTGAGGTAATTATGAATCCTAGAGAAAGATTTGAAGAAGAAGAATATAAATTTTTACAAACTTATGCCTGCCATGTAAAAGAGTCTAAGGGAAGAAAAGCAAAAGAAGAAAAATGTAATATTAGGACGGACTTTCAAAGAGATAGGGATAGGATTATTCATTCAAAATCTTTTAGAAGGTTAAAACATAAAACTCAAGTTTTCATTGCTCCTGAAGGCGACCACTATAGGACAAGGCTTACTCACACATTAGAGGTATGTCAAATTGCAAGGACAATCGCCAGAGCCTTAAAATTAAATGAAGATTTAACAGAAGCCATTTCACTTGGCCACGATATAGGACACACACCCTTTGGTCACAATGGCGAGTCCGTTTTAGATGAATTAAATCCCAAGGGTTTTAAACACTATGAGCAGTCCCTAAGAGTTATAGATTTACTTGAAACAAGCGAAAAGAGAAGGGGATTAAATTTAACTTTTGAAGTTAGAGACGGGATTTTAAACCATCAAGGAACAAATGAAGCCCAAACCCTAGAGGGGAAAATTGTAAAATTTGCTGATAGGATTGCCTATATAAATCATGATATTGATGATGCAATAAGGGCGGGAATAATTACAATAGATGATTTGCCAAAGGATTTAACTGAAATCTTAGGTTCTTCACATTCGAAGAGGATTAATACAATGATAACTTCCATTGTAAATAAATCTTTGGACAAGGGAATTGTGGAAATGGAGGATGAAATCTATAAGGCAACAATGAATCTTAGGGAATTTATGTTTCAAAATGTCTATTTTAATAAAATTGTAAAAAGTGAAAATGATAAGATTAGAATTCTTCTCGCCCAGCTTTTTAAATATTATTTGAAAAATTTTGACAAAATCCCAAGTTTACATTTAGATATTTATAAGGGCATAGAAACAACAAAAGAAGATATAATAACTGATTATATAGCAGGAATGACAGATAACTTCGCCATTAATCAATGGAAAGAAATTTTTATTCCTAAGGGCTGGTCAATTATATGAGTTTTTTAATTGATGATGTACTTCTTGAGGAGATTAGAGATAGGGCAGAAATCTATGAATTTATTTCAGGATATGTGGATTTAAAAAGATCAGGTTCCAATTACATGGGACTTTGCCCCTTTCATAGCGAAAAAACTCCGTCCTTTTCAGTTTCTCCATCCAAGGGGATTTTTAAGTGTTTTGGATGCGGCGAAGGGGGAGATGTAATAACTTTTGCCATGAAAAGAGAAAATCTTTCCTTTACAGAAGCCATTAAGTTTTTAGCAGAAAAATATAATATTGAACTAAAAAAATCAAAATCTTCCATTAATAGAGAAGAGGAAGAAAAGAAAAAAAGATTTTTTGAGATAAATAAAGAAGCGGCAAGACTTTTTTTTGCAAATTTAAGGGAGTCCAAGGCTCCTTTATTTTATTTGCAAAAGAGGGGTCTTAGCCAAAAAACTATACTTAAATATGGCCTTGGTTTTGCAAAAGATTCATGGGATGATTTAAAAAATCATCTTTTAAATAAGGGATATAAGGAAGAAGATTTAATTGAATTAAATTTGCTTTCATCTTCCAAGAGCAAAAGCTATGACAGATTTAGAAATAGAATTATTTTTCCAATAATTAATGCAAAAGGAGAAGTAATTGCCTTTGGTGGAAGAGTTATGGATGATAGCAAACCCAAATATTTAAATTCATCAGAAACGCCAATTTTTCACAAGGGGTCAAATCTTTTTAATTTAAATATAATCTCAAAGGAGGGAAAGAGGGATAAAATTCTTCTCGTTGAGGGATATATGGATGTTATTTCTCTTTACAATAGTGGTATAAATTATAGTGTAGCAAGCCTTGGAACATCATTAACAGAAAATCAGGCGAAAATAATTAAAAGGTACGCAAAAGAGGTATATATATGTTATGATGGAGATCTTGCAGGTATAAATGCCACAAATAGAGCTATTGATATTTTCTTATCTGTGGGCATAAGCCCTGGGATTGTCAGCCTTCCAGAAGGTCTTGATCCCGATGAATATATAAAAAAATATGGAAAAATTTCCTTTGAAGGTCAGCTTAAAAGTGCTCATTCATATTTGGAATATAGAATTTCAAATTTAAGAGAAAAATATAATTTAAAAGAAGCCAAAGGCCTAAGTGATTTTACCATTGCTGCTGCCAAAATTTTAACAGCCATTAAAAACCCAATAGAAAAGGATGTCTATGTCAAAAAATTTGCCAGCAAATATAAGGTTGATGAAAATGTCTTGAATAATTATATAGGTTATTTAAAGAAAAATACCTACAAAAAAGAAGGGACTAAAGTTCAAAAACCAAAGAAAGTATTAAATATAAAAAGTGGCAAGCTTCTGGCAGAGTTGGGACTTATTTCCTATAGCCTAAAGGATGAAGAAACCTATGCCTATATAAAAGAAAGATTAGATATTATAAGTTTTTCAAATATGGCAGCAAGGATAATATTTGAAGAGCTTGATAATTACTACAAAAATAAAATGTCAAAAGAAGACTTTTTCCAAGGTCTAATAAAAAAAGACCTAGTTACAAGAGAATTTATAAATAATATAGCTTCTATGGAAATTAGTGACTATGAAGATAAAAAAATTATTTCTGAATATCTTACGACTCTTGAAAGGGCAAATTTAATAAGGGACAAGGAAAATATTCTTGATTCAATAGAAAAAATAGCTGGAACAAAATCTTCTGATAAAAATACTTTAAAGGAGCTTATAAATAAATTGCAAGAAATAAATCTTAAGTTATCAGATTTAAATGAGGGGGGACAAAAATGAGTGAGGAAATAGATAAGACAAAAGAGTCAATGGACAATGTAATTGATTCTTTAAAAAAGAGCGGCAAAAAAAAGGGCAATCTCACTTATGACGAAATTTCTTATGCCTTAGATGAATATCCTATGGAAAGTGATGAAATAGATTCTATTTATAAATATTTGGAAAAATCAGGAATAGAACTTTTAAATGACGATGAAAAGGAATCAATTGATGATAAGGAAGAAATAGACCCGTCTAAAGAAGATTTATCTGTACCGAAGGGCATAAATGTTGATGACCCGGTTAGGATGTATTTAAAAGAAATTGGTAAAATCCCCCTATTAACGGGCAATGAAGAGGTGGAAATTGCCAAGAGAATGGAAAAAGGAGATAAGGCAGCAAAAAAAGAACTTGCTGAGGCAAATTTAAGACTTGTTGTTTCCATAGCAAAGAGATATGTTGGAAGAGGCATGAGTTTTTTAGACCTTATCCAAGAGGGGAATCTTGGTCTTATGAAAGCCGTTGAAAAATTTGACTATACAAAGGGATTTAAATTTTCAACCTACGCCACTTGGTGGATAAGACAGGCCATAACAAGAGCCATTGCTGACCAAGCAAGAACAATTAGAATTCCCGTTCATATGGTTGAAACAATTAATAAACTTGTCAGAGTTCAAAGACAGCTTGTTCAGGAACTGGGCCGTGATCCTATGCCAGAAGAAATTGCCAAGGAAATGAATTTAGATGTGGAAAAGGTTAGGGAAATCCAAAAAATTGCCCAAGAACCAGTGTCACTTGAAACGCCAATTGGGGAAGAAGAAGATTCTCATTTAGGAGATTTTATCCCTGATGATGAAATTTTATCACCTCAAGATGCGGCAACTTTCACTCTTTTAAAGGAACAATTATCTTATGTTTTAGAAACATTAACTGAAAGAGAAAAGAAAGTTTTGACCCTAAGATTTGGGTTAGATGATGGAAGGGCAAGAACTTTGGAAGAAGTAGGAAAGGAATTTGACGTTACAAGAGAGAGAATAAGACAGATTGAAGCCAAGGCCTTAAGGAAACTTCGCCATCCTTCAAGAAGTAAAAAATTAAAGGATTTTTTGGAATGATAAATTTATCAAAAAGACTAAGGGCTTTAGCAGATTTTTGTGATGAAAATAAAATAATTGCAGATATAGGCACAGATCATGGATTTGTGCCAAATTTTCTATATGAGGAAAAAAATACAAAAAAAATCTATGCTGTTGACATTTCAAAAAGCTGCCTTCAAAAATCTATGGATTTTACAAAGTTAAGAGCAAATGAAAGAGGAATTGATCATATTATTTCAGATGGTCTAAAAAATGTGCCTCCTGCTGATAACATAATAATTGCTGGCATGGGAGGAGTTTTAATTACCAGGATTTTAGAAAGAAATATGGAAAAAGCAAGAGCAGCAGAAAAACTTATATTGCAGCCAATGCAGCAAGCAGATTTTTTGAGGAAATTTTTATATGACAAGGCTTTTGAAATTTTAGATGAAAAAATTATCTATGAAGACAAAAAGTACTTTCAAATAATTGTAGGAAGATTTACAGGTAAAATTACTACCTATGAAAAAGAGGATTTAATTGTCCCAAAAATTTTAAGGGAAAGGAAAGACAAAAGTCTTATAGATTTTTTAGAAGATAAAATAGGACAAAATAATTTTATCCTTCATCATATGGACAAGAAAAGTCTAAGGGCAAAAGAGAGAATAGAAGATTTAGAAAGAGAAAATAAAAAATTTAAGGAGTTAGTTTATGAAATATCAAAATAAGGATATTATTGAATATATGGACAATTGGGCAAAAAAAGAATATGCCCTGTCTTGGGACAACTGCGGCAAGCAGGTTTATTTTGAAAGAGAAAATAAGGGCCTTTTACTTGCCTTAGATGTAACAGACGAAGTTATAAAAAGCTCAGAAGACCTTGGTTATAATTTAATAATAAGCCACCACCCCCTTTTATTTACTGGAACAAAAAATATAATTGAAGGCACCTATTTAGGCGACAATTTAATAAAATTAATTGAAGAAAAGATATCAGTTTATAGTGCCCACACAAATTTAGACATAGCAAGAGAAGGAGTAAATTATGCCCTAGCTGACTTTTTGAAATTAAAAAATTTAAAGCCCCTTGCCATAGATGAAGAAAAGGAAATCGGCCTTGTTGGCGAACTGGAAAGCCCAAAAGACATAAGGGAAATAATAAAAGAATTTGAAGAAAAATTAAATATCAGGGGCATAAGATGCTACGGCAGGCGAGAAAAAGTTAAAAAAATTTCCCTTTGCGGCGGTGCAGGATCAGATTATTTTAACAAGGCCTTGGAAAATGAATCTGACCTATTCTTAACAGGTGATGTAAAATATCATGAAGGCCAAAGAGCCTATGAAAATAAAATTTTAATGCTGGATATTGGCCACTTCGGTTCAGAAAAATTAATTTTACCGAGAATAAAAGAAAAACTGTTAAAAGAATTTCCAGACCTTAAAATTGAAATATTTAATAGATCAAGTTTTTTATTAGACTATTAAAAGCTTGAATAAAATTAAAAAGCTTGCTAAAATAAATTTATAAGTAAGTTGGTCAACTGCACCAGGTGTGAGGAAAGTCTGCGCTCCATAGAGCAAGAATGCTTGCTAACGGCAAGTGGGGGCGACCCTAAGGCTAGTGCAACAGAAATATACCGCCAAAATTTGGTAAGGGTGGAAAGGCGAGGTAAGAGCTCACCGGATTATTAGTGATAATAATGCCATGTAAACCCCATTCGGAGCAAGACCGCAAAGGAAAAAGAGATGCTGCTCGTATCTCCCGGTTGGTAGGTCGCTAGAAACTCTTGGCGACAGGGGTTCAAGATAGATAGTTGACAAAACAGAACGCAGCTTATAGACTTACTTATATTTATAAAAAAAGAAAGTTACAAGATTGTTAAAAAAATTTTAACTATTTTGTAACTTTTTGTTGCTTTTTTGTAATCTTTTTGCTATACTATAAAAGAATTAATTTCAGATATAGGAGTTGTTAATTTTGTGGTCTATAAAAAATAAGTTGCCAATGGGGCTTATAGCTCTTTGTGCAGTGTCTATAGTAAGTTTAAAGGACACAGGAATATTTATAAATGAACATATACAAAAAACCTATAGTGGAAATCAAGTTTCCTTTGCTATTGGCGAAGAAGTAAATGTCATTGAAAAGACAAAAGATTCTTATATAGTTAAGAAAGGTAAGGCAAAACTTACTATTCCTCAAAGTAAAATATTATTAACAGAAGTTAATGTACCAACATATAAAGTAATAAAGCAAGGACCTATTAAAAAAGATGGAGCAGTGCTTAGAAATCTTTTTATAGGCGAATATGCAGTTGAAGTTCAAAATAATAAAGATTCAGTCGTTATCAGATGCAATGATGGCACAGTAGGCACAGTTTCAAAGGATTCCATTGAAAAGATAGCTTCAACAAGAGAAAATGAAACAAAAGTTAAAGTTAAAGCAAATACAAAAGCCAAAAATGATAAAGAAGTATTAGACTTAAAGGCAGGAGAAAGTGTTAACGTTGTTGATTTTAACAATGGCGATTTTATTATTAAAGATGACAATGGCAAAAAATACAATCTTCCAGCAGAAAAATTAGCTATTGAAACTGGCAAAAAAGTAGAAAAGACAGAAGAAAAAGATAGCGAAGAAAATTCCTTAAGCCTAATAAAAGTAATGGATGAAGATTCAAAAGAAATCGAAAAGATTGCAAAATCTAAGGCAAAAATAAAAGCTGAAAAAGAAATGACTTATGCACCTCAAGATTTAAGTAACGCTTCAGAAACAGTAAATAGGATTATATCTTCTGCATATTCAAAAATGGGCACTACATATGTTTATGGGGCCACAGGAGATGGCGGTTATGACTGCAGCGGATTTGTCTATGCAATTTACAAGAATGAAATGGGCATATCAATTCCAAGATCATCAAGCGAACAGGCAAATGCTGGCAGACCCATAGAAAAATTAGAACTTAGGGAAGGCGACCTTGTATTTTTCAATACAAGCGGATCTGGAGTTAGCCATGTAGGGATTTATATTGGCGGCGGCGAATTTATTCACGCATCTTCAGGAGCTGGAAAAGTTGTTATAAGTTCCTTAAGCGAAGATTATTATGCTGAAAGATACTTAAGCGCAGCAAGAGTATTATAGAGTATTATAATGAAGAGAAATTAAAGACCTTTAAGGTCTTTTTTTTTATGTATAGGTAAAACAAGTAGGACTTTCCTGCTAAAATTCTGGGTACTGTAGCCTTGCTTGTGCTCGTAGAGTACGGACTATCCCCATTTAATAAAACATGCAGGGCTGTCCTTAAGGAGCGAGAGCGACTGTAGGGCTGTCCTGCTTAAAATAAAAAATGTGAAGAAAATAAAAAAATAAAACTAAAACTAAAACAAGGAGGACAGCCTTACGCCCATTCGCTTGCAGTCGAATCATTCCAATCGTGCTTCCTTTTAGTAGCACTCTTGGGGATTCTTTGCATGATCCAGACCTAACTTGGTGAGCATAGCGAGTCTTAGTAGGTCTGATGCAACCAATTGTTCAAATCTTTGATTTGAATGCAATTGTCTGCTGTCCCTGCCACAATTCGGCCTTCGCTTTGCTTGGCTTCATTGGGCTAGGGCTGCAAAAGACAGCCCTCCTAAGATAAAAATAATAAAATAAAAGAAGAATAGCAACAATGGCTATTCTTCCAAAACAAATTTTCTAATTTCCTTAATAAGATAAAAAGAGCCGCACCACAAAATTAAATCCTCATCTCCAGCAAGTTCAAGGCTTTTTTCAAAGGCTTTTTTCACATCAAGGTCTTCATAAATTTCACTATCATCACCAGAAAATGTCTCAAAAATATCCACCAAATCTGATATTTCACTTTTCCTAAATGAATCAATTTCCGTAAGCACAATTTTTTTAGAAATCCTTACCATTTTCTCAATAATATTTTCTCTGTCCTTGTCCCTTAAAATTGAAAAACCTAAAATCAAATTTCTATAAGAAAATTTTTTAAGATTTTCCAAAAGGGCATCTATGGCCTCCATATTATGGGCCCCGTCAATTAAAATTAAGGGCTTCCTAGAAATAATTTCAAGCCTACCGGTATTTTTTGCCCTTTCAATTCCGGATTTTATTTTTTCATCATCAAGTTTATAATATTTTTTAAGATAATCTAGGACCAATAGAGCAAGGGATGCATTATAGGCTTGGTGGTTACCAATTAAACTTGTTTTTACATTTTTAAAGCCCATAAAATCAAAAGAATTTCCCCAAATGCCAGATGACAAATTTTTAACATCACTCATTTCAAAAGTTACAAGATTAGAATTTTTTTCCTGGCAAATGGCAACCAGTTCATTAAAGGCTTCATCCCTTTGGGGATAGGAAAAGGAAGGAACCCCGTCCTTTATAATTCCGCCCTTATTCCAAGCAATTTCCTTTAAACTTTTGCCTAAAATATTTATATGGTCATAGGAAATTGGCGTAAAAATTGCCGCCAAGGGCTTTTTCATAACATTTGTGGCATCAAAACGGCCGCCAAGGCCAACCTCAATAATTGCTAAGGAAACTTTTTTCTTGTAAAAATAAAGAAAGGCACAGGCAACTTGAATTTCAAAACCTGTAACATATTTTTCCTCCTTATCAAGCCTATTAACGAGGGGATGAATTTCTCTTAAAATCTTTTCATAATCCTCATCTGAAATTTTTTCCTCATTAATTTCAATACATTCATTAATATTGGAAATAAAGGGGGAGGTGAAAGCTCCCACCCTATAAGAATTTTCAGCCATGGCATATTTTAAAAAACTTACAACAGATCCCTTGGCATTAGTTCCCGTAACGTGCAGAGTCTTTATCTTATCCTGCGGCCTATCCAAAAGCTCAAGCAAAAGAGAAATATTTTCAGTTGAAAAATCTACCATAGGAGTTTCTCTATTTAAAAGCCAATCTATTTCATTCATAATTTTACCTCTTTACCTTTTATATATATTCAATTATAATGGAAATGACAGAGTAGGTAAAGAGCGTCAAGTGCCGGGAAATGGGTTGTTGTTCCCGGACGAAAGCAAAGTCTTATGATTCTTTATTGCGGCCGCTGTTTAGCTCTCTCTTAATTTTAAGAAAGGAGCTTTTTTTATGGAAAGACAAGTCATTAATACAAAAGTGCTTGTTAGGGCTTCATTTTTATGTGCCCTTTCAGTAGTGTTGACAAGATTTTTATCAGTAATGCTTACAGCAAATTTAAGAGTAGGATTAGGCTGGATGCCCCTAATTTTATCGGGCACCTTATTTGGCCCCTTAGTTGGCGGGCTTTGTGGTCTTGTTACTGATCTTGTTGGTGTTGCCATAAATCCCATGGGGACAATCCACCTAGGTTTTACCCTTTCATCAATATTAACAGGATTAATTCCTGGCCTTTGCTCGTATTTTTTAAAGGGCAAAAAAGATGAAACAGTAATCACATTTTCAGTCATTTTGGTAGCAATATTTGTGCATGCAATTTTAAACACAATTTGGCTAACACAGCTTTATGGCGATGGATTTTTAGTAATTCTCCCACCAAGAATTTTAAAAATCGGTATAGAATCAATTGCAGTTATAGTAACAGGCATAGTTTTGTCAAAAGTATTAAAAAAACTATAAAAGAGGAGAAAGGCTCAGCAAAAACTGAGCTTTTTTTGATTTTTACAAAAATTAAAAATGTCTGGGACTGGAGGGCTGCCCCTTGAGAACTGTACCCATAAAAAACTTGCAGGGCTGTCCTTTAGGGCTGTCCTGCTTAAAATAAAAGAAGAAAAGAAAAAAGAAAAACTAAAACAAGGAGGACAGCCTTACGTAAATTTCGCTATGCTCAATTTACTTGCAGTCGAATCTTTCCAATCGTGCTTCCTTTCAGTCGCACTCTTGGGGATTCTTTGCGTGAGTCCTGCCACAATTCAGCCTTCGCTCCGCTTGGCTTCATTGGGCTAGGGCTGCAAAAGACAGCCCTCCTTAAAAAATAAAAGAGGGACAGTCCCCATCTAACAAAAACATAGCTTTTTTGATTTTTACAAAAATGAATTGCTTTAAATTTAAAAAAAGTCTATAATTTTTTTAATATATTTTTTATTTAGCCATAAAAACTCTCGAAATACTTGATAATTATAAGTTGGCTTTGCTATAATATTTATTTATAAAATATATGTGTAAAAAAAATAAAAAAATATTAAAAATGCAATTATTTTTAAAGGGAGGAATTATGAAACAGAAACATTTTAAAAGTATAATTGTAATCGGATTCGCACTATTCGCTATGTATTTTGGTGCAGGCAACCTAATTTTCCCGCCATATCTAGGATTTATATCAGGTGGCGACTGGATCAAATCAAGTATTGGATTTACAATAGCCGACGCAGGCCTTGGACTCATAGGAATAATTGCCCTTGCAAATTTTGACGGAGATATAATAAAACTAGGTTCAAGAGTAAATAAAAAATTTGCCGTAATTTTATCCCTTGCAATCATACTTTGCATAGGACCATTCTTAGCAATGCCAAGAACAGGTGCCACATCATATGAAATTGGAATCCTCCCAATATTTGGAAGCGGATTTTCAAAATATTTATTTGCAATCATCTTCTTTGGATTAGTAATACTACTAACCATACGAGCTAATAAAGTAGTTGATATAGTAGGGAAATTTTTAACACCAGCCCTAATAATTTGCGTTGGCATACTTATTTTTAAAGGATTTACAAGCCCTCTTGGGGAAATTGCAGACACAAGCCTTGTTGAAGGAGTAGTAAAAAGAGGAATAAGAGATGGCTATCAGACAATGGATGCTTTAGCATCATGTATGTTCGCCCTAGTAATAATAAATGCCGTTAAAGACTTAAAACTGGGCGATAAACTAGGAGAATTTGAAATAACCATAGCATCAGGCACAACAGCAGCCATTTGTTTGGCCATAGTTTATGGAGGCCTTGCCCACATTGGGGCGACCCTTTCCATGGACAAATCTATCCCGGTTGATATAGACAACACAAAACTTTTAGTAGACGTAACAAATGGCCTTCTTGGCAAAATAGGAGTATATATATTAGGAATAATAGTATTACTTGCCTGTTTAACAACAGCCATAGGTCTTGTATCAGCAACAGCATCCTATTTTACCAATCTATTAAATGGTAGATTTTCTTATGGACAAGTAGTTGTAATTGCATCAGTAGTAAGCGGAGTTATTTCTGTATTAGGAGTGCAAGAAATTATAAAAATTTCAGCCCCAATCCTTGAAATAATCTACCCCTGCTGCACAACACTTATAATATTAGGGATGTTTAATAAAAAAATCAAAGACGATTTAGTATATCAAATTCCAGTTTATACAAACTTAGTCCTTGGACTTTTAGCGGCAATACTTGATAGGGGATATTTAAAAGCCTTAGAAAAACCATTTAAAATGCTGCCACTTGAAAATCACGGCCTATACTGGATAATGCCAATGATAGTAACAATAATAATTGCTCTTGCAATATCCAAAACAAGAGAGGCAAAAACTGCAGAAAACTAAACAAAAGATTGAAATATTGGGGACTGTCTCTTGTGGACTGTCCCAATTAAACAAGAAAAAAAGCAGGGCTGTCCTTTTAGGGCTGTCCTGCTAAAAATAAAAAAGAAAAGGAGGACAGCCTTACGTAAAGGTCGCTACGCTCAATTTACTAAAGACAGCCCCTCCTTGTATAAAAAAATGTCGGGGGACTGTCGCTTGTGGACTGTCCCCATTAAACAAAGAAAAAAAGCAGGGCTGTCCTTTTAGGGCTGTCCTGTTAAAAATAAAAAAGAAAAGGAGGACACTCCTTGTATAAAAAAAATGTCGAGGACATTCCCTCCAATATATCAAAAAAATTTCCCATAAAAAACAATATCTGCTATAATAATAAATAATTACTAAAACATTATTTCTTAAATATTTCATAAATTATATTTTTGTAATATAAATGTAATTTTACAAATAAAAAAATAGTGTATAATAGTAATTGTAAAGAGGACAATGACAATTAAATATTCGAAGAGGACGTTTAATTGCCACCTCTATATTCGGAATTATCCGAAGAAGACTTTTGTAGAGTCTACAAAAATTTTTAAGGAGGTCGCAAGACTATGAACAAAAAAGTACTTTCCTTAATACTAGCACTAGTAATGGTATTAGGAACATTCGCAAATGTCTTCGCAGCCGAAGCTGAAGCATCAAAAGATGCTAAAAAAGCAGAAAACGGAGAAAAAGTCGAAAAGATAGTTGGAAAAGACAACAAAATCCAATATATTATCGACAAAAAATTCGTTGAAGGTTACGAAGATGGCTCAATGGGATATGACAAAAATATCACAAGAGCAGAAATCACAAGACTTTTAGTTTTAGCTAATGGTAATGAAGACCTAGCTAAACAACTACAAGGTTCTCTTAAAATTTACTCAGATGTTGATTTAGCACACTGGGCAAATGGTGTAATCAATGTTGGAACAACAAGACCATCATCAGCTAACGGCATTGCAATGTTAGCAGGATATCCAGACGGATCTTTCAAACCAGATAGAAACGTTTCATATGCTGAACTTGCAAAAATGTTAGTAGTTTTAGTTAAAAAAGATTTAACTGCTGATATGGTTAAAAATGCTAAATGGGCTACATCTTGGATGACTTGGGCAGCTGAACTTGGAATTCTTGAAGACGTAAACGTTGCAGATTCTAATGCAGCAGCAAACAGAGCAGATGCATTCACAATGCTTTACAATGCTTTATTCTACATGAAAGAATTCAAGAGAGTACCAGCTAACGAAGTTAGAGGTATCGTATCTGAACTTAACAAGAGCAAATTAGTTCTTAATGAAGAAAAAGATAAAGAATACACAATCACAGCTGATACGGTTTATGTAAACCCACTAAAAGCTGGAAGATCTCAATATGTAACTGTATATTCTATCAACTTTGATAAATATATGTTAGGTTCTCTAGTAAGAGTTCTTGTTAATGACAAGAAAGAAGTAACTCACATTATCGAACTTGGTAACCCATCTGAATTAGCTGTTGGAAATGCTTACGCAAGTGTTAAAGCTGACAATTCAACTTGGGCAGAAGTAGCAGATAATACAGTTGAAACTACTCTATATAAAGATATTTGGACACTAAAAGATAATAAAGAAAAGATTAATGATAGAACATCATATGTTACTGTAGGATTTAAATCTGATAAAACAAAAGCTAACACTATTACATTCCATAATGTACTTGCAAATATGGGAGATTTATCTTTAAGAGTTACTGATAAAACTGAAGTTTATGTAGCTAACCCATATAACAACATTATGAAGAAAGTTTCAGGAATTAATGAAGCTTTATTATTAATTGGTTTCAGAAATTATGAAGCTGGATACAGAATTCCTAACGTATATGCTGGATTTAATTCTGACGGAGCAAGAGATGCTTGGAAGGGCGTTAAACTTGGCGACGGTAGAGATACTGCAACAGTTATCGTATTTAACGTAGTTTCTAAATACGTTGGTGGAGACCTTTACAGAGTTCTTAACTCTACTTCTTCTCAATTCAAAGATACAGTAGAAGATACTGACGGTAAATTATTTGATAGAAATAGCTGGAACGATACATCTGTATTCCCATTAAATTATGGTGATCACCTAGACGTTATCGAAGTTAATAGTTTCAGAGATGCTTCTAACAAGATTGTTAAAATTGACCACTCTGCAACAAAGACATTCCCAATTGTTGAAGTAACTGACAAAGACGGAAGCAAATATCTTGAAGTTGTAGATATTCATGGAGAAAAAACTCTTCTTGACATTAGAGATGCTGACATCTTCTCAGCTAAGAGATTTGACACACTTTCAGTTGGATCTAAGATTCAATTTAGAGTTGAAGATCACGCTAAATATGAAGGTGGCAAACTTGTTGCTAATAATGTAGCTGAAATTATTTCTATACTACCAAGAGATACAAAACTTGAAGGATCTATCTATGGAGTTCTTCCATCAGCATTTGCTGGACAAGAAAGAGGTAGAGTAATTGAAGTAACTAACATTGAAAGCACACATCCAACAGTAACAATGCTTGTTGATTACAATGTATTTAATGCAGCAGATTCTAGAGGATATGCAACATTCAATATTTCTAAAGACACAGCTCTTAAACTTCAACCATATGTTGGAAAAGATACTAAGATTGAATTCAAGGTATTCAAGGATCTTGGATGGGCTGGAAAATTCTATGCAACTGACTTCAGACTTGACGGAGCAAAGAAAGGTTTAGATACTCCTGCAGCACCAACATCTCAAGAAACATTAGAAGGAAAAGTTAAGAACTTAGTTAATGATTATAAAGGTAAAGTTAATTGTGGAAATCTATTAGAAGTTCAAGCTAAAATTAAAAAACTAGATGAAGAAATTGAAAACTACAAAAAAGAAAACTGGAACTTCAAATGGGAACAAGGCAATGTTTACTTTGACGGATATAAAATGTTTAAAGAAGAAGTTGCTGGTGTAGCTGAATTATTTGAAAGAGTTAAAACTCAATTAACTACAGTTTTTACTGCTTTTGAAGGTATTGATTTTGGTCAAGAAGCTCTAACTAAAGAAGCTGTTGAAACTAAATTAAAAGAAAAATTAGTTGATGGAAATGGATACAAATATTCATTAAGTGATATTATGTTAATTGAATCAACTGAATTCACTGGCTATGTAGTTAAAGGTAAAGTTAAAGCAACATTAACTGAAGATGAAAAAGTTTGTTGCGTATCATCAACATTTGAAATGACAATAAAAAGCAACAAATGTGAAAGAGTAACTCCAGATAAACCAGTAATTGAATGCGGTAGCGTTAATGGCAATGGAACTTGCCCAGTAAATTGGTAAAATAACTTATTGAGTAAAAATAAAAAACCTAAGGTTTAAAACCTTGGGTTTTTTTATAACCTTTTTTACTATAATTATTGTGTTAGGATTGTTATTATAAGCAGGGCTGTCCTGCAAAAAACAAAAAATGTGAAGAAAATAAATAAGAATAAAACAAGGAGGACAGCCTTACATTCATTCGCTAATGCTCATTCATTAAAGACAGCCATCCCAAGATAAGAAAACCCAAAGATGCAGGGGACTGTCCCCATTAAACAAAAAAATTAAAGAGAATAAAAGTAGAAAGGAGAAAATTATGGCAGGTAGAGTAGAAATAATTCATGAAGCAGAAATAGGAAAAGAAGGAGAATACATATTATGCTTTCATTATTGCAAATTTGATTATGGAGATGGTAATTCTGAATATGGATATAGGTTTATGTGGAGGGACCCAGAAGGACATCTTTTGCCAGTGAGAGGACAAACAAGAATACCTTCAATAGCTTATATTAAAAAGTTAGTGGCAGAAGCCGAAAAGAACGGATGGGGACACTACACAGGAGAAGAAAAGCCTTTATAAAACTTGCAAAATTTTGAAAATGCAGGGGGACTGTCCATTGAGGATTGTCCCAATTAAACTTTGCAGGGCTGTCCTACAAAAAACAAAAAATGTGAAAAAAATAAATAAGAATAAAACAAGGAGGACAGCCTTACGTAAATTTCGCCATGCTCAATTTATTAAAGACAGCCCTCCTAAAGAATGCAGGGCTGTCCTGCTGAAAACAAAAATGTGAAGAAAATAAATAAGAATAAAACAAGGAGGACAGCCTTACGTAAATTTCGCCATGCTCAATTTACTAAAGACAGCCCTCCTAAGATAAAAAAACCGAAGACAGCCCTCCTAAAAAACTTGCAGGGCTGTCCTGCTAAAAACAAAAATGTGAAGAAAATAAAGAAAAATAAAACAAGGAGGACAGCCTTACATTCATTCGCTAATGCTCATTCATTAAAGACAGCCCTCCTAAGATAAAAAAAAACCGAAGACAGTCATCCTAAGATAAAAAAAGCACAGCAGACCTCCTAACATAAAAAATATGCTATAATAAAATCGAGGTTAAAAAATGAAAAAAACACCAAGACAATATGCTGAAAGCGGGATCTACCACATTTACGTTAGAGGCAACAACAAAGAATATATATTCAAAACAAAAGAAGAAAAAGAAACATACCTTAAAATAATCACAGAAGCTAGAGAAAAATATAAATTTAAAATTCTAGCCTATGCAATAATGGATAATCATGCCCATATCTTATTAAAAATAGAAAATGAAAAACTTTCAAAAGCCATGCAAAATATCCAGCAAAAATATACATATTATTACAATAAAAAATATAAAAGAACAGGCAGAGTTTTCCAAGGCAGATACAATTCAAAAGCCTGCGGCGAAGATGAATATCTTTTAGAAGTCATAAAATATATTCATCAAAATCCTGAAAAGGCAGGTTTAGACCAAAAATTCACATTTGAATTTACATCCCACAAAAATTATATTACAGATGAGAAGGGAATTGTTGATGCAGACTATGTTTTAGGAATTTTAAACCCAGATTTTAAAAAGGCAAGGGAAATATATCTTGATTATTTGAAAAGAGAAGAATAGATACTAAAGAGGGACAGTCCCTCAAACAAAAAAACTGGGGACTGTCCCCATTAAACTTTGCAGGGCTGTCTTGCTGAAAACAAAAATGTGAAGAAAATAAATAAGAATAAAATAAGGAGGACAGCCTTACGTAAATTTCGCCATGCTCAATTTACTAAAGACAGCCCTCCTAAGATAAAAAAACCGAAGACAGCCCTCCTAAAAAACTTGCAGGGCTGTCCTGCTAAAAACAAAAATGTGAAGAAAATAAATAAGAATAAAACAAGGAGGACAGCCTTACGTAAATTTCGCCATGCTCATTCATTAAAGACAGCCCTTCTAAAAACTTGCAGGGCTGTCCTGCAAAAAACAAAAAATGTGAAGAAAATAAAGAAAAATAAAACAAGGAGGACAGCCTTACGTAAATTTCGCCATGCTCAATTTATTAAAGACAGCCCTCCTAAAGAATGCAGGGCTGTCCTGCTGAAAACAAAAATGTGAAGAAAATAAATAAGAATAAAACAAGGAGGACAGCCTTACGTAAATTTCGCCATGCTCAATTTACTAAAGACAGCCCTCCTAAAATAAAAAANTCAATAGCTTATATTAAAAAGTTAGTGGCAGAAGCCGAAAAGAACGGATGGGGACACTACACAGGAGAAGAAAAGCCTTTATAAAACTTGCAAAATTTTGAAAATGCAGGGGGACTGTCCATTGAGGATTGTCCCAATTAAACTTTGCAGGGCTGTCCTACAAAAAACAAAAAATGTGAAAAAAATAAATAAGAATAAAACAAGGAGGACAGCCTTACGTAAATTTCGCCATGCTCAATTTATTAAAGACAGCCCTCCTAAAGAATGCAGGGCTGTCCTGCTGAAAACAAAAATGTGAAGAAAATAAATAAGAATAAAACAAGGAGGACAGCCTTACGTAAATTTCGCCATGCTCAATTTACTAAAGACAGCCCTCCTAAAATAAAAAATGAAGACAGCTCCTCCTAATAATTCAAATTCTTTTCTTAAGTTCCCACCATGCTGCCCAGCCATTTTCAGACATTGATCGTGGGCAAATTTTTCTTGACGCATCATAATGTCTTACAACATTTGCAAGGGGGATCCTATAAAACTCCATAAGTTCCCTCACAAGGGGCAGGGTATTTTCCACTGCCTTTTTATAATCGCCATCTTCATTTATGCAAATTTCAATTCCAATGGAGTTATTATTTGTTATGCCAAAGCGTCCTCTGCCGTCGCCACAGTGCCATGATGCGTTAGCATCTTCCACAAGCTCCACAATCCTTTTGTCATCAACAAAATAGTGGGCGCTGGCACGCCTGTTGCCACCATTAAAATATCTATAGTGGGCAAGGGCATCTGCTCCCTTTCTTGGATTTGCGGTGTCGTGAATCACAATAAATTTTATATTTGTGCCGCCTCTTTTGTGAAAGTTATATTTTATTAATTTCTTTTCAATTATCATTAAAATTCCTCCTTAAATTTTTAAGAGCCTGATTTTTTGCAGCGACTACTGTCCATTTGGAAATTCCCATTTCCTTGGCTATTGCCTTTAGGCTCATTTTTTTGTAATAAAAGTTATAAACTATCATCTTTTGCCTTGGGGGTAGGCTTTTTAAGGCAAGGTTTAATTTTTCATGCCCCTTCTTTTTAATATAGTCCTCTTCAATATCTTCTTCTGATTTTATATTTTCAAGGAGATCATTTCCTTCTTCATCTCTTCTTGGCACTTCTTTTTCTGCCTTAATATATTTTAAGGTGTCAAGGAGATAGTATTTTATATAAGATTTAATGTATTTTAAAAATGATCTTTTCCCGTCAAATGTTTCTAAACTTTCTAAGATTATTAAATTGCAATCTTGGTACAAATCTTCATAGTCCTTATATATGGGGCAATATTTTTTAATAGATGCCTTGATTAAGGGACTTAGCATGGTGAGAAGGTCGAATTTTGCCTTGCCATCGCCCAAAAGTGCAAGATTTAAGCTATGGTTAAAGTTTTCGTAGGTATTTAGCTTATGTGAATTATTTTGTTCTGACATTATTTTTATTTTATTCTCCTTATTATAATCAGCCTTTCTAATTTTATATTTTGTGTTTTCCATATTAACCTCTGGTTTTCTCTGTTTATTCGTAATTTTGTTTTGATTTTTACTTAAGTATTTTTTTGTTTTTATTTTATTTTTTTGTTGGCTAGCCAGACCTTTTTGGTCTTTATACGATTATAGAACATAAGTTTAAAAATTGCAATATGTTTTTACAAATATTCAGAACATAATTTCTTTTTGCGTTTAGGAGATGCTAAGCTGTCCCTATTAAAAAACTTGCAGGGGGATAATGCCTGAGACTGTCCCCTTTTCAGCAGGACTGTCCTGCTGAAAACAAAAATGTAAAGAAAATAAATAAAAATAAAAAAGGAGGACAGCCTTACGTAAATTTCGCCATGCTCAATTTACTAAAGACAGCCATCCTAAAAAATGCAGGGCTGTCCTTAAGAACTAAAGAGGGACAGTCCCTCACATTCTTTATTATTAATAAAATCTTAATTAAACTTTCACAAAATTTTCAGATTTAATGCTCCAAAAATGGCAATGTTTGTAGTATTATATAATTATTAACTTATAGGAGGGAATTATGAATAAAAATTTAAAAAAATACCTTTCAATTACTCTTGCTGGTTTAATGCTTTCAGCTCTTCCTTCTGCGATTTTTGCCAAGACTGATCCTTTAACTGGCAAGGAGATTAAAGATGAAAGAAATTATAATTACAGAAGAGAATTGTACAACAGAGATTATGATTGGGATTCATATCTAAGAGATCATAATTACAGATATTATGGAGATTATAGGGACTATTATTATAGGGATAGATATTATAATAATGATTTTTCTAATGTTTCTTATTCTGACAAGAAAATTTCTGGCAGAACTGCTCCAAATGTTGATGTTTATATTTATAATGGATATGAAAATATAAGACTTGGTAAGAGTGATAGCGATGGATACTTTGACTTTAGTTTGTCAAGGACTTTAGACAGAGATGCTTATCTTTATGCAAGGGACAATTATCGTGAATCTTCAAGATACTATATCTATGGCAGTAACTATTCATATTTAAGAGAAAAAGATGCAAAGAGAGTTTATCCAACAGGAATTTCTACAAAATCTTATGAAGTCTCAGGAAGACTTTCTGATTATGTGAATACAAAAGTTTCTGTTTATGACGGAAATTATTATCTTGGCACAACAAATACAGATAAGGACGGATATTTTACTTTAAAAACTGACAGATATATTGATTCAAGATCCTATTTAGAATTTTATACTGACGGCAAAAAATCTGAATCAAAGACTGAAACAAGTAATGAATTTTCTGTTGCTCCAGTAATTACTAGCGAAGTTAAGGATGGAGCAAGCACTATTTCTGGTGTTGCCGGTAAGGATGCAAAAATTTCTGTTTTTGATGGTGTTAATAAAAATATTGGTGAAGCTACTGCTTCTTCAAATGGATCTTTTTCAGTTTCACTTACTAAGTCTGTTGTTGGCGGCGAAAAGCTAACTATTAAGGCTACTGAATCAGGAAAGAAAGAATCTTCTACTGTTTATGAAGTTAAGGGCGGAGTGGTTAATAAACCTGCTGTTTCTACAAATAAATATTTTGTTTTAACCATAGGTTCAAAATCTTATACTGACAATAATGGCAAGGCTTATACTTTTGACGCTGCTCCTACTATTAAAAATTCCAGAACTCTTCTTCCAATGAGAGCAGTTGCTGAAATGATTGGGGCAGAAGTTGAATGGAATAAAGATTCTAGAACTGCAACTTTTACAAAGGGTTCTAAGACTGCAAGTATTCAAATTGATGGTAACGATATTGTTATTAATGATAAGGCTAATGGAATTGAAAATAAGCTTGTAACTATGGATTCTAAACCTTTAATGGTTGAAAATAGAATTTTACTTCCTATTACTAATATTGCTAATATTTTCTCTTTGACTAACGGAAATACTAAAGACGGTATTAATCAAGATATTGAATGGAATGAAGATAATAGAACTGTTACTATTAATGTAAAATAATTTGAATTAAATTTTTTGGGGATGGTCTTGTTTTGACTATCCCTTTTTTATGGCTAAAAATTTTGTAAAATGCTGGAGACTGTAGCCATGCTTGTACTCGTAGAGTACGGACTGTCCTCATTAAAAAAAGAAATTAAAAAAACAATAAATAATTGAATTAAAGAGGGACAGTCCTTCATAAATCCTAAGATAAAAAAATAAAAGGAGGACAGCCTTACATTCATTTGCATACGCTCATTCATATAAGACAGTCCTCCTATTTAAGTTTCATTGCATCAAGAGCTTTAGTAAGCTCTGATATGCTTGAGTTGAGTTCCTCCAGTTTTTTCTCCAATCTTACAAGCAAATAGCAGGATATAGCAATTGGAAATCCTATATTTGCAATGTTTGATATTAATTCATCAGCCATAAGTCACCTCTTATACAAGTTCAATTTCTTGGCGAGTTACTAAAAAGGCTTTTTGATAGCTTTCAAGTGCAGCATCTTTAGCAGCTACAATTTTTTCATTTACAAGATATGTTCCAAATTCACTTGCATCAATTTTTGTTACATTATCTTTGGGATCAGATATTGATATGCTACATTTTTTGCCGTTCGCATCAACAAATTCAAGTCTTAATGTTTTGTTCATTTTTTTCTCCTTTCTTTAAATTACTTTTCTTCTTTGTTTAAAATTTCGACTTCTGATAGTTTTGTTACAGAGATTAAATTTTTACCAATAATTTTTGATAAAAGATTGCCCGTTTGTAGGGCCTTATCATCAGTAACATTTTCGTTTAATCTTGCAAGGCTTATGGTTTTAGTTGACTTTCTGCCGTTTTCATTTAAGCCGTTGTCAAATTTACTTTTAAGCCTTCTTGTCATAATTTGATTTGCCATTTTTTCACCTCCTGTTATATATATAGAAATAGGGTAGGAAAGTTGCTAGTGTTTTTGAAAATTTTTATTAAAATTTTAAAAATAATAGAAAGCTAGCCTAACATGAAAAACAATGCAGATCGGTCTTGCTTAAAAAATGCCGGGGACTGTCCCCATTACACAAAGAAAATTAGAAAAAAAATTAAACAAAAAAGGGACAGTCCCTCAAAAATAAAAAAATAAAAAAATTCTTGGGACTATAGCCTTGCTTATGGCCACCATTTTCATTACTACATAAGTTTATTGACAAATTTTATAAATAAGTATATTATGAATTTATTAAGTTAGCCTAACCTAATAAATAGGTTATTTTAATTCACTTGCAAAATTTTTATTCATTTTATTTAGCACACAGTTTTTCATTTTAAAATATTTGCAGGTTGCAATCTATGATTAAAATATTAATTAATACTTAGGAGTAATTATGAATTTAAGTGAAGCAAAGGAAGGTCAATCTGTAATTGTTACTGGATTTACTGCCGATTTAAAAATCAGACGAAGGCTTCAAGACCTTGGTATGATTAAGGGAACAGAAATAAAATGTCTAAGTCATTCGCCAATGGGTGATCCCACTGCCTATTTAATTAGAAGGGCAGTTATTGCCATTCGCCAAATTGATGCCAAAGAAGTTTTAGTAAGGGAAGTGGAATTATGACAAATGTTGTTGCACTGGCAGGAAATCCAAATGTTGGCAAGTCAACGGTTTTTAATGCCTTAACTGGTCTTAAACAGCACACTGGTAATTGGCCAGGCAAAACTGTTGAATGTGCAAGGGGAAGCGTAAAAAATAATGACAAAAATTATGAACTTGTCGATCTTCCTGGATGCTATTCTCTTCTTGCTCATTCAGAAGAAGAGGAGATTGCAAGAGATTTTATTTGTTTTGAAAGTCCCGATGCTGTTATTGTAATTTGTGATGCCACAACTCTTGAAAGAAATATGAATTTACTTTTGCAAATTATGGAAACTACACCAAATGTTATCTTGTGTGTAAATCTCCTTGATGAAGCCAAGAGGAAAAAAATAAAAATTGACTTAGATAAATTAAGAGAAAGATTAAAAATTCCTGTTATTGGAACTGCTGCAAGAAATGGGAATGGTCTTGATGAAATTTTTCCTGCCCTTGAAGAGCTGAAAGCTAAAAAGCCTTTAGAATTTATGGTTTCTTATCCAGATGAAATTGAGGAGGAAATTTTAAATTTAAGTGGTGAGGTTAAAAAAGTTTTTCAAGAAAAACTGCCCACTCGTTTTGCCAGCATAAGGCTTTTGGAAGAAGACGGGACTTTTTTTGCATCTTGCCAAAAATATTTGGGAATAAATATATATGAAGAAAAAAATCTTCTTGATGCTTTAAAGGTATCATGGGAAAGGCTAAGGGATAAAAATTTTAGCAAGGAAAAAATTAGAGATGAAATTGCAAATGCCTTTGTTATGACATCTGAAAAAATTTGTGATGGTGTTACGACCTATGAAAGAGAAGACTATAATTATTTGGATAGAAGTCTTGATAGGGTTTTCACTGGCAAAAGTAGCGGATTTTTAATAATGTTTCTTCTCCTTCTTGGGGTTTTTTGGATTACAATTGCCGGAGCAAATGTGCCCTCGCAAATGATTAACACTTTTTTATTTTCTTTTGAAGATAAGATTTTAAATTTTTTAATAAGTATTGGAGTGCCAGAGACCATTTATTCTCCTTTGATTTATGGCGTTTACAGAGTTGTGGCATGGGTAATTTCTGTAATGTTACCGCCAATGGCCATTTTTTTCCCACTATTTACTTTACTTGAAGATTTTGGTTATTTGCCAAGAGTTGCCTTTAATTTGGATAAGGCCTTTCAATCATGTAAAGCCTGTGGCAAGCAGGCTCTGACTATGTGTATGGGTTTTGGCTGTAATGCTGCAGGAGTTACGGGCTGCAAAATTATTGATTCGCCAAGAGAAAGGTTAATTGCCATTCTTACTAATAATTTTGTGCCATGCAATGGCAGATTTCCTACAATTATTTCAACGATTACCATGTTTTTAGTTACGGGCATGGCAAGTGGATTTGTTTCATCCTTTGTTTCAGCTTTAATCCTTGCTCTTGTTATAATTTTGGGAATTTATTTGACCCTTGTTTCTTCAAAATTTTTGTCAAAAACTTTTTTAAAGGGTATGCCTTCATCTTTTACCTTGGAGCTTCCTCCCTACAGACCGCCACAAGTCGGGACTGTAATTGTAAGATCAATTTTTGACAGAACAATTTTTGTTTTGGCTAGGGCAATTGTTGTTGCTGCACCAGCAGGAATTATTATTTGGGTTCTTGCAAATATTAGCCTTGGTGGAGATACAATTTTAAATCATTTTGTGGGATTTTTAGATCCTTTGGCAAGGCTTATGGGTCTTGACGGTGTAATTTTAACGGCTTTTATTTTGGGGCTTCCTGCAAATGAAATTGTTGTTCCAATTATGGTGATGACTTATCTTTCTAAGGGATCGCTTCTTGAAATTGACGATATAAATATTATGAGAAATTTGCTAGTTCAAAATGGCTGGACTATTATTACTGCCATTAATGTAATTTTATTTTCTCTTATGCACTGGCCTTGCGGCACAACTCTTCTTACAATTCATAAGGAATCGGGAAGCATTAAATGGACTGTTCTTGCCTTTTTATTGCCAACTATTTTTGGAATTGTGATTTGTATGGCTTTTACTGCTGTGGCGAGGTTATTTGGTTTTTGAAAAGATATTAAAGGAGGGCTGCCTTATATGAATGAGCGTATGCAAATGAATGTAAGGCTGTCCTCCTTTTATTTTTTTACTTTTTTTATATTAGGAGGGCTGTCTTTAGTAAATTGAGCATGGCGAAATTTACGTAAGGCTGTCCTCCCTTTATATTTTTATTTATTTTTTTATTTTAGGCAGGACAGCACTAAAAGGACAGTCCTGCTAACTTCTTTTTTGTAATGGGGACTGTCCCTTGCGGACTGTCCCCGGCTTTTTATATTTCTTTATCTAATATATATTTTATTAAATTTAAGATGTTTTCTATTATATAATCCTTATAGTATATAATTAAAATTTCTTTTGGACTTTTAAGGACTTCTGAATTTTTTAAGCCTTTAAAGTCTTTTTTTTTGACATAATAGCAGTAATTTTTTTCATCATAGAGATTATTTAAGGAGTTTATTTGGATTTTAAAATTTTCTCCAAGGGATAAGGTATAAAGTCCATTTGCCGAAAAGTAGGAATTTTTATAGTCTGACCTTCCCGTTATGGTTAAAATATTTTTTATTAATAGAATTTCATCAATGTAAAATCTATAATCTTTAAGAGAAAAATTTAAGTAAGATTCTAAAAAGTTTTCAATTTTTGTGTGTAAATTTTCAAGACCTAAAAGGCTTTTATAGGCATAGGTCTTTATTTTTTCAAAAATTTTCTCATCCCTTAACTTTAAATAGTCATCAATTATTTTTGCTAGTTCCTTTCCTGAAAGTTCATCTTTTGGAAGTGAGAAATATTCGTCCATGGAGGATTTTGCAAAGCTATGGCTTTTAAAAATATAGGAAAAAGTTCGCAGCCTTTTTAGAAGACTAATAATTTCAAAATTTACGGGCAGATTATAGGCGGATATTTTTGCCATTAAGAAATTTCTAACAAAGTCGCCATTATAGGCTATAAAATCATTTCCATTTATTATTTCTAGAGTTTCTTTTAAAAGTTTTTCTTCTTCCTTTAAGTCTTCTATAATTAAAAGGCAGATCTTATTTTCATGACCAAGTAAAATTCCTATGGAAAAAATTTCAGAATTATTATAAGATAGACCTGTTGTATTTATGGAAATATATGAATATTTTTTTGGACTTTCCAAATTATAAATATATTTTTTCATTAAATCACCAAGAAAATTATAACATGAATAATAGCTATTTATAAATTCTTTAAAAAATAGTATAATATTTAAAGAGAGCGTATATGATTGATTTAATAAGAACAAAGACTTCTTTAGAAAAGAACGGATTCTTTACATATTTATTTGAAAATAGGGACGAAGCAGTTGATTATTTTCTTCATTTTGCAGGAAGCGGAAAGTCTTTTGGTTTTGCTGGTTCAAAAACTGTTGAAGAATTAGATCTATATAATATTTTAAAGAAAAGGGGAAATCCCTGCTATTGGCACTGGAATGAAAACTGGAAAGTGGCATTAAAAGATACGGCAATATCTGATTTTTATGTTAGTTCTGCCAATGCAATTACTTCTGACTGTAGACTTTATTTTGTGGATAGGATTGGAAATAGAATTTCTTCAATTTGCTATGGCACTAAAAATTTTTTATTTTTGCTGGCAGAAATAAAATTGTTACAAATGGCGAGTAAGCCATTTCTAGAGCTGATAAAATTGCCATTCCTCTAAATTCAAGAAGGATAAATAATGATATTCTTGAAGGGGAGAGAAGTGACAATAGGGTTATTGACGAAGATACTAATAATTTAGAATTATTTTTGGATGTAAATCCCTTGGGAGGAAATTCATTTATATTTTTAATTAATGAAGACTTGAGATATTAATAGGGTGATAAATGATTTATTTAGACAATTGTGCAGCTACAAAAACTTGTGATGAGGCGGCAAAGGCGGCTCTTGAAGCCATGACTTTAGATTTTGCAAACCCTTCATCTCTCCACTCCTTTGGCCTTGAAATTGAAAAGAAGATTGACAGGGCAAGGGAAAATGTGGCAAGGCTTGTAAATGCTAATAAGGAAGATATTTATTTTAATTCTGGAGGAACAGAAGCAAATAATATTGCCCTTCATGGTCTTATTCAAAAAAATAAGAGAAAGGGTAAGGAAATTATTACAAGTTCAATTGAACACGCATCAATTTTAGATCAGCTGAAACACTACAAAAATCTTGACTATAAGGTAATTTTTTTGCCAGTAGATGAATTTGGCCATGTAAAAATTGAAGAACTTGAAAAAGCTATTAATAAAAATACAATTCTTGTTTCCCTAATGCATGTGAATAATGAAATTGGAACTATTAACGATTTGGAAAAAATTTGCAGGATTGTAAAAAATAAGGACAAGAACATTTTGATTCATGGTGATGGAGTTCAAGCTGTTGGGAAAATACCTGTAGACTTAAAAAGGATTGACCTTGATACCTATTCCTTTTCATCCCACAAAATTTATGGTCCAAAGGGGGCTGGGGCTCTTTATAAAAAAAGAGGTCTTATCCTTGAACCCCTTGTTATTGGGGGAGGTCAAGAAAAAAATTTAAGGTCGGGAACGGAAAATGTGCCAGGAATTTTAGGTTTTGGAGAAGCTGCAAGGATTTATAGGGAAAAATTTGATGAAAGATATGCCCATGCAAGGGACTTAAAAAAATATTTAATAGAAAAAGTTTCTGAAAATATTAAAGATTTTAAAATAAATTCACCGGATGATTCTTCACCTTATATTTTAAGCCTATCCTTTAAAAATATTAGGGCAGAAGTTCTTTTACACTATCTTGAAGGGGATGAAATTTATATTTCAACGGCTTCTGCTTGCTCTTCAAATGGCAGTCATAAGTCAGAAACTTTAAAGGCAATTGGCCTTGACGATAATTTGGCTGAGGGCACAATAAGAATTTGCAGTTCAAAGGATATTAGCTTTGAAGATTTGGATATTTTTATAGTTAAATTAAAAAAATATATAGATGAAATTAGAAATATAATGGCAGGTGATTAATTGGAAAAATGTATTTCCATGTCCCTAGGAGAGTTAATTCTCAAGGGTAAAAATAGAAATCAATTTTTGAGAAAATTAATTTCACAAGTAGAAAAACATATAAAAGATTTGCCTCATGGTAAAGTCTACCATAATATGGGTAAAGTTTATGTAGAAGTTTATGAAAATGAAGATTTAATTATAAATAGGCTTAAACACGTTTTTGGAATTGTCTATATGAGTCCTTCCTATAGGATAGAAACAGATGAGGAAAAAATAAAAGAGGCTTTAAGGGAAATTCTTGACAAGGAGCTTTCAGAAAATTCTTATAAAACTTTTAAGGTTTTAACTAAAAGGGCCTACAAGTCCTATCCCTTAAATTCTATGGAAATTTCAAGAAATTTAGGAGCCTTTGTCTTAAAGAATTATCCTTTAAAAGTTGACGTTCATAAGCCGGATTTAAATATTTATTTGGACTTCAAAAAAGATTATTCTTATATTTATACCAAAAAAATAAGGGCCTATGGGGGACTGCCCCAAGGCACAAATGGCAGAGGTCTTCTTCTTTTGTCGGGAGGAATTGATTCGCCAGTTGCTGGATTTTTAATGGCAAAAAGGGGAATTGCCCTTGATCTTTTGCATTTCCATTCTTATCCCTTTACTTCTGAAAGGGCAGAGGAAAAGGTAAAAAAACTTGGAGAAATTGTTGCATCCTATTCTGGAAAGATGACTATGTTTTCTGTAAATTTATTAAATATTCAAAAGGAAATTAATAAAAACTGTCCAGAAGATGAAATGACCTTAATTTCAAGAAGATTTATGATGAGAATTGCCCATAGTTTAAGTGAAAAAAATTCCTATGATGCCATCATTACAGGAGAAAATTTGGGACAGGTTGCATCTCAAACTATTGACGGACTTAAAGTTACAGATGCCATAACAAATAAATTGGTCTTTAGGCCATTAATTGGTATGGATAAAATGGATATAATAAGAATTGCCGAAGAAATTGGAACTTACGAAACTTCCATCCTTCCTTATGAAGACTGCTGCACAGTATTTTTGCCAAAGCACCCTTCTTTAAGACCAAGACTTCAGGATATGGAAAAATCGGAAGAAAATTTAAATATAGAAACACTCGTTGAAGATGCAATAAATAATATGAAGATAATAAAAATAGGAGGTAGTAATGAGAAAGAATAAAGGAGCAGTAGGCATAATTGTTTTAATAGCAATTGTTGTTATTATAGGCCTTGTCCTTGCTAGGCAGTATAATAGCCTAATGAATTTAAGAGAAGATGTTAATAATGCGTGGGCTCAAGTTGAAAATCAGGTTAAAAGACGTGCTGATTTAATCCCAAATTTAACAGCTACAGTTAAGGGATATGCAAAACATGAATCAGATACTTTAACTCAAATTACAAAGGCTAGGGCAGGAGTTCAAAATGCACAGACTCCTAAAGAACTTGCTGAAGCAAATGATGAGCTAAGTCGAGCGATTAATGTTGTTGTTGAAGCCTATCCAGAACTTAAGGCAAATGAAAATTTCCTTGACCTTCAATCACAACTCGAAGGAACTGAAAATAGAATTTCAACTGAAAGACAGAGATATAATGAAAGTGTAACAGTTTATAACAAGGCTAGAAAGAGATTTCCAACTAATTTAATAGCAGGACTTTTGGGATTTGAAGATATGGAATATTTTGAAATTTCAGAAGCAGATAAAGAAGTTCCAAAAGTAGAATTTTAGGTGACTTATGAAGAAAAAACTCTTAGTTATTTTTCTTTTAATAACATTAATTACTTTGCCGGTATTTTCCCTTATAATAGACAAAAATCAAATGGACTACAATGTCTATGATAGGCAGGGAATTTTGTCTGAGGATGCTAAGTCTTATTTAAATAAGACCTGCTATGACCTTCAGAAAAAAACTGGCGGTGAAATTGCCATTGTCATTATACCTACAAGTAACGGTGAAGATTCAAAAACCTATGCAACGGAGATTTTTGATGATTTGGATCTTGGAGAAAAGGGGAAGGATAATGGATGTTTACTTCTCCTTTTAAATAAAGATAGACAGATTCAAATTGAACCAGGTTATGGAGCAGAAGGTTTTATAACTGATGCCAAGGCTTCAAGAATTTATAGAAGGATGGCGGAAATTATTCAAGATGAAGAAGCAAAGGGAGAAGTGGGTTTTGAAAAGGGAATTTTATATGCCTATAATGAACTTTTGAAACTCTATGAAGAAGAATATGACATTAATATAGATGAAAGAGATCCAGGAGAATTTACTGAAGAAAGTGATGAAGATATTTCAATTTCGTCTCTAATAATTTTAATGTTTATAATTTATATTATCTTTAGAATTTTTGGCTCTGGCGGCGGCAGAGGTGGAAGAAAGAGAAGAATGCCCACAATATTTTTTGGTCCTTACGGCGGATTCGGAGGCGGAGGCTTCCGAGGCGGCGGTGGTTTTGGAGGCTTTGGCGGCGGTGGAAGATCTGGCGGCGGCGGAGCAGGTGGTGGATTTTAATTATCTAAGCAGAATTTTAAGAATTAGAAGCAAAACTTCTTGATGAAGTAAATAAATTAAAAGTGAATGCCTACCCATAATATTAATAATATTGTGGGAGGCTTCTTTTTTTTGGACTTTAACAAAGGAAAAGAAGTAAAAGCCCGAAAGGAACAAAAATATCCAAGGGATAAGAGGGAAATAATCTCCTGATGTGAAAGTCTTTGCCGGAAGACCAAGGAAAAATAAATTGTATTCATAAAGATAGGCAGGCAAATTTATTAGTCCGAAGGCAAGACTTCCTCCATAAATTGTCCTAAAAAATAAAAAGAGAGCAAGAAATAGGAAAAAGGCAAAATATGGATTTAATTTTTTAAGAGGATTTTTGAAAATATAAAAAATTATATTGACAAAAAAGAAAAAGTGAATTATACCAAAATAAATTGCATAAGCCCTCATAAAAAAATATGATCCTAAAGTTATGGCTAAAGATGAAAGCCCTAGGACAAAGATTTTTTTAAAATCAAGCCTTGAAAAATTTAAGGAAAGGCCTGAAATAAAAATAAAGGACATACATATATACTGCTGATAATAAAAAAAATTGTAGGGGAAACTAAAGCCATAAATATTTTCCAAATCAAAGATTAAATGGTAAATTATCATATTTATAATTGTAAATCCCCTTAAAAAATCAATGGAATTATATCTTTTTTTCATAAGTAAATTATAGCATAGACTTAAGTTAAATAAAAATTTTATAATAAATTTTAAATTTAATATCTTAAACCACTTGACATTTTTAAAATAAATTATTATACTCAATTTGGTTTAATAATTTAAGTAAAATGTTTAACGGGAGATGACGATTTGCAAATAGGGAATAAATTAAAAGAACTAAGAGTTGCAAATGGCCTAACGCAAGAAGAACTGGCAACAAGAAGTGAACTGACAAAGGGCTTTATATCTCAAGTGGAAAGAGATTTAACTTCACCGTCAGTTGATTCTCTTTTTGACATTTTGGAAGCTTTAGGAACATCAGCATCTGAATTTTTTTCTAAGGATAAAAATGAAAAGATTATTTTTAATGATGGTGATTATTTTGAATATGAAGACCCAAAACTTGGCTATCTAATTAACTGGATTGTGCCAAATGCTCAAAAAAATATGATGGAGCCTACACTAATTTCTCTTAAATCAGGTGGACTTTCAAAAAAAGTCGATCCCTTTGAAGGAGAAGTTTTGGGATATGTTTTAAAGGGAAGAATTGTTTTAAATTATGGGGACAAAAAATTCGAACTGAAAAAGGGAGAAACTTTTTATTTTGAAGCCAACAGGCCTCATTTTCTGGAAAATAAATCAAGTTTCGAAAGTACAGTTCTTTGGATTAGTGCTCCTCCAAATTTCTAGGGGGTTTTGATGAAAAATAATATTGTTATTGAACTTAAAAATATAGAAAAATCTTTTGGAGATAATGTAATTTTAAAAGATTTTAATATGACTGTTAGGGAAAATGAATTTTTAACTCTTCTTGGTCCTTCTGGCTGTGGAAAAACTACAATTTTAAGAATTATTGGTGGTTTTGAAAGCCCTGATAAGGGAAGAGTTATTTTTAAGGGCAAGGACATTACTGATGATGAGCCCTATGAAAGAAGGATTAATACCGTTTTTCAAAAGTATGCCCTCTTTCCTCATTTAAATGTCTATGACAATGTGGCCTTTGGCTTAAAAATAAAAAAACTGGAAAAAAAGATAGTTGACAAAAAAGTGAAGGAAGCCCTAAAACTTGTAAATTTATTTGGCTTTGAAGATAGGAATATTGAATCACTTTCAGGGGGTCAACAGCAAAGAATTGCCATTGCAAGAGCTCTTGTTAATGAACCAGATGTCCTTTTACTCGACGAACCTCTCGGGGCTTTGGATTTAAAACTTCGTCAAGATATGCAAATAGAACTAAAAAAAATTCAAAAGCAAGTTGGAATTACTTTTATATATGTAACTCACGATCAGGAAGAAGCTCTGTCTATGTCTGATACAATAATAGTTTTAAACGATGGAGAAATTCAGCAAATGGGAGATCCAATTTCCATCTATAACGAACCCAACAATGCTTTTGTTGCTGATTTTATTGGGGAATCAAATATTATTAGGGGCAGGATGCTTTGTGACTATAAGGTTGATTTTTTAGGTCACGTTTTTGAATGTGTGGACAAGGGTTTTGAAAAAAATGAAGATGTTGACATTGTAATTAGACCTGAAGATGTAAAACTTGTAAGAGGAGAGGGCATGCTTAAGGGAATTGTTACAAACCAGGTTTTTTATGGTGTACATTATGAAATGACTGTTGCCTGTCAAGGCTTTGAATGGCTTGTGCAGTCCACAGTAAAAAATGAAGCTGGCGAGGAAGTTGGAATTATAATTGAACCAGATTTAATCCATGTAATGAGATTAAAGTAGGTGACCTATGAAGAAATATTCTTATATTTATGGCCTATGGGGAATTGTTTTTATTGTCTTTCCCCTAGCATTAATTTTAGCTTATTCTTTAAATGGCAACAGGGAAATCTTAGATTTTTCCTGTACCCTTTCAAATTACAGCAAATTTTTTGAAAGCCTATATTTAAAAGTCCTTTTAGTTTCTATTGGACTTGCTGGTCTTTCAACTTTACTTTGTCTTTTAATTGGCTATCCACTAGCCTATATAATTACGAAATTTAAGGAAAATACTAGGAACAATTTAATTTTAATTTTTATTATTCCCATGTGGATGAATTTTCTTTTAAGAACTTATGCATGGCTAAGTCTGCTTGGTAGAAATGGATTTATTAATAAGGCCTTTGCCTTAATTGGCCTTGGTCCTTTTGACATAATGTTTAATATGAAGGCCGTTATGATTGGTATGGTCTATAATTTTTTGCCCTTTATGGTTCTTCCCATTTATACAATTCTTCTAAAAATTGATAAAAGACTTATAGAATCAGCAAAGGATTTAGGCTGCAATGACATGAAAGTTTTTTTAAAGGTTATTTTTCCCTTGTCCCTTCCTGGAATATACACTGGCATAACAATGGTTTTTATTCCTGCAATTTCAACTTTTGTTATTCCAAATTTACTGGGTGGAAATAATTTCTATCTAATTGGAAATTTAATTGAAAAGCAGTTTACCTTTACGGGAGATTGGGGTTTTGGATCTGCAGTTTCCTTTATTCTAATAATTATTATGTTTTTAGTTATGGTTATTCCCGGACTTTTCAAGGGGAAAAGAAAGAGTCCATTAAGAGAGGAGGAGTTTGAATATGAAGAAATTGATTGATAGAATTTATTTATTATTAGTTTTCCTATTTTTATATGCACCAATTGCAATCCTTATAATTTTTTCCTTTAATGATTCAAAATTAAGGGGAAAATGGGTTGGCTTTACCTTTAAATGGTATGAAAATCTTTTTAAGGACCCAGCAATTTTATCTTCTCTTAGGACAACTCTTATTGTGGCTCTTGTTGCAACTGTAATTTCAACAATTGCAGGGACTTTTGCAGCAATTGGCATCCACGAAATGAGGGGCATGAAGAAAAAAATTATCTTAAATATAAATTACCTGCCCGTTTTAAATCCTGATATAGTTACGGCAGTTGCCCTTATGGGATTTTTTGGACTTTTACAGGTTAGAATGGGCTATACGACAATGATAATATCTCACATAGTTTTTTGCATACCCTATGTAATTTTATCAATATTGCCAAAGCTAAATCAGCTTGACAAAAATACCTTGGAGGCTGCCATGGATCTTGGAGCCAAACCATTTTATGCTATAAAAAATGTTGTAATACCACAAATTATGCCTTCAATTTTAACGGGGGCACTTATGGCCTTTACGCTTTCTATAGATGATTTTGTAATTTCCTTTTTCAATACAGGAGGGGGAGTTACAAATCTTTCAATAACAATTTATTCAATGGCAAGAAAGGGAATTAACCCTTCTATAAATGCTCTTTCAACACTTATGCTAATAGTTTTATTAATACTTTTAGTCATTATAAATAGGAGGAGCGAAAATAAATTAAAGGAGTTGAGTGCTTGAAAAAATTATTTTTATTACCAATTATCACCCTATTATTTTTATGCGGATGTTCAAATTCATCTGCCAAGGAAACAATAAGTGTCTATAATGCAGGAGAATATATTGATCCTGAAATTTTAAAGGACTTTGAAAAGGAAACAGGTATTAGAGTTAACTATTCTACCTTTGCTTCAAATGAAGATATGTATATTAAAGTAACTCAATCTCAAGATACTTATGATGTTTTAGTGCCTTCTGATTATATGATTGAAAAATTAATCAAAGGAGACTTTTTACAAGAACTTGATTTTTCACAAATCGAAAACTTTAAAGAAGTGGAAGATAATTTAATAAATCCTTCCTATGACAAAGAAAATAAATATTCAGTACCATATTTTTGGGGGACTCTTGGCATAATTTACAATAAGGATTTTGTAAAGGGGAAAGTTGACTCTTGGGACGTTTTATGGGACCCAGCCTATACTGATCAAATAATAATGTATAATTCTCAAAGAGATACAATTGGATGTGCCTTAAAAAGACTTGGCTACTCTTTAAATTCTTCTGACCCAAAAGAAATTGAAGAAGCAAAGAAATCCCTTATTGATCAAAAGAAAATTGTCTATGCCTATATGGATGATGATGGCCGTGATGTTGTAGTTTCAGGAGATGCTAATTTATCTCTAATGTATTCTGGAGATGCCCTACTAATGATGAGCCAAAATGAATCTCTTGACTATGTCATTCCAAAAGAAGGTTCAAATATGTGGATTGATGCTATGGTTATTCCAAAAAATTCTGAAAATCCAAGTGGGGCTCACAAATTTATAAACTATATGCTTAATAAAGAAGTGCAAGTTAAAAATGTAAATTATTGTAAAGGATATACTTCTCCAGTAAAGGGAGTTAAGGATCTTTTGCCTGATGAAATTAAAAATTCTAAAGTTGCCTATCCAGATATGGACAGTCTAAATAATATGGAAACTTTTGTTGATATTGGAGATGCCGTAAAATTATACGATAAAGCATGGACTGAAATTAATGCCAGCTCATAAATTTTATTTTTAGTAATGAAAACATACTCTCTATTTGATAAATAGAAAGTTTTTGTTTATTTTATTCTTTAGCTATGTTATTATAATAAATAAGTGAAATGTTTTCATTTGGAGGTAGAAAATGAGTGATAAAGTAAAAAAATATATAATATTTGCAGTATTTTTTTTAGTCTTAATATTATTTTCTCTAACTCAATTTTTCAGTAAAGATTTACTGTGGCCTGCTTCAGGCGAGGAAAAATATTTTAACGGAATTATATTTCAAAATCCTACAAATATAGAAAACCTTGTAGTTAGTAGAAGCGTTGAAAAAGATGGCAAGGAAAATTTAATAAAATATGATATAAGCTTTAATTATAAAGGAGAAGAATCTACGGCAAGAATTATGGGTCTACCTGTTAGACAAATTTTCTTTAATAACGAAATAACACCCATAAAATCTATTGCAAGTCTTAAGGGAGATTATGAAAAAGTAAATAATACTCTTTTCACGGCCAAGCTTAAATTAAAAGATTTTTATAAGAAGGATGATAAGTTTACGCCTCTTTCAACAATAAGAATTCCTTTAATAGAAGAAAAGGCACCCTATTCTTTTACTGTTTATTATAAGGTAAGTAGCTTATATTTTTCAGGTGGCAGAAAGGTTGAAGACACTTCAGTTTTCATTACTAATGCTAGAATGAGTGATTTTAGAGAATCAACTAAGTCAACAGATTCACTTAAAGAAGCCTTTAATGACTCAGGATATTATGTAAATAAACTGGAACTTATTAATGATAAATTTGTTTCAAGGATAAATATTCTTAACACCATTTCAACAATTATCTTTTTAGGATGCATAGCCTTTGTCTGCTTGCTAATTTGGCTTAACAAGAAAAATAACTTATATTATTTAATTCCTATGTTTGTAATGATTCCAACATTTTACAGATTTATAGGTAAGGGAACAAGAACTATCGCAATACTTATTATTTATCCAATCCTTGGATTTATAGCAAGCTATTTATCAAAATTATTGACTAAAGACGAATTAAAAATTGAAACAAAGGATTTAAAGCAATCTTTAGCCTACACAATTGTGTATTTTGCTATTTGCTTAATATTATTTATAGTTCCTAGAGCTTTTCTTTAAAAATTAATCCACTTCATGTGGATTTTTTTATGGAAAAAAAATTTACAACAATTGTAAAAATATTTTACATATATTATAATTAAAAGAAAGAAAATTAGGAGGGAAAAATGAAATTTAAAAAATCATTAATCTTATTTCTACTTATAGCACTAATGGCTTTAGTTGCTTGTGGTGGAAAAAATGAAGGCACTGCAGCAGAAGGAGAAAACGCCAGTGCAGAAGAAGCAACTGAAACTACAGAAACAAGTGGCGAAGCTGTTGACGGCTCAAGCATTAATGTTGGATTTGTTACTGATGAAGGCGGACTTAATGACCAATCTTTTAACCAAGGTGTAAAAGAAGGTATTGAAAAAGCAAAGGCTGACATGGGAATTGAAAGCTCTTATTTGGAATCTAAACAAGCAGCGGATTATGTTCCAAATCTTGAAACTTTTACAGATCAAGATAAGAATTTAATTATCGGTGCTGGATTTAAAATGGGTGATGCAATAATTGCAGCTGCAGAATCTTACCCTGAAATTAATTATGCAATAGTTGATGTTGATCCAACAGCTGAAGGAACAAAAGAAGCGCCATCAAATCTTTTAGGAATTATGTTTAGAGCACAAGAACCTTCATTCTTAGTTGGCTATATTGCTGGTATGACAACAGAAACAAATAAAGTAGGATTTGTTGGTGGTCTAGAAGGAAATATTATTTGGGGATTTGAATATGGCTACAAGGCTGGTGTTGATTACGCAGCAAAGGAAAGAGGAGTAGACATTGAAATTATGAGCCAATATGTTGGTGGATTTACAGATGCTCAAAAGGGAAAATCAATTGCCCTAACAATGTACCAAAATGGTGCTGACGTTGTTTTCCACGCAGCAGGTGGAGCTGGAGACGGAGTTATTGCAGCAGCAAAAGATGCAACAAAAGACAAAACAATGTGGGCAATTGGCGTTGACAAAGACCAATATGAAGTTGGTCCGGACAATGTTTTAACTTCTGCAATGAAAAATGCTGACGTTGCTGTTTACAATGTAATTAAAACAATGGCTGAAGGCAAATTTGAAGGTGGAAAAACAATTGAATTTGGTTTAGCAGATGAAGGAGCAGTAGGTATTGCACCAACTTCTGACAAACACGTTAAAAAAGAAATACTTGACAAGATTCCTGAACTTACTGAAAAAATAATTTCAGGAGAAATTAAAGTTCCTTATAACGAAGAAACTTACAATGCAATGAAGTAATTAAAAAGATATTAAAAATAAGAAACTGCATTTTATTTTGCGGTCAAATAAAAAAGATTAAAAGAAAGAGGGACAGTCCACACTCAATAAGTGCAAGCGAGGGAAGTCCCTCTTTTTTCTAGTCTTGTAAAAAAATTTATGATTTTATTTTTGCCCAAAAAATCAAAATTTTTTGCTTCTTTCTAATAAATTAATAAAATAAGGGTATATATAAAAAATAGCCTTTGATTATGGCTAAGCAAGAAATTGAACTTATAAGGAGGTAATTAAGTGGAAAAAGATTTTAATCCTTTTGAAGAATATTTTAAATCACAAAAAAAATTAATGGATATGTGGGGAGATTATGGAAAAAATTATCAGGACTTTTTTTGGGGCGATGCAATAAATCCCTTTAAGACCTATGAAAGTATGATGGAATTTTATAAAAAAGAGGGATTTTTTAACTACGAAGGTTCTCCTATGGAAGTAATGGCAAAGATTAAGGGTTCAAGTGATATTTACTATAAATTATATTTAAGCTACAAGGAAATTTATAAGAGTGGACTTGAGCCTAGTCTTGAAAATGCAAAAAAAGTTATAGAAGACTTTAAAAGAGAGGGTCTAAAAACTATAAACAATTACTTATTCCCTCTTTTGCCCTTGGATTTGCAGGAAGTTTTTAAAAAGGCCTTTAATTTAAATAAGACTTATAATGAAACTTTTAATTTAATTTATGGTCCTTGGCTAGATACTGCAGAAAATTTAATGGACTATTTTATGAAGGGAGCTTTGTCTGATCCTGAAGGTTTTATTGAATTTTTCAACATTTGGAAGGAAAACTATGACAAGACTTTTGCCAAACTTTTAAATTCTCCTCAATTTGGAATTGACAGAAATCAATATGAAAATAATATGCAAACTTTTGACAAGTTTATTAAATTTATAAATTATTTTGCAGAGCTTTCTTTAAAGCTTTATAAATTAGTTGATGACTCTACAGAAGAAGTTATTAAAGAATCCTTTAATATGATTAAGGAGGGCAAAAATTCTGCAACTTTTGAAGAATTTTATAATTACTGGAGAAAGAAAGTATCAGATAATTTTGATAAATTATTTTACTCAGACGAGTTTTCAAAGTTTTTAGGGAACTTTGTAGATTCACTAACAGTACTTAAAAAGGATCTTGATAAGCTTATTATAGAGGGCCTAAAAAATTTACCAATTCCTACTAATGAGGATATGGATTCTCTTTACAAGTCAGTTTATGAGCTGAAAAAAGAAGTTAGACAATTAAAGAAAATGTTAAGAGAAAAAGATGAACAAGCTATGACAGAGGACTAAGAGGAGGTTATAATTTGGAAAATTTTTTTGGAATAGAATATGATAAATCAATAGCGGATTCTTTTGATGCCTTTGACAAGATTTTAAAAGGGATTGACACTCTTACAAATGTTGACTATAGTGGGTCAGATCAAACACCAAAGGATTTAATTTACCATCAAGATAAGATGAAATTATTTCATTATAGGCCTCTGGTTGAAGAGGACAAGGTAAATAAAATCCCGACCCTTATAATTTATGCCCTTGTAAATAAACAGTATATGATGGATTTAAATCAAGATAGGTCTTTAGTAAAAGATTTGCTTAAGGGCGGTCAAGATCTTTATATAATTGACTGGGGTTACCCAACTGCAGATGACAAGTATATTGGTATTGATGATTATATTGACGGATATATAAATGATTGTGTGGATTTAATAAGAGAACACCACAACCTTAAAAAAATTAATCTTATGGGAATTTGCCAAGGAGGGACTTTTTCCTATATTTATACAGCTTTAAATCAAAATAAGGTAAATGCCCTTGTGAGCCTTGTTACTCCTGTTGATTTTTCAACTGATGACGGACTTCTTTTCAAGTGGGGCAAATATTTAAATCCTCATAATATGGTAGATGCTTTTGGAAATATTCCTGGTGAATTTATGAATGCAGGTTTTGTATTTTTAAAACCAGTTGACCTAATGCTTGACAAATATATTGGGGTTATAGATTCACTTGATGATGAAAATAAACTTGCTAACTTTTTGAGGATGGAAAAATGGATTTTTGATTCTCCTGATCAAGCTGCCAGGGCATATGAAGAATTTATTGATGCCATGTACCATAAAAATGCTTTAATAAAAGGCGAATTTGAACTTGGCGGCAGACTTGTTGATTTAAAAGAAATTTCTTGCCCCTTACTTGCGATTTTAGGAGAAAAGGACAATCAAGTTCCACCAGCTGCCACAAGGCCAATTATGGATGCAGTTTCTTCAAAAGACAAGGAGCTTGTGGAAATAAGTACTGGTCATATTGGTGTTTTTGTCAGTAGAAATAGTTCAAATATAGTGGCACCAAAAATTAATGAATTTTTAAGTAAATATTAAGGAAAATTTGCCGTCTTTTGACGGCATATTTATATTATTATATTATAATAGAGTTAAATAAAAGGTGGGTGGCAAATGAAAGCTTATTGGGATTATTTTTTTAGACTTGAAGAAGATGGGGTTAGGTTTAAAAATTTTAGCTTGACCCATATTGTAATAGTTTTTTTCATATTTTTCTGTTGCTATTTAATTTATAAAAATAGGTTTGAAATTAGGAAAGACATGAAATTAAACAGGGGACTTAGAATTTTTTTAATAGGACTTATTTTAATACAGCAATTTATTTTTTATTATTTTTTCCTGGCAAATGCCTATTATAGTATAAAGGATTTGCTTCCACTATATACTTGTAGGGTTGCCCTTTTGGCAGGTTTATTTGCCCTAATTTTTTCTTCTTACAAATTAAAGGCCATAAATATTTATTGGGGTTCAATAGGCGGGATTATTCCCCTAATTGTGACAGATATTATGCCTTACAATTTTCCCCATGCCATGTTTATTAGCTTTTTTATGACCCATGCAGCTATTCTCTGGACAGCGGCAATATTTATTTTTGTAGATAATTATAGTTTTTCTGCTGGGGACTTAAAGTTCATGTATTACGTAGCAAATTTTCAGATTTTATTTTCCCTAGTTTTAAATGATGTCCTTGGAGCAAACTATGCCTACCTAAATGAAAGTCCAATTTTTACAGAATATTTTGCATCTATACCAAGAATTTTATATTTAATTCTAGTCTTTGCCATCTATAATCTATTGATATATATTGTCTACACCATTGGAAATTTATGGATAAAAAATGGAAATAGGTTTAAAAATATAGATAATGCAGAGATAATTGAAGGATAAAAAAACTGCCACTTAAGGCAGTTATTTTTTTAAAATAGTGTATTAAAAGTAAAGTTTACTCCAAACCATAAAAGTTTTGTCAAAAGCTCAATTAAAATAAATAGGAAGGCATACCAGCCAACAAAGTTTATAATTTTTTTATCTTCAAGCTCACTATAGTAAAAACTTAGGGCCACAGCTGGTGAAAATATTATTAAAAATATTGTGGCAATGGGCATTGGAGTTAAGGCCTTTAGGAGATTAAAATTAAATAATCCGCTAAAGGGTGTTAGTATAAATCCTAAGAATAAGAAAAATTTGCAGTAAAACCAATTTATTAGGCAGTAAACTTTAGTATTGTCATTTGCCTTTAAAATATTTGTCTGATCTTTTGCAATTCTTAAAGGAACCACAAATTGAAGGTAGTCAAAAATAAGTTTTAAGATTAAGAAGAATAAAAGCATTGGCGTAAACTTTCCTTGACCTACAAACATTTGAACAAATATTAATTGGATGCCTAAAATTATTAAAATTATAGATTCCGTACTCTTATATGATTTTAAAAATTCAGCAAAATTTATATTTAATATTGAAAGCCTTTTAAAATTATTTCTTATGAAATCATCGGCTTTGCTTTCGGTCTTTCTGGGAAAACTTTCCCTTGAAAGGTCCTCTTCAATATTTTCTCTTAATTTATTGATTTTACTTTTTTCATCGGCTAAATTTTCCTTAAGATCCTGACTTTTTAAGGGTCTTTCTTTTTTCAAGCCTAGTTTTTTAGCCAGGGGCTTTTTTTCTTCTTTTGCCCTTAAAAGCTTTTTTTCATCATTTCTTCCAAAAATTTTTTCCTTTGAAATCTTAAAATCCTCAGCCTTGACTGTGGGGCTTTCTTCTCTATCTATCTTTTCTGTTTTTTCTATTTTTTCCCCTTGAAAGGGCTTGACATCATGAAAATTTTTTTGGACTTTCTTAGGACTATTTTTAGTCTTTTCCTTTGAATCATTTTCTAAAACATTAAGATCCACATTTCCATCCTTATCAAGTTTAATTTTTGGAACAGACATGGTGTCTTCAAGAGATTTATTGGAAACATCAGAAGTATTCGTTATTTCAAAATTTCTTATTCTTGAAGTTTTTTGGGACTTATCTTTCTTTATGGAATTAAAAATTGAAAACTCATCGTCATCTTCATTTATAAAGTCCTTCCAAAGGTCTTTTAAGGATTTTTTTGAGCCTTCAATATTTTTTTCTTCCTCTTCTTCAAGATAATCATCAGAAGAAATTTTTGGAGATTTCTTAAGCTCTTCCTGAACTCTTCTGATAAGTTCCTTTTTACTTATATTGAAATTGTCCTTTGAATCAATTTTTTCTTGGGCTTTTGTTTCTTTTTTTATTTGTACTTTTTCGCTAGTAGAAGGGCCTTTTTCCATAGATAAATTAAGTTTTTCTTCTTTTTCTTTATTAATTAAGGCATCTTCAGAGCTGCGTTTTTCATATTCCTTTATATTTTTGGAAATTTTTTTGTCAACTTCTGCAATAATATTTTTTATGTCATCAGTTGTATCAATACCGTCAATATCCTTGGGATTAAAAACTCTTGTAACATCTTTTGTCTTAGGCATTTTAACGGCTTTTACAGGTGTGGTAGAGTCAAGGGATTCAACCTTAATTTTTATGTTTTTTAAATTTTTACCGCACACCTTGCAATAGTTGTCATCTTTTGAAACAATATTTCCGCAATTGGGACAAAACATAGGACACCTTCTTTCGCTTAGTATTTCTATTATATCATAAATGAGAATTAAAGAAATATTTTATTATAGTATGTAAATTAAAATTACTTATAAAAAAAGGGACAATCAAATGAAAGTCCCCTTAATATTAAAATTTTTATTAATTATTCAGCTTTTTCTTCTGCAGGAGCTTCTTCAGTTGCAGGAGCTTCTTCAGTAGTAGTTTCTTCTTGAGCCTTTTCTTCTGCTGCATCTTCCATAGCTGCATTAGCTTCTTTTTGTTCTGCATTAGCATTTGCCTTAGCTTCGTTAGCTTCTTTTTGTTCTTCAATAGCTGTATTTTCAGCTTTGTTAGCATTAGATTTGTTTCCGCCTTGGCAAGCTACCATTCCTAACATAAGAATTGAAGCAACGCCTACGCTTAATACTTTTCTTAAATTGTTCATAATTAATTTCCTCCTAATCAATTTATATGCTTATCATAATTTATGTTTGTGATAAAGTTGTGAAAAATCTGTTAAAACTAATAGATAATTTTATTATGGTAAATTTTTTGTTATAATAAATGTGGTGAGAAAATGTATAAAGCCCTTTATAGAAAATATAGATCAAAATCTTTTGACCAAATGCTTGGTCAAGAATTTATAGTAAAATCTTTAAAAAATCAAATAATTAATAATGAAATTTCTCATGCCTATTTATTTTCAGGAACGAGAGGAACAGGAAAAACGTCAGCTGCAAAAATTTTTGCAAGGGCAGTTAATTGTGAAAATCCAATTGATGGAAATCCATGCAACAAATGTGAGTCATGCACATCTATTTTAAATGATTTAAATATGGATGTTGTGGAAATGGACGCAGCTTCAAATAATGGAGTTGATGACATTAGGCAGCTTAAAGAAAAGGTAATCTATCCGCCAACTTCCTTAAAATATAAGGTTTATATAATCGATGAAGTTCATATGCTTTCAAAGGGTGCCTTTAATGCTCTTTTAAAAATTTTAGAAGAACCCCCAAGGCATTTGATTTTTATTTTGGCAACTACGGAAATTGAAAAGATCCCTGCAACAATTCTATCGAGAACTCAAAAGTTTGAATTTAAAAGAATTGCCATTAATGAAATTATAAAAAATTTAAAGTCCATTACTGAAGAGGAAGGTAAATCATTAGATGATGAGGTTTATCTTTTAATTGCAAAAAATGCAGATGGATCCATGAGAGATGCCCTTTCAGTTTTAGATCAACTTTTATCTTTTGACATAAAAAATATGACTATTGAAGATGCAGTTAATATTTTAGGAATTTCTTCCCAAGAGGCAATTTTTAAATTTACTAATGCCCTGATAAATAGGGATTTAATTGGTGCTGTTAATGCAATTGATGAGCTAGCAGATCAAGGTAAAGATTTTTTATCCTTAAATAATCAGCTCCTAGGTCATTTTAGAGACCTAATGCTGGTAAAAACTTTGCAGGAGCCTGAAAAACTTGTTTTTTCAACTTATTTAAAGGAATTTAAAGCTCAAGCCCAAAATTCAGATTTAGACAGAATACTGGAAATTATTGACGGCTTAAAAGACCTACAAACTAATATTAAATATGCGGAAAACCCAAGGATTTTAATGGAAATGACCTCTCTTAAAATTTGCAGTGAGCCGTCTCAAAAAAGCCTTTGGGATAATATAAAAAATTTAAGGGAAAGAATAGAATCTCTGGAAGAGGGAAGAACTCAAAGCTTTAAAAGAGAGGATCCTTCTGATATAATTAAAAAAGAAAAGGAAAGTCAAGTAATTCATAAGTCAGAGAACGAAAATTTTGTCCCTTCCCCAATATTAGAAGATAGAGTAGAAAAAAAAGAAGGGTTGCCTCTTGAAAATGAAAGTGAAGAAGAGTCATTTGACTTAAAAACTCCTGAAGCAAAAGAGATTTTAAAAGAAAGTAAAGAATTTGATGATGAAAATAATAAGGAAGAAATCCTAAGCCTTAAAGATATTAGGGAGGATTGGCCAAAGATTTTAGATAATTTAAAGGCTATAAACCAGGTTGCCTTAGCAGGAGTTTTAATTGATGCAAAGGTCCATTCCTTTGCAAATAATTTACTAGACATAACTTTTGCAGAGGGCCACGTTTTTCATATAAGGGTTGTAAATGATCCTGAAAGGTTAGAAATAATTAAAAGTCTTTTGAAGAAAAGATATAATAGAGATATAGAAGTAAGATTTTCTTTGGAAAAAGATATTACAGCGGAGAAGCTTGAAAATTTATTTGAAAAAAATATAATAAATAGAAAATAAGGAGGATTTATGGCTAAGGGATATCCAGGATTTCCACGTTCTGGTGGAAATATGAATAATATGATGAAGCAAATAGAAAAGCTTCAAAAACAAATGGAAGATATGCAGGAAAATTTAAAAAATGAAGAAATAAGTGCAAGTTCAGGTGGAGGAGCGGTAAGTGCTGTTGTCAACGGAAATAAGGAACTTGTTTCAATTTCTATTGATAAGGAAGTTGTGGATCCTGACGATGTAGAAATGCTTGAAGATTTAATTGTGGCTGCCGTTAACGAAGCCCTAAAGGCTGCTGAACAAAAAATGAGTTCACAAATGAGCAAATTTACTGGCGGCTTAAATATACCAGGACTATAAAATGACTTATAAAATTGGCCCTATTGAAGAATTAATTAGAAATTTAAATAGACTGCCAGGCATAGGAGCAAAAAGTGCTCAAAGGCTTGCCTATTATATTATTGGAATGGATGAGCTTGAAGTTAAGAGTCTAGCAAAATCTATTGGAGAAATTAAAAACAAGGTAAAAAAATGCTCTATCTGTTCAAATATTGCAGATAAAGATCCCTGCGATTTATGCACAGACCTTTCAAGGGATAACAAAACAATTTGCATTGTAGAATATCCAAAGGACGTTGATGCCATGGAAAGGTCTGGAATTTATAGGGGTAAATACCACGTTATTAACGGAATTATTTCACCAATAAAGGGTAAAAGCGAAAGGGATTTAACTATTGATTCACTTTTAGAAAGACTAAAGGAAGATAAAGAAATAGAGGAAATTATTATTGCAACTTCGCCAACAACTGATGGTGATGTTACTGCATCTTATCTTGTTAGTATTTTAAGGGATTTTAAAATAAAGGTTACTAGAATTGGCTTTGGCCTTCCAGTTGGAGGGGACCTTGAATATTATGATGAAATAACAATTGGCGCTGCTTTAAAAAATAGGAGAGAGATTATTTAATTTTGATGTGAAATTTTGATGAATTTTGCATCAAAAATTTTTTACCCTGAAAAATTAAAAATTTTTTGGGTATAAGTAATAAAATGAAAGGAGTTACAATTGCAAAATAAAGATAATAAAAAAAATAAATTTAGAAAAAATAAGCCTAATTTAATTTATTATGTTGGTGCCATTATAATTTTCTTTATGATAACATATTACACAATACCCTTACTTAACAGAGATACAAATATTAAACAGTCCGACTATGTAAGCTTTGTAAATATGATAAATAAAGGACAAGTTGAAAGTGTGGAAGTGAGAGATAGGACAATTGCCTTTGTTGCAAAAGATGAAGAAGGAAAAAGGCAAAAATATGAAACTAATCGCTTCAACGACCCCATGTTAGTAGACAGATTAATTGAACATAATGTAAAAAGTGAGCAGATTTATAGCCAAGAATTAAATCCAATTCTCCAGCTGCTATTATCTTTCCTATCAACATTTTTAATAGTTAGCTTTTTATGGTTTATTCTTTCCAAAACTCTCTTTAAAAAAATGGGAGACATGGGAGGAATAGGGCCTATGAATATTGGAAAGTCGGGGGCAAAAATTTATGTTGAATCAACTGACGGCATAAAATTTTCAAATGTTGCAGGCCAGGAAGAGGCCAAGGAATCTTTAAGGGAAATTGTAGATTTTCTTCACAATCCAAGAAGATATACAAATATTGGTGCAAAACTTCCAAAGGGGGCACTTCTTGTTGGTCCTCCAGGAACAGGAAAAACCCTTCTTGCCAAGGCTGTGGCATCTGAGGCCAATGTTCCTTTCTTTTCAATTTCTGGTTCAGAATTTGTTGAGATGTTTGTTGGACTTGGAGCTGCAAAGGTAAGGGATCTATTTAAACAAGCTGTAGAAAAAGCCCCTTGCATTATTTTTATTGACGAAATTGATACAATTGGCAAAAAAAGAGATGGTGCTGGTTTTTCAGGCAATGATGAAAGGGAGCAAACTTTAAATCAATTGCTTTCTGAAATGGACGGCTTTGATGCCAGAAGCGGTGTTGTAATTTTAGCTGCAACAAATAGACCTGACTCTCTTGACCCCGCACTTTTAAGACCAGGCAGATTTGATAGAAGAATACCTGTAGAACTTCCAGATTTAGCAGGAAGAATTGCTATTTTAAAAGTTCACGCAGAAAATATTAAAAAGGAAGCAAATATTGATTATGGTCAAGTTGCCAGGGCAACAGCAGGAGCATCAGGAGCAGACCTTGCCAATATGGTCAATGAAGCAGCTTTAAGAGCAGTTAGAGAAGGTAGAGATAAAATGAGTCAAAGGGATTTAGAAGAATCTGTTGAAGTTGTGCTTGCCGGATATGAAAGAAAAAATGCCATGATCTCTCCAAATGAAAAAAGAATTATTGCCTATCATGAAGTGGGTCACGCTTTAGTTGCTGCAAAGCAAACAAACTCAGCTCCAGTTCATAAGATTACAATAATTCCAAGAACATCAGGTGCCCTTGGATATACAATGCAAGTTGATGAAGAAGAAAAATTTTTAATGTCAAAGGAAGAAGCCTTCAATAAAATTGTCACTTTAACTGGGGGCAGATCTGCTGAGGAAGTAATATTTAATACGCAGACTTCAGGAGCTTCAAATGATATTGAAAAGGCAACGAAAATTGCCAAGGCTATGATTACAAGGTTCGGTATGGATAAGGACTTTGGATTTGTTGCTATGGAATCAATGTCAAACTCCTATTTAGGAGGAGATTCATCTTTAACTTGTTCTCCTCAAAGACAATATGAAATTGACAAGGCTGTTGCAAAAATTATTGACGAGGCTCATGAAAAAGCAATAAAAATTTTAAGAGAAAATATTAAAACCCTAACAGCCATTGCTGAATATCTTTTGAGAAAAGAAACAATAACTGGCGATGAATTTATGACGATTTTAAAAGATTATAGCGATGGGAAAATTTCAGAAGATGAGAAAGATGAAAATTCAGAAAATAATATCATAAATTCTGAAGAAAAGTCTGATGAAAATAAAGCCCTAGATAGGGAAGAAAGTAATAACTAATAAGAATAAATCAAAAGAAATCCACCGGAGATGGTGGATTTTTCATGTCTATTTATTATCATTTTTTTGGCAATCGGGACAAATACCTTCAAGTTCAACTGTGTGGCCCTTAACTATAAAGCCTGTGTCATTTGAAACTTCTTCCTCAAACGCATCCATTGGGCAGCCCTTAATTTTAGATACCTTGCCGCATTTTGTGCATATAATATAGTGCCTGTGATCATGTCTTTTAAATTCATAATAATTTATACCGTCTTGATAAATTGTTTTATTTAATAGACCAGCATCATAAAGCTGATTTAAAATTCTATAAAGGGATGTGAAGTTAGGCACAAATTCTTTGTCGACTTTGGCAAATATTTCTTCCACATTTAGGGGAATTTCTTCTTTAGATAAAACTTCAAGAGCATGAAGTCTGCCCTTAGTTAAAATTAAATTATGTTCTTTTAATAACTTTTGATATTTGTTCATATAATCACCCTTTGTATTATTATAATATATTTTTAATAATTTTCAAAATACCCTTGCTAAAAATTTAAAATTTGTTATAATAATTTGTGCGAATGGAAACTATTTGCAAGGAGGCTAAAATGAAAAAACTAATTATTTTATTATTTGCCCTTTTATTTACTGCTTGCGGAAGGGCAAATGAAAATAAAGATGTAAGTATGGAAAATGGGAAATTAGATGTTTATGCTTCTGTTTATCCAGTTTATGATTTAACAAAAAAAATTGGAGGGGATAAAATTAATTTGTCAATGCTCGTAAAACCTGGTGAAGAAGCTCACCACTATGAACCGTCAACTGACGATATAAAAAATTTATCTAAGGCAGATTTATTTATATATAATGGTTCAGGTTTAGAATCTTGGACAGAAAAAGTTTTGTCTTCTATGCCTGAACTTAAAAGTTTAGAAGCTTCAGAGAATGTGGATTTAATTGTTTCAGATCATGACCACAATCATGATCACGACCACGAACATGATCATGACCATAATGACGATGAAGAAAATCATAAGCATAATCATGAAGCTAATGAAGTAGATAGTCACAATGAAAGCCAAAATCATGAAGACGAACATGAATATGGGCTTGAAAGCACTCACCACCACGGTTCTTACGATCCCCATACTTGGCTTTCTCTTAAAAATGCAAAAATAGAACTGGAAAATATAAAAAATAAACTTTCAGAAATTGACAAGGAAAATGCTTCATATTATGAAGATAATTTCAAAACCTATGCTGACAAGTTAGACGAACTTGATAAAAAATATGAAGAGACTTTAAAAAATGCAAAGTCCAAAACTTTTGTCGTAACTCATGAAGCCTTTGGATATCTTTGTAGGGACTATAATTTAAAACAGCTTCCTATAAAAAATGTAAATAATTCTGGTGAACCAGATCCTAAAACTATGGCTCAAATAATTGACTTTATTAAAGCAAATAATATAAAATATATTTGTGCCGAAGATATGGTAAATACAAAAATTGCAGAAACCATAAAGGCGGAAACAGGGGCAGAAATTGTTATTTTATCACCCCTTGAATCTTTAAATGAAGATCAAATAAAAAATAATGAGGATTATCTTTCAGTTATGGAGGAAAATCTAAGGGTTTTAAATGAGGTTTTAAATTGACAGAAAAAATTTTATGTGTAAAAAATTTGTCTTTTTCATATAAAAAGGAATATATATTAGAAAATATATATTTAGAAATTGAAAAGGGGGACTTCTCGCTGCTTATTGGTGAAAATGGGGCGGGTAAGTCTACCCTTTTAAAAATTATTTTGGGGGAAATTAAAGACTATGAGGGAGAAATTTCCTTTGACCTTTTAAAAAGTCCCCACAAAATTTCTTATGTGCCCCAGCTAAGTGCAGCGGACAAATTAAATTTTCCCATAACAGTTAAGGAGCTTTTATCCCTAGGCATCTATCCAAGAATAGGGCCCTTTAAAAGATTATCAAGGGAAAATGAAAAGCAAATAAATAGGGCCCTTGAGATTACAGGCATGGAAGATTTTAAAAACCATATATTTGGCCAGCTTTCAGGGGGGCAAAGGCAAAGGGTTTTAATTGCAAAGGCAATTGTAAATGACATAGAATTTTTAATTTTAGATGAACCAACAGCTGGCATTGATTTAAAATCCAAGGAAAGTCTTTTTGATCTATTAAAATATTTTAATGAAGAAAAAAATATAAGTATTTTTATGGTAACTCATGAGCCTAAGGACCTTGAAAATTTAGCTAATAAAATTTATAAGATAGAAGATAAAAAACTGGAAAGGGTAAAGTAATGGAAATTTTTTCTTATTCATATATGATAAAAGCTTTTATATGCGGATTTTTCTTATCACTTATTATTCCCCTTATGGGAATTGTTATTGTCAATAAGAAAATTTCCATAATTGGTGATGCCCTCTCTCACGTTTCTCTTGCAGGAGTTATGATTGGAATTTTTGCAGGTATCCAGCCCATGCTCGGCGCAATTATCACTTGTATTTTGGCAAGTTTTTTTATGGAATTTATTAGAAAAAATTTTCCTGGCTATCAGGAGATTTCAACGGCAATTGTTATGTCAACAGGAATTGGTCTTGCATCACTTATGTCAGGATTTATCCGCACTTCTTATAATTTTGAATCCTTTTTATTTGGTTCAATTTTAACAATTTCAAACTTTGAATTTTATACAATTATTATTCTTTCCCTTGTAATATTTTTTATTTTTGCCCTTTTATATAGGGATTTAATGTATATTTCCTTTGACGAAAGCTCAGCAAAACTAAGCGGTCTAAAAGTTGAATCTATAAATAGAATTTTTATGTTTTTAATTGCTCTGACAATTTCAATATCTGCAAGGACTGTTGGGATTTTAATTATTTCATCGTTAATGGTAATTCCCGTTGCCTTGAGCCTTCAGTTTAATAGGGGATATTTACAATCCACAATTCTTTCCTCGGTTTTTGGGATAATTTTCACTCTTGGAGGACTTTTCATTTCCTTTTATTTGGGATTAAAACCTGGGGGAACAATTGTAATTTTTGGAGTCATAATTTTAATTTTTATGATCCTTTTAAAGAAAAAAAGATAATTTTCTAGTATAATATGGGTATTATGAAGTATAGAGTAATCTATACTTTTTTTAAAGAGGTTATTATGAAAAAGACAAATGCTATAAGAATTTTAGATACAAATAATATTAAATATGATTTAATTGAATATTCTACAGAGGGCGGCATTGGTGGAAAAGATGTGGCCCAAAAAACTGGAGAGGATGTCAGTAGAGTATTTAAGACTTTGGTCACCTATTCTAAGGACAAGGAATATTTTGTCTTTGTATTGCCCAGTGATCATGAACTAGATTTAAAAAAGGCTGCCAAGGCTACTCATACAAAAAAAATAGAAATGCTTCCCCAAAAAGAATTATTTTCTCTAACGGGCTATGTTCACGGAGGCTGCTCACCAGTTGGAATGAAAAAGGAATTTCCAACAGTTATTCATAAGTCAGCTGAAGATTATGATTATTTTTTTGTAAGTGCGGGAAAAGTTGGCATGCAAATGAAAGTAAAGCCAAAGGACCTTGTCAATTTAATTGGCGGAAAATTTGAGAATATTTGTAAGGAGTAGTTATGGATTATAAATTAGAATACAAAAAATGGCTTGAAGGTTCTTTTACAGATGAAAAGACAAAAGAGGCCTTAAGGCAAATGTCAGAAGATGAAGTTAAAGAAAGTTTTTATAGGGACCTTGAATTTGGAACGGCTGGCCTTAGGGGAATTTTAGGACCAGGCACCAATAGGATGAATAAATATGTGGTGGCAAGAACTGCCCTTGCAATTTCAAAGGTCTTAAAGAACCACAAAATTCATGATAAGGGCATTGTTTTTGGAAGAGATGTAAGACATGGTTCAAAAGAATTTGAAGAGCTGTCCTGCAAAATTTTTGCAAAAGAGGGAATAAAGACTTATATTTTTGACGACATAAGACCAACTCCCATGCTTGCCTATGCAGTTAGATATTTAAAAACTGGCGGTGGAATAATGGTTACAGCTTCTCACAATCCTAAAATTTATAATGGATATAAGGTTTATTGGTCAGAGGGTTCTCAAATTTTATCAGATATAGCAGGTGAAATTTTAGGAGAGATTGAAAAAATAAAATTTGAAGACCTTGAAGACTACTTAGGAGATAAATCCTTTGACAAGTCTGTAATTCAAATTATTTCTAAGGATTTTGATGAAGATTACTATAAAAAAACCTTGGACCTTACTCTTCATGATGGGGAAGATTTAGATAAGGATATAAAAATTGTCTATACACCCCTAAATGGCTGTGGTAATATTCCCGTAAGGCATATTTTAAGGCAGAGGGGTTTTGAAAATCTTATAATTGTAAAAGAACAAGAAAATCCAGACCCTGATTTTTCTACAGTATCTTATCCTAATCCTGAGTTTATTGAAGCCTTTGACTTATCAAAAAAATATGGAGAAAAAAATAAGGCAGACCTTATTATTGCAACGGATCCTGACAGCGATAGGCTGGCAGTTTTAGGAAAAAAAGAAGAAGGTGATTATTTTGCCTTTTCAGGAAATGAACTTGCCTATCTTTTAGTTGAATATGTTTTAGGCTCTCTGTCTGAAAAAAATAAATTAGCAGAAAATTCTGCCATAGTAAGATCCCTTGTGTCTTCTGATTTAGTTGATTATATTGCACAGACCTACAAGGTTAAATCCTTTCAGTCCCTAACAGGTTTTAAAAATATTTGTAACTATGCAAATATTTGGGAAAAAACAGGGAGGTATTCCTTTATTTTAGGTTTTGAAGAATCAATTGGCTATGTTCTTTCAGATCATTTAAGGGATAAGGATGGAGTAAGTGCTGCTATGATGACGGCAGAAATGGCAGCCTACTATAAAAAAAGAAATTTAAGCCTTTATGATCAGCTCCAAAATATCTATAAGAAATATGCTTATGCTAAAAGTTTTTTAACTTCAATTGTAATGGAAGGAATTGAAGGGGCAGAAAAAATTAAAAGGATTATGGAGGACTTTAGATCAAGAGAAATTTCAGAATTTGGAGGTCTAAAGACTAGAGAAAAAATTGATTTTATTAAGGGCTACAAAAATATTGACTCTTCAAATGTTTTGAAATATAGTTTAGAAGATGGATCTTGGTTTGCCTTAAGGCCATCAGGAACAGAACCAAAAATAAAAGTTTATATCTATACAAAAAATAAGGACGAAAAAAGAGCGGAAGAAATTTTACAAGCCCTAAAGGAAGATATTTTAAATAAAATTAAGTTAGTAAAATGAGGTGAATACATGATTTTATTTTGTGATTTTAATCCTAAACTTATAAGAAAATATAAAAGTAAAATTTTTAATGTGGGTGAAGAAAATCTTATTGACGCATCAAGAGTTTATGCTTCAGGTTATGGGATTGACATGGCAGTTTTTGCCAATAGACTTTTCCAAGACTCTAAGGTTTTTTATCTAAAGGGAACAAATATTGGCAAATTTATTGAAAGTGACCTTAGAAATCATTATATTGAAAGTACAAGCATTTCCCTTAAAGATGACAATATAGAAAATATAATAATTGATAATGGAGAAGGCAAGACTATTTTTAAAAGCAAGTCCCCAAGAATTACCATGGAAGATAAAAAGGACATTATAAATGCCTTTGCAGAAGCTATAAGGGGCAAAAAAATTGTTGGTCTTTCAATTATTGATCATGATTCTTTAAAGGATGATTTATATGAAGCTCTTATTAATATTTGCTATAAAGAAAATGTAAAGATTGTAGTAAATCCTGAAAATGTGGGACAAATTAAGGATTCAAAACCCTACGTTCTCATAATGGACAAAAAAGATTTGACAGGGGAAGAAAATATTACCCATACTGGAGATGTGCCAGAGGTTACAAAAAAATTAATTGATAAAGGTGTTGGAATTGTTGTTGTCAATAGTCAAAGGGCAACTGTCGTTTCAACAAAAGACAAGAATTATAAGGTTTATTTTGACAAGATATCAGATTTTAAGACCTATAATAAAAATTTAATTCTTGCTGGCTTTGCCATTGGAATTGACAGAGATTATGATTTAGAAACGACAATAAAACTTGCAATTGCATCAAGTATATGCGAAAATTATATGAAATTTTCAGAAGTTGAAATGAGTGAAATAAAAAAATTAATGAACAGCGTAAAAGTTGAAGAAATGTAGGAGGCTCGATGAAAAATTTTAAATTAGACAGAAATAAGGCTATGTTTATGTTTATAGATATGCAACCAAAAATTTTAAAGGCAATTGATAATAATGAAAGAGTTTTAAAAAATTCAATTATCTTGGCTAAGATTTGCGAAATTTTGGATATGGATTTTGTAGTTACTGCCCAATATCTTAAGGGTCTTGGTTCAAACCATGAAGAAATTTTGAAACATCTTAAAAATTATGTAGAACATAGCAAATTAACTTTTGATTCAACTGAAGATGAAGAAATTTTAAGGGATTTAAAAGCAAAAAATAAAAAACAAATCATAGTCTGTGGCATTGAAAGCCATATTTGTATCCTTCAAACTGTAAGAGGACTTTTAGAAAAGGGCTATGAAGTTTTTGCTGTTTCTGATGCTTTAGGTTCAAGAAGTGATTTTAATCACCAAAACGGCCTTAGTCAACTTGATCAAATGGGAGCAGTAATTTCAAATACAGAAACAATTCTTTTTGATTTGGCGGGAGTTGCAGGAACAGATACCTTTAAAAAACTTCAGGCGTTAATAAAATAATCATTTCCTCGGCATTCGCCGAGGATTTTTTTTGACCCATTATATTTTAAAAAAAAGCAAAAATTTATATGCTATAATGAAAATGGTGATATTATGAAACTAATTCATTTAGGCGATTTACATTTTTCAAAATTTTATAAGGGAAATCTTCCTATAGAAATTAGGGAAAAAATTACAAGAGATATTTGGGAAAATTTTTTGTCTGTAATTTCTTATGTGGAAAAAAGTAAAATAGATTTAATGCTATTGGCAGGAGATTTATTTGAAAGGGAATATTTTAGCCTATCGCAAATGAATAAATTTTTATTTGAACTTGAAAAAATAAAAATTCCTGTCTTTATAGTATGTGGCAACCACGACTTTTTAGATGGCAATTCCATATATAAGAAGGTGAAACTTCCGGAAAATGTCCATTTATTTGGAGATGAATTTTCCTATGTTGATTTAGAAAATTTAAAGACAAGAGTTTTTGGAATTTCCTATAATAGTGAATATTTTAAGGAAATTTTGCCTGAACCGCAAATAAAAGAAGATTATAATAATATACTTCTGATCCATGCTTCTATAGAAGATGGAAATTTTCTAAAATTGGAAGAGGATTATGCAAAAAAATTTGATTATGTCGCCATGGGTCATGTTCACAAAAGGGGAAAAGTTTTTGCAAATGCCTATTACTGCGGGTCCTTAGAACCTATGTCCTTTAAGGAAACTGGAGATCACGGTTTTATAGAAGTTGATTTAGACTCACAAGAAATACATTTTGTAAATTCTCAGGTCAAACACTTTCAAATTTTGGACATTGAAATAGACGATGAAAAAAATCCGGAAGAAGTTTTAGGACAAATTTCAAAAAATATTAATGATAAGGATCTTTATAGGATAAGACTTAGGGGAAGATATAGGGAAAGTACCTATCTTTTATCCTACCTTGAAAATAATTTAAGGGCTTTTTATTTTGAAATTGAAAATTATCTACTGCCTTCTTATTCAATTGAGGATTTGCTGCAAAAAAATGATAACACTCTTTTGGGGAAATATATTAATTCCTTTAATAGGGAAGATGCTTTAGAAATGGACGGCCTAAGGCTCGGAATAAAATATTTAATGGAGGCAAGCCATGAAAATTAAAAAATTAGGTCTACTTGCCTTTGGAAAATTTAAGAATAAAATAATAGATTTAAAAGACGGGATAAATATAATCTATGCTGAAAATGAAGGAGGGAAATCCACCTGTCATTCTTTTATTGACGGAATTTTTTATGGATTTTCCAAGGACAATTTAAAATCCAGAAATAAGGACGAACTTTTTAATAAATATAAACCTTGGCAAGGTACAGACTACAAGGGTTTTATAGAAATAGAAAAAAGGGATCTTTATAGGGTCTTTAGGGATTTTAATGAAGATGAAGTTGAAGTTTTAAATCTTACAAGGGGAGAGGACATTTCAGACCACCCTTCCTTTAAAAAATATTCAAGAATTAAGGAGCCAGGCGTTTACTTTTTTTCCATGACAAGACCTCTTTTTAAGTCAACCTTTTATATAAGGCAAATGGATAGCCAAATAGATAAAAGTGCCCAGGAAACCGTAAAGGAAAAAATTTCAAATTTTTTGACTTCAAGAGATCAAGATTTTTCCTATAAGAGCCTGTTAAAGCGTCTTGAAGGTGATTTAGAGGATTTGGGAAAGGACACCCGTTCAAAGACAAAAATAGGCACAAGAAAGACAGAACTTGAAAAGATAGACCAAAAGAAATTAATTTTTGAAGAGGATAGAAAAAAATATTTTCACATGCTTGACCTTTTAAGGGATGAGGAAGAAAAACTTGCCTTTGAAGAGAAAAATTATTATAGGCAGAAATCAAGTGATTTTAATAAATTAAAAAATGAAATTAAAGGCCTTGAAGAGGAGATTTCACAAAATAAGGAAAATCACATTTCCCTAGAAGACTTTCAAAGGGCTTTAGAAATAAACAAGGAAATTCAGGCCAATTTTAGTCTAATTGATAGACTTAATAGTAATGAATTAGAGGATTTAAAAGAAGTAAATTATGATTTGGAAAAAGACTATTTTGCCTATCAAGAATTCAGGACAGAAATTGACGAATTAAACTCTATAAATTATTCTAAGGAAATGGAATTTTTGTCAAAGGATTTAGGAGCATCAAAGAAGCTTAAAAATATTTATTTGGGCCTAACTTTTCTTGGAATCCTCTTGGGATTTTTAATAATTATAGGTTCAGTTTATATAAAAAAATACTTTTTAACAGCCGTCTCCTTAATATTTTTCCTATATTCCTATCTTAGATTTGTGAAATTTAGGGTAAATAGAGAACTGGTTTATAGGCTTAAGATTAGGATGGATGACCTAAAAAATAAGTCCATGGTAAAAACTGCAAGAAAAAGAAATTTTGACAAGATTTTTTCTGCCATGGCAAAAAAATATGACCTTGAAGATTCATCTTCCCTAAATGAATTTTTATCATCCAAGATGAAAATTAATGACAAGATGAGAATTTCTAATGAATATAAGTTAGAAAGAAAAGAAGATAGGGAAAAGAGAAATATAGAACTGGAAGAGAAAATTGAAAGTTTAAATAAAAGTTTAAAGGACATCTTTCAAAAATTTGGGGCAGAAAACATAAATAACTTTAAGGAAAAATATAGGCTTCAAGACCTATCTTTAAAGGAAAATAGGCTAAACAATCTAAAAAATAAGCTAGAAGATTTTAAAGACTTTGTGCCTGAGGAATTTTTAGAAGAATTTGAAGATAAAAATTTAGATGAAATTAAGGAAAATATCAATAATATAAAATTAAATATTTCTAAAATTAAGGGACAAATTAATGCTCTTGAATCATCTCTTGAAGTTTTAAAAAACTTAAATGAAAGACAGGCCTTTTTAAAAGGAGAGCTAGAAAAATTATATTATCAAAGGGACTACACAGAGCTCGCCCTAAATAATTTAAAGAAAATTTTAGGAGAAAATAGACAGGAGATTCTACCAAAGCTAAGAGAAAAAATAGCAGAGATAATTTCTGAACTTACAAATAATAAATATGATGAAATTTTTATAGATGAGGGATATAATATTTCTTGTTATGATAGGGGAAATTCAAAATATGTTTCACTGGAAGACATAAGCAGGGGAACTTGTGATCAGCTTTATTTTGCCTTTAGGATGGCAATAATTTTCATTTTATTTCCTGAAGATTTTCCCATAATTCTTGATGACCACTTTGCAAACTATGACGATTTAAGACTTGAATGTGTTCTTGAATATCTTAAAAATTTTGACCAACTTATAATCTTTACATCAAATAAGAGAGAAATAGAAATTCTAAACAAAAAACAAATTGACTATAATTTAATAAATATGAGGTAAAAATGATTTTTGCAATAGCAGACCTACATTTTGATTCTACTAAGGAAAAACCCATGGATGTTTTTGGCGAAAATTGGAAGAATCATGAACAAAAAATAATAAGAGATTGGAAGGAAAAAGTTAAAGAAAATGATTTAGTCCTGCTGCCAGGAGATATTTCTTGGGGACTAAAATTAAAGGATGCCCTTCCAGATTTAGAAAAAATAGATAAGCTTCCGGGCAAGAAAATTATTTCAAAGGGCAACCATGATTATTGGTGGTCCTCAATAAATAAAATGGAAAGTCAGGGATTTAAAAGCATAAAATTTTTGCACAATAATTCCTATGAATATGAAGGATTTTCAATTTGCGGCACAAGAGGCTGGATGGCAAAAGACAGCTTAGAATTTTCTGAAGCAGATGAAAAAATTTATGATAGGGAAGTTTTAAGACTAAAAAACTCCCTTGGCCAAGCAAAAAATAAAAAAATAATAGTCATGATTCATTATCCTCCCTTTAGTCAAAACCATGAGGAAAATGAATTTTCAAAAAATTTGGTAGAATATAAGGTGGAACTTTGCCTTTATGGTCACCTCCATGGCAAGAGCCACAAATTTGCCTTTGAAGGAGAAAAAAATGGGGTAATTTATAAATTTGTTGCCAGTGATTTTTTAGATTTTAAATTAGAAAGGATATTTTAATGGAAAGAGAAATTGAACTTAAAATTTTAAATATTGATTTAAAAGAATTAGAAAAGAAGTTAATTGAAGTCGGCGCAAAATATTTGGGAGAAGAAAATCAAATAAATATTAGAATAAACTCAACAGCCCACAAGATTTACAAAAAAGAAGGCTATTTAAGGATAAGAATTTCAGATACAAATGGAAAGATAACAAAATATTTGACCTTTAAGGAAAATTTTTCATCTTTAAATGTTAGGGATAATATTGAACATACTATAACCTTTGATGATGAAGAAGAACTTGAAAATATTTTAAGGCTCATGGGCTATGATAAATTTTCTCGTGGAGAAAAATTTAGGAAAAAATATATTTACAATGATTTAAAAATTGATTTAGACACTTGGGACGAAGCAACGTATCCCTATCCCTACGCCGAAATAGAAGGCCCAGATGAAGAAACAATTTATAAATTTATTAAACTTTTAGAAATACCAAAAGAAGATATTTCAACCCTATCAATAGCAGAACTTGTCAAAAATTTAAAGAAATAAAAAACTAAGAGCTACAAACTTTATGATTACCATAAAATTGCAGCTCTTATTTTTTGAAAATTTTAAAAAAATTTAAAAAATAGAATAACATAATTAATATTTGTGCTATAATATTAATGGTAATAAAGGGGGATGCAAATGTCTAAATATAATTACATTAAATGGTTTAAAGAAATTGGCAAAGATGACGTAGGAATTGTTGGCGGAAAGGGAGCTAATCTTGGAGAATTAACTTCTTTTGGTCTTCCAGTGCCACCAGGATTTTGCGTAACTGCTGAGGCTTACAAAAAATTTATTGATTATGCTAAACTTGATGAGGTTGTAAGATTTTTAATGGATAATTTAAATGTAGATAATGTTGATGATTTAACTGAAGCTTCAAAGGAAATTCAAAAGAAAATTAAAGAAGGAGAATTTTATCCCGAGCTTAAGGAAGAAATTGTTTCAGCTTATAAAGAATTTTCAAAGGAAATCGGACTTAAGGATCCTGAAGTTGCAGTAAGGTCATCTGCAACAGCAGAAGATTTACCTGATGCTTCTTTTGCAGGACAACAAGATACTTACCTGCATATTTCAGGCGAAGAAGAATTATTAAAACATATTAGGGATTGTTTTGCTTCCCTATGGACTTCAAGAGCAATTTATTATAGGGAAAAACAAGAGTATAATCATTTTGACGTTGCTTTAAGTGTAGTTGTTCAAAAAATGGTTAATTCTGAAAAGTCAGGAGTTATGTTTACGGCAAATCCTGTAACATCTAATGTAGATGAAATTATGATTAACGCATCATATGGACTTGGCGAAGCAGTTGTTTCTGGAAGTGTGTCACCTGATGAATATGTTATAAATAAAAAGTCAGGAGAAATTGTTGAAAAGAATATTGCAGCCAAAGAAACAATGGTTATTAAAAAGAAAAAGGGCGTTGGAACTGAAGATGTTAAAGTTGCTGATTATTTAGGAGAAAAGGCTGTTAATAAAGAATGCCTATCCAAAAAAGAACTTGATAAGTTAGTAGAAATGGGCAAAAAAGTTGAAAAATTATATGGTTCTGTTCAAGATACTGAATGGGGATTTGATAAAGATACAAAGGAATTTTATTTCCTACAATCAAGACCTATAACTACTTTAAAGGAAAATAAAAAAGAGGAGTCTGAAAAAGAAGTGGATGAAAAATTAGTAGCTCTAGTAAAGGGCTTAGCAGCAAGTCCGGGACTAGGAAGAGGAAAAGTTAAATTAATTAAGGATGTTTCAGAAATAAATTTAGTTGAAGATGGTGACATTTTAGTTACTGGAATGACAAACCCTGATATGGTTCCTGCCATGAGAAAGGCAGCGGGTGTTGTTACTGATGAAGGCGGAAGAACTTGCCATGCAGCCATCGTTTCAAGAGAATTACAAATTCCTTGTATTGTTGGTTCAAAGGATGCAACAAAGGTTTTAAAAACTGGACAATTTGTTACTGTTGATGCAACAAGGGGAATTGTCTATGATGGAAATGTTTTAAATAAAAAAGACAAAAAGGAAAATGAAAATAAGGGCCAAGGAATTGGAAATGTTGAAGAATTACAAAATCTTTTTGCCCCAGTAACTGCAACAAAAATTTATATGAATCTTGGCGAACCAGGACTTATTGACAGATATAAAGACCTGCCTCTTGACGGAATTGGCCTAATGAGAACTGAATTTATTTTTACAAATATGATTGGTGCTCACCCGATGTATCTTGCAAAAACTGGCCAAGGTGACTTTATGATTGAAAAACTTGCAGAAGGAATTTCAAAAGTTGCCCAAGCTATTTATCCTAAAAATGTTGTGGTTAGAATGAGTGACTTTAGAACAAATGAATTTAGAGGACTAAAGGGTGGCGATGAAGTTGAACCTATTGAACAAAATCCAATGATTGGTTGGAGAGGGGTTTCAAGATATATTTCTCCTGAATATGAACAAGGATTTAGATTAGAATGTAGGGCTATGAAAAAAGTTCGTGAAGAATATGGTCTAACAAATGTAATTGCTATGCTTCCCTTTGTAAGAACTCCAGAAGAGCTTGTTGTTGTAAAAGATATTATGGCTGAAGAAGGCTTAAAACAATCTAAAAACTTTAAAATTTGGATTATGGCAGAAGTTCCTTCAGTTGTTATGCAAGCAAAAGAATTTGCATCACTTGTTGATGGATTTTCAATTGGATCAAACGACTTAACACAATTAATTATGGGTGCTGATAGAGATAGCGGAGTTTTAAATAATATGGGTTATTTTGACGAAAGAAATGAAGCTGTTAAGAGAGCCTTAAAAATTATTATTGATGCAGCAAATGAAGCCGGAATCACTTGCTCAATTTGCGGTCAAGGACCAAGCCAATATCCAGAACTTTGCGAATTTTTAGTAGAAAATGGAATTACTTCAATTTCTGTAAATCCTGACACAGTTGCCTATACAAGAAAATTAGTTGCAAGTGTTGAACAAAAAATTATTTTAAAGAAATTGAGAGGATAAGAATAAAGTATTAGCCGTAGCTCTTATTGCAGCTACGGTTTTTTTATGTTAAAATTTTACTTAATTGAGGTGACTTATGAATTTAGATGATAGATTTAAAGAGGAGAGAAGAAGGGAAGAGTTAAGGACAAAAATAATTTTTGGCGGTGCAATGCTAATTGTTGATATTACTTTTTTCCTTGGACTTTACTATTATTATGAAAGATTTATTGCCAATAAGAGCGGAATTTTTTCCGTTATAGCGCTTGGCATATGTTTGATTATTTTTAACAAGAGAATTTTACTTGACTTTGTACTAAAAAAGCACTAATTTGAAAGTCCCTATCCTTTTGGAGAGAGGCTTTTTATATTTTAAAATTATATGAATTTTATAGAAGATTGGGGGAAAAATGGATAAAAATTTTTGGTATAAACATACTTCAGAAGATGCTTTGGACAAATTAAATTCAAATTTATATGGTTTAAGTGATGAGGAAGTTCAAAAAAGATTAAGTGAATGTGGTGATAATGCTCTAAAAAAAGAAGAAAAGAAATCTATATTTGAAAAATTAAAGGAGCAGTTTCTTGACCCTATGATTATAATCCTGCTTGCTGCTGCAGCTGTTTCTTATTTTGTAGCAGGTGAAAAACTAGACTCTTTAATTATTCTTGTCATTGTAATTTTAAATGCGGCTCTTTCCATTTATCAGGAAGGAAAGGCGGAAGATGCAATTTCATCACTTCAAAAAATGTCTTCTCCAAAGGCAAAAGTTATTAGAAGTGGAAAATCTCAAGCAGTAAATTCAGAAAAAATTGCGCCTGGGGATATTGTTATTTTAGAAACTGGCGACATTGTGCCTGCTGATTTAAGGCTTATAGAATCTTCAAATTTAAAAATTGATGAGTCATCATTAACTGGTGAATCTGTGCCTGTTGAAAAGCATGCTGAAGAAGTCTATGAAAAGGACATTGAACTGGGGGATAGAAAAAATCTTGCCTATTCATCAACAATTGTTAGCTATGGTCGTGGAAAGGCTGTGGTTATTGAAACGGGACAAAAAACTGAAATTGGGAAAATTGCAACATCTCTTTCAACAGTTGATAGGGAACTGACACCCCTTCAAAAAAAGCTAGCAAATCTTTCAAAGGTCCTTGGAATTTTAGTTATAATTATTTGCCTTGTAGTTTTAGGTGTTGGTATTTTATATGGTTATGAACTTCTTGAAATGTTTATGACTTCAATTTCTCTTGCCGTTGCTGCAATTCCTGAAGGTCTTCCTGCCATTGTAACCATAGTATTATCTATTGGTATGAAAAAAATGGCTGAAAAAAATGCCATTGTTAAAAAACTTTTGGCAGTTGAAACTTTGGGAACAACAACTGTAATTTGCTCTGACAAGACTGGAACTTTAACTCAAAATGAAATGACTGTTAAAAAAGTCTTTGTCGATGGGGAAGTTTTAGAAGTTTATGGAACTGGCTATGACCCAGAAGGACAAATTTTAAGAGGAGATAAAAAAGTCAATATTGAAAATGACCTTAGTATTAAAATTTTAACATCCATTGCAGGGCTTACAAATGATGCCGAGCTTGAAATAAAGGGACGTGATTCTAAGATAATAGGGGATCCAACAGAGGGAGCTCTTTTGACTCTTGCAGAAAAATCAGGAAATGATTTGGAAAAACTAAATACAAAATACAGAAGACTTGATGAAATACCCTTTGATTCTGACAGAAAAATGATGACAACTTTTCACAAGGATTTTTTTGAAGGAAAAGTTTCATCTTTCACAAAGGGAGCACCTGACATTATTATTAAAAATTCCTCAAAAATTTTAATTGATGGAGAAATTAAGCATTTCACTGAAGGTTTAAAGAATAAGGTCCTTGAAAAAAATAATGAATTTGCAAGAGATGCCCTAAGAGTTTTGGCCTATGCCTATAGAAATTATGATTCACTTCCTGAAAAAATTTTATCGGAAGAAAATGAAAGAGATATGATTTTTGTGGGACTTACGGGAATGATTGACCCTGCAAGACCTGAGGTAAAAGATGCCATTAGAGAATGTAGAAAAGCCGGAATTGAACCTGTAATGATTACAGGCGATTATTTAGAAACTGGTTTTGCCATTGCAAAGGATCTTGGAATTGCCACAAATAGAGATCAGGCCATTGTTGCATCAGAATTAAATAATATGAGTGAAGATGAACTTAGGGAAATAGTTAAGACTAAAAAAGTTTTTACAAGAGTTTCACCTGAAAACAAGGTGCAAATTGTCAAGGCCCTAAAAGATAATGGTCATATTGTTGCCATGACAGGCGATGGAGTCAATGATGCTCCTGCTATAAAAAGGGCAGACATTGGAATTTCCATGGGCATTACTGGAACCGACGTTGCCAAAAACACATCTGATGTAATTTTAACTGATGATAATTTTGCAACAATTGTAAATGCCGTAAAAGAAGGAAGAATAATTTATTCAAATATTAAAAAATTTGTAACCTATTTACTTTCTTGTAACATTGGAGAAGTTTTAATTGTATTTTTATCAATAATTTTTAAACTTCCAGTCCCCTTAATACCAATTCAGCTTTTGTGGTTAAATCTTGTAACAGATTCTTTTCCTGCTCTTGCCCTTGGCGTTGAAAAGGGAGAAGATGACATTATGGAAGAGCCGTCAAGAGATCCCGATGAGCCAATAATTGATAGAGAAATAAGTATAACCCTTTTTGTTCAATCAATTTCCATTTCCCTTGCAGTTATGGGGGTCTATGTAATTGGTCTTAGATTTTTTGGTATGGGAGGAAGAGGACTTGAAATGGCAAGGTCTATGGCCTTTACCTCCTTAATTTTGTGTGAACTATTAAGGTCTTTTTCAGCAAGGTCAATTGACAAAACAATTTTCAAAACTGGAATATTTTCAAATAAACTTTTACTTTTAGGAGTTGGAGCATCATTTATTTTGACCCTACTTGTTTTATATGTTCCATTTTTGGAAGAAGCCTTTCATTTAGTTGACCTTGATTTAAGGGAATGGATTGTAGTTATTTGTGCATCTTCTATGCCATTAATATTAGGTGAAGTCCAAAAGATTATAAGATTTTCAAGAAAAAATAAAAGTAAATAATTAGAAAACATTTAAATAATACTTTTTATTTTCTAGTATTTTTATGGAACTAAGTTTTGGGGCTTAGTTCTTTTTTATGGAAAAAATTATAAATTAAAAAAATTTTAAAAAAATATTGACCTTTTATATAACAGTGTATATACTGTATATACAGTATATACAGAGAGGTTATTTAATGAATATAATTATTTCAAACAAAATTGATAAACCGATTTATCAGCAAATAAATGACCAAATTAAAATTCAAATAATCAAGGGGATTTTAAAAAAAGATGAAGCCCTTCCAGGAATGAGAAGTCTTGCATCTGATCTAAAAGTTTCTCTCATTACAACAAAAAGGGCCTATAAGGATTTAGAAGAAGAGGGATATATATACACAGTTCCCGGCAAGGGATCTTTTGTTGCCCCCCTAAATAAGGATTATGTTTATGAAGAGGCCTTAAAAAAGATTGAAGATTATTTTGAAGAAGCAATTATTGCTGCTAGGTCAATAAATTTAAGTAAGAATGAAATTTTAGAAATTTTAGAAAATTTACTAGAAAGTTAGGAGTTATTATGAAAGCAATAGAAATTAAAAATCTTTATAAAGATTATAAAAACTTTTCCTTAAAAAATATAAATTTAGAAATAGACAAGGGAACTGTTATGGGCCTTATTGGTGAAAATGGAGCAGGAAAAACAACTATAATAAAGTCAATTCTTGGCCTTGTAAATTATAAGGGCAGTATTAAAATTTTAGGAGAAGATTTGTCAAAAGAAATAAAGGAAGGCATTGGAGTTGTATTAAATGAAGGATTTTTCACAGAAACCCTAAAGATTAAGGATATTGAAAAAGTTCTATCCTCAGCCTACAAAAATTGGGACAAAAATTATTTCTATGATTTAATAAAAGAATTTAAAATTCCTGAAAATACAAAATATAAGGAGTTTTCTACCGGAAACAAGATGAAATTAAAAATTGCAATAGCCCTTGCCCCTCATCCCAAGTTTTTGATTTTAGATGAGCCCACATCAGGCCTTGACCCCGTTATTCGTGATGAAATTCTTGATATTTTTTTTGATTTTATAAAAAATGAAGATGCCACAATTTTATTTTCAACTCATATTACAAGTGATTTAGAAAAAATTGCTGACTATATAACCTTTATTTCAGAAGGTGAGATAATTTTTTCTAAGTCCAAGGAAGAACTCCTTTATAATTATGGAATTTTAAGAACATCAGAAGAAGAAATAAAAGAATATGATCCAAAATTTATAATTAAGAGAAAGAACAACACCTATAACATAGATGCCCTAATAGAAAATAAGGAAGAATTTTTAAGAATTTATCCCGATGCTCTTGTTGATAGGCCAACAATTGAAGAAATTATGATTTTATTTGAAAGGGGAAAATAATGAAAGCAATTTTAAAAAGAGATTTAATTGAAAATTATAAGTCCATAATAGTTTATTTTATTTTTATTGGAGTTTTTTTAGGAGTTCTTTATTTTGTAAACCTTGAACATGATCTTAAATATACTCTTTTAGGAGTGCTGACAGGAGGTTCAGTAGTAATATTTTTAAATATGATTATTAATGATATTTTTTCCCTATCCTATAAAACTTATTTTACCTATCCAATTTCAAGGATAGAATTTATTAATGCAAAATATTTAGAATATATTGTATGTGCCATAATTTATATAACAATAGGAAGCCTAACATTTATAGTTAATAGTAAATTTTTAGATTCAGTTAATTTTCCGCTAATGTCCAAGACCTTTATCACTTCCTATATTTCAATGATAATTCCAATTCAGCTATTCTTTTCAAAATTTAGAAAAGAATATGGACTTATGGTTATGGGATCTTTAATGATATTTTTTGCAACGAGCCTTTCCTTTTTCATAAATGATTTAAAAGATATTTTTGAAAAACCTCTCTATATTTTTTACTTAATATCATTTGCCCTATTTAGCTTGTCCTATATTTTTTCAAGAATAATAATAAGGAAGAAGGAGTTTTAATATGATTGCGCTTTTAAAAAAAGATTTATATGAATATAGGCTAATAAATATTTTAATAATCTTAGCAGTGATTGTAAGCATTATTTTACCGGGAAAAGATCACAGCTCTTTAATACAATTTCTTTCCATAGTTCCGCTAATGGGTTCCTTCCTCTATAGCCTAAATTTTATGGAAGAACATTTTTCCTATATTGTCAGCTTACCATTAAATAGAAAAGACATAGTAAATTATAAGTATTTAATTAACCTTAGCTTATATATTATTTCCATCTTCTTATTTATTAGGGCCATGAGTTTACTAAATATAGAGTCAAAAAATTTCCTTTTAATAGCATCAGCTATGATTTTACTAACATCAGTTTATAGCCTTGCAATCCCCACAATCATTAAATTTGGGAAAAACTCTTATATTCCTAGTTTAATATATTTGCTACCTTTACTTATACGGCCATCTTTAAAAATTTTTAGGAAATATTTTGGCAATATAGACATGAGCTTTTTCCCCTATATATTATTAGGCCTTGGGACTATAATATTTATAATTTCCTACCTGTGGTCAAGAAATATAATTGAGAAAAAAGAATTTTAAAATTTTAGTTAGCAAAAAGGGCTAGAATTTTCCAGCCCTTTTGTTAGAAAAATAGGGAAGGTCTTTAGGAGACCCTCCCTATTTTTGTTTTGTCTTTATTTATTTATTATTATCATCATTTTCATCATCAAAGGACATATCAATATTTTTTATTTCATCCTTTGAAAGGGGGTCATTAATTTCAGTCACATCATTTGCTTTGGATCCCTCATTTTCAGGATTGTTTTTAAATTCATTAATATTATCTTCAATGACTTTTTCTTTATTAGTTTCTTCCTTTTCCAAATTTATAGATGATCTATTCTTAAGAGAAGTTAAAAGGTCTTTGGCAGCTTCAAGGCCTTCAATTTTATATTCTTTCATTTTAGATAAAAAGTCCTTAATAGTTTGGTCTTTTTCATCATATAGAAGTTCAATTACATCATCAGCATTTAAGGTATTTTTTCTAATAAGTTCTGTGCGTATAGAATTTAAATTTGTAAATTTTTCTAAGGTATAAGAATCTAATAATTTTTCTATATCTTTGTAAATTCTATTTGTTATTACAGAATTATTTTTAGAATTATTTAAGCCAACGGTAATTGGTCCATATTCCAAAACCTTATTCAATATAATTGATGAGGAAGATACAATGTCCATTCTTTCGTAGGCCATCCTCTTATCAATTGCTCTTTTTTCCATAGCTTGATTGATTTCAAAATTTTCTGTTGCAATAATTACATAGTCATAGCCCATAAAAATAAAGTTTTCAGTAAGTTCTTCTTCCTTTAATTTAAACCTATTTTCATAATTATCGGCCAATTTTTTTATATCATCGTTTATAATTTCATTAATTACATAAATTGTGGCTTCAGTTTTAGCCAAAGTTTTAATTGCTTGGTAGGCCATGTGTCCGCCGCCTAAAACAAGTATATTTTTTTCTCTTGTATCCAAACCTACGGGTAAATAACGCATAGAATCACTCCTTTACTAAATTATATCAAAAAAACCTGTAATTAAAAGCCCAAAATTGTGATATTAACAAACTTGTTATAAAAATGTAATATTTGTTATCTTTTAGTGTGTTATAATATAAAAAAAGATATAAATGGAGGTAGTTATGATTAATTCTAAGATTAAGAAAGCGTTAGCTATAAGTCTTACTGCTATTACATTTGCTACAACATGCGTAAGTGCTAAATCTTTTAGTGATGTTAGCAGAACAGGAAGTTTTTCTTGGGCTTTCAGTGCAATAGATGAATTAAGCGACAAAAATGTAATTTCAGGTTATCCTGATGGAACCTACAAACCTGAAGCACCAGTATCTTTTCCTGAAGTAATGCAGCTTATAGTACAAGTTGTTAATCCAAGTGAAAGTGAAATTAAAGAAGCAAAAGATAAATATGAAAAATTATTAAATGAAAAGGACACACCAGATTGGGCAAAAAAAGCCTTTAGTGTTGCATTATATAGGGGGATAGTATCAGAAACTGAATTTAAAGATGCAGCTGATAAAGGATTTTTAGAAGCTAAAGAAAAGAAATATCCTATAAGAAAAGATATTGCCGTATTTTTTGCAAGGGCCTTAAAGCTATCAAGTAGTGGAGATAAATCTTACCTTAGACATGATGATTTAGATCAAATTCCAGATAATGTTAAGGGATATTTAGCATCATTAGTTAAGGCAGGAATTTTTACATCAACGGGCTCTGACGGTAAATTTAACGGTGATAAAGAAATTAGAAGATCAGAAATGGCAATAATTGTTAAGGCTGGTTTTGATTATATGTCAAGTCATGCTGAAGAAAAACCAGAAGCAAAGACTGGGAAAGTAATTCTTGCATCAAAATTAAATAATACAAATGTCTTAATTATTGAAGAAGGAAAGTCAAAATATTCTTTTGAATTAAATGACCAAACAAAATATAAGACAAAGGATAAGACCCTTAAATTTGATGACTTGCAAGCTGGCCAAGAAGTTAAGGTTGAATATGTAAAATCAAATTCATCTGACAAATTAGGCCTTGCAAAAACAGTTGAGATTACATCTTTAAACCAAAATTTAGTTGGCTATGTAAATTCAAAAACTACTAATACAATTACTATCAAATATACAGAAAATTCTTCAAAGCTAGACTTTAGAACAACAAGCAAAGTTTCAACATCTGATTCAAAAACTTTTGAGTTTGCATCTGATGCAAAAATAACTGCCTATGGCAATAAAATTGAACTTGATAAAGTTTCAACAGATGATTTAGTTGAATTTAAGTTAAATTCAGATGGAAAGATTTCTGAAATGATTGTATTTCCAAAAGAAGCAACTGTAAAGGGAAAAGTTACTTCAATTTCTACAAGCACATCTACTGGAGAAGTTAAGTTAAAACTTAGTGATAACAAGGAATATACTTTCTATATAACAAAAGATACAAAATCTTCTTTAAATAATGTAAAAGTAAATGACACAATTTATCTAAAGGTTAATTATAAAGTTGCAATTGACATAGGAGATAGTGCGGATAATCTTGTTTCAGGTGTCGTAACGGATTTTGCTTCAAGAGATGTTTGGGGAAGAAATAATGGTCATATAGAAATTAGAGTAAATAATTATAGTCCGGTTAAATATGAATTAGCATGGAATGTTAGATATGTAAATGGATCTTCACAAGCAACAAATCCACAAGCAAGAGATAGTGATTATATTGGCATGTATGTTCAGCTTGAACTTGATAGCAATGGAAAAGTTTCAGTAATTAGACAAACAGATAAGGCTGAATACTTTACAGCTAGAGGACAAGTAGTAGATTTTCAAAATTCAAGTTCAACTTTTAGCAGAGCTGAATATGACCTAATAATAAAAATAATTCAAAGCGATAATTCAAGAGTTGGATTGGGAAAAGAATATAGTGTAAGAGTCTATGACAGATCTTTTAGCAAATATGATATAGTTGAGCTTAAGGGTTATGTTGATGATAGAGGAAATGCACAAATTTCTTATGTAACACCAGTGGGAAGCTCATCTTATGAAGTAAGACCTGATTCAAGAATAAGAGATTCAAGAGATTTTGACAATTGGAGAAATCTTGGAGCAAGTAGTGGGGATTATTTTTATTAAAATTTAAAATTTTTAAGGTGATGTTGCAGAATAGATGATTCTACTCTGCAACATCATTTTTTTATTAAGCAGCTTTATATTTTATGATTTCTAAGTTCTTATTTTCTATTTTTGATGCCAGTTTATTTAAGTTTAGTGCTATTTATAAGAGACATATTTCACTTATTATGTTTTCTTTTCTTCTGTGGTGGAATCTGTTGTAGTTTAAGCCTGACTTTATTTTGTAAAATGCTCCTTCGGCTTGAATTGATCTATTTAATCTTTCTTCTATTCCTTGGTCGGACATTATGTTTTTTAAGGATTCTTCCCTATATTTTTGAAATGTTTCTGCTATGTAGATTCCTTTGGTTTTTTGTCCTTCTTTGCTCCAATCGAATCATCTGTAGACTTTTGTTGTTACGTATCCTCTTTTTCTTTTTCTGTATCTGTCATTACATCTTATGAATTCTTTGCCTTCTTGTGATTTGTATTTGTCTTGTTTTTCATCGTATTTTAAGCTTTCCCTAAATTCTTGCTCTTTTTTATGTTTTCATGTTTTCAACTTTTCATAGTTTGATGGTTTTATGTAGGATGTTTATATTTCCTCGTCTTTTTTCTATGATGGGACTTTTGCAACAGCTCCTTTTTTTAGATAAAACTTTCAATAATTCAAATTAAAGGCTTATCCTTAAAAAATTCCTTATTCTTTTTCTATCTATGTTATAATATTTTATGGAGTGATGAAATGAAAATCAAAAATAAGATATTATTATTTATTATTATAATTTTAATGCCTATGAGCATTTTTGCAGGAACCTTTAAGGATGTTAATGAATCAGGTAATTATTCATGGGCCTATACTTATGTGGAAAAAATGGTAGAAGAAAATATTTTAAAGGGCTTTCCTGACGGAACTTACAAGCCAAATAAGTCTGTATCTTTTTTAGAAACTCTTCAAATTTTAAAGAGCATATCTGTAAGAGCAAGGGAAAATCAAATTGATTCTTTAAATTCTTATGAAAATATTTTTAAGGAATATAAAATCCCTGAATGGTCAAGGGAAGCTGTGTCCTTTTCTTTGACTAGGGGTGTTGTAAGTGAATTAACTTTAAAAGCTGCCTATAATAAGAATATGATTAATTCAAAAAGTTATCCATCAAGAAATACTGTTGCTCTTTTATTTGCAAGATTTTTAAATGTAAAAGAAGATGGGGATTATTCTTCCTTAACTTATAAGGACCTAGATTCTATTCCTGATAATATAAAGAAAATTTTACCAAAACTTATAGAAATGGGAATTTTCACAAAAGATGGTTCCAATGGTAATTTTAATGGGTCGAAATTTATTAGAAGGTCTGAAATGGCTGTTATTTCTTCAAAGCTTTTAGATTATATTAAGGCAAATCCAAATTATAGTAATGATAATATGGGAATTGATATAAATCAAATAGATAATAAGGACAATATTATTGGCCCTAAGGCTCATGAAGAAGAGCTGAAAAAAGATGAAAAAATTATAGAAGATGTAATTAATTCTAAGGTGAATTTTAAGGGCAAGATATCTAATATTGTTGATGGCGGAACTATAAAGTATATGTATATTGATATTACAGAATCTGATAACAAGAATTTAATTCTTCCAAAAACTGTTATTGTCTACACTAATAAGTACTTAAAAGTTGGAGATTTAGTTGAAGGCAGAGCAGTTTTAGATGAAAATAAAGAAGTTAAAGATGCAAAATTAAATGATTGATATGGAAAATAATTTTTTTAGCAGAACTTCCTTAATGCTTAGTAGCGAGGATATAAAAAAATTAAATTCTTCAAGAGTTTTGCTTTTTGGCCTTGGAGGGGTTGGAGCAGCATCTTGTGAAGCTCTAGCGAGGGCTGGCATTGGAAAAATCGGAATTTGTGATGGCGATGTCTATGAAATTACAAATATGAATAGGCAGCTCTATGCTACAAAAAAATCCCTAGGGAAGGCAAAAACAGATGTCGCCTATGAAAGAATTAAGGATATTCGGGATATTGACGTTATAAAATACACTTTTTCTTATAATGAAGAAACTAAGGATAATATAAATTTTAAGGATTATGACTTTATAATTGATGCCATAGATAATGTAAGTTCAAAACTTTTAATTATTGAGAGGGCAAGAGAGGCTGGAGTAAAAATAATTTCTTCTATGGGGACGGGTAATAAACTTGACCCCACAAAATTTGAAATTGATTTTATTGAAAATACAAGCATTGACCCCCTTGCAAAGATTATAAGAAAAAAACTTAAGGGAAAAAATATAAGGAAAATTCCTGTGGTCTATTCAAAGGAAGAGCCCATAAAAACTTCTATGAGAACTCCGGGCTCTGTTTCTTTTGTGCCACCTGTATCTGGCTTTATTTTAGCCTCCTATGTAGTTAGGAATTTATTAGATGAGGAGTAAAATGGATTTAAGTACTTTAAATGACAGGCAAAGAGAGGCTCTTTTATATAATGAAGGCCCCTTACTTATTTTAGCAGGAGCTGGCAGTGGCAAGACAAAAGTTGTTACCAATAAAATTGCCTATCTTATTGAAAATGGTATACAGTCTTGGAAAATTTTGGCCATAACCTTTACCAACAAGGCCGCCAAAGAAATGAAAACAAGGGTTGGAAAATTAATAGATAATGATATTGATGCCATGTGGATTGGTACCTTTCACTCAATTTGCCTTAGGGTTTTAAGAAAAAATATTGAAGTTCTTGGTTATAAATCAAATTACACAATTTATGACAGGCAGGACCAATCAACTTTAGTTAAAGATGCCCTAAAAGACCTTAATTTATCTAAGGATATCTATTCTAAGAATTCTATTATTTCTCAGATTTCAATGATGAAAAATGAAGAAGTTTCTCCAAAGGAAGCTGAAGCAGAGTTCAAGGATGATATCTATAAGTTAAATGTGGCAAAAATTTATGCCTACTATGAAAAGAAATTAAAGGAAAATAATGCCTTGGATTTTGACGATTTAATTATAAAGACTGTTGAGATTTTAAGGGATTATAAGGAAGTTCGAGATTTTTATCAAAATAAATTTGAATATGTATTTGTTGATGAATATCAGGATACAAACTCCATTCAATATAAATTAATAAAATACCTGGCAGGAGATGACCCAAAGCTTACAGTTGTTGGTGATAATGACCAGTCCATTTATAAGTGGAGAGGGGCAGATATTAATAATATTTTAAATTTTCAAGAGGACTTTCCAGGTGCAAAAATCATAAAGCTGGAGCAAAATTATAGGTCTAGCCAAAAAATTTTGGACACTGCCAATGCCCTTATAAAAAATAATCCAGCAAAGTTCAAGAAAAATCTTTGGACAGAAAGAAAGGGCGGAAGCGAAGTTTCCTATAGGGAATTTAATTCATCTGATGAAGAATCCTATGAAATTTCCAACCAAATTTTGAAATTAAATTATAAGGGCAAGTCTTTTGACGATATGGCAATTTTATATAGGACTAATGCCCAGTCAAGGACCTTTGAAGAAAAGTTAATGAGAGAAGGCATTAATTATAAAATAGTTGGAGGATTAAGATTTTATGACAGGGCAGAAATAAAGGATATTTTGGCATATTTAAAAGTAATTAATAATCCAAATGATGAAATTGCCCTAAAGAGAATTATAAATACACCCAAAAGAGGCATTGGCGATACTACAGTAGAGGAAATTGAGGGCTATGCAGCATCTCATAATAAGTCAATTTTTGAAGTTATTAGCTCCTTAGATGAAAGTGATTTAAATTTAAGGTCAGAAAAAAGCATTAAGGCTTTTGTGTCTAGTATTAATTTATTTTTGGAAAGAAAAAAAGACCTTCCTCTGTATAAGCTATTGGAATTAGTTTTGAAAGAAACTGAATATGTGCATAAATTGGAAAAAGAGGGGACGGTTGAAGCCAGAGGTCGAATTGACAATGTAAATGAACTTATGTCAAATTTAATGTCCTATCCTGATAATTATAGCTTAGAAGAGTATTTAGGGGAAATGAGTCTTTTAACTGATCTTGACAAGACAAGTGGCAATAAGGGAGTTAGTTTAATGACAGTTCACGCTGCCAAGGGTCTTGAATTTTCTATTGTCTTTTTAGTAGGAATGGAAGAAGGATTATTTCCAATTATTAGGGACTTGGAAGTTGAAGAAGATATTGAAGAGGAAAGAAGACTTTGTTATGTTGCAGTTACAAGGGCCAAAGACCTTTTATATATTTCTTCTTGCAAGACAAGATTTTTATATGGAAAATCAACTCCAAAACTTAGGTCAAGATTTATAAACGAAATGGAAGAAGCTATTGAAAACTTTAAGGGCGGAGATGAAAAGCTCCTTAGGGTTATAAATTATAATGACGATTCAAAAACAAAAACTTATGATAGTCCTTATAGGGAAAAATTTAAGGGAGAAACTTATAAGAAATCTGAAAATAAAAAGGAAAAACCTAAAATTCAAACTACTATAAATGTTGGCGACAAGGTTTCGCATAAAATTTTTGGCAAGGGAATGGTAGTAGGAAAAAAGGAAAAGGACGGCGACTTTGAACTTGTTGTTTCCTTTGACAAGAAGGGGCTTAAAAAATTAATGCAAAGTTTTGCACCTCTAAAGGTAGAAAATTAATGAATGAAATGAAAGAAAATAAAATGGAAAATCCTTTAAACAATCATGAAAAAATGAAAGACCTTGTTAAAAAATTAAATTCCTATGCCTATAATTATTACACCTTAGATGAGCCTTTAGTTTCAGATGGGGAATATGATAAGCTTTATGACCAGCTTATAGAAATGGAAAAAAGGGAGAATTATGTTCTGCCAGATTCTCCAAGCCAAAGAGTTGGTGGAGAAGTTTTAAAAAAATTTGAAAAGCATAAGCATATAAAGCCCCTATATTCTATGGACAAGGCTCAGTCCCTTGACCAGTTAAAAACTTGGTATCAAAGGCAAATAAATTTTGTTAGGGATTATAATCAAAGCCATAGTGATAAACTTCCAGACCCGGAATTTATTATAGAATTGAAATTTGACGGTCTTACCATAAATTTAACCTATGAAGGCGGCTATCTTTCACTTGCAACCACAAGGGGCAATGGAAGTATTGGCGAAATTATAACAGAGCAGGTTAAGACTATAAATGAAGTTCCCTTATCCATTGATTTTAAAGGAAAATGCGAAATTCAAGGGGAGGGATTGATGCCCCTTTCAGCCCTAAAGAAATATAATGAAAGTACTAGCGAAAAATTAAAAAATGCAAGGAATGCAGCGGCAGGAGCTTTGAGAAATTTAGATCCAAAACTTACAAAAAGTAGGCATTTAACAGCCTATTTTTATAATGTAAATTATATTGAAGCAGCGATTTTTAAAAATGACATTCAAATGAAAGATTTTCTAAAAAAAGAGGGATTTTTAGTTTCTAAAATGAATTATAGGGCAAAAAGTTTTGAAGAAATTGAAAAGAGAATAGAAGAAATTTCAGAAATTAGAAGTGATTTAAATATTTTAATTGACGGAATAACCATAAAAATTAGTGATTTTAAAACAAGAGAGCTTTTAGGATTTACCAATAAATTTCCAAGATGGTCCATTGCCTTTAAGTTTGCAGCACAGGAGGCAACAACAAGGCTTTTAGAGGTCGTTTGGAATGTTGGAAGGTCTTCAAAAGTTACACCTTCTGCAATTCTTCAGCCCTGCCAAATAGGTGGAGTTACAATTCAAAGGGCAACTCTCAATAATTTTGATGATATTAATAGAAAGAAATTAAGACTTAATTCAAAAGTTTTAATTAGAAGGTCAAATGATGTTATTCCTGAAATTTTGGGGACAGTCCCCACAGAAGAAAAAACCTATGAAATAAAAAAGCCAGAAGTTTGCCCGGCTTGCGGTACTCATCTTATACAAAATGGTGTTCACATCTTCTGTCCAAATACTCTTTCTTGCAAACCTCAATTAGTTTCAAGGCTTGTACATTTTGCTTCAAGGGATGCCATGAATATTGAAGGCTTAAGTGAAAAAACTATTGAAACTTTTATGGAAAAACTTGACTTAAAGGAAATTCCTGATTTATACAATCTTAAGGCAAGTGATATAATAAAACTTGAAGGTTTTAAGGAAAAAAGAACACAGAATCTTTTAACTGCCATAGAAAACAGCAAAAATCCTTATTTGGCAAATTTTATTTTTGCTCTTGGCATTGCTAATGTTGGTATAAAAACTGCAAGAGATTTGGCAAATTACTTTAAAAATTTTGATGACTTTAGGATAGCAAGTTTTGAAGAATTAAAGGATATTGGCGATATTGGTCCAATAACTGCCTATGAAATCATAGAATTTTTTAAGGATTCTCACATAGAATCTTCCCTAGCAAAACTTTTTGATCATGGGATAAAAATAAAATATGATGAAAATTCTTTTGAAGATAGTCCTTTAAAAGATAAGGTTATAGTAATTACTGGCACTCTTTCAAGGTCCAGAAAAGAAATTGAAGCAGATCTTTTACAAAGAGGGGCAAAAGTTACATCAAGTGTTAGTAAAAATACTGACTATGTTTTGGCTGGAGAAAGCCCTGGTTCAAAATATGATAAGGCAAAAAATCTAGGTATAGAAATTATTTCAGAAGATAGATTAAAAGAGCTTTTCGGAGGTAATGATGAATAGAGAAGAAATTAAACACATATCAGACATTGCACAAATTGAATTTACAGATGAAGAACTAGATGGTTTTGAAAAAGATTTTTTAGAAACCATGGATTTAATTGAAAACATTAAAAAAATTGACACTCAAGGAGTGGATGAAGTTTTTCAAGTAAATGGAACTGTAAATAATTTGAAGGAGGATGAAATTAAAAAGTCCCTTTCTCAAGAAGAAGCAACAAAAAATGCTAAGTCAGAAAAATATGGTTATTTTAAATTGTTAAAATTTGTGGAGTAGGATATGGATATATTAAATTTAAAGGCAAGAGAACTTGCAGAGGGCTACAGAAATAGGGATTTTTCTGTAGAGGAAGTTACAAAAGAATATTTTAAGAATATTAAGGAAAAAAATGGAGAAATCAATGCTTATATTTCCTTAAATGAAGAAAATGCTCTAAAAGAAGCAAAGGAAGTTGACGAAAAATTTAGAAATAGGGAAGAATTGTCAAAAATTGCAGGTATCCCAATTTCCATTAAGGATAATATTGCAGTTAAGGACTTAAAAATGACCTGTGCATCAAAAATTCTTGAAAATTTTGTAAGCCCCTATGATGCTGAAGTTGTTAGAAAAATAAAGGCAAATGATGGAATTATTTTAGGCAAGGTAAATTTAGATGAATTTGCCATGGGTGCTTCAACAAAAACATCTTATTTTGGTGTTACAAAAAATCCTCTTAATACAAAACTTGTTTCTGGGGGTTCATCAGGTGGAAGTGCAGCATCTGTTGCTGGAAATATGGCGGCAATTTCTCTTGGAACGGACACTGGAGGAAGTGTAAGGCAGCCTTCATCTTTTTGCGGCACAGTGGGAATGAAGCCAACCTATGGCACAGTTTCAAGATTTGGAGTTTCTTCAATGGCCAATACTTTTGATCAAGTTGGTGTAATTGGAAAAGATGTTGAAGATATGCAAAGTCTATTATCAATAATTGAAGGTAGAGATGAAAAAGATGCAACTTCAGTTGGAAATGAATCCCTAAAGGATAATTTTGATTTTAATAATGCTGAAAATTCTTTAAAGGGAATTAAGGTTGCAATTCCAAAAATTTATTTGGATATGAACCTTGATAAGGATATTAAGGGAGAATTTAACAAGGCAATTGACATACTTCTTGAAAATGGGGCTATTGTTGAAGAATTTAATATTGAATCCTTAAAATATGTTATTGAAACCTACCACATTTTAGTTAATGGTGAAATTGCATCAAACCTTGCAAGATTTGATTCTGTAATTTATGGCCACAGGGCTGAAAATTTTTCAAATATTGAAGAGATGTATAGAAAATCAAGAAGAGAAGGTTTCGGCAATGAAGTTAAGAGAAGAATTATGATTGGAACTCATATTTTATCTCTTGATCTTGCTGAAGATTATTATTACAAGGCCCTTAAAGTTCGTGGAATTATAAAAAGGGATATGGAAAATATGTTTAAGGACTATGATTTAATGTTATGCCCAACTTATCCCGTATATCCCTTTGAAATTAATAGAGAAATGTCAGCCGTAGAAATTTATGCTGGGGATTTATTTACAATTCCTGCTAATATGGCAGGATGCCCATCAATTTCAATCCCAATGCCAAAAAAAGAAAATGGACTTTCCGTTGGTATGGAATTTACAGCTAAAAGATTTAAGGATAGGGAACTAATTAATGCTGCCCATGCTTTTGAAAGGAGTTTAAGATGACATATAAAACAATTGTGGGTCTTGAAATCCACGTAGAACTTTCAACAAAGACAAAGGCCTTTTGCTCATGCGAAAATTCTTTTGGAGGTCAGCCAAATACAAGAGTGTGCCCTATTTGTCTTGCCCTTCCCGGAGCTATGCCTGTTTTAAATAAAAATGTTTTAAGATATTCTGTTATGGCTGCTAAAGCCTTAAACTGTACTATAAATAATAAGTCAAAATTTGACAGAAAAAATTATTTTTATCCTGATCTAACCAAGGGTTTTCAAATTACACAAAATGACAAACCAATTTGTGAAGAAGGATTTTTAACAATTAATTCAAATGGTGAAGACAAAAAAATTGGAATTTTTAGGATTCAAATGGAAGAAGATACTGGAAAAAGTTTGCACACAGAAGGGGACGAAACTCTGATGGATTATAATAGATCCGGAGTTCCTCTAATTGAAATTGTAACAAAACCTGATATGAATTCTGGAGCTGAAGCCAGAATGTTTCTTGAAAAATTAAAAAACACCCTAATCTATCTTGGAATTTCAGATTGCAAAATGGAAGAAGGTTCCTTAAGGTGCGATGTAAATGTCAATGTTAAGGAAATTGAAAGCGGAAGAAAAACTGCCGTCACAGAAGTTAAAAATTTAAATTCCTTTAGGGGAGTTGAAAAGGCAATTGATTTTGAAGTTCAAAGACATATTAAACTTTTGGAAAATGATGAAAAGGAAATAAGAACAACAAGAAGATGGGACGATGCCAAAAATGAGACTATTTTAATGAGAGTAAAATATACTGTGGCCGACTATAGGTTTGCACCTGAAGGTGATTTGCCGCCAGTTGTAATTACAGATGGTGAAATCAATGAAATTATTTCACATATGCCAGAGCTTCCGGAAGATAAAAAGTTAAGATTTATGAAAGACTATAAATTAAACGACTATGATTCAAAAATTTTAACATCTTCAAAAGAGCTTGCTAGCTTTTATGAAAGGCTTGCAGGGAAATTTGATGACTATAATATGTTGTCTAATTGGATTTTAACAGAAATCCTAAGGCAAGTAGATTTAGAAAATGGTGAGGAAATTAAACTTTCCTTTGCCGATGATGAATTTATTAAACTTTTAAGGTCTGTTAAGGATAATAAAATTTCAAATAATGCAGGAAAAAAAGTTTTGCTTGAAATGTTTGAAACAGGTGAATCTTCTGATGAAATTATTAAAAGGCTAGGCCTAATTCAAATTTCAGATTCGGGATTTATTGAAGAAATTGTTGATAAGGTTATGAAAGCAAATCCGCAGTCTATAGAAGATTTTAAAAATGGAAAATCCAGAGCCTTGGGATTTTTAGTTGGCCAAGTTATGAAAGAATCTAAGGGCAAGGCCAATCCAAAAATGGTTAATGAACTCGTAAGTAAAAAATTAAATTCTTTAATTTAACTAATGCTGCTATTGTGGTTTTTCAGTTATTAAAAAGTTAAAATTATAGGAACAGTCCACACTCTAAGAGTGGAGCAAGGGCAGTTCCTATTTTTTTGAAAAAAATTATTTCAAATATTAGCTAATAAAAAATTTTAAATTTTAAAAAAATTTTTGCTATTTTATTTATTTTGCATTCATCTTAAAAAGCCGATTATGGAGGCTTTTCTTGTTATTTCTAAAGCAATATGCTAAAATAAAAGCATGAAAAAGTTTTTATTTTTCGTCATAATTATTTCTATTTTTCTATTTTATATGTCAAGGGAAAGGCTGCTTCTAAGGGCAGAGGGATTTATTTCTGACAAAAATACTAGCAGGGAAGTTTTGATCTATGGACCTAGATATTCAAAATACGGAAATACTATAATAATTCCTTCAATATCTTACATAAAAAAATTAAGGGGAAGGAACAAATTTAATATTTTTAAGCTTGATATTTGTGATTTAGATGGTGATGGGATAGAAGAGATTAATTTTGGAGTTTACAAAAAATCTCCCCACCACAGGGTAATGGCTAAAAGGGTTTTTGCCTATAATTTTGAGGAAAAGCTTGTCCCTAAATATAGGTGCTCAAGATTTTCAAAACCCCTTTTAGATTATTTTATAAAAGAAAAGGATAGGTCTGAAATTTATTGTCTTTTAAGGACAAGGACTGGAAAAACGGTTGAAGTCTATAGATATACTGATTTTTCCTATGAGAGAATTAAAACTTTTGATTTAGATACTTATGAGGATATAAAGTTAGAAGATAATAAAATATTTGTAAAAAACCTAGGAAGGTGGGAAATATATAATGAAGAAGATTTTTATTAGTTTGCTTATTATTAGTCTTTTACTTGCCGGATGCTCAAAAGAAGAAGGCAAGGAAATAAATAATAAGGGTGAAGAAAGAGTAGAAGTTAAGAAAGAGGAAATAGGATTTGAAAATAAAATGAAAAGTGTTGAGCTTTTAAATTCCAAAATAAATGCCGCATACAAAGAAATTCCTTTAAAGGAAGATTTTTCTAATCTTGCAAATTATGGTGCCTTTGATTATGGTGAGGGGTTTTCTATTACAGATGAGCAAAAACAATTGCTTCTAAAAAATGGATTTTTTGTATTGGATTCTTATGGAGCTGAACAGCCTTTTCAAATCTATGAATTTAATGAGTATTTTTCCAATTCAAGTTTTGTTACAACGGATTCTATGGTCCATCTCTACCATGTTTTCTATGACAATATGCTAAGACAAGTTGAAGAAGATAAATTCTTGCCTCTTTTAGAGGAATTTAATGGTCTTATGCTTGAAAAATCATTAGATGACTATAAAAATACAGAAGATGAGGAAATTAAAGAGGCGGCTAAGGCAAATGTAATTTTATTTGCTACTGGAGAATTTGTTATTGGCGATAATTTAATAAAGTCTGACAAATCCCTTGGCATTGATGAAGAAATTTTTAAGCTAGCCAGTGATGAATTTAAAAAAATCAGGGGACAAAGTTCTGATATTTCAAATATTACGGGAACTGACCTTGACTATAGCCAGTTTATCCCTAGAGGCCACTACACTAAAAGCGATAATTTGAAAAAATATTTTGCCCTAAATATGCTTTATTCACAAAATAAATTTAACTTTTTCAATGGCTCAAAAAATCTTAAATCTCACCTTTTAAGCAGCCTATTAATTACAAGGAACCTTGTTAATGACGATAAAACAAAAGATATTTACCTTAAAGTAGTGGGAACTTTAGACTTTTTAGTTGAAAAAAGTGAAAAGACAGATGCCATAGATCTTGCTAGGCTCTACTATAAAAATTTTAATTTTTCTGATGACATAAATTCTTTAAATGATGGCAAAAAACTTAATAATATCTTTGAAGAATTGAAAAAAGTCCCCATTAAAATAAATCCGGGCCTAGGAAATTATTTTGCAGTGATTCCTCAAAAGGCACCAATTGATAACACATGGGCTCAAAAACTAGTTGACACTGCTGAGGCAGGGAAAGCTTCAAATAAGCCAAAATATTCAGGCCTTGAAATTATGGCTCTCCTTGGAAGTTCTATTTCTGAAAATATAATAAAAAATGACGAAAATATACAAAAGTGGGATGAATATCCTAAACGCTATGAAGAAGTAAAAAGTGAAGTGGAAAATTTAGATAAAGATTTTTGGAATAAAAATTTATATAGGGGATATTTTTCTCTTATGAGAGAATATAATAATTCCTATGGAGAGGGATATCCAAAATTTATGACAAATGACGAATGGAAGAAAAAAGACATAAATTCAGCCCTTGGCTTATGGGCTGCCCTAAAGCATGATACAATTCTCTATTCAGAAGCAGTTGTTGCAGAAATGGGTGGTGGAGAAGAAGTTGAAGTAGGAAATTTTGTTGAACCAAATATTAGACTGTATGAAAGACTTGACTATCTTTTAAGATTTACCCTTGAAAATTTAAAGGCAAGAGATTTGTTAAGTGCAGATCAAATCAAAGGTTTTGATAATTTTATAAGTCTTAATAAATTCTTAATGGATTGCAGCCACAAGGAGCTTGAAAGTGGCAGCCTTTCAAAGGAAGATAATGATAGATTATCTTATATTGGTGGAGAAATGGAAAATATTTTTATTTCCTTTGTAAATCCCAAAGCCCAAGGTTTTTGGGAACTGGGTGATAAGTCTGATAGGGATATGGCAGTTGTTGCAGACTTAATGAAAATTCCAGAAAATTCATGGAATCTTCCAGCAGGGCATTATGAAGAAGTGGGTCTTGGATATTGCAAGGAAATGTATGTAGCCTATACAATTAATGGAAAAGTTTTTATAGGAATAGGACCAGTTCTTTCATATTATGAATTTGTATCAGAAAAAAGACTTAATGATGAAGAATTTAGAGGCCTTCTAATGGAAAATAAAATTGATGAACTTGAATTTACAAAATCCTATAAGGCAAAATCTTAATATAAAAAATTAATTGCAGTTATTTCAGCTGCAATTTTTTTATAAAAATTAGAAGTCTTTAAATTTTTAAGAATATTTCATATAATAAACACAAAAGTATAAGAAAATAAGTAAAGGTGATAAGATGTTTAAAATTTTAGTTGTTGATGATGAAAAAAAAATAAGAGAAGTTATAAAAACCTATGCAGAATTTGAAGGCAATGAAGTTGTGGAAGCAGTTGATGGAATTGATGCCATAGAAAAGGTAAAAGAAGAAGATTTTGATGTAATAGTTATGGATATAATGATGCCACGTCTTGACGGTTTTTCATCCTATAAAGAAATAAAAAAAATCAAGACCATACCTGTTTTAATGCTATCAGCAAGGGGTGAGGAATATGACAAATTATTTGGCTTTGAAATTGGCATTGATGACTATGTTACAAAACCCTTCTCACCTAAGGAACTAATGGCAAGGCTAAATGTTATTGTCAACAGAAATTCAAAAAACAATGACAACAAAATTTTAGAATATGAGGGCCTTAAAATTGATCTTGACGGCAGAGTTGTCTTTGTAGATGACCAAAAAGTTGAAATGACTCCAAAAGAATATGACCTTTTAGTTTTTATGGTTCAAAATGAAAATATAGCCTTGAATAGGGAAACTCTGTTAAATAAAGTCTGGGGCTATGACTTTTTTGGTGATGACAGAACCGTTGACACCCATATTAAAATGCTGAGAAATTCCATTAAAGATTATAGAAAATTCATAGTTACAGTTAGGGGAGTAGGTTATAAATTTGACACAAGAGAATAAGAATTTTGAAAAAATAAAAAAAATTAATATTGATAAGGACTCCATACTTTTTAAACTTTGGTCCTATTTTGCAGTTTTTTCCATAATTATTCTTGTCTGCCTTTGGCTTTTACAAACTGTTCTATTTGGATATGTATATGAAAATTTAAAGATTCACGAAGTTACAAAAGTAGGAAATAATTTAAGAAATGAATTTGATAAGGGGAATTTCCAGGATTTACTTTTAAATTATGTAAATACTAAGGGTCTTAATATTTCAGTTTTTGATGAAGATGGTGTAATCATTTATCCTATAACCTTACTTGATCTTATAAAATCTTCAAGGACTTATATGACCATGGAAACTTTTGACAAATTTTTCGGCAGCCTACAAAGGGAAAATTTAAAATATAAGGTAACAACAATGAGATTTGACAAGGAAGATGAACCTAGAATAATTTATTCAGGCTACCTTGGCAAAAATGAAGGAAAAAAATATTATCTTTTTATAGACACAGTTTTAAAGCCAGTAGACGTTACAGTTGATGTTACAAAAAGGATTTTAATGATAGTATCAGTTTTATCCTTGATTTTATCTTTGCTCCTTGCCTTTTTCCTTTCAAAAAGAATTTCCAGGCCTCTTGTTAAAATGTCAAATACGGCCAAAGAACTTGCACACGGCAATTATAATGTAAATTTTAAAAAGGGCGAGTATACAGAAATTGACAATCTTTCAAATACCTTAAACTATGCTAAAGATGAACTTACAAAAACTATTGAGGTGAGAAAAGATTTAATTGCAAATGTCAGTCACGATTTAAAAACGCCCCTTACAGTAATTAAATCCTATGGAGAAATGATTAGAGATATTTCAGGATCTAATGAAAAAATGAGAAATGACCATTTAAATACAATTATTTCAGAAGCGGATTACCTTACAAATCTTGTAAATGATCTTTTAGATTTATCTAAAATAGAATCAGAACTTGAAGATATAAAGCTAGAAAAATTTGATTTATTTGACCTTACAGGTAAAGTTACTGACAGGTTTAAGCATCTTACAGATTCGCCCATAGATTTTAAAATCGAAAGGGAAGGAAATACAGAAATTTTTGCAGACAAGAGAAAAATTGAGCAGGTCATCTATAATTTTATAAATAATGCCATAAACTATTCTAAAAGTTCTAATGAAATACTATTAAAAATATTTGAAAGTGAAGAAGGAGTTGAATTTCATTGCATAGATCATGGAATTGGCATTGATGAAAGTGAAATTAATTCAATTTGGGATAGATTTTATAGGGCAGGAACAAACCATACAAGGCCTCAAGTTGGAACTGGTCTTGGCCTTTATATAGTAAAGAGCATTTTAAACCTTCACTCCTTTAAATTTGGAGTAAATTCAAAAATAAATGAAGGAAGCGATTTTTACTTTATAGGAAAAAAATCAAATTAAATAAAAAATAAATTAAAAATAATCTAGTTAATTTAAAAATTTAAAAAATAAAAATTAAAAATTTTTGTCACTCTTTGAGAGTGATTTTTTTTAAAAATTTTTTCGGGACTATGGGCCTAATTTGAAAATTTAAGGCAAATTGAATGGAAAGTGGTAGGATTTTGTAGTAAAATTATATCAAGTGGAAGAAAATGGATTAAAGTGGAATGAAGTGGTGAATAAAATGTTGATTGGTGAATATTATCACAATCTCGACCCTAAGGGTAGAATTACAATTCCATCAAAATTTAGAGAAGATTTGACAGACTTTGTTATGACTAAGGGCCTGGATAATTGCCTATTTTTGTATCCAAAAAATGAATGGATAAAGATTGAAAATAAATTAAAAGAACTTCCAATGACAAACAAGGCTGTTAGATCTTTTGTAAGAACATTTTTTTCTGGTGCTACAAGCTCCACAATAGATAAACAAGGCAGAGTTATAATTCCTCAAAATTTGCGAGACTATGCCGAAATTAAAGACTCTTCAGTTATTATCGGCCTTTCTAATAGGGCCGAAATATGGGCTGAAGAAAATTGGGAAAAATACAATAATGAAGAGGGCCTTTCTTATGAAGAATTGGCCGAAAAGATGTCGGAGCTGGGAATATAATGGAATTTTCCCACAAAAGTGTTTTATATAGTGAAGTTTTAGAATCACTTAATATTAGAAAAGATAAAAATTATTTAGATGCCACAATTGGCGGGGCGGGTCATTCACTTGGCATTGCTAAAAAACTTGATGGCTCAGGACTTTTAATAGGCATTGATCAGGATGAAGAGGCCCTAAAAAAATCAGGAGAAGTTTTAAAAGATTATTCAAATGTAAAATTACTTAAGTCCAATTTCAAAGATTTTGATAAAGTTTTAGCTTCTTTACATATTAACAAAATAGAAGGTGTTTTACTTGATTTAGGAGTTTCTTCCTATCAATTTGACAACGGCGAAAGGGGTTTTTCCTATAGATATAATGCTAGGCTTGACATGAGAATGGATAGGGACCAAAAAATTTCAGCCTATGAAATTGTTAATAATTATTCAGAAGAGGAACTTATAAGAATAATAAGAGATTTTGGGGAAGAGAGATGGGCTGAGAGAATTAGCAAATTTATTGTAGATGAAAGAAAAGATAAAAAAATTGTCACAACTTTTGATCTTGTTGATGTCATAAAAAAAGCAGTTCCCAAAGGTGCAAGACAAAATGGACCTCATCCTGCAAAAAGAACATTTCAGGCAATAAGAATTGAAGTAAACCATGAACTTGATATTTTAAGAGATACAATTTTTAAGCTTGTCCATAGATTAAATCCTGGTGGCAGAATAGCAATTATTTCTTTTCATTCCCTAGAGGACAGAATTGTGAAGGATGCCTTTAAATATTTATTTTTAGACTGCATTTGTCCACCTGACCAGCCAATATGCACTTGTAATAAAAAAAGAGAAATAAAAATTATTACAAGAAAACCTATTTTGCCTAGCAAGGAGGAGCTGCTAGAAAATAATAGGAGCCATAGTGCAAAACTGCGAGTAGCAGAAAAAGAGGGTTAATATGAAAAATAGATTAGATAATAATAAAAAAAGTTTAAAAAAACGATATAATAAAAGAAGAGGAATTTTAAAAAACAAGGCCTTGATTTTATGTCTAACTATTTTTGTTATTGCAATTTCTGCTGTAACATTTATGTACTCACAAAACGCTGCATTAGACAGACAAATTCTATCCACCAAAAGTAAAATAGATGAACTGACTAAGACAAAGATGACCCTCATTGGAGATTTAAAGGGTATAAAATCCCAAATTGAAGTTGCTGATATAGCAAGCTATAAATTAGGTATGATTTATCCCGATGGATCTCAAATAGTTTATATAGACACAGAAGATAAGGATATTAAACAAGACGTTAATTATAATGTTTTTTTAAGTCCCATTGTGTCAGTTCTAAGGTCTTTTAATAATAATTAAGGGGAAGATATGAACTTATTTGGAAATGAAGCTAGAAAGAAGAAAAAAATGCCTTATGATAGTGAGAAGAGAATTAACGCCTTTTCCCTAATATTTTTTCTTATTCTAGCTATTTTATTTATGACAATAATTATTAGGCTCTTATTTATTTTAGTCGTTGAATCAGGAGAACTAACAATTGATGCATTAAATCAAATTACTAAAACTGAAGTCATTAATTCCAATAGAGGAATTATTTATGATAGAAATAAAAAAGAACTTGCCATTAATATTTCCAAGGCCAATGTTTTTTATAATATGGGATATTTGGAGCAGGGCAAAAAAGAAAGTTTTGAAGACTTTAAAAAGAGAAGAGAAGAAATTTATCTTGAAGATGCAAAGACTATAGCAAATATTTGTGGTCTTGATGAAGAAGAAGTTTATAAAAATATGAAGGGGACAAAGGTTGTTAGGCTTGCATCAAATATTGAAAGATCTAAGGCCATAAAATTAAAGGAAAAAAGATCAGTCTACGGTAGACAAAAAAAGAAAAATTTAAGGGCCATGTCAATTGATGATGTCACAAGAAGATATTATCCCTACAACAATTTAGCTTCCCATGTTATTGGTTTTATTAATGATGAATCAATGGGTCAATATGGAGTTGAAGCTTCTTTTGATGAAGAACTTACGGGAATCCCGGGCAAAAATGTTGTACAAAAAGATAATGCCCACAATATTATTCCTTTAACTGAGGGAGAAACTTTTGCTCCCAAGGAAGGTTATTCACTACTCTTGACAATTGATGCAAATATTCAGCAGTTTGCAGAATCTGCAGCAAAAAAAGCTTTTGAAACTAATCAGGCTGACTCCTGCTCCATAATTGTTCAAGATACAAAAAATGGTGAAATTCTTGCCATGACAACAAAAAGTGATTATAACTTAAATGATCCTAAAAAACCAGTAACCAAAGAACAAGAAAAAAATTGGTTTTTATATACAGATAAGGAAAAGACAAATATTTGGTACGACAATTGGCGAAACTTTAATGTCAATGACCAGTATGAACCGGGTTCAACTTTTAAAGTAATTACTGCAGCATCAGCTATTGAACAAAACACAACAAGCCCTGATGCAACATATATCTGCGGAGGAGAAATAAATCTTGGCGGCACAGTTTTAAAATGCACTTCTCATGCAAGGGGACAAAAAACTATGGCGGAAGCCTTTGAACAGTCATGTAACGTTTCCTTTGTAAAAATTGGAGAGCAGCTTGGCCCTGAAAACTTTTTAAAATATATTAAGGCCTTTGGTTTTGGTGAAAGGACTGGAATTGAACTAAATGGAGAAAGTTTGGGTCTTGTGCCTGAAAAGGCTGAAGATATTAATCCAGTTAGATTTGCCACTATGTGCTATGGACACGGAATCGCAGTTACTCCCATTCAGTTAATTAATTCTATTTCGTGCGTAGCCAATGGGGGATTTTTAAATAGGCCAAGAATTGTTAAAGAAATAATTGATGACAATAATAATATTATAGAAAAGAAAGAAACAAAACTTATGAGAAGGGTAATTTCTCAGTCCACATCTGATACAATGAGGGGATTAATGGAAAGAGTCGTTTTAAATGGGACAGGTAAACTTGCCAAAGTTCCTGGCTACAGAGTTGGAGGAAAATCAGGGACTGCTGAAATTGCTAGAGAAGATGGAAGAGGATATGAAGATGCCTATATAGCCTCCTTTGTTGGAGTAGCCCCCATAAATGATCCTAAGATTACTGTTCTTGTAATTGTAAAAAATCCCAAGGGGGAAATTTTAGGAGGAACAGTTGCCGCTCCTGTTGTTTCAGAAGTTATGGAAAGAACTTTAAATTATTTAAAAATTCAAAAGACGGAAGAAGTTAAGGAAGAGGCAAAAGAATATGTAACAATTCCTGATGTAAGGGGTATGCTTTTAGAAGATGGCGGAAAAAGAATAATTGATTCTGGCATAAAATTTGATACTAACATGGAAACCATTAGTGACAGTGCAGTAATTGTTGGTCAAAATCCGTCAGCTGGAATTGATATTTTAAAGGGACAAGTTATTGATCTTGCCATAGATAATAATGATGGCGACGTGCTTGTTATGCCTGATTTATCAAGAAAAAATAAGAGTGAAATTGAAAATATTCTAAAAAAATTAAAGGTTGATTATAATATCGAAGGTGACGGAGGATTTATTTCTCAAAGTCCTGAAAAGGGAAAAGAACTTGATAGGACAACAAAAGTAAAGATAATTCTTGAAGATGTCACTACAGATAAAAATGAATCTTCAAATAATAAGGCAAATAACAAGGGAGACAGAGATGAGTAATATTTTAATAATATTTCTAGCGTTAGTAATTTCATTAATAGCAGGAAAATTTTTTATACCGCTTTTAAGAAGAATTAAGGCAGGACAAAGTATTAGGGAAGATGGCCCCAAAAGTCATATGATAAAAACAGGTACACCTACAATTGGGGGACTAATATTTTTGACTTCAATGCTAATAACAAATTTAATTTTCAATAAAATAAATTTAACCCTAGTTCTATTAATATTTGCTACCTTTGCCTTTGGCCTTGTTGGCTTTATAGATGATTATATTAAGGTTGTAAAAAAAAGAAATTTAGGTTTAACTGCCATTCAAAAACTAAGTCTACAAATTTTAGTATCATTAGTTTTAATTTTCTTTCAATATTATAGTTCAAGCCTTGAAAATCATGTTTATGTTCCAATAATTAAAAAATTTATTTCCTTTGGAGTTTTTTACATTCCCTTTATTTTATTTGTAATAGTTGGGACTGTAAATTCTGTAAATATTACAGACGGTTTAGATGGTCTTTCATCAGGGGTGACAATAATTTGCCTAGGATTTTTTGCCATCTGTGCCTATAAATTTAATAATATGGAAATTTTTAAATTTTCCATAATATTAATTGGAGCCCTATTAGGATTTTTATATTTTAACAAATATCCAGCAAAAGTTTTTATGGGAGATACAGGGTCTCTTGCCCTTGGCGGGGCAGTTTCAGCCATTGCAGTTTTATTAAATATCCCCTTAATTCTTCCCGTTGCTGGCGGAATTTATTTTATAGAAACCCTATCAGTTATTATTCAAGTTATTTCTTTTAAAACCAGGGGCAAAAGAGTCTTTTTAATGAGCCCACTACACCATCATTTTGAGCAAAAGGGCTGGAAAGAACAAAAAGTTGTTTGGACTTTTTATCTTGCTGAAGGAATTTTTTGCCTGATATCATATTTAATTTTATTTTAGGTGGCCTATGTTAAATAATAAAAAAGTCCTTATTATGGGTATGGGTTTAACGGGGAAGTCAGCCTTAAAGGCTTTAAGTCAAATGCCCTGCAAAGTCTATGTTTATGATGAGAATAAAAATTTAAATTTATCAAATATTAAGGAAGATTTTGTTATCTTTAAGGATGAAGACTTAAAGGATATTGACCTAATTATAAAAAGTCCTGGAATTTATCCTGACCATGACTTATTAGTTAAGGCTAGAGATGAAAATATTGAAGTTATTAGCGATTTAGAATTTGCATATAGGATAACAAAATGTAAAAATTTAATAGCCATAACAGGTACAAATGGAAAGACGACAACAACAACCCTTTTAGGAGATATTTTAAAGAGAGTAAGAAAAACTTATGTTGGGGGAAATATTGGAGTGGGACTTTCAGATATTGCCTTAGAAGCTAAAAAAGATGATTTTTTTGTTATAGAAGCTTCGTCTTTTCAGCTTGAAGATACACTTACCTTTAAACCTAAAATTGCAATTTTAACCTATGTTACAAAAGACCACCTGGATTGGCACAAGTCAGAAGATAATTATGTAAGAGCAAAATATAAAATTTTTGCCAATCAAGATGGGGAAGACTATGCTATTTTAAACAGCGAAGATAGGTCGGCGAGGGATTTAAAAAAATTAAAATCAAAAGTCCTTTATTTTTCAGCGAAAAATAATAATATTGAAGGTGCCTTTTTAAAAGACAAGGCAATTTATATAAGACTAAGGGGCAGGGAAGAAAAAATTATTGACATCAAAGATATAAAAATTCCCGGTATCCACAATGCAAAAAATATAATGGCAGCTATTTTGGCAGCAAAAATTTTAAAAGTTGATGACGAAATTATTATAGATGCCGTTAAAAAATTCACAGGTGTTGCCCACAGAATTGAATTTATTAAGGAAATTAAAGGTGTAAAATATTATAATGACTCCAAGGGAACAAATCCCGATTCAACACTTGTGGCAGTTGAAGCTATGGATCAAAACTGCATTTTAATTGCTGGAGGCTATGACAAGGGTTCAGATTTTGACGATCTTTTTAAAAAAACATCATCAAAAATAAGTCACCTAATCCTTATGGGTCAAACTGCAGAAAAGATAAGTCTGGCAGCAAAAAAATATAATATTGATTATTATCTTGTGGAGAACTTACAAATGGCTGTAACAACTGCCAAAAATCTTGCTAAAAAAGGAGATAGTATCCTTCTTTCTCCTGCCTGTGCTTCTTGGGATATGTATAAGTCCTATGAAGAAAGAGGAGAAGACTTTCGAAAAATTGTTAGTGAGTTGATTTAATTGAAATTAAAAATAAAAAAAGATATAAGGGATGTGGACACAGCACTTTTAGTAGATGTGATTTTACTAATAATTTTTGGGTTATTTTCAGTTGCATCTGCATCCTTTCCTGCTACAATTAAATATAATGTAAATAGGTTTTATTATCTTATAAGACAAATGATTTGGATGATTCTTGGAATTTTCTCCATATTTTTTATCCTTAAGATAAATAAAAATTTTATAAAAAATCATATAGATATAGTTTTTGGCCTTAGCCTATTACTAATATTTTTATTATGGACGCCAATGGGAAAACTTGTTAATGGCCAGGTTAGGTGGCTTAAAATTGTTATAGGTTCAAGGGAAATTTTTTCCTTTCAACCATCAGACCTTTTAAAGGTTGCTTCAATTGTCTATATGGCAAAATTTTTATCTAATAATATTAAAAGAATTTCCGAAGGCTCTATATTTTTAACAGTTTTATTAATTATGGGCCTATCAGTAATCCCAATTATGGTAAAGGACTTTTCAACGGCTGTTGTTATTGGCCTTGCACTTTTTGCCATGTTTACATCAGCGGGAATGACCAAAAAAGAATTTTTTATCATTTTAGTCATTGGCCTAGGAGTTATTGCTATTATTTTAATGGGACCAGGTTCAAAATTTAGAAGGGAAAGAATTGCAAGTATGTTTGCAGATAGCGACGATAAAATGAGCAACTCCCTTTATCAAATAACTCAGTCCCTCTATGCCATTGCTCTGGGAGGCTACACGGGAAGCGGATTTTTTCAGTCCAAGCAAAAATATGCTAACCTTCCTGAAGCACACACGGACTTTATTTTTTCTGTTATATGTGAAGAGTTTGGTTTTGTTGGAGCACTATTTCTAATTATTCTTTATTTAATTTTTATTTATAGGGGTTTTGTTATTGCCAGCAGGGCAAAGGATAATTTTTATAAATTTACTGCCATTGGACTTACAACTTATATTGGCATCCAAGCTTTTTTTAATCTGGGAGTTGCAGTAAAAATTTTGCCAGTTACTGGAATCACTCTCCCCTTTATTTCTTATGGGGGAACGGCCCTTGTTATGTCCATGGTTGCAGTGGGACTTTTACTAAAAATATCGAAAGAGGGAAATCAATGAAATATATTTTAAGTGGTGGCGGAACTGGAGGTCATATTTACCCAGCTCTAGCCATTTGTCATGAATTGGAAAAAGAAGATAAGGATGCAGAAATTTTATATGTTGGTAAAAAAGATTCTTTGGAAGAAGAGCTTGTAAAAAAAGAGGGATTTGCCTTTAAATCCATCCATATTTCAGGCCTGCCAAGAAAGAAAATTAATAAGGATACAGTAATCACTATGTTTAATTTGCTAAGGGGTTTAAATGAGTGTGAAAAAATAATCAAGGAATTTAAACCGGATGTAGTAATAGGAACTGGCGGATATGTATGTGCTCCAATTGTTATGAAGGCTCAGCAAAAGGGAATAAAAACTGTTATCCAAGAACAAAATGCCTTTCCAGGAAAGACAAATAGGTTTTTATCAAGAAAGGCTGACCTTATATTTTTAAATTTTAGGGAAGCTCAAAAGTATTTTAATAATGAACATATAATTTTTACTGGAAATCCTGTAAGGGAAGATTTTTCTTATATTGATAGAAATAAGGCCAGAAATAAGTTAAAATTAAAAGAAGAAAAACTTGTCTTTTCTTTTGGTGGTAGCGGAGGTCAAGAATCTACAAATGATGCATTAAAGGAAATTTTAAAAGATCAAAAAGATCTTGACTTTAAACTTGTCCACGTAACTGGTAAGGAGCACTATAAAAATTTTATTGCTGATTTAGATATACCGAAAAATGTAGAAATTCTTGATTATACCTATGAAGTTCCAACATATTTAATGGCATCAGATCTTGTTATTGCATCATCATCAGCCATGACACTTGCAGAAATTTCAGCTGTGGGTCTTGCGTCAATTCTTATACCAAAAGCCTACACAGCTGGTAACCATCAAGTTTTTAATGCAAATTCCTATGAAAATATGGGAGCATCATCTGTAATTACTGAAGATATTTTAAATGGTCAAAGACTTTTAGAAGAAATCCAAAAGATTTTAAAGGACCATAAATTAAGAGAAGAAATGGCGGAAAATTCTAAAAAACTTGGAAATCCCAAGGCCGTTAAGGAAATAGTAAAGGAAATTTTAGAACGACTCGCCTAAGATAAATTTGAGTGATAGTATGGAAAAAAAACTAAGAAAAATTAAAAAAAGGCCAAGAAAATTTAGGAGAATTTTTAGAATCTTTAGCAGATTTTTTATATTTTTTTCACTCATATTTTTAATAGTTTTTGCCATTAGACATTCTATACTTTTTAAAATAAGGGAAATTAATGTCCTAGGGAACAGTCGTGTTAAAAGAGAAGAAATTTTAAGGGCGGGGTCCTTAAAAGTAGGGGAAAAATTTTACAATATTTCAAAGGACGAAAGGATTAAGGCCATAGAAAAAATTTCCTATGTTAATGACTGCGATCTTTCTTTTAAACTAGGAGGCAAAGTTATTGTAAAAATAAGTGAAAGAAAGCCCTACTATCAAATTCAAAAAAATGACTTTTATTTAATTGATGAGAACTTTAGAATATTAGAGGCCCTAAAAAGCAAGTCATCTAACCTTCTTGATATTTATGGAGTAGACATAGATAATTTAAAAATCGGTGACTATATTTTTAAAGGAGAAGGAGATAGGGAAAAGGTAAATCTTTTAAAAGAACTTAAAGATGAAAAATATAATTTAAGGGGAAATTTAAAATCTGTGGAGCTTTTAGATTCAATTTCAACTTTTATAACCATTGATGGCATAAAAATTCATTTTGGTTCTTATGAAAATATTGAATATAAATTAACTACCTTAAAATTAATTTTAGATGATATAAAAAATACAGGCAAAAATGCAGAAAGTATTTTAATGGAAAAGGGCGAGAATCCTATTGTAAATGGCCAAAGGGATATAAGATATAGGGAAGAAAGCGAAAGTAGCACAGAAAATTAAACTTTTACTTCAGTAAATTATAAAAATTTGATAAAAATTTGCTAATTTTATATATTTTAAGGTAAAATATTTATATATATTGAAAGATTCGACTTTTAAAAGACTTTATTATTGACTATTTAGCTTATATTCTATAAAATAAGATTAATGTATAAATATTAAATTAATAAATTAATAGATTGTAAGTATTTTTATTATATGAGGAGGATAAATATGTTGGAATTTGATATGGATCATGATGACTTTGCCAAAATTAAAGTTGTTGGCGTCGGCGGAGGCGGAAATAATGCTGTAAACAGAATGATAAGTGCAGGAATTAAGGGTGTAGAATTTTATGCTTTTAATACAGATAGACAAGCACTAAAATCTTCCTTGGCAGATAATAAAATTCAAATTGGCGAAAAAGTTACCAGAGGTTTAGGAGCAGGTTCAAATCCTGACGTTGGACAAGAATCAGCTGAAGAATCAATTGATGAAATTAGAGAAACTCTTTCCGGAGCAGATATGGTATTTATTACTGCCGGAATGGGAGGCGGAACAGGAACAGGTGCAGCCCCAGTTATTGCACAAGTTGCTAAAGAACTTGGACTTTTAACTGTTGGCGTTGTTACAAAACCCTTTACTTTTGAAGGATTTAAAAGAGCAAAATCAGCTGAAAGAGGAATTTCCGCCCTTAAAGATAAAGTTGACACACTTGTTATTATTCCAAATGACAGATTACTTAGCATTTCAGATAAAAAGACTAGCTTCTCAGAAGCTTTTGAAATGGCAGACGAAATTTTAAAACAAGGTATCCAAGGTATTTCAGATTTGATTTCCGTTCCAAATTTAATTAACCTTGACTTTGCTGACGTTAAGACAATTATGCTTGACAAGGGAATTGCCCACATGGGTATCGGTATTGCATCTGGTGATGACAGGGCAACAGAAGCTGCAAGGCTCGCAATTAATTCACCACTTCTTGAAACTTCCATTGAAGGAGCAAAATCTGTCCTACTTAATATTACGGCTGGTAATGATCTTGGAATTTTTGAAGTTAATGAAGCTGCAGATCTTATTCGTGAATGTGTTGATGAAGATGCAAATATTATCTTTGGTGCTGGAATTGACGAATCACTTAAAGATCAAGTTAAAATCACTGTTATTGCAACTGAATTTGACAAATATAAAGATGACAAAAAAAATTCTATTAATAGACCTAAATTAATAGCAAAAAATTTAAAAGAAACAGATGAAGAGGAAAATGGAGAATTAAAAATTCCATCATTCTTAAGAACAAATAAAAATAAGTGAGATATAAAAAAATTAAAATGAATTTGGGTGGATTATTTAATCCGCCCAATTTTAAAATGAAAGGAAATTTTTATGAAATGTCCATTTTGCGGTCACTTTGATTCAAAAGTTATAGATACAAGGCCAACTGAAGAAGGAAATACCATAAGAAGAAGAAGGGAATGTTTAAAGTGCAAGGGCAGATTTACGACTTATGAAAAAATTGAGTCCCAACCCATTATGGTTATAAAAAAAGACGGCACAAGGCAGTCTTTTGATAGAGATAAAATAATTGGCGGCATTATTAAGGCCTGTGAAAAAAGACCCGTTTCCTATGAAAAAATTGAAAGTCTTGTTGATGAAATTGAAAAGAAAATCCAAAATTCTATGACCAGAGAAATTAGTTCAAGAGACATTGGAGAAATGGTTATGGAAAAATTAAAAAGTGCTGATGAAGTTGCTTATGTTAGATTTGCATCAGTTTATAGGGAATTTAAAGACTTACAATCTTTTGCCAAAGAACTTGAAACAATACTAAAGAAAAAATGAACCTATTTGATTTAAATCTTGAAAACAATTTAAAAACCGGAGCACCCCTTGCAGATAGGATGAGGCCAAGAAATTTAGATGAATTTTTGGGTCAAGATCATATTTTATCGGAAGGCAAATATTTAAGAAGAGTTTTAAAGGCAGGCTTTCTTCCATCAATGCTATTTTATGGGCCGCCAGGCATTGGTAAGACAACTCTTGCAAAAATTATAGCAAATTCAACTTCAAAAAATTTTGTAGAGCTTTCTGCCGTAACCTCCAATGTAAAAGAACTTAGAAAAGTTTTGGAAGATGCTGAAGAAAATTTAAAATTTCATAATGTAAATACAATCTTATTTATAGATGAAATTCACAGATTTAATAAAAGTCAGCAAGACGCCCTCCTTCCCTTTGTAGAAAGGGGAATTGTTGTTTTAATTGGAGCAACAACAGAAAATCCTTATTTTGAAGTGAATAAAGCTCTTCTTTCAAGGATGCAAATTTTAAATTTTTTGCCCTTAAAAGATGAGGACTTAAATAAATTAATTGACAATACACTAGAAGATGAAATCAGGGGTCTTGGCAAATATAAGATAAAAATTAATAAGAAGGCAAGAGATTTTCTTATAAGAACATCTTCAGGAGATGCAAGATATTTATTAAATTCTCTTGAACTTGCAGTTTTATCAGAGGCTAATGGAGAAAATGAAATAATTATTTCAGAAGAAGTTTTGGAAAACTCCATGGTCAGAAAAAATATTATATATGATAAAGGCGGCAATGAACACTATGATACAATTTCCGCCTTTATAAAATCCGTTAGGGGTTCAGATCCTAATGCAGCCCTATATTATTTGGCAAAGATGATTGAGTCGGGAGAAGATATAAAATTTATTGCAAGAAGACTAATAATTCTTGCTTCAGAAGACATTGGCAACGCAAATCCCATGGGGATTGTTGTTGCAAGTGCCTGCTTTCAAAATATAAGTGCAGTTGGAATGCCCGAGGCCAGAATAATTTTGGGCCAAACAACAGCCTATCTTGCCTCATCACCAAAATCAAATGCGGCTTACTTGGGAATTAATAAGGCTCTAGAAGATGTAAGAAATAATATAAAAGGAGAAATCCCCCAATATTTAAGAGATCAAAATAATCCTGCAAATAAATCAGAAAATTCCTATTTATATCCCCACGACTTTCCAAGTGGTTATGTTAAACAGGAATATCTGCCCCAAGAATTTAAGGATAAAAAGTATTACCAACCAAAAGATATAGGCTATGAAAAAGAAATCAGAAAATATTTTAAAGAAATAAATGAAGATGAAAAGACCGAAAATTAATCGGTCTTTTCATTTTTTAGTTATTAAATATTTTTAATGGGTATTAATTTAATACAAATTTATATTAAATAATTATAGTTTAAATATAAAATTTAAAAATCATATGAGATGAAAAAAGATAATGAAGTATGTAGTAGTAGGAACTTCACATTTTGGTTTCGAAGTTGTCGAAACTATTCTAAAGGGAGATAAGGATGCTGAAATTCATCTTTATGAAAGAGGAGCAACAGCTTCTTATATGTCTTGTGGATCGCAATCTTATCTTGAAGGAATTTCAAAAGATTTAGATGAAATGCACTTAGCCAATGAAAAATCTTATAGGAACCAAGGAATTAGTATTCACTGTAATTCTGATGTAATTGGTCTTAATGGAGATAAAAAAAACTATCCTTGTTAAGGATTTAGATGGTGAACATGAAGAGTCTTATGACAAACTTTTGCTTTCTCCAGGTGCTTATGCAAATATGCCTCCCTTTGAAAATAATGATTTAGAAAATGTATTTTTATTCAGGGGTAGAGAACTAACAGGACTTGTTAAGGAAAGAATGGAAGTTTCTAAAAAAGGCTGTTGTTATTTGCGGCGGCTATATTGGTATTGAAGTTGCTGAAGCTTTTGCTAAAAAGGGTATTGATGTAACTTTAGTTGATCTAGTTGACAGAGTTTTAAACACTTATCTTGACAAAGAATTTACTGATGTTTTAGAAGAAAATTCTCAAAAACATGGTCTTAAATTAAGACTTGGCGAATCTGTTAAAGGATTTAAGGGTGAATGCGGAAAAGTTACTGCAGTTATTACTGACAAGGGTGAAATTCCTTGTGACACAGCAATTGTTTCCGTTGGTGTAAAACTAAATACAGGCTGGCTAAAGGGTTCTATTGAAATGGATGAAAGAGGTTTTGTAAAAGTTGATGAATATTTAAGAACTTCTTTAAAAGACGTTTGGGCTGGCGGAGATGCAACTTATGTTCCCTATGCTCCAACTGGAGGAAAAGCACCAATTGCACTTGCAACCATGGCAAGAAGACAAGGCGTTGTAGCAGCTTTAAACTCTATGGGAGGGGAAATTAAAGTTTCTGAAATGAATGGAACATCATCTCTTGAACTTTTTGATTATAAATTCTCTTCAACTGGTTTAAGAAGTCAAAATCAAGACTTGTATAACGGAAAAGTTGCAAGTAAATATGTGGAAAAAAGAATTTTCCCTAAATTTATGAGAAAAGATGAAATTGCAAGAATGAAAATTTTCTTTGATGAAGAAAGTCATGTTATTCTTGGCGGACAACTTATGTCAACTTATGACATCTCTCAAGCAATCAATGTTATTTCTTTAGCAATTTCAAATAAGATGACCCTAGAAGAACTTGCTCTTTCAGATTTCTTCTATCAACCTGGATTTGATAAACCATGGAACTTTATTAATGTACTTGTCATGGCAGCCCTTGACTTTAAATTTGGTGGAGCAGACAAAATTTTATTCTAAGATTATTTAAATTATATTAAGAGGCTTTGACCTCTTTTTATTTTTTACCATTAATAAAGCTAACAAAAATTTTTTGCCCAATAAATTAGTAGAATTTACAAGATTTTGAAAATTTTATAACAACTTAATTTATAAAACTGTTATAATGTAGAAGATTTTTTAAATTATTTTATACAAAAAAATATTATACGAGGTGATCTATGAATTTTTTGAAAAATAATAGTAAAGGTCTTATTTTATGCTTTATTATTGCACTTTTAAGCACTTATTTAGGCAAACTATTCCCCATAATTGGAGGGGCAGTCATTGCCATTTTATTTGGTATGGTTTTAGATCAAGTTCTTAAAAATAAAGAACCATTTGAAGGTGGAATTAAATTTACAGCAAAGAAAATTTTACAATATGCTGTAATTTTACTTGGCTTTGGTATGGATTTAGGAGTTGTTGCAAAAACAGGAAGGCAATCTCTTCCAATTATCATTTCAACAATAGTAACTTCATTAATTGTGGCTTTTATTTTTTATAAGTCTACAAATATTTCTAAAAACATATCAACATTAATTGGTGTTGGATCATCAATTTGCGGAGGATCAGCAGTTGCAGCGACGGCTCCAGTTATTGATGCAAATGATGAAGAAGTTGCCCAAGCGATTTCAGTAATTTTTTTCTTCAATGTTTTGGCAGCTTTGATTTTCCCAACTCTTGGAAATCTTATTGGATTCTCAAATACGAGTGGGGAAGCCTTTGGAATTTTCGCAGGGACTGCTGTTAATGATACTTCATCTGTAACGGCATGTGCATCAACTTGGGACAGTGTTCATGGCCTTGGAAGCCAAACTCTTGATAAGGCTGTAACAGTAAAACTTACAAGGACACTTGCCATAATTCCAATAACACTTTTTTTAGCTGCCATAAGAGCAAAGGGACAAAATAATAGTTCTGGAGAGAAAGTTTCACTAAAATCAACATTTCCGACTTTTATTTTATTCTTCCTTTTAGCTTCTTTAATAACTACAATAGGAGTAAAATCTGGTCTTGACCTTGGTTTTTTTGCTCCCTTTAAAAATCTTTCTAAGTTTTTTATAGTTATGGCAATGGCGGCGATTGGTCTTAATACTGATATTGTTAAACTTGTAAGAAAAGGTGGAAAACCAATTTTTATGGGATTTTGCTGCTGGATTTCTATTAGTTCAGTTTCACTACTTATACAGCATTTCTTACATCTATGGTAAAATTGAAAAGTGTTTTTTTACAGTTCTAATTTTAGGGCTGTTTTTTATATTATAATTTTTACAATAGCTTAATGGAAAAATGTGTATTACAATAAAAAAGGTCATATTCAAATGAATACAACCTTAATTGGCAGGGGCAGCAGGACTCGAACCCACGACACTTGGTTTTGGAGACCAATGTTCTACCAACTGAACTATGCCCCTTAATAACATTATTTAGTTTAACAAATTTTAAAGCAATTGTAAAGGATTTTTAAATTCTTTTATCTAATGAAATTTTTTCTTAATAATTTTGTAAGACTTGTCTAATAAATTTGTAGAAATTATTTGCTACTATAATTTCGGAGGGATTATGGAAAATTTTAAAATATTAATATGTGAAGATGACAAAAATATTGCAGATTCTATTGGCATTTATTTAAAAAATGAAGGCTTTGATATAGTTTTTGCCTATGACGGAAGAGAGGCCCTTGAAGTTTTTGAAAGGGAAAAAATCGACTTAGTTTTAATGGACTTAATGATTCCAAAACTTTCAGGCGAAGAGGCCATAAAAAAATTAAGGAATATTTCCTATGTGCCTATAATAATACTTTCTGCAAAAAGTGAAGATTATGATAAAATAATAGGCTTAAATATAGGTGCTGATGATTATATTACAAAACCCTTTAACCCTCTTGAACTTATTGCTAGGGTAAGATCAAATTTAAGAAGATATTATGCCTATGACAATTTAAAGGACAAGGAAATAATAGAGATTGGGGATGTAAAATTAAATACCATGGAAAAGACCTGCTATGTTGGTGACAAATTAATAAATTTAACTTCTTTAGAATATAAAATTTTAAAATTTTTAATGGAAAACTCCAACACTGTATTTTCTATTGAACAGATTTATGAGCATGTTTGGAACGAGCCAGCTTTTGATGCCAAAACTGTTACTGTTCATATTAGAAGAATTAGAGAAAAAATTGAAGTTGATCCCAAAAGACCCATATATTTGCAGGTGGCTTGGGGGCTTGGTTACAAATTTGTAGATAGCAAAAGGAGAAAATAATGGAAGATGTAACAAATATGAATAAAAAATATAGCCTTGTAAAATTTTTTGCGATTTTATTTTTAATTTCAGCTATTTCTTTGAGCATATCATATTTTTTTGATAAAACAAAGTTCGCCTATGAAAATGACGATAATTATAATATTTTAAATTATGTTTCCCTTACCGTTTTAGATTCACTTTACGAATCACCGAGAAATTCAAGAGAATCTTTTAATTATAGGGTAAAATCCTATAAGGCAAAATATTATGACAGTCTAGGCATAAAACTTAATGATGATGAGGGAAGAATGAGATTTGACCTTGCAGAAAAGAGAAAAAAATTAGAAGACCAGGGTCTAAATGCCAAAGATTTTATGACAAATGAAGATTATAAAAATTCCTTTGTAGAGAAAAAATATGAAAATTTTTATATGTCAAATTATGGAACATACCAAAGTGATCCTTTGACAATCAATCCAAGAGAAGACTGCATACTTGCCATTTCAGGGTCAGTAAATAATGGGAAACTTGAAATGGAAACAAAAACAATTGACACAAGTGCCAAGTACGCAAAAAATCTTGAAAGAACTTTTAAGGAAAAAATAAATGAAGAGTTTGAAAATTTAAATAAAGATGAAATAAAAAATATAAAATTTTATTATGAAATAAATAAAGACTCTCCTGCCTATAATAATATGATAAGGGAAATTGAAGGCTTAAATCCTGAAGAGTATTTAGCCTATGCAGTTCTTATAAATGGAGTTTTATGCCTTGCAGTATGTTCTTTTTTATCTTACAAAAAAATAATGAATAATAACAATCTAAGAAAATTATTTTCAATGCCCCTTGAAGGAGTTTTGATTTTATTTTTTACATTTATCATTAGTTCATCCCTGATTTTAAAAGAGTTTTTTTCAAACCCTCGTGTTTATGACTTAATAAATATCATTTTTTTAAGTATATGTGCAGTCTTTGGAAATGTAATTCTTTCCCTTTGCATAAATTATATAATCTTATGCCTAAAATCCTTTGCCATTGATAGAGAAGAAAATATTTTAGTAAATAATTCGCTGATTTTTTCTTTTATCTATAAATCCTATAAAAACATTGGGAAAGTTGAGTCAAATGAAGATTTATACAAGGCCAAGAGAAATTTAAATATTTCTTATGGAATAATACTTATTTTAGGCTTTTTATATATAAGGATTTTTGTATATTCAAGCTATAATTTATTAACCTTGATTTTATATTTTGGGATATTCACAGGAATTTATCTCTTAATTACTAGAATTTTAGGAGAAATTGCTAGGATAAATTTAGAATCATCAAAAATTGCAGCAGGCGACTATGCCTATAAAATCGAAAAAAGATATAGGGTTTTTGACAGACTTATAGATAATTTAAATTCTGCCAGTAAAAATTTAGATTCATCTGTGGATAAGGCCCTAAAAAGCGAAAGAATGAAAACAGAACTTATAACAAATGTGAGCCACGACCTAAAAACTCCCTTAACATCAATAATAAACTATTCAGATCTTTTAAATAATAAGGAATTGTCAAAGGATGAAATTACAAATTATGCAAAAATAATAAATGACAAATCTTTAAAATTAAAAAATTTAATAGAAGATTTATTTGAAGTATCAAAGGCAAGCTCCAATAATATAAAGCTCGATTTGGAAAAAATAGATTTTATATCACTATTAATGCAAACTGTGGGAGAATGGGAAGACAAGTTAAAAGAAAAAAACATTAATTTATACCTTAATTCTCCAAAAGAGCCCTATGAATTAAATCTTGATGGTCAAAAAATTTCCAGAGTTTTGGACAATATTTTCTCAAATATATATAAATATGGGGCAGAAAACTCAAGAGTTTATGTGGACTTAAAGGCAGGAGAAAAATTAAGGCTAGTTATAAAGAATATTTCAAAATATCCCTTAAACATTTCAGCAGATGAATTAATGGAAAGATTTACAAGAGGAGATAGAGCAAGAAACACAGAAGGATCGGGTCTTGGTCTTTCAATAGCAAAATCGCTTGTTGAGGCTCATGGTGGAAAATTTGAAATAGAAATAGATGGCGATTTATTTAAAAATATAATAGAAATCTAAAATATAAAAAACAAAAGGAGGGCGGTCTTTAATGAATGAGCGTTAGCGAATGAATATAAGGCTGTCCTCCTAATATTAGGGGACTGTTTCTAACAAAAATGCTAAAGACAGACCTCCTATTTAAATTAAAAAAGGACAACAAATTAAAGGTAAGGTGGCATATTTTTTATATTTAGAATTCTCTAATTTTAGAAAAACTTTAGAGAATTCTTTTTTTATTAAGGCATATTTTATATTTTTTTATTATAATTATGGTGGTGATTAAATGGATAAAATACTTATAGTTGAAGATGATTTAGATATAAATAATCTTTTAAAAATTATTTTAGAAAAAAATTCCTATTCTGTGAAGCAGGCTTTTACCGGTGCTGATGGTCTAACTAGGCTTGAAGAAAATTTTGATTTGGTTTTACTTGACCTTATGATGCCTGTCCTCTCTGGTGAGGAGATGATTAAAAAAATGAGATCTGATTCTCACAATGAACCTGTAATTGTCATTACTGCAAAAATTGATGAGGAAACAAAAAATAAGGTTTTTGAAATGGGTGCTGATGATTTTATTACTAAGCCTTTTAAGGAACAGGATCTTTTAAATAGGGTTAAGGCTAATATTAGAAGATATAAAACTTTTAATGATTCCTATAAGGATGAGGACCAAAAGATTTTAAGCCACAAAAGTTTAAAGATGCTTTTAAATGAAAATAGGATTTTAATTAAGGGTGAAGAACTTAAGGCTACTCCCATTGAATATCAAATTTTAAAAACTCTTTTGGAAAATCCCAATAAAATTTTTTCAAAGGAAAATCTCTATAAGTCAGCTTGGCAGGAAGATTATTTTTATGAAGCAGACACAATAAATGTTCACATTTCAAATTTAAGGAATAAGATTAAGAAAATTGATGATGAAGAATATATTGAAACTGTTTGGGCTGTAGGCTATAGGCTGAAAAAGTAAGATTTAGATTTACTTAATATTTCTTTAATTCTATATTTAAGAAATAAGTCTATTATATGCTGGGAGGTAAAAATGGAAAAAATTATAGAACTTAAAAATATTAACAAGTCCTATGGAAAAGGCGTTAAGGCCCTTAATGATGTTTCTCTAACAGTTTTTGAAGGGGATATTTTTGGCCTTGTTGGTTCAAATGGTGCTGGCAAGTCTACGATTTTAAAATTATTATCAGGTGCTATTTTAAAAGATTCCGGGGACATAAGTATTTTAGGAAATACAAATGATGACATTATTAAGTCTTTTAGCAAAATGGGTTTTTTGATTGAAAGACCAAATTTTTATGGTGACTTAACAGGTCTTGACAATTTAAAATATCTTTGCAAATTAAGAGGTCTTGATCTTGGAGGGGCCTTAGAAATTGCGAAAGAATTTGGCATCGAAAATGCTTTAAAGAAAAAGATTAAGGGATATTCAACAGGTATGCGACAAAGACTTGGCCTTGTTGTTACCTTTATGCATAGGCCTGAAATTTTAGTTTTAGATGAACCTATAAATGGTCTTGATCCTGAAGGCATAACCTATTTAAGAAATTATATTTTAAATGTTAATAGGAAGTGGAACTCAACAGTTATTATTTCTTCTCATATTTTAAATGAACTTTCCCTCATTGCTAACCGTTATGCCCTTATAAAGAATGGAAAAATTATTGAAGAAGTTTCTAGGACAGAGGTAGAGGAGAAATCAAAAAAATATATTTGCATAGAAGTGGATAAGGAAGATTTATCAAAGACAACGGCCCTACTTGAAATGAATTTTGAAGGTTTAAATTATAATGTATATCCTCATGGTGAAATTAGGATTTTTTCCGATTTAGACAGAAAAAAATTACAAAAATTTTTAGTCGATAATTCTGTATATGTAACTACTATTAAGGAAAAGGGACTGGATTTAGAGGATTATTATTTGGAAAAAATTGGAGGAGAAAATGATTAATTTAATTGAAGCTGAAATTTTTAAATTAAAAAAGTTTTCAGGGGTGAAGATTTTTACCTTATTAGTTTGGCTTGTGGCTCTTTCGCCAATATTGTTATCAGTCGGTGTAATAAGAACAAATTTAGATGGACCAAGTGGTTTAGGAGCCTATGATTTTGTAAAAGTTTTATTAAATTTAATGATTGTTACTATTCCTACTTTCGTTATATTTCCTTCAACTTTTGTATTTTCAAGGGAATTTTTAAATAATATGCCAGCAAGGTCTGTTGAAGCATCTCATGGCAGGGCAAGTATTTTAACAGCAAAGATTATTACTGAATTTATATATTCTTTTTTTATAATTGCAACAACCCTCTTAATAGGATTTATTACTTCACAAGTTATTTCAATTTTTGCGGATGCTGGTGGAGTTATTTATAAGGAACAAGATGTAGCTTCCTGCTTTTTTGGTTTATTTCTTACAATTCTTGTAAATATTTCAACCCTTGCTTTTTTAAATCTATCTTATATAGTTTTAAATAAGGACTTTGCAGTTATAATCTCTTATGTTATTTATTATAATTTATCAGATATAATTCGCTTTATCATGGATAATTTTATTTTTAATGGTGGAAGTGTGGTAGAAAAAATTTTAGTCTATTTGCCTTCATCTATTTCTAAAGAAGTAGGTGCAAATGAAATTACTAATATATTATTAGGAGCAAGACCATTAGATATTTCCTACAGAGGAATTTTAATTTCCTTAATGTATGCAGTAGTTTTTACCGCCATAAGCTATATTTTAATAAAAAAGAAGGATTTTAATTGATATTTATTTTATTTTTTTTGGCTCTTCTTGTCTTTTATCAGTCTTTTAAATATGTTAATTTAAAAAAGAATATAAAAATAATTTCAGATAACTTAAAATTTAGGGAGAAGTCAGGATCTGTTACTCACCCCCAACTTTCTAGTAAAAATGAAGAAATCCTTGACCTTTATGAGCAAGTCGACAATATTTTTATTGAAAAGGCAAAAAAAGATGAGGACATTTACAATTTAACTAAAGAATATAGTAAGACAGTTTCAAATTTATCACATGATTTAAGGACACCTCTTACTACAATAATAGGATATTTAAACTTAATTGAACCAAAGGATAAGGATAGGGAACTTTTAAAAACTGCAATTTCAAAGGCCTATTTCTTAAATGATTTAGTGGAAAAATTTTATCAGCTTTCACTCATTAATGAAAAAACTGGTTTGGAATTTGAAAATTTTGACTTAAAGGAAGTTATTTATCAAGTTGCCTTTAATTATTTTGAAAAATTTGAAGGTAAAAATCAAAATCTTGACCTTAAAATTGAAGAACAGCTAGAAGTAACATCAAATAAAAATTCCTTTGAAACAGTTCTTACAAATATTTTAGACAATATGTATAAATATTCCTTAGGTAATAATAAAATTATTGGCAAAAATGATGGTAAACTTTATTTGGAATTTTCAAATGATATTAATGAAGCAAATGGAAATTATGACTTTCTCTTTGAAAGGTCAAAGGTCTTAGACCCCTCAAGAAAAAATGCAACGGGCATAGGCCTTTCAATTGTTAAGGCCCACCTTGATAAATTGTTTTTGAAGTCTGAAATTTATGTTTGGGACAAGAGATTCTATATTATTATTAAAGAATAGCTTTCTATTGAAGGCTATTTTTTTATAAAACAATTATGCTATTATTATATTAAGGACGTGATTAAATGATTTTAGATAGATTAAGAAAGTCAATGAAAGAAAAAAATATTGATTATTATATAGTGCCAACACTTGATCCCCATTCCTGCGAATATCTACCAGATTATTTTAAGGAAAGGGAGTTCTTAACTGGTTTTACTGGTTCAGCAGGAACTGCCCTTGTTGGGGAAAAAACTGCTTATCTTTGGACTGACGGCAGATATTATATTCAGGCAGAAAGCGAGATAAAAGATTATGGCTTTGACCTTCAAAGGCAAGGAACTGAAGGAGTTTTATCACTAGAGGACTGGCTTTATAATAATATTAAGAAAAATCAAAAGATTGCCTTAAATGGCCTATATTTTTTGGAATCCGCCTATGAAAATTTAGAGAAAAAATTAAAGGATAAGGATGCAGAAATTATTGACATGGATTTAATAGGTGCTTTATGGGAAGATAGGCCAGAATTTCCCATGTCCAAGGCCTATATTCTTGATGAAAAATATGCTGGAGAATCTAGGGAAAGTAAGTTAATGAGAATTAGAAAAATATTAGGGGAAAAGGGATGTGATTTAAATATTTTAACAAACCTTGATGACATTTGCTGGATCTTAAATATTAGGGGAGGAGATATTTTATATACGCCCCTACTTTTGTCCTATTTAATTATTGAAGATGATAAGGCTATTTTATATGTTCAAAAGGAAAAAGCGGAAGATATTAAAGGACCTTTAAAAGATATTTGCATAATTAAAGAATATGAAAAGTTTTATGAAGACCTTGAAAAATATAAGAATAAAAAAATTTATATAGATAAAAAAAGAGTGAATCATAAATGTTATAGCCTTTTAGAAAAAAATAATTTTATGGTAAGTGGCGAGAATATAAGCTTAAATTTAAAGGCCATAAAAAATGAAATTGAACTTAAAAATCAAAGGGACACCTATGTTAGAGATGGTCTAGCTTTAACAAAATATATTTATTGGCTAAAAAACAGGGTAAAAGACGGTCCAATAGGTGAATATGATGCCCAGTTAAGACTTGATGAGTTTAGAGCAGAAGATTCTCTTTATATCTATAATTCTTTTGAAACAATTTCTGCCTATGGTTCAAATGCCGCCATGATGCATTATAGTGCAAGTAAAAAGAATCAAAGCCTTATAGAAAATAAGGGATTTTATTTAGTTGACAGTGGGGGTCAATATTTTACAGGGACAACTGATGTTACAAGAACTATTGCCATGGGAGAAGTGACAGAAGAAGAAAAAATTGACTTCACCCTAACTTTAAAATGTCATTTAAATTTAATGGATGCAGTTTTTTTGAAGGGAACAAAGGATTTGCAGCTTGACACTTTAACGAGAATGGAGCTTTGGAAGCATCATTTAGATTACAAGTGCGGAACTGGTCATGGAGTTGGATATTTTTTATCTGTCCATGAAGATCCGCCAAGAATTTCCCCAGGTTCAAAGGGAAGGGCAATGGAAGTTGGAATGGTTGTTTCTAACGAACCTGGGGTATATAAAGAAGGGAAATATGGGATAAGAATCGAAAATATTATGGAAGTTGTAGAAGATGGTAAATACCCTGACGGAAGTTTTTATAAATTTTTCATAATGAGCCTTTGTCCCATAGAAATTGAATCCATAAAAATAGAAATGCTTACAGATAGGCAACTTGAAATTTTAAATGGCTACCATAAAAATGTCTATGAAAAGTTGTCAAAATATTTAAGCGGAGATATTTTAAAATGGCTTAAAGAAGTAACTAGAAAATTAGAAAGGTGAAATTTTGAAGGATGTAAAGGAAAGGCTATCGCAGCTTCCTGACAAGCCAGGCGTATATATAATGAAAAATTCAACAGATGAAATAATTTATGTAGGCAAGGCTAAATCACTTAAAAAAAGAGTTAGGCAGTATTTTGGATCTTATGGCAAATCAGGTACCAAGGTTAGGTCTATGGTTTCGCATATTGCTGACTTTGAATATATTATTGTAGACAATGAAGTTGAGTCTTTAATCTTAGAATCTAATTTAATAAAAAACAATCATCCTAAATATAATATTTTATTGAGAGATGACAAGCAGTATCCCTATATAAAAATAACTGTAAATGAAAAATATCCAAGAGTTATGAAAACTAGAAGGATTTTAAAGGACGGAGCAAAATATTTTGGACCTTATCCCGATATATTTGCAGTTAACGCCTCCATAGAAGCTTTTGAAATGCTCTATCCTCTTAGGACCTGCTCCTTAAATCTTGAAAAAAATTTGGGAAAATATAAGCCCTGTTTAAACTTTTATATAAAAAAATGTCTAGGGCCCTGCCAAGGGAATGTTGATGAAGAAAAATATAATCTTATGATTAATGAAATTTCAGACTTCCTTTCAAATAAATCTACAAAAATTTTAGATAGACTGGAAGATGAAATGCTTGTCTATTCCAGAAATTTAGAATTTGAAAAGGCTGCTGAAATTCGTGACAGAATAAAAAATTTAAGAGAGCTTAAGGAAAGGCAGGTAATTACAAACCCCATGTCAATTAATGATAAGGATGTAATTGGTCTTGCCAAGGGTATTGATGAAGTTCTTGTCCAAATATTTTTTATAAGAGATGGGAAAATTATAGGCAGGGAGCATTATATGATTGATGACTATTACAATGAGCCTATAGATGAAATTCTTTCCTCTTTTATAAAACAGTTTTACAATGCTGCGGCAATAATTCCCAAAGAAATTTTGATTGAAGAAGATTTGGAAGATAAAAATCTTTTGGAAGATTGGTTAAGTGAAAAGAGAAAGTCAAAAGTAAACATCCTATCTCCCAAAAAGGGGACAAAAATGGAGCTTATTAAAATGGTTAAGAAAAATGCCCTTGATATGCTAGACAAATATGGGGACAAGTATAAGAAAAGAGCCCAGTCAAATATACTAGCACTTGAGGAAATTTCAGATACATTATCCCTTGACATAAAATTAAATAGGATTGAAGCCTATGACATCTCAAATATTTCGGGAGTTGAATCTGTAGGTTCGATGGTTGTATTTGAAAATGGTGAGGCAAAAAAATCTGACTACAGAAAATTTAGGATAAAGACAATTATAGGAGCAAATGACTATGGGTCTTTAAAGGAAGTTTTAACTAGAAGATTTTTAAGGGGTCTTGAAGAGATAAAAGCTGACTCTCAAAAAATATCCTCCTTTTCAAAATTCCCTGACATGATAATGATGGACGGGGGAAAGGGGCAGGTTAATATTGCCAAGGAAGTTTTAAAAGAACTTGGCGTAAATATAACGGTTATAGGACTTGTTAAAGACGATTTTCATACTACAAGGGGTATTATTTATAACAACAAAGAATATGATTTAGATTTAAATTCCAAGGGCTATAAAATGATTTATAAAATCCAAGAAGAGGCCCACAGATTTGCAATAAATTATCACAGGTCTTTAAGAACAAGAGATATGTTTAAGTCGGAACTTGATGACATAAAATTAATAGGTCCAAAGAGAAAAATAAATCTTTTAAGGCACTTTAAATCTCTTGAAAAAATAAAAAGCGCAAGTATAGAGGAGTTAAAAGAAGTGGAAGGTATGAATCAAAAATCTGCCGAATCCCTATATAATTATTTTAAAGGTGAAAAAAATGACAATAAAGCTTAAAAAAATTGTAGACAAACTTGATCTTGAAATTCTTCATAAGTCAACAGATTATTCAAAAATTGATATTACAACAGATGAAATTAATAGGCCGGGTCTCCAGTTCTGCGGCCATTTTAATCAGTTTGTTGAAGGAAGAATACAAATTATTGGTGCTCAGGAATGGTATTATTTAAATTCTTTAAGCCCAATTCAAAGAAAAGAGTCTTTAGAAAGTCTTTTTTCCCTAAAAGTTCCCTGCATAATTTTTACTAGGTCAAATATAATATTTCCTGAAGTTCAGGATTTGGCACACTCTTATAACATCACAATTATAAGATCAAATGATGCCACAACAAAACTTTTGACAAAACTTGTTTCAATTATAGATGAGGAACTTGCCCCCACACTAAGGATGCACGGTTGTCTACTTGATATTTATGGAGTTGGAGTTTTAATTACAGGAAGGAGTGGTATTGGAAAAAGTGAAACAGCCCTTGATTTAATTTCAGGAGGAGCAAGACTTATTTCAGATGACTCAGTAATTATAAAAAATATGGATGATAGACTTGTGGGAAAGTCACCGGAAATAACTAGACATTTTATGGAAATTAGGGGAGTAGGAATAGTTGATGTTCAAAAGATGTTTGGTATAGGCTATGTTATGGAAGAAAAAGAAGTAGAAATTGTTGTTGAACTTGTAGACTGGGACGAATCAAAAGAATATGACAGACTGGGACTTGATGATAATTATGAAAGTCTTTTGGGCATAAATGTTGTAAAATTCACAATTCCTGTCAAGCCTGGAAGGCACACTGCACTAATTATTGAAGTTGCAACAAAAAATTTCAAGCAAAAAGAACTTGGTTATAATCCTGCTGTAGAACTTAATAATAGAATTCTAGCAGCAAGAAATAAAAATTTGTAGGTTATAGATTAATAACTATAAATATATAAAAGATTCATCATTAATAAAAATCTATTATAAAACAGCTTTTTTTAATTTTATAATGTGAAATACCTGCCAAAAAATTCTATTTTGTGAGAAATTTATTTTTAAAAAATTGCTATGATTTATTGCAAATTTATAGTTGAAGATTTATAATTTAGCTAGTACAGAAAATATATATTAAGAAAATTAATAAATGGGAGGCTATTATGGGAAAGATTTATAAAACAATGGATGGCAATGAAGCTACTGCCCATATCGCATATGCGTTTTCAGAAGTTTCATGTATTTATCCTATTACACCCTCTTCACCAATGGCAGAACACATTGATGCTTGGGCATCACATGGTAGAAAAAACATTTTTGGTCAAGAGGTTTTGGTAAAAGAATTGCAGGCAGAAGGGGGAGCTGCTGGAGCAATGCACGGGGCGCTGCAAGCTGGTTCTTTAACATCAACATATACGGCATCACAAGGATTACTTCTAATGATTCCTAATATGTACAAGATGGCTGGGGAATTATTGCCTGGCGTATTTCATGTTGCAGCTAGAGCTTTAGCATCTCATGCTTTAAGTATTTTTGGAGATCACCAAGATGTTATGGAAGCAAGAGCAACGGGCTGTGCACTATTAGCATCAGGTTCTGTTCAAGAATCTATGGACCTAGCAGGCATAGCTCACTTAAGTGCAATTAAAGGAAGAGTTCCTTTTATACATTTCTTTGATGGATTTAGGACTTCTCATGAAGTTCAAAAAATCGAAGTTTTAGATTATGAGGATTTAAGCAAGTTAATTGACAAAAAAGCCTTGAGAGAATTTAAAGAAAGAGCTTTAAATCCAAATGGAGCTCAAACTAGAGGAACTGCTCAAAATCCAGATATCTATTTCCAATCAGTTGAAGCAGCCAACAAATATTATGATAATATTCCTTCAATTGTTGAAGAATATATGAAAAAAATTTCAGAATTAACAGGTCGTAAATATGGCTTATTTAATTATTATGGTGCAGAAGATGCTACAGATGTAATTATTGCTATGGGATCTGTTACGGAAACAATTGAAGAAGTTGTTGATTACTTAAACAACAAGGGTCAAAAGACGGGTGTTTTAAAAGTTCACCTATACAGACCATTTTCTATTAAACATTTCTTAGGAGCTCTTCCTAAAACTGTTGAAAGAATTGCAGTTTTAGATAGGACAAAGGAAAAGGGTGCTGCAGGCGAACCTCTTTATCTTGATGTAAGAAATGCCTTTTATGATGTAGAAAAGAAACCTTTAATTGTTGGCGGAATTTACGGTCTTGGTTCAAAAGACACAAATCCATCTCAAATCTTAGCTGTATTTAAGAATTTAAGATCTGATGAAGTAAAAAATAATTTCACAATAGGTATTATTGACGATGTTACTCACAGATCACTTGATGCCTCTGAAATTATTCACACAGAACCAGAAGGAACGATTAGATGTAAATTCTGGGGATTTGGTTCTGATGGAACTGTTGGTGCAAATAAATCAGCCATTAAAATTATTGGTGACAACACAGATATGTATGCCCAAGGATATTTTGACTATGATTCTAAAAAATCTGGCGGCGTTACAATGTCACACTTAAGATTTGGAAATCATAAAATTACCTCCACTTACCTATTACAAGAAAGCGACTTTATATCCTGCTCTAAACAGTCTTATTTATATCAATATGATTTATTAAGAGGCCTAAAAAAAGGTGGGGTATTTTTACTAAATACAACATGGGATGATGAACAGTTAGAAGAACATCTTCCAGATTCTTTAAAGAGAGCGATAGCTGAAAAAGAAGCTGAATTTTACACAATAAATGCAACAAGAATTGCTGCTGCCATTGGTCTTGGAGGCAGAACAAATATGGTTATGCAAGCTGCCTTCTTTAAACTTTCAAAAGTTCTTCCACTTGAATTAGCAGTTAAACTATTAAAAGAAGCAATAGTTAAGGACTATGGAGTTAAGGGCGATGATATTGTTGAAATGAATTATAAGGCGGTTTATGAAGGCATTAAATCAATTCATAAAGTTGAAGTTAGTCCTCTTTGGAAGAATTTAAAATCTGAAGAAGATCACACAATTAAAGGTGCTCCAGACTTTATTAATAATATTTTAATTCCAATGACAAGACAAGAGGGAAATGACCTTCCCGTATCAGCACTTTTAGTTCATGTTGACGGAACTTTCCCTGACGGAACAAGTAAATATGAAAAGAGAGGAATTGCAGTTAATGTTCCTAAGTGGAATATAAATAACTGTATTGAATGTAACCAATGTTCACTTGTATGTCCTCACGCAGTAATCAGACCATTCTTACTTGATAAGGATGAAGTTTTTAGAAAGCCTGAAACTTTTGAAACTAAAAAAGCAATTGGAAGAGGATTTGAAGATTATCAATATAGAATTCAAATTTCTCCCCTTGATTGTACTGGATGCGGGAACTGCGCACAAGTCTGTCCTGCAAAGGAAAAGGCCTTAGTTATGACTCCTTATGAACAAGAACTTGAAGTTCAAGCGGCTAATTGGGAATATGCCATGACAGTAAAATCTAAACAAGATTCTATTGAGCCAACAAACTTTAAAAATTCTCAGTTTTATAAACCGCATCTTGAATTTTCAGGAGCATGTGCAGGTTGCGGCGAAACACCATATGTAAAACTTGTTACTCAACTTTTTGGCGATAGAATGTCAATTGCAAATGCAACGGGATGCTCATCGATTTGGGGAGCATCAGCACCATCAATGCCATACTGCACAAATGAATTTGGCGAGGGACCATCTTGGGCTAATTCACTATTTGAAGATGCAGCGGAATTTGGATATGGTATGGCAGTTTCTCAAACTCAATCAAGAGAAAGAATTAAAAATTTAATGAAGGAATTTATCGACCTTAATATAGATTCAAAGACAAATGAAATCTTTAATGAATGGATTGAAGGCATGGATGATTTTAAATCATCAAAGGCTGCAACAGCTAAGGTTTTAAATATCCTTGACAAAAAATATAATGATGAAAAAGTAGACGATATAATTTTAGACATAAAATCCTTAGAAAAATTCTTAATTAAGAAAAGTCAATGGATTATTGGCGGCGATGGATGGGCTTATGATATTGGATACGGAGGACTTGATCATGTGCTTGCTTCTGGAGAAGACTTAAATGTTCTTGTAGTTGATACAGAAGTTTATTCAAATACAGGAGGTCAAGCTTCAAAGGCAACTCCAACTGCAGCAATTGCACAATTTGCAGCTTCAGGAAAGATAACTAAGAAAAAAGACTTAGGACTAATGGCTACAACTTATGGCTATGTATATGTGGCACAAATTGCCATTGGTGCAGATAAAAACCAAGCTTTCAAGGCCATTAAAGAAGCTGAAGCCTACAAGGGACCATCTTTAATAATTGCATATGCTCCATGTATTAATCACGGAATTAGAGCAGGCATGGGACAAACAATAGAAGAAGAAAAAAAGGCTGTTGAAACAGGATACTGGCACCTATACAGATTTAATCCTGACCTTAAGGCAGAAGGCAAGAATCCATTTATTCTTGATTCAACAGAACCAAAAAGACCTTATAGAGAATTTCTTGATGGCGAAGTTAGGTATACTTCTCTTAAGAAACTATTCCCTGAAAGGGCAGAAAGATTATATGAAGAAGCAGAACAAAATGCAAAGGATAGATATGAATCCTATGTTAATTTAAAAAATTCGCCTTCTGAAGAATGAAATAATTATTTTAGAAAGTTTAAGTTAAGGCTTAGGCTTTCTTTTTTTAATTTTTTTTCCCTCCGTATTGATTTTTAGAAGTTTATAATATATATTTAAATAGAGTTTGGAGGTTAAAATGAAAATTATTTTTGATGCCAATGGCGGAGATAATCCAAAAGAAGTAATAAAAGGTGCTATTGAAGCATCTAATGAATTTAATATAGATATAATTTTAGTTGGAATAAAAAAGGATATTGAATCTTCTTTAAAAGAATTTGAATTTAATGAAAAGAAAGTTCAAATTATAAATGCAGAAGAAAAAATTGAAAATGAAGATGATCCGGCTTTTGCCCTTAGAAAGAAAAAAGATTCTTCAATAGTTGTTGGCCTTAATTTATTAAAGGAAAAAAAGGCTGATGCTTTTATTTCAGCTGGGTCAACGGGTGCTCTTTTGGCAGGAGGAATTTTTATAGTTGGTAGGATTCCAGGAGTTAAGAGGGCAATACTACCAACCTATATTCCAGGAATGAAGAAATCTACAATGATAATTGATTCTGGTGCAAATATGGATTCTACAGAAGAATTTTTATATCAATTTGCTCAAATGGGCGAAGTTTATTTAAAGGAATATTATAATGTAGAAGATCCAAAAATTGCTTTATTAAATGTTGGTTCTGAAAAGGGCAAGGGGAATGCTCTTGTTAAAAAAACCTATGAAATTTTTGAAGATAGTGATTTTAATTTTATAGGTAATGTTGAAGCAAGAGATTTAGCAAAAACTGAGGCTGACCTTGTTGTATGTGATGGTTTTGTTGGTAATGTCCTTTTAAAAAGCATTGAAGGGATTGCAGAATTTATAGTAAAATCTTTTGCCTATAAGCTTCAAGCTGAAGATTTAGGGCCTGAAATGAGGGAAAAACTTTCTCATCTCATAATGGATATGTCAAAGAAACTAGACTCTAAATCAGTTGGGGGCACAATACTTTTAGGCCTTGAAAGTCCTATTATTAAGGCCCATGGAAATTCTGATCACAGAGCTATAAAAAATGCTAGTTCTTATGCAATAGACATTTTAAATAAGGACATAATAAATAAAATTAAAAATAAATTGGGGGAAAAATAATGAAAGAAAGGTTATTAGAACTTATTGCCAGTCAATTCAATTTATCAGTTAACGATCTTGAAGAAGATATGTCTTTTCAAGACGATTTAAATGCTGATTCCATTGAACTTGTGGAACTTATTATGTCAATTGAAGATGAATTTGAAATAGAAATAGACGATGAAAGACTTGAAAGTTTGAAGACAGTTGGAGATGTTTTGGAATATGTTGAGGAATTGGAACAGTGATATAATTGACGACTGGTGTCGAAAATCTACAAAAAAAAATTAATTATTATTTTAAGGATAAAAATTTATTAAATCAGGCTTTAACTCATTCATCTTATGTTAATGAAAATAACCTTAGGGCCATAGATTCAAATGAGAGGCTAGAATTTTTGGGAGATGCAGTTTTAGGCTTAATTGTTGGTGAGTATTATTACAACAGATACCCAAATGAAAAAGAGGGGGAACTTTCTAAACTGCGTTCCGCATCAGTTAATGAACATGTCTTATCTATAGTGGCTAAGAAAATTTCTTTAGGAGATTTAATTTACTTTGGCAAGGGTGAGATTAAAAATAATGGAAAAGAGAGAGAATCCATTTTAGCTGATGTCTTTGAAGCCCTTATTGGTGCAATGTTTAAGGATTCTAATTTGGAAAAAACAAGAGAAGTTTTATATAAACTTTTTGATGATATCTTTAATGACATATATTCTCTTGATAGGGACTTTAAGACTAAATTACAAGAAGTTGTACAAAAAAATTCATCTTGTATTGTCTATGAGTTAATGGAAGAATTTGGACCAGATAATAACAAAACTTTCTATTCAAGAGTTTTGATTAGTGGTGATGAATATGGCAGAGGAATGGGAAAGACTAAGAAAAAATCAGAACAATTAGCTGCAATGAAGGCACTTATAAAATTAGGTGAAATTAATGTCTAAAATTAATATCATTCCTATTTTTGTGCCTGATTATGGCTGCCCTTTGAGATGTGTTTTTTGTAATCAGAAGAGAATTACGGGAGTTTCAACAGATATTTCAAGTGATATTGTAACTAATACTATTTTGGAATATCTGTCTTATTTTAAAAGAAAAGATAATGTTGAAGTCGCCTTTTATGGGGGTTCATTTACAGCTATTGACTTTGACATTCAAAATGAACTTTTAAAGGCAGCCTATAATTTTAAGGAAAAGGGCCTTGTAAAGAGTATAAGACTTTCTACAAGGCCGGATTGCATTAATAGAAAAATTTTAGATAATTTAATAAATTTTGGAGTGGATACCATTGAGCTTGGAGTTCAAAGTTTAGATGAAGAAGTTTTAAGGCTTACAAATAGAGGCCATAATACAAAATGTGTCTTTGATTCTTCTAAGCTAATAAAAAAATATGGTTTTAAACTTGGCCTTCAGCAAATGGTTGGCCTGCCGGGAGAGAATTTCCAAAAGTCCTATAAAACTGCAAAAACTTTTGTAGAATTAGGGGCGGACTGCGTGAGAATTTATCCAACTCTTGTTATTAAGGATACGGCTCTTGAAAGGTCATATAAAAGGGGTGATTATGTTCCTCTTGACCTTGAAAAATCCGTTAGCATAGTTTCAGATTTAATTCATCTTTACTATGTAAATAATATTGAAGTCATAAGAGTTGGACTTCAGCCCACGAAAAATATAAATTTTGACGGAGATGTCCTTGCGGGGCCTTTTCATCCTGCCTATAGGCAGCTTGTGGAGGCAAATTATGTTTTTAATGCCCTATCAAATTATTTAAAGCATAATAAACCTACTGATGAAGTAAATATTTTTGGCTCGGGTAGAAATATTTCAAATATTGCTGGCCAAAGAGGAATAAATAAAAATAGATTATTAAAAGCCTTTAAGCTAAAAAAGATAAATCTAAGGCAAGGACCTTTTGATAATTATAGAATTAAAATTAATGAAGAAGAAATTGACCTAAGGGATTTTTATATAATGGAGAATTTATGATCTTAAAATCTTTAACTATACAGGGATTTAAATCCTTTGCCAATAAGACAAAAATAGAATTTAATAAGGATGTAACGGCAATTGTTGGTCCAAATGGATCTGGCAAATCAAACATAACTGATGCCATAATGTGGGTTTTAGGGGAAAATTCTGTCAAAAATCTTAGGGGAAGTAGGATGGAAGATGTTATTTTCCAAGGGACGGACACAAAAAAGCCCCTTGGTCTTGCAGAAGTTACAATTGTCTTTGACAATGCCGATGGTTTACTTGACACAAAATATAGTGAAGTATCTGTGACTAGAAGAATGTTTAGATCTCTTGAATCTGAATTTTTAATAAATAATGTAAAGGTAAGATTAAAGGATATAAAAGAGCTTTTTATGGACACTGGAATTGGAAAGGACGGATATTCTCTAGTAGGTCAAGGGAAAATTGATGCAATTTTAAGTGAAAAGTCCCAAGATAGAAGAAGTGTTTTTGAAGAAGCTGCTGGAATTTCTAAATATAAATTTAAAAAAAGGGAAGCTCAAAATAAACTTGAAAGGACAAGGACAAATCTTGTTAGACTTTCAGATATAATTGAAGAAATTGAAAACAGGGAGCTTTCTTTAAAAACTCAGTCCTATCAGGCTAAGAGATACCTTAAATTATTTGAAGAATTAAAGCTAAAAGAAATAAACTATACTTATTTTGCCAATGAAAGATTAAATAAGGATCTAGAAAGATTAAAGGAAATTTCTGTAAGTGAAGAAAAACATCTTCAAGAGATAAGAAATAAAATAGCAGACGCAAATGCCAGCCAAGGAAAACTGGAAGAAAAAAATCTTGAAATAGAAGAAGAAATTTATAAAATTCAAGATCAAATTAATGAAAATAATTCAAATCTTGAAAAGTCTGCATCTAATATAGAAATTTTAAGGGAAAAAATCTCTTGGCTTAAAAATGAAAGCGAATCTTTAATAGAGTCTAAGGAGAATTCCAAGGAAGAAATTGCAAAGGGAGAACTTTCTCTTGAGTCCTTGAGGAAAAATCTTGAGGATTTAAGAGAAAATGAAGTGAACTTAGGTCAAAGAAAATCAAAACTAAAGGAAGAGATTTACCTTTTAAATAAGGAAATTAATGAAGAAGAGGAAAGCCACCAAAAGGATATGGCAAGCTCTCTTGACCTTGAGAATCAGCTAAAAAATATAAAATTTAAAAATGAAACCCTTGAAAATATTATTTTAGAAAAAAATGATAGAAAGACAGTTTTAGAAAAAAATATTGAAAGACTTAGGGAAAATAATTTAGAGCTTGAAAAATCTTATAATGATAATGAAAAGAAACTTTTAAATTTAGAAGAGCAGTTAATAGACCTTGACAGAGAAAGGAAGCTATTAGAAGAAAATTTTCAGAAATTAAATGAGGCAAATACAAAGGATAAGAAAAAATTAGAAGACCTTAGCCTTAAAGAAAGAGAATTAAATGGTCGTATTGGATTTTTAAAAAATCTTACGGATAATTATGAGGGCTATACAAAGTCAGTTAAAAGTTTTATGGCCTTTAGCCAAAAAAATCATCTTTATGTAGACTCCTTGATTGGAACTTGTGGAGAGGAAATTAGGGTAGAAAAAAAGTATGAAAAGGCAATTTCTGTTGCTCTTGGCGGTGGTAGCCAATATATAATAGTTGACTCAATAAAAAATGTTAACCAAATGATTAAAATCCTTGAAAGGGAAAAATTTGGCAGGGTTACCTTTATGCCCCTTGATAGTGTTAAGGAACAAAGGGATAATTTAAATATAAAAAACTATGAAAATTTAGGCGCTATAGATTTTGCAGTAAATTTAATAGATTTTGATCCTAAATATTATAATATTTTTTCAAATTTGTTAGGGAGAATTATTGTTGCCCATACATTTGATAATGCAAGAATCCTTGGCAAAAAATTAAATAATCGCTATAGGATTGTTACTCTTGATGGGGACATATTTAATACAGGAGGCTCAGTTACTGGAGGCTATATTAATAAGTCAAATTTAGATTTAATTTCAAGAAAAAATGATTTAGAAAAATTAAGATCCAAGGACCTTGACCTTAAAGGGCAAATTAAAGCTCTAGAAGAAAAAACTTTGAAGGACAAATTTAATCTTGATAATCTTATAAGTGAAAGGGAAAGTCTTGACAAAAAGATAAAAGCCCTTGAAGATGTAAGGACTACTTGCAATAACATTAAGGATAAAATTAATTCATCAAAAGCTCTTAATAGCGACTATGAAAAAAGATATGGAGATGAATTAAACACACTTGAGGAAAGCCTAATGACAGACCAAAAAGCAGTTTCAGACAACAAAATTTTGCTTGAAGAAACCCTTGAAAAGACCAATAAAGCAAAAAATACGGGAGAAGATTTTTCTGATAAGCTAAAGGAAAAGAAGGAAAAATTTGAAGCTTTAAGAGAAAATCTTCAGGACCTAAAGCTCAAGGAAAAGGAAGGTCAAGAGAAAAAAAATTACCTGGAAAGAGAAATGGAAAGAATTTCAAAGGAAATTTTAAGGGCTAAAGATTCTTTATCTTCTTCAAGTTTAAGAGAGGAAGAAATTTCGGGAGAAATTGCAAATAAAGAAGAAATTGGTCAGGGAGAAAGAACAAATCTTTCGTTATTTAAGGATAAAAAAGAGGCACTTGAAGAAAATTTAAGGGTCAAAAAAGAAGAAAGGCAAAAATTTTCAGAAGACTTAAAAAATTTAAGAACTCAAAATGATGAGAGAAAAGAAAGGCTACTTGAACTTTCACAAGACCTTGAAAAGACAAGGTCACAAATTGAAAGGAAAACTGATCAAATAGATTCTGCCTACCAAAGGCTTAAAGAAGACTATAAAACAGAAAGCATAGATGAATTTATAGACAGGGACTTAAAAAAAGTTACATTAGGAGAAATCAAAAAATTAAAGGCAGATATTGATAGTGTGGGAAACATAAATTTATCTGCAATTGGTGAATATGAGGAAGTTAAGGAAAGACTTGAATTTAATTTAAGACAAAGAGGAGATTTAATAAAATCAAGTGAAGAAATAGAAAGTATTTTAAGATCTCTTGACAGAGAGATGAAGGATTTATTTAAAAAGTCCTTTAGGGAAATTTCTGAAAATTTTTCTAAAATCTTCAAAATACTTTTTAATGGTGGAGAGGCTGAAATTGAACTTGATGGAGATTATTTAGAGGGTGGAATAGAAATCAAGGCTATGCCACCTGGCAAAAAATTAAAATCCCTATCTCTTTTATCTGGGGGAGAAAAAGTTTTGACAGCCATTGCCCTTTTATTTTCTCTTTTAAAGGTTAGGCCTGCACCTTTCTGCATACTAGATGAAATTGACGCAGCTCTTGACGATGCAAATATTAAAAGATATGCAGATTATCTTTTAAGCCTTGAAGGCACACAGTTTATAATAATAACTCACAGAAAACTTACCATGGAAATTGCAAGCACCATGTATGGCGTAACTATGGAAGAAAAGGGAATAAGTAAAATATATTCAGTTGAATTAAAATAGGAGGTATTATGTTTAATTGGTTTAAGAAAAAAAATAAGAATCAGGAAGATATCAAGGAAAATGAAATAGAAAAGGAAATAAAAGAAGAGGAAATATTAAAGTCTGAAGAGGAAAAAATTTTTTCTGAAGATAATGAAGACGGTAAAAAACTAAATGAAGAAATTTTTATAGAAGATGAAAATCCTAGGGAAGTTTCTCAAAGTCAAGATGAAAACTTAGAAGATAGAGAAGAAATAATAATTGAAGAAAAAATTGAGGAAAATAATATTCCAAATGATGAAGCAGAAGTGAAGCCTGAAAAGGTGAACTTTTTTCAAAGACTTATGTCTGGCCTTGATAAAACCAGAAAAGAAGTGGGCATAAAAATAAATACAGTTTTAGGATCCTATGTAAAAATTGAAGATGACCTATTAGAAGACCTTGAAGATATTTTGATTTCAGCAGACATTGGTATGGAAACTACCATGAAATTAATTGATAATTTAAGAAACACAATAATTAGAGAAAAAATTAATGACCCTTCACAAGTAAAGGACCTTTTAAAGGTAGAAGTAAAAAAACTTATGGATGAAAATTTGCAAGGTAAAATTGCTTCATCCTCTCCATCAATAATTCTTGTTGTGGGAGTAAATGGAGTTGGCAAAACGACAACAATTGGAAAGCTTGCAAAAAGATTTAAGGACCAAAATAAAAAAGTTTTAATTGCGGCAGCAGATACTTTTAGAGCAGCGGCAATTGACCAGCTAAGAGAATGGGGAAACCGTGCAGACTGTGATGTAATAAGTCACGATGAAGGTTCAGACCCAGCATCCGTTGCATTTGATGCAATTTCGGCTGCCAAGGCAAGAAAAATTGATATTCTAATTGTGGATACGGCAGGAAGACTTCATAATAAGGCAAATTTAATGAAAGAACTTGAGAAGATTAATAAAATTATAGACAAAAATTATCCCGAAGCACTAAAGGAAACACTTTTAGTTTTAGATGCAACAACAGGTCAAAATGCTATGAATCAGGCTAAAACTTTTAAAGAAGTTGTAAATGTAACAGGCATTGCCTTAACAAAACTTGACGGAACGGCTAAAGGCGGAATTGTAATTGCTCTTCAATCAGAATTAAAAGTTCCAATAAAACTCGTTGGAGTTGGTGAAGGAGTTTATGATTTACAAGATTTTAATTTAGATAATTTTATTGACGGAATTTTTGCATAAATTATTGACAAAAAATAAATATTGTGTTTTAATATTAGAGGTCAAGTAAGTTGCTTGACCTCTTAAAACATGGTGATTATATGGATAATAAGTTTTTTGAAATTAATATTTTGTTAGATTTTTATGGAAATCTTTTAAGCGAAAAGCAAATGAGAGCTATGTCTATGTATTATCTTTATGATTTTTCCATAAATGAAATTGCTGAAGAGCTTGATATTTCTAAGCAGGCTGTTTCAAATAATATTTTAAGAGCTAAGGCAAATCTTTTAAATTATGAAGAAAAACTGGAGCTTGTTAAAAATTCAAGGGACAGAGAAGAAGAAAAAAAGATTAGGGATGAGAGATTAAAAAGTCTTTTAGAAAAATTTAAGAAGACAAGTAAATCTTATGACAAGGGAACTTTAGAAGAAATAGAAACCGTGATTTTTGAATAGGAGGTGTATTATTGGTTTTTGAGTCACTATCAGAAAAATTACAAAATACACTAAATAAACTTACCGGCAAGGGCAAGGTAAATGAAAAAGATCTTGACGCTGCTATGAGAGAAGTAAAACTTGCTCTTTTGGAAGCGGATGTAAATTTCAAAGTTGTTAAGGAATTTATAAAAAATGTAAAAGAAAAGGCCTTGGGTTCTAAAGTTTTAGAATCCTTAACTCCGGGACAACAGGTTATAAAAATTGTTAATGAAGAATTAAAAGACTTAATGGGGACTAAGGAAGTTAAGATTGATTATTCTAAAAAACCTACAGTTATTTTAATGTGCGGTCTTCAAGGAGCAGGTAAGACAACAACTTGTGGAAAACTTTCAAGACTTTTAAAAAAAGAAGGCAAAAGACCTCTTTTAGTAGCCTGTGATATTTATAGGCCAGCTGCCATTAAGCAGTTAAAAGTTGTGGCAGATCAAGTTGATACACCCTTATTTTCTATGGGGGATAAAATAAGCCCTATTGACATTTCAAAGGCTGGCCTTGAACATGCCAAGAAAAATGGAAATGACGTTGTTATTATAGATACGGCTGGTCGTCTTCACATTGATGAAAATTTAATGGAAGAATTGAAAGAAATTGCAGAGAATTTAAATCCATCTGAAATCCTTTTGGTTTTAGATGCAATGACTGGTCAAGATGCAGTTAATGTTGCAGATGCTTTTAACAAGCTTTTATCTTTAACAGGAGTAATTTTAACAAAGCTTGACGGCGATGCAAGAGGTGGTGCCGCACTTTCTCTAAGAGCTGTAACAGATGTGCCTATAAAATTTATTGCCAGCGGAGAAAAAATGGATGATTTAGAAATCTTCCACCCCGATAGAATGGCATCAAGAATTTTAGGTATGGGAGATATGCTAAGCCTTATTGAAAAGGCTGAAGAAATGGTCGACCAAAAAAAGGCCAAGGAACTTGAAGAAAAATTAAGAAGTCAAACTTTTACCTTTGATGACTTTTTAGATCAAATGCAGCAGATTAAAAAAATGGGTCCATTAGAAGATATTTTAGGCATGTTACCTGGAATGAATTCAAAGGCTCTAAAAAATGTTAAACTTCCTGAAGGCGAAATGGCAAGAGTTGAAGCAATTATAAGGTCAATGACCAAGGAAGAGAGAACAAAACCTGACATTATAGATTCTTCAAGAAGAAAGAGAATTGCAGATGGTTCTGGCACAAGTCCAAGTGATGTAAATAAACTTTTAAAACAGTTTAAAGATTTAAGAAAAATGATGAAGCAGCTTGGAAATATGCAAAAAAATATGAAAAGAGGCAAATTTAGGATGCCATTTTCCTTTTAGTTAGTAATTTATTTTTTAAAATAAATTTAATTTGTTTATGGAGGTGAATTAATTGGCAGTTAAAATTAGATTAAGAAGAATGGGTACTAAAAAAAGACCCTTTTATAGAATAGTAGTAGCTGATTCTAGAAGTCCAAGGGATGGTAGAGTAATTGAAGAAATTGGTTATTATGATCCACTAACTCAACCTAAAAAAGTTGTTGTTGACGGAGAAAAAGCAATTAAATGGATTTCGAACGGTGCTAAACCATCTGATACAGTAGACAGACTATTTAGAGAAAATTCTATTTATGAGACAAAATCTTCTTCTGAAGAAACTAAAGCAGAAGCAAAAGAAGAAGAAGCTGAAAAAGCTGGCGAAGAAGCATAATTGGAGGATAAGATGGTTGAATTAATTGAATATATTGCAAAATCTTTAGTCGATAATCCGGAAAAGATACAAATTTCTACTTCCGAAGATGGAGATGTTCACAATATACTTCTACAAGTAGCTTCTTCTGATATGGGAAAAGTTATTGGCAAGCAAGGAAGAATTGCAAAGGCAATAAGATCTATTTTAAGAGCTGTATCTTTAAAAGAAGATATAAAGGTTAATTTAGAAATTGAAGAACTCCAAGACTGAGACAACCTTAATAGGCGAGATAATTAATACTTTTGGTATTAAGGGAGAGGTTAAGATTAGGCCTTATACAGATAATATTAAAAGATTTTCTAAACTGACCTATGTCTTATTAGGAGAAGATAAAGAAAAACTGGCCATTGAAAGTGTTAGATATAATAAAGATTTTGTATATTTGAAATTTAAAGATTTGAATAATATCAACGATGTATTGGCTTTTAAAAATTCTTTATTATATATTTATGATGAAGATAGGGAAAAATTACCTAAGGGTAAATATTATATTTCTGATTTAATTGGCAAAAAATGTTATAAGTCAAATGGAGAATATTTGGGACTTTTAGAAAAAGTTGAAAAATTTCCAGCCTGCGATGTCCTTGTAATTGTAGATGGAGAAATCACTTACAATGTTCCCAATGTTTCTGAATTTGTTAAAGATATTTCTCGAAACATAATAGTTGATCCTATTGAAGGGATGAGATTGTGAAAATTTCAGTTTTAACATTATTTCCTGAATTTATTGAGGCCTTAAAGGAATATTCAATTATTGGAAGGGCTATAAGAGAAAAAATTATAGAACTTGAAATTATTGATATTAGAGATTTTGCTGTAAATAAATATTTGCAGGTTGATGATTATCCCTATGGGGGAGGGCCTGGTATGCTTATGATGGCTTCACCAATTGTAGATGCCATTAATAAGGTCAAGAAGGAGTCTTCAAAAGTATATTTTTTAACAGCTCAAGGTCAAAAACTTAATCAAAAAAAATTAAGAGTTATGAAAAAAGAAAAACATATAATTCTTTTAAATGGCCATTATGAGGGTATAGACCAAAGGGTTATTGATAATTATGTAGATGAGGAAATTTCTATAGGTGATTATGTTTTAACTGGAGGGGAAATTCCTTCCATGGTTTTAATTGATTCTCTAACAAGGCTCCTTGACGGGACTCTGGCAAGCGAAGATTCCTACAAAGATGAATCATTTTATGATGGGCTTTTAGAATATCCCCAATACACTAGACCGAGAGTTTTTGAAGGTCATGAAGTTCCAGAAATTTTACTTTCAGGAGATCATGAAAAAGTTAGAAAATATAGGTTAAAAGAATCTTTAAGAAATACCTACAAAAAAAGACCTGACTTATTAAAAGATAGAGAATTAAATAAGGAAGAAGAAAAATTTTTAGAAGAAATCAGAGAGGAGGAGAAAAATGGATATAATTAAGCAAATAGAAGATGAACAAATTAAAAAAGACCTACCATCATTTAAAGTTGGAGATACAATTCAAGTTCATTATAGAATTATTGAAGGTTCTAGAGAAAGAGTTCAAATTTTTGAAGGAACAGTTATTAAAATTCAAGGAAAATCTTCAAGAAAAACTTTTACTGTTAGAAGAATTTCTTATGGTATTGGTGTTGAAAGAATTTTCCTAATAAATTCACCTAGAATTGCAGATATTACTGTTGTTCGTAGGGGTAAGGTAAGACGTGCAAAACTTTACTACTTAAGAGATAGACAAGGAAAGTCTGCAAAAATTAAGGAAAAAATTAATTACTAAAATGAGTTTTTTGCTCATTTTAGTTTCTTTATTTTTAGCAAAGAAAGGAGATTTATGAAGAAATTTTTTCTAATTATATTTATTTTAATAGGAATTTTTGGTGGTCTATTTTTCTTTGTTGAAAATAGAGAATCTAACAAGGCCTCCACACTATACGAAGGCTTTAATTTTATAAGCGAATCTAGTGTAATTGACAAGGATGATTTTTCAAGAGAGGACGGACAGTTTTTTCTCTCTTTTGACTATATAAAAGAATATATTGATGAGGGTATTTCCTTTGACAAGGCAACTAATGAAATAAGAATAAAAAATGCACTTGGTACAAAAATAATTAAGCTTGATGAAAAGAAAGCTGATTTTAATGGCCATGAAATTTTATTAAGGGATAGTGCAAAAAATGTAAATGGGAAAATTATGATCCCCATTGAAGCTTTTATCTATGACTATCCAGTTAAACTTTCTTATGACAAGGATCAAAGACTTTTGATTTTAGATAGGCTTGATGAGCCATATTCCATAGGCAAGACTATAACAACTGTAAATTTAAGAGAAGGGGCAAATAAATCCACTCCTCTTATTAAAAAAATTGAAGAAGGAACAGAACTTAAGATATATCATTTAGAGCATGATTATTATAGGGTTAGGGAATTAAATGGCTATGCAGGTTTTGTTCATAGCGATTATCTAGCTGATATTAAAGAAGTTTCTCCTAAGGTAAATAATCATAAAAAATCAAAACCTCTTAATATTACTTGGGACTATACTTATGCAGAACATTCTCAAGAAAAAATAAATCAAATTATAAATATTCCTGGTCTTGATGTTATAGTTCCAACATGGTTTTCTATAAGAAATGAACTTGGAGATTTAATTGACAGGGGAAATACCCAATATGTAAATAATTATAAGGCCCTTGGAATTGATGTGTGGGGATATCTTGATAATTCTTTTGATCCAGAAATTACAAGAAAGGCCCTTTCTAATGACATCACAAGGAAAAAAATTATAGATAAAACCATAGAACTTTGCAAAAAATATAATATGAATGGTCTAAATATTGACTTTGAAAATACTTATACGGATGATAGGGATTTAATAACAAAATTTGTTGAAGAACTATCAGAAGTTACTAAAGAAAATAATATTTTACTTTCAGTTGATGTAACACCTCAAATTTCATCTGATGTAAAAAATGAACCCTATGACAGAAAGGCATTGGTAGATTTTGCAGATTATATTTGTGTTATGACCTATGATCAGCACTGGGCAAAATCTGAAGAAGCAGGTTCTGTTGCAGAATTTCCTTGGGTTGAAGGTTCAATCAATGTTTTATTTAGAAACATACCAAGAGAAAAAATGATTTTAGGTGTGCCCTTATATATGAGACTTTGGACAGAAGAAAATGGAAAAGTTTCATCTAAAACAATTTCTATGAATGAATGTGCATCAATAATTTCAAGCAGGGGTTTAAGTCCAAAATGGCAGGAAGATATAGGTCAGTATTATGTAGAATATACTGATGGCAGTGCTACGAATAAAATTTGGATTGAAAACAAGGATTCCATTAAAAGAAAGGTTAGTCTTGTAAATAAATATAAACTTGCAGGGCTAGCATCTTGGAGACTTGGTTTTGAAAGTCCAGATATTTGGCCAGCAATTAACGACGAGATTTTTGATTTAGAATATTAAAAAATAACATACACTTTACAAATACTTTTGAAAATGTCAATCAACAAAGATTGACAATTCTTTTATTTACTTATAAAATTAAATAAGAAATGTATTGAGTACAAATTTTTATATAAGGAAGTGCTTACAATTTTATCAAGTACACACAAAATAGTTGCAAAAATTGTTTGTAACAGAATTAAAGAAGATTACGATATCAATTTAAATATGGAAAAAATTCAGTGGGGAAGCATTTGTCCTGATATATTACCTTATTATAGGTTAATAAGGCATTATCAAGATGAAAGCATAGACTACATTTCAAAGGAAATTGCAAATTTAATTTATTTTTGCAGATACTCTAATTTAAGGGACAATCCAAAAAAAGTCCTTGTAAATTATTTAAGTAAAAAACTTGGAGTTATTTCTCACTATCTTTGCGACTATGTTTGTTATCCACATGCCTATAGAATGACATATTTTAATGATATGAAGGCTCATATAAAATATGAATCTGACTTAAATGAATATGTTTTAAAGGATAAGGCTCTTGAAGAAAATTATAAGGGCGTTATTTCGTGTGAAGATTTGGATCTTTTTAAAGATGTAGATAATAAATTAAAGGATAGAATAAAAGCTTATATAGAAGATGTCGTTAATGAATATAAATCTAATGAGCCAAGTTTTGACAATGATATGGATTTTGCCCTAGATATTTCTAGCAAAATTGCTTCTTTTGTCATAGAATCAGTTATGGAATATAATGAAGATTTTGAAATTCAATTCGTTTAATTTTTAAATTTGCATATATTATATAAAAATATTAAAATATAAAGGCAAAGGAAATTATCCTATGCCTTTTTTAGTTCATTATGGAGGATTAAGATGAGAAATAATTCTAATGCAAAAATATTAGATTTAAGAGAAACACAAATTGCTATAAAATCTTTAAAAGATTATTTTCAAAGAGATTTGGCAAATACATTAAACCTTGCCAGAGTTTCAGCACCACTTTTTGTAAGACCTGAAACAGGACTTAATGATAATCTTAACGGAGAAAAGGCAGTTAACTTTAAAATAAGAAATTATGATATAGATGTTGAAATAGTTCAGTCCCTTGCAAAGTGGAAAAGAAATGCCTTAAAAAAATATCATTTTGGAATATATGAGGGAATTTATGCAGATATGAATGCCATCAGGGCTGAAGAATTTTTAGATAATATCCACTCATCCTATGTTGACCAATGGGATTGGGAAAAAATTATTAGTAAAATTGACAGAAATAGTGAATATCTTCATTTGATTGTAAATGAAATATTTTCAGTTTTTAAGAGAAGTGAAGAATATATTAACCAAACCTATCCCTATATATTGTCAGCAAAACTTCCTGATGAAATCTTTTTTGTAAGTTCTCAAGAACTTGAAGATGCCTACCCAAACTTAAGCGGCAAGGAAAGGGAAAATGCCATAGCCAAGGATAAAAAGGCGGTTTTTATACAAGGGATTGGTGGAAATTTAAAATCAGGAAAGCCACATGACTTAAGAAGCCCAGACTATGATGATTGGTCTTTAAATGGAGATATTATATTTTGGAACCCAACCTTAAATTCTTCTATTGAACTTTCCAGCATGGGAATTAGAGTTGATGAAAATACAATTGTTGACCAATGCAAAAAAACTGGCAATGAAGAAAGATTAACTCTTCCCTATCATAAGGATATAATCGAAAAGAATCTTCCCTATACAATTGGAGGGGGAATAGGCCAGTCCAGAATCTGTATGTTCTTTTTAGAAAAAAGTCATATTGGAGAAGTTCAAGTTGGTGTTTGGGACGATGAAACCCTTAAAACATCATATGATAAGGGAATTGAATTATTGTAACAAAAATTTAATAATTTAAAAATTATCTTCTTTTTAACAATTTTATTTGAATTTATAGTATAATAAATTTTAATAGAATTCGGAGGAATTTTTTATGACTTTGGCAAGAAGAAAAATTAAAGAAGATACTATCTATGCTTTTAAAGATATAAAAAAATACCTTGTAGAAAAGTTCCTATTCAATAATGAAACAGACTGTATAAATATTTTACTTAATATTTATAATATAGAAGAATCAATTGAAAATATTTTTCCCAAATATGTATCCCTTGAAGGTTTAAGACTAGATATTATTAGGCTTTATAAGAATAAAGATGGGATAGAACTTATTGCAAGAAATTTATCAAGGCTTATTCACGATGATATTAATAGATTTGAACTTTATTTATATTTAGAAGGTTATAGAACAGGATTTAATAATATAAAATTAGTTAATAGGCTTGAAATAATTGCTTTAAAGTATTTATCTGTTGATGAACTTTATTCCCGCAAAAAGCTTTATAATTATGAATTTAAAAATAAGGATATTCTCCTTTATAAAAAACAGCTTTTTAAGGACCTGAGATCTAATAGGCTTATAAAGAAAAATCTTGTAGAAATTATTAATTCCTTGGATAAAAATCTTTTAAAGGAAAAGTTATTTAACATTAATTCACATTTGGACTTACAACTTATCTTTAGTGAAGAAGCCGTATCCTCATATAAGGAAATGAATTCTTATCTATCAAGCAGGGAAATTGTCAATTTACATAAAAAGATTATGAAATTTTTGTATGTTGACGGCTATAGAATTTTAAATAACGGATATTGGGACGGAATAAATGACAAAGTAATGAGAAGATATAAATAAGGGTAGTTTCGGCTACCTTTATTTTTTTAAGGAGTAGTATGAGAATTTTAGGAATAGACCCAGGCCTTGCAATTATTGGCTATGGAATAATAGATTTTGTTGGAAATTCTTTTAAGGTTATAGATTATGGACAAATAAATACACCTGCAAAAATGCCAATAGCTGATAGGATCCAAAGCATTTATAGGGACCTTAATAGGATTTTAGAAACTTATAAACCAGAGGATATTGCCTTTGAAGAATTATTTTATAATAAAAATGCCAAAACTGTTATTAATGTTGCCCAAGCTAGGGGGGTTGAAGTTTTAGCTTGCAGAAATTTTACAAATTCAATTTATGAATACACACCTTTGCAAATAAAAAAATCTCTAGTGGGTTATGGCAGGGCAACGAAGGAACAAATTCAATACATGGTGAGGGTTTTATTACATTTAGAAGAAGTTCCAAAACCTGATGATGTTGCAGATGCTTTGGCAGTTGCGCTTACTCATGCTTCTTCCATTAATTTTAAAGAAAGCTTTAGGATGATATAATGTTTGATTTTATTAAAGGAAATGTTTCAGAAATTTTAGAAACAGAAACTGTTATAGAAGTAGGAGGAATTGGTTATTTAATATCAATGCCTCAAAGTGATATAAAAAGTCTTGAAAGAAATATAGACTATAAAATTTATACAAGGCTTATTTTAAGACAAGATGACATAGGTCTATATGGATTTTTAAATAAGGATGAAAGAAAGCTTTTTGACCTTTTAACTAAGGTTACTGGTGTAGGACCTAAAGGAGGTTTAGGAATTATTGGAAGTCTTGGAGCATCACTTTTAAGGCAGTCAATTCTTTTGGAGGATACAGCCACAATTTCCAAGGCACCAGGAGTTGGCAAAAAGACAGCAAATAGAATTTGCCTAGAACTTAAGGATAAGATTTCAAAATTATCTTTTAATGATAATATTGATCTTGAAATTATTAATGTAGATCAAAATAAAAGCCCGGCCCTTGAGGCATTGATTTCCTTAGGTTATAATGAGTATGAAGCTAAAAATGCCCTCAAGGGTATAGATGAAAATGAAGAACTTTCTGTTATAATAAGAGAGGCTTTAAAGGTGTTAGGTAAATGACAGATGAAAGAATTGTAGACGCAAGCTTTTCTGTTGAAGATAAAAGCGAAGTTAATTTAAGACCTAAGTGGCTAACAGAGTACATAGGCCAAGAAAAAGTTATTAATAAACTTAAAATTTTTATAGAGGCAGCAAAAAATAGAAAAGAGCCCCTTGATCACACACTTTTAAACGGACCACCTGGCCTTGGCAAGACAACCCTTGCTGGGATTATAGCAAATGAAATGGGTGTAAACATAAAGGTGACATCAGGACCTGCCATTGAAAGGCAGGGGGACCTTGCTTCAATCCTTACAAATTTAAAGGAAGATGATGTATTATTTATAGATGAAATTCACAGACTTAATAAATCTGTGGAAGAAATTTTATATCCTGCCATGGAAGATTATGCCTTGGATATAATTATTGGCAAAGGGCCATCAGCAAGATCCATAAGACTTGACCTTGCAAAATTTACTTTAATTGGAGCAACAACAAGAAGCGGAATGCTTACATCCCCCTTAAGGGATAGGTTTGGGGTTCTCTTAAATCTTGATATCTATAACATAGAATCCCTTAAAAAAATTATTATGAGGTCAGCAAAAATTTTAAAAATCCCTATTGAAGAAGAAGGTGCAATTCAAATTGCAAAGAGATCACGGGGAACGCCTCGTATAGCAAATAGACTTTTAAAAAGAGTTAGGGACTATGCAGAAGTTAAGGAAGAGGGTAAAATAACCAAAGATGTTTCTATTAGAGGTTTAGATTTATTGGAAATTGACAAGTTTGGACTTGACAATATTGATAGAAAAATAATTTTAACCATGATAGAAAACTTTCAAGGAAGGCCAGTTGGCATTGATGCAATTTCAGCATCAATTGGGGAAGATAGGGTTACAGTTGAAGATGTCTACGAACCCTACCTAATGCAAATAGGATTTTTAGTAAGGACGGCAAGAGGAAGAATTACAACAAAACTTGCCTATGACCACTTTGGACTAGAATATAAGGAGGACAAGTAATGAAAAAAATATTATTTAGTCTAGTGATTTTTTTGATTTTGATGCCCGTATTTGTTTTTGGCGAAAATAGGCTTGATGTAAAAATTGGTAAATCATTTGAAGCGGGAAAAGAAGTAAAACTTTCAACTAAGGGACAGTTTAAGGTAGTTTCAGGAGATTTTGAGGAAATAAATAAAGTAGATAGTCAGAATATAACTGTTATCTATAAGGATGGAAAAATCTATATAAGTTCAAAAAACTTTACCATGGAAAATTTCCCATCTGATGGAAGTCTTTTAATTTCAGCTAATAAGGACATTAAAGTTGATAATTTTAAAATATCTTATGACGGAGGAATTTCTTTTAGAATCAATGACAATAAACTTGACCTTATAAATAATATTGACCTTGAAAATTATTTAAGGGGTATCTTGCCAAAGGAAATGAGTCCATCTTTTCCAGATGAGGCCTTAAAGGCTCAAGCAGTTGCATCTAGGTCTTTCGCCCTTGCAAATATAAATAAATATATAAAAAAGGGCTACAACCTAAATGATACAACAGCTTGCCAAGTTTATAAGGGAAAGACTTCTTATGATAAAAAGACTGATGCTGCTGTGAAGGCAACAGAAGGAGAGTTTTTAACTTATGATGGAAAAATTTGCGATGCAATTTTTGGTGCATCATCAGGGGGATATATAGCAGATTCAAGTGAGGTATGGGGTGGAAATAAAAGCCCATATTTAATAAGCAAGGAAGACCCATATTCAAGTTATGCTTGGGATTTTTTACTAACTTCTAAGGAACTTAATAAATTGAAACTTGGAAATATTTATACTATAGATATAAGTGAAAAAGATTCGTCAGGCCGCTGCAAGAAAATTGTCATTACTGGCCAAAATGGTGTTAAGGAAATGACAGGCAACGAATTTAGAAATGCTATGGGAAATATGAGTGTTAAATCCTCATTATTCGAAATTATAAATTTAGGAGACAGCTTTCAGCTTAAGGGAAGGGGCTTTGGCCATGGTGTTGGCTTAAGCCAATATGGAGCCGTAGAAATGGCTAAGCAAAAATTTGATTATAAGGGAATTTTAGATTTTTACTATCCAGGAACGACTATTGAAAATAAGGATCTAGGAAATGAAGACAAGTGATTTTGACTACGATCTTCCCAAGGAATTAATTGCTCAGCATCCACTTGATAAGAGAGATGGGTCAAGATTAATGCTAGTAAATAAAAGTACTGGGGAAGTAGACCATAAAAAATTTTATAATATTATTGATTATTTAAATCCCGGCGACCTTTTAGTTCTAAATGACACTAGAGTTATGCCTGCAAGAATTTTTGGTCACAGGGAAGGAAAAGAAGAAAGTATTGAGTTTTTACTTTTAAACCATAAGGGAGATATTTGGGAATGTTTGGCGAAACCTGGTAAAAAGGCAAAAATTGGTAGCATAATTGAATTTTCGCCAAAACTTAAAGCAGAAGTTGTAGACATAACAGATGACGGATCAAGATTTTTAAGATTTATCTATGATGGAATTTTTGAAGAAATTTTAGACAAACTTGGAGAAATGCCTTTACCGCCCTATATTGTTGAGAAATTAGAAGACAATGAAAGATATCAAACTGTCTATTCTAGGGAAATAGGTTCAGCCGCTGCACCAACTGCCGGCCTTCATTTTACCAAAGAACTTTTAGAAAAAATAAAAGAAAAGGGAATTGAAATATTATTTATTACCCTTCATGTAGGCCTTGGAACTTTTAGGCCTGTTAAGGTTGAAGATGTAAATGACCATAAGATGCACAGCGAATTTTATATAATTACAAAAGATGTAAGTAAATCTATAAATAAGGCAAAAGATGAAGGTAGAAGAATTGTTGCTGTTGGAACAACAACAATAAGAACTTTGGAAAGTGTGGCAGATGAAAAGGGCCATGTAAAAGAAACCTCTGGCTGGACAGATATATTCATCTATCCAGCCTATAAATTTAAGTGTGTTGACGCTTTAATTACAAACTTTCACCTTCCACAGTCAACTCTAATTATGCTAGTTTCATCTCTTGCATCAAGAGAAATAATTTTAAATGCCTATAAAATTGCCGTGGAGGAAAGATATAGATTTTTCTCTTTTGGTGATGCTATGTTTATCTATTAAGGAGAACTATGTTTAAATTTGACTTATATAAAACTGCAAAAGATTCAAAGGCTAGACTTGGAAAAATTACAACAGATCATGGTGAAATAGAAACTCCGATTTTTATGCCAGTTGGAACAAGGGCAACTGTAAAAACCATGACTCCTGATGAATTAAAAAAAATTGAAGCCCAAATAATTTTGTCTAACACCTATCATTTATTTTTAAAACCAGGCACTGAAATAATTGAAAAGGCAGGAGGTATTCACAAATTTATGAATTGGGATAGACCAATTTTAACTGACTCTGGTGGCTTTCAAGTTTTTTCTCTTTCTGACACTAGAAAAATATCAGAAGATGGTGTTGAATTTAGAAGTCATATTGACGGATCTAAAAAATTTTTGTCACCTGAAGTTTCAATTGACGTTCAAAATATTTTAGGGTCTGATATTATGATGGCCTTTGACGAATGTGCACCCTATGAAGCAACTTATGAATATGTAGAAAATTCTATGAAAAGAACTTTAAGATGGGCAAAAAGATGTAAGGACCACCATAAAAATACAGACCACCAAGCCCTATTTGGAATTATCCAAGGTGGAATGTTTAAAAATTTAAGAAAAATTTCTGCTGAGGAAATGGTGGAAATGGACTTTCCAGGCTATTCTGTTGGTGGGCTTTCTGTGGGAGAGCCAAAGGAGCTTATGAATGAAGTTTTAGATTTTACAACAGATTTTATGCCTGAAAATAAACCAAGATATTTAATGGGAGTAGGAACGCCAGACTATTTATTTGAAGCAGTTGAAAGAGGAATTGATATGGCTGATTGCGTTCTTCCAACAAGAATTGCAAGAAATGGAACAGTAATAACTCATCATGGAAAACTTGTCATTAGAAATGGTAAATATAAGGAAGATTTTAGCCCTCTTGATGGGGAATGTGACTGCTATGTATGCAAAAATTATACAAGAGCCTATATTAGGCATCTTTTTAATGTAGATGAAATTTTAGGAATGAGACTTGCGACTATTCACAATTTATATTTTCTAATAAATATGATGAAAAATATAAGAAAATCAATAAAGGAAGATTATTTCTTAGAATATAAAAATGATTTTTACAAAAAGTATGGTTATTAATTATAAAAATTATTTATAATTATTGTAGATTTATAAATTTTTATGTATAATTATATAAAGAAAGGATGAATTTAATGGATTACGCTCAATTATTAGCACAGTTTGGGCCTTTAGTACTTATATTTGTAGTTTTTTATTTTATGATTATTAGGCCTCAAAACAAAAAGCAAAATGAAATAAAAGACATGAGGGCTAATTTAAAAGCTGGGGATAAGGTTCAAACAATTGGCGGGATTGTTGCTAAAATCATCGCAGTAAAGGAAGACCTTGTTGTTCTTGAAACTTCAGGAGATAAAAATAAACTCGAAGTTATGAAATGGGGTATTTCTTCAGTTTTTAAAGATAATTCCGAACTAAGTTCAGATAAAAAGTAGGAGGTTATTATGAAACATATTAAAACACTTACATCAAGAAGATTAAAAGATACCTTTGCAAAAGGTGGATGTGGAGAATGTCAAACTTCCTGTCAATCAGCTTGCAAAACTAGCTGCACTGTAGGAAATCAAAAATGTGAAAACGTACAAGTAAAAGGCTGTTAACAGCCTTTTATTCTTTTAACTTATAAATAAATGGGAGAAAAAAATGACTGATATTCATAAATTTTATTTAAACGGAAAATATGTAGTTTTAGACATACCATCCGGATCAGTTCATATTGTTGATGAATTGGTATATAAAATCATTGATGACTATAAAAAATTAAATAAAGAAGAAATCATAGAAAAGTATAGGGAAAATTTTTCTATGAAAACTATAAATGAAGCCATAGATGAAATTGAATATTTAATTGAAGAAGAAATGTTATTTTCTGAGGATATGAAATATTTAAAACCTATGTATAATCCACAAAATGTTGTAAAGGCAATGTGCCTTAATGTGTCCCATGACTGTAATTTAAGGTGCAAATACTGCTTTGCATCTCAAGGGGATTTTCATGGTCAAAGACTTTTAATGGACCTTGATACTGGAAAAAGAGCTCTTGAATATTTAATAGAAAATTCAGGCTATAGGAGAAATCTTGAGGTCGATTTTTTTGGCGGTGAACCTTTAATGAATTTTAATTTAGTAAAGGAACTTGTGAAATACGGCAGAGAAATTGAAGGTGTCCACAATAAACATTTTAGATTTACAATCACAACAAATGGAACTCTATTAACAGATGACAAAATTGATTTTATCAATGAAAATATGGATAACTGCGTACTTTCACTTGATGGGAGAAAATGCGTTAACGATTTAATGAGACCAACTGTTGGAGGAAAGGGTTCTTATGACACCATAATTCCAAAATTTAAAAAACTTATCTCTAAACGTGGAGATAAGGACTATTTTATTAGAGGAACTTTCACTAATGAGAATTTAGACTTTTCAGAAGATCTTATGGATTATTACAAGCAGGGATTTAAAAAGACATCTATAGAACCAGTTGTAACAGATGAAAAAGAACCTTATGCTATTAGGGCTGAACACCTACAAAAAATTCTTGTTGAGTATGAAAAATTAAGCAAAGAATACATTGAAATAAAAAAAGAAGATAAAGAATTTTCCTTTTTTCATTTTATAATAGATTTATCTCAAGGTCCATGTGCAGTTAAAAGAACTGTTGGATGTGGGGCAGGATCTGAATATATAGCCGTAACTCCTGAAGGAGACATATATCCATGCCACCAATTTGTAGGTGAAAAGGAATTTAAAATGGGCGACATTTTTAATGGTATTAAGAGAACTGATATAAGAGATAGTTTTAAGACTGCAAATGTCTATACAAATGAAGACTGTCCCGAATGTTGGGCAAGATATTACTGTTCAGGTGGATGCCATGCCAACGCCTATTATGCAAATAATAATATTCATAAGCCTTACAAAATTGGTTGTGAAATGGAAAAAAAGAGAATTGAATGTGCAATTTCAATCTTAGCAAATCAAAATTCATAAGCAAAGCTTGCAAGTAAATAATAAAAGGCTTATAATAATATAAAATTTAAAAGAACAGGGGAGCACTTGCTGAGAGGAGATTCGATCTCGACCCATAAGCTGATCCGGATAATGCCGGCGTAGTAAGAATAAGAGCTAAAGCTAGAGAAGTGCCTCTAGCTTTTTTTATGGATTCTTTTAAGACCAAGCTTCTTATTTTCTAGCCTTGTTCTAAAGGAGGAAAATATGAAAAATAATAGTACGAAAAGTTTAGTGACGGCAGGACTTTGCATAGCTCTTTCCCAAATCCTATCCTATTTAAAAGTTTTAGAAATGCCCCAAGGAGGGTCTGTAACATGTGGTTCAATGGTTCCAATTATTTTATTCGCCTTAATTTATGGAATGGGACCGGGACTATTGGCGGCCTTTGTCTACGGACTTTTGCAATTTGTTTTGGGAGGAGTTTTTTCCCTTCATCCTTTGTCAATTATCATAGATTATTTACTAGGATTTGGAGTTTTAGGCTTTGCAGGAATATTTTCTGCAAAGAAAAACACAATTAGTGCAACTTTAGGAGCCTTGCTTGCCTCATGCTTAAGATTTGTAATGGTTGTCCTTTCAGGAGCAGTAGTCTGGAAAGCCTATGCACCAGAGGGAATGAATCCTTGGATTTATTCTATAACATATAATGCTTCATATATGATTCCTGAAACAATATTAACAGTAATTTTAGTAGCTCTACTTTTTAAAAGAGTTTATAAATTTATGAAATAATTTTAAAGACCTATTGCAGGTCTTTTTTATGTATAAATTTTTAAATTATTTACAAAATTAATAACACGTTTTCAATATCTTTAAATTGTGATATACTCTTATAAATGGTGGTTAAATGGAAAAATGGTTTATAAAAAATACTAGAGATTGTGGAATTGATTACAAAAAATTTGGTTTAAATGAAATTTTATATAGAGTTATTTTAAATAGGGGAATTAAAAGTGAAGAGGAGCTTGAAATTTTTTTAAATGGTGATCTTTCTCAGGTCCATTCTCCAATTTTGTTAAAGGATATGATTAAGGCAGCAAATATTATTAATAATTCTATTAATAAAAAGGAAAAAATAAGGATTGTTGGAGATTATGATGTTGATGGTATTTCTTCAACATATATTTTATATAAGGGTCTTCAAAAACTGGGCTCTGACATTTCCTTCGATATTCCTGATCGAGTTTCTGATGGATACGGCATAAATGAAAGAATTAGCAATAAAGCAATGGATGAAGGTGTGAAATTAATTGTAACTTGTGACAATGGTATTGCCGCCTTTACTGCTGCAAATTTTATAAAAGAAAATGGTTTAAAACTTGTAATTACTGACCATCATGAAGTAGCTAAAATTGAGGATGAAGGGGTATTAGTTGATAAGTTGCCAGAAGCTGATGCAATTATTGATCCTAAGCAAGAAAAATGTTCCTATCCCTTTTCAAATATTTGCGGGGCAGAAGTTGCCTTCAAATTAATAGAGTATCTCTATATGCTAAAGGGTTTTGAAAAGGATGAAGTTTATAGGGATTTCATTTCCTATCTTGCCCTTGCAACAATTTGTGATGTCATGCCTTTAACTGATGAGAATAGGATTTTTATTAAGGAAGGAATTAAGTATTTAAAAGTTACAGATGATGTTGGACTTTCAGCCTTAATTGATGTCTGCGATATAAAAAGAGATGATATTGGTGTTTATCATTTAGGATTTATTCTTGGGCCGACTTTAAATTCCTGCGGAAGACTTGACTCTGCAAAAAAAGCTTTAGATTTACTTCTAACAGATGATTATAATGTGGCTCTTGGAAAAGCCAAAGAAATTAGGCAGATCAACTACCAAAGGCAGGACTTTACTGATAAGGCTTTAAAAAAAGCAGAGGATATAATAAAAGAGGAAGAACTTTTAAAAAAGGAGAAAGTTTTAATTATTTATATTCCCGATGCCAATGAATCTGTTGTGGGAATTGTTGCGAGCAGACTAAAGGAAAAATATTATAGACCAACTCTTGTTTTAACAAATGCAAAAGATGTTCTTAAGGGGTCAGGAAGGTCTATTAATGAATATAATATGTATGAGGAAATAAGTTTCTTTAGGGATATGCTTGAAGCCTTTGGAGGCCATAAAATGGCTTGTGGTCTTTCCATAAAAGAGGAAAATCTACAAGATTTTATTGAAGAAGTAAATAAAAAGGCAAATTTAAGTTTAGATGATTTGACGAGAAAGATTTATATTGATTATCCTTTAAGTTTTGGGGCAGTGAATATGCAGCTTCTTGAAGATTTAAAAAAATTTGAACCCTATGGCACAGAAAACGAAAGGCCTCTTTTTGGAAGTAAAAATTTATCTATAATAGATCTTGGAATCTTTGGGAAAAATAAAAATGTAATAAAAATGCTTTTGTCTGATGGAAAAATTTCTCTAATAGGAATTTTATTTGAAAAGGACAATGTATTTTTAAATAAATTAGCCAAAGTTTATGGTAGAGAAAGAGTATTACAGCTTTTAAACAAGCAGAACAAGTCCTTAAAAATAGACATTGTATATTCCCTTGACTTAAATACTTTTAGGGGAAATTCGCAAATTCAGCTAAAAATAAAGTCTTTTAGAGTAAGTGGTGAAAAATGATAGAAGAATTAATTGATAAAGTAAAAAAATATAATACCGGTGCGGATGAAGGCAAAATTATGAAGGCCTATGAGCTTGCCAAAAAAAATCATGCAGGCCAAAAGAGAAATTCGGGTGAAGACTATATAATTCATCCCGTTCATGTTGCCATGATTTTGGCGGATATGAATATGGATACCCCAACAATAATTGCCGGTCTTTTGCATGACACCATTGAAGACACTAAGGTAACTTATGATGATATTAAGAAGGAATTTGGTGAAGAAATTGCAGACCTTGTTGATGGGGTTACAAAACTTAAAAAATTAAATTATAAGAATAAGCAAGAAAAACAAGCTGAAAATATTCGTAAAATGGTTCTTGCTATGGCAAAGGACATTAGGGTTATTATTGTAAAACTTGCTGACAGGCTTCACAATATGAGAACTTTAGAATATATGACAGAAGAAAAGAAAAAGGAAAAGGCCACAGAAACCATTGAAATTTATGCACCTATTGCATATAGACTTGGTATGTCCCGTGTAAAATGGGAACTTGAAGATCTTTCCTTAAGATATTTAGATCCAGATGACTATTACAAGCTTGTTGAAATGGTTAATAAGAGGAGAAACGAAAGAGAAGATCTTATAAATAACATTATTAAGACTTTAAAGGAAAATCTTGATAAGGTTGGCATTGAATTTGAAATAAATGGAAGACCAAAAAATTTCTATTCTATTTATAAGAAAATGAAAGTTAAGGGGAAGGTTTTTGATGAAATCTATGATCTTTCCGCAGTTAGAATTTTGACCAATGATATTAAGGACTGTTATGGGGCCCTTGGTGTTGTTCATACACTTTATAAGCCAATACCAGGAAGATTTAAAGACTATATTGCTATGCCCAAGCCCAATAATTATCAGTCCCTTCACACAACTGTTATAGATAACAATGGGGAGACCTTTGAAGTTCAAATAAGAACTTATGAAATGCACCAAACTGCAGAATATGGTATTGCCGCTCACTGGAAATATAAGACTGGCCAAACAAAGACTACTTCTTTTGACGAAAACCTAACTTGGTTAAGGCAGTTAATGGAATGGCAAAAGGATTTAAATGATGCCACAGATTTTATGGATACCTTAAAAGTTGATTTCTTTGCAGATGAAGTTTTTGTATTTTCTCCAAAAGGTGATGTTATAAATCTTCCGGAAGGATCAACACCAATTGACTTTGCCTATAGGATTCACTCACAAGTTGGCAATACCTGTGTTGGGGCAAAAGTTAATGGTAGAATTGTACCCTTAAATTATAAATTGGCTTCAGGAAATATTGTAGATATTATTACAAATGCTAATTCAGGGCCTTCTCTTGACTGGCTAAATATTGTAAAAAGTAACCAAGCCAAGAAAAAAATCTCTCAATATTTTAAAGTAAAAGATAGGGACAAAAACATTGAAAGAGGAAAGGATGCCATAGAAAAAGAAGTCAAAAGACTAAATTATAATCTAAGTGAATTTTTAAAGGATGAATGGCTTGATGAAGTCAGGACAAAACTAAATATTTCAACATTAGATGACCTATATGCAGCAGTTGGTTTCGGAACTATAACCCTAAATCAAGTTATAGCCAAGCTCCAAGATATATATAATAGATTTAATAAAAAGAAGATTAAAGAAATTACAAGGCATACAAGAAAAGTTTCCAAATCAGGAATAGATGTTAAGGGAGTTGACGGTGTTAAAGTTAGAATTGCAAAATGCTGTACACCAGTTCCGGGAGATGAAATTGTTGGTTATATAACCATAGGCAGAGGGATTTCCGTTCATAGGGCTGATTGTGTAAATGTTATAAATAATAGTGACCCATCAAGAATTGTGGAAGTTTCTTGGCAAAAGAGTGAAGGAGCATCTTATGAAGCTGCTCTTGAAGTTAGGGCTCTTGACAAACCAAATGTAATTGGAGATGTGGCAAATAGACTTAATGATGCAAAACTTAATGTCCTTTCTTTAAGTGCCAAGGCAACAAGAGATGGGGACACAATAGTTGACGTTACTATTGAAATTACAAATGCAAATGAACTTGAAAGAGTAATAGAAAAACTTAAGAGAGTTAAAAATGTTTTTGATGTTTATAGGATAAAGGCGTGATTTAATGAGAGCAGTTGTACAAAGAGTAAAAAATGCAAGTGTAAAAGTTGATGGAGAATTAATTGGCGAGATAGGAAGGGGAATTATGCTCCTGCTTGCTGTTAATGTTGATGATGAGGATAAGGATTTTAATTATATCTTTTCAAAAATTTTAAATTTAAGGATTTTTGACGATGAGAAGGGTTTGATGAATAAGTCCTTAAAAGATGAGGGACTTGAACTTTTAGTAGTTAGTCAATTCACTCTCTATGGAGATGGAAGAAAGGGAAACAGACCATCCTATATTAAGGCTGCAAAGGCAGAAAAGGCAACTTATTATTATGAAAAATTTATAGAAGAAGCAAAAAAAGAAGGAATTAAAACAGACCATGGAAAATTTGGGGCTAATATGGAAGTAAGCCTAATAAATGATGGGCCCGTAACAATATTACTTGACTCTTCCAAGGATTTTTAATAAGGAGAATAAATGGATGTTAAAATTATGAGGCTCGTTGTTGGGCCTCTTCAAGAAAATTGCTATTTAGTTTACAATGAGAATAAGGAATGTGTAGTAATTGATCCAGGCTATAGCGGCAAAGACCTTTTAAAGGTTATTGAAGATAATCACCTTAATGTATTGTATATTTTATTAACACATGGTCACATTGATCACATTGGCGCTGTTGCCTATTTAAAAGATAAACTTAAGATAGAAGTCTATATGCATGAAAATGACAGATATATGCTGGAAGATACTGACAAGAAAAGGGCAAGCCTATATGGCATGGATGTTGAAAGTACAAAAGTTGATAAACTTGTAAGGGAAGGGGACAAAATTAAATTTTCTGATTACTATTTTACTGTAATTGAAACCCCTGGTCACACAGGTGGAGGAGTTTGCTATCTTATAGATGACATTTTATTTTCAGGAGACACTTTATTTAAGGGTTCAATTGGAAGATATGATTTCCCTGAAAGTGACGGTCTAGCTTTAATGAATTCTCTAAAAAAATTGAAAAAGCTAGATCCAAAAATCTATGTTCTTCCAGGGCATGGAGATGAAACGACAATTGAAGAAGAACTTCAATATAATCCATATTTAAGAAGAATATGATAAACGTAAATGCAAATGATAAAAAGATTGAAAAAAGTCTAAAGGACTTTGTAAAATTTAAATTTCCTCATAATATTTCAGAGGAAATTTTTTTGTCAATTGAGGTTTTTGACAATAAGGGAAGTATTTTAATAAAATGGGGGTCTTTTGAAAAGAATATTTCATTTAGCTTTAAGGATTTTTCAGAATGCAACCATTTTTTAAAAAGGGAGATTTTAAAAAATTTACCTAATGAATTTATAGATAAATCTTTTGGGACTTTAATTGGAGTAAGGCCATCAAAGTTGTATGCTAAAATAAGGGACAAGAATTCAAGGGAAATTAGCAAAAAAATTTTAAAAAGAGATTATTTAATGCCAGAAAATGATATAGATTTTTTGGAGGAGATTTATGTAAATCAAAAGAATCTTTTAGATGCATCTTCCTATAAAAATTATAATATATATATCCATATCCCCTTTTGCCCGTCAAGATGCACTTACTGCTCATTTCCCAGTTTAACTATTGATTTTGAAAAAGTTCCCGGATTTATTAGGGCCTTAGAAAAAGAATTAAGAGAAATTTCAAAATATTACAAGAAGCCTCCCCACACAGTTTATATTGGAGGCGGAACTCCGTCAGCAATAGGATCTGAAAATCTCGCTTATATAATAGACCTAGTTTTAGAAAATTATGGAAGGCCTGAGGAATTTACTGTTGAATGTGGAAGGGCAGATACCTTTTCTTTAGAACTTTTAAAGACCTTAAATGATAGGGGAATTAGCCGAATTTCCTTAAATCCTCAAACTTTTAATGAAGAGATTTTGAAAGATTTAAATCGCTATGGAGGAGCTGACTTTTTAAAATATTATAATATGGCTAAGTCCTTAGATTTCAGGGTCATAAATATGGATTTAATAATTGGACTTCCGGGAGAGAATAAGAAAAGTATAATTTCATCTATAAATAGGGTCGTGGATCTTGATCCTGAAAACATAACCCTTCATTCCCTGGCCTTAAAAAAGGGGTCAAGGCTTTTTGAAAGTGCATACATTAACGACAAAGATTATAGCGAAATTTTATCCTATGCCAAAAATCTCTTGGCAGAAAATTCCTATAAAGTCTATTATATGTATAGACAAAAGAGGATGACTTTAAATGGTGAAAATATTGGCTATGGAAAGGACAAGACCTTTTGCCTTTACAACATTTTAATTATGGAGGAGATGGAGGATATTTTAGCTTTTGGGATGGCAGCTTCCACAAAAATTTTAAATAAGAATTTTAAATTTAAAAAGTGTTTTAACTACAAAAATTTAGCAGACTATGAAAATAGGATTAATGATATAATTTTAGAAAAGTCAAAATTAATAGAAAAAAAGGAAGAATTATTTTGAAATTAAAAGATATTTTAAAGGATATTGAAATTTTAGACACTAGAGGCCAAGTTAATATGGATGAAGAAATTACAAATATTTCCTATAATTCAAATAATATAAAAGAAGACGGCCTTTTTATAGCCTTGAAAGGCCATATAACTGACGGCCATAAATATTTAAAGGCTTCAAAAAATCATGGGGCCATAGCTGCAATTGTTGAAGATTTTAAGGAAGTTTATATGCCACAAATAAAGGTTAAAAACGCAAGAAAACTTATGGCCAAAATTGCTAACAATTTTTATGACAATCCCTCAAAGAATTTAAAGGTGATAGGAATTACTGGTACAAATGGCAAGACAACAACAGCTTTTATGGTAAATGAAATTTTAAAAGCCGCTAATAAAAAAACTGGAATTATCGGAACGGTATATACAAAATTTAATGATTTTATTGTGCCTTCACTTTTAACCACACCTGAATCTTGCGATCTTCAAAAATATTTTAGAATGATGAAGGATGAGAGAGTGGAAATTTGCACAATGGAAGCATCTTCATCAGCCCAAGAGGCATATAGAACTCAAAATATTGACTTTGATATAGTAACTTTTAATAATTTAAGTAGGGAACATATTGATCAGCACGGATCTTTTGAAAATTATTTTAAGGCCAAGTCCAAATTAATTTTAGAGGCAAAAAAAGATGCCTATGCAATTTTAAATATGGATAATGAAAAGATTGCCAGCTTAAAAGACAAGACAGAGGCAAAAGTTTTAGGCTTTTCTATGGGAAACCTTGATAGTGATTTTGGCATTTCTAATATTGATTTGTCAACAGGTTTTGGAAAATTCACCTTAAATATAAATAGAGATATTGAAGAATTAGGCTTAAAGAAATCATCTTTTGACATTAATCTTGGAACTATTGGCTATTCTTCAATTATGAATGCAGAAGTTGCAATTATTATTGCCTTAATTTTAAAAATACCCCAAGAAATAATTCAAAAGACCCTTATTGATTTTAAGGGAGTTGAAAGAAGATTTGAACTTATTTATAATGAAAAATTTAAAATTTTAGACGACCACTTTGCCAATGAAAAAAATATAGATTCTACTATGGAAACAATTAGCAAAATGAAATATACAAATTTCCATATTTTATATGCAGTCAGGGGCAATAGAGGAGTGGAACTAAATAGAGAAAATGCTGAAAGACTTTCTCACTGGATAAAAATTTTAAAGCCAAAAACTTTTTATACAAGCCTAAGCAGGGACACAGTTAGTGAAAAGGATAGGGTAAGGGAAGAAGAACTTGAAGTCTATAAAAAAGTTTTAGCCAAAAATAATATTGAAAGTAAATATTTTGAAAATCTTCAAGATGGGATTTGTGAAATTTTAAAAAATCTTTGTCCAGATGATGTCCTTCTTTTGGCAGGCTGTCAAGGAATGGACAAGGGAGCAAAATTTGTTAAAGACTTTATGCTAGAAAATAATTTAGTTAAAGATAAGAAAAGATTTATAAATAGAATTGATAATAGAATATGTTAACTTTAAATCTTCCTAAAGAGATTTAGGGGGATTTTTCTTATCTATAAATATGGTAAAAAATTTAATAAAATTATATATAATCTCAAAGGACAAATGAAGGGTGCTTTATATTGAAAAAAATTTCAAGATATAATATAATAAATGTAGATTAATACAGAATTTAAGTGTCAAATGTAATAGAATTACTTGGAGACATTAAATATAATTGCTCCTAATTTTAAGGAGCTTTTCTTATTTGGAGGTAGAAATGGCAGAGAAAATGGGAAACTTAAAGAGGACAAATTACTGTGGAGATATTACAGAAGAGTTTATTGACAGTGAAGTTGTCCTTATGGGTTGGGTTCAAAGGCAAAGAAGTCTTGGATCAATAATTTTTGTAGACTTAAGAGATAGGGAAGGGATTTGTCAAATTGTATTTGATGAAAAATGTCCAAAGGAAATTAAAGAAAAGGCCGAAAAACTTCACAACGAATATGTAATAGCCATTAAGGGAAGAGTTAGAAAAAGATCATCCATTAATGAAAAAATAAAGACAGGAAAAGTTGAAGTTTTGGCAAGTGAACTGAAAATTTTGGCAGAGTCTGAAGTTCCACCAATATATGTTAAAGATGATGACAATGTTGCTGAAAATATGAGATTGAAATATAGGACCTTAGACTTAAGAAAGCCATCAATGCAAAGAAATTTAAAAATTCGTTCCCAAATTTATAAGATTACAAGAGATTTCTTTAACGAAAATGGTTTTATTGAAGTTGAAACACCAATGCTTACAAAACCCACTCCTGAAGGAGCGAGGGATTATTTAGTTCCTAGCCGTGTAAATGCTGGCAAATTTTATGCTCTTCCTCAATCACCTCAGCTTTTAAAACAGTTACTTATGGTTTCTGGCCTTGACAGGTATATTCAAATTACCAAATGTTTCCGTGACGAAGATTTAAGGGCTAATAGGCAGCCAGAATTTACTCAAATTGACCTTGAAATGTCCTTTGTTGACGAAGAAGATGTAATGACAATTAACGAAAGGTTTTTGCAAAGACTTTTCAAAGAACTTCTAAATATTGATATTGAACTTCCTTTAAGAAGGATGAAATATAGTGAAGCCATGGAAAGGTTTGGAGTTGATAAACCTGACCTCAGATTTGGCATGGAACTTAAAAATATTTCAGACCTTGTTAAAGACTCTGGCTTTAAAATTTTTGAAGATGCAGTAAAAATTGGTAGCGTAAGAGGAATAAATGCAGTGGGAGGAGCAGAAGCTCTTTCAAAGAAAAAGATTAAAAGACTTGAATCCTTTGTAAAAGATTTTAAGGCTAAGGGTCTATCCTATATAAAAATTGGCGATGAAATTGAATCAACAATTAGCAAATTCTTAAGTCCTGAAAAACTTGACGAAATTATTAAGGTTTTTGATGGTAAAAAGGGAGATTTGATTTTACTTGTTGCAGACAAGGATAATATTGTTTTTGATGCCCTTGGAAATTTAAGAAATGAACTTGCAAGGGAACTTGATTTAATTGATAACAATTCATATGAACTTTTATGGATAACGGAATTTCCACTTTTTGAATATAGTGAAGATGAAGGAAGATATGTTGCAAAACACCACCCCTTTACAGCTCCAAATGACGAAGATCTTGATATAGTTCTTACTAATCCAGAAAAGGCAAGGGCAAAGGCCTATGACATAGTTATAAATGGAGATGAAATGGGTGGAGGTTCAATAAGAATTAATGATTCACAAATACAAAATACTATGTTTAAGGCTCTTGGCTTTTCGGAAGAAGAAGCTAAGGAAAAATTTGGTTTTCTTCTTGAAGCCTTTAAGTATGGTGCACCTCCCCATGGAGGCCTTGCCTTTGGACTAGATAGATTGACAATGCTCTTTACAGGAGCAGAAAGTATTAGAGATGTTATAGCATTTCCTAAAACACAATCTGCAACCTGTCTTTTAACGGGAGCTCCTACAGAATTAACTGATAAACAATTATCTGAAGTCCATGTAAAAGTTATAGAAAGTAAATAGGTGAAACAAATGGAAAAACTTGGAATAGTTAAAGAAGTTATTGGCAATAAATTATATGTAGAATTTACTAGAGATAGTGCTTGCGGAGAATCCTGTGCCACTTGTACTGCAAAATGTGCAGAGTCAAAGACAGAAGTTTTGGAAATTGATAATTTAATTAATGCCAAAAAGGGTGAAGTAGTTGAAATTATTTCTAAACCTCAAAACATTCTAAGTTATTTCTTCTTAGTTTATGGACTACCTCTCCTTTTAATGTTATTAGCAATTAGCCTTTCCTATTATTTTTTAAGTAAGACGAATCTTAAAAACTTTGAAGTCCTTTCATTCTTTATAGGCTTTGGATCATTAATTCCATCTTATTTAATAATTAGATTTATAGATAGAAAAAATGCAAAGGCTAAGGACTCCTATATAACATTAAAAAGACTTTAATTGTAGGTAAATATGAATAATAATAAATTACTTGGACCGATTTTAATAATTTTTGTCTTTCTTTTGGCTGGCAATTTTTATATATCTTTTATGAAAAAAAATGAAGCCATAAAAGAAAGGGAACTGAAAAGCCTAATGGCCGCTCAAGACCAAAAAAAAGAAGAATTAGACAATTTAAGCAAGGAAATAGCAAGAGTTGACGAAAATTATCTCAGTCTTTCAGAAGAATTTAAAAATAGATTTGGCTATGATTATAATAATTCTAAGGAAGATGAAATAAATACCTTTATTAGTGCAAATAAATCTTCATCGAAAGATTTAGAAGACCAAATAAGGACAATTGTTGTCAATTATGGAAATTATTATAAGGGCGAAATTTATGATAATGAAGAGCTGGATGTAGTCTTAAGTAGATTTACATCCTTAGTTGAAGGTTCATCTGGTGGAGATATGACAGATCCCTATAAAGATTTGGGAATAAAAAAACTTATGAAGTCCTATGACGGAAGCATTTCCTATATTATGGGTAGAAATAGGGATAGGGACCAGGACAGCCTAAATAATTTAATGTTTCTCTACTTAATTTATTCATCAAAATTAAAATATTTTGCCGATGATGAATCTGTGCCTGTTTATGAAGTATATGCAGCTATTGTAAATTTAAAAAATTTACTTGCAAAGGCTGAAAATATGGGATATGACCTTGGAAATTTAAAGGCTGAAAATTTAGAATATTTAAGGGCCAATATTAAAGATTTAATGATTTCCTACTATAAGGAAAAAGGCTTAGTTAAGGCGTTGGGATAAGTATGAAAAATAAGACAAATATAATTATAGGCATTTTAATTTTACTTTCAGGGCTTTTGGCCTTTAGGCTTTACAATTCTCTTGTAAAAAATCCTGCCTCAACCTTTGCCCTAAATAAGGAAATAAAAAATATAGAGGCCGAGAATATATCTCTTGACAATAAAATAACTGAAAACAAAGATATCCTATCTCAAAAGAAAATCGAGGAGGAGTCCCTAACCAAGGAATTAAATAATTTTGATCTTATTGGACAAAAGGAAAAGCTTGATGAATTAACAAAAAATATTAAGGACTTGGAATTTGAAAATATTTATGGGGACTTAAGATTAAATAGGAGTTTTATTACAAATACTAAGGATAGTAAAATGCCAGAAGAGAACAAGGAGGGTTCTTTAGAGGAAAATCCTTTAAAGGAAAATCAACTTGAAAATACTCTTGTTAATAAAGAAGAAACCAATTCTTTTAAAGCCCTTGATTCTATTTATTTTAAGGATTCCTTAACTAATGATGAAATTAAAAATAATATAAATTTTTTGCCCCTAGTACTTGAATATGCCTTTAATAATGATTTGAATTTAAAAATTGCAAGGCATAATGCAGATGTCATTGAATATTATGGAGTAATTGACTATTTAGAAAATGGCGACAACTTTTTAATTAAATCAAAAGTTTTAAAGTATAATACAGATTTAAACAAGACAAAAGAATCAGCCTATAATATTCTATCAGAAGAAGATAAATTCTTACTTCTATTTAAAGACTTGGGGATAATAAATTATGAGGAAAATCTATCATCATACACAGAAGATCTTGCCAAGAAGGAGCTAAGTTTAATGAGTGAAGGCGGATCTGAAAACAAGGATTTAAATGACATAAATCAATACGGCATCTATGCCTATGAAACTTTAAATAAGGGAGTAAATTTTATTAACTTTTTAAAAATTCGTAAGGATAAAGACAATAGATACTTAGAAAATCTTGAAGGAAGAATTTTTATAAAGGAAAGTAAAAGGGAAGACAAAAAAATATTGGAATATTATGACGGTTCAGGTGAAATATTTTATACAAGCGAATTTACTAGTGAATAGATGCTTCGGCATCTATTTTTTTTCCTAAAGATTGGACCCAATTGTATAAAAAAATAAAGTATGCTAAAATATGAAAAGCGAGGCGAAAATGAAAGATAATACCATTAAAATAAATTATAATGACAAGGAAATCACCATAATTCCTACGGCACATGTTTCCACAGAAAGTATAAAACTTGTAAAGGAAACGATTGATGAAATTAAACCTGATTCTATATGCATAGAACTTGACGAAGCCAGATATAAAAATATTACAAATCCCCAAAAATGGAAAGATACAAATATAATTGATGTCATTAAGGAAAAGAAAGTTACACTTTTAATAGCAAATTTAATTTTAAGTGCCTATCAAGCAAACATTGCTAAAAAATTAAATACTAAGCCAGGCGGAGAAATGATGCAAGGCATAAAATCTGCAGAAGAATTAGGAGCAAATTTGGTACTAGCTGATAGAAATATTCAAACGACTTTTTTGAGAATTTGGAGAGGAATGACTTTCATTGAAAAATGCAAGTTAATATTTTCCTTTGCATTTGCAAAAGATGAGGATGTTTCAGAAGAGGACCTTGAAAAATTAATTGAAAGATCAAATCTTGAAAATGTGGTAGCAGATATGACGGGGGAATATCCCCAAATAGCTCAGGCTCTTTTACATGAAAGAGATCAGTATTTATCCTATAAGATAAAAAATGCTCCTGGAGAAAAAATTGTTGCGATTTTAGGGGCTGCCCATTCAATTGGTGTTGAAAAAGAAATTTTTAAGGATCAAGATATAGACCAGCTTGACAAAATCCCTGAAAAGTCTTCTTTTTCAAAAGTTGTTCCATGGATAATCCCCATAATTATTGTGGGCCTTGTAATTTTTGGCTTTACAAAAAATTTAGACACTGGATTTTCTCAAATTAAATCTTGGTTTTTATATAATTCCATTTTGGCGGGGATTTTCACTGCTGTAACCCTAGCCCACCCTCTTAGTATTTTAACGGCCTTTGTTGCGGCACCTTTTACATCTCTTAATCCATTTTTAGCTTGTGGTTGGTTTGCAGGCCTTGTGGAGGCAAGTATAAGAAAGCCAACAGTTGATGATGTAAATAGGATTCCTGAAGATATTTTTTCTATAAAGGGAATTTTATCAAATAAATTTTTGAAAGTATTATTAATAATTGTCTTTGCAAATTTAGGTTCATCGATTGGAACTATTTTGGCAGGGACGGATATAATAAAAAGTATAGTAAGATAAGCCTACTATACTTTTTTTATTTTATAGGATTTTTTGGTTCAAAAACTGATTTTGTAATTTTTGCAAGGGCCTGTGAAAAAACAATACCCATTGAAAGTCCTGCTGCTGTAAATAAGGTTGATGTTAAATTTCTAACCATTAATTCATAATTATTTTCTATAAAATAATACATAATATAATACATGCCGGCTCCAGGCACAATTGGAATTAAGCAGGGAAGGGAAAAAACTGTTACAGGCTTTTTATAATAGTAGGCACAAAATTCTGATGTTATGCCAATTAAAAAGGAAACACTAAAGCCGCTTCCCATGTAATTATTATATTTCAAAAGGGAATATTCATAAATTAGCCACATAAAACCGCTGATTATACAGGTTGTAAAAATTGATTTTTTTGGAACTTTATAATATAGGGTAAAGCCCAAAGTGGCAAAGGCTGCAAATAAAAACTGCTGAATAAATCTCATAACATCATCCTCATAAATTTTAGTCCAAAACCAGCGCCAATGGCAATGGCAAGAGCAATAAAAACAGCCTTAATTAAGGTTATGGCACCAGTAATAAATTCGCCGCTCATAATATCCCTTAGGGCATTTGTAATTGCAACTCCAGGCACAATAAGCATTATTACACCAATTATTATCTTATCAAAATCATTTCCCAAACCAAGTTTTACTGCACTTATAGCAAGAACTGCACTAACTAAAGATGCAATTGCATTATTAATAAAAAAAGACATATTAAACCTATAAAGATAATCTACAAAATAGGAAATAATCATTCCAATTATAAAGGAAGGGAAAAAATCTTTAAGACCTCCCCCAAATAAGACTGTGAAAAAAGATGCAGCAATTCCACCTGCAATAATTTTTTGATACTGCCTATCTCCCTTATTTTCAATTGACTTAAGTTCTTCATAAGCTTTGTCAAGATCATAGATATTTTTTGAAAAATTTCTGGAAAAATTATTAATTAAATCGATTTTACCAAGATTTATATCTGAAACCTTAATTTTTTTGAAATTATTTATAAATTCGTCCTTATATTTTAATTTCAAAAAAATTGCAGTTGGCAGGGCGTAACAATCAACTGAATCAATTTCTTGGCAGGACAAACAAATTCTTTCAACTGTATCTTCGGCTCTATACGATTCAGCGCCATTTGAAATTAAAAGGGACCCTGCATAAAGGGCAAGATTCATTAATTTTTTTGCATCATCAATATCTGAAATTTTTAATTCCATCTATTACCTCCATATTTATTATACTATTCATATTATAAAGACACAAAGGCAAATTTATTTTTTGAAAGTAGCTCTAGACTTTGATATAATTAAAAAAAGAGGTGAGCAAATGGAAATACCTGTAGTTTCTATAATTGGAAGACCAAATGTTGGTAAATCAACACTTTTTAATAAAATAGTAGGCAAAAAAATCTCCATCACTGAAGATACTCCTGGTGTTACAAGGGATAGAATTTATCAAAGGGCCTCATGGCTAAATTATAATTTTTTACTTGTGGATACTGGCGGACTTGATCTTAGAGATGAAGATATTTTTATGTCAAATATCAAGGCTCAAGTCGATTTGGCTTTAGACACAAGTAATGTAATTATTTTTCTTGTTGACGGACTTGATGGAGTAAGTTCTACAGACAGAGAAATAGCAAATTATTTAAGAAAGGCTAAGAAAAAAGTTGTGCTTGCCGTTAATAAATTTGATTCAAAAAAATCAAGGGAAAATTTATACGATTTTTATGAGCTAGGTCTTGGAGATCCTTTCACAATCAGTGCAGAGCAGGGAATGGGAGTTGGCGATTTATTAGATGAAGTTATAAAAGATTTGCCTCTTTATGAAGAAGATGAAGATGATGACCAAATAAAAGTGGCCTTGATAGGAAAACCAAATGTTGGAAAATCATCACTTTTTAATTTTTTAACAGGCGAAGAAAGATCAATTGTTACTGATATTCCAGGAACAACACGAGATGCTATAGATTCAAAAATAATCTATAAGGATACAGACTATTTATTTATAGATACAGCTGGCCTACGTAAAAGAAAAAAGATAAAGGAAAATATTGAAAGGTATTCTGTGATTAGAACCTTAACGGCCATTGAAAGGGCAAATGTCTGCGTACTTTTAATTGATGCAACAGAAGGGGTAAGTGAACAGGATTCAAAAATTGCTGGCTATGCCCATGACAATAATAAGGCCATAATTATCTGTGTAAATAAATGGGATGCAATAGAAAAAGACACCTACACAATGAATAATTTTGAAGCTGAGGTTAGGAAGGAGCTGCCCTTTTTATCCTATGCTCCAATTATTTTCATCTCAGTTTTAAAAAATATTAGAATAGAAAATCTTTTAGAATTGATTGACCTAGTAAATAATAATTATAACCATAGAATCCAAACAGGAGTATTAAATGATATTTTAAATAGAGCAAGTCTTATGAATCAGCCCCCATCTGACAAGGGAAAGAGAGGAAAACTATATTTAGGTTATCAAGTTGCCGTAAGGCCACCAAGGTTTTTATTATTTGTAAATGATAAGGAGCTTTTTCATTTTTCCTATGTTAGATATTTGGAAAATCAAATTAGAGGGTCCTTTGCCTTTACTGGCAGCCCAATTATCTTAGATTTAAAAAATCGTGGAGTAGAAAAATGAAATATCTTTTGATAGCTGTAATTTCTTATTTAATAGGAAATATTTCAGGTTCTTTTATAATAGGAAATTTATTTCTAAATAAGGATATTAGAAAATTCGGTTCAGGAAATGCTGGAACCACAAATGCCTTTAGGGTCTTAGGTCAAAAGGCAGGCCTTGTAACTTTTGTTATTGATTTTTTTAAGGGAATTATTTTAGTTTTAATAATTAGAAAATTTTTTGGATATGAGTATGTACCTTTTGGTATTTTATTTGGAGTTTTGGGCCATGATTATCCCTTTTACATGTCCTTTAAGGGAGGCAAGGGAATGGCGATGACTCTTGGAAGCCTAGCTATTTTTTCCTTTAAATTTACAATAATCCCCTATATAATTTGGCTTATAATAGCCCTGACCTTTAGGTATATTTCTCTAGCCTCAATTATGTTTTTTATATCTTCAATAATTTCCTATGGGGCATTTGGAGATTTTTCGTTGGAAAACAAAATTCTTATTGCTATAGTCTGCCTTTTGGGTATAATTAGACATAAGTCAAATATAAAAAGGCTTTTAAATGGAAATGAAAATAGGATTGGAGGCAAAAAATGAAAATTGCAGTAGCTGGAGGCGGTTCTTGGGGAACTGCCATGGCAAGACTTTTGTCAAATATAAATCATGAAATAAATTTTTATATTAGAAATGAAATGACAAGGCTTGATATTAAAAATAATAGGGAAAACAGCAAATATTTGCCAGGATCAAAATTTTCAAAAGAAATTAATCTTTATGAAAATGTAGAAGATGCTATAAAAGACATTGAAATTTTAGTTTTAGCTGTTCCGACTTCAGCCGTTAGGCCATTACTTAATTCTATTAAGGGCAAACTATCAAAGAATGTAATTATTGTAAATCTTTCAAAGGGGATTGAAGTTGAAAGCTTAGATAGGATTTCAGAAGTTAGTGAAGAAATTCTTCCCGACAATCCTTTCGTTGCCCTTTCTGGTCCATCTCATGCAGAGGAAGTGGGAAATGATATACCAACAACAGTTGTAGTTTCATCTAAGGACATTAAATATGCAAATATTATCCAAAATGAATTTTCCACAGATAAATTTAGGATTTACACCAATGCCGATTTAATTGGAGTTGAAATAGGTGGTGCCCTTAAAAATATAATTGCCCTTGCTGCTGGAATTAGCGATGGCTTAAAATTTGGAGATAATACAAAAGCTGCTCTTATGACAAGGGGTATGTATGAAATGAGTAAGATGGGCCTTGCTCTTGGTGCAAATCCACACACTTTTAACGGACTTTCAGGCATGGGAGATTTGATTGTAACTTGCACAAGTATGCATTCTAGAAATAGGAGAGCAGGTATTTTAATTGGCGAAGGCAAAAGTGTAGAAGAGGCTTCAAAGGAAGTTGGGCAAATTGTTGAAGGAATTAAAACTACAAAATCTGCCCATATGCTTGCCCAAAAATTAAATATAGAAATGCCTATTACTGAAAAACTTTATGAAGTTTTATATGAGGGGAAGGATCCACAAGAGGCAGTAAAAATTTTAATGACTAGAGAAAAAAAGGAAGAAATTGAACAAAATTTTTTCCAATAATATAAAAAACAGCCTATTTATGTTATAATTATTTAATAATTGAGAATTAATTCTAGGTGGTAAATTTGAAAAGTAAAAAGCTAAATAGTAAAAAATATGTTTTTAGGAGAATCCTTGCATTAATTATTATAGCTTGTATAGTAACTTTTTTTGTTAAATTTATCAAGGGGAAAAATTTTAATTCTTATAAGACTATATTTCCTACTCTAACAACCTATGAAAATGATATAGATACAACCTTTTATAATATTTTAAATGAAAAGGTCTATAGGGCTTCAAGTAGTGGAATTGCTGTTTTTAATGCCAGCGAAGGTCAAAAAGTACAAGTTGGTTACGAAATTTGCTCCATAAATTTAATGGAGGATATTTCAAATCTGAGGGATGAACTTTTAAAAGTTGAAGCAGCTATAAGCTATCTTAATTCCCAAGGAAAGGAAACAGAAAAACTTTCTTTTAATAAGGATATTCAAAGGTATATTATAAATAGAAATTTTGAAGGGGCAAATGAGGCAATAAATTCCATGGATCTTGATTCTAAGGGATCTTTTTCCATAAATGATTTAAAGGAATATTTGTCGATGCCAATTGATGACCTTCAAAATAAAAAACTCTCCTTAGAATCTGAAATAGGAAAATATAACATCACTTATAATGCTCAGTTTACAGGAATTGTTTCCTATGAAATTGACGGCTTGGAAGATTACTTTTCAGATCCTAATTTGGCAAATTATACCTATAAATATGTGGAGGAAGCAAAAAGGCCGAAGAAAAATAATATTAATTTAAATGTAAAAGCAGACGAAGCAATTTTTAAGTTAATAGATAATTTTTCCTATAAATTAGTGGCTTTAGTTCCCAAGGAAGCACAAATAAAAAATTACCAAACAGGCGATAGAATTTCTATTGAAATAAATAATTTAGATATTTTGACTGGAGAGATCTTAAAAATAAATAGATTTGAAGGCAAAGCAGCAATAGTTATTGGTCTTAACGACTCCATTCAAGATATTTATAATAAGAGAATTCATGAAGGCAAGATAATAGTTGAAAAGACAAGAGGATACATAGTTCCAAAATCCTGCTTAATTGAAAGAAATAGTTTATTGGGACTTTACATTCAAGAAATAAAGGGGCTTGTTAAATTTGTACCTGTAGATATAATAAAAGAGGAAGATGAAAAAGTCTTTATTTCTAGGGGCACTAGACAGTCCTTAATTGAAATAAACAATAAGTCCTACAAAACTCTTACCATAAATGATGCAATAGTATTAAATCCTAGGACAGTTGATGAATCGCGTATTTTGAATTAGGAGGCCATATGGAACTTAAGGATAATTTAAATAAGGTCTTAGAGGAAATTGAACAGGCCAGACGCCATTCAGTGACAGGACAAGAAGTAAGGTTAATTGCTGTTACAAAAACCCATGAAGCTGAGATAATAAAAGAGATAACCAATCTCGGCATTAAAGACGTTGGCGAAAATAAGGTCCAAGAATTAAAAGATAAGATAGGGAAACTTGGAAATATTGTAAATTATCATATGATTGGAAATTTACAGACAAATAAAGTAAAATATATCTATAATAAAGTTGAAATGATTCAGTCGCTTGACAGGATTAAACTTGCTGAAGAAATTGAAAAGAGAGCCGAAGCTGATAATATTTGTGTAAACTGTCTTGTGCAAATAAATATTGGTGATGAAGACACTAAATCAGGAATTGAGTATTGTAAAACTCTTTCCTTTATTTATGATTTATTAGATTTTAAGCATATTTCTATAAGGGGACTTATGGCAATAGCACCAAATACAAGTGATGAAAAATATTTAAGAAGTCTTTTTAGGAAGATGTTTAAAATGAAGGAAAAAATTTCCAATGAAAATTTTGAAGGGCTTTCCATGGACTACCTATCAATGGGTATGAGTTCTGATTTTAAACTAGCCATAGAAGAAGGATCAAACATGGTTAGGATAGGAAGCAAAATTTTTGGGAAAAGAATCTATTAATTAGGAGGATATTATGGCAGAAAAAACATTTGATAAATTAAAGAGAATTTTTGGTTTTGCAGATGACGAAGCCTATGAGTATGATGACTATGAAGATGAATATGTTGAAGAAAGTATTCCTGAAAGGGAAGTAGAAACAAGTTCTTCTACGTTTACAAACAAAAAATCTACTAAGGCTAAGGCAGATATACTTTCAGGACTTGTTATTACTGTACAAGAACCCTTATCTTATGATGAATCACCATTAATCGTTGACGATTTAAGACAACACAAGGCTGTGGTTTTAAATTTTGAACAATTAGACACAGAAGTAAAAAGACAAATTTTTGATTTTGTTAGCGGTGCTCTTTATGCCCTTGACGGAAAAATTCAAAAGGTAAATAAGGATATTTTCATTTTAGCACCAAGCAATGTGGCTATTGATGGTTTAAAGGAAACTCTAAAAAATAATGGTATGTTTCCTTGGTAAAATTAAATAGAGAGAATCTTTTAAGACACATAAATGATCCTAATGATTTAATAGAGTTAAGAAAAATTATTGATAAGGCTGAAATTGTCATTAATGACTATGTAAATCTTACAAGTGATTTTTTAAATCCCCACGAAATAAAAAAGGCAACAGAAATTTTAAACTCTTTAAATTTGTCATACTCAGTTTACGGTGGCTATGACCAAAGTGAGCTGAGTGTGATTTCTATGGGCCCTGAATATTTAGAGGAGCCCACAAATTTTGATATTAGAGCTTTTAAATTTAATAGCATGTCGGGGATAAAACATAAAAATGTTTTAGGAAGCATTTTAGGGCTTGGAATAGATAGACGAAAAATAGGTGATATTCTAATTGGAAAAGACTTCACTTATTTTTTTGCCAAAAATGAGATAAGCGATTTTATTTTTTATAATCTTGAAAAAATTTCAAATTATAATGTTAGCCTAATTGAAACTGAAGATGGTGAGGATTTTCCAAAAAAAGAATATAACGAAAGAGAAATTATTATTTCATCAAGAAGACTCGATGCCTTCTTATCTCAGGCTTTAAAAATACCAAGATCAAAAGCAGCAAGCCTTATAATTCAAAATCAAGTTAAGGTAAATTTCACCTATATAGATAAGAGATCATATATGTTAAATGAAAATGACTTAGTTTCAGTAAGAAGATATGGACGGATAATTTTTTCTAATATAGAAAAAACTACAAAAAAAGATAAACTACTTGTGAAAATAAAAATACCGAAATAGGAGAGACAAAAATGTTTGTAGTATTACTATCAGCTATTTTAATTATAATTGACCAGTTCTCTAAATACTTAGTTGTAAAATTTTTAAAAGGAGCTAGTGATTTAGAAATCATAAAAAACTTTATGTGGTTTTCATATACTGAAAACACAGGTGCAGCCTTTGGAATCTTAAAAGATGCAAGAATATTATTTATAATAATCACCATTGTGACTCTAAGTCTTATATTTTTCTATTTATTTAAATATTATTCAAAGATGAACCTTACTGTAAAAATTTGTGCAAGTCTTGTTATAGCAGGAATTATTGGAAATTTTATAGATAGACTTCGTTTAAAATATGTTGTTGACTTTATTTCCACAAATTTCTTTGGCTATTCCTTTGCCGTTTTTAATTTAGCAGATGCTTTTATAGTATGTGGCTGCTTTATATTATTTATTTACAGTATTTATTATGAAAGACATGCAAGATGAAAGAAGAATTTTTAATAGCAAGGAAAGATGAAAATAAAAGACTTGATAAATTTTTAGAAGATAATATTGATTTAAGCAGATCTCAAATAAAAAAACTAATAGATTCTGAGGTAATTATCTTAAACGAAAAAAAAGTTAAGGCTGGCTATTCTTTAAAAGCTGGAGATAAAATAAAAATTTCTTATCCTGAAGAGCCAAAACCTTTTAAAGAAGAAATAGATTTTAAAGTGATTTATGAAGATGAATACCTTGCAATAATTTCAAAACCTCAGGATTTAGTTGTCCATATGGGAGCAGGAAATTTTGATCACACTCTTGTCAATGGTCTTTTAAATAGATTTGAAAACCTTTCAGATGTAGACCCTATAAGGCCAGGAATTGTCCATAGGATTGATAAGGATACGTCAGGTCTTATGATTATTGCAAAAACAAATGAGTCTTACTATAAATTGGTGGAGGCTTTTAAAAATTCGGAAATCAAAAAATATTATCTTGCTATTTGTCATGGAAAGAATATTGACAAGGGAGAAATTGACCAGCCAATAGGTAGAAATCCAAAGGATAGAAAAAAAATGGCAGTTATCTATGAGAATTCAAAAAAAGCTGTCACAAGATATAAAAAAATATTAGATTTCGGTGACTATGCCCTTTTAAAAATAAGACTTTTAACGGGGAGGACTCATCAAATAAGAGTTCATTTGGCCTATATAGGTCACCCTGTTGTAGGAGATCTTATTTACGGCCGAAAGAATTCCTTAAAAATTACAAGACAAATGCTCCATGCCTATAAATTAATTTTTAATCATCCAATTACAGGAGAAAAAATAGAAATAACAGATGACTTTCCTGAAAGATTTAAAAATTTAATTAATAAATTTTAAAACTATTATTAACTAAGTTTTATGTTGTAGACAAGCCTAGTTTTTTTATATGTTTGTATTTTTTTGCTTTTTTGATTATTTTTTGTAATCCCCTAGTAATTTATGGTAAGAGTTTCCAATTTCTTAAGTTACCTTAGTAAATACTTAAAAAATTCATTGACAGCAATGTGTAAAAGAATCTATAATAAAGCTATAGACAACTTTTTTTGAGTAATTAATTATTTTTGTTAAGCATTTTTTACACATTAGATTATGAAGAGGTGATTAGATGTTTCTAAAAATATTTAAAAGTTTATTTTACTTGTGTGTAGGGATTTTATTAGTTTATATTCTTAAAGACCTTGTAAAGGCTTTATTAATTGGGTTAGTCATAATTGTTCTAGTGGAAGTAGTAGAACAAAAATTAATAGGTAAGTAATATAGTGGTAATAGTAATTAATGAGATTAAAAAATAAAAATACGTTATTTAAGAATTAATAAAATGTTAATTATATATTATAAAGCATAACATCTAATAAGAGTTTTATAAAGCTCTTTTTTAGGTGTTTTTTTGCAGTTTTTAAAATTAAATTATTTTAAAGTGATTACTATAAGTTATTTAATATAGTTAATGCTTATTTATATTAAATTTTAATTGCTAAAACGCTGGTCTTATGTTATACTTTTATGCGGAATAAAACACACATTTTTTGATAACAAAAGCGTTGCAATTTGTTCTTTTGTTAGAAGATAAAAATGGAGGAATAAACGGAGGTAGAAATGTCAGTTATATCAATGAAAAATTTATTGGAAGCCGGAGTTCACTTTGGTCACCAAACAAGAAGATGGAATCCAAAAATGGCAAAATTCATCTTCACTGAAAGAAATGGAATCTATATTATAGATTTACAAAAGACAGTTAAGAAAATTGAAGAAGCCTATGATTTTGTAAGACAAATTGCAGAAGAAGATGGAAAGATTTTATTTGTAGGTACAAAAAAACAAGCTCAAGATGCCATTGAAAAAGAAGCAAAAAAATGCGAAATGCCTTATATTAACCAAAGATGGTTAGGCGGTCTTTTAACTAACTATAAAACAATTAGAAAAAGAATCGACAGACTTTTCAAATTAATGGAAATGGAAGAAGACGGAACTTTTGACGTTCTTCCCAAAAAAGAAGTTATTAAGCTTATTCACGAAAGAGAAAGACTTGAAAAGTTCTTAGGCGGAATTAAAGATATGGATAAGATGCCTGATGCTCTTTATATTGTAGATCCCAAAAAGGAAAGAATTGCAGTTAAAGAAGCTCATGTTTTAGGAATACCTGTAATAGGCATTGTTGATACAAATTGTGACCCTGATGAACTTGATTTCCCAATTCCAGGAAATGATGATGCAATTAGAGCTGTAAAGTTAATTACAGAAACAATTTCAAATGCTGTTCTTGAAGGAAAACAAGGCACTCAAAATGTAATGGAAGAAGATTCTGCAAGTGATTCTAAAGAAGAAGCAGCAGAAAATGTTGAAATTTCTGAAGAAGTAGAAATTAATATGCAAGATGCTTTAGATAATGAGCAAAATACTGAAGGAAACGAAGAAGAATAATTTTATTTGGGAGTTCTAAAGCTGGTCTTTAAACTCCCTTTTTTTAGATTTTAAAGGAGTGGATAAAAATGAATATTAGTGCATCACAAATTAAGGAACTTAGAGAAAAAACAGGTGCTGGAATGATGGATTGTAAAAAAGCTTTAGCTGAAAGCGATGGTAATCTTGAAAAGGCAATTGACTTTTTAAGAGAAAAAGGCCTAGCTTCAGTTGCTAAAAAATCTTCAAGAATAACTTCTGAAGGTCTTGTAGATTCTTATATTCATGGCGGAAGAATTGGTGTTTTGATTGAAGTTAATTCTGAAACCGACTTCGTTGCTAAAAATGAAGAATTTAAATCCTTTGTAAGAGATATAGCTATGCAAGTTGCTGCTATGTCTCCAAAATATGTTACTAGGGAAGAAGTTCCTGAAAGCGAAGTTGAACACGAAAAAGAAATTTTAACTGAACAAGCACGTCAAGAAGGAAAGCCTGACAAGATTATTGAAAAAATGGTTGAAGGTAGACTTGAAAAATTCTATGAAGAAATTGTTTTAGTTGATCAAAAATTCATTAAAGACGGGGATAAAAAAGTTTCTGATATTTTAAACGATTTAATTTCAAAAATTGGAGAAAATATTAAGATTAGAAGATTCGTAAGATTTGAAGTTGGCGAAGGTCTTGAAAAGAAATGTGAAGATTTTGCCGAAGAAGTTGCAAAACAAATGGGTACAAACTAGGTGATTATATTGCCTAAATATAAAAGAATTGTTTTAAAATTATCTGGAGAGGCAATGGCTGGTGATAAAAGTCAAGGTATTGACATGAAAGTCATAGACAAAATTGCAGCTCAGGTTAAAAAAATTCATGACTTGGGAGTTGAAACAGGAATAGTTGTTGGTGGTGGAAATTTCTGGAGAGGCAGAGATGCAAAGACTATTGACAGGGCTACCTCTGATTATATGGGAATGTTAGGAACTGTTATGAATGCACTCGCCCTTCAAGACTCACTTGAAAAAATGGATGTTGTTACAAGAGTCCAAACAGCTATTGAAATGAAAGAAGTTGCTGAACCCTATATTAGAAGGCGCGCTATAAGACATCTTGAAAAGGGAAGAGTTGTCATATTTTCAGCAGGAGTTGGAAATCCGTTTTTCTCAACAGACACAGCAGCAGCTTTAAGAGCCGCAGAAATTGATGCAGATTTAATACTCTTAGCAAAAAAAGGTGTTGATGGCATCTATGATTCAGATCCAAATATTAATAAGTCGGCAAAAAAATACGAAAGCCTAAGCTATCAAGAAATATTAAATAAGGGCTTAAAAATTATGGACGCAACTGCCACTTCTCTTTGCATGGACAATAATATACCATTAATTGTTATTGGAATTGATGAAGAAGATACAATGTATAAGGCCTGCCTTGGAGAAGTTACGGGGACAGTTGTAAAATAGGAGGATATTATGATAAAGGATTTAAAAAAATCTTGTGAAGAAAAGATGAAAAAAACTATAAAATCTTTAAAGGAAGATTTTCAATCCATTAGGGCAGGCAGAGCAAATTCAGCCCTCTTAGATAAAATCACAGTAGATTATTACGGACAACAAACTCCTTTAAACCAAGTTGCTGGTATTTCGGTTCCAGAAGCAAGAATGCTTATGATCTCACCTTGGGATGCAAAACTTGTTCCTGAAATTGAAAAGGCAATTATGAAATCAGATTTAGGCATAACACCATCAAATGACGGAAAGGTTATTAGACTTGTCTTCCCTCAATTAACTGAAGAAAGAAGAAAAGATTTAGCAAAAATCGTAAATAAAAATTCAGAATCTGCAAAAATTGCCATTAGAAATATTAGAAGAGATGCCATGGATGAAATTAAAAAGGCTGAAAAGGGCAATGAAATAACTGAGGATGACAAAAAAACTTACGAAGATGACATACAAAAGCTAACTGATCAATATATAGATGAAATTGATAAGGAAACAGGATTAAAAGAAAAAGAATTAATGGAAATTTAAGAGATTCGGGCTGTTAATTTATCAGCCCGTTTTTTTAAAATATTTTATTCTTACAAGAGGTTTTTATGACTTATAGAGATGAAATTGATTTAAATAATCTTCCTAAACATATTGCCATTATTATGGATGGTAATGGCAGATGGGCAAAAAAAAGAATGCTTCCAAGAACTTATGGACACTCAAAGGGTTCTGATAGGGTAATTGAAATTGTTGAAGCTTCTTATAATTTGGGTATAAAATCTTTAAGCTTTTATGCTTTTTCAACAGAAAATTGGAAGAGACCCCAAAATGAAATAAACAAATTAATGGAATTAATTGTATATTATGTAAGAACACAGCTGGAAAAAATTAAAAATAATAATATTAAAATAAATGTTTTGGGGGATATTATTCCTCTTCCAGAGCTTGTTCAAGATGAAATTAATTCAGCTTTAGATGAAACTTCTTGCAATAATAAAATGAATTTAAATATTGCCTTAAATTATGGTGGTCAAGATGAAATTTTAAGGGCTTGCAAAAACATTGGAAAAGATTTGTTAGATGGCTCTATAAATTTAAATGATATTAATAAAAATCTTTTTGAAAACTATTTATATACAAGGGGTCAAGGACCAATTGATCTCTTAATAAGACCAAGCGGCGAGCTTAGGGTTTCAAATTTTATGCTTTGGCAAATGTCCTATGCAGAATTTTATTTTTCTGATATTTTATGGCCTGATTTTTCTAAGGAAGAATTGTATAAGGCAATAGTTAGTTTTCAAAAAAGAGATAGAAGGTTTGGTGGTTTATAAGTGACGGATTTAAGTAAACGTTTAATTACTGGGACATTAGGAATCATTGCAATTGTTATTCTTTTAATGGTCGGCATGAGTGCTATTAGAATTGCAATTTTTCTATGCACACTTGAAATACTTTTAGAGCTTCATAACGCATTTTTAAAAATCAAAATAAAAATAAATTTGCCTATCCTATTTATAGGAGCGTTGATTACTTTTTTATGCTCTTATTTTCACTATAATTTAATATTTGCTTTAGCTCTATTTTTTCTATTAAATGGATTTGGGTCAATAATTTTAAAAAAATATAGGAATTCAGATATGATATATACTATATTTGCTTATTTTTATGGTGTATTTTTATTAAGTCTTTTGGCATCAATTAATGAGATCTATATTTTTGTTTCAGCCCTAATTATATCTTTTTCAACTGATACTTTTGCCTATTTAACAGGAAATTTATTTGGAAGGCATAAATTAATTGAGAGAATAAGTCCCCATAAGTCTGTTGAAGGAGCAATCGGAGGAACAATTCTAGCCACAATTTTTACATTTTTGTATTTTTATTTTATAAAGAGAGCTTATGTTAATATTGACCTTAATTTTTATATTGTAATTCTTATAGTTTTTGCATCAATATCAGGTCAGTTTGGGGATTTATTTGCCTCGAAAATAAAAAGAACTGTAAATATTAAGGACTTTGGAAAAATCCTTCCAGGTCATGGAGGATTTTTAGATAGATTTGATTCCCTTATTTTTGTAAGTCCTTTTGTTTATTTTTTATATTATTTAATTGTTTAAGGAGAGTATAGGATGCCTTTTAATTTACTAACGACTATAATTGGATCAGTAATTGTTTTTTCTCTAGTGATTTTTCTCCATGAGCTTGGTCATTTTACTGTCGCAAAACTATGTGGAGTAAAGGTAAATGAGTTTTCTATTGGAATGGGTCCAAAACTTTTTCAAAGGCAAAGGGGAGAAACTAAATATTCTTTAAGAGCCCTGCCTGTTGGTGGTTATGTTGCCATGGAGGGTGAAGAGGAAAATTCTGAAGATCTGAGAAGTTTTAATAATGTTTCAGTTTTAAAGAGAATAGCCATAGTTTTAGCTGGTGTATTTATGAATTTTGTCCTGGCTATTATTTGTTTTTCCATTTTATTTTTCTATATAGGTTTTGGAACAAATATAATTGATAGAGTTATGGAAAATTCACCTGCTATGGAAGCAGGTCTTAAAAAAAATGATAGAATTTTAAAAGTTAATAATATTGAAACTAAGGATTTATTAAGTATTTCTAGGGAAATTGAAAAATCTGGAGATGAACCTTTAAGCCTTGAAATTTTAAGAGATGGCAAGTCTAGTCAAAAGACTTTAAAGGCTGAGTATTCAAAGGAAGAAAATAGATTTTTGCTTGGCTTTACTGCCATTAGACAAAGAAATTTATTTAATGCAATTGGAGAAGGATTTAACGCCACAAAAGGAGTTGTAAAGGCAATATTTTCTATTTTCGATATAATAAAAGAAGGGAAATTTTCTGGAGAAATGATTTCAGGGCCAATTGGGGTAATTTCTATAATAGGTCAGGAAACTTCCAAGGGCATAATTTATTTAATACAGATTATTGGAATAATTTCAGCAAATCTTGCAGTTATGAATTTACTGCCAATTCCTGGCCTTGATGGAGGAAAATTTGCCCTCCTAATAATTGAGGGCATAAGAGGAAAAGCTATAAGTCAAAAAGTAGAAGCAAATTTAACTATGATAGGATATGCGTTTCTTTTATCCCTTATGATTTATGTAACAATTTTTAATGATTTAGGAAGATTATTCAAATGACAATTAATAGAAGAAAAACAAGACAAATTAGAGTTGGAAATGTTTTAATTGGTGGTGATGCACCAATTAGTATTCAGTCCATGACTAATACTATTACCAAGGATTTTGAAGCAACAGTAAGTCAAATATTAAAACTTGAATATGAAGGCTGTGAAATTATTAGATTTGCAGTTAATGATTTTGATGATGCAAAGGCAATTGGTGAGATTAAAAAGAGGATTCATATCCCAACAATTTCTGATATTCAATTTGACTATAAACTTGCTCTTGCAGCTTGTGAAAATGGAATAGACGGCATGAGAATAAATCCTGGAAATATAGGTGCCAAATGGAAGGTTAAAGAAGTTTGTGAAGCCTGTAAATTTAGGGGGATTTCTATAAGAGTAGGCGTTAATTCGGGATCAGTAAAAAAAGAATTTATAGACAAGTATGGCGGAGTAAATGAAAATTCAATTGTAGAGTCAGCCCTAGAAGAAATTGAAATTTTAGAATCTTTAAATTTTTTTGACATTAAAGTTTCCTTAAAGGCATCAAATGTAAATCTTTCCATTGATTCCTACAAAAAATTTTCAGAAATTTCAGATTATCCACTTCATTTAGGAATAACAGAAGCAGGACCTCCACCAATGGGAATTGTTAAATCTGCTGTGGGCATTGGATCTTTACTTTCTCAAGGCATTGGAGATACGATTAGAGTTTCTCTAACTGCTGACCCCATTGAAGAGGTAAAGGCTGGAAAAAAAATTTTAAAATCTCTTGGCCTAAAAACTGATGGGCTTGATTTAATTTCTTGCCCAACTTGTGCAAGGACAAAAGTTGATTTAATAAAACTTGTAGATATTGCACAAAAAAAACTTGACCAGCTAGATTTAAATATAAAAGTTGCTCTTATGGGATGTGCTGTAAATGGACCTGGAGAGGCTAGAGAAGCAGATATTGGAATTGCCTGTGGCAATAAAAATGGCTTGATTTTTAAAAAAGGTGAGGTCATAAAAAAAGTTCCTGAAGAAATACTTTTAGACGAATTACTTTTAGAAATTGAAAATATGAAAAAATATAATAAATTAAATAAAAATTAATGGAGCTATTTTGATATAATTATCTTAATAGCTTTTTTTATTATAAAGGGTGATTTTTTTGAATTTAAAAAATGTTTTAGATAAATTAAAGATTTCTTGCCAAGAAAATATAGTAGCAGAGATTAAATCAATTGATTATATTGAAAAAACTGGAGAAGTTTTTGTAAAAATTGATATGAAAAAAGAAATTCCAGATGAAATAAAAGATAGTTTCAAACAAAAATTGGCTGCCTATTTGGGTGATATCGACCTAAATATATCCTATAACTTAAAAGAAAACCCCTTTTCAACTGAAGATGAATTAATTAAATCTGAGATTGTAAAGTATAATCCATCAGTTAAGGCTTGGGTCGATAAACTACAAATAAATTTGGATAAAGAAGAAAATAAAATAGAAATAATTGCTCCTACAAGGGAAATTCATAATTCATTTTCTAACAATGGCCTTCATAATATTTTAGAGGAAAAATTAAAGGTCTTTGGAAGATATGGCATTTTCTTTATATGCAAAGAAGAGGAAGTTAAAAAAGATGAATTAATTGAAAATATTGAAAAAGAGGAAGACCACCTGTGTTCAAATACAAATACTTGTAAAGTGACTAGTCCTAATATAGGTCCAGCTAAAAATGATTCAGATAAGGAGTATATTTATAAGTCAGGAAGATTTACCTATAAGGATCCTGTAAAAATTGCAGACATTAATTTAAATGATCAAAATGTAAGCCTTATTTGCGATATTTTTAAGTTGGAAGTAAAGGAACTAAAAAATTCCATACTTGCCACAATCTATATAACGGACTACACAAATTCATTACTAGCTAAAGCCTTTTTGAAGGATAAAGAAGTGGAAGATTTTAAAAACGCTTTTAAGGAAGGGACAAGTGTTATGGTTGGCGGTCAGCTAATTTATGATAATTATGCCAAATCTCAAGCCTTAATGATTCGTTTTATGCAAAAAACTATTAAAGAAGAAAAAAAGGATGAGGCTAAGGAAAAAAGAATTGAACTTAGACTGCACACAAAAATGAGCCAAATGAATGGTGTCACCAGTTTTTCGGATTTTGCAAAAAGGGCAGCCATTTGGGGCCACGAGGCAATTGCCATTACTGATCTTGCAGATGTTCAAGGATTTCCAGAAGCCATGGAGGCCGCAAGTAAATATAATTTAAAAGTTATTTACGGACTTGATGCAAATTTTGTAGATGATGAAGAAAATATTGTTTATGACTATGAAAATCCCGAAGGCCATAATGATTTTGTAGTCTTTGATATTGAAACCACAGGTCTTTCTACTTTAAGGGATAAGATAACAGAAATTGGTGCAGTAAAGGTTTCGAAGGGGATTATTGTAGATAGGTATTCTCAGCTTATAAATCCTGAAATTCCCATTCCTGAAGTGGTTTCTAGACTAACAGGTATTACAAATTCCTTTGTCGAAAACGAACCAACAATTGAAGAGGCAATAGGGGACTTTTATAAATTTATTAAAGGATCTGTTTTAGTTGCTCATAATGCCAAATTTGATACGGCTTTTATTAGGAGAATATTTAAGGAAAATAATTTAGTCTTTGACTTTCCGATTTTGGACACGTTGACCCTAGCAAGGGCAAGTGTTTTTGATGTGAAAAAATTTAATTTATCCGCCCTTTGTAAAAGATTTGGCATAAGACTTGTAGGAGCCCATAGGGCTGTAAATGACGCAGAAGCAACGGCAAACTTATTTTTAACTTTAGTAGATAGGGTTAGTGATAAGAAAAATATTAATTTTGATAAACTTAATGAATTAAAAAAAGATATAGATCCTGGGATTTTATTTGAAACTCATTTAAGTATTTTATGTAAAGATTTAGTTGGTTTAAAAAATCTTTATAAGCTTGTAAGCAAAAGTCATTTAAATTACTATTCTAGGTGTGCAAAAGTTCCAAGGTCTTTAATTGAGGAATTTAGGGAAGGGCTTTTAATAGGCTCAGGTGATGGCAGTGGAGAAATCTTTGATGCTTTCTTTAGAAATTTAGATTTTAATGAAGTTGAAGAGATTGCAAAATTTTATGATTATTTGGAAATACAGCCTATAAATAATTACATTCCTGATTTTTTAAACAATAGGTTAAGCCCTGATGATGTGAAAGAAATTAATTTAAAAATATATGAACTTGGCAAAAAAATGGGTCTTCCAGTGGTTGCAACAGGTGATGTTTTTTATTTAGATGAAAAAGATGATTTAATTAGAAGAATTATTTTAAATGGAAAGACTGGAAAGCCAAGTAGTCTTGTGAAAATTAAGCAAAAATTATTTTTTAGGACAACAGATGAAATGCTAGAAGAATTTTCCTATATGGGACCTGAAATTGCAAGAGAAGTTGTTATTGAAAATCCAAAGTATATAAATTCTTTAATTGATGAAATACAGCCAATCCCCGAAGGTAAATATCCACCTGAAATTGAAGGTTCGGATGATGATTTAAGAACTATAACCTACAAAAGGGCAATAGAAATTTATGGAGATCCCCTTCCAGAAATCGTTGAAAAAAGACTTAAGAGGGAACTGGATTCAATAATCTCAAATGGCTATGCCGTTTTATATATCATAGCCCAAAAACTTGTAAAGAAATCAAATGATGATGGTTATTTAGTAGGATCAAGGGGATCTGTAGGCTCATCTTTTGTTGCCACAATGGCAGGGATAACAGAAGTAAATCCCCTGCCAGTCCATTATATTTGCAAAAACTGCAAGCATAGTGAATTTATAAACGATCCAAAAATTGGTTCAGGAGTCGATTTACCAGACAAGAACTGCCCAAATTGTGACCAAAAAATGGATAAAGATGGTCATAATATTCCCTTTGAAGTTTTTCTTGGTTTTAATGGAGATAAAGAACCTGATATTGACTTAAATTTTGCTGGAGAGTATCAACCAAATGCCCATAAATATACAGAAGAATTATTTGGAAAAGGTTATGTTTTTAGGGCAGGCACTATAGGCACAGTTGCCTTTAAAACTGCCTATGGTTTTGTAAAGAAATTTTTTGAAGAGAGAGGCTTAGAAATTTCTCAGGCTGAAGTGGAAAGATTAACAATGGAAGCAATGGGAGTTAAGAGGACAAGCGGTCAGCATCCAGGCGGAGTTATGATTTGCCCAAAAACTAAAGATATTTTTAACTTTACGCCAATTCAGTATCCGGCAGATGATAAAAATTCTGGAGTTATAACAACCCACTTTGACTATAACTTTATACACGGAAAGATTTTAAAACTTGATATACTTGGTCATGATGGTCCTACAATTTTAAAAATGCTAGAAGATTTTACTGGAGTGGATTCTTCAAAAGTTCCTCTTGATGATAAGGAAACAATATCACTTTTTTCAACTTCTGATAATTTAAAGCTTGATAAAAATATAATGACAAGTCCAACTGGAACCTTAGGTATTCCAGAATTCGGAACAGACTTTGTAAGACAAATGTTAATTGCCACAAAGCCAAATTCTTTTGCAGAGCTAGTAAGAATTTCTGGTCTTTCACATGGTACTGATGTGTGGACAGGAAATGCTCAGGAGCTTGTTGCAAATGGAAGAGCGACCCTTTCTGAAGTAATTTGTACAAGAGAGGATATAATGCTATATTTAATTGATGCAGGGGCGGAAAATAAAATGGCCTTTGACACAATGGAAAAAGTTAGAAAGGGCAAAGGCTTAACCGATGAGCAAATAGAAATAATGAATAAACTTAATTTGCCTCCATGGTATATTGATTCCTGTCAAAAGATTAAGTATATGTTTCCAAAGGCTCACGCCGTTGCTTATGTTATGCTCTCATTTAGAATAGCCTATTATAAATTAAATTATCCCTTGGCCTTTTATGCAACATATTTTACAATTAAGCTTGAAAACTTTAATGGTAAGGAAATAATTAAGGGGCACCAAGAAATTTTACAATTAATGGAGGATTTAAAGACAAGGGAAAGCTTAACAGTAAAGGAAAAAAATGAAATGACTGTTTATGAAGTTGCTCTTGAAATGTATGCAAGGGGATTTGAATTTTTGCCCTGTGATTTATATAAGTCAGAAGCAAGCAAATTTACTATAGAAGATGGGAAAATTAGAATGCCCTTGAGAGCCTTAATGGGAGTTGGGGAACAAGCAGCAAATTCTATTGTGGAAGAAAGACAAAAGGGAAAATTTTTGTCAAAACAGGATTTAAAAAATAGAGCAAAAGTAGGGCCTTCACTTTTATCTTTATTTGAAGAAAATAAAGTTATCGGAGAGCTTGATGACACAAATCAAATTTCAATGTTTGGTATGTTTTAACTTGAAATAAAATATAGCCTATGCTATAATTTTTATATTAGTAAGAAAGTAGTTAGAGAGTGGGCCATCCCACTCTTTGTTTTTTAATCGGAGGTAGCTGTGGATAAAAAATCTTTAAGAAATAAAGTAATAGAAATTGCAGAAAAATCTGCAGAAAATTTAGGCTACGAAATTGTGGACGTGGAATTTACAAAGGGTAATAAACACGATCTGCTCTCAATATTCATCTATAAAAAAGAAGGAATAGATTTAGATGACTGTACAAAAATGAGCCATTCAATAGAAAAAGACATAGATAGTCTTGAAATTTTAAAAAATCCTTATTATCTTGAAATTTCTTCTCCAGGCTTGGATAGGCCCCTAAAGACAAAGGACGATTATAGGAGAAATTTAGAAAATGAAGTTGACCTTAAACTCTTTGGATCTCTTAATGATAAAAAGGAGTATTCAGGCATTTTAAAAGCCTATGATGAGGAAAAAATAACTTTAGAAGTTAATAAGGGAAATATTGATATACCAATAAAAAGCATATCATCTATGAAGCAAAGTATTAAATTTTAATGGAGGATGAAATGAACGAAGAGTTTATCAGCGCATTAAATGAAATTGCAAGCGAGAAAGGCATTTCCAAGGATATAATTTTTGAAGCTTTAGAATCAGCACTTGTATCAAGTTACAAAAAAAATTATGGAAATTCACAAAATGTCATAGTAAAAATGGACAGAGAAACTGGAGAAATCAAGTTATTCTTTTACAAAGACATTGTTGAAGAAGTTGAAAATGATAGCTTCCAAATATCTTTAGAGGATGCAAAAAAAATCGACCCTAATTTTAACTTAGGAGATATTTATAGTGTGGAAATTCATCCCAAAAATTTTGGCAGAATTGCAGCCCAAACTGCAAAGCAAGTTGTAATTCAAAGGATAAAAGATGCCGAAAGGGACGTAATTTTTGAAGATTATACAAAAAAGGAAAGAGAAATAATAACAGGACTTGTTCAAAGAACTGCCTACGGAAATGCTTATGTTGACCTTGGCAAGGTAGAGGGAGTTTTGCCTCCGAATGAACAAATTAGAGGCGAATCATATAAGCATGGTGATAGATATAAAATGTTATTACTTGAAATTAAAAGATCAACAAAGGGGCCACAAATTATTTTATCAAGATCCCATCCTGATTTAATCAAGAGATTATTTGAACTTGAAGTTCCAGAAATTAATGATGGTCTTGTTGAAATATATTCAATTTCAAGAGAAGCAGGTTCAAGAACAAAGATAGCTGTATTTTCAAAGGATGAAGAAGTAGACCCACTAGGAGCCTGTGTTGGCTATAAGGGACAGAGAGTAAATGCTATTGTAGATGAAATATCAAACGAAAAAATTGACATAGTTATTTATGAAAAGGATCCTAAGGTTTTTATAGGAAATTCCTTAAGTCCTTCAAAGGTTGAAAAAGTATTTATTAAAGATGGAGAAAAATCCGCTCTTGCCATTGTTCCAGACTACCAGCTTTCACTAGCCATAGGTAAGGAAGGTCAAAATGTTAGACTTGCAGCCAAGCTTACAGGTTGGAAAATTGATATAAAATCGGTGAGTCAGTTTGAAGAATTTTTAGAAGCTGAAAACTTGACTGAAGAAGAATTTGAAAGAGATTTTTCAGGTGAAGAAAATGGAGAGTCCAGTAGGGAAAACCCTATATTAGATAGTTCTGAAGATTTAAATGAATTGGCAGAAGATGGACTCACAGATGAAGATTCTTTTGAGTCTGAAAATGAAAACACTAAAGAAGTCATTGGACTAGATGAAGACAAAGAAGATTTTAGCGACTTAGAAATAGAAGTTCCTGAGAGCACTAAAGAGATAAATTTAGAGGATGAATAAGGAAAGGATAAAATATTGATGGTGACTTATGGCAAAAACTAGGAAAATTCCTATGAGAACTTGCATAGGTTGTAGGGAGCAGAAACCCAAAAAAGAATTAATTAGAGTAGTTAAAAATAAAGAAGAAGAGATATTTATTGATTTAAGCGGAAAGGCAAATGGTAGAGGTGCATATTTATGTAAAAGTAAAGATTGCCTTGAAAAAGCAATAAAGTCAAAGGCTTTAAACAGGGCATTTTCTACAGAAATTGACGAGGAAACATATGAGAAGTTAAAAGAGTCAATTTAATAAATATCATCTTTTAGGAGGTGTTTTATTTGTCAAATATTAGAGTGCACGCATTGGCAAAAGAAATTGGGATTACTAGTAAGGAACTCCTAATGAAATTAAAGGAATTAAATATAGATGCAAAAAATCATATGTCAACAATAGAAAAAGAAGATGAGGACAGAATTAGAAAACTTTATTCCAAGGCTGATAAGAATATAGATAAGCAAAAAAATAATAGAAGGAAAGAAGTAAAGTCAACAAAAGAAAATAAGGCGAAAGAGCAAGATAAAAAACATATGAAACATTCCGATAATTTAGAAGATGAAGATAATTTTAAGCATAAGAAAAATATAAATCAAAAGAATAATCATAAGAATAAAAAAGACAATACTAAAAATTTTGATCAAGAAGAAACTTACAAGCCAAAGGATTTAACTAAGAAAAAACCAAAGAGAAGACTTAATAAAAAATCTAAGGTTAAAAAAGATGTGAGTGAAGGACCAGTAAAGATTCAAACTCCAATAAGTGTTAAGGATTTTTCAGAAGAAGTGGGAATCCCTGTGGGCACGGTGATTATGAAATTAATAGGTCTTGGAGTTATGGCAAATCAAAATCAATCTATCGATGAAGATACTTGCATCCTTCTTGCAGATGAATTAAAAGTTGAAATAGAAATATCAGAAGATGAAGTTGCGGGTCAAACGATTGAAGAAAAATTTGGACTATTAAAAGAAGACAAAGAAAGAGATTTAAAATTAAGGGCTCCTGTTGTAACAGTTATGGGCCACGTTGATCATGGAAAGACATCTCTTCTTGATGTAATTAGAAAGTCACATATAACTGATAGTGAAGCTGGCGGCATTACTCAGCATATTGGTGCTTATACTGTGAATCTTTCGGGCAAAAAAATAACATTTTTAGACACACCAGGTCACGAAGCTTTCACTTCCATGAGATTAAGAGGTGCCCAAACTACAGATATTGCAGTTTTAGTTGTAGCTGCAGATGATGGAGTTATGCCTCAAACTCTAGAAGCTATTTCACATGCAAGGTCAGCTGACGTACCAATAATTGTAGCAATTACAAAAGTTGATAAGCCTGACGCAAATCTTGATAGGGTTAAACAAGAACTTATGAATGAAAATTTAGTTTCTGAAGAATGGGGCGGCTCTACAATTATGGTTCCCGTTTCTTCAAAAACAAAAGATGGAATTGATGATTTGCTTGAAATGATATTACTTGTAGCAGAAATGCAGGAATTGAAGGCAAATCCAAATAGACTTGGTGTTGGAACTATTATTGAAGCAAAACTTGATAAGGCTAAGGGACCAATGGCAACAGTTCTTGTAAAAAATGGAACATTTAGAGCAGGGGATTATGTTGTTTCAGGCATATCTTCTGGTAGAATCAGAGCAATGGTTGATGACAAGCGTAAGAAGTTAAAAAAAGCTGGTCCTTCAATGCCAGCTGTAATATTAGGTTTAAATGAAGTTCCAAATGCTGGCGACACAATTTTTGTAGTTAAGGACGATAAGACTGCAAAGACAATTGCCGATAGGAATAGGGAACTTGAAAGAGATGAAAGATTAAATTCTACAAACAAGGTAAGCCTTGAAAATCTATTTGACAAGATTAAGGAAGAAAAAATGAAAGAACTAAATCTTGTTGTTAAAGCAGATGTAAAGGGTTCTGTCGAAGCCTTAATTCAATCACTTTTAAAACTTTCAACAGATGAAGTTAAAATTTCTATAGTTCATCAAGGTGTTGGCGGAATTAATGAATCAGATATTACTCTTGCTTCAGCCTCTAATGCAATTGTTATAGGTTTTAATGTAAGACCTAATATAAATGCAATTGAACTTGCAAAAAATGAAGAAGTGGAAATAAGAACATATAGGGTAATTTACGATATTTTAAATGATATTGAAGCGGCTGTTAAGGGTATGCTTGAACCGACAATTGTTGAAGAAATTCAAGGAAGATGTGAAATTCGTCAATTATTTAAACTTCCAAATAATAATATGGTTGCCGGAGTTTACGTTATAAGTGGTAAAATTTTAAGAAGTTCTAAGGTGAAAGTTTTAAGAGATGACGTTGTAATCCATGAGGGAGATATAAGTTCTCTAAAGAGATTTAAAGATGACGTCAGAGAACTAGCAACTAATTTTGAAGGCGGACTTGTAATTGATGGCTATAATGACATTAAGGAAGGAGATCTATTGGAATCTTTCATTATGAAGGAAGTTAAGAGAGATTGATATGGATAATAAAAGAATAAGTAAAATTTCAGAAGAAGTTAGAAGATGCCTAAGTGACATTGTTCAAAATAGGATTAAAGACCCAAGAATTCCGGATTTAACAAGCATATCACACGTTGATGTTACCAGGGATTTATCCTTTGCTAAAGTTTATGTATCCTGTCTTGGTAGCGACAAAGAAAGAGAAAGTGCAGTTGAAGGACTTGAAAGCGCCAAGGGATTTATTAAAAAAGAACTGGCTAAGGAAGTTAAATTAAGAATTATGCCAGAACTGATTTTTATAAAAGATGATTCAATAGAAAGGGCTATGGAAATGGATAAATTAATTGATGAGGTTAACCATGGAAATAAACTTTCATAGGGAGATTGAAATATTAAAGGAGAAAATTTCATCAGCAAAGACTATTATTTTGGCAAGCCATATGAACCCAGATGGTGATAATTTGGGTTCAAAACTTGCCATGTATAAACTTTTATTAAATTTGGGGAAAAAAGTTTATGTTGTTGAAAATGATGAAGTACCAACTGCTGAAGAATTTTTACCTAACGTTGATAAATTAGTAGATTCTGAAAAACTTGAAAATTCTATAGCTGATTTATTCATTTGCCTAGACTGCGGTGATCTTGAAAGAATTGGAAGGGCTGTAAAAGTTTTTAAAAATGCAGCATTTACCGTTAATATTGATCATCATGCATCAAATACAAATTTTGCAGATTTAAATATTGTTGATGACAAGGCTCCTGCAGTTTGTGAACTATTATATATCCTTATTAAAGAAATGGGATTTTCTATTGATAGGGATATTGCAACCTGCCTTTATACTGGACTTTCAACAGACACAGGTTCCTTTAAATATGATTCTATAAGGCCCCTTACTTTCGAAGTAGCTAAAAAACTTTTGGAGGAAGGAATTGACAAAAATGAAATAGTTGTCAATTTATACCAAAGAAGAAGTAGGGAAAAAACAGATTTACTTCTAACGGCCCTAAAATCTTTAAAATATTTTAATGGCCATAAAATCGCCGTGGTAACTATTAATAACGATGACACAAAAAAAACCAAGGCGAGAAAATCTGATGCTGATGGAATTGTTGAATTTATAAGAGACATTGATGGAGTGGAGCTTGCAATCTTTATAAAGGAAAAGGAAGATTCTTATAGAATTTCTACAAGGTCAAAATCCTATTTAGACGTTTCAAAACTTGTAAAGACATTTGGAGGCGGAGGCCATATTAGAGCAGCTGGAGCAACTCTTTATAAGGATTACTATGAAAATATAGACCTAGCAATAAAGGCAGTTGTTGATGCTGCTATAAAAGAATTCTAAAATGGACGGACTATTAATTTTAAATAAGGAGAAATTTATATCTTCACATGATGCAGTAAATATTGTGAGGAAAAAACTTGAGATGAAAAAAGTTGGTCATACAGGAACTTTAGATCCTATGGCCAGCGGAGTCCTAATAATTTGCCTTGGTAAGGCTACTAAAATTAGCGATTTTATAATGAAGTCCAAGAAGATTTATAAGGCAAAAGTTAAGCTTGGAATTTTAACTGACTCCTATGACATTACTGGAGAGATTTTAAGGGAAGAAAGTGTAAATAAAAGCTTAGATGAAATAAAAAAGGTTATAAAATCTTTTCAAGGGGAAATTTATCAAAAGCCTCCCTTATATAGTGCTCTTAAAGTTAAGGGGAAAAAACTATATGAATATGCCAGACGGGGAGAAGAGGTCGAAATAAAAAAAAGACTCATTAATATTTATAGGCTTGAAATTTTATCTTTTAATGGAAAAGATGAATTTGAAATTTTAGTTTCATGCTCAAGTGGAACCTATATTAGGTCACTTGCCTTTGATATTGGAGAAAAACTTGGAAGCTTTGGTGTTTTAACTGAGCTTACAAGATTAGAAAACAATGGCTTTAGTATTGAAGATGGCATTGACACGAAAATTTTAAAAGAGATATCAAAAGAGGATGTAGTAAAAAGGATAATTCCCACGGATAATGCTCTTTATAATCTGCCTAAATTTACTTATCCTCAAAATTTTTACCAAAAAGTATTAAATGGGCAAAAATTTCAGCTTGATAATAATTTTATTGCACATAATGCATTAGATTATTATAGACTTTATTGTAAAGATCAATTTATTGGACTTGGTAAAGTGCAAGATGAATTGGGTAAAAAATTTATGTTAGTTCACAAAAAATTAGTTAGGTGAGATATGAAGGTAGTAGATATTGATTTAAATTATTTGGCCAAGGAAAAATCTATAGTGGCCCTTGGAAATTTTGATGGTGTCCATAAGGGCCATAGAGTGCTTTTGAAACAAACAGTAAAAAGAGCAAGAGAGAAAAAACTAAGTGCTTGTGTTTTAGCTTTCAAGGAACATTCTTCTAATACCTATATGACAAATAAGAAAAAAATCATAAGTAGTAATGATAATAAATTTAAAATTTTTTCTGAAATAGGTATTGATATTGTATATTTAATTGCTTTTGATAAAACTTTTATGTCCCTTAGTCCCTATAATTTTTTAAAAAATTTTCTCTATGACAAATTGAAGGTAAGAGGACTTGTTGTAGGTTATGACTATACCTTTGGCTATAAAAAAGCAGGAGATGTAGACTATTTAAAAGAGCACTCCTATATTTTTAATTGGCTTGATATTATAGATGAGCAAACTTGTAAGGGACAAACTATTTCTTCATCTTTAATAAGACACTTAATTTCAGAAGGGGAAATAAAAGATGCTAATGAACTTTTAGAAGGTGAATTCACAATTGAAGGTAAGGTGATTCATAACAAGGGCCTAGGGAAAAAAATGGGCTATCCCACAGCAAATCTTGAGATGAATGATAATTATATTGTTCCAAGATTTGGAGTTTATGATACAGATATTGTTGTTGATGGAGTAAGATATAAGGCTGCAACATCTATTGGCACAAATCCAACAGTTGAAGATGATGGTTTAAAGATTGAAGCTCACATTTTAGATTTTGATAAAGATATTTATGGAAAAGAAGTCCAACTTATATTTTTAAATTTTATTAGAGAAGAAAAAGTTTTTAATTCAGTAGATGAACTTTTTAAACAAATAGAAAATGACGTTCAAAAAGTGCGTCAAAGATAGTTCTTTACAAAACTACAAATATTTGTTATTATATATTTTATAATATTATTATTAATATTAACTAGCTTATCGTGGTTTGTCGTTCCTCGGCGATCTACTAGGGTAAGGTAAATTATTAGGAGGTAAAAATGCTAGATAAAAATTCAAAAATCGAAATTATTGATGAGTATAAGACTCATGAAGGGGATACTGGATCTCCAGAAGTACAAATTGCTATTTTAACTAAGAGGATTAACATTTTAAATGAACACCTTAGAGAACACAAAAAAGACCACCATTCGAGAAGAGGACTTTTAAAAATGGTTGGTAAAAGAAGAAATCTTTTAAGATATTTAAAGAACAAGGATATTGAAAGATATCGTAGTTTAATTGAAAAATTAGGAATTAGAGGATAAATAAGAGCGGGGTATCCGCTCTTTATTTTTAAAGGAGGAAATATGGAGAAAGTTTTTACCATGGATCTTGCTGGTTCTACTTTAAAAGTAACAATTGGAAAAGTAGCAGAGCAAGCTAATGGAGAATGTCTTGTACAGTATGGCGATACTATTGTACTTGTAACGGCAACATCTTCAAAAACGCCGAGAGAAGGAATAGATTTTTTTCCTTTAAGCGTAGACTATGAAGAAAAAATGTATGCTGTTGGGAAAATACCCGGAGGTTTTATTAAAAGAGAAGGAAGACCAAGCGAAAAAGCTACACTTGTAGCAAGATTAATTGATAGACCCCTAAGACCTTTATTTCCTAATGGATATAGAAATGATGTTCAAATAGTTGCAACTGTTTTTAGTGTTGATCAAGATCACCTTCCAGACATTGTTGCAATGATTGGTTCATCAATAGCTCTTTCAGTTTCTGATATTCCTTTTGACGGACCAACAGGTTCTGTTCAAGTTGGAATGATTGATGGCTCTTATGTTATCAATCCTAATGAAGAAGAAAGAGAAAAATCTGATATTAATTTAATGCTTGCTGGTACAGAAAGTGCCATCATGATGGTTGAAGCAGGCTGTAATATTGTTAGTGAAGATCAAATGCTTGGAGCCATTTTAGAAGGCCACGAAGTAATTAAAGATATTTGTAAATTTATTAATGAAATCACAAGTGAATTAGGAAAAGAAAAGGCAGAGTATACTGTTTTTATGCCTAATGAAGAAATTGTAAATAAGGTTAAAGAATTTGGAACAAATATTTTAACAGATGCAATTAGACAAGAAGATAAAGTTGTTAGAGAAAGACTAACAGATGAAGCCAAAGATAAGATTAGGGAAGAATTTAAGGACCTTATGGAAGAAAATGGCAAGGACGTTGAAGCTGCCATTGAAGATATAGAAGTTACAGAAGTAAGAAGAGGGATTATAGAAGAAGATAGAAGACCTGATGGCAGATCCTTAACAGAAATTAGAAAACTTTCTTCAGAAGTTGGACTTTTACCAAGAGCTCACGGAAGTGGATTATTCACTAGAGGTCAAACTCAAGTTTTATCTATTACTACTTTAGGTGCTCTTTCAGAAGAACAAACTATTGATGGCTTAGGTGACGATAAACCAAAACATTATATTCACCACTATAATTTCCCAGGATTTTGTGTTGGTGATGTAAAACCATCTCGTAGTCCAGGAAGACGTGAAATTGGTCATGGAGCCTTAGCCGAGAGAGCTCTTGTTCCAGTTTTACCGTCAATTGAAGATTTCCCATATACAATTAGAGTTGTTTCAGAAGTTTTATCTTCAAACGGTTCATCTTCTCAAGCATCAATTTGCGGTTCAACCTTATCTTTAATGGATGCTGGTGTTCCAATTAAGGCTCCAGTTGCTGGAATTGCCATGGGACTTATAGAAAATAATGGAGTAACAAAAATATTAACTGATATTCAAGGTCTTGAAGATCACTTTGGGGATATGGACTTTAAAGTTGCAGGTACTAGAGAAGGTATAACTGCTCTTCAAATGGATATTAAAGTAGAAGGAATTAAAAGAGAAATTTTAGAGGTTGCCCTTGAAAGAGCAAAAGTTGCAAGATTACAAATTTTAGACCATATTAAGACCACAATCGAAGAACCTCGTGATCATTTGTCAAAATATGCCCCTATAATTCATATTATTATTATTGACCCTGATAAGATTGGCGATGTTATTGGAGCTGGAGGCAAAACAATAAATAAAATTATTGAACAAACAGGTGTAAAAATTGATATTGATGATGATGGAAAAGTGTCTGTTCTTTCAGAAGATTCAGAAAAGGCAAAGGAAGCAATTGAAATCATTGAATCTATAGTTAAGGAAGTTGAAGTTGGAGATGTTTACCTTGGCAAAGTTAAGAAAATTATGAAGTTTGGTGCTTTTGTAGAACTCAAGAAGGGAACAGAAGGCTTACTTCACATTTCAGAAATTGCCCATGAAAGGACCAGAGAAGTTGAAGATGTTCTTCATGTTGGCGATGATGTTAAGGTTAAGGTCATTGAAATAAATGACGAAACTGGAAAGATTTCTCTTTCAAGGAGAGCTCTTTTAGAAAAGCCTAAGGGAAACGAAAGAAATCATTCTTTTCATAGAAGAGATAATAATGGAAATAGAGAAGAAATAGAAAACGATTCAAAAGAAGAAAAAGATAATTAACTTAAATCGCATTATAAAAAAATGCGATTTTTTTAAAGGAGAACCATGAAAATAAAAATAATAAATAAGGGAAAACATAAATTACCCAAATATCAAACAAGTGGATCAAGCGGTATGGACTTATATGCAAATTTAGATGAAGACATAATTTTAAAATCTCTTGAAAGAACTCTTGTGCCAACAGGCTTATTTTTAGAAATTCCTGAAGGCTATGAAGGGCAAGTTAGAGCCAGAAGTGGGCTTGCCTTGAAAAAAGGTTTATCACTTCCAAATGGTATTGGTACAATCGATGCAGATTATAGGGGAGAACTTAAAGTAATTTTTGTAAATTTAGGAAAAGATGATATAGTCATTAAAGACGGAGATAGAATTGCTCAGCTTGTAATTATGAAGATAGAAAAATGTCAATTAATTGAAGTTCAAGATCTTTCAGATACTGAAAGAAATAAGGGTGGATTTGGCCACACAGGTCTTTAATAAAACAAATATTCTTTTATATTATCATTTATGATATAATATTAATGAGGTGTTAAAGTGGAAAAAAAGAAAAAAGACACTAGACTTAAAAAGAAAAAGACAATTAAATCAAAAAATGAGCAGATTGATATAGAAACTAAAAATGAAATTTTTGGTCTTTTATTAATGGTTCTGGGAATTATTTTTTTCATTTCCGTTTTCAGCTCAAAAATGGGAATAGTTGGTAGAATCGTCTATAGACTATTATCTGTCTTATTTGGTAGTGCAAATTATATATTTCCATTGATTTTAGTTTTCTGGGGAATTTTATATAATTTAAAGGCTACCAAGCACTACACCAGAAGATATATTATATGCACAAGTATAATATTTTTGTGTCTTCTTGTTCTTTTAGATTCATCAAAGGAACTTGACTTAACTCTAGTAGACAGAATTAATAGGTCAATTGAATATCTTTCTGTTACAAGAAGTGGAGGAATTATAGGAGCGGTTTTAGGTTTTTTTGTCTATAAATTACTAGGATCTCTAGGAACTTATATCTTCCTTGGAGTAATAATTTTAGTAAACCTATATATAATACTTAGGACAAATATTGATCAAATTCTTATGTTCTTTGAAGACTTAGGAGAATTTATTGAAGATAAAAAGTTAAAATTTAGGGAAAAGCAAAGAGAAAGAGAAGATAGAATTATAGCAAAAGAAATGGACCCTAATTCTCATTCGTTTAAGGAAAAAAATGCCCATATTTTTGGTAAGCTCAAGGCTAAATTAAAAGGACTAGAAAAAGACCAGGTTAAAAATGAATTAATGGTAAAAAAAGATGATAAAAATGCAGCTATTATCTTAGAAGACTATCCAGAAGAAATTAGTAGTTTCACTATTAATGAATATGATAAGAAGAATATTAGGATAGAGGAAAAACCAAAGCAAGAATTTAAGAAAGAAACAAGAAGAGAAGCTAAGATAGAAAAAGAAAGGTCTAAAGACTTGTCAGAGGATCTTTCAGAAGAAGATAAAAGAGAATTTGAAAACATTAAGGAAAGTGCAGAAAGTGAAAATTATGTATTTCCTGATATTTCACTTTTAAATCAGGGTGCAGAAAAAAATGCCATGTCTAATAAGGACATTATTAGGAATGGAAAAATTATTGAGCAGACTCTTGATAATTTTGGTATAGACTGCACAATTACAGCCATAAATAAGGGACCGGTTATAACGTGCTATGAATTAAAACCAGCCCCAGGCATTAAACTATCAAAAATTGTAGGCTTAAGTGACAATATTTCCATGGCCTTAGCTTCTAGTGACATTAGAATTGAAGCACCTATACCTGGAAAAACTGTTGTGGGTATTGAGATAGCAAACAAGGTAAAAGATTCTGTAAGTCTTAGAGAAATGCTTGAATCTAATGAGTTTCAGTCTGCTAAAAATGCCCTTCCTTTGACCCTGGGAAAGGATGTTGAGGGAAATATTATAATTTCTTCAATAGATGATATGCCCCACCTTTTAATTGCAGGAGCAACAGGTTCTGGAAAGTCAGTTTGTATAAATGGAATAATAACTACACTTTTATATAAGTCTTCACCAAAAGATGTAAGATTTATTTTAATTGATCCAAAAGTTGTGGAGTTAGGTGTCTATAATGGCATACCTCATCTTTTAATTCCTGTTGTAACCAATCCTAAAAAGGCAGGTTATGCTTTAAGCTGGGCTGTTGGAGAAATGGAAAAGAGATATAAATTATTTTCTGAAATGCAGGTAAGAGATATTAAATCCTATAATAAAAAACTTGAAAAAGAGGGAAGAGAAGGAGAAAAACTTGCAAGGATTGTTATTATTGTAGACGAACTTGCAGATCTTATGATGGTTGCAGCTAAGGAAGTGGAAGATTATATTATAAGACTTGCACAAATGGCTAGGGCTGCAGGTATGTATTTAATCATTGCTACTCAAAGACCAAGTGTAGATGTAATTACAGGAATTATTAAGGCTAATATCCCTTCAAGGATAGCCTTTGCTGTATCATCACAAGTGGATTCTAGAACAATAATAGATATGGGTGGAGCTGAAAAACTTTTAGGAAAGGGAGATATGCTCTTTTATCCATCAAATTATCCTAAGCCCAAAAGAATTCAAGGAGCTTTTGTTTCCGATGAAGAAGTAGAAAGAGTAGTTGATTTTATTAAATTAAATAATCAAGTAGAAGAAAATAAAGAAAATCAAAAGGTAATTGAAGATCAAATAAAGGAGCAAGAGAGAAACGAAGATTTAGATCTTGATCCATTATTTAGGGATGCCATTAATTTTGTAGTAACAGATGAGCAGGCATCAGTATCTTATCTCCAAAGAAAGTTAAAAATTGGATATTCAAGAGCTGCAAGAATTGTTGATCAAATGGAAGAAATGGAAATAATTGGGCCTCATGAAGGTTCAAAGCCTAGAAAACTTCTGAAGACAAAAGAAGAGATTGATAAGCTTTTAGGTGATGAAGATGAATAATGTTCACATTGTAACACTTGGCTGTTCAAAAAACGAAGTTGACAGTTCTCAAATGATGTCAATCCTTGATAAGGATAAATATCAAATGACAAATAGCCCTAATAAGGCTGATATTATAATTGTAAATACTTGTGCCTTTATTAATGATGCTAAGGCAGAATCTATAGATACTATTTTAGAAGCCACAAGATTTAAGAAAAAGGGAAATTGTAAAAAAATTTTTTTAGCTGGTTGTTTAGCTCAAAGATATCCAGAAGAGCTTTTGAAAGAAATTCCTGAGGTTGACGGAATTATTGGAACTGGAAATATTTCAGAAATTAATGATATTTTAAATAGTTCTGAAAGGGGAGAAAAAGTTGTAGAAGTTAATAACTTAAACGCCCCATATATTGAAGGAATTAGAAAAAATGATGTCAAGGTTTCTGAATACCTTAAAATTTCTGAAGGGTGTAATAATAACTGTTCCTATTGCATTATTCCAAAATTAAGAGGAAGAAATAGATCAAGAAGGATTGAAGATATTTATGCAGAAGCTGAGTATTTAGTAAGTAAAGGGACGAGGGAATTAATCCTAATTGCCCAAAATACAACAGATTATGGAATCGACCTTTATGGAAGATATTCTCTTGCAAAACTTATAAAAGAACTTACAAAAATTGAAGATTTAAAATGGATTAGAGTTTTATATCTCTATCCCGATCATTTTACTGATGAGCTTATAAATGAATTTAAAAATAATGAAAAGCTTTTAAAATATGTAGATATTCCCCTTCAACAGGTTAGCGACCATGTATTAAAACTCATGAATAGGCATACTGATAAAAACCATATAAAAAATCTTTTGAAAAAATTAAGGACTATTGAGGGAATTAGTATTAGAACAACTTTTATAGTCGGTTTTCCAAAGGAAAGTGAAGAGGACTTTGAAGAACTTTTAGATTTTATTAAGGAAAATAAATTTGATAAGCTAGGTGTTTTTACCTATTCGAAAGAAGAATCAACAAGAGCTGGCCTTATGGATGGTCAAATTAAAGAAGAAATTAAAGTTCGTAGAAGAGATAGGATAATGGAACAGCAGTCTTTTATATCCGAAAATCTTTTAAGGGAAAAAATCGGAAATATTTATGAAGTTTTAATTGAAGAAGAAATTTCAGACAATGAATATACAGGCAGATCTTATTTAGATAGCACTGATATTGATGGAATTATTTATATTTCTTCAAATAAAAAACTTAGACTTGGCGAATTTATAAAAGTTAAAATTACAGATGCCTTAGAATATGACTTAATAGGAGATGTTATATGAATTTACCAAATAAATTAACAATTTTGAGAATTTTTATGGTTCCAATATTTATAATCTTTATGTACCTTGACTTTGAAGCTTCAAGGCTAGTAGCGACTGCTATTTTTTGTATTGCATCCTTTACTGATTTTTTAGATGGATATATTGCAAGAAAAAATCATTTAGTAACAAATTTTGGTAAGTTTGCTGATCCCTTAGCAGATAAAATCCTGGTTTGTGCAGCCCTTATCATGCTTGCATCTTATGGGACAATACCTGCCTATTGTGTAATAATTATTGAAGCGAGAGAATTTGCAGTTTCAGGTTTAAGAATACTTGCTGCTTCATCAAATATTACAATTGCAGCTAGCTCTCTCGGCAAGTTTAAAACTGTAAGCCAGTTGATTTCTATGATTCTTCTTTTGACGGGCATTGAAAGTTTAAATAATATTGGGCTTATTATCTTTTATTTTGCAGTAATTATGACCATAATTTCAGGTATAGATTATTTTACTAAGAATAAAAAAGTTTTAGATTTAGAAAATTTATAGGAGTTTTTATGAAGGCTGAAATAATAACAGTTGGAACTGAAATTTTAATTGGTTCAATTATTAATACCAATTCAAAATTTCTTTCAGAAAGATTAGTGGAACTTGGCTGTGATGTTAATAGACAGGTTTCAGTAAATGACTCTATGGATGATATTATAAGAGAGCTTAAAATCGCATCTGAATCAAGTGATCTTATATTTTTATGTGGGGGCCTTGGCCCCACAAATGATGATATTACAAGACAGGCGCTTGCTAAATTTTTAAATAGAGATATTCACTATGATGAAAAAAGTAAAAAACAGCTGGAAGAATATTTTAAAAAGTCTGGCAAAAATATGACTGAAAATAATTTAAGGCAAGTTATGCTTATAGATGGGGCTAAAAAATTTGATAATTTATGGGGCCTCGCCCTTGGTGAAGTTGACGAGTACGAAGGAAAAAAATATTTTTTATTTCCTGGACCTCCTAGGGAGTTCGAACCCATGGTTAACAGATATTTAGCTGAAAATATTTCTGAAGACCAAGTGATTTTAATTAAATCCTTAAATGTAATTGGTCTTGGAGAATCTCTTACGGAAGATAGGTTAAGAAAATTAAATTTAGAAAACGAATATTTATCAATAAACACCTTTGCACATTTTAGCCAAACTGAAATAAAAATCATTGCAGAGGGAATGGGCTATGAGTTTTTAAATATGCTTTTGGAAGACACTATAGCAAAACTATACAGGGAGTTTGACGGACATATCTATTCTGAAAGTAATGAAACTGTTGAAGAAGTCTTAGTTAAAAAATTAAGGGAAGAGAATTTAAAAATTTCCTTTGCTGAGTCAATCACTGGAGGCCTATTAGCTGGTGAAATTATAAATTCTAAAGGAGCATCAAATGTCATTTCCACATCTCTTGTAACTTATTCAAATGAAAGTAAAAATAAGGAGCTGGGAGTTCCAAAAGAAATTTTAGATGAATATGGAGCTGTTAGTAAAGAGACAGCAATAGCTATGGCTAAAGGATTAAGGGAAAGAACAGGCGCTGATATTTGTATTTCTACAACTGGAGAAGCAGGCCCAGATGCCAAGGAAACAGATATTGGTAGTGTTTATAGTTGCATTTATTTTGCAGACGGGAATTTTGATTTAAAACATTATTATTTTACAGGAAATAGAAATAAAATTAGAAGAAGAACTGTTGATCAAGTATTGTCAAATTTATTATATTTAATATTGAAAGAATAGGAGTAGAAAATGAAAGATAACCTAGAAAAAAAAGAAGCCCTAGATAAGGTCATGGCTTCAATTGTTAAGCAGTTTGGTGAAGGCTCCGTAATGAAGCTTGGTGAAGGAACTAAACTTGATATTGATTCAATTCCAACTGGTTCTCTTGCCCTTGACCTAGCTCTTGGTATTGGTGGAATTCCCAAGGGTAGAATAATTGAAATTTACGGACCTGAATCTTCAGGAAAGACAACGATAGCTCTTCATATGATTGCTGAATCACAAAAACTTGGCGGAACGGCAGCTTTTATTGATGCGGAACATGCTCTTGACCCCTCTTATGCAAAAAAACTTGGTGTAGATGTTGAAAATTTAATAATTTCTCAACCAGACACTGGTGAACAAGCCTTAGAAATTACAGAGGCCCTTGTTCGATCTAATGCAGTTGATATTGTTGTAATAGATTCAGTGGCAGCCCTAGTTCCAAAAACAGAAATTGAAGGGGAAATGGGCCAAGCAACAATTGGCCTTCAAGCAAGACTTATGTCACAAGCTCTAAGAAAATTAACAGGTGCAATTAATAAGTCAAAGGCAGCAGTTATTTTTATTAATCAACTTAGGGAAAAGGTTGGAGTTGTTTATGGTAATCCTGAAACAACAACTGGTGGCAGGGCTTTAAAATTTTATTCTACCGTTAGACTTGATGTAAGAAGAGTTGAAATTATAAAACAAAGGGATCAAGCAGTTGGAAATAGAGTTAGGATAAGAGTTGTTAAAAATAAAGTGGCACCTCCATTTAAGGAAGCTGAAGTTGATATTATGTATGGTGCTGGCATTTCTAAAATTGGAAATATTTTGGACGTTGCTGCTGCTTTAGAAGTTGTTAAAAAAGCAGGATCTTGGTATTCTTATAATGACGAAAAACTAGGTCAAGGTAGAGAAAAATCAAAAGAATTTTTAATAGACAATCCCGTACTTTTAAAGGAAATTGAAGATAAGGTTAGAGATTTATTAAAATCTAGTGACGAAGAAGAAAGTAAGGAAGAATTATTAAAAGAAGAAGATAAGAATTCTGATTTTTAAGATTGAACTAAGTAATAGAGAGTGATTTTTTGAAATTTTTATATTTTACTGATACCCATATTAGGGGAACTAATCCAAGGAACAGGCTTGATAATTTTTATGAAACCTTAAAAAATAAAATAAGGGAAGTTGTTCAAATTTCTAAAGATGAAGGGGTAGATTATATCCTTCATGGAGGGGACTTATTTGATAGACCTGATATTTCTCTTTCAGTAGTGGGAGAATTTGCAAATATTTTAAAGGAATTTAATAAATCTATTTTTGTAATCTCTGGAAATCACGATATTTTTGGCCACAACCCCTCCACTTTAAATAGAACTGTTTTTGGACTTCTCTGTAATCTTGGAATATTAAATTTGGTAAATTATAAAAGAATAATCTTAAAAAAAGATATAAAAGTACAGCTTACTGGTTCTCCCTATGTTTATTCTATGGATTCTAGAGAAAATATTGAATCCTATATGGTTAGGGAAAGGGATCCGGAGGCAAAGTACGCTATTCATATGACCCATGGCTTTTTAGTGGACAAGCCTTTTATAAAAGAAGTTCCGCACACATTAATTTCTGAAATTAGGGATACTCTTGCAGATATTACTTTAGGGGCACATTTTCACTATGGTTTTAAAACTGTAAATTTAGATGGTAAATATTTTATAAATCCTGGTGCCTTAGTTAGAATTTCCAACTCTTTAAAGGAAGTTGAAAGAAGACCTAAGGTTATTATAATGGACTTAAGTGACCATATAGAAATCAAGGAAATTTATTTAAAGTCAGCCCCTGTGGGAAATGAAGTTTTAGATAGAAGTGAAATTGAGAAGCATCAATTTAAGGGTATTAAAATTAATGAATTTAAGGAACTTATTGATTCATCAGTAAATTTAAATAATATGGATATTTATTCATTACTTAATATAATTGCCAGCAATGAAGAAATTTCAAGCGATGTTATTGATGAAGCCTTAAAAAGAATTGAACATGTGCAAATAGATGGAGCGGATTTTGTATGATTTATATAAAGAGAATTCATTTAGAAAATTTTCAATCCCATAAGCTGACAGATATGACATTTGACAAGGGTTTAAATGTTATCATTGGAAATTCCGACTCTGGAAAAACTGCAATTTTAAGAGCCATTAAATGGGCCCTTTATAATGAACCCCAAGGTGATTATTTTATTAGACAAGGCGAAGCAAAAGTTGTTGTTGAAATAGAATTTTCCAATGGAGTTGTGGTTAGAAGATTAAAATCTTCTTCTAAAAATTTATACTATTTAAAGACAGGAGATGGAGAAGAATACCAATTTGAAGGATTTAGAAATGAGGTTCCTAGAGAAGTTTTAGAGGCAACAGGCATGTATAAGGTTGATTTTTCATCATCTAATCTTGGAATCTTAAATATTTCAGAGCAACTTGAAGGGCCGTTTTTATTAAATGAAAGCTCATCAGTTAGAGCAAATGCCATTGGTAGGCTTGTTAGTGTCAATTATATTGACGATGCATTAAGACAAACTGTGCGTGATGACAAGAGCACTCTTTCAAAAATAAACGACCTTGAAAAAACTAAAAAGAATTTAGAAGAAAAGATAAAGAAATTTGACTATCTTGAAGATTTAGAAAAAAAACTTAAGGCTTTAGATCAATTAAGAATAGAAATTAAGAACAAAAGTCAGGAGTTTGATTTATTAAAATCTTATGACCAAAATTTAAATAAAATTAATTATGAGATAGATAAGGAAAGGAAAAGTCTAAGGTGTCTCCCTGATATTGAAGTTCTATCTAATATTTATGGAAAACTACTAGCAAATATTTCCTACTATTCCTTATATGAAAATTTATTTACAAAAATAAATAAGACTGGGGAAGATATTTTAAAAACCGAAGCTTATTTAAAACATTTTATAAATAATGAATCTTTAAAGGAAATATATCTTAATCTAAAAGATGATATACTAAAACTTAGGATAAATAAAGGTCTTTTTGAAAAACTTGAGGCAAATGAAAAAGAAATCTATGAATGTAAGTTCATTTTAAAAGATTTTGATAATATATATCCTCAAGAAAAAAATTTAAAGGACTTAGAGGAGAAAATTATTATATTAAAGACCTATAGTGATTTAAATGTAAGATTTTTACATATAGAAAAATCCATAAAAATCGGTGAAAATTATATAAAGTCCTTTGATAGTCTTAATGATTTAAATACAAATGTGACTACAATTGGACAAAAGGCAGAAAAATTAAAAGTTCTAAGAACTTTATATAATTCTTATGAGGGCTTAAATTCAAATATTGAACTTTTAAATAAGGAAATTTCAGGCATTAATAAGGATATATCTAGTTTAACAGAGGATTATGAAAGAATAATTATGAAGGCAGGAATTTGCCCATTTTGCTATAGCAAAATAAATGTAGAGTCTTTGAAGCATATAAAAAGTCATTTAGAGGGGGATTAAAATGAATTATGAAGATAATTTAAATAATTTAAAAAAACAGCTTGACAGGGCAAAGGACCTTAAATATAAAGCAGATGCAAGATTAGAAAGTTTAAAATCTCAAAAGGAAGAACTTTTAAAGGAAATCAAAAGCCAAGGAATAAACCCTGAAGATTTAGGGACACAAATTGAAAAATTAGAAGGGGAAATAAAGGATTTATTTGAAAAGGCAAATAATATGCTACCAAAGGTTTAAAGATGGATATTGATTATTTAAATGGTCAAATTGAAAATATAAGAACAAAAGTTAATATAGAAAAGGGAAAGCTAGAAATTATTGAAGAGTCTTTAAAAAATACTGAAGCCGAACTGGCAGAAAAGAGAAAGTATGAAGATCTTTTAACTAAGGTCGTTATTTTATTTCAAAAGACTGCAAGATATGCTAGAGATCAATCCAAAAGACAGATTGAAGATATAGTTTCTAAATGTCTTCAATTTATTTTTGAAACTGACATTGAATTTTTAATAGAATTAAGTGAGAAAAGATCAGTTCCCAATGCAGAATTTCTAGTTAAAAGTAGCTATGACGAGGGGTATAGTGTAGTTACAAAACCAGAAATTTCAAGGGGTGGGGGAGTTGTTGATATTATTTCAATTGCTCTAAGAATAGCCTTTATTCAAATTCACAAGCCTGAAATAGAAGGGCCTCTGATTTTAGATGAACCTGGTAAGCATGTTAGTGATGATTATATTTTTAATTTAGGAGAATTTTTAAATAAATCCTCCTCACTTTTCAATAGACAAATAATAATGGTAACTCATAATAAACACCTTGCCCAAATTTGTGACAAGTCCTATTCCGTTGAAATAAAAAATGGTATTTCACAAGTTTCTCTATCTTCTAATGATACAAGGGCAGGGGAAAATAAAAGAATAATTTAAGTCTATAATATTTTACTTTTTACTATTAATAACGTATTAGATGAATAAAATTATGCTTGACTTTAGTATGTAAAATTGTTAGTATGTTAGTAGTTATTAATGAGCGCTATTAGAATTATTCTTAGTGATTTAGGAGGAAGATATGAAATATAACTCAAAGATAAAAAGTAAACAAACAGATGGTTTTTTTGAAGCTATTTTAGCCCTTGAAAACATGGAAGAATGTTACAGATTTTTTGAAGATATTTGTACAGTAAAAGAAATTCAAGCCATTTCTCAAAGACTGGAAGTTGTTAAACTTTTGGTTAAGGGGAAAACATATCATGAAATTGAGGGCGAAACAGGTGCGTCAACTGCCACAATTTCAAGAATTAATAGATCATTAAATTATGGAGCTGATGGCTATAAAATTCTTCTTGAAAGACTTGGTTATTTATCAGAAAAGAAGGAAAAATAAATTTTATAATTGAAAGACCTAAGAATTTTTCTTAGGCCTTTTTTATACTTCTTGCAAATTTTGAAGAAAGCTATTATCCCTTTTAATATTAATGGATTTAAAATTTTCATAAACTACAAGTCCAAGTTTTTTAAGGGGGTGCCTTTTCACATTGACTTTTTTTGTATAGTCAATAGTTATGTTATCAGATGTTGAAAGATCGGAATATTTTCCAGCAAGAGCAGCTGCTGCATTTATGACTTCATCTGTAAATTCTCTGCCGTCATAGCGAAGAATTACGTGAGATCCAGCACCTTCTTTAACATGGAACCAAAGATCATCCCTATTTGCAAGCTTTAGGGTGAGGTAATCATTTTGCTTATTATTTTTTCCAACATAAATATTAAATCCATCATATAAAAATCTAAGGAAATTATTTTGACTTTTTAACTTATATGAATTTTTGCTTGTTTTTCTTGTCCTAATTATACTTGCCTTTTCAAGTTCTTCCTTAAAATCTTCTGCATCTTGAAGAGTTTCTATAAGAGAAATATTTAAAAGAAGGGAATTTAAATAGGTAATTTCCACCTTTGTTTCTTCAATCTGCTCTGTTACTAGTTTTGCAGCATTTTTTAATTTAGAATATTTTTTATAATATCTATTGGCATTTTGACTTGGAGAAAGTTTTATGTCGAGGGGAATTGAAATCTCATTCATATTATCATAATAATTTTGAAGAATAGTCTTATCTTCGCCCTTTTTAATAAGATGAAGATTAGAAGAAATAATATCAGCATAAACCTTATATTTATCCCTATCAAGAGCCTCGTTTAATTCGTCTGTTAAATTTACAAGCTTTCTTTTATTTTTTTTAAGATTATTCCTAATTAATTTTTCATAGCCTGCAGTTTTTGAATTGAGTTTCATATTTAAAGCTCTGCTAGCATAAAAATCATCTAAAATTTTTGAAATACTTTCTTCATATTTTTTATTTACCTTAGAATATATTTTAAGGTCTAGGGCATAAAAATCCTTAAATTTCTCATCCTTATAGATCTTTATAGGGTAGTAATTTTCATTTTTAATATCCCCAAAAATCTCATAAAATGAATTTTCAAGTCTATTTTTTTCCTCTTCAGTTAAAGTATTTAAGGTTCTATCATTATCAAGGTCTGACCTAAAGGCAATTTCCATAGTCATTTGTGGACTAATTCCAGTATAGCTTGCCATTAAAAAAGATTTTAGGGTCTTATTTTGTGTAAAGGATTCTAATCTATCTAAAAGATTAGATTCATCCCTAGGGTCTAAATTTTTAGATATATCTGTTAAATTATAAGAAACACCTGGCAAAATTTCCCTAACTGATGACATATTAAAATTTACTCTCTTTATTGCATCTAGTATTTTATTGGCATTGTTAGTTAAAATAATATTTGAATATTTTCCCATAATTTCAATAATTAAGGACTTATCTTCAATTAATCCAAGCTCATCTCTTCCAGTAAATTTTATTTTTACAATTCTATCCATTTTATATTGGCAAATTTCATTAATTACGCTGCCCTCAAGATGTTTTCTTAGCAGCATACAAAAGGAAGGTGGGGTAATAGGATTTTCAATTTCTCTTTCTGTTAGATGAATCCTCGCTTCACCAGCATTTGCAGAAATTAATAATTTATATTTATTAGTTCCTAGCCTTAAATTTACAATAATTTCTTCATCATTAGGCTGATATATTTTATTTACTCTAGCATTTTTTAATTTATTATTTAGTTCAAATACAATATTTGACACTACACATCCGTCTAAAGACATTTAATCACCATAAATATTATATCATAGGAATAAAACTTGTGTTATTATACAAAAATTCTAATTTTTATAATTTACACTTTAAAAATATATGTAAGAGTTCTTTGTGGAAATAAAGCGATGCAATCATTATTTAATTGTTTTAAAATTAAAAAAATAGTATAATTATATAAATATTAGCAATGTAAATGGTTGAAGAAAGGATGAATTATGGAAATTAAAGAAAATTTAAAAAGAGTAGATAGGGAAATTTATAATGCTATTGAAAAAGAAACACAAAGACAAAGAGAACATGTTGAATTAATTGCATCAGAAAATTTTGTGTCAAGAGCCGTTTTAGAAGCTATTGGTTCAACACCAACTAATAAATATTCTGAGGGTTATCCAAATAAGCGTTATTATGCTGGATGCGAACATATAGATACTATTGAACAGCTTGGTATAGATAGACTTAAAAAGCTTTTTAACGCTGATCATGCAAATGTTCAACCTCATTCAGGAGCAAATGCCAATATTGGCGTTTATGCTGGAGTTCTAAAGCCGGGGGATAAGGTTTTGGGCATGAGCCTTTCAGAAGGTGGACACTTAACTCACGGAAGTCCAGTAAATTTTTCTGGTAAATTTTATAACTTTTCTTCTTATGGAGTTGATCCTGAAAGTGAAAGAATTGACTTTGACGAAGTAAGAAAGGTTGCTAAAGAGGTTCAGCCTAAATTAATTGTTGCTGGAGCCTCTGCATATCCAAGAGAAATTGATTTTTCTAAATTCAGAGAAATTGCTGATGAAGTTGGAGCGTATTTAATGGTAGATATGGCTCATATTGCTGGCATCGTTGCCGCAGGCTATCATATGAATCCATGTGAATATGCTGACTTTGTAACAACAACAACTCACAAAACACTAAGAGGTCCAAGAGGGGGTGCAATTCTTTGCAAGGAAGAATTTAAAAAGATTATCGATAAATCAATTTTCCCTGGCTTCCAAGGAGGTCCTCTTGAAAATATAATCGCAGCTAAGGCTGTTTGCTTTAAAGAAGCCCTTGAACCATCATTTAAGGATTATATTTTACAAGTTCTTAAAAATGCTAAAAAAATGGGTGAAGTTTTTGAAAGAGAAGGAATTAGACTTGTTTCAGGCGGAACAGATAATCACTTACTATTACTTGATGTAAGGAATTTGAATTTAACAGGAAAAGAAGCCGAAAAAATGCTCTCTGCCGTTAATATTACTACTAATAAAAATACAATTCCTAATGATCCTAATTCACCAAATGTTACTAGCGGTATTAGAATTGGAACTCCAGCCCTTACTACAAGAGGAATGAAGGAAGATGATGTTGCCAGAGTAGCAGAGCTTATGGTAGAAACTTTGAAACAAAAGAAAGATGTAGAAACAATTAAGGGAGAAGTTTTAGAATTATTAAAGGTCTTTCCTTTATATGAAGATTAATTAATCAGCTTAGAATTATCCGGTCATAGACCGGATTTTTTCAATATGCACAAGAACATATATTTAGAACATAATTTCTATATTCGTGATATAATTTATAGGTTATTTAAATTAAGAACTTATAATAAATATGGAAATAAGTTAAAGTTAAGATAAATTTAAAATATTAGATTTGTAAAAATTCTTAAATATTATAAAATTAAAGTAAAATGTAATAAAGTTAAACATGATATATATGACAGAACTTAAAAGTTCTATTTAAGTATATGTAAAAGATTTTTATAAATATTAAAGAAATAATTTAACGGGAAATAGTAAATCATATTGATAAATTTGGAAAAAGTATTATGAAGCTCTTTAGATCCTATAAATTAATTATTGCTGGCAGATTTAAAAAATAAAAAAATAATATAAAATTAGTCACAAAATTATTGTTTTGTGACTATTTTTTGTCCTTTTCCCTTGAATATTATTCAAATATTAGACCTTTTCTCATTTTTTCTTGGTCTATTTTTCTGTCTTCAAGTTTATTTTCTTCTAATTTCTTTTCTTCAGACTTATTTTCTTCTTTTAAATTTTTTGAATTTTCATTTGAATCCTTAGCATCTTTTATGGATCCTGTAATATATACTACATTATCTTTCCAGTCCACTGTAAGACCCATAGCTTCACTTATAAATCTAACTGGAACATAAGTCCTGCCATCGTATAAAATAGCTTGAGCATCAGTTTTAACAATTTTTGATGAATCATTTTCAAGTAAATTAGCTTCATTTGAACCTATATTCATCTTAATTAATTTGCTGCCAACGCCACCAATTAAAATGCCTCTTCCACCTTCTTTTTCTTGATAGAAATTAATATAGGCACCAAGCTCTTCAGAAATAAATCTTATAGGCACCATTACCCTGTTATTTGACTTGTCAAAATAGGCACTACCCATTTCATTAGGAATAGTTTTTACAACGTTATTCATATAAATAGATATTTTGGAATCGGAAGCAGTTTCAGGCAATTTACCGGCTGCAAAAATATTTAGGCTTAGTCCAATAGTTGTCACTGAAAGGACTAAAATTTTTTTTAAGATTTTCATTATTTTTCTCCTTTTTTTGTATCCTCTTCTATTATATTTGAAAGAGGATTATTTTCAACAGTTGATTTTAAAAGTTCGTTATTTACATGAGTATAAATTTGAGTCGTTGATACAGATTCGTGACCTAGTATTTCTTGAAGAGATCTAATATCAGCATTTCCATATTGGTACATTAAAGTTGCTGCAGTATGTCTTAATTTGTGGACACTATATTTTTCCGTATCAAGGCCAGCATTTTGCATATGTTTTTCAATCATATGTTGTATAGATCTATTGCTCATCCTTTTTTGCCTCATAGATAAAAATAATGCATCTGTTTTTACCTGGGGTCTTAATTTTAAATAAAGCTCTAGGGCATTTATGCAGGCCTTATTTAAATATATGGTCCTTTCCTTACTTCCCTTTCCTATTACTCTTACTGTGTCCTCTTCTAAGTCTTTAATATCAATGGAAGAAAGCTCTGAGAGCCTCATACCGCAGTTTAAGAATAAGGTGCAAATGGCATAATCTCGCTTTTTAAATAGGTCTTTTTCCTTAGAATTTTCTATGGTTTTTAAAAGGTTTAAAGCTTCATCTAGGCTTAAATATACTGGCAAGGTCTTTTCAATTTTTGGAAGATCAATATTTTCACTAGGATTATATTTTAAAAGATCAATTTTATTGGTCAAATAATTAAAAAAGGCCCTAACTGCGGCAATTTTCCTGAATTTTGATTTGTTAGATAACTTTCTAACCTTATCTAAATAAGAGTTGTAGGCATAAATATCCTGCTTAGTAACTCTAGCTAAAAGCTCTTCATCTGCATAATCTATATCAACATCAGTAAAATCAGCATTTTCATCATATAAATAAGTTTTTCTAAGTATTATAAATCTTAAAAAAATTCTTAAATCATAATAATATTCCTTGCAGGTATTTTTTGAGTGTCCCTTAGAAGCTTCCAAATAATTTAGAAAATCGTCTAAAAGATTTGATTTAATCATAAGTTCTCCTTAAACTTTAAAAAAAACCCGACATAAAGTCAGGTTTACTTAGCATATTCAACTGCTCTCGTTTCTCTAATTACATTAACTTTAATTTGTCCAGGAAATTCAAGTTCAGATTCGATTTTCTTAACAATGTTTCTGGCAGTAAGAGTGATTTCAGCTTCAGATATAGCTTCGGGTTTTACAATAATTCGAACTTCTCTACCTGCTTGAACAGCATAGGACTTTTCAATTCCTTCAAATGAATTTGCAATTTCTTCAAGCTTTTCAAGTCTTTGGATATAAGCTTCAACGGTTTCACGTCTAGCTCCCGGTCTAGCTGCTGAAATAGCATCTGCAGCTTGAACTAAAATAGATTCAACACAAGTAGGTTCCACATCACCATGGTGAGATTCAATAGCATTAACAACTTTTTCAGGTTCTTTATATTTTTTAGCTATTTCCACTCCAAGTTCAACATGTGTACCCTCGATATTATGGTCTATAGATTTTCCAATATCGTGTAATAATCCGCCTCTTTTAGCAAGTTTTATATCTGCTCCAATTTCGCTGGCTAAAATTCCTGCAATTTGAGATACTTCAACAGAATGTTTTAAAACATTTTGGCCATAACTGGTCCTGTACTTAAGTCTTCCTAAATATTTGATAATTTCAGGATGAAGACCATGCACTCCAGCATCATATGCTGCTTGTTCTCCAGATTCTTTAATAATTGTATCAACTTCATCTTGAGCCTTATTTACCATTTCTTCTATACGAGAAGGATGGATTCTTCCATCATTTACAAGTTTTTCCAAAGCTACCCTTGCAACTTCACGTCTTATAGGATCAAAACATGATAAAACTACAGCCTCAGGAGTATCATCAATTATTAAGTCAACACCTGTTATAGATTCAATAGCTCTAATATTTCTTCCTTCCCTGCCGATAATTCTGCCCTTCATTTCATCATTAGGCAGTGTAACAACAGAAACAGTCGTTTCAGCGACTTGATCAGCAGCACATCTTTGTATAGCTGCAGCTATTGCATCTCTGGCATACTTATTAGATTCGTCCTTAATTCGTTGTTCATTTTCTTTAATAATTAAGGCTGATTCTTGAACAATATCCCTTTCCAGTTCATTTAATAAAATGGCCTTGCCTTCCTCTGCAGTAAGTCCTGCAATTTTTTGTAATTCTTCATCTCTTTTAAGGATTAATTGGTCTGCATGTTCGATTTTTTCTCTTAAAGCCTCTAATTTTTGTGAAAGTTTTTCATCCTTCTTATCAACAAGTGCTGATTTTTTTTCTACTTGCTCTTCACGAGATAAAACCCTAGATTCCAATTTTTTAACTTCATCTTTTTGAATTTTAATTTCCTTTTCTTGAGATGCTCTTAAGCGTTGAATTTCATCTTTAGCTTCAACCAATAGTTCTTTCTTTTTAGATTGAGCTTCATGTTCAGCTTCAACAACAATTTTTTTGGAAAGATCTTCAGCATTTTTAATTTTACCTTCAGATATATATTTTCTAACAGCATAACCGATTCCAGTGCCAATTATAGCAATAATTATCATTAATAAAATTTGCAATTCCAAGTTCTAACACCTCCCATATTTAGTTTTCAAGTTTCATAAATCAAATTAATTACATTGTAAAATTATCTTTACATCTTAATTTTATATCTTTTAGGTAAATAAGTCAATGAATTAAAGAGCCTTAAATTGAAAGTTAAATACAAGAAGGGGCTTAAAATGCAGAAATAAAGAAAATTATAATTAATTTTTGTCTGTATATTATATTAATATAGAGGAATAGATAATTTATAGCCAGGGTATATTTTTGAATTTTTTAGTTTATTTATTCTCATAATTTCACTAATAAGATAATTTTTATTTTTATAATCATATTTACCAGCTATGGACCAAAGACTTTCCCCTTCAACAACCGTATGAACTCTCAAGGGAACCTCCCTATAATCCTTAGGAAGTTCTTTGAAAACAATTCCTGATGAGAAGATACTTACAAATAGCATACTTAAAAATATTCTTGTCAAATTTAGTTTAAATTTTTTCTTCATAATACACCTCATAAATAGAACGTATGTTACGAACAAATAATCAGAACGCTTTATATAAACATTAGATTGAAACATAAAGGGTAAAAATATGTTCTAAACATATGTTAATATAATGTTGAAAATTTGTCAATAAATTTTTTAAAATTTTGAACGATAGTTTGAAAAATATGTTTTCATGTGTTATTATGTAATTAATAAAATATATGGGGGTTTATAATGTACGAAGATTTAAATCAAAGACAACTTGAAATTTTGTTTTTTATAAAAAAAGAAATTGAAAGAAAGGGCTACCCTCCTACTGTTAGGGAAATCTGCGCAGGAGTTGGTATTAAAAGTACTTCTACCGTTCATTATGCCCTTGAACGTTTAGAAAACAAAAATTATATAAAAAAAGATCCTTCAAAAACTAGGGCTATAGAAATAATTGATCAGGATGAAGGATTTTTTTCTTCTAAGAAAAAAACTATTGATGTGCCAATTCTTGGACGTGTAACTGCCGGAATACCAATTCTTGCCGTTGAAAATTTAGAAGATACTGTTCCCCTATCCTGTGATTTTGTAAGGGATAGAAATGTTTTTGTCCTAAAAGTTGAGGGAGAAAGCATGATTAATGCTGGGATTTTAGATGGAGATTATGTTGTTATTGAAAAGACTTCTTATGCTGAAAATGGTGATAAAGTTTTAGCCTTAATTGAAGATGAAGCAACTATAAAAACTTTTTACAAAGAAAAGGATGGCTTCAGACTTCAACCTGAAAATGACTTTATGAAGCCAATATATGTTCAAGATCTTTCAATTTTAGGTAAAATTATTGGTCTTTATAGAAAATATTAAAAAATAGCCTTATAGGGTTTTCCTATGAGGCTATATTATTTTTATTTAATTTTTATTAATTCCTTATTGTTTAAGGAGTTAAGAATATTTAAAAGAGCGATCTTTCCATGATAGTAGGTCAGTCCTCCTTGAAAGTAAACATAATAAGGATCTCTCATAGGGCCGTCTGCCGAAAGTTCAATTGATGATCCTTCAATAAATCCTCCTGCTGCCATAATTACTTTATCTTTATAACCTGGCATATCCCATGGCATTGGTGTAAATTGTGAATCAACTGGGGATGAAAACTGAATAAATTTGCAGAATTCTTCTAAAATTTCTGGACTTTCAAGTCTGATAGCTGTAATTATATCAGATCTTTTGTAATCAGATTTTGGTATTACATAAAATTCTAATTCTTCAAAGGCCTTGGAAAATAATAGGGCAGTTTTTAAGGCATCCTCTGTTATTTTTGGGCTGATAAAAAATCCTTGTAAAACCTGTCTTGTCATACCAAAAGTTAAGCCGCAGTCTTTTCCGATACCAGGTGCTGTTAAAAATGAAGCACAGTTTTCAATTAAATTCTTTTTACCAACAATGTATCCTCCTGAATATGCCAGGCCGCCGCCAGGGTTTTTAATAAGAGAGCCTGCCATTAAGTCAACATCAAGTTCACTCGGCTCCTTAATATCTGTAAATTCACCGTAGCAGTTATCTACAAAAATTATAAGGTCTTTTTTAAGCTTTCTTATTGTTCTGCATGCTTTATCTATTTCGTCAATGGAAAAAGCAGCTCTATTTGAATAACCAGTTGACCTTTGAATCATAACAATTTTTGTATTTTCTCTTAAATAATCTTTAAAGGAATCTAAATCAATATGACCATCTATTAAAGGCACTTCCGAATATTCTATACCTCGATTTAAAAGGGTTTTTTTGTTATTTGAAGTTAGACCAATAACTTTTTGAAGTGTATCATAGGGCCTTCCTGAAAGGGAAAGTAAATGATCTCCGCTTTCAAGATTTGAAGAAATTGCAAGGCTAATTGCATGAGTACCATTTACTATATTGGGCCTAACTAGGGCGTCTTCTGTTTTAAAGACATCAGCATAAATTTTTTCTGCTTTATCTCTTCCAGCATCGCCATAGCCATAGCCCGTTGTCCAAGAAAAGTCTGTGGACTGAAGTTTGCTATCCTGCATAGCTTTAAGAATTTTCACTTGATTATACATGGCTATTTTTGAAAAATCTTCATAGCGATTTTTTATTTTTTCTTCACATTTGTCAACAAAATTTATTACCTTAGAATTTATTTGGTAATTTTCTTTAAGTATATTTTCATAAATATCCAAGTCTTTCTCCTATATAATTAATTATTTGGTTTTTAATACTAGGTTCTTCCCTATTAAACCATTTAATTCTTTCATCTCTTTTAAACCAGGTTATTTGCCTTTTGGCATAGTGCCTGGAATTTTTTTTAATATCGTAAATCATATGGTCATAAGATAATTGACCATTAAGATAAGAAATAACTTCCTTATAACCAATGGCTTTAAGGGACTGAGAGTTTTCCCTAAGTCCATGATCTAGAAGTTCTTTTATTTCATCAATAAGGCCCTTATCTATCATTTGATCTACCCTTTTATTTATTCTTTCATATAGCCTTGACCTATCCATGTAAAGACCTATAAAAATAAGGTCATAGTTATTATTATAGGCCCTAAAATTATTAGACTTTTGGCCACCACTTAAAATTATTTCAAGGGCTCTTATTACTCTTCTTTTGTTTGCAAGGTCAACCTTTTTTCTCGCGTCCTTATCAAGATTAAGAAGTTTATTGACTAAAAAATCAAGTCCATATTTTTCTCCATCTTCTTCCAATTTCTTTCTCAAGTTATCATCCTTAGCGCTTTTGGAAAAATCAAGGTCATATACAAGAGAATTTATATAAAGACCAGTTCCTCCAACTACAAGAGGAATAATATTTTCCTTATTTAGGTCATAAATTATTTTTTTAGCCATAATTTGGAAGTCGGATACTGAAAATTCTTCATCTGGGCCTATGATATCAATCATATGATGTTTAATATTTGTGTCTTCAAAATTGATTTTATCTGTTCCAATATTTAGCTTTTTATAAATCTGCATGGAGTCAGCAGAAATAATTTGGCATTTAAATTTTTTGGCTATTTCAAGAGATATTTCTGTTTTACCAATACCTGTTGGTCCTGTTAAAATTATTAGCTTTTCCATTTTATTCCCTTAAAAATAGTTTGGCAATTGTATCTTCTTTAATGTCAATAATTGTTGGCCTTCCATGGGGGCATGTATAAGGATTTTCACAGCGAATTAAGGACTTTATTAGTTCCTTAACCTCCAAATCTGAAAGGATATCTCCTGCTTTTACGGCTTTTTTACAGGCTCTTTTCATTACTTTATACATATCTGCCTCATAATTGGTCTTAATATTGTCATCAAGAGAACTAATTATATCTCTTATAAAGTTCACATATGTTGGCATACCGAAAATCATAGGTACTTCTCTTAAAATTATGGCATTTTCGCCAAAGGCTTCAATTGAAAATCCAAGCTTTTCAAAAAGATTATAATACTTTGATAGCTTGAGAAATTCTTGGCCTGTAAGTTCAATAATTTCAGGTTTCAAGAGAATTTGCGAATTGATTTTTTCATTAAGATACTGATTTTTATATTTTTCATACATTACCCTTTCATGGGCTGCGTGTTGGTCAACCAAATATAGGATTTTTTTGTCCTTATTTTCAAGGATTATAAAGGTATTAAATAGTATTCCAACAATTCTAGTGTTTAAAAGGTTTTTGTCAATTACTTCTTCATCCATTAAAAATGAATTATTATTTATTTCTTTATAGCCATTGGAAGTTATATCATCAAAGTTATCCTCTTCACCTTCTTTTGATTCCTCTTTAAAAAATTCATTAGTATTTTCAGCAGCTATAAAAAAGTTTTTATCAAGATTAGAATCTTCAAAAAGAGTTGGATTATCCTCAAGACTTTTTAATTCAAAAGTCTTTTCTGAATTTTTAAGATCAAGATTTTCTGAACTTGCAATATTTTCTTCATTTGTACATTTTTTGCCATTTTCCTGGATAAATATTTGGAATACATTTAAGTTTTTTTGATTTTTTTCTTCCTTAATTTCTCTTAACGACCTATTTGGATATAAAACTTCATCAATCATTTCCCTTAAAATAGCAAGCAAATTATTGTCATCTGAAAGTTTTACCTCATGTTTTTTTGGATGAATATTTACATCAATTAGTTTTGGATCAATGTCTATAAAAAGAATAAATACAGGAAACCTATTTAAGGGAATTAGTGACTTATAAGCCTTTTCAATTTCTTTTGAAATGTCTCTATTTCTAACAAATCTACCGTTAATATAAATATATTCAAAATTTCTATTTGATCTAAAAAGCTTATTATTGGAAAAATAAGCCTTAATTTTATAGGTTTCACTGGCAAAAGATTTTTCAATAAGATTTCCTGCAATTTCTCTGCCTAAGATATTTAAAATATGATCCTTAAAATTTTTTGTTTCATAAGATTTTAAAAGGGTTTTTCCATCTTTTATTAAGTTTATAGAAACATCCGGAGTCCCAAGAGCAATCTTTTGAACTAAATCGAATATAAGAGAAAATTCATATTTATCATTATTTAAAAATTTTTTTCTTACTGGGGTGTTATAAAAGATGTCTTCCACATAAAAAGTAGAGCCCTTTGTCATACCAACATTGGATTTGTCAGTTATCTTTCCATTTATTATTGTAGATGAAGTTCCTGAAATTTCTCCTTCTCTTTTAGTTAAAAGTTTAATTTTGGAAATACTTGAAATGCTGGCAAGAGCCTCTCCCCTAAATCCTAAAGTATAAAGACTTTGAAGGTCTTCAATTTCTTTAATTTTTGAAGTTGAATGTCTTAAAAAGGCTTTTTCAATTTCATCTAAAGAAAAGCCTTCACCATCATCTGTAACTCTAAGAAATTCTGTTGGTGAATTTCTTAGCTCCACAGTTACATTTCTCGCTCCCGCATCAATAGAATTTTCTAAAAGCTCCTTTACTATTGAAGCAGGATTTTCTATTATTTCTCCTGCTGATATTTTGGAAATAGTATTGTCATCAAGTAATATTATTGACATCTAAACCTCCTTAGATTTTTCTATTAATTCATTTAAAATGCTAAAGGCAGTCATAGGAGAAATATTATTTATGTCAAGTTTTTGAATTTCTCCTATAAATTTATCCCTTTTGGGATTTGATTTTAAAATGTGATGGTCTTCTACCTTATTAATCTCAAAGTTTTTTTTGTCTATAGAATTCTTTTCAAGACTACTTAAAATTTCCTTGGATCTTTCTATAATATTTTCATTTATGCCAGCTAGTCTAGCCACATCAATTCCATAAGAGTGGTTTGAATAGCCTTCAATTATTTTTCTTAAAAAGATAATCTTGTCCTCTTCTTTTTTTACAGCTATTGTAAGGTTTGATATACATTTATAGGCATTTGCAAGAGCACATAGTTCGTGGTAATGGGTTGCAAAAAGTGTTTTAGCCTTTAGTTCTGATGCTATATATTCTAGGATTGCATAAGCAAGAGAAAGACCGTCATAAGTTGATGTTCCCCTTCCAACCTCATCTAAAATTAAAAGGGATTTTGAAGTGGCATTTTCTGTTATATTGGCAACTTCTTTCATCTCCACCATAAAAGTGGATTGGCCCATGGCTAAATTGTCTGATGCCCCAATTCTTGTAAAAACCCTATCTAAAATTGAAATATTTGCAGAGTCACAGGGGACAAAGGATCCAATGTGAGCCATTATTGCTATTAGAGCAACTTGCCTCATGTAAGTAGATTTACCAGCCATATTGGGTCCGGTTATGATAAGAATCATATTATCTTCAAGATCTAAATAGGTGTCATTGGGAACAAAAAGCTCTCCCTTAAAATTTTCTTCAACAATTGGGTGTCTTCCCCCAATTATTTCTATAATTCCTTTTTTGTTTAGCCTAGGCCTTTTATAATTATTAAGCCTTGAAACTTCGCTTAGGGAATATAAGCAGTCAATTTCAGAGATGCTAATTGCAAGATTTTGGATCCTTACAATATTTCTAAGTAGCATATCTTTTAAACTATTTAAAATTTGAAGTTGAAGCTCCTCTGCCTTATCCTTTGACATAATTATTTTACTTTCCATATTTTTAAGTTTAATAGAAAAGTATCTTTCATTAGTCACTAGGGTCTGTTTTCTTATATAATCATCTGGAACTTGGTCAAGATTTGACTTTGTAATTTCTATAAAGTATCCCAAAATTTTATTGTATTTAATTTTAAGATTTTTAATGCCAGTTCTTTCTCTTTCTTCCATTTCAAGATTTAGTATCCAATTTTTACCATCTTCTTTGGCTTCAAAAATTTCGTCAATTTCATTTGAATATCCTTTTTTTATTATTCTTTGGTCTTCTATGATAGCAGGAGGATCCTCAATTAAGATTTCTTCAATAGTATTTGAAATTTCACTTAAGTCTTCAATTTTATCAGCCAAAAGTTTTAGTTTTTTGTCTTCTATATTTAAAAGATTTTTAATTTTTAAAGCTAAAGTTATTGTGTATTTTAAAGCATTAATTTCCTTTGGATTAATTGTTTTATTAGTAATTTTAATGCTCAGCCTTTCAATATCATATATTCCTTTAAGACATTCACCTAAATCACTGGAAAGCAAGAGGTCTTCATTCAAGTTTTCAATAAAATCTTCTCTTAAAGTTATTTTTTCTATATCAGTTAATGGAGATGACAACCATTTTTTTAAAAGTCTTGATCCCATTGATGTTTTACACTTGTCAAGAATTTCTAAAAGAGATCCCTTTTTATTACCGCTATTTAAACCTTTTATAATTTCAAGATTTCTCTTTGAATTTTCATCAAGAATTAAATTATTGTCATTATAATAATAAATGAAATTATTAATATGATTTAGATGAATTTTTTGAGTTGTAGCCAAATAATCAATAAGTAAAATTAGGGACTTATTTGTCCTTAGACCTAGCTCCTTAAATTTATCAAAGGATTCTTTTAATAAATTGTTTTTTGCAAGGTCATAGATATCAATTTTATCAATTTCTTTATTACTATAGGTATTTATACAAAAGTCCTCTGAAATAAATTTCTTAAAAATCTTCTTCTCATAATCATTAATTAAAATTTCAGATGGCATTATTTTATAGATTTCATCACGCAAGAATAGATAAAGCTTTTCCTTATTTAAGGCCGTTTTTGAAGTGTAATAAAGCTCTCCTGTTGAAAAATCAGTATAGGATATAAAAATTTTATAGTCTTCTATATATATACTCATTAAATAATTATTTTCATCACCCCTAAGATATTCATTATCTGTAAAGGTGCCAGGAGTTACAATTTTAGTTACGGCTCTTTTTACAAGGCCATTGGCAAGTTTGGGGTCCTCTATTTGATCACAAATTGTCACCTTATATCCCTTATTAATTAATTTTGAAATATATGAATCACTAACATGATATGGTATGCCACACATAGGCGCTTTTTGAGCAAAGCCAGCATCTCTTTTTGTAAGGGCTATTTCAAGTTCTTTAGATGCAAGGATTGCATCATCAAAAAACATTTCATAAAAATCCCCAAGTCTAAAAAATAGTATAGAATCAGGGTATTTTTCTTTAGTTTCCAAATACTGTTTCATCATTGGGGTTAGTTTTTTAGTTTCCAATTTTTTCACCAACTAATGAAAATGAGTTAAAATCAGTTATTTTAACATCTATAATCTTTCCAATATCTTCCTTAGTCCCTGTAAAGTTCACGAGCTTAAATTCATCATTTCTGCCTTGGACTTTTGTATCATCTTTTTTTGAAATATCCTCTACTAAAACTTTTACATCCCTATTTAAAAATTTCTTATTTTTTTCATATTGAATGGGATATAGGATATCAAGAAGTCTTTGAAATCTATCGTGTTTTATCTTATCTGGCACTTGGTTCGGACTTTTGGCGGCAGGAGTTCCCCCTCTCATAGAATATAAGAAAGTGAAAGAAGTGTCATATTTCACTTCTTTAACAAGGGACAAGGTTTGGTCAAAATCTTCCTCAGTTTCTCCTGGAAAGCCAACCATTATATCTGTAGAAAGTGCAATATTAGGATTTACAGTTTTTATCTTATCAATTTTTCTTAAATAGTCTTCCTTTGTATATCTCCTATTCATTAGTTTTAAAACTCTTGATGAACCAGCTTGAACAGGAAGATGGAGAAAATTGCAAAGGTGGTCTAAATCTTTAAAGGCATATATTAACTCGTCGGATATATCCTTGGGGTGAGATGTCATAAATCTTATTCTTTCAATGCCATCTATGTCATTTATTTTATATAAAAGCTCTGCAAAGGAAATTTTATTGTCAAGATTTTTTCCATAGGAATTTACGTTTTGACCTAAAAGCGTGATTTCCTTTGAACCCTTTTGGACAAGGCCTTTTATTTCATTAATTATATCTTCAGGTCTTCTGCTTGCTTCCCTTCCCCGAGTGTAGGGTACGATGCAAAAAGTACAGAAATTATTGCAACCATACATAATGTTCACATAGGACTTGTATGAATAAAGTCTATTTGCACCTAAATTGTTGTCGAGATCAGAATATTTATTTTCTATATCTAATGCCAGTTTTTCGCCATTATAGGACTCAAATAAAAGTTCTGGAAGTTTCCATATATTATTGGTACCAAAAATAATATCCACATTTTCAAACTTATCAATAACATAATTTCTGGATTCTTCTCTTTGCATCATACAGCCACAAACAGCGATTTTCAAATTCTTATTTTCTTCCTTAAGGCGTTTAAAATTACCAAGCTGGCCATAAACTTTATCTTCAGCACTGTGCCTTACTGAGCAGGTATTTAAAATTATTAAATTTGCAAGATTATCATCTTCAGTTAATTTATAACCCATTTTATTTAAAAGCCATTTAATTTTTTCTGAATCATGTTCATTCATTTGGCAGCCATGGGTTATAACTTTTGCAAATAGCAAATTATTTGTTATGTCCTTAACTTTTCTTATATATTCATTAACACTATTTTCAAAAGTACTAATTAAATCTAAATTTGAATTCAAAATATCCCTCATTTCATAATATTTTATTATATCATAAAGCCCATAAAAATAGAGAGAATTTTAAAAATCCTCTCTAAGAAAGTAAGTCATTTAAATATCTTGCAACATAAACTCCGCAGGCCGATGCTTGTGAAAGAGAATGGGTTGCTCCGCCTCCGTCACCAACAACAAAAAGCCCTTTCTTTGCAGTTTCAAAATTATTGTCCGTTTCAACTTTTGAATTATAAAATTTAACTTCCACTCCGTATAAGAGTGTATCATCATTTGCAGTTCCCGGTGCAATTTTATCAAGGGCATAGATCATTTCAATTATAGAATCTAACTGCCTTTTAGGAATTACAAGGGAAAGATCGCCCGCTGTTGCTTTCAAGGTGGGTACTGTAAAACATTTATCCATCCTTCTCTTGTCACTTCTTCTACCCTTTACCAAATCTCCAAATCTTTGGAGAAGAACTCCCCCACCTAACATATTTGAAAGCCTTGCAATAGATTCTCCATATTCATTGGAGTCCTTAAAAGGTTCAGTAAATTTATTGGAAACGAGAAGGGCAAAATTTGTATTTTCGCTTTGAAGTTTAGGGTCAGAATAGGCATGACCATTAACAGTTATAATTCCATTAGTATTTTCTGCCACAACTTGACCATAGGGATTCATACAAAAGGTTCTTACTAAATCATTGTAGCCCTTAGTTTGGTAGACAATTTTTGATTCATAAACGGCATCTGTAATATGTTTAAAAACTTCTGCTGGAAGCTCAACTCTAACACCAATATCAACTTGATTTGAATATAAGTCAATTTTAAGTTTTTTGCAGATTTGAGAAATCCATTTTGAACCAGATCTGCCAGATGCCAGTACAAGCTTTTTGCAAGAATATTCCTTCCCCTTATTTGTCCTAACTATATATTCATCGTCTTTAAAATCTATATCTACAGCTAGAGTTTTAAATAACATATCAATATTATCTTTTGTGTAATTATATATTTTTTCAAGAATTTTTACATTCCTATCAGTTCCAAAGTGTCTAACCTTAGCATCTAAAAGATGAAGGTCATTTTTTAAAGCTAGGGTCTTTAAATTTGAATTTGAAGTTTGATAGAGTTTTGATTCGTGGCTGTCAAAAGAACATAAGACGCTATCCACATATTCCATAAGTTCAAGAGCCCTATCCCTTCCAACATATTTATGCATTTCGCCGCCAAAATTTGTAGTAATATTATATTTACCATCAGATAAAGTTCCCGCTCCCCCATATCCATTCATAATATTGCAGGGTACGCATCCTATACATTTTTCAACTTTTCCGGTTTTAATTGGACAAAGCCTTTCAGTTATAACATTTCCCTTATCTATAACTAAAACATTTAATTTGCTTTTTAATTTTGTAAATTCATAGGAAGCAAAAACTCCGCTTGCTCCATTGCCAATTATTATTACATCATAGTTACTCATATTTACCCCTACTTAATTTATTCTATATCTTCTTTTGAAAAGTAATTATCTATTAGTCCCTTGACATATGAAAAAATCTCTTCAGAAGAATCTTTTAAATTTTCAATTCTTCCCAAAACTTTTTCTCTAGGAATATTGTGAGTTTTCCATGTTCCGCCATGACCAAAATAATTTAAAATCATGGGATTAATTCTATCAATTAAATTTGCAAATTTAGCTTCTTCAGTTTGACAGTCTTCAAATTCATTATAAAGATCTTTATAAAATTTTTCTTTGTGAGGACTTAAAAGGGCAAAAATTCTATTTGCAGCTTTTTGCTCACGGTCATATTTTGACTTATATCCTTCTTCATCATAAGCAAAAGTATCTCCTGCATCAATTTCCACTAAATCATGGATAAGCATCATTTTTATAACCTTATTTATATCTATATTTTTATCGGCATATTCTCCCAAAATCATAGCCATTATTGTTACATAAAAAGAATGTTCCGCATCATTTTCCCTACGGTCATTTGTTAAATTTCTTGTTTCCCTTTGAATAGACTTCATTTTATCCATTTCTAAAATAAAATCCATATCTTTTTCTAAATTTTTCATTTTAATTTCCTTTCACTTCAAGACTAACATAATTATAGCACGTTTTTAAGCATAAAAAAATTAACCAAGGCCGAAGCCTTGGTTATTAATAATAAAAATTAAGACCAGTAGTCAAGCTTTTCGCTAATACCAATGTCTGCAGAATGGAAAACTGGATTTCTGCCAGTTTTCTTTTGTTTTTCATAATCTTTAAGACAGGCGATTGCTCTATTACCTAAAATTAAAATTGTAGGTAAATTTATTATTGCCATAATTCCCATTAGTAGGTCAGAGATATCCCATGCTAAAGTTGCTTCTTGTGTTGCACCAAATAAAATTATTATTGCTGCAATAATTCTATAGACAATCATAAAGTTTTTAGATGGTTGTTTGCCATTAATATAAGCAAGGTTAGTATCAACATAGAATAGATTTCCTATTAGGGTTGTAAAGGCAAAAAGTACAAGTGAAAAGCAAATGAAGTGGTTACCAAAAGATCCCATAAAAGTAGTAAGAGCTTTTTGAACATATGGAGCTCCACTTAATTCTGCATTTGGTTCTACTCCGGAACTTAAGCACATAAAAGCTGTTGCTGAACATATTAAAAGCGTATCAATAAATACTGAAAGCATTTGAACAAGACCTTGTTTAACAGGGTGAGAAACATCAGCTGAGGCTGCTGCATTTGGTGCAGAACCAATACCAGCTTCATTTGAATATAGTCCTCTCTTAATACCGTACATCATTGATGAAGAAGCAATTGCTCCAAATATAGCTTTAAAATTAAATGCATCAGAAAAAATTCTTGAAAATACTGTTGGCATACAAGAAATATTAAGTATAATCATTAAAATTGCAACTATAATATAAATTACGCCCATAATAGGAACAAGAGTTGAAGTAAATTTTATAATTCTTTTTCCACCACCAAGGATACAGTAAGCTGTAATAAGAGCAAGCACAACACCAATAATCCAAGGAGTAACCTTAGGATCATAAAAACTATAGGCCATAAAACTTGTTTGTAAGTTAAAAGCTGCAAGCATATTAAAGCCAATTGCATAAGTTGCAATTAAAGAAATGGAAAAAACCACTCCAAGAGTTCTTGATTTTAAAGCTTGTTCAATATAGTATGAAGGACCACCGTAGGAATTTCCTTCATTATCTCTTTTTTTATACATTTGAGCTAAAGTTGATTCAATAAAAGCTGAAGCTCCGCCAATGATAGCAACAATCCACATCCAAAAAACCGCTCCATAGCCTCCAAGACAAATTGCTGTTGATACACCAACAATATTTCCTGTACCAACTCTTGATGCAGTTGAAACCATAAGAGCTTGGAAGGAAGATACGGCTCCTTCCTTTTCAGGTTTTTCCATAACTACATTTATTGCTTCTTTTAAAAGTCTACCTTGTAAAAATTTAGTCCTAATTGTGAAATATAATCCGATACATAGTAGTAAAACAACTAATAACGGATAATAAATAAAATTATTAATGGGTTCTATAATACCCTTTAAAGTTTCTACCATAATAACCTCCAATTGTTAATAAATATTTAATTTTAATTCTTTAGAAATACTTTCTAGCATTCTAGTTCCTACATAGGAATTGCCATGGGAATCAAGTCCAGGACAATAAACTCCTATACCATAACCAGCTTTTGATGCAGTAACAATTCCTCCGCCAACTCCACTTTTAGCTGGAAGACCTATTCTAATGGCAAAATCACCAGAATAGTCATAAGTACCACAGGTTGCCATTAAAGTTCTTATAATACATGCATGGTCTGGATCAATTACTTGTTTGTTTTCTATGTCTTTGCCATTTCTGGACAAAATAAAACTTAATCTTGAAAGATCTACAGCATCAACAAGAATTGAACAACTTTTAAAATAAGTATTAAGTAAATCTTCTACATTTATTTCTCTATCAATAATTTCATTATTTAAGAGCATATATGTCAATGCACGATTTGCAAAGGCACTAGAACTTTCAGAGGAATAAATACTTCTTGAGAAATCTAGCTTATCATCTTCTATAACTTCCCTTGCCCTATTAATAATCATATCAAAAGTATTATTGCCATATTTTTCCATTAATAGAGAACAAGCGACAATTGCTCCTGCATTGATAAAAGGATTCACAGGAATTTGTTTATTGCTTAATTCCAATTCTATAATGCTGTTAAAAGCCTTAGATGATGGTTTCACACCTATAAATTTTTTAATGTAATCAAAATCATAATTTTCTAAAACACATAGATAAATAACAATTTTAATAATACTTTGAATGGAAAATTTATATCTTGCTGACCCAACTTCATATAATTCTCCCTCTTTAGAAATAATTGCTCCCCCTGCCCTATGCTTATCTTCTTTTGCAAGTTCAGGAATATAATTGGCAGCTACACCCTTATCGGTATATTTAATAGCATAATCATAAGATTTTTGTAAAACTTCTTGAATTTTCATTTTTCACCTCCCAATTCTTAAAATTTCAATCTTATTTTACAACTTATCATATAGATTAACAAGATTAATTTATGGCAAAAAAAGTGAAAGAACTTAACCTTTCACCCTTTAAATATTATTTATTTTCAAAAACTCCATATTTAAGAATTTCTCTGTCTTTAATCATAACTTGTCCCTTGGCAATAACTGTTTCAATGTCAAGAGTATCTTTATTTAAGATACATAAATCTGCATCGAAAGCTTCTTTAATTTCACCTTTATTCTTAAATCCTAAAATCTTTGCCGGATTTATTGTAAGGGATCTTATTGCTATTTCAAGAGGGATACTTTCTTTAAAGACACATTCCTTTATAGCCTCTAAAAGGCAAGATGAAGTTCCAATGCCTATTCCTTCATAATTTCCATTTTTATCAAAAATTGGAAAAGATCCTTGACCGTCAGAAGTTAAGGTGAAGTTATTAAGACTGACTCCCTCATCTATAAGTCTTTTCAGACCTTTAGAAAATCTTATTTCTCCATAGAGTTTTTCCCATAAATCTGGATCCGCATTTCCCGTGAAGTCAATATACCCACCACTTTTTGCATAGGCAACTCCATCTTCGAATAGATATTCATTTCTATTTATGTGAGTTGGCAAAAACTGGCTAATAGGGATTTCCGTTTCATCAACAACTCTTCTAATTAAATCAAGACATCTTTTGCCATCTCCTAAATGGCAATTAACAATTCCTGCTTTACCAGATAAAATTCCGCCAACTCTTGTATCAGCGACAGCTTTTACGAATTCATCAAAAGAAGGTTGAGATGATCTGTGATCTGAAATGGCAATTTCGCCAATTCCAATTATTTTATCAACTGCCATAATATCGTTAATTAAATTTGAAGTTAAAGTTTTAATTGGAAGTCTATAAGATCCGTCATAAATATAAGTTGTAAGGCCTTCTTCTTCAAGGGCCCTTGCCTTTGCAAGTAGGGCATTTGTATCCCTTGCACAGGAGTCAGTTCCTAAAACCCCAACAACAGTTGTAACTCCCGCTCTTGTCAAAATACTTAAATTGACTTCAGGCGTTCTATTTGAAAAGCCACCTTCACCGCCACCACCAATAATATGAACATGACCATCAATAAAACCAGGTACTAAAATATTTCCCTTGCCGTCAATTTCCTCTACTTCAACATAATTTTTAAGGTCAATATTTATACTTTCTTCAACGGCGGCAATTTTATCATTTAAAATTAAAAGGTCTTTTATGCCTATTGGATCGGGATTATAGATATTTACATTTCTTATTATTTTGATCAAAATTTTCACCTCTATTGAAAATTAATTCCAACAGCAATACAAATAAATATTATTCCAAGAACCATAAAGAAGGCTTGCATTTTAACTTGAAATTTAAACCATTTGCCCCAATCAATTCCTGCAACACCTAGAACACCAATTAAACTTGCTGAAACAGGTGTAAAGGCATCAACAAATCCTGCACCCATTTGATAGCATAGAACGGCAATTTGTCTTGAAATTCCAACAATATCAGCAAGAGGTGCCATAATTGGCATTGTTAAAGCTGCTTGACCTGAATTTGAAGTAACGACTAAATTGAAGAATGATTGGAAAATATACATTCCAATTGCCGCTATTACTTTCGGAACTCCATTTAATGCATTACCTACAGCAAATAATATAGTGTTTAAAGTTGAAGCAACATTTGCATCTGAACCTCCTAAAACCAAAAGAATACCTTTTGCCATACCAACAACGCAAGCCGTTCCAGCTAAATCAGCAACGCCAGCTTGAAAGGCACTAGCCATAGAATTAATGGTCATATTATTTAAATTAAAAATTATGGCAGTAATACCTGAAACAAAGCCCATAACGAAAAATTGTGAAGCTATTTCAGGAATGTAATAGCCCTTAGAAGTTACTCCCCAAATAATCCAAATTAAACCTAATAAAAGTTCTAATAAAATTAATTTATGACCCAATTTAAATTCTTTTTCTTCTTCTGTTACATTTTCATTTGAAAGTCTAAAATGAGCATCCTTTTCATGCATAGGTGAAAGTGATGGATTTTTTCTAATTTTTTCTGCATATCTCATAGTGTAGGCAGATGCTGCAGCAGTAACAACAAACCACATAATAAGTCTAAATTTTGCACCGGATAAAACAGGTACGCCTGCAATACCTTGGGCAATAGCAACTGAAAATGGACTCATCCAAGAAACTGCATTACCAACTTGTGATGCAACAAAAGTTACAGTAACTGCAACAATGGAATCATAGCCAAGGGCAATAACAAAGGGAACCATAATCATAGAAAAAGGTATAACCTCTTCAGACATACCAAAAGTTGCTCCTCCTAGAGAAAATAAAAAGAAAAACATTGGAATGGCAAGTCTTTCTGCACCCCTAGCCTTAGAAATAAATTTATAGATGCCAGCATCAATTGCGCCAGTTTGCATAATTACACCAAAGGCTCCACCAACAACTAAAATTAAAGCAACAATACCAACGGCAGTTCCATATTTGTCACCACTAACAAGACCTTCAAATAAATAATTTAGAACCCCAAAACCTCCAAAGTCATCTGTGCCCCAAAGGCCAGCAGTTTTATGTAATTTTTGAGATGTATCATACATATCAAGACCATACATACTGTAAAGGGTATCATCACTTAAGCCAATTTCGTCAAGATCAGCTTGATCATAATCTCCTGAAGCCAAAAGATCATTAAGGCCTTCCTTATCAACTTCAAGCTCATTTTCATTTTCAAGGTAAATAGATGTTGGACCATCAGCCTGACCAATTATCTTAATAGAATCTCCTTCTTGGGCAAGCTTTGCTTCATTATTTGTAAGGTCCTTTAAATTTTCATTTAAAAAATCCTTATTAAGATTATAAGAATACCTAAAGGTATCTTCCATTAATACAGTTTTTGTTTTTGTTTCCCCTTTGGAATCTAAATATTCAATATCGTGGGTAGAAAATTTACCAGCAGGTATTAAAAAAGTTAGAAGCCATGAAAAGATTACAACAAAGAAAATAATTGCATAGGTATGTGGCGTCTTAAATTTTGTAAGATCCTTTTTGTTTTTATTCATTTTGTCACTCCTTCTTAAATAATATTATAAAAAAAACAATATGCTTTTGCTATTATATCACAAATCAATCCTTTTATTTATTCAAAATATTATATATTGTTTTATAATTAATGTTGGTAAATTAAATATAAGGAAATAAATAAACTCTATAGTATTGAATTATTATTAAAGAAGTAATTCTTTATATTTTCTTGAGTAATTAAAAATTTATAGTTATAATTTATATTTAGGAGGTATGAATGAAATTATTATTTGAAGGAATTTTGAATCTTGAGCTAAATCAATGCATCATGTTTATTATTGGAGGCTTACTTATATATTTAGCAATTGCTAAGGAATATGAGCCTTCTTTATTATTGCCTATAGGTTTTGGTGCAATTTTATGTAATATACCCTTGTCATCAGCCATTGGTGATGGAGGTTTTTTAACTATTTTATATAATGTGGGTATTGCAACGGAATTATTTCCTGTCTTAATTTTTATTGCAGTTGGAGCTATGATTGACTTTAAACCCCTTATTGCTTCTCCCTTTATGTTATTTTTTGGTGCAGCAGCACAATTTGGAATCTTTGCAACAATGCTCTTTGCCCTTTCCACAGGAAGATTTTCCCTTCCAGAAGCTGCTTCAATTGGAATTATAGGTGCAGCTGATGGTCCAACATCAATCTATGTTGCCAAAGAATTTGCCCAAAATTATTTAGGACCAATTTCTGTAGCTGCTTATTCTTATATGTCGCTTGTTCCTATAATTCAGCCGCCAGTCATTAAACTATTAACGACTTCACAAGAGAGAAAAATTAGGATGAAATATACTACAGTTGAAGTTCCAAAAATTGTTGAAGTTTTATTTCCTATTATAATAACAATTATTGCAGGGATTATTGCTCCTATGTCTGTTGCCCTAATCGGAGCTCTTATGTTTGGAAATTTAATTAGGGTTTGCGGTGTATTAGAAAGGCTATCACTTTTTGCCCAAGACGGTCTTGCAAATTTAATCACAATTTTACTTGGTATAACAATTGGCGGAACAATGAGTGCAGAAGCATTTTTAAATATTAACACCTTAATGATTATGGCTATGGGCCTTGTTGCCTTTATTTTTGACACAGCAGGCGGAGTTATATTTGCTAAAATTTTGAATTTATTTTTAAAGAATAAAGTAAATCCAATGATTGGTGCAGCTGGAATTTCAGCCTTTCCTATGAGTGGAAGAGTTGTGCAAAAAATGGCAACAAAGGAAGATCCAACTAACTTTATTTTAATGCAAGCAATGAGTGCAAATGTTGCAGGACAGCTTGGATCAGTTGTTGCTGGCTCAATGATTCTTGCCCTTGTACCAATGATTTTGGGATGGTGATAAAATGGATTTAAGTATTATGGAAAAAGGTTTTGAAATTAGCATACTGGGAATGAGTGGAGTTTTTTTAGTTTTAATTTTATTTTATATTTCAACTAAAATTATGCTTAAAATTTTTTCTAAAAAATAGGTGATAATATGAAAATAGGTTTAATTTCAGATAGTCATGGTTCTTATATACAGACCAAAAAAGCACTTGAGGCTTTAGGAAAGTGTGACCATATAATTCATCTTGGAGATGTTTTATATCATGGACCAAGAAATCCAATTTTTTCAACTTATGAACCTGCCAAGCTTGCAGAGTATTTAAGAGATAAGAATATTTCTTATATTAGAGGAAATTGTGATAGTGATGTTGACCAAATGGTTACTGGAAAGAATCTAAGTCATAAGGAAAGACTTTTTGATTTCGGGGATTTAAAAATTTATGCCGTTCATGGATATGAAGAAACATTAGATGAAAGAATTTTAAGAGCCTATCATTTGGGTGCTAATACAGTTTGCTTTGGACATACCCATATAAAAACTTTGGAAAGGCATGGAGATATATTAGTAGTAAATCCTGGATCTATTTCCCTTTCAAAAGATGGACCAAATACTTGCACTCTTTATGAAAATGGAGAGTGGAAATTTATAGAATTATAAAAAAATTGAGTGAAATTAATCACTCATTTTTTCTTTTCCATGGAATTATCCTATTCACCTTTTTCTTATATTCTAAATATTCTTCTCCAAATACTTCATAAAGCCATTTCTCCTCAGTGTTAATTAAGAGCAAAGTCATATAAAAATAAAATATTATTGGAAATATTAAAAGAAGAAAATTTGCCCTAAGTAGAAGTATGCCTGTGAAAACAAATAAAAATGCTGAATATACAGGATTTCTCACATAGGCATAAACGCCATCTTTTATAAGTATATTATTTTGGGCCATATAGTTTATTCTAAACTTAAAAACAGCTAAAACCCAAAGGATAATTCCAAAAATAATTAATAGTATGCCAAGGCCTATAATAATATATCTAAAATTTTCTACTTTTGCAAAATTTAATAAGCCTTTTTTGTCCAAATATATTCCAAAAATCGTTAAAATTAAGCAGCCTATTACGTAAATAGGACCAGGCCCAAAGGCTGGAAGTTTTTTATCTTTCATTTTATTTTACAATTTTAAAATCCTTAATAGTGTTCCCTTCAAGTTCTAGAAGATTCTTCTTATTTTCAAATCCACCATCGTAATTTCCAATATTTAAATCTTTTCTTATTATCCTATGACAAGGAATAATTATAGAAATAGGATTTTTGCCAATGGCAGTTCCCACTGCCCTACTTGACATTGAATTTATATTTTTCTTAACTGCAATTTTTTCTCCAATATAACTATAAAAAGCTACTTCCCCAAAAGAAAGCTTTAAAAGATCTCCATAAACAAGTTGTCTAAAGTCTGAAATTTCTCCAAGTGAATATTTAGGTAAAAAGTGAGGATTTTCTCCCTTAAAATAAATATTAAGCCAAGAAATACTAGTTTCAAAAACTTCCTTATTCATCCTATAACTCCTTAGATTGATAGCTTTTAAATTATTTGAATTTTCAAAATAAAGACCTCTTAAAAATTCTCCATCTCCTAATAAATAAATATTAGAAAAATTATTAGGGCTTTTATAATAATAAAAATACTTCATTATCTAAATATGTATAAGGATTAAAAATAATCCTTATAGATTCTCTATGTGTTTTTTCACATCTGGTCCAACATAAACCGTATTATCATCAATTAAGATAGGTCTTTTGATTAACATAGGTTCTTCGGCAAGCATATTAAATTTTTCATCTTCTGACATATCCTTAAGCTTGTCCTTTAAATTATTTGCCTTATAAGGAGCACTACAAGTGTTAAAGAATTTTTTAACTTCAAGTCCACTTTCCTCTTGAAGTTTTTTTAGTTCATCCTTATTTAGGGTATCCTTATCAATTTCCCTATAATCAAATTCTAAATTTTTGTCATTCATTAATTTTTCCACTTTTTTACAAGTATTACAAGATTTATAGCCTACTAATTTCATTTATTTCCTCCTAATTTTTTTCCGTCAGAAAATGCCTTTCCAACTTTTTTACCTATTACATTGTAAGTTAGGTCAATGGAATTATAAGTTAAAAGTTCCATTTTTTCTACATCAATTTGCCCATTTTCATCTATATATTTTTCATCGATAGAGACATTTATAATTTCACCAACTAAGTGCTCAGTGTCTTCATGGTAGGAAAATACCTTTAGTTCAAAAGTAATTGGTAGATTTGCAATAATAGGTGCATCTACAAATTCTGATTTTTCTATCTCAAAACTTGTAGCATCAAGCTTATTTGTAACTTTATTTCCTGATGTAAGGCCAACATAGTCACAGTCTTCTAAATGCTCTAAATTTGCAAGACCAATTGTAAAAGCCTTTCTTTTTAAAAGATTTTTAACAGTCTTGTGACCTGAACTTAAATATAGAGATATTCTATTTGATTCAGCCATTGAAACCCATGCAGCATTCATGGCATTTGGACTACCATCATCATTGTAAGTTCCAATAATTGCCACAGGCTCTGGTAGTAAATAAGATTTAATTCCTAAATTTTTTCTCATAATTCCCTCCTCGCTTTCTATTTTTACCCCTTTGTTTTTTATTTTATACAATAAATTTCAATAAAATTGGGCATAAGATAAAAAGAATTACCACTTATAGTTAAATATAAACCGCTTGTAGGAATTTTGTAGCATAGAATTTTTAAAATTATATAATTTATGTAAGATAAGTTAAGGAGGAAGTATGAAAGTAGAAGTTATTATAGATGAAGAATATAAGGAAACAATAATAAAAATTTTTGCCAACTCCTATAGCAAGGATATAGAAAATTTAGAAAAATCTTTAAATTCAATAAATAATAATATCTTTATAGGCTTTGATGACGAGGATGTATATATTATTGCCGTTAAGGATATTGTGAGATTTTATACTGAAAATAATGATATTATTATTGAAGATCTTAAAAAATCATATAAATCTCGTCTTAGACTCTACGAAATTTATAGTCGCCTTGACAAGAGAAATTTCATTCAAATTTCAAGGTCTGAAATAATAAATATCTCCTTTATAAAAAAACTGGACTTATCTTTTAAGGGAACCATTGCTGTGGAATTAAAGAATGGAGAAACGACTTATGTTTCCAGAAGAAATTTAAAAGAATTTAAAAATTTATTGGGTTTTTAGGAGGTAATTATGAAAATTTTAAAAAATTTGTTAATTAGTTTTTTAATTGGAGTTGGAATTGGATCCCTTGTTGAGCTTTCAATTTCATATCTTTTAGGAGAAATTATTGTTGGAGTTCCTAATTTTTTTGAAGGTCAGTCAAATCTTGTAAATGCAAGGGCTATCGAGCTTGTGCTATATGGAGGTTTTGGGCTTGTTGGGGCCTTAGGAAGAATCTTATATGATATTGACAAGTTTTCACTTTTAGCTGCAACTTCTCTGCATTTACTTTTACTATTAATCTATTATTCCTTTGTAGGTTTTTATTTATGCTGGTTCTCAAACTTTAAAGAATTATTTTTTAGTAATCTATTGTTTATTTTAATTTTTTTAGTTATATGGTCTGGATTTTACTTTTATAATAAGAGAAGAATTGAAAAAATTAATAAAGATATTTTAAATTAGAAAGACAAGGATTTACTCCAACCCTTTTAATTTTCAAAATTAGAAATTTAATGTAAAAAAAAGACCTCTAAGAATTTTTTCCTAGGGGCCAAAATTTATTATTTTATTTTACTGGGTCAACTGCAGATTGAGGGACATAGCATGTACATGTTGTTTAATACAAGGCGATTAAGTTCTTTTTTGTTGCCATTAACTATAGCATAATTTTTGTCAATTGGGAAAATATATAATTTATCAAGGAGTTTCAAAAGAAACACGCAACAGTAGATATTGGTTCAAACACCATTAGGTTTATAATTTTTGAAGTTATTAATAATGATTTTAAGAAAATCTTAAATAAAAAATATACAGCAGGCTTAATTAATTATGTGGAATTTAAAAAGTTATCAGATAAGGCTGTAAAAAAATTAATTGAAATCCTTTAAAGTATTAAGCTTATTTGTGATGAAGTGCTCGTAGAAAGTTTTAATGCTTTTGCCACAGCTTCCCTAAGAAATATTAATAATTCTAAGGAAATTATAAGGAAGGTTAAGTATGAGTGCAAAATAGTGATTGACCTTCTGTACCAAGAAGATGAAGCAAAAATTGGGAATATTGGTATTCTTCACAATACAAAAGTCAATGAGGGCATAAGTATGGATATTGGTGGAGCTTCATCAGTAATAATTCCCAAGAAAAAAGAATTTATCCCAATTACAAATCATATAATTAAGTAGATTTCCAACAAAAAATTTAAGGATTCCTATGACACTTTAATTGGCATTGGAGGAACAATTCGTGCAACTGGCAAAATTATATCTGAACTTTGTGATAAGGATAAAAATGAATTTGATACTTATGATTTAAAAGTTTTATTAAATAATTTTAAACATAAGGATTTAGAAACTATTAGAACAGTAATAAAAGTAAATCCAAACAAAATTCATACCATAGTTCCTGGAATTTTAATTTTAAAAACTGTTTGTCAGCACTTAAATATTTAGAAAATAATTGTTTCAGAAGAAGGTTTAAGAGAAGGATATTTAATTTTTAAAGTTTTAAGAGGCGGATAATGGATAAAAAAGTTTATTTTCAAAATCGTGAAATTTCGTGGTTAAGATTTAATGAAAGAGTTTGATTTGAAGTATGTGAAGAGAAAGTTCCTCTTTTAGAAAAGTTAAAATTCATAAGTATTTTTGTATTAAATTTAGTTGATTACATTTTAATGTAAGATATTCTATTAAATCTTGTTGAAAAAATCTTTAAGGACTATGAAGTTTTAAATAAATCTGTCTTTAAGGTAACCGGAAATTTTGACTTTAAAGATGATAGAGATACCCAAGAAGAATTTGAAGACTATCAAGAATATATGAAGACTATTCTAAAAAAGAGAAAAAGACTTGAAGCCGTAAGGCCAGTTTGTCAAGAAGGAATTCCTGAGGCCTCTTTTAATTTCATTTTAGATCAAATTAATCTTGAAAAAAAGGTGGCCTTTAAAATAACATCACCCCTAAATATGAACTATGTCTTTGGAATGATTGATGAAGTTCCTATGGCCATTAAAAAGATCTTCTCTAGTAAAATTTTTTAAATTCATATAGTTTTTCATATATTTCTTTAGTTTTTCATCTTCTCTAAAGGCAAGCTGAGTATTTTTATCTACCTTTTCAAAATTTTCTATATAATAATTCAAAATCGACCTTTCAGAATCATGATTTCCAAAAGTCATAGCATAGGGAATTTTAAAAGAATCCATAAGTTTAACAAAATTTTTAAATACTTCAAGAGCCTGTGTTGAAGCAGAACATATTACATCACCAGTAAAGGCTATAAGGGCAGGTTCATTTTTTTCAATTAGTTTTTTTACTAGCTTTACAGTTTTTAAATCATTTTTTTATAGGGAAAAGTTCCTAAGTGTAAATCCGTTACTTGTAAAATTTTCAAATTATCACCTTTATATAAATTTGAGATAAATTTTATCCCAATAAATTATTTTATTTGATAAAAGTAAATTTTTTTCTTAATTTGTAAGATACGTGCAAAATTTTAATAAAAATTATAAAAAAAATTTTATTATAGTGAATAGATTCCACAATATAAAATATCCCTTTTGTTTTATAAAATTAAATGATATACTATAATTAAAATAAGAGGAGCGATTATATGAATTTATTATTAATTACACTTATTCTAATTCTCGCCCTAGTTGCCATAAAATTATCGTCAAAATCAGGCCTTCCTGCACTACTTTTATTTATTATATTAGGACTAATATTTTCAAGGCTAGGAATAGAATTTAATAATTTTCAAATAGCAGATAATATTGCTTCCATTTCCCTAATGGTAATAATGTTTTATGGTGGATTTGGTACAAATTGGTCTATGGGAAAACACGTTGCCAAAGAAGCAATGATATTATCTTCCCTTGGTGTGTTTTTAACGGCTATTCTAACTGGTATTTTTTCCTATTTTATTTTAAGGTTTCCTCTTTTAGAATCAATGCTATTAGGTTCTGTTGTTTCATCAACTGACTATGCATCAGTATCTAATATATTAGTTTCAAAAAATCTAAATTTAAAATATGGTACTGCTTCCCTTCTTGAAATAGAATCTGGATCAAACGACCCCACTGCCTATACAATGACTATGGTATTTTTATCTTTAATTTTAGGGAAAGATGTAAATGTATTTTTATTAATTTTCAAACAAGTTTTCGTTGGCATTTTAGTAGGATTTTTAGTAGGAATAATTGTAATAAAATTAATAAAACTTCTTAATTTTAATGAAGACGGACTTTTTGCAGTTTTTATTGCATCCATTATGTTTGGAACTTATGGACTTGCAGATGCCTTTGGAGGAAATGGCTATCTTGCCCTATATTTAATGGGAATTTATATTGGAAATTTTGAATATCCTGGCAAAAGGGATGTTGTTTTTTTCTATGATGGAGTTACTAGCATTGTTCAAATTGCCCTATTCTTTTTATTAGGTCTTCTTGCAGATTTTTCCCTACTTATAAAAGCCCTTCCCATTGGACTTATTTTAATGCTGTTTATGTTTTTTATAGCAAGACCCCTAACAGTTTTTTGTATAATGAAGCCCTTTAAATTAAAAAATAATCAAATGACCTTAATTTCAATTGCAGGCATAAGAGGTGCAGCAGCAATCGCCTTTGCCATAATGGCAGTAAATTCAGGAGCAAATTTTTCCATAAATCTATTTTCAATAGTATTTGTAATTTGCCTATTTTCATCCTTAATTCAAGGGGTTTTAATGCCTATATCAACAAAGGCTCTAAATATGTTTGAAGAAAATGACACAGTCTTAAGAACTTTTAACTATTATCAGGACAAGTCTGGTCTTGGATTTTTGAAAACAAAAATTATAGAAAATTCTAAATGGGCAAATAAAAAGATAAAAGACATAGAAATTGCTTTTAATATAATAGTTGCAAAAATTGAAAGAAGAGGAAGGACAATTGTCCCTCGTGGCAACACACTAATAGAAGTGGGAGATGACATTGTTTTAGGTGGTCAGGCTTATTTTGACTCATCAGGAAAAGAATTAATAGAAATAAAACTTTCAGGTAATCATGAATGGATTAATAAGGAAATTAAAGATATAAAAGTTGATCCAAATGAATTAATAATAATGCTACAAAAACCTACAGGACAAATAGTCGTACCAAGTGGCGATACAAAATTAGAAGAAAATGACAGAATAGTAATTTTAAATGCAGACAAGACTATTAAAAAATAATTATGACCTACTTAATCATAATAAAAATAATCCTTACTTATATTATGATAAATAAGGATTTATAGATTCTGATAATCTGCTGTGTAAATTAAATATTGTTTTTTTCTATTAAAGGATTCTGCCTTAATTCTGTTAAATTATTTTTCCAATATATATCCATCCTTGGATTTTATGTCGTTCATGTAAATTCTTCTGTATTTATAGAAACTACATCTTTCTATAAAACATCTCCAAATTTAAAGGGAGAAAAATTATCATAAAAATATTTTTCATCTAAAATAAAGGCTATATCTTTTTTAAAGACTTTTCCAAAGTTTCTAAAAATATAAATTATCCAAAAAACTATATAAATAAAGGCCAGGGAATTTACTAGAGTTTTTAGTGTGCCATCTTGCAAGTTTTCTTCTACAATAATAATAACAAGTGGCATAAATCCAAAAACAAACATTAAAATTGCCTTACTCAAATAATATTCTTTAGAATAATATAATTTCAATTCTTTCATACTTTCCTCCTAAGATTATTATAGAGAAAAATTGTAAATTTATAATTTTCAAACATATAAGTTTTGTAAAGTAAATTTTATAATCCTTTAGCTGATTGTTTAGTTAACTTCTGATATAATAAAAGCAAGTATATAGAATGATGTGATTATATGCCCTTATCTTTAATCTTTTGCAAAGATTTTCATAATAATGAAAGTAAAAATTATAGGGATTTAGGATTATTATTAGAAAATATTTATTATATAGAGGGAGCAAATTTACCAAACTATATTTTAAGTGCTGATAATATTGCTCTTCCCCTATTAAAGAATAAGTCTTTAAGGGTTTTTGATTTTTTATCAAACCAAGAATATTATCTTATATTATGGACTTAAATCCTGGCGAAAATTCCCTTTTAATTTTGCCTGAAAACTTTTATAATTCCTTTGCTAAACTTCTTTTAGGTTCTAATAAAAATGGCTTGGCTTTTAAAATTGATTTAAACGAAAATAATATAATTGATTTTCCATGGCAAATAAAATCAAAGGGTAGAATTCTTTTGCCTGATGGTCAATCTAATGACTGCTCTGCTAAAGATGACATTTTAAATATTTTAAAGCAAAAGCGGGAAACTCTTGAAAAAACTCTTCTTATTCTTTTCTAAAATGCCAATAATATAGAAGCTGTTCACAAGATTCGAGTTAATGCCAGAACTTTAAGATCTCTTCTTGATTTTTTAAGACCCTTTACTGATCAGGAAAAAAACAAGTTTTTAAGAGATTTTCTAAAAAAATTGGCTCTTAAGTTTTCAAGAATTAGGGAAGAAGATGTCTTGTTAAAACAGATTGAAGATTATCAAAAAGAAAACAATGATATCTTAAAAAATTACTATCAAATTACGGATCTTATAAAAAGCTAAAGAAAAAAATGAAATGAACGAACTTTTAAGAGAGATGATTTTTGAAAATAGTCTGGCAATAATTCCAGAGCTTTCAGAAATTTTAAATAATTTAGACTTAAAAGAAGATTCCCTAGCTAATAAAATTAATGAGCGTTATTTTAATCAAATGATTGACTTCCAGCTGACTGCAAACCATAATGACTATGAAAATATGATTGGAACTCATAATTTAAGAAAAACAGCTAAGAAGATGCACTGTGTTATGGAAAATTTTGGAGACTATATCAATTCTCTTGATGACAATATTTCTAAAGATTTTAAGAATATACAGACAAAACTAGGAGACCTATGTGATGCTAAAACAAATCAGCTTATGCTTAAAGAGCTTCTAAATAAGAATTTCGCATGGGAAGAAGATTTAAATCATTTAATCACACTAAATGCCTATTGGGAAAATGAACTTATTAAAAAAATGAAAGAAGAAAAGAAATTTTAATATAGCTAATTATAATTATTGCAATATTGGATTTCAGAAATCCTTCCCTTTACAAACAAAAAGCAGGTCTATTTTTTTTAGATCTGCTTCTTTTAAAATTTTTTAATTTTTAGTCTATGAGAAAATAAAATGAAAGGCCCGAAAATAAAGGCAATTAAAAGATTTGTCTTTGGGCCAGCTATGCCCCAAAAACTGGAATTTTCGTTTCTTTCGCTAAAAATTTTTCCTGACCTTGGAAATAAAATATAAGAAAGAATAAAATATGTGGAAAAAATTAAAGCCAGATCCTTAAAGGGATTGACCTTAAAAAAATCTTTAGTAATAAAATAGTAAGCTAAAAGTGGTACTAAACCTACAATATAATATAGAATTTTTTCAAAAATACCTTGTTTACTCATAATAACCCCTTAATTATTTTATAAAATAGCTTGCTGCTGAAAGCCATTCCCTTCCCCTTTGGATTTTATAAAACTTGTCAATGTTATTATTCCATCCATCGATAATTCTTAAATATTCAGCACCATCAACGTAAATTCTATAGCCAAGACAAATTATCCAGTGCCAATTCATTAGACCCTTTTCCAAAAGAATTGCAACAATAATATTCTTTTCAATTTCCTTTTTTAAATCTTTAAAACTATAAAGGTCCTTAGTCTTAATTATAATTCCAAATTTTTTAAAATATTTTTTCAAAGCTTCTGAAATTGACATAATTGGCCCGTTTCCTAGTATATCATATACTTCTGCAAAAATTTCTGTACTATTTAAAGTATATGCAAAATCCTCTCCTAGGCCTTCTTTGTAATAAAGGAAAATATTACTTGCTACCGTAGCTCCGCACTGATTTATAGCAAAATCTTTTGAATCTCCAGTCCTTATCCAAGATATTTTTTCAGCAACTTTTATGGTTTTTGACGTATAAGATGTTTTAGGCATATTTTTTATATCAATAAATTTAAAATCGTCCTTATGATTTACGATTTTATGATTACTTTTAAAATACACTTAATTATTCACATAACTTTAATTGCATTTTATCTCATTATATCATGAAGATTTTTTTCCCTTTCATTATTTTTGGAAATATAAATATAACTTTTTACGGAAAAACTTTATTTGAATACTAAATTTTATTGGTAAAAATGTACTATAATATTTATAAGAGGAGGTACTTATGAAATTAGAAAATAAAGTTGCAATTATTACTGGTGCTTCTTCAGGTTTTGATAAGGCTACTGCCCTATTATTTTATTAAGAAGGAGCAAAAATTGTATTAGTTGCTAGAAAAGAATATCAATTAAAAGAAGCTTGTAAAAGAAATTGAAGATAAGGGCGGAAAGGCAATCTCTGACGATTCTTATTACTTAACAGGTGTTGATCTTCCTGTTGATGGCGGTTGGACAATGGCTTAAAATTCATTCCCTCCATTTTGGAGGGTTTTTTATTTAACAAATTAAAAAGGATTTCTATATAAAATATCTTTTATTAGACAACAAACTTTTTTTATTTAATTTAGTATAAATTGAGGTTTCTACATCTGCTCCGCCAATCATTTGTACACTTCCACCCCTAGTCATTTAATTCCATTCTTATCATTTATTTTTCTATTGACTAGGCTTTCCATTTGACTTTTGCTAAGACCACTTACACATTTTTTCACCAATTCTTTTATCAAAAACCAATTATTAGCACAAAAAACCAATTTATCGAAATTACATATTGTCCTTAACGCCAACTGCAACCATTTTTGCCTTTGCTCTCAATTCTCCGCCAGCTTCCATTTCCATACTTACGATAATTTTTCTTTCGCCAATTTCCTCAGCCTTAGCTGTAACTGTAATTTCTTTATTCATGGGAACCGGTTTTTTAAAGTCTATTTCAAGCCTTGCTGTTATGTATCTTCCAATTACCGTGTCTTCTTTAAGTTTAAGCCCCTTATTATTATGGTTAAACCATGCTGCTGATGCAGTTCCATGACAGTCAAAAATCATGGCAATCATTCCTCCAAAAAGATTTGCTGGAACTCCACCGGTATATTTTTCTTCAGGCACAATCTTGCAATAGCAGGACTGTCCATCTTCACTTGGATATGATTTTATATGTATACCCTCTTCATTTTTTGGTCCACATCCCCAGCAATATTGAAATCTATCGCCATAAGTTTCTTGAATTGCAATTTTATTGTTTTCGCTAGTCATTATATTCTCCTTTATAGATAAATTATTTTTATTCTTATTATATTATACACTCAATTAAAAAATTCTTCCATTAAAGACTTTATATTTTTAAGTCTTTAAAAATTTAAATAATTCTTACATTCACTATACTTTATTTTTTTCTAAATAATTTATATTAATGAAAAGGAGTCCTTAATGAAAAATTCAAAGTTTAAAAAAATCATAAAAATAATCTTAACTACAGTATTTATTAGTCTAACAATAACTTTTTTTGTTATTGGCTATCAAGTTACTGAAGGTGTTTATAACTTGGTTTCAAGAGAAGATACCCTTAAATATTATGAAGAAAAATATAAAAGAAAATATGAAAAATTTTCAAATAAATATAGGCCCAAAAACTTAAGAATTAAATCTTAGAAATATGGCCACGAAATTCTTGCATTATACATAGATAATGAATATGAAGGACCTTGTAATTATGTCACATGGACTTGGGGCTTTAAAGGAAGAAATGTATTTTTAGGGAGAGTTATTTTTAGATTTTGGTTATGACCTATTGTTATATGATCAAAGAAATTCGGGAGAAAATTTTGCACCTTTAAATACCTTTGGTTATTATGAAGCCTATGATTTGAAGGATATCTTTTTATATGCAGATAAAGTTAATAATAGGAAAAAAATATTATGGGGTCAGTCTATGGGTGCTATGGCTATTGCAATTTCCATTGGAAAATTCGATATTAAGCCTGAATTTTTAATTTTTGACTCCCCTGTTATTAATGGAAAAGAGATGATCTATAAAGAATTTGATAATATAGAAAAAGAAACAGGTATCCATAAATATTTAATGGTCATGTCTGGCAATCTAATTTCAAAAAAACGCTATGGTTTTGATTTTAGTGATTTAACAGCTAATAAATATTTAAGGGATACTGATATTCCCCTTTTAATATTGTCAGCAAAAAATGATGAAATTACAAGTCTTGAAAGTCAAAGGGACTTTTTTAACAAATTAAAAAATAATAATAAAAAATGATAATCTTTGGATAGGATACAATGATTTCTTTGTAGATCAATCAGACTATTTCTTATATTATGTGAAATTTTTTAATGTTGAATATTATAATGATTTGTCTAAAGTTCTTCAAGAATACTTAAATTTATATAACCCTCGAATCAAGATTTGAACTATAAAATTTAGTAAATACCATTTACACACTTTGGCCAAATCTAATCCAACAATTAATGGAACCTATGAATCATATAAAAGTCCTAATTTTAAGCCGCTATGATTACTATTATGCAAATATTCTTAAAGGAATGATGGAGCTTAATATTTCCTTTAGAATGGATATAGATATTTATGAGAAACTGAAAATAGACTTTGACAAGATAAAAAATCCCCATATGATTAATAATAACTGATTTTGTAATTGACGTTGATCTTGGAGATAAAATAGTCTTCTCATTCGAACAACTTCCTACAGTTGATAGGGTTCAAGAATTAGTTAAAATGATTTCTTATAATTATTTAAATAGTACCATAAATAATAATTTTGAAGAGTTTATAGATTATGGTAAAATTCTTGGTTATGTAAGCAAGTATAAGCCAACCACAAAAATTTATAAAACTTATCTTGAAAAATGACTTAATTCTAAATTAACATAAAATAAGTCAATCAACAGCAAATAACTATTTCTCATTATTTAGTGCAGAAGCTATGCTTATACATATTGTAAGGTCAACTCCTGCTCACATTTTAATCTGCCCAATTAATAAACCTAATAAAATTACAATACTCAAACTAAACCATTTCCCAATCCTATTATATTTGAGCTATCTTTTCTTTATCTTTATTCATTAATCAAACCTCAAAAATTTTTATGTCTTCTATATTTCTTAAATTATTTTACTATCTTATATTCTTAAGAATATAAAGAAAAAATTATTAATTACCAAGTGCATAGACCAGTTCTTTCTTGTATTTTCCAAATGGTCCTTAGAAAAAGGCTATCTTCAGAATTTGTATTTAAGTCTAAGGTATATTCAGCATCTTCATTATTCCATATTCTTTCAAAATAATTTTTAATTTCCTTATTAATTTTAGAATTTTCATTCATTTCTATTTCCACATCTGTTTCCAAATTAAAATTGTCAAGATTTCTTCTTGTGAAGTTTGCTGATCCTAAGATTGCCCTATTATTTTTATCTTTAAATTTAAAATAGGCAATTTTTGTATGGAACTGCTCTCCAGAAGTGTTGTAAAATTTAATTTCAAGCTTTGGATATTTTTCCTTTAATTCACTAAGAGCTGGCCTATTTGGTGTTCCATTTTTTTCAAGTCCAAAAGCATCCTTATTTAAATCAGCAATAATTTTAACATCAACGTTACGATCGCTTGCCTGTCCTAGAGCCTTTAAAATATCAAATTCGCTTATATAAAATATTCCAAGATGAATTTTGTCGTCTTCTTTTGAATTTTCAATATTTTTTAATAGGGCATCTCTTATACCACATTCTGTTATTATTCTTAATTTATCTTCTGATTTTGTTATTTTCTTTGGTCTAAAATTTTTAATGACATCTGGCATTTCTTCAAAAAATATGCTTTCGGATTTTATTAAATCCTCCATTGGCTCTCCCACAAATCTTAGTGCAACATTTGAGTGATAGCTACTTGGATCGTGAGGATTAGCAGATGCAACAATTGCTTCATTTTCTGAAATTAATACTTTTCTGTGATTGCCCTTAAAATTTGCAAGTTTAAAAATTGAGCGTAGGTTGACCTTTGGTCCGTCCTTTTGAAAAAAGTTTCTAATCCATGTGGGGCCGCCTGTGCCAAAGTATTTAAAATATGCCCTATAGCCGCCTGAAACTAAAATATTTGAATCACGCATTTTATTTAGGTCTGTAACTATCACATCAATTCCATTTTCACGAAGCTTTCTTATATTTTTTTGCTCGTAAGCTCCATAAAAATTATTTATTGGGTCAGTTATAAATAAAATTGGCATATCCTTATTTTCTTTTTTCTTAGTAATTAAAAGATCTGTCATTTGACTTACCTGATTTGGATAAGATACAATTTTATCATATTCATCATTATATAAGAAGAGGTCAATTATTAGAAAGTCCTTTGCATTTTCTATTAGCTTCATTTCTGCATTAAAAATATTGTGTTCATGCTTTCTTTCATCATCTTTTAAATAAGTTAAATCGTAGAAAAAATCAATATCTGCATTTTGAAAATTTCCTGAAATGTTGGTGCCAAGGGGATTTTTTGTCGATGCACTATACAATATAGGGATTATAATCATAGCAAGAATTATAAGAATTATGACCTGCTTTATCTTTTTATTTTTTCTTTTCATAACTTCCTCCTCTTAAATAATTATAGCAAAAATTGTATAATAGTCTTTCTTTAAGCCTATTTAAATTACTAATTTATTTTTTGAATTTTGTCTAAAATCTTTTAATATTTTTAAGCCGTCCATAATAAATGGTCTTGTAACATCTTGATTGCATTCAACATCATACTTTTCCATTAAATAATCAGAAAGCTGCCTTTGATTTTTTGAAGGATATTCCCATTTACTTAAAGGCTTTCTTAATTTCATTAATTTGTTCTTTTTTATCTTTGCTTTTTGCTGCCCTTATTGATGCAAATAAAGTATAAAAGTCCCTTGCCTCTTCATCATTAAAAATATTCTTAAACTCATTTTCAATTGAAGCCTTGTCAAAGGCAAGGATACTTGAATTGTCATTTATAAAGTTATTTATTATAATATTATCTTTATAATAATATAAATGTATTAATTCTGCAATTTGATCCTAATTTATTGCCCTTATTACAAAATTATTCTACAGTTTCATTATAATCTTGCTTATAAATAGGCCCTTTTGAAAAGCCATCTTTAAAGGAAGGCTGTTATTTACATAATCATTATAATTATTTACATTGTCAAGAAATGCATCAATATTTTCTCTTTTAAGTCCAGCTTCTAAAAGTCCATCTTTTACAAGAGCCTTATCATTACTAGACACTAAATTTATAATTTCTATATTATTTTCAAGTTCATCACTGACAAGATTTTTCTTATCACATCCATTAAATACTAATAAAATCAAAGTTACAAAATTAAAAGTTTAAAATATTTCATAACTTATCTCCTCTTACAAATTAAAGAATAATTTATCATTTCCTATGTTATTTTATAATTTTTTATTTAGAGCAGTCATTATTCTCATCACATTCATCATAACACCGTCACCAATTTCTAGGCCTCCACACCACTTTATATTGCTTCTAATGCAAAAATTTTCCATAATTTGCATTAGGAACTCATTTTCTCTTTCTTCGATAAAACGGTTATTGGCAATTACATAGACATTACACCTAAGTTTATTTTCCCTACAAAGGTCTTCCATTTTTTTAAGAAAAGGAAGAATATTAGAAGACACACCATCAACATATAAGGGAATGGAAAATACAAGATTATTAGCGTCTTCTAACTTATATCATACTTTTTGGTAATCGGCCTTTGTTCTTATGCTTTCTTAATCTTTTTCTTCAATAACAAAAAGACTTGTTAAATCTATAATAAATTCCAATGCACTAAGCCTTCTTTTTTAAAATTATCATCTTTGCCATAACGTAAAACATGGTGCATCTGTCTTCCCCTATAGGTGCTAAAAAGTGTTGAAGTTCCTATTGATCTATCAAGTATATTTTTAATTTTTGGGCTAAATCCTCAATAATAATTTTCCATTAGAATCGTAAGATTATCAGCCACACCTATTACTCTACTTATTTCCTTAAGAGAATCTCTAATCACGTAGCTTGCAGGAGTTTTAATCCAGCATTTAAAGCAACCTAGGCATGGAGCATATTTTCCATCTGCAAAAATAATTAAATCAAATTTCTTTTCATTTCTCTATTAAATTTCTTCTCTAAATAAATTAAAAATCTTAATTTTTAGCTCTCAAAAAAATAAAGGTAAAATTATTCAGGTAATTTTAAAATATATCTGTAGTAAGATATTGAAATTATAATCGTTCATATTATATAAACCTCTTCCATTGCTATATTTTCTTGTGAAAATTTAAATTTTATTTGGTTTATATTTTATCAAAGAAAATAGCCTAAGCTTAAATATTTACTAAGGGGGGTATAGGTAAAAATATCCAATGGCAAACAATCTTGAATATCAGGATAAAAAGAATGATAAGGATGAAAAAAATGCTTATGCAAGCTGCAGTATTATTTCTTGTTTGCCTACTAGTTTTAAGCGGATGTACAAAAAAAGATGAATCTAAAAACGAAAATCAAAAAAAATGTTCCACAGCCTATACAAAGAGAAGAAACAAATAATAAGAATGACCAAGAGAAAAAAATAAGCTAGTAGATTCGCAAGAAGAGAAGAGCGAAGAAGAAATGCAAATAAAAAAAGGCGTTAATGGCCAATTACCAAATATAGAATATACTTATGAAGTGATTGTGTACTCAGTTGGTAGAATATGTCCTTCCCCTAGTTTCTACGAAGAAAATTACCAAGAAAATACAAAAAAAATGGCGAGAAAATCTTAAAGAAGAAGTAAAAAAGACAGAACCTAAACTTACAGATGATGCAAGTTAAGATGAAATTGACCACCTTTTTAAACAGTTTTTGTATCTTGTAGCTTATGACTATCCAGTCATTGAATCAATCCAACGCTATTCATATCTGGTATTTAAAAATGATAAGGAAGATCCATTTAACCATAAATCAATTAATGAAAACATAAATTTAAATTTAGAAATTGCCCTAGATTGCTCTGGATCAATGGCAAAGTCCATAGGAAATCAAACTATGATGGATATTTCTAAAGATTCAATTCAAAAAGTAATTTCACAAATGCCTGAAAATTCAAAAGTAGGGCTTAGAGTTTTCGGTCATAAGGGTAATAACAAAAATAGCGGAAAGGCTGAATCTTGTCAGTCCTGTGAACTAATTCAGCCAATAGGTCTTTTAAATGAAGAAGAGATAATTGAAGCACTTAAATCAATTGGCTCGACTGGCTGGATCTGAAAATAATTCCATAACAACACTTATTTCCCTTGCTAGTTCTAAAGACATTTTCCTCCTCCTCTCAGGAGGAAAAGTTGAAAAAAGGCTGCGTGAACTTGCCGATTAAAGATATAGTAAAATTACTAATATCTTTAATGCCGAATACGCTAAGAGAGAAAAAGAATCCCAAGAATACCGAAATTCCATAGCAGTAAAAATTGGTGAAACAGTGGACTTAATACCTACAACAAGTCGTGTAAATCCCTATTCCAACTATTTTAGTGGTTATTCCAATAAAGGCGGAGATATTAAAGATTAATTTGAAGATACAGAAAAACTTGAAAATACTGTTAATCCTGACAGTAAAAAGTAAAATAATGCTAAATATTAATTAGAAGGATAAATTAAATTATGAGTCTAACTTATACTATTAATCTTAAAATTTAAATACAAGATAAAGCTACAATAAGACCTATTGATAATTTAAGTTACCAATAGGCCTTATTAATAATTAAATCATATTTTATTTTTCTATTAAGTCAGCACCACAACGTGGACAAATCATTTTTCTTATTTTTGCTTTTAAAATGTTATTAATAAAAGACGGTTAGTATCGCCTTTAAAAAATCTAATTCTGTGCTTCTTTTTCTAACAATTCTTTAAATGTTAGTCCAATATTGTTTTTCCAGTCAGTCCTGCCATTTCTACTCATACCCATAATAAACATGGATGCATATGATGGTGAATTAAAGAGATAATTCTTTTGCAAAATCCCATTAATAATATCTCCTTTTTCTTTAGCAATATTTCTAAGCTCTTTTAAAGATACAGGTAAACTATCAGAGTCTATTTCTTCAATTTGGCTTCCAGCTAAGACTACAAAACCTTCACTAGTTCTTTTGCATTTTCCTTCTATTAAATTATTAGATTTCCTACTTTTACTTGATAAGTAAAAAATCTCATCTTTTTCAGATTTATCTTTTGCATCAGATTTACCCTCATCATCTAATAATGGTACGAAAAGTTTATATCCCAATACTCCTAGAACCATCTTAGAATATTCTACAAAATCAAGAAGTTCAGATTCTTTTTCTTCTGTAACATTTCCTGGATTGGGGTCATTTCCATTTCTAACTGTATACCTATCTGTATCTATTGCCATATTAGTGAATTTATTTTCTAAATATGAGATTTCCGTTGGTCCAAAAGAATTGTTTTGAGTTGTAAGCATAACAGCATCAGAAAAATAAAAATCGTCTTTTAAATGTTCTTTTACTCTAAATAAGATACCTTCTCCATTTTTTCTAATTCCTGCCTGACCAATATAAACCTCATTTTTTTCCATTTCATTATTGCTAAAGAGAAAATATACACCACTTTGCTTTAAATCAGATCTATCTTTACACTTATCTAAATAAGCTGACGGTATCTTATAGGCAAGACCTGTCCAATTTGATAGGGTGCATTTAATTCTACCTGTTACCTTTCCATCCATTAAAAATAAATTAAAATTTTTAGCATTATTCATTTACTTGTCCTCGCCCTAATTTTTTATTTATTGTAAGTTATCATAAACTATAAACTTTTGTTGATATAAAAACAATTATAAATCTTGAGTCTATTTTAATAAATCAATAATTTTATCCTGTGCCTCTCTTCCCTCTTTAAAAATTCTAAGTAGTGGATAGCAGTGGCACATTCCTTTTCCCACTGTTAAACTATAGGGAACCTTATATTTTTCAAAAACCCTGCAAAAATATTCTGCAAAAGCAAATAGACATTCTTCTGAACCATAATAAAGATGTGTTTCTGGGAAATTTTTAAAATTACCCTTAAGACTATTTAGCATATATTCAGGAACATGATCTTTATTTTTTAATATTTCCCTTGCAGTTTTAAAATACTTGGCATCTATAAGGATATCTTTATTGGATAATTTTTCTAATTTTTCCATTATTTCTCTATCTTCTGAAGATTCCAAATTTGGAAGTCCACCTGGTGAAACTGCAAGAATTTTTTTAGGGACTGGAAGAGGCATCTCTATGTCATTATTGTATAAAAAAATACCAAGAGAAAGTGCTGCTCCTGAAGAAAAACCCAAAACATTTATTTGACCAGGCTTGTAATTTTCAAGAATTTTCTTATAAACTTGAAAGCATAATTTATAACTTTCAATTACGCTCCCATCTATGCACAAGGGATATAAAGGGAAGTATACATCTCTTTTTGTAAATTTTACTAATCTATCAGCTAGCTTATAGTCCATTTTATCGGGCCCTGTGATCATACCACCGCCGTAAAGCTGAAGGATTGCAGCATCAGAAAAATTATCATTTTCTTTAAAAATAATACAAGGATATCCATCAAAATCTATTAATTCGCACTTAGAAAATTTAGACTCCTTCTTTATTTTTTCAAAGTTAAATTTGTTTTTCTCATTTTGTTTTCTAGCATATTTTAAAATTGTATCCTTATCTTTTGTGAAAATGTTTTTTATATTAGAAAGTTTTAAAATATTTGCTAACAATTTATATACAATGCTCAAAAAACTCCCACCTTTAAGAAATTTTAATACAAATATTTTCATATATTATCATATACTAGCACTAACCTTAAAGTTTATGCAAGTCAAAATCTAAGAATTAAAAATATAATTAATGCTTATTTTAATAATCTTTTATGCATATTAGAAAAATAATAAAGATCAAGAACCTGATTGTATAAGCCCTTGGTTTTCATTTTAATCCTCGTGAATATAATCAGTTTTTTTCATATCTTGGAAAATAACGTGAATATGTTTCTTTGGTGCATTAGCGTTTTTGTGAACCGACTCTATAATATCTTTTGCAATTTTTTGTTTTGCTTCGTCTGAACGGCCTTCGACAAGCTCTACATGAATAAATGGCATAAAATCCTCCTTATTTTATTAATCTATATTAGACATTGTATAACAGGATTTTGACCTCACGCAATTATTTTTCAAAATAGTGTTACAATTGATGCGAGACAAAATAAAAGAAAAAAGAGAAATATCCTATATAATTAAATTAACCAAAATTTTAAAAAAGGACTGATTCTCTCTATGAATACAATTATACCAAAAAACCAAAGATATTTGCCACATACTTTAGACACAAGATATCACGCAGTTAAAATATATAGAAAGGGATATTCTGTAAATTTTGTAGTAAGAAGATACAAAATTTCTAAAGCATCTTTAATGAGATGGAATAAAAAATTTGATGGAACAAAATAATCTCTTAGGGATAAATCTCATAAGCCTTTAAGTAAGCATCTTAACGCATATACTGATGAAGAAATCTTATGGATAAAGTCTTTTATTAAAAGAAATCCTAATATTTCTATGATAGAACTATATGTAAAACTTAAGTTTAGGAAAGGATACATACATTTGATAAATTATGTTGTGAATTAGGTATAAAGCATCAATTAATAAGGCCTAGAACACCTAGACATAATGGAAAAGTTGAAAGAATCCATATAAATGATAATGAAAGATTTTATAAATATTTATCTTTATTATAGTTATTGGGGGCTAGCCCACAATAATAGATTAACATATATGATATTTATTTTATTATTTTTGGTATCACATCATTTACAAATGTACATACTTACACTTGCGTTTGTTTTATCTGTCTTTTTCTAAGTTTCTTTTGACTACATGCTCGATAATATCTTCAAATACTTCTTCAATCGGCTTTTTCCCTACATATACTCCCTTTGTTTCATAGTTGATTTTTCCACTTCGTTTTTTATTTTTTAATTCCATATAATTTCCCCCTTTTGTTGCAATAATCATAACCACCGGCTAAGCCGGTGGTTTGTTTTGCCCCTATAAGGGGCTGTTACCGGCAGCATTCCATGCTTTGAACTTTCTTTCTCGCACACCAATTTTCACAGCTGGTGCTAAAGCACCTTATTTTTTTGCTTTTGTTTAATTGCTCACCCGTAAACGGGTCTACAAATTCTTTAATACTTATTTGATCTGCCATGTAATCTTCTTTTAATTGATTTTTTATATATTCTTGTAATCATTTTCTATTCTATTCTTAATTTTTGTATATTCCTTATCATTAATTAATTTATGATCATAAAGTCTACATAACATTGCAACTCTCATACTATAAATCTTTACTGCTTGCATTTTAACCTCCTATGTAAGTTAATTTTTTACTTTGGTAAGTTCTTTAAATTTGCAATATACTAATCTCGCCTAATAAGTTTATAAATATCCACACTTCAAAGTATTTTTATTTTTATGGAAAGATGACAAAATACCCCTCACTTTATAAAGTGAAATTTGCCTTTTTTGGTAACCAAAGTTTTTATTTTTCTATAGTATTTTTGAGTTTCAATGATTAATTTGAACATAAAAAGAGGACTTATGCTATTAGGCATAAATCCTCTAAAATGAAAGGAATTTGTTCATTCACTATATTTTAAATTTAATTTTTTATTATAATCACCAGTAGACATTAAATAATACATAGCAATGATCCAAACTATTTAATATATTTTCAATGACCTAAAAATTATTATTTTAATTCCTGATTCTAAAATTATTCTCTTATATAACAAAGAAGCAACTATTAAGAATTGCTTAATAGAGGAATAGATTTCCGCTTCTACCTCAAAATCAAAAGGGATAAATTACCCCTACACTTTAATAGTGAAAATTTATCCCTCTTGGTAACCAGATTTATTAATTTTCTAAAATATGCTTACTTTTTAAATACCATTTTTACTTCAGCACCATTCCCTTGATCATCACAATTATTTAGTAACAATTGTCCTTTGTTAGTTTCAAGTATTTTCGCAACAATTGAAAGTCCCAAACCATGTACATTATTATCATACATTTTCGTTGATACAAATTTTTCTCTTACATCATAAAGAATATCATTATTAAATCCATCGCCTTGATCCCTAACGACAATTGTATAGTCGTCTATATAATCATAAAAACCGATAAATATAGTAGAGCCCACTGGAGAGTTCTCAATTGCATTATTTACTAAATTTTGTATCGCAATAGAAATTGCATTTTTATCTAATTTAATATTACTTGCATCATACGAAAGAATTGATATGCTAAAACCTTTAAGTTTACAAATACTAGTCACAATTTTTAACCAATAATCTAAAACTTCTTTTGATACAACTTCATTTGGAGATTCCATAAAATCAGAAAATTCATTTAGTTTTTTTAAAAAAGATTCCAATCTCTCCACACCATTTAGAGCATCTTCTGCTCTTTCAAGAACATTTTCCTGATCTTCTTTTAATAATTCAATATTCCCTTTGATTAGAGTAATCGGAGTCCTTACATCATGAGTAATCGATTCAATCATCTCTTTTTGTGTCATCTGCATATTCCATTGTTTTTCTAATGATTCTTTTAAGCTCCTTGCCATTCTATCTATCGAATCCAATACTCCTGAAATTTCTGTATAATCAGAATGCTCTATTTCAAATTCTAATTGTAATTTTTCAATATTATAATTAGCCCTAGATATCTTTCTAATTTCACTCCTTAATTCCCTTGTCAAATTACTTATTAAATAAATAAATCCGATTAGCCATAGACAAAACACGCTTATAAAAAATACCAATTCAAAATTTCTAATTATTTTATACACATTTGGATTGGAAGGTATAGCACTAATTTTATATTTTATGATCAAATCTTTATTACCATTTTTAAAAGCCTTAAATACATCTGAACCTATTATTTGATCCTTTGAAGATTTTCCTTTTTGCAATGCCTCACTTATTTTTTGATTGTAGCGTTCATCGATCGTATTTTGTATAATTTCTCCATTATCTCTTAATTGATATTCATAAAAAAATGGTATTTTATCAATTTCCCAATTTTCTTTTAGAAATTCATATTTCACTGTATCCGAATTCATTTCAGCATAATTTGCAGGATATACTACCCTATTGTTAATTAAGACGTCTAGAAGCACATAGGAAAATAAAATCATAAATAGTAAAAAAAACAATTCTAAAATGGCAAATTTACTAATTAAATAAGTTAAACTTTTTTTATTTCCCATTGATAACCTACTCCCCAAATAGTTTTAACTGGATCTATATGAAATCCAGCAAATTTTTCTCTTATTTTTTTTATTCTTTCCGTAATAGAAGTTGAACTATCACCCTCAGCATCATATCCATAAATTGTTGTGTAAATCTTTTCTTTAGTAAAAACCTGGTTTCTATTTTTTAAAAGTAATTCACATATTTCATATTCACTTTTGGTAAGAGTAATTTCATTTTCCTTAAAATATATTTTTTTAGACAACAAGTCACAAGAAATTGGATAATCAATTATTCTACTGTGCTTATCTCTATTTTCTCTTCTAATATGTGCTGCAACTCTCGCCCTTATTTCAGATACAGAAAATGGCTTTGTAACATAATCATCTGCCCCTAAGGCAAACCCCTCTATCTTATCCTTTTCAAAACTTTTAGCCGTCAACAAGATAATCGGCGCATCTATCAATTCTCTATATCGTGATAAGAATTCAAATCCATCCATTTCATCCATCATGACATCAAGAATAATCAAATTATATTTAGTTAGCTGTTCAGGAACGATTTTTTCAGCTGCATCACAAAGGTCAACATTGTATTCTTTTTTAAAAGTCATATCTAAAAGTCGCAATAAATCTTTATCATCATCTATGATTAATAAGTTCATTCTACTCCTCCATTTTATTAATACCATCCCATCTATTATACCAACTATTAAATACACCTATAAAAAATACAGTAACTATTACTGATAATACTAAAAAAATCATAACAACACGACTGGTAACTTCATGACTTGTATAAGCGAAAATAAGTTTTATCGGCCAAACAAAAGGTAATAAATACCAAACATTATCGCCCAATTCTGTGGTTCCTAACAAAATTCCTGATAGTGTTAAAAAAACTCCGACTAGTATACTACCAGAAAAACCTAATTTCAAACTTAAAAATTGATAAACAGGAATCATTGGTATTAACATAATTGTTCCAATAAAAAAGCATAAAACTGTACTTATATAATTAAGCTCGACTTTTTCAATCCCTATTAATATCATTACCAAGACAGATATAAATTCTATGATAAATAGTAATATAGAGATGTAAATAGATTTAGAAAAGAATATTTTTTTCCTACTAATCCCTGTACTTAAATCATTTGCAAAATTTCCAGCGATCTTATCAACTTCATATATCATTGGGATATAAAAACTTATCGAAAAATTCGCTAAAATTATATATATGCAAAAAAACACTTCCATTTCCTTTCCGATTAATCCTTTTGAATTTATCGCATAGATACCATAAATCAAAGAAAATAGAATTGGACATAAAAAAGTCATCAGTCTTACTGGTGTCCTTCTACTTCTAAGCCAATATGATGATATTATATTATACAAAGCATTTACTCCTTTTGTTTTTTATTAAAAGATTTAATGTTAACACAACTGCATAGACAACAATACTTAAAAACAATCCTAAGTATGTTGACTCCATGTTCATTAGTTCAGAGCCATTCTCAAGAAAAGTGCCATTTGGATGTACTCCAACAACTGGGCTAAGCATTCGCAAGTTATATGACCATGGAAATAAAATCCAACTATTTGTTACCGCAATCACAGCTGATGGATATGTCAACACAAAATTCAACAATATAAGAATAGCTTTCTTTTCTACAAGTCCATATATCAAAAAAGATAAAACAACTACTGGTAAACTTCCAATAAAAAGGCAAACAGTAGCCATAATTAATTGACTTAGCGATATTCTTTCACCTAGAAAAAATGTAGCAACAGTAAACATTAATATTGTCGATACTACTATAATAGTAAACAATTCAGCTACAATAATAATATTTTTCGCCAATTCCATTTTTGCAAAACTTAAATTTTTACTTTTTTGTAAAACAATATGTTCTCTTTTTTCTTTACCGCTTATATTCACAACTAGTAAACTCAAAACTATTGGGAGAATTAAAAGTGGGTACCAATTAAAAGAAGTTGCCAATATATAACTTTTTCCTTCTGGGCTCTTCCCCATCAAACTAACCATAGCTATATTAAATAAAACAAAAATTATAGGTACAATTATTCCCAATTTAAAGTTAGCAGATCTTTTTTCTTTCATTAACTCTGTTTTAATATAACTAATCATTATTTTTCACATCCTTTTTTATCATTTCTAAAAATAGCTTCTCCAAATCAATCTCATCTGAGTTATTAGCTTCATAAATGAGATGTCCATTATTAATAATTCCTATCTTATCTGCTATCTGCTCTATCTCACTCAAAATATGACTTGAAATAATTACTGTAATTCCTTTTTTAGAAAACTCTTTTATCAATTCTCTTAATTCTTGGATTCCCAAAGGATCTAATCCATTTGTTGGTTCATCAAGTATTAATAATTCTGGATTATTTATAAGCGCCATTGCGATTCCAAGTCTTTGTTTCATACCTAATGAAAAATTTCTTGCCAATTTTTTATTTGTGTTTTCTAAACCAACTATTTTTAACACATAGTCAATTCTTCTTTTGTCAATATTTAATAATACTGTTAAAACTTCTAGGTTTTCATATGCTGTTAAATTTGGATAGATAGCAGGATGCTCTATGATAGCTCCAACTTTTTTTAAATCTTCTGTACACATGCTTTTTCCTTCAAAAAAAATATCCCCCGATGTACAATTCATAACTTTAGTAATTATTTTTAATAGTGTTGATTTGCCAGCACCGTTTGGTCCTAATAATCCATATATCTTTCCTTTTTCTACTTTAATTGATACATTTTCAAGTATCATTTGTTCTTTGATTTTCTTTGTTAAATTTCTTGTTTCAAGCATAATTTCCATATATTATTCCTCCATTTCTTATGTAATCAATTCTAACAATAAAAAATAACCAAATTATAATTACGGTATTTTTTGAAAAAAATATATAAACTTTGAAAGGAGCTTTGAAAGAAGCAAGCACAGTAAGTGTACGGACACTTACGAAAAAATTAATGGAGCAGACCTTTACGGAATGCTCCATTTTTTTACGCACCTAACCACACGAAAGTTTACTTGAGTGTTTGGTAAGTGCTATGCAAGGACTTCCCAAGAGCTAATATAGTTAGTGATTGGTTGAAGTCTACTGCTAATTTTTACCTTGTTAGGGAGAACCCTAAGACCCCGAAATATATTTTATAAAGGAGAATAAAATTGCAAATAGATTTAGAAATGAAAGAGTAGAAATAAAACTTACTAAAGAAGAAAAAGAAGTTTTTGAAAAGAAAATGAAACTTGCAAACTGCAAAACTATGTCCCACTTTCTTAGAAAATGCGTATTAGAAAAAGAAATTTATGTTATAGATTTAGAACCATTTAGAAACCTACAATGGCTACTTTCAAATTCAACAAATAATATAAATTAGATAGAATTGTTATATAAATTACAAAATTAAATAATTAAAATTTTCTGTTTTGGGTTCAGCAAACTATTATCATAAAAAAACTTAACAATACACATTGCTTATTTAAAAATATTTTTCTTACTATTTTAATATTCCAGAAATATTATAGATGTTATTATACGGATAATCTTTCTCTAATATAAGAAATCAATTCTGGTGGTGTATCTGCATATGAAGACAATTCTGAAATTATGTCAGATAAATTAGCATGTATTTTTCTTTTTTTAGAAAAATATTTTCTATTATATTTTTTACCTGCATCTTGAAATACATCTCTAAAAACGGGTGTTAGTGCTTGAGTAAAATACTTCCCTCTTATTTTGCTTACTGGATTTAATCTTAAATTTTCTATCTCTTTATTGATTTCAGACTCATTAATTTCAAGTGAATTTTTAACTAATTTCTCAAGAACTTGTATTTGACAAATATTCTTAATGTTACTATATTCTTTTAAATTTGACATTTGTGTATGCTCAACACTATGTTTAGATTTTTTGATTTGTAATGAATACAAAGCATTTGCGTAAATAATTTCTTCAATAATTTTATCTCTTCTACTTGTTATATGATTATAAACAACTTTAAAGTCTAAATTATCATCTTCATTTTCTTCAGAAATCCCAATTATTCCTATTAATATTCTCTTTATTGCAGAATTCGTAAAATAATTATTCTCTATTGAATAGGACGATGTTACATATATACTATCAGGTATATTATCATTATTGTCATAATCACGATCTATAAAATACATATTCTTTTTTAAATCTTCAATCGCGGTTTGATTTGAAATCATATTATGAACTACTATAACATTATTTTTACAATTACAATGAAAAACACTATATTCTTTGTCCAAAATATACGAAGATATTCTACTAATATAATACTTAAAATCATCCTTGCCTTCAAAAAATAAAAATATGTCTTTCTTACTCTTTGAGGTTATATAACTTTGAAAAATAGACTCTATACAGTCAGATTCATTCTCCATAAAATTCAATAAATCCACAGGTCTACACCTCCTTATACTTATCAAGTTCAATAACGAATTTTCTGTATTCATTTTTGAATATAAAAGGAGAATGTGTCGTTGCAATCATTAATCCAATTTTTTGGGAGTCAAAAATATCTTTCAAGAATTCTTTCTGCCACTCTATTGATAGTGATATCTCTGGTTCATCAATTATAAATATACAAGGTGTTACTACATCCAAATAAACTTTAGAGAAAATGGAAATCACCTGTTTCTCTCCTGAAGATAAATCTTCAAAATCAATTTTTCTATTATTAAAATCATAAACATTCATTGTTAAAAGTGATTCATCATATACTATTTTTTTACCAGATAAATACTTTGTACAAACATCAGAAAATTTTCTAAGTTTTGAATCTAATGGTTTTTGTTCATCATATATTTTTACTAATTTTTGTAAATAATATAATAAAAATTCTATATTAGGCATTAGTTTGCTTTTTGCTGAATTATTGATGAAATTTTTTAAGCTATCAATATTATCGATCCTTTCCTCGCCAATTCTTTTTATTATTACATCTACTTTATGCATATTGATACTATTATATTCACTAAGATATTCTCTTACATTTTTCTTCAATAGCTCACTAATGATATTTGCATTCATTTCTATATATGCTGTATTTGCATCTTTTCTCATTTTACTTAACAAATTACCTATTCTATTCTTGACATCATTCATTCCAAATCCCATGTATTTTGGTGATAACTCATATCTATTGTACTCATCTCTACGATTTATAAAAACTTTATCCAAACCAACTTCCACTCTTCTGTATGTTGGATAAAAAAGAATGTCTTCTTCTAGAGCATCTTTTATTTTATACAAAATTCTAGAAAGATCCTCATATTGTAATTCTTTTAATTCTTGCAATATATACATAATTTTCTTATTTTTAATTAAGTCAATCCCATCATCAAAATATCTATAGGTCAATTCCTCAATTAGATCTAAATCAATATATTGTTTATATTCAAAATCTTTCCTTATTTTTATGGAATAACTTCTTGGCAAATACATAGACACTTCTTCAAGTAGATTTGCTATTCTTCTAGAATATTTATTGTTTTTACTATTAACTTGAAAATATTGTTCTCGATCGATTTCATATTTTTCTCCGGAAATACTAACAGTCACTTTTTTAAAATTAATATCCATTAATATATTTCTATCGCTAGTCAAAATTGCAACTATTATATTCAATATAGTTGTTTTACCAACACCATTTTCAGATACCCATATAGAAATATCATCTTTAAAATTAATCAAATAATTATACTTTCCAAATAGTCCTTCTATTTTTATACTTTCAAGAGATGTTAAATTAATATGATTGTTCAATTTTTTATTAATATTTATCTTATTTAAAACATCTATTATATCTTTATCATTTAGATCAATCTTATCTAAATCACTTAGTGAATCAATGTCATTTAATAGTAAATAGTTCCTTAATTGTTCATTTGTAAGTGCATATTCCTTAGCTATTTCATCTATACTTCCATATTTTTTCACTTATATATCCTCCTTAATTTCATTTTTTAATATTCTTCAATTTCATAATCTAAAAAATTCTCAAATTATAAGCAAAATATCTGTTTTTACGTTTTGTCCATTCTTCATTTTTTAAAATATACTTTTACTAATATTCGCTTTTTGTCATATCTAAATCTATTAGTTTTTTAAATAATCTTTTATACCTAAAAGTTCTCAATATACACTATAACGAAGACTTATATTTATTATATTATACCATTAAATGTCAGTTTAATATAAAACGTTCTCTTTAAAAGAACATTTAAATTTATAAACAGTAGTATATTAACCCATATTCTCTAATAATTAATATTTATTGCCTATAATTTGCCAGACAGTGTCTGTTAAATTACATCTAATTTATTCTATTTGAAATAATTCTCACTACACCAACAACCTTATTAAAGGTCAGATCTCCAATATACTTATTTTCACTGAGATATACATCCCACAAAGATCTTAGATATGAATCTTCTTTTATGTCCTCGATTATTTCCTCAGAGTCTTTCATTATCTCCTGACTTCCTCTTTTTTCGGAAGTTCTTTCTATTGCTTCTTTTAAAATTTCATAATCTATCTCATCTTTTTTCAGCTTGTAGAGAGTGTATAGGTCGTAGAAGTCTCTCATTCGTGTTGTTGTTATATTTCTTCTGATTATGGTTTCATATTTTTCTGCAAGAATTGTTTCTAATGGATATGCCATTATTTTTATATCTTATTTGCTAAAGATACATGGATAGATGTATTCTATTTCCCTTGGTATTGTTGCTTCTCCCGTTGTAAGGTCAAGTTTCATTGGATTTTTTACTCATTCCTATTTTTACTAATAGCCATCAAAAGAGCACCTACCATTTTGATAGATGCCGTTAAACAAATTTAAATTATTCTTTTACTATAGGAACCCATAATTCCATTTTATAATCTTCTGAATTAGGGTCTCCATCTCCATATACTTCAAAATCGGGACTTTCATCATGTCTATATCCTTCTTTTGGGAAGAAATATGAAATAATATACTTCCATCCTTCGTGAATACACTTTGGTATAGGTCCTTGTAAGCTTACAATAGCATACTCTTTTTCAGGAATGCTAAGCGTATCCAAACCTAACCTCTTAGCTTTTACTTCATCCGTTAAATCAAAACCAGCTAAGTATATAAATGAATCTTCTTCATCCATTATATAGTCATATCCTACGCCAAAGATTTGACCATTACCAAACTCTTCAAATTTTTCTCTTGGTACTTTTTCAACTAGTCTATCCCAAACTTTTGGGAAATTTGAACTCTTAGTTACATCAGATTTAATACCAGCTACTTTAAACGCTTTCTTTTTCTCAATTTTAATATCCATTTGATTTCCTCCTTGAACTGAAATAGAAAAGTATATTCTTGGAAAATATTGATATTTTGCTCCTTTTTTTACTTGATCTGGAGTTAGCTTATGAAAACTTTTAAAGGCTAAAGCAAAAGAATCCTGAGAATTATATCCATATTTTATTGCGATATCTATAATTCTTTTATCTGAATTTTTTAAATCAATTGCAGCATTTGTCATCTTTCTTAATCTTATATATTCAGATAATGAATATCCTGATATGATTGAAAATATTCTTGAAAACATTGGAAATGAATATCCTGTTATCCGTGTTATTTCTTTTTCATCAAGTTCATTAGTTAAGTTATCTTCAATATAGTCTATTGCTAAGTTAAAAGATTTCATTATATCCATATTTCTACCACCTTTCATTTAAATTGTACAAGGATTTATTAAATTATACCCGATAATGCTAATACAAATATTATAGCATCACATGTTTATACTATTTTTCTTCTTTGCCAGACTTCTTATCCTGCCCTTTATACTCTCGATATTAATCACGATAATACCTCCATATACTTTCTAATTTCATCTTCTATTTTAAATAGTCTACTGTATTTTATGAGTCGTCTTAGATTTTTATTTGGTGATTTAAAATATATTTTTATGGCTTCTGTGAAAATCTGTTTATCTATTTTTTCGCTGTCGATTATGATGTCGCAAATTGTTCGATCCATATCATAAACTGGGATAAAATTGCCTTGTGGTGATTTTATTTCTGTCATTCCTATGTCGTATAAAACTTTTTTTACATAGTGAACTTGTAGATCTTCATATCTTTTTTTGATATGGCTTGCATTATAGCCTTGGGGTACAGATATATGAAATACATTTGGGGTCCTGTCGGATAGGTCGTGGAGGTATAGGGCTGTTTGATGGGAAAATGTTATTCTGTTGCTATTTGATGATATTAGAACAAAATCGTCTATTACTTTTCCTTTTAATTGATATAGTCCTGGTCTTAATCTTTCTAATTGTCCGCTTTTTGTTAATTCTGATAGATTATGCCTGCTATATCCAAGGTCTTCTGCTTCTTTATTAGTGATTATTAAATTTTCTTGTATATATTCTTTAAGTATATTCATAGTCTGCTTCCTTCATTTACGCTTTTATTATATGTTATAAAAGCGAATATGTAAAGCTTGGTTGTGGATATTTTATTATATTGAAAAGGATGTAACGAATCCTTACTACATTCAATGAAAAAAGAGCAGCCTTTTAAGCTACTCTTGTAGAAAGTACAAAATGAGTTAATTATATTTTTTGTGTTTCCTCATACTAGTCTTAAAACTACTCTTACGTCCATGTAGTTTTTTTAAGTCTTTTTGACGTATCCTTCTTCATCTTTATCAAAGACAAAATGCTTGTAAAACTGCTTAAAATGCAAGATTTCTAAATTTATATCTTTTGTATCAACGCTATGGTCTCCACGTGGCTTGAGAGGATAGAATGAATGTCATTTGAGTGTGTCCGTTCTCGGGAACATATCCACTGCGTTTTTGGAGCTATCGGTAGACGGGAACATATCAATACACCTCATGGATTATTATTTTAGAATGGATTTTAAGTAATCTAATAAATCTGATTTAGTTAGAGGCTCTGCATGACTTAAAATACAATACTTACAGTCGAAACTTTCTATCAAATTTGTTAATGACATTAATTTTTCTTTATCCATATACCCATCATTGTAGAAATCCTCGCTTGTTGAATCTCCCAAGAACAATATTTTTTCCTCAGGAATATAGATAAGCACCGTATCTTCCGAATGGGGTGAAACCGTATGAAAAATCATTGCGGTTATTCCACCGAGATTAAGGGTAAGCTCTTTTTCAAATTGGATATCCGATAGAACGGCAATAATTCTTTTATTATCTACATATTCTCTAGCTAGGCACTCATCATCATTTATCAAAAATTTTATATATGCACTGTCAGATAGTTTGGCTCTTTCCTGTTTCAAAAACTCGTTGGTTTTATGGTGTGCAATGGACAATCCGTGAATTTTATGCATTCCAAAGGTATGGTCCCAGTGTCAATGAGTGATGACAGTAAAATCTGGCTTCTTTAGGTCCTCGATTTCTAGGGATTTATAAAATTCATCAACATGGTCTGCTGAATTTCCTGCATCAATGGCAAGTGCAATTTTATCTCCATTTAAGTATGCCAACATAGGCCTATCAGTTTCTGGTTGATGTGGATAATAAAAGACCCTGCTAGTTATCTTTTTCAGTTCCATTTGCCATCCCACCTTTCTGGTAATAAATCTTTCAGCAACACTTCTTCCATTTCAGGTAATACAATTTGGGTCTCTATATTTTGATTATCTATCTGTGCAATAAACTCTCTGCACCTTCCACATGGTGGAAGTATACTCCCATCTTCAAATACAGCGATAATCCTTTTGATTGCAGTTTCATTGTTCTTTACCATTTCAGCAATAGCTGACTGTTCAGCGCATAAGCCAATAGAACAGGGCAAGTCAATGCATATTCCTGTAAAGATGTTACCGCTATTTGTCTCCAACGCGCACGCAACATGCCCTGAAGTTCCAAAGTTCCGTAACTTTTTATGATTAATTATACTGAAAGCAATTTGATATAATTCTTGTTTATTCATTTTCTTCTCCAATATTATTTAGCTTAATAATACGTTATTCTTTTTTCAAAACACTAAGTTATTCAGTTCACCATCAAGAACTTTTATAGTTTCATTTCTTTCCTTATCCTCTTGATTGTCATATAAAAGTTGTTCAATAAACTCCCATATATCTTCTAGTTTACGTCTAATATGATAGAATAACAAAGCATCCGTATTGATTAAAAAATCTTTGTGTAATTTCAGGTATATGTTCATAAATACATCATAATATGGCTTATCAACAAAAAACATGAGATCAGCTTTTACTGGAGCCAATTTCAAGCCTTCCCAGTCAATTAGAACTAACTGCTCATCCCGTTGCATCAAGTTCCAATTATGAATATCTGTATGGCATAGGGCCATTTTAGGATTACTTCGTCTTAGAATCTCCGACAGTCCTTCAACTCTGTCAATAGATTGTTCAAGGGGTTTTATGTGTGCCCCAAGCAAGCATTTTAAGTCCATGGGAAGACTGGCGCATTCTTTACGCAATACTTGTTTTAGCTGTTTCAGAAATGGCAAACTAAAATCTTCCCTAATTAGTTGCACATATACCTACTATATCAATAAATTTTGAGTTATCATTGACTATATTAGTTGCTATTATCAGAATAGTCGTCGATAACTATATTTTCGTGCAAATATGCAAATAAGTAAAATGATAGTTATGTTATATCATAATAATTGAAAATAATAGAATGCATTTTTCAATGTAATAAGATTAAGCGTTCTCTTAAAGTTAGAGAACGCTTAATTATTTTTAATTTATTGAAATAATTTGTAACTATTGAAAACAGACAAAAATTGTTCATTGGATAATTTATCAAGATCAGTAATATTCGCATGCTTCAGCACCTGTCTTAATTGATTTTTAGTAAAAAGAACATGATATTCCCTGTTTACCCATTTATAAACGAAAAATCTATACTTTTTGTAGTCCTTCTTTAAAATAAATGGTTTATGCCTTTCAAGTACAATCAATACAGAATCTACATTAGGCTTAGGGTGAAAATATGCTCGTGGCACTTTTTTAAGAATTTTTATATCCATTTCCACCATTAACAGCAAACCTAAAGCTCGTTGGGTATTTTGCAACCTTTTAGCAAATCCCCTCTCTACAATAAGGTAGCTATATTTCGCTTGACTATCAAAAGCAATCTTTTTTACAATATCAGTACTAATATTGTAGGGAATATTACCAAATATTTTATAGTCTGTATTTTTAGGAAAGCTAAACTTCAAAATATCCTCATGAATAACTTTTATATTCTGAAAAGGTTCAACTGCTTTTTTCGTGGCATGACATAAACCTTCATCAATCTCTATAGCATTCACCCGTTGACTCATTTCCACAAGTTCCTTGGTAAAATGTCCTTTTCCTGACCCAATTTCTATTATTTTATCTTGTTTATTGATATTCGTATATTTTAATATTTCCTTTACATGCTTTTTAGATGTAATGAAATTTTGCGTATTTTTCGGGTTTTTCTGTTTCATTATAACCTTCTCCTTGCCGGTTATAATGAACTAATCTTAAGAGCTCATTATAACCAATTATTTTTGGTTTGGTTGATAATTAAATCTCTCAATAACAAATATAGAAAACATACCCATACCTTTACCTCCTTTAATTTTTTTCATTATAAATGAGATAAAGTAATATCTACTACTGCAATACATGTACACATATTTAACTCCTCCTTATGCAACTGATTATATCACTTTTAATTTCTCTATTCAATAAAGTTCTGTGCTAATCTACCTCACCCTATGGATTTTTAATACCGAAACATCAAATGTCATCTGTCAAATGCCCTATTTAAAAGGGTCAAAAAACGGTATTTTTTAGCCTGTTTTTGACCCAATTTTCGTACTCAAACCACTACATGTTGTGGTTGACTCCTATTATTCCTTGTCCAAACCACAATACGTCATCAGAATTGCTGCTTCAACGTGGTTCGCATTGTTAAGAGGCGTGTCGGGTGCTGTTAGTTATATTGTATATTTACTTTTTATCCTTGTCAATTTCAACCTCAAGTCCAGATTTAAACACTACTTTTAAATTTTCTTCATAAATTACTATCTTATCTATAAGTTTCCTCACCAATTCTTCATCATAACTTTCTATTTCTAATTCTTGATTGTCTAAAAACTCTTCTAATTCCTTTAGCCTGCTTTGTTCATTCTTCTCTTCCGCCATTTCAAGGAGTATCTTTTCTTTTTCATTTCTTAACTCTTCCACCCTTTCTACAAGGTCTGTGTAATCTTTCTTGGCATTAGCTACTTTTAAAAGCTCTTCTTGCACTTTCAACATTTCTTTATCTATTTCTTCTATCTGGCCACTTCCATCACCTGTGATGGCTTTTTCTATATTTTCTTTTATTATTTCTTTTAATTCATTGCTTTCAGATATAAGCTGATTGATGGCTTTTACAACTGCTTCTTGTAGGTCGTCTTCTTTAATAGTTCTTGCATGGCAGGCATCTGGTCCATGGGTTACTCTTGTGCAACATCTCCAAACAGTATATTTCTTTCCCCTGTTATTCCAAGCAATTCTTCTGTAAATATCCCCACATTCAGAGCAATAGACAATGCTTGAAAGTGCGTATTTGCTGGAATAAATTCTTCTTTTCCCTTTGCCACTTACCATATTAGATCGTCTGTACATTTCTTCTCCAACTCGCATGAAGATTTCTTTTGGTATGATGGCTTCATGGCTATTTTCTACATAATATTGAGGTGCTATTCCATCATTCTTTACCCTTTTCTTATTTAGAAAATCTACGGTGTATGTTTTTTGTAAGAGGGCATCCCCCATATATTTCTCATTAGTTAATATTTGATTGAGGTTCGATACATGCCACTTCTTATTTCCTGCTCCATTTACTATCTTGTCTTTTTCAAGTCCTACCTTTATATCTCGTAGGCTTGCTCCTTCCAAGTATTCTCTGTAGATCCTTTTTATAATTTTTGCTTCTTCAGGAACTATGACAAGTTTTCCGTCTTCGTCTTTTGTGTAGCCTAAAAACCTATTATGATTTACTTGGACTTGCCCTTGTTGAAATCTATATTGAAATCCTAACTTTACATTTTGTGATAAGGACTGACTTTCCTGTTGTGCAAGAGATGCCATAATGGTAAGGAGAACTTCTCCCTTGGCATCCATGGTGTTGATGTTTTCTTTTTCAAAATAGACTGGGATGTTGTTTTCTTTTAGTTTACGAATATATTTTAAGCAGTCTAGGGTGTTTCTGGCAAACCTCGATATGGATTTAGTAATGATGTAGTCAATATTTCCTTCCATGGCTTCTTCAATCATTTTATTAAAGCCAGCTCTTTTCTTAGTATATGTTCCACTGATTCCTTCATCAGAAAAAACTCCTGCAAATTCCCAATCTGGATTTCTCTTAATATAATTTGTGTAGTGGTCTATTTGAGTGTCATAAGAAGTTGCCTGTTCATCGCTGTCTGTCGATACCCTTGCATAGGCAGCGACTCTAAGCTTTTTCTTTTCTGATTCCTTGATGGAATTTCCTTTTTTCTTCTTCGCTGGTATGACTATGACCTTGCTATTCATCATCTATCACCTCGATTAAATTGTACTTATAACTCGCTCTCTCAAAAGGATCTAGTGGTAGAACTCCTTCTTCTCTATATCTAAACTTGCAGGGAATTTTAATAATCTCTTCTTCCTTTTCCCAAACTCGTCCCATGGCCACTGCCCTTTTCTTTAACATTTGACCTGCCTTTTCAAAGCTTTCTCCATCTATTATCTTAGGATAGATTTCATTTCCTAAATACTTTTTATTGGTTAAGATTCTTTTGACACTGGAGTTGTTTTTCTTTAGTCCAGCAAGGTCTGCCGACTTTATAAGAGCATTTCCATCAAGATAATTTTTAAAGATTTTTCTTATATTCTCGGCTTCTGTTTCTTGAACTTCTAATCTTCCGTCTCTTATCGTATAGCCATAGCATAACCTAGACATCTTCTTTCACTTCCTCTCTTAATACAAGTCCACACTTTAAATGAAAATCAAGAGTCACTCTATTGACAACTTGTATGTGGGCAATGATTTCTTCAAACAAGTCATCTTCAAAGCGATCTATCATTTCACTTTTTCCTAAGATTCCTATTAGTTTTTCAAGCTCTCTTATTTCTTCGTCATTTCCAAGGATGACTTTCTTACTTCTTTCCTTTTCCCTGAGTAGATAACTTTCTTCGCTTGAAATTTCACTGCTTTCTTTTGCGTAAATACTTGCATCTAAAACTCCCGAAGTTATTAGTTTGCTTAGAACCTCTTTTCTTTCCTTTAGTTTTTCTAAGCTTTCTTCTATTTTTTCTATCTTCTCTACTTCTCCCTTACTGTCCACTCTCTTTAAGGATTCTAAGAGTGGTGTAAAAATACTATCTTTTCCGAAGATTAGTTTGTTTACTAAAGTCACAAAAGCTAGTTTTATGTCCTTGTCTTTAATAAACTTCATAGAACATTTATTAATATCTCTTAGGTGCTCACTGCAAGTCCAAGCTATATATTTATCTTTGCCATTATAGTGATGTCTTCTTTTAAAGGTTGAACCGCACTCTCCACACTTTATTTTCCCCGATAGGTTATATCTATTTTGATATTTTTTTGTGTTTTTTCCGTTTCCTTTTGCTATAGCCCTTATCTTTATTAGATCTTGTACTTTTTCAAATTCCTCTCTACTCACAATGGCTTCATGGTTGTCTATAATCTTATACTGGTCTTCTTCTCCCTTATTTTTATGTCTATTATAATTTTCATCTGTATAAGTCTTTTGGTAGATGACATCCCCTGTATATTTTTCATTTTTCAAGATTCCGTTTATAGTTGACCCATGCCAGCTTGCTCCTTTTTGCCCTTTAATATTTCTCTTATTTAAGTCTTCTGCAATTTTATGCGTTCCCTTACCTGAAAGATACTGTTCAAATATTTCTTTTATTATTTTTCCTTCTTCATCATTCACTACCATCTTTCCGTCTATATTCTCATAGCCATAGGGTGGGCTTGATATAATAAAAGTTCCATTTTGAAATCTTTTCTTTATGGACCACTTATTATTTTCTGAAATAGACCTGGATTCACTTTCTGCAAGGGATGAAAGTATGGATAGCATCAACTCACTTTCCATAGTTCTAGTATCAATGTTTTCTTTTTCAAAATAGATACCAATGTTTAAATCAAGGAGTCTCCTTACGATTTCCAAACAATCTGTCGTGTTTCTTGCAAGCCTTGAGATTGATTTTGTTAGTATAAAATCTATCTTTCCATTCTCACAATCTTTTAGCATTTTTAAAAGACCGTCTCTACATTCTTTCTTTGTTCCAGTAATGCCTTCGTCAAAATATAGACCCGCAAAAGTATATGACTTGTTCTCAGATATAAGCTTCTCGTAGTGTGTCTTTTGAGTTTTAAGGCTTACAAGCTGAGCTTCTTCATCTGTCGATACCCTTACATAAGCAGCAACTCTTAATGTAGATTCTTCTTTTTGATTTGCTTCTATTTTTGTTATCTTTTTCAACATCTCACCTTCCTTTCTGTTAATGCTATATTCCCGTACAACTGAGTATTTATCAAGTCTTATAGCATTAATTCCGAAAGAATAGGTCTGAATTTTTTTATGTTTTCTCTCCTTATTTTCCTATATTCTTCAAGACTGATTTCATCTAAAAGAAATAGATCTTGCATGAACTTATCCGATAGATAGAAATTAAGCTCTGCATTTAAATCCCTTTCAGTGTATTTAGATTTTATAACTTCTTTTTCACCTTCAAGCTTTTCTACTCTCATACTCCACCTCCTATATCACAGGCAAAGAAATTAAGGGTTTTTTTAACCCTAATTTTCTTTCCTCTATATTCCTTGGGACAAAGAAAGTGTTTTTGAGTAAAGAGTTTTCAAAAGCAATTGATGAATATATATACTACTACAACAACGAAAGGATTCAGAAGAAAACAAAATGGATGCCACCTACTTTGTATAGGTTAGCATCCATAAATGTAAACTAAATATTAATGTGTCCAGCTTTTTTGGTACACATCATTTACGTAATGCTCCATTTTTTTAATTTTTATTTTGTTAGGGAGAACCCTAAGACCCCGAAATATATTTTATAAATGAGAATAAAATGGCAAATAGATTTAGAAATGAAAGAATAGAAATAAAATTAACTAAGGAAGAAAAGGAAGTTTTTGAAAATAAAATGAAGCTTGCAAATTGTAAAACAATGTCCCACTTTCTTAGAAAGTGCGTATTAGAAAAAGAAATTTATGTAGTAGATTTAGAACCATTTAGAAACCTACAATGGCTGCTTTTAAATGCAACAAATAATATAAACCAGATTGCAAAGGTAACTAATACAAGTGGTGTTATTTACAAGAATGAAATTGAATCAACTCTAAATTTGGCAATATATTATATTACCAAGAGTGAAAAAAATGATGAAAAAAATCTTGGTATTTTCATTTAAATGTCATCCATCTACTGCCCATATTCAATTTATGAAAGCACGAAAGATCATATTCTATAGCATATTTTGAAACAAAATAAATATCCCCCGGCCTTTTCTCATGCGGCCCAAAGGGCCTATATTACTATCCACGTCTCATCGTTTAGTTTTGATATAGCATTTCTGACTGCCTCAATCATCATCTGTGTTTCAACAATCTTTTCTACATCAACACTTTCATCAGCGATGTTATCTATAAAATATCCATCATGATCCAAAGAGGAAAAGAAAAGCAGGTGGTTTTTTCTGTCCACCTGCTCTAAATACTTCTCGTGTTCTCGTTCTCGCCAGTAGACTTTATAAATATCTTCACTGACTTTTACCTTTTGCCCTCTGACATAAAGGTAATACTCTTTTGCCATAAAGTTTCCTCCATTTCTTTTTTGTCTATTTGTTTTTCAGACAAAAAAGGAGGACTCCTGCATCTTGGCATAAGAAGTCCTCTAAAATGAAAGAAACCTGTTCTTTCTTTTACTATATTTAATTGTTTAGACGAGAATATGGAAAGACATACAACTACAAGAATTATAGAAAAAAGGAGTATTTTTATTCCATTTCAATTCTACAAGGTAACTTATACACTTGTTCATCTCCCTTTCCCTCCGTTCATTATAGATAAATAGCATCCATACCTACAGCCTCTTTTGATTATTTTCGCTTTTATATCAAATGTCCTTGTATTTACGCTTTGTCTTTTCCCATTTTCCTAAGTCCATTAAGCATTAAAAACAGTCCCAACATAATCATACTAAAATCTACAATAGGTTCAGCCCACCAAACTGCACTTGCTCCAAAAAACTTTGGAAGCAATAATATAGCCGGAATAAACAAAATTAGTTGTCTAAGCATTACAATCATGCTTGCTTTTTTCCCATCTCCAATAGATTGAAAGAATGTAAGTGTCATTATCATAATTCCATACAAAATAAATGTGGAATAAAACATCTTGAAATTCATAACACCAGCTTCTATGATTTCACTTCTTACACTGAATAGTGATAGTAATTTTTCTGAATAAAACATCGATGGTATCCATGAAAGAGCTGCAAGAATAGTTGCTCCGTACATAAAAACCTTCATTGTATCTTTTACTCTTTTATATTGCTTTGCTCCGAAATTTGCCCCAATAACAGGCTGTAAACCTTGGCTCATTCCCCAAAGAGGAATAAAGGAGAACATATACAATCTCATTGTAGCAGCCATTAAAATTCCCCAATTATCTCCACCGTATGCGAAAGCTTGCTTAAACAAGAATGTTTGTTGTACTGCAAACAAAATTTGCATCATCATTGCAGAACTTCCTATGCTAAACATTTCACTGGAAATATCCTTACTCTTTTGGATTTTATGAATCCCCACAAAAGCACTTTTCTTTGAAAAATAGCGGAAGGTTAATATAGCTTGCACAATTTGAGAGATTACAGTTGCAATAGCTGCCCCTTCAATCGCATATTCTCCCATCAACTTCATGAAAATGGGATCTAAAATAATGTTTAATATTGCTCCTACCCCCATAATAATCATGGATTGCTTTAATGCACCTTCACCACGCATTGTCATATTTCCGGCTTGAGCAAAATTAACAAATATGGAGCCAAAAAAAACTACTCTTAAATATCTGACTCCAAGTTCTTTAATATTCCCCTTTGCTCCTACTAAATCCAAAAAATTAGGTGCAAATATCAAACCTAATATTGTGATAACTATAGAGAATAAAATTACCCAATAACAAAAATTTCCAAATATCTTGTCAGTTGTTTCTTTATCTCCCTTTCCAATCGCCCTTGATAATATTGATGCACTACCAACTCCAATAAGTGCTGATACTCCACCATTTATTATTGTTAAGGACATGGATATACTAATAGCAGACATTGCATAGTCTCCAATAATCCATCCAGCAAAAATTCCGTCCATAAATGGATATAGCCCTATAACTACCATTCCTATAATTCCCGGAATAGCTAACTGAAACAATAAATCTTTAGGACTCTTGGTTAAAAGTTGTGTTTTCATATCTTGTTTTCCCATATGACTTCCTCCAGTTGTTTTCAATATTTTTATAACTTATGACAACTGCCACTTTGCTGCCACTTGTCTTGCTTCAACAAATTTTTTGTAGATACCATCAACTTGAATAAGTTCTTCATGTGTACCTTGTTGCGTTATCTTTCCATTAGCCAAGACAAGAATTTGATTTGCATTTTTTATGGTTTTTAGTCTGTGTGCAATCATTATTACAGTTTTATCTCTTGTAAGTTCTTCCATAGCAATCTGTAGTTTATCCTCATTTTCAGGGTCTACATTTGCAGTAGCTTCGTCAAAAATAATAATCGGGGCATTTTTTATCATAGCCCTTGCTATAGATATTCTTTGTCTTTCTCCACCAGATAAACTTGCACCTCCCTCTCCTATAACTGTTTCATATTGTTCAGGAAGTTTCATAATAAATTCATGACAACACGCTTTCTTTGCAGCTTCTATAACTTCCTCATGAGTAGCATCTGGCTTGGCAAACTTTATATTGTTCTCAATAGTGTCTTGAAATAAATAAACATTTTGAAAAACCATACTAATTTGTCTCATTAATGACTCCAATGAATATTCTTTAATATTATGTTTACCTATGCTGATTTCTCCTTTCTCTACATCCCAAAATCTCGCTATCAAATTACAAAATGTAGTTTTTCCAGCTCCTGAAGGTCCAACTATAGCTGTCATTTGTTTTTGTGGTATCTTGACCGAAATATCATCAAGGATTTTTTTGCCTGAATATGAAAACTCTACATTATCAAAAGAAATATCGAAAGTAGTAGGCTTTATGTCTTTTCCATCAATATCCATCTGTGGAAATTCCTCTAACTTCTTTGTTTGTTCAATAGATCCACTAACAACTCTGAGAGAGGTTGTTGCACTTCCTGCCAATTTTATTTGAGAAAAAGCAAGAAAAGAAATTATAATCGTCATAACTGTATTTAAGAATGAGAGTTCTCCATTAAGATAAAAGAAAATACCTGCACCTATTATCAAAATGCTAAACAAATCCAAAAGAATATTTTGCAAAATTGTATAAGGTGTAAACAGTTTTTCACAATCAAGATTTATTTTTCTGCTATTTTCAATAGCACCTCTGACTTTTTCATCTCCTTTCCCTGTTAAATTGAAGGATTTTATAACAGCCATTCCTCCAATTTGCTCTAAAATGGCATCAACTAATTTAGCAGATGCTTTTTGTCTTTTAGGAAGAACACTCCTTGATTTGCTTTCCATTTTTGAGAGAACAAATAAGTACAATAGGCATCCAATTGCAACAATAAAACCTATTCTCCACTCAAATGCTAAAATCATTATTGTAAATATTATCGTGTTTATAAAACCTGATAATGTATTTACCATAACCATTGCTGCGGTATTTTCTACATCTTCTAAAACAGTTGTAGAAATTCCAACCACTTCACCAATATTGTTTTCATTGAAAAATCCCATAGGTATTTTTTTTAACATTTCACCTATTGCAACTCTTTTATTTGCCACCATAAAATAACTTGCATGGCATTGCTGTAACTGTGAATAATAATTTGCAACACTTCTGCCAACTATGCTTATAACAAGAAGTATCAAAGCAATCCATGCAGGTGTCATACTCATATCTTTTTCAACAATAGCTTTAACAATAATGTATATTGCACTGATTTGGAGCATGTGAAAAATTGCAAACAAGAAACTTACCCATATAGAATGGTATACATTTTTCTTCTCATCACCTGAGAAGTCTAAAATTTTCTTTAAGGCACTTATCATTTTATTTCACCATCCTTTACTCCAATATGGGCATTCCACATCTTTTGGTATAACTCAGAATCTTCCATAAGTTCTTCATGCTTACCATGTGAAACAAGCTCTCCATTCTCAATTAAGAATATTTGTTCTGCATCTGTTATAGTTGATAACCTATGAGCAATAATAATCACCGTTTTATCTTTTATAAGCTTTGATAAAGCTTGCTTTATAATCACTTCATTTTCAGGATCTATATATGAAGTAGCTTCATCAAGTATTACAATAGGTGCATTTTTGAGCATTGCTCTTGCAATTGATATTCTTTGCCTTTCTCCACCAGAAACATGGCTCCCACTACTTCCGACAACCGTATCGTAACCATGTTCCATTTTCATAATAAAATCATGACAACCCGATTTCTTAGCAATGTCTTCTACTTCTTTATCACTGGCACTTGGATTGCCCATTCTTATATTCTCCCTAATACTTTCGTTGAACAAAAAATTATCCTGAGAAACAAAGGCGGTCAAACTATATAATTGCTTTAATGGAATTTCCTTAAGATTGTGTCCACCAATATTTATATTTCCTTCCATGCTATCCCAATATCCAGCTATTAATTTTGCTAAAGTTGACTTGCCACTTCCACTTGGTCCAACAAAAGCCACTGTTGTCCCTTCTTTTATGTTTAGGGATATTCCATGAAGAATTTCTTTTTCTTCTTCATATCCAAACTTTACATTTTGTAAATCAATATTATATTGCTGGATAGTCACTTCTCTATCAGAATGCTTTTGTTCTTTTCCTTCTAAAATTAAGTTAATAGAATTTGCAATAGTCCCTATCTTAGCAAGACCATCAACAAAATTGATTGTTTCAAGTAAAGGTCCTGCAATACCTAAAGATAGAATAATTACAGATATAAATACTTCTGCACTTAAACTGCCGCTAATGTAGAAATACCAACCAAATGGAAGCACTGTGATCATTGTAGTAGGAGATATGTTTTTAGATAAAGATACAGGTAACTGACAGCTCTTCATCCATTCATAAAAGTATCTTGCATTTGCAATGACTTTATCTTTGTACTTTGCGTACGATCTCTTGTCTTGATTAAATGTTTTTATCACTTCTATTCCATTGACATACTCAATAATTGCAGAATTCATTTCTCGATTTACCTTTACAGATCCTTCATATTGAACAGCATAATTTTTCATTACGAGTCCCATAAAAAGCATCCCCACAGGAATGGATACTAATGATAAAAGAGCCATTCTCCAATCAAGAAATAATAAGTAAATAAATATACTCAAAGAACCTAAGAGATTCGATGTCATTTCAGGCAACAGGTGAGCGAGCGGTTTCTCCATACTTTCAACCTGATCCACTATAATCTGCTTAAAGTTTCCGCTTGGAACAGAGATTATTTCTCCTAACGGCATCTTCGGAAGTTTATCAATCATTCTCAAGCGAATATCTTTCAATATACTAAAAGTCGCTTTATGAGATACAGATAACGCCGTAGAGTATAAAACAGATTTTAAAATATAAGATAACAGACCTATTCCCATCCATAAAAAATAGACCTTGAAATCTGCAATTCCATTTAATAAATAGACTAAAATACGGCTTGCAGCAATGTATGGAACAATTCCGGCAATAACACCGATACTTGCTATAAATACAGATGTTTTTAACTTTGAATGTTCCTTATATGCAAGCTCCCACAATATTACAGCAGGACTTTTTTCTTTCATAATTTAACACCTCCATAATTGTATCCATTTGCATTTTATTTTAGAAATTCATATATTGTACCATCACAGTTTTTTATAAACTCATAATCGTGTGTAATAATTATAATGAGTTTTCCTTCTCTCTCCATATCGTGTAGGAAATTAATTAATGTATTCATCTGTGGTTTACATAATCCACTTGTAGGCTCATCTAAGATAATAATAGGTTTATTACTAAGCCTTGCTATAGCAATCAACAATCTTTGCTTCTCTCCTCCCGATAAACTTTGAGGATGTTTTTCAAGCTTTGATAATATTCCCATCTTTTCCAACATTTTTTCATTTAGGCTTGTATCTTCACTTACTGTTGATACTTCCGATAATACATTTTCTGTAAAAAGCTGAGAGCTTGGATCTTGCATTACCATAAAAATTTCTTTATTTTGTTTTGTAACTTTTTTTTGATTAACAAATACATCTCCGTGACCTTTTGTAGTACCGGTCAATAATTTAATGAAAGTACTTTTCCCTATTCCATTTTTTCCAATGATAAAATTTACTCCCTTATTAAAGGAAATACTAAAGTCAAAGATTTTATTCTTTTCATATTTTTTCTTAAAATTATGACATGATAAATCTCCATTGCTAAAATTATTTTTATCATCTAATAAATTCACTTTATAATATTTATTAATCTCTAAATCACTTTTCTCTATTTTATTAAATGTTCTAAGTCCATATCCTTCTGCAATAGCATTCAAATTATAATCATTTAAATCTTCTTTTTCGTATGAAATTAAAGACTCATTATCAATAATACAGAGCCTATCCATTATATCTTTTAAATAAAATAATCTATGTTCCACAACAATTATTATCTTATTTAATTCTTTTAATTTCACTAAGGCTTCTTTTAACCTTTCTATAGATTCATTATCTAATGATGAAGATGGTTCATCTAATAAAATAATATCATTTTCAGAAATTGCACAAGCTGCAAGTGCTATCATTTGCTTTTCTCCACCAGATAAATCAAATATATTTTTGTCTAATAAGTATTCTATATTTAAGAGTTTTGAGTATTTCTTTATTCTATTGATTATCTCTGACTTGTCAGTATTTCTATTTTCTAGCTGAAAGGCTAACTCCTCAGTGGAATTCATACAGTAAAATTGAGATTTTGGATTTTGAAATACATTTGAAATAATACATGATCTTTCAAATATATTTTTACTAAGTAAATCTAGGCTGTTATATTTTATTTCTCCATTAATATTAGCATCAAGGTATTCAGGTATTACTCCATTAATTGCTTTTAATAGTGTGCTTTTTCCACATCCAGAATGTCCTGTAATAACTGTAATTTCACCAGCTTTACATTCAAAATTTAGATTTTTTAAGATATTTTCATCATCAAAAGATAAATCAAGCTTTCTTATTTTAAACATATTTTCTACCTCTTATATAAAAAAATAAAACTAAAATAGAAACAAAAAAAATTAAATAGTCAGCAAATGTTAACTTTGCTTCTCTAATATTTGATCTATTTTGATTGACAGCAAGACCCTTAGTTAATGAAGCTACTGTCAATTCATCAGCAGAATTTGATAGGGTCATCAATAGTGGGATTATCCTATATTCAATTAATAAAATAGGATTCTTTAAAAATTTCCTAAAACTTATACCCCTCAAATAAATAGCTTGTTTTATTTGTCTATACTCAATTCTTGTTGCATAAAAATATCTAACCATAACCGCAACAGGAATGGCTATCTGATCAGGACACTTCACCTTTTTTAATGAACAAATTGCTTCTCCTACACTAGTTGTTAAAATTATATAATTTCCCATAACCATAGGTGCAAAAACTCTTTTTATTGTAATTATAACTATGTGTATAAGTGATAATATTATAGAATCATTTAATTCCCTAATATTAATTTCTATAATATTCAATATTATAAAAAGTATGATTGATTTAATCCCGGATTTTATATGTCCAGATAAAAATAATAAAAAAGTAGGGAGCATACATATTAATACATAATATATAGGATTTAGGCTTTGAATATTTCCAATTGTCATAATAAAAGAAATAACCATCATTAAAAATAATTTTGCTCTAAAATCTATCCTTATCATATCTAATAACCCGCTCCCTAATTCTTACTTACCAATTTTTGAAAAATGTTTTTTCAAAAACACAATTCCTAAGCTACAACCTACAAAAGCACCAATAAATCCTAAAATAGCCATAACTATTAAAATCCAATCAGGCATAACTTTCATCATTGTGTCAATAAATTCTTGATTATAACCTTGATTTAAAAGCCCTTGTGCATACTCATTTCTTGAGATGATAATCGGAACATAGTTTCCTAAAGTGCAAAGACTTGAAAAAGAAAATGCTAATCTAGATTTTCCTTTACTGTCATAAGAGCCTGATTTTAATATTATTTCTCCAATAAATCCTGCAATTGCTCCTGTTAAAAGTGCCCATGGACCATGACCCATGATGACATAAGCTAAAGATATTAGCATTGTTTGAATAAAAAGCATTCCTGGCTTCTTAATTTTTGTTGAAAAAAGCATGTTACTAGGTCCAACTAAAATTCCCTGTACTAAGGGAACAATTGGCATCAAAACAGGAACCATAGCTGTAAATGAGCCTATTAGCATAAAAATAAACCCAAGTACTGCAAACAAACCAACATTAATTAAATCTCTAACTTCTAATTTTTTATTCATTTCTGAAACCTCCTTAGTTATCTATTTTTTTCTAAATCTAAAATATAATTTAAAATTGTATCTTTTAGATATTTCCTATTCTCATCATATGAATCTCGTACATTAAGAACTTGCGAGCTTAATATCATTCCATTTATATAATTTACTAAAAAACCATCTTCAAAAATCTTTGAATCAATTCCTAATTTATTAGATATTGAATCTAATTGATTTACTGTTTCTGTTTTCAAATCTTGAAACATCTTTTCTAAATCTTCATTATATTTTTTTGATTGTAATAAAAGAGAATAAACCTTAGTAATATCTGTATCTGGTAGACACTTATCCACTAAAATTTCACTCATCTGTTCATATTTATCTTGACCTATGTGAGCTTCTAAATAATTATCAATTAAATTATTTCTATACTGATTTCCATCAAGCATTAAATCTTTAAGCATTTCAGCTGTGCTTTTATAATGATGATAGACACCACCTGTGCTCATGCCAACTTCTTTAATCACATCTTCCATTGTTGTATTCTGAAATCCTTTATTCAAAAAAGATCTCATTGCTGCATCTCGAATTTCTTTTTTTCTAATTTGACCAACTTTTGTTTCCTTATCTTTCAATAAAATACCTCCAATCATTCGATTATTTTCCGAGGATGCCCTCGGTTTTTATTATATCTTAATTGAAAAATATTTTCAATATCAATCAAATTATAAATTTTGCTCTACTCTACCACATAAAAAAGCCTGATAAACTTCTAAATTAGAAATCTATCAGGCTTTAATTATTGTATTAAATTAATTTATTTACTATTTTCTGAACAGCATAATAATCATATCCAGCTTGAGTTAATCTCCTTTTTCTTTCTTCTCCATTCCCCCATTTTCCACTTATAACTTCTCTGGCTAATTGGTCGATTATCTTTCCAACTGGATATACTATCTTGCCATTTGCATCGAATACTTTTAACCCAAATCTATCGGCACATTTTTTAGCATTTTCTAAATTCTTAAATGCACCTTTCTGGCTATTTACATCAGACCAAGATTTTCTAACTCTATATAGTCCACTTATTGGTTTACTGATAGTATTATTCCCTCTGAGTCTTTTATTTACTTCATTTGCTATATATGGAAACTTGCTACCAAGGTATGGTCCTGGACAGTTAGTACTTTTATACCATTCGTGTTTTTGAAGGACACCATCTTTGCCTCCAGTATAGGTACAAGGATAGATTCCATTTCTCCTACAGATGTCTGTAACTAAATCAATTAGTCTATTTAAAACATAATCAGAAACTAACCACTGAGGTCCTCTCGTAGAGTTCCCTACTTCAATTGTGACTGCTCGGTTGTCACACCAGGAAGATGAAGTTGTCCACGCTCTATTGGCTTCATCTACTCCTAAAACAATGACTCCATCGGATCCTAAATTGTAGTTAGCTGATGCACGTCTTGACCTTGGCACAAATATCCCAGCAAGATTTCTACCATTTATAACCCCTGCTGCGTGATGAATAGCTATTTTAGTTATCTTTTGATTTCTTCTTCCACTATGGTTTGGGGAGAGAATTGTTGCTTGTACTAATGGGCTATTACTCATTTATTTTTCCTCCTTGAATTGTTCTAATACTCTTTTTAATTTTTCTGGTACTGGCAAGCCTAGTGCTACAGAATTTTCTAGTATAGAAAGTCCCTCATTTGCTATATAAAAAAAGATGATGGCTGTTCTTATCATTGTTCCATCACCTTTAATTAAATTTACATCACATAGGTTTGCGATACCTACAACTATAAAAATCATTATCTTTTTAGCTATCCCTTTAAAACCTATGGATGAAGACAGCTTTCTTTCGACCCCTGCTCTTAAAACCCCTGTTAAATAGTCAGCTATTACAAAAGCAAGTAGTGTGTATATAAAGGCATCTACACTTCCAAGATAAAATCCCAACCATCCTCCGATAGCTGTAAAGCATACTTTTAATATTTCAAAGAATTTGTTCATTTTATTCCTCCTCTGTTAAGGTATAAGTTATTTTCATTGTCTTATCTGCCGTTTTTAATATTGGACTAGATAAGTTATTAATTGTTCCAAGATATTGCGTGTGAAGGAATAGAAGTTTATAAAGAGTATAATTTCCATAACCAGAATCTGTATCAAAACCAATCATAAATGGACCAATGTTAATTAAAGGCGTAGTTAAAAACTTCATATCTACAGTAGCTGTATAAATAACATTGTCATTTTTATCAATTAAAAACTGTCTGGTTGCTACATAATCTCCATATTTGTAAAAATACTGATTTGTATATTCTCCTCTTAGAATATCAACTTCATTTTCCAGATTAATCAATGTAATGTCCACTGGATTATTAATATTTATTTTATAAACACCATTTTTTTTGTAATTTAAACAATACAAATATTTACCTCTAACCACACTTCCTATCGTCCTATAATGGCTTTCATTTTCAGAACTTGGATATCTACCTATTCCTTGCAGTTGTACATTTTCTAACACCCACTTATCTTCTGTAAATGAAAAATCTTCCTTCTTAATTTTTATTGTGTATATTTCAGCATTTCCCCTGCTGTTCGTTTCCCCTTCCGTTGAAAATCCATACCAATATCCATCTCCCCCATCATGGAAGGAACAGTTAATGCTATATCTACTAGGGAAAAATTTTTCAGGTTTAATATAATTTACTTCAACATCTTGTGTAGGCATACCTAAAATTGTATCATTAAGTCCTATATTGAAAAATGACTCTTTAATTTTAGCTATTTGAATTTGTCTATCGGGCATAGGCCAAATAGAATAAAAACTTTGATCTCTTAAGTTTACTTCAACAAGACCTGCATAATAAGATAGAACAGCTTTGTCCGTTTTTGTACTAACCTTATTTAACATAAGAATTCCTGATTCTCTGTCATAAGAGTTCCCATAAAAGCTTTTGCCTCCTCTATAATGAGTTAAAGCTAAGGACGAAATCCTTCCATTTCCTTGTGAGGTTGAAAAGTCCCATACAAATTTATATCCTCTATCTATTGGTTTGGATTCCGTCAAGTTAGCAGATCCTCCTTTGGGATTGTCAGTATCATTAACGTCATTTGATGCATAACCAATAATTGAATTGTCTGAAGGTGCAATTATCTTATTTGGATCCTCCTCCAAAGGATTTTCAAATAATAATATTCCACCATAACATTTATTAGCTATAGGAAATATTTCATCTTTAAACTGAGCTGTTCCATTTTCTAATGGATACATAAGACCTGATGGATTGAGCCTTAATAAATCTGGGACTGCATTCGTTATTAAGTTTTCATCTTCATATATCTCCTTCCTATTTGTCCTCACATCGGTTAGTTCAATGACTGATTTACCCCTGAGCATTTTCTTCCTCCTTATCTTTAAATTCTGTAATGATTTCTTCTTTATATTTTCCAAGCATCAATCCTTGATATTTAAATCTTCCTACCTTTTCATTAAATACTAGAGGTCTTGGAACTTGTCTTTCGACTTTGTAGTCTGCTTTAAGTTTCCTAAGAAGAAATGAATGACTAAGTTCTATTATCTTCCAGGATTCATCAATCTTAAGCTTTCCATCCCAAGCCTCTGTAGAACCTAAGGATTGACCAGATATAGCTGCGATAGCATTATCTTTTCCAATCATGGCTTGTCCTGATTCAAGCCTAATTAATACCGAGAAGTTGTTCATCGTCTTTTCCTGAAGTTTAGTTAGTGGATAAAAAAGATTTAGAATATGGTCACCACTTAAGTAGGTTTCTTTTGGAATGTAATGTTCTATTTTCGTATCATTAAAAACGTAAGTAACAACTAGCCTGGTTGGTATTTCTATATTTTCAATAAAGTCTAATTCTTCTGTTTCCTCTTTTACTTCAAACTTTGGAGGATCATAGGATTTTCCATCATTATTTAAAACCTCTACTTGTTTCTTGACCTTTCTAGATATCTTTCTTGTTTTTTCTTCAGTATCACAGATGATATTTAACAAGATAGATGCATTAAAAATTGCCTCCGTTTCTTTATTGGAGGCAAATTCTATACGAATTATCGGCGTGTCTGTTGTGGAAAGATTAAAAGCAGAGTAATTTGAGTAAGCATGAACTACTAACTTTTCAGATTCAATTTGATTTAACAGTCCTACTATATTCTTATCATTCTTACTCTTAGCTTTAGATAAATAGGGATTTTTTCCTACACCAAGAATTCTATGCTTGCTATTTATTTTATATTCTATGTCAGTGATAAGTCCTTCAATCTTTTCTTCTTCATAAGAAATAGCTATTCTGTCTCCTACATCAAGACTTGGGTCTCCTATTGTTACCATATCAAAAGGTGTGTGATGAATTTTGCAAATTTCAGTAAGAAGAGCCTCACACATTCTTTTTCTTTTCTCTGGAACTCCTAACTGCATCAATGGATTTATTCCAAGATTCATAGTTAGGCCATCGTCATTTTCTAAAGAGTAGTATTCAGCTATTTTAGTCTTTGCATTTGTTGAGTTGATGGCTGTATATCTAGTTTTAAAATCTGATATTGAAGAAGAAAATCTTTCTCTCGTTTTAATTTCAGTTGATATACTTTCTTCATACTTTTTTAAAACTAATTTCCCTTCACGAGAAACCCCAGCAAAAGCACCTAGGGTCGATGCTATATAGTGAATAAAGTCCCTATAAGTCTCTATATCATGGTCTTGATAAATTGCCAAAACTTCCTCACCATTTACAAAAGCTTTTACCTCATCTTCTGTCATACCTAGTTCTACCTTGCACTTCTCACATGAAAGACTTAGTAGTTCAAAGGCTGTACCAAAGGTATCTGTCACTGGGAAGTTCTTATCAAACCTAAGCATATAGTCATAGCCTTTTAGTTCTAAAATTTTCTTAGACCTATTTGCTTCAGTGACATCAAAAATTCCCATTGGTATGGTTTCTATCTTTTTGCTTTCTAATTCTTGATGGTAAAAAAGTTCTAGCTTTGAATCCTCTAAAGAATACCTATCTATATTTGAAAAAAGGCTAATTCCAAACTCTCCAGCATAAACTGTCCCTATTTCAAGTTCAGAAGATCCAGAGCAAGAACGATGGATATATCCAGACCCTTTAAGAATATCTTTATTGGTAAATGGAATGATTGTTTCATCTTTTAAGATGATATTTCCCGTCCAGTAAAATTTACGAGAGTTCTTTTTTATAACTGTTTTATATTCATTGCTTGTTGGATACATTAGTACTCCTCCAATGAAAAAGATACTTCCCACAATCCTTTATAAGAAGTATCTTTTATTAGTTTGACTTGAAACTTGTCTATATACATTTGTGTCTCTTTTAGTTCCAATGTTTCTGTATCTAAGAATTTAACTTTAAGATTAGACTTGTTAGCAAGACCACTCAATATCTTCACAAGCTTAGGACTACAAGAAAAACTTACAGAAATACTTGCTACTTTATTTCTAACAATATCCCTTTGAATAGTGCCTGCCTCTGTTTCTCCTCCAGTATCTGCCTCTATATCTCTAAACTCCAAATCATAAGAATTTGGTAGAGGTAGGTCTACTCCTTCAATAATTAAATATGATTGATATTTCATTATACGACTACACCTCCATTCACTGCATCGCTTTGCTCCTTGTTCATGGGGTGAGACTGCATCTGACCTACCGACGAAATCATAGATTTTGGGTTAGGTCATTATCTACCTCCACTTCTTAAATTCTTACGCATAGATGCATTAACAATAACTTCATCAAGGAGAGTTCCACCAAGATAAACTGGTATAACTATATCTCCAGCATTTTCTGACTTTAAATTGATGTTTGCAAGTGCATCGGATATTTGTCTTCCTATGTCAATTCCATTTATAGCTGATTCTTTATCATGTCCACCTATGCCAACAGCTGATATGCTTGGGCTTAAAACCATATCTCTTGCGACATTTTTCATTGAAGATTGTACTAATCTTCTGCTCTTTTCAATTCCTTTTGATAAACCTTCCATAAAGTCTGGCATCCATGATTCATAGTCAGTAAGTGGGCCAACATCTGGAACTGAAAAGTGTAGATAAGACCTAATAGTTGATGCTACATTCGATACAGCCGATGTAACATTGCTAATTGCACTTCTAATCCCTCTAGCAATTCCGTTAATCATATCGGCTCCCCATGTATAAGCTTGGGATGCCAAATTTTTAATGTGATTAACTGCATTATTAAATCCATTTCTAATAGTGGACTGAATATTTGACATGGTTGATGAAATACTTGATCTCATGGAATTAAATGCAGATGATACTGCTGACTTTGCAGTATTCACTGCAGATGAAATAGTCGACTTTATGGAGTTCCAAGCAGATGAAACAAAGGATTTAATATTATTCATTGTTGATGAGATAAAGGTCTTTATCCCATTCCAGATTGATTCAAGGACTGTCTTAATAGAAGTCAAGATAGTCTCAATAGTCGTTTTTATATTGGTCCAGGATGTAGAAATAAATTCTCCAATGGCAGTGATGACTGTTGTTAAGAACTCTTTTAGTCCATTCCAAATGGTCTCTACTTTTACTTTAATTGCATCAAGAACTGTTGAAATTAAAGTCTTAATACCTTCCCAAGTAGTTTTTATAAACTCACTAACTGCTGTAAATACTTCTGTAGTTGTAGTTGAAATAGCTGTCCATATATTGGTAAAAATAGTTTTAATTCCTGTCCAAAGGCTTGTAAAGAATTCTCCTAAACTTTGCCATAAACTCTTGGCTCCCTCAATAAAGGTATTCCAAGATTCAGTTAGAAAAGTTGTTATAGATGTCCATATACTGTTCCATCCTTCAGAAAGTCCATTCCATAGATTGACAAAGAAGTCCTTGATGCCTTTCCAAGTAGTCTTCACTCCTTCAATAAATCCAGACCAAAATTCTGATAGAAAACTTGTGATTTCAGTCCAGGTACTTGTCCATGAATCAGATATCCCTTGCCATAGATTTACGAAGAATTCTTTTATTCCATTCCAAATGGCAACAGTTGATTCCTTAATAGTTTCCCATATAGAGATGACCCCTTCTCTAAACCAGTCACATTTCTTCCATAAAAGAACAAGACCTGCTATTACTGCGCCAATAGCAATAGGAACAATCCCAATGGCTGATACTACTGCTGTGATTGCTGGTATAAGTGTTCCTGTAAATATTCCAACTATCTTAGTTATTCCTCCTACTATTAGAGGTCCTTTGGTCATAATAGTACCTATTGACCAGATAAGTTTTCCTACAATCATAAGAACTGGACCAAGAGCAGCTATAAAAAGGGCGATACCTGCAATAATACCTTTTACTGGTCCTGGAAGAGCATTAAGTCCATTTACCAGTTTCGTTAATATATCTACTGCTTTTCTAACAGCAGGCATTAAAAGTTCTCCAAAGGATATAGCTAATTCTTCTAAGGCAGATTGTAGGATCTTTAATTGACCAGCTAGGTTATCCTGCATAGTAGCAGCCATTTTTTCTGCTGTTCCATCTGCGTTATATATGGCATCACTTAAGCTGCTGTAGTCTTTTTCACTGGCATTTATAATTGCCAACATTCCAGACATGGCATTTTTACCAAATATCATGGATGCTGCTTGTGCTTTTTGAGTTCCATCTAAATTGGCAAAGGCAACTCTAAAGGTGCTTAGAGTTTCATCAAGTGAAAGGCCCTGTACATCTTCAATAGATAATCCCAACATGGACATTCCATTAATAACTTCTTTAGTTGGTGATGCGAGTCTTGTTAGTCCAGACCTTAAAGCTGTCCCTGCTTGTGAGCCTTTTATTCCTGCGTTAGCCATTAAACCTATAGCTACTGCTGTATCTTCAACTGAATAGCCAAGTGTACCAGCAATAGGTGCAGCATATTTAAAGGTTTCACCCATTAATGAAACGTTGGTATTGGCATTAGATGATGCCGCAGCAAGAACATCAGCAAAGTGAGAAGAATCTTCTGCTTTTAAACCAAAGGCTGTAAGGGCATCTGTTACGATATCTGAAGTAGTAGCTAAGTCCTCACCACTAGCTGCAGCAAGGTTCATGACTCCTTCAATACCACTAATCATATCTTTACTTTTCCAACCAGCCATGGCCATATAATTCATAGCCTCTGCCGCTTCAGATGCTGAGAACTTGGTCTTGGCTCCCATTTCACGGGCCTTTTCCCTTAGGGCATCAAAGTCGGACCCTGTTGCACCAGATACTGCTTTTACCTTTGACATACCAGAATCAAAATCTGATGCAGTCTTTACAGCTGCTACTCCAAGACCTGCTACTGCAAGAGATACTGGCATCATTTTTCTTCCCACATTTTCTATATTTTGCCCTGTGTTTTGCCATTTTTCTCCAGTAATAGCTATGTTTTGAAGAGTCTGATTTGTGGTTGCCCCTTGCCTTTCTAGAGACTTTAATGCTTGTTCTGTTTCAATAATCTCTCGTTTAAGAGCATCATATTGCTCTTGTGAAATTTTACCTTCTGCAAGAGCCTGTTCAGCTTGTTTTTGTGCCTCTTTTAAAGAGGTTAGTTTATTCTTTGTTTCTTCCAAGGTTTGACCTAACAGTTTATGTTTTTGTGAGATAAGTTCTGTATTTCCAGGGTCAAGTTTAAGAAGTTTGTTGACATCACGAAGTTCAGACTGAGTATGTTTAATCTCCGTATTAACTTGTTTTAATGCAGTTTGAAGTTTGGTAGTATCCCCACCAATCTCAACAGTTATTCCTTTTATTCTATTTGCCAATATCTCACCTCCTCTTTGGAGATATATTTATCAGTATTTTTATTGATGTTTTTATCGATTTCTGCTATACTTATCTTGAGGTGATAAGCATGAATTTTGTAAAAGAATTATCCAATAAGACTGTATCCATTTCTGAATTCAATCGAGGCCTAGCTGGACGTATTTTCGATGATGTCAAAGTGAACGGTTCTAAGGTCGTATTAAAGAACAACACTCCTGAGTGCATTCTTGTTTCCCCTGATGAATATACGAAACTCATTGATGAGCTCGAAGATGCAAGAGATCTTATGCTTGCCAATACAAGGATGTCATCAATGGATAAATCCGATTTAATCTCTCAAGATGAATTTGAAGAAACCTTTCATATCGATTTAAATGAAGTCTCTCCTCTTGATGAGGACGAAATCGAATGAACTATAAACTATCCTTTATAAAAGAAGCCATCCAAGACTATAAAGCATTAGATGGATCTCAAAGAAAAATTGTCGATAAAGCACTTAAGAGGATCTTAATAAATCCTCTTCCTAATACTGAAGGTGGCTATGGCAAGCCTCTTTCTAACCTATCTGATTCTAAGCTTGCTGGTCTTATGAAAATTAAACTTAAGAGTTCAGGTCTTAGGATCGTTTATAAATTGGAAAAATCAGATGATGAAGTTCTTGTCATTATTATCGGTGCAAGAGCGGAATCCAAAGTCTATAAAGATGCTGAAAAAAGAGTAGCTAAGCTTGAAGATTAAAACTTATCATAATCTTCTTGCGTAGCTACTTCTTTGTATTTATATTCATCATTATTCTTTTCTGTGAACATATCATTTACAAGTCCAATTGTTAATAGGGATAAATCAGAAACAGAAATACCAAGTTCCACTGCCCTTAGTAGAAACAAGGGTGTGGTCATTGGTCTTTCTGTCGGTCTTACTTTTTTTTAGGAACTTCTTCCGACTTTATGTTAAGTCCCCATAGCTCTATTAACTGAGGTAGAATTTGGTAAATTGAAAAGGTTGAGAAATTATCTAACCATTCTTCTGGACTATCTGGCACAGATTTATCTCCATGCTTTGCCATTACATAGGCTATATTTTCAAATAATTCCAATGAACCTATATCAAGATTGGATTTATCTTCATCATTTTTCTTCATGGACTTTTCAAGTTCCATCAAGTCTTTGAATATATCTCTACCAAATTTAAGTCTATAGATTCTTGGAATAGCTGCAGATGCACGAAAAACAACTTCTTTCCCATCGATTTGAATTTTCTTAGTTAGTGCCATATTTATTTACCTCCAACACTTGCTCTTGAAGGTGTTACTGTAGTTTCCGTTGGCATATATACTGACTTGTACCAACCATCATAAGTTTCCTTTGTAGTCTCTTCGCCTGTTCTAGCCTTTACATTTCCATTTGGAAGTGGTCTTGCTTGGATAGATAATGTTTCTGGTTGAACTTCTCTTGATTCTTCATTAGTTTCTCCTTCGAGAGTAGGTCTTGCTGCTGAACAGTTATACATGACGTGACGGATTTTCTTTTGGTCTCCATCAAACTCAAATAACAGTGCAAAGTTTGCAGTTTCAGAGTTTGAAGACTCAATTAGAACTTTATTGGAGTCTGATTTTTCCATCAAAACATCCGTCCTAAAGGATTCTGGAATAAGAGCGATTTCTAAATCTCCATCATATCCCATATTATTTGAAATAGTGTAATATTCAATTCCATCTGCATAAAAGCTTTCAGGCTCTCCATTAGGATCCAATGAAATTGAAACAGCACCAGGCATTGGCACTGGTGTTTTATATTTAATAACGCCCTCTTCAGTTTTATCGAAGAGAGCGTAATGCACATTGCAAATATTAAACTTTACCTTATTTGCCATAATTGTTACCTCCCATAAATTGTAGTGAGTCAGCTCCATCACAATTCTCTTCGCTCCTTATCAGTCGCAGAGAATTGGATTGCGTGACATCTGACCTACCTTCCACTCGCAAGGCTCGTGGGGTTAGGTCATTAACATTACAAATATTAAATTTAACTTTATTAGCCATTTTTTACCTCCATAGTAAATTCATAGAGAACTTCATAAAGTCTTTCTGATTCAATCCAAACTTCAGATTTTTCATAATAGATTTTTTCCCTATCAAGTATCTCTTCTATTTTTTCTTCTAATTTTAAATCTTTCCTATCAGTGTAAAGTTCTAAGTCAATTTGAGTGTTCTTATAGAAAACTACTCCATCTGCACCAAAGTGTTTATTCTTTGGAAATAGATAGACCATAAATGGTGGATCTGGACTTTCTCCTTCAGCAAAGTGCGAGTATGCAAATGGAAGTCCCATATCTCCAATTATTTTTAATAGCCTATCCATCGTTTAGTTTCCTCATAATATTTTCTTCCAATTCTCTGATTCCTTTCTCCTCAGCTGGTCCAATGTGTGGCTTAGCAGATACTCTTCCTCCCTGCCTAAGAACATGACCTTTTTCAAGTAGATGAGCCAGTTGGTATCTATTTCTTGAGTGAACTACAAGTTCTATTGAGTTAGAAGTTTCTTTCATAGTTTTTACTGACCAAGATTTAGAATATTTCTTTGTTTCTCCTACAGGTGCATTTTCTTGTATGTCTTTTCTAATATTGCTACCAGCCTTTTTAACTTCCTTTTTGACTTCATCTGTTGCCATATCAGAATATTCTTCTAAGCCCTTCATTATTTCACTGGCTAGGTTTTCAATTTTTACATTCATCTACTCACCTTCCTACATCTAAACTTTATAAGTCTATTTTTGTAGTTCATAAAGTCAATTGAGATGATATTGTACTTTTCATCTTCAAATAGAATTCTGTATTCTGAAGTGTTAATATTCTTTAACCTATTTTGAAATCTTACAGTAAAAGAAATATCTGACCTATCTACTTCTATCCCAAGAAAAACTTCTTCTCCTTTACCTTGAAACGATATATAGGCTGAAGTTTCTAGATAATCCGTCCATACTGATTTATGGTTACCAATTCCATCCACCTCAATGTTTTTATTTTGAAAGGTTATTTTTCTATTTAAATCCGATATCTTCATTAGAATTCAGCCTTTCTCATTCCAAATAATAAAGCTCTTAGAGTTAAGTTTAATTCAGAATAGTCTGCCTCTTCTCTATGTTCATAAAGATAAGCAGTCATATAGAGGACTGCTATCTTTCCATTTGGATTTTTAGAAAGGTCTTCTTCACTATTAACCCTAGCAACATCCATTGAATGTTTGATTGATGATTGGATGAGAGATTCAATCATCTCATCCTCATCATCAAAATCCACTCTTAAATAGGACTTTGCCTCCTCAAGAGTAATCATAATCTACTCCTTAGGCAGTAGCACCTATTTTTAATAGTTTAACTGCCTCTTTTAAAACTAAGATTCCATCAACTCTTTCCTTACCTAAGAAACCAACCATGCCATTACCAGCAAATAGTTCCTTTAAGTCTTGGAAAGACCTGTTTCCTCTATCTCCAATCTTGTAATATGAAAAATCGCCAAAGGCTACTGCAAGTTTTCCTTTATCAGCTTTTGGAGCAAAGGCAGATGTATAGGCAGGATATCCTAAAAGTCTATCTGGTTCTCCATCCTTAAGTGATGGTTGCCAAATATATGCACCATTAACATCCTTAAGTTTTCTAATCTGAGCAACTGTTGCATCATTTAAAATGAAAGCTGCTCTCTTTCTATAAGGTCTGTCTAAAGAGTAAACTAAATCAATGAGTTCATCCGCATTAATTGTTTGAGCCTTTGTTGTTACCCCAAGTTCTCCACCTTTTTTAGAGTCAAAAATTCCTGTAGGTTTATTTACTCCATCGCCATTTAAGAAAGCGTCCTCTTCAGCATTTGCTAGTGCTCTAGTAAATTCTTCAGTGATGTATTTTTCTAGATTAAAGGCTGCATCATATAGAAGTTCTTCAGTAACTTTAATACCAACATGGAGTTTATGTGCATCAAGAGATACTTGGTCGAATGTACCATCTCCAAAGGTAAGTTTGCCACCTTCTTCAACCCATAGGGCTGCTGGCTTTGTAGCTGCAATATTGATTTTATGAAGTCCTGAAGTTTGAACTTTTGTAGCTAATTTTCTTACAATATTTTCATCTTCAAGACCATTTACGATATCTGCTTCCATTTCTTCTGGAACTAAATATCCACCACTTTCATCTGTTCCTACTTTTAATTCATTGGAAATATCTCTAAAGTTAGTTCTTAATGCCTTCATCATAGATTTCTTATAGACATTTCTTGCTCTCATTGGCTTTTCTTCTTCATTAAAAGTAGCAGGTTCATTTGTTAGTGCTTGAGTAGTAGGTTTTTCTAAGGTTTTATCCATTTCTTCTTCCCTCTTCTTTCTTTCGATTTCACGAGTGTAATTCTCGATAGTTTTTTCCAGCTCTTCATATGTCTTAAAGTCTTCATCAGACATTAGACCATTTTCATCTTTCTTAGATTCAGCAAATGCTTTTGCCTCATCCCAAGCCTTAGTTCTCTTTTCTAAAAGTTCTTTTAAGTTCATATAATTACCTCCAAGTATTTTTAATTTTGTTTAACCTTTCTTCTACCTCACTCATTGAATGAGTCTTTACTTCTTTATTTATCTTTGTTAAAAGTGAGTTTGTAACTGCTCGCCTTGAGAAGACCATGTTCGTAACTTTTTCATCTTTTCTTTTGTCAGTGAGAGTTCCATCACAAAAACCCATCTCAATAGCTTTGTTCTTATCAAACCAAGTCTCTCCATCCATTAGATTTGAAATCTCTTCTCTGGATAGACCTGTCTTAATCTCATAGGCATTGATGATTGATTCCTTGACTTCCTTTAACATGTCTATGGCTTTTTGCATCTCTTTTGAGTCGCCAATGGCTACAGTTAAGGGGTTATGAATCATCATTAATGATGTTGGACTCATCAATACTTCAGTTCCTGCCATAGCAATAACAGATGCTGCTGATGCTGCAAGTCCATCAATCTTTATGGTCACATTTCCTTTGTGCTCTAAAAGCATGGTGTAAATTCTTGATGCAGCTATACAATCTCCACCAGGGGAGTTGATCCACACAGTTATGTCTCCACTTTTATTTTTTAATTCTTCAAAAAAGAGCCTTGGCGTGATTTCATCATCAAACCAAGACTCTTCTGCAATAACTCCATCTATATAGAGTTCATTTGAATCCTTTTTCCAGTTCCAAAATATTCTATTGTTCTTCATTAGGACTTATCACTTCTCCTTTCTGCTGATAAAAACTACCTGCCTTATCAAGTGGTAGCATATTTCCATTTACTAAATAAAGGTCACCACCTTCTTCAGCTGATATCCTATCTAAATTTTCTAATTCTCTTATGTCATTTGCACTCATCCAACCATTCTGTCTTCCTACAGCATATCCATTCATTCTTGATTCATAGTCTCCTCTTAGAAGTCCATCAAGGTTGAATTTAATAAAGTAGGATTCCTTTTCTTTCTTTGTTAGTAGCGCTCTTTCCAAAGATTGCTCCCAACGAACAATCCAAGGATCAAGGGTGTATTTAACAAACTCAAGTGACTGTTGTTCTATATTTGAAAATGATGACTTCTCCAAGTCACCAATCATATGAGGTGGTATCCTGAATATTCTTGCTATCTCATTTAACTGAAACTTTCTTGTTTCCAAAAACTGGGCTTCACTTGGCGCAATAGCTATGGGTTGGTATTTCATTCCTTCTTCAAGTACAGCCACTTTGTTGGCGTTCTTAGGCCCTTGAAAGGCTGCATTCCATGACTCCCTTACTCTCTCTGGGTCTTTAATTATGCCTGGATGTTCTAAAACCCCACCTGGTTGTGCTCCATTTTGAAAGAAAGATGCACCATAATCTTCACAAGCCATAGCCATGCCTATAGCATTTTCAGCCATGGTAATTGGTGAGTAGCCAATAAGTCCATCAAAACCAAGTCCAGGTATATGAAGAACATCTTCTTTTAAGAGATAAACTTCTTCTGATTTGTGATTGTATTTATAGAAGATTTCTCCATCCTCACTTCTCATAACAGTCATTTTGTTTGGCATTAATGGATAAAGTCCAATGACCTCATTTCTTCCATTACGTATTATCTGAGCATAGGCATTACCCCAAAGTAATAGATGAGTCATTAGTGTTTCCCTAAATACAAATGAAGTCATTTCATCATTAGGTTCGTCATGTAATAAAAAATATATGACGTGGTCTTTTGCTTTTTCCTTTGAATTTGAGTCTCCTCTTTTATACAAATGAAGAGGAAGTCCTGCTAAGGTTTCAGCAAGAACTCTCACACATGAATAAACGGCTGTCATTTGCATAGCAGTAAATTCATTTACATTCCTTCCTGCTGTTGTTCTCCCAAATAAAAAAGACGATGAAGATATCCTCTCCCCGTCTTTAGGTTTGTCTCTCGACTTAAATATTAAATTTAAAATGTTTATATTACCACCTCCTTAAAAGTAGGTATGAAAAAAGCACCTACTTTTGTAGATGCTAATAGCTTTAAAATTTAATATACTTAGTTGCTCTACCGCTACCTAATTGTTTAATTAAGCCACTGTCTTTTAATTCTTTTAATGCTCTTTCTATAGTTCTTTGAGAAATGTCTGGGCAAAGTACTACTATATCTGATTTAGATAATGGTTCTAAGGAATTATCAAATATCTTCATCACTCTATCTGAAGAAGTTATAGATTTTTCTGCTATTAGTTTAAATCTTTCATCACACTGGCTATATGCTTTGTAGATGACCGAAAGCATATATCTTATAAATGGTAATTCATCACTCGTACCGTCATGCCAATCTTCACTTGAAGCTTGCAATTCTTCATAGTAAATATCTTTTGTCTCTTCAATAATCATTTCTAGTGAAATATATTTTCCTACAAAAAATCCATTTTTATAGAGTAGTAGCAGCGTTAATAGCCTTGACATTCTACCATTTCCATCAGCGAATGGATGGATACATAAAAAATCATGAATCACAGTTGGTATTAGAAGTAATGGCGGGATTTCTAAACTAACAGCTTCATTATAAGCCTCAATCATTCTATCAATATATATTTCTGTTTCAAAAGCTGATACAGGCTGAAATCTTACTTTTTTCTGACCAAGGGAATTTACTTCAACGATGCTATTATCCATTGTTTTAAATTTTCCTTTATGGCTTTCCCCTGAATAAGAATAAAGCCTATTGTGTAGGGTCAAAATATTGTTTTTTGTGAATTCTATATTGTCATAGTTTTCATGAATGATATCTAAAACTTCTCTGTAACCATATATTTCTTCTTCATTTCTATTCTTAGGTTCACTTTTTTTATTCATCAACTCTTCTAGTCTGGTATCATTTGTTGAAATACCTTCTATTGCATTAGATGATTTAGTGGACTGAATTTTTGCAACCTCTATCATTTTATCGAGAACATCGGAAAAATTAGCTACGTATAGCTCCTGTTTTCCTTTATATTCATAGATCTTTGATATTAAATCATACATTTTTGCAGGTATATTTAAATTTAAAAGCTTTGAATAATTAAATTCTCTCATGTTCTATCACCACCTTCCTCGCCATTATATCGTATATGGCGTATATAAATCAATGCTGGCGAGATTAATTTCGCCATTTTAATAAATTTGGCTATGATAAATCAAAAATAGCGAGATTAAAAAATAATCAATCCCCTATCATCATAAACCGACTCACTAGTATCATTGCCACACCTTATAGCCCTATCAAGAGCCATGATTGTAGCAATAACCCCATCTATCTTTTCTGTAGATTTTTCTTTATCTGCCTTAATGTTTCCAGCGGGATCTGTTCGAATAAAGATATTATCCATCATCCACCTTAGAACTGGATGACCTCCATGGGCTATTTTTCTTTCGAGAGTTAGTTTCATTAATTCTTTTGTTGGTGGAGACATGTCTTTAAATCCTTGACCAAAAGGAACAACTGTGAAACCCATTCCTTCTAAGTTTTGTACCATCTGAACTGCTCCCCATCTGTCAAAGGCAATTTCTCGGATGTTATATATATCACCTAAATCTTCTATAAATTTTTCAATAAAACCATAATGAACTACATTGCCTTCTGTTGTCTGAATATAGCCTTGCTTATGCCATAGGTCATAATTTACATGGTCTCTTTTTACTCTTAGGTCGAGATTATCTTCTGGCAACCAAAAGTAAGGAAGTATTTGATATTTATCATCTTCATCTATTGGAGGAAAGACTAAAACAAAGGCTGTAATATCTGTTGTAGATGAAAGGTCAAGACCTCCATAACAAACTCTGCCTTTTAGTTCTTCTTCATTAACAGCAAAATTACATAAGTCCCATTTTTCCATAGGCATCCACCTGATTGCTTGTTTGACCCATTGGTTAAGTCTTAGTTGCCTAAAGGCATTTTCTTCAGTTGGATTTTGCTTAGCCGATTCACAAGCTTGCCTTACTTTTTCTATAGGAACTGTAATTCCAAGAGACGGATTTGCCTTATGCCATACTTTTTCATCTGTCCAATCGTCTTCTCTGTCTGCTCCATAAATCACAGGATAAAAAGTTGGATCAGTTTTTCTTCTTTCTAAAATATCGACTGCCTTTTGGTGAGTCTCGTAGCATATTGATTTGGTGTCTGTTCCAGCAGTTGTTATGAGAAAATATAGAGGTTGGGTTCTTGCATCTCCTGAACCCTTAGTCATAACATCAAATAATTTTCTATTGGGCTGAGTATGAAGCTCGTCAAAGACAACACCATGAATATTAAATCCGTGTTTGGAATAAGCCTCTGCAGATAGAACTTGGTAGAAAGAATTGGTCGGTTTATATATCATTCTTTTTTGAGATGCTAGAATTTTTACTCTTTTAGATAAGGCTGGGCTCATCCTTACCATATCAGCTGCAACATCAAAAACTATAGTTGCTTGCTGTCTATCAGCAGCACAACCATAAACTTCTGCTCTTTCCTCTCCATCACCGCAAGTAAGAAGGAGTGCTACTGCAGCTGCAAGTTCTGACTTTCCCATTTTCTTTGGTATTTCAATATAGGCTGTATTGAATTGTCTGTATCCCGTATCTTTTACAATGCCAAATAAGTCTCTTATGATTTCTTCTTGCCAATCAATAAGCTTGAAGTCTTTACCTGCCCATCTACCTTTTGTATGTTTTAGGCATTCTATAAAGGTGACAGCATAGTCTGCTTTATTTTTATCATAGTGAGATGTAGGTAGCATAAATTTTGTTGGTTTATATTTCATTTGACCTCCTTCCTTGAAAAATAGGCATAAAAAATACTAGCCGTTAGCTAGTTCACTACGAGAAAAAGAGCCTTCGCTCAATTTCTTGATTTCTAATTATTTTGTTTTCCTAATTCATAGGCCTCTTTTAACATTTCTTTTAATGACCATACTGAAACTTCTAAAAAGTCTTCTGAATCATTGTTTCTTTTTTCTAAGTCTCCTCTTTCTTCTATTGCATAAGAATGTTTCTTGGCAATTTCTAAAAGTGCTTTATCTCTTTTTTCATTAATTCTTTTAGTGGCCTCTAAAAAGCATTGCCTTTTCAATTCTTGGTTTGTCATTTATCTCACTCCTCTTTTCTTATTCTTTTGGAGATTATCTATAAAGTCATCAAACCATTTCGCTCCAATCTCAAGTCTTATAATTGGAAGTCTTCCTAACTTGTTGTACTTTAAACTTACTATCCTTAAGTCTTCAGGAAGGTCGCTTTCGTAAAATTCGTTAATTGTTTTTCCCATTGTGATATAAATTGTGTCATCTTCAAGGTAGTCTTTTAAATAATCTTGGAAAGCTAAGTCTCCATTTTCTCCTTCATAAAGTCCAAGCATTGTAATTGCTGAAGAGTCGATTAACTCATTTAAATCTTCCTGTGTTTTCATGTATTTGTATGCCATATTTTTTCTCCTTATCTTTTTTTGTATGTACATATAACCGTACTGTCAAAAATAAGTCAAGTTAATTAAAGGATATAATGGCTATATTTCAACCTTTACTCGATACCTTTTCTATTCTATCAACCCTAAAAATTACATTTAAAGTTGAACCATTATCCCATTTTACTAGGATTGATCCAATAGCATCCACCCCATAAACTGTGCCTAAAGTTCCAACTGGAGGTGCTTGGTCATCTTCCATTTGGATTAGTTTTACTCTTGTACCTACTGGATACGTCTCTTTTAATTTTTGTATAATTTCCCTTGAAATCATCTAATCACCTCACATACATATATCACTTAATTCAAGATTTATATCAAGTCTTATTTGCAGTATTTATAAGTCTTTTGAAAATATATATAGCGCATGGAAGAGCAATTCCATTGCCCCACATTTTATATTCTGCAGAATCAGTATGAGGATTTTTAAGCCATTTTAGTATCTGCTTATCTGTTTTCTTCTTTTTAAGACCTTTTATTTCAGCATCCTTATCAAAAACTTCTCTCCAAAAGGACAAGTCCTCATCTGTTGGATTTTCTATTTCTAACTTATCACACCAGTAATCTGGGAACCCTTGTAGTCTTCCACATTCTTTTGGTGTTAGTCTTCTTACAAGTTTCTGATTTACAAGCGGTGGGTCTTTATAATCAGTAGCAACTAAAGAAGACGATATATTCTTGTCTGCTTTTGTAAAATGAGAATTCTTGCTCATGGTGTAGATATCCTCAACTATTGCAACTCCACCTTGATTTCTTGTAGGAGTATTCCCAGACGTGTCAATTGTTCTTGAAACATCACACTCGTAAATATTATGTCTTTCATTTTTAGTGTTTTCTGAAGTTTGTCTTATATCGTAGACTACAAATGGTTGGTTATTTCCACCTTGTCCTAAGTTTGATGCAAGTGTTTGTGTCTCTTTTAATGGTCCTTTATACCTTGAGTCTTGACTGTGATTTTCAAAAACGAATGGTGCAATTCCTCCACTTGCTCTCAAGGTTCCACTTTCATCAGAATAAAAATCCATCCTTTGACCACCTCGGTCATTTAAACAGATTGTTTTATTAAAGCTTTCTTTAATGGCTCTGGTATTTCTTTTCCCTTTCTCGCAGCCCTCTGAAGTATCCCCTGACATGCTTTTTTGCTCAAATAATATTTCTCTGGAACTTCCTCCATCAAGATCTGCGACAAGGAAGATTCTTCTCCTTCGTTGGGGTACTCCGAAGTATTTAGCATCAAGGACTCTCCAAGCAAGGGAAAAATTGTCTCCCAGGATTTCTCCTGCTTTTTCCCATTTCTTAGGTCGAGTAAGTTTAACTGTGGAATCCTTAATTCTTGTAATTTCTTCAAGGACGCATCTAAAGTCTTCTCCTTTGTTTGATGAAAAGGCTCCTGGCACATTTTCCCATAGTAGGTATCTTGGATACTTACCATTAGTTTTACACCTCATTTCTTTTATAACTCTAATTGCCTCATAAAAAAGGTTAGATTTTTTCCCTTCAAGTCCTGCCCTTTTACCAGCGATTGATAAATCTTGGCAAGGACTGCCAAAGGAAATGATATCAACAGGTTCGATTTCAGACCCGTCGATATCTTTTATATCTCCTAAATGCTTAACTTGAGGTAGGTTTTTCTGTGTAACTCTTATTGGAAAAGGCTCAACCTCCGAAGCCCACATAGGTTTTATTCCACAAAAAATAGCAGCTAAAGGAAATCCTCCACTGCCGTCAAATAGTGAACCTAACCTTAATTCTTTATTCATCTTCAATACCCCAGAAATCAAAAAATGCACTACTTGCTGCTAAATCAGCATATGGTGTGCATTTTTCAATAACCTTATTTTCTATCCATTTTGGAATAAAATCAACTTTATTATATTGTCCAAAACCACCAAACAAACACTTCATGGCAATATTTCTAGCTTTTACAGCATCATCAAATGTATCGTAGTAGCCCAAGTGAATATCTTTGCCACTAATTTTTATTCTTGCTCTAAACTTATTTCTTGGTTTATAGAAACTTACTCCAACAACTCCAGAAGTATTATTTTTTTGCAAGCCTTGATTTATTTGATTCTGCTGATGAGTGCAATACCTTATATTACAGGTTCTATTATCTAGAGTATCCATGTTAATGTGATCTATCTCAAAACCATCTATGTGAGGAAATAAATAATCATGTAGGACTCTACCTTTTGAATCCATCATGTACATATTTTCATAGCCTTGCCTACAATAATAAAAATTTACATTTTTTATTTCATTAACTCTATTTGCATCTAGTTTGAAAATTACACCGTCTTCAGTTTCTCCTAAAGCAATACCAGAGTCTTCAGATAAATAATATTTTATGTTACTCATCTTTTAGAACCTCCGAATACTTGTATTCTTTACCTTCTCTTAGAAGTTTTATCTCATCATCACTACCTACTAAATTCAAATATCTTTTAACTGCTACATCAACAAATTTAGGTTCTATTTCTATTCCATAGCAGATTCGATTAAGCTCCTCACAGGCAATTAATGTAGATGCACTTCCTAAAAATCCATCAAGGACTAAGCCATTTGTTTGAGTTGATTGCTTTATTAAATAAGCAATAAGTGGTACTGGTTTTGATGATGGATGACCACATCCTTCTTTTTCAGAATCTTTAATTCCATCAAATTCAAAGACTGCTGTTTGCTTTTGATCTCCATACCAGTTATGTTTTCCATCTTTTCTCCAACCAAAGATAATAGGCTCCATATTAAATTTCCAATCTGTTCTCATGAAAGGAGCTCTTGGTTTTTTCCAAATAAGCCCTGCACCAACTTTAAAGCCTGCATCTTCAAAAGCATCATAGAAAACTCTAGCTTTCATAGTTGCATAGAATTCATAAATTGATGCATCCTTAGCCATTGCGTCTTTAAAGTTTGTAAAGACCTTCATCAAAAATTCATAGGCCTCTTTATCATTTAAGTTGTCATTTTTAATCGTTCCCGATTTATTTTTTAATTCAACAAAATATGGTGCATCGGTACATACTAAATTGACCTTTGTATCATTTAGCAGCTTTTCAAAAGTATCCCACTGAGTAGAATCTCCACAGATAACTTTATGTCGACCTAGAGTCCAAATATCTCCTTCCTTGGAAAAAATAGGCTTTTTAAGTTCTTCTTCAACATCAAAGTCATCTTCTTCAGCCTCTACGCCAAGGTCAAAGATCGAAGATAATTCTTCAGTTGAAAATCCTGTAAGCTCTACATTAAATCCATAATCTTCTAGGGATTCAATTTCAACTCTCAATAGTTCTTCATCCCAGCCAGCATCAAGACTTAGCTTATTATCAGCAAGTACATATGCTTTTCTTTGTGCCTCTGTAAGATAATTTTCTAATATGCAAGGTACTTTTTTAAGTCCAAGTTTCTTAGCTGCAAGAAGTCTGCAATGCCCAGCTGTGATTACATTGTCATCTGAAATTAGGATTGGGTTTAAAAATCCAAATTCTTTTATTGATGCAGCTACCTTATTTATTTGTTCGTCAGTATGTGTTCTAGCATTATTAATATATGGGATGAGTTCATCTACATTTTTTAATTCATATTGTAATAGTCCTTCTTTCATCAGATGAACCCCCACTTTGCAAATTCCTCAAAACCACCAATAGAGTTAATGTAGTTTCTAGCAATTTCTACAATTTCAGAATATGGTCTACCATCAACAGTTTCATCTCCAATTGCACAGGATAATTCAATCTCTCTTTTCTCTTCTTGTGCCTTTAGGTGGGCATAAATATTAATTGATACATCAGCCTTGGATAGGTCTTTACCATGAATACCTCCACCCGTTACTGCTCGTCCCATATCAGAGCCGAGTTTTCTATTAGTTGCTCCAGTATCAACATTATATCCTCCAGTCCAATCTCCTAATGGATTTACGGTTGCTCTAGGATAAATCGATTTTAAAATTTCTGTTGGTACATTTGACTGACAGATGATGAGTTTATCTCCATCAAGGATGTATTTCCCATCGTAGGGATAATTAGAATAAATTTCACGAGCAATTAAAGATAGTTTCTTTTCTTCATCTGATGTGGGTACTCCCTTAAAAATTCCATTGTCACCACATCTTATCTTTTCTTTTTGATTATTTGAAAGTTGGATATCCTGCTCAACTATTTTAATATCTGCTATGACATCTCCTGCTATTCTCCTAATCGCTTTTTCAATTTCTTTTTTATTTAGATTACAATCTGTTTCAATAATTACATGACAATTTCCATGCCCCAGCAAAACTTCAACTGCTATTTTAGGATTATCTTTTTCTTTATATGCTAAATCTACAATTGCACCAGCAATACAATCTGCTTGTTTGTCAGGGTGCTTTGGATTTACTTTTTCAAACATTTAATCACCTTACTTTCTACTCCTTAGTAATTTTTCCATCATATCTTCCCCATAGTCTTCATAAACTTCTGTGCAGTTTTCTTTAACTATGTCATAAATCTCGTACCATAAAAGGTTGGCTGTCTTTTGAAATTGTGAAGACATCTGTACAAATGGAGATGCAATAACTCCTCCTGTAGTAGGATGCTTTCCTAATAGTCCAAATTGACTTATTGCCTCTTCACATTGAATGTATCTTGCAAAAGCCTGAGAGTAAGATTCTAGTAGTCTTGGATTTACTAAGTTCTCACAGTTTCTCTGTTTTAACCATCCCCATGTCTCTTTGTATATTTCGTCAGCACCAAGTGGTATTCCATTCTTTTGCTTTGCTGATAGATAGTCACTAGGTGTTGGCATATCGGTTCCATCAAGAACTGCTCCATCTGGTAAATCAACTGCATCTATTTCTTCTGGAGTGAATGTTGGAATATCATTCATTAATATTTCTACTTTTTTACCTTTTTCTATTTTTTCAGCAGCAGGCTGTGGTTTCCCTCCTGCTTTTACTCTTCTCCCACCTCTATATGTTCCGTCCTTAGCGATACTATCACCTCCTAGTTGTTTTATTTCTTTTCTCATGTATGTTATTGACTTTGACTAGTTCTATGTTATAATTAATTTAACAGAACCTCTCCACGCTTAATGTAGATTTTCTACATGCGGACCACGGAGAGGGCTTTTTTATATTAAGGAGAACTTATATGACATTAAAACCTGCTTTAAACTACGAAGATCAAATTACCAAATTAAAAATTGACCATAACTTAAAAATCAAAGATGAAGTTTATGCAACAGAAATTTTGAAAAAAGTAAATTATTATAGACTTTCAGGTTATGGTATTGGTCTTAAAAAATATAATAATAAAGAGCACTATAAGGATCATATTACTATCGAGCATCTCTTTAATCTTTATTGCTTTGATAGCCAATTTAAAAACAACCTCATTAGAACTATTGAGCAAATTGAAATAGAGCTTAGAACACAAATTGCTTATCATCTAGCTATGACGTATGGTTCCGATGTACTTATGCACGAAGATAATTTTATTCATAAAACGAATAAAAAAGGCCAAACCATATATTCCATCATAAATGAGAATCTGAGCAACGAAGTTGACAGGCAAAAGAATAAACCATTTGTTAAACACCACCTAAAAAAATATGATGGAAAGTTTCCAATCTGGGTATCCGTTGAACTCATGTCTTTTGGAAATTTATCTTCTTTGTTTAGTATTCTTAAGGATGAAGATCAAAAAGAAATTTCTAATTATTACAACACAGATCCTAAATATTTAAAAAATTGGATTCTATGTCTCGTTGAAGTAAGAAATATTTGTGCCCATTACACTCGACTTTATAATATGCCTTTAAAAGAAACTCCCCGCCTTTATTCTGAAAACGAACAATATAAGGGCAAGCAAAATAAAATATTCCCCATTCTTTTAATCATAAAGAGAATTTTAAACTCAAACGACCAATGGGAATCCCTTTTAAAAGATTTAGAAAATACCTTTAATAAATACCAAGGATACTTCAACTATAAATTTATGGGTTTTCCTCCTAATTGGAAAGATGTTCTTTAATACCCCCTTTGAACCCGTTTTTTTGTGCGTGAGAGGGCGGCACCGTTGGTAGGAAAATCAATCGTAGAGATTAAGACTCCCCCTCCCCTCGGAAAACTATCCTCCAAACCTATCTCCACTCTTTGCATGAATCTTTGAGTGACAAGATTTACAAAGACTCATAAGATTATCTTCGTCATTAGTTCCACCAAGTGAAAGAGGAAGTATGTGATGTACTTCCTCTACCTTTGTCATTCTATTTTCTTTTAAACACATCTCACAAAGTGGATGCTCTGCTACATATCTTTTTCTTATAAGTCTCCATGCTTTTCCATAACGCTTATGAGTTTTAGGATCTCTTTTATATTTTTCATAGTTTCTGTTGTATTCTTTCTCATGTTTCTTGCAGAATCGTCCATCAACTAATTCAGGACAACCTGGATGTGAACATGGTCTCTTAGGTTTTCTCGGCACTTTATCACTCCATAAAGAAAGCCTTGAAGATTAAATCTCCAAGGCTCTTTTAATTATTCTTTTGCTATTTTAATAATACTACAACTCCATAGTGACATTCTATGACATTTCATGACAAGGTTTGATTAGCTTTGAAGTTTCTTTTAACCCCAGATTGTGAAGTCTATGAATATGTCTAATATCGTAATTCATATCCACTGCTATCTTCTCCCAAGTCTCATAACAAAGATATCTTTTTTCAAGGATAACTTGAAGTTCCTTATTTTGAATCTGTTTGATTGTTCCAACCATCTCTGCTTTCAAATCTACAAGTTTATCTATATCTCTATTAATCTCTTCTTGGAGATCTACAATCTTTACGATAGTATCTTCAAGTTTTGATGGTCCTCTATTAGGACTCTTAGGCATATCTGATAAGGTCGATGTAGCTTTTGTTGCTAGAGCGTTGAGTGATTCAACTTGCTCCAGCTTTGAGTTTATTCTCTTGTCTAAATAAAAAGCTTGTTTTAAATATTCTTTTGCATTCATTTCTTACCTCCATAAGTATTGAGGTAAGTTCTCTATAGAACCTCTACTCATTTTAGATTTGCTTTTACTGCATCAATGAGTGCAGCTTGTGTTTTATTTTTATTTTCCAATGCCTTCATCACATCTTCATCAATAGTTCCTTTAGCTAGAATGTGATGAATCACAACTGTTTCTTTTTGTCCTTGCCTATAAAGTCTGGCATTGGTTTGTTCATAAAGTTCTAAGGACCAAGTGAGAGAAAACCAAATAAGTGTTGACCCTCCAGCTTGTAGGTTAAGTCCATGACCAGCAGATGCTGGATGAATAATAGCTACTAGAATATTACCTTTATTCCATTCTTTAAAGTCCTCACTTGTCTTAAGTTCTCTTACATCAAACTTATCTTTTATTCTTTTCAAATCTGACTTATACCAATAAGCAATAAGAACAGGCTTACCATTTGCCCCTTCTATTAAATCTTCCAAGGCATCAAGCTTTCTATCATGAATATGAATCATATTTTTATCTTCATCATAAACAGAACCCGATGCCATTTGAAGTAACTTATTAGAAAGTGCAGCAGCATTGACTGCATCTATATCTTTATCCTTAATACTAACAACCAAGTCTTTTTTTAAGGTTTCGTAGATATCTCTTTCTTTATCTGATAGATTTACAAAGACTTCATTGTTTATCTTCTCTGGCATTTTTAGGTAATCTTCAGCTTTCATAGAAACTGTGATATCTGATATCTTTTCATAGATTGCATCTTCAGCAAAAGGAAGTGGCTTATAGGAATAAATGATTGGTCCGTTTCTCTTATCTGGTTTGAAGTATATTTCCCTGTACTGACCAATAAATCTACCAAGTCTCTCTCCCATATCAAGCAGTCTAAACTCAGCCCATAAATCCATTAGTCCGTTAGATGATGGAGTTCCAGTAAGACCAACTATTCTTTTTACCTTTGGTCTAACTTTCATCAAAGCTTTAAACCTCTTTGACCTATGAGATTTAAAGGATGATAGTTCATCAATTACGATCATGTCGTAGTTAAAGGGTATTTCACTCTTATTTATTAGCCAGTCTACATTTTCTCTATTGATTAGATAAATATCTGCTTGTTCTTCTAATGCTTTTATTCTTTCTTTTTCACTTCCTATTGCTACTGAATATTCTAAGATATCAAGGTGAGACCATTTTTCTATTTCTTCCTTCCAAGTGTCCCTGGCAACTCTTAGTGGTGCTATGATTAAAACTTTAGAAATTTCAAAAGAATCAAAGAGTAAGTCTTTTATGGCGGTTAGACTTATAACCGTCTTACCGAGACCCATGTCAAGTAGAAGTGCTGATTCTTTGTTTTCTTTTATAAATTCAGTAGCATAGTTTTGGTATTTATGTGGAGTGTATTCCAATTAGTCACCTCCGATTCTTTTTATTATTTCGTCAATGTTTTCTTTGGAATCAAGAACATAAACCTTAAAACCTAACTTTTTAAATTGTCTTATTCTTTTTTTCTGAATTGGTCTTGGTTCTCCTCCAGGTCTTTTTGTTTCCACAAATCCTATCTTTCCTTTAGGAAGAAGTATTAACCTATCTGGTATTCCCGTCATTGAAGGAGATGTAAATTTAAGACAAAGACCACCATGGAGTTTTACCTTGTCGACTAAGGCTTTTTCTATTTCATTTTCTAACATATAAACCTCTATTTTTAGCCATTGTGCAAGTCGTGAAACTCTATTATATAACCTTTATATATAACTAAAATTTAATTTACTTACTATATAATAGTTATATATATGACATTCACGACCTGCACTTCTTGTATTTTTACACAAAATCTGACTTTAATTTAAGTCCATTAATCACAATTCCTTGATTAGTTTTTCTCCTCATAAATCCATTGGATGAAAGAGCAGAATAAAAATCTGTTGTAGACCTTACATAATCTCCAGTTCTTAAACAATAGGCTCTATATTCTTGATAGACTTCTCCAGACTTTTCTTCATAGGATGAATCAAGCTCACAGCACTCATTTAAGAAATGCTTGAACCAGTTATTCGATTCTTTATATTCATTGATGGCATCTGCTACTTTTTTAGGTAGGCTGAATTTAAAATCTTCATCAATAGCCTTTTTAGCGCCTTCGATTAACCACTTGAGAACTGCTCCCCCAGCCTTATCTACTAAATAATCAGTGTAGTTTTTAATATCACTACTACCCTCTATCTTTGCCTCAAACGGAATTACAATAAGTCTTCTCCAGGTTCCTTCATCTAAGGCACCCACCTTTGGTAGGTGGTTAGTATATAGGACAAGGGTATGAGAGGGTATGAACTTGAATGGATCTCGATATTTTTTCTCTGCTACAATTTCATCTGTAGAACAAAGCTGTTTTACATTTGAAGTATTTAGCCTTAGTCCTTCTTGAAGTTCAGCTGCAATTAAAAGTCTTTTACCTCTTGTTTCAGCAAGTTCAGGTTTAGCATTTCTCTTAGAATTAACAGTAAGAATATCTGCTGAGATTGACCCACTATATAGATTTAGAACTCTTGAGATAGTATTCCAAAAAGTGGACTTCCCATTTCTTCCATCACCATAAGCTATAATTAGAGCCTCGATATAGACCTTTCCGATTAGAGAAATCCCTGCAACTTTCTGCACGTATTCTATAAGTTCACTATCTTTTACAAAAAATGTACCCAAGGCATCAAGCCATATATCCATATTTTCATCACTTGGATCTACAGATGTTTCTTTTGTTATATAGTCTTCTGCCTTATGGTCTCTACACTCTCCAGTTTTCAAATCTACTGTAAAAGATGGTGTATTAAGCAAAAATTCATCCGTATCAAGGTCTCTTTGATCTATTTCGAGCATTGGTTTTGATTCTTTTAAAGTTGCATGGATGGCTCTGGTGTCCCCTCGTTTAACAGCATATTTCTTATATGCTTCTAAAGAAATAAGTTTATAGTATAGAGATTTCTGATTGTCATTAAAAGATGCCAAGGCTTTCTTCTCACTCATAGAAGACATTGCTTCTCTAACACCAGATTTCTTTATTTCTTCTTCCATTTTTAGAAACTCGTTGTCTATTTCTGCTAGTTGCTTTAGAACCAATTCTTGAGAACATCCTTGTGCTTTTAGTTCAGATTCCTCCCAGTAGGAGTCGTTGTACACAAGAAAACCTGTAGAAGGAGAAAAACGAATTCTATCTTGGTATTCTCTTACAAAAACTTCTGCTTGACCTATGTCTGAAAATTCAGATGGTCTCAAATTTATGCCTTCAGTGTATTCTTCAGGTGGAACATAATCTTCACTTGCAGCTACCTTTTTATAGAATTTACAAGCTGACCTCCAGATTTGTTCTAGTTCATCATCTGAAAGTGGTGGTGAGCAAAGACTAGCTTTTTTATCGAATAATTCTCTTGCCTCATCTGTATTTCCATATCGAATTAGAACCCTACCAGCAAAATGGTTCATAGTTGAATTTCTAGAGCCTTGCTGAATTAAGTCTTGAGAGTTATCGAAGTCTTCAAAGTCATCTTTTAGAATATCAGTTATATATTTCCTTCCCCTAACTATTTCAACAGCAGGGTTCTTTACTCCAAAGAAAAACCTCGCTCCATCTAGGGCATTTCCATCAAAGAAAGCATAGGTCTCCGCCAGCCTTTCTTTTATGCCTACATATTCATCAAGATTTGTTGCATTTGGGATTGGAAAATATATGTGCATCCTTGGTCTTGCAGCTTTTCCATTTTTTTCTTTTCTATGGTTTCTGCTGTAAACTATGGCAAATTTAACTCCGTCAAATATTCTCTTTAAATCATTAGATGAAATCCAATCATCTGGATTTTCTGAATGGTCGTTGTCTATATCCATGGGAACACATTCCGACTCTATAAAATTATCGTTGGATCGATAGGAATTTTTATACTTAGCCATTACATGATCAAAACTTGCTGCTTTCTCAAAAGACCTTACATCTACTGCATTAATCTCATTTGGATAAACACAGTTTGACTCCACTCCTATTAAATTTGAGGTGTATATTTTCAATTAGGCTACCCCCTTTATATAGCGAATCTTCATTTTTCTCTTCTCAGCAACTCTTATTTCTTCAGCCATTCCGGGACTTATATAGTCACCAAAGACCCATACTTCTTCACATTTTCCAAGAAGGACATAATTAAAATGCATGGCAAGTCTTCTCTCACTTTCATCACTCATAAACTGAGGAAATAAAAGATGTGGTGCTATTGGTATATTTCCTTTATCCAAGGCATAGCGAGAATACTTCTTTGCCTTGATTACATTATTTTCTACATCTCCAGAAAATGGACTGCAGATATATACCAGGGGATAGTATCTCTTCTCTGCATTTTTAATTGCTTGATAAGGAGTGGGATCCTTGCACCCACTCCTGTTGTATAGTTCTTTATTCATAAATATCCCTCATTGTTTCACTACAAGTATTACAGCAAACTTGAGTAGAAAATAAATCTCCTTCTTCCAATACTTCAAATAAATCTACTCGAACTTCTTTTCCGCACTTTGGGCAAGTGCAAAAGACATTCTCATCATTTATTTCAATGCTTACTTCCATAGCATCATTTATTTTTTCTTTAACATAAAACATGAATAAACCTCCTTAGTCTTTCTTATAAAATTCGCTTTCAAATCCATCTGCATCTAAGATAAGTCCATTCGCCCATTCTGGAACAACGGACACAATTTGATTTACTTCCTCGATATTAGATGAATCACTTTCTATAACAACTTCGTCATGAATATGCATGACGATATTAAATCCTTTTTCCTCAAGTCTCATCATAGTCTCAGCTAAAATATCTCTTGCGATGGCTTGAACTATGTTTTCTACAAATTTTCCACCATAGGATTCAATCTTGTCCCACTTGTTTCCTACTACGATTCCCTCATAGACAATTGATTCTCCACCAAATCGATTCATCCCGATTTTTGCTTTTGGATAAGCAAGTCTTCTTTTTGAAGGAAGTTCTATAAAAAGAATGCCTTTTTCATAGCTAATAACTAGGTTCTTGTATTCTTCTTTACTTCTAGTCTTTACAATTCTTTTTACGACAGAATCTATATCCCACCACAAGCTTACGATGTTAGGATTAGCCTCTCTCCAAGAATCGACTATTGATTGAAGTTCGTCTTCAGATAAACCCATCTCAATTCCACCCATTGCTTTAAGAGCTCCCAATGCCCCTTGATAACCACAGGCCAAAGTCGCTATCTTTCCTTTTTGTCTGAGATGACCATTTACTCCATGCTTTTCAACTGGCATTCCAAACATCCTTGATGCTGTTCTGCAATAGATATCTTCTCCATTTTCAAAAGCGTCCAGTACCCATTGTTCTCCTGCAAGCCATGCAAGAACACGAGCCTCTATTGCTGAAAAGTCTGAAATAATAAATCTAGTGCCTTCTTTTGGTATGAAGGCTGTCCTTATTAATTGAGATAAAACATCAGACGGGGATTCATAGAGGATTTCCATAGTTTCGTAATCTCTATTTTTTACAAGATTTCTAGCTAGGTCTAAATCTTTTAGATTGTTTCTCCTTAAGTTTTGGACTTGAATAAGCCTGCCTGAATATCTTCCAGTTCTATTTGCTCCATAAAATTGGATCAGACCCCTTGCTCGATTATCTTTTCCTTTTACATTTTTCATAGCATCATATTTTCTAACTGAAGACTTAGATAATTCCTGTCTAAGTTCCAGCACTTCTTTAATATCTCCTTCTGCATTTTTAAGAGCAGACTCTACATCTTTCTTAGCTAAAGAATCTATCTCTAAGCCTTTTTTATTAAGCCATTCTTTAAGCTGTAAGGGAGAATTTGGATTCTCAAGGTTAGTTAACTCTATGGCTCTATCCATGTTTTCTTCTCGTAAGATTTCATCAAATTTAATAGCTGAATCAACTAAAACTTCATCAATTAAAATTCCTCTGCCGTTGATGTTTTGGTCTATCCAGTAGTTTTCCCATTCTGATTGAGGCATAGGGAATGCTGATAATTTTTTCTTAATCGCCATTTCTGTTTCCACATCTCTTTTGTTATATTCCTTAAATGTAGACCACTTTTCTAAATCATGATGTGGTAGATTTCTTGTCCTCATACCATTTGTCTTAGTTGGTTTACAAGGAATAGAAAAATATCTAATAAGGGCCTTGCCTTCATTCATCTTTTGCTTATCAAGTTTCAAAACCTCTCCTACTTTTTCAAGCGATAGAGGTAGACCAAGATAGGCCGACCAAATCATGGTGCAATACCAACCTTGAGGTTTTAGTCTCTTACCTAAAAACCTAGATAGACACACCCTTTCAAAGTTTGCATTAAAGGCCCACTTTTCTATACTTTCATCACTAAGTGCTGACAATATTTCTTCAGGAATAATCTCTCCACTTACCAAATCTAAAACCTGCACTTCTCCATTATCTATAGAATAGGCAAAGAGGAGGATTTCAAAATCCTCACTCTCGGCATATTTGTATACACCACTTTTGCCTAAATCAACTGAAGAATAGGTCTCAAGATCTATGGACAATTTCTTCATAGCTATCACTAAGCTTTGTTAATTCTGCTAAATTATTTTTTCTATCTTCTTTTATTTGTTTTTCTATTTTTCTGATATCTCTATCTAGTTCTTTTAGCTGAGCTTGTAAAAATCCAAGCTTATACCATAAAAAGGACCAAATAGCTAAAACTATCGCTGTAATTAAATAGTCCATTTCTACCTCCTATGCTAAGAAATCTTCATCATCATCGTCCATAGCATCGAAGTCATCTGCTGCATTAGACCTATTTCCTAGAGGTTGACCATCTCTTAGTTTTTGAATATTTCCGAGGCCAACGGCCACTCCTTTATTCCCATTTACATTGTAGGCGTAGAAGTTAAGGGATACCCTTGCATAAACTCCTGAGTAGACTTCACTTCTATCAAGAATAGGTTCTACATTTCTGTCCACAATTTGAGGTGCTGTCATAGAGTTAGCATTTAAGAAGTATGCGTCAGCATAAGCCTCATCATCTTTTTCTGTGTCACCATCCCTTAATGGAAGTTTGATAGCTTTTTTATTAGGTTTTTTTCCATTGAATTTAGAAAGTCCTTCATCAATAGCAGCATCTACTGCTTTTTCAATCTTCTCAATTGTCTTTTGGTCGCTCTTTGGAATAATGACAGATACTGAGTATCTTTCTTTGCCACCATTGATTGACTTTGGCTCCCAAACATTCGCATAGCTTAATCTAACTTCACCAGTAATTACTTTTGTTTTATTCATATTTGACATATTATTTACCTCCGAATTCTTCTTTAACATTGTCAATTTTTACTTCTTCTCGCTTGTCATCAATGCTAACTAGGGTTAACTTTCCTTTTGGTTTTTCTAATAAGTCAGTGATATTTTCATCAAAGACTTTTTTACCTAGTAACTTAGTCATAGCTGTGATGCCAAGTAACTTCTCTTCAAAGGGATTAAATCCCAGTTCTTTTACTTTTTTTACAACTTCATCTTCATCTCGGTATTTTCTATTTGACCTGCCTTCGACAAGTTTTAGGTTCTTCCATCTATGGCCCTTCATTGCTCTTTCTAAAGCATAGGCCTTGATATCTTTGACCCATTGTTCCAGTTCGTCTAGTTTTGGTAGAATCTCTTCAATTTCATCATCAGATAGTTCTGGTGGTAGGGTAAATTCTTCTTGTGCTAGTTTCAGGTTTTCTTCCGCTCTTTTCCTACATTTATTCTTAGCTTTGCAAAAGATGCACCATTCTCCACAAGAGAATTCCCCCTCGCCTTTATATGCTTTCTCAGCAATCTCTCGTATGGTTTCTCCCCACTCATATAGTTCTATCTTCTTAATTTCATAAGTTGAGATATTGCATCTTCTTGGTTGATATATATGAAGAATTACTTTCTCAATATCATAAATTCCATCGAAGAGAGTCAGAGTACCAAGTCCATATAACATGAGTTGTGAATTCTCTTTAGCATCTACTAAAACTCCTTGACCATACTTTAGATCTATTACATGAAGTTCTTTTCCTCCAACAACTACACAGTCAGCTGTACCAAAAGACTCCTTAACATATTCTGATAGGTCAAGCCTTTCTTCTACAAATACGGCTGGGCTTTCATAACTACTTATTACTTCTGTTACATATGAGGCATATCCTTCAGTTAACTCATCCATTTCTTCATCATAAAAATCCAAATCTTCAGTAGGATCTTTGAGATCCAAGCCTAATAACTTCTTTAGTTTATATTCTGCTAAGGCATGAGCTGAGGTGCCTTCAAGGGCATAGGGACTAACTTCATCTTCATATTTTTCAGAAAGCCTAACGCTTGGTGGACAGTGGATCCAGCGTGAACTACTTGATGCAGATAATATTGCGTGATCACCCATCAGAGTTTCTCCACATCTGCTATCAAGTCTTCATAGTTACTTGGTTCAATCTCAGATAACTTTTTAGCTCCATACTTTTCTAAAAGTTCTCTTATCTTAGCTGTATGACCTAATCTTGATTTATCGGCTAGTATCTTTCTAACATCTTCAATCTCATAGGTCTTTTCATTTTGTTTTACTTCCTCTTTAGGTAGTTCCTCATCACTTTCTAGTGCTGTGAGAAGGATGCCTATACTAGATGCAAGATTCTCTGCATCTTCTTTGATTTCCATTAGTAGCTTTATTCTTGACACTTTTTTCTCCTTTCTCTGGTTGCATTAATTCCATAGCTATCTTCTTGGCAACAATTGAGATGGCTATTAAACTTTCTGCCATCTGTTCGTTTTTTACTAAGTCCACTTTGTTCCTCCTTTCACACTCCTTGGGACATTCATTAAATTTTTGAGTAAGATTTCTCCTCTCATACTCCTTAGGACATTTGCCTTCATTTTGAGTAAGTTGTATCTCCTCACACTTCTTAGGACATCCTGTTTGTATTTGAGTAAGACTTCTTCCCTCATATTCCTTAGGACATCTAGTAAGTTTTTGAGTAATTATTTTTTCCAAGGTCTCAATTTCTCTTGAATCTTTGGTAAATGCTTATTTTTGATGTTATTAACTGTTTTTTGGGATATTCCTACTACTTCTGCGACTTCTCTTTCTTTCATTTCGTAGAGAAAAAGTAGTTTTAGAACTTTTTTATCTCTTTCAGAAAATTCACTAATGACTTCTAAGAATGCTTCTTCTAGAAGTTTGTACGTTACTATGTCCTCAGTATTTTTAACGCTAGTTACTTCAAAGTCGTATTCTTCTTCAGCAACATCAAGGGATAAGGGAAGACCATATTCTTTTGTTTCGACAAATCCTGTTTCTAAGCTTCCTGCTTGGACGTAGTTTCCATTTTTCTCAGCCGCTGTTTTAATTCTTTCTTTATCCTGTAGCCCTTCTAAATTCTTGTAGGCTCTTTGGATTCTCTTTTTTTCTCTCCAGATTGGTTTCATATATTCTTTGTAGACTTCTTCACTAACTTCGATTTCTTTGCCATTTATTTCTAAATATCTTTTCTTTGCCATCTTTTGCCTCCTTGCAAAATCTCTAGATCCGCAAGAAGGCCATCCGTAAAAACAAAAAAAGACGGCAATAGAAAACCATGGTTTGGTTTTCCGACTGCCGTCTAGCGTTCTTGCGGATATCTTTTACTTATTTAAAATTTTAATTTCGCCTTTAACTACATAGGCTATGGTTGTACTTTTACCTCGTCTGATAGTTAGCTTTTTCTTGTCTTCACTAATATCACAGACTCTTTTTCCTTCTTTGTTCCTTATTTCTATAGGATCACCTCCTTAGTATATAAAAATAGCCAGATGAGTTTCCTTCGAATACTCATCCGGCTATTTGATAGTTACATTTACTTCTTTGCTCGGTATGGTTTTTTCTTATTTTTGTTTGATATTTCCAGTGTTGAGATTTTCCCACAGTGTGGACATTTTGCTGCTATCTCTATTTTCTCTAAAGGAATTCTTGATACATCAAAAAATCTCTTTTTACAGACTGGACATGCCATTTGTTCCATAATACCTCCTTATCTTTCCTTGTTAGCTTCTTTGCTAATTTCTTTCTTAAAAAAATATAGCTAAGCTATATTTTAAAAACTAAATTCGTTATATAGTTCTTTTGTTAATTCAAAGTCATTAGGAGCATAGCCTAATACTTTTAATCGAACTAATGCTGCTGTTTTTGATACTTGGAATTGCTCTGATACTTTCATGATGAAATCAAATAGATAAGTTTCATCCTTAATGTGCTTATCATAACCTAGATAGTATAGATACTTTATAATCGCTTTTTTATTCATCAAAAGACAAGAAGCAAATGTATTCGCCTGCCATTCTATTGTATCCATAAATCCCCAGCGTTTATTTTTCTTCTTATTAACATCGCCAGTTCGACAAGCTAGTGAAGCAGGCTTTTCTTCTTCATTAAAAAAAGATAGTTGGTTTGGATCTCTATAGAATACACACGGATGGATTACTCCATGTCCACATTCATGAGCTAGGGTAAACCTTCTAAACCCCTTATCTCTTGGATTGTCTAATTGTTTATCTATTAGAATAGTATTGGCTCTATCTGTTAGATATTCTAATTCCCATTGTCCCGTTTTTATATTTGGCATTAGGCTTTTCATTGTTCTTATTACTTGGTCATCATTAAAGACCATCATTCCTGCATAGCATCCGTTGTTAGATAAGTAGGCATACTCCACATTAAATCCTAGATCAAATTCTGCCAGTCCTTCAATATCTACTGCTTCAAAATTTTCGATTGCAGATGGACAATATTTGTTGAGAATATTTTCAGTCAGTTCTTCAATTTGATGTAAAGTAATAAATGGAGCACCTGTACTCGATTTACTAAAATTGTATTGATACATGCCTACCTCTCTTTTTCAATTTCTTCAATGAATTTTATCCATTCTTCTTCTTTAACATCTAAGTCTCTAGCCTTTCTCAAAGCTACACTTACACCTTTAGTCTTTAAAATATACTCTGGCAAATCAGGTGCCACCGTATTTCTTTGCTTTCCAGCTAAATCCATCATAATGGATGATTCTTCTTCATCCAAGTTTAATATTTTAGCAATTTGGTTCAACCTCTCTAAGTCAAAGGAATCTCTTTTTCCTTTCTCTACATCGCTTAGATACGGTGAGGAAATATTAAGCCTGTCCGCCATATCCTTTAAGGTGATTCTTAAATCCTTTCTCTTCTGAGAAATAAAATTCCCAAAAGTCAGTTCGTGATTGTTCATGATTACCTCCTATTACTTTATTAGCTAATCTGCTAATATAAAATATTATACATCTTTGTTTTTCTTAAGTCAATAGCCTACCATAAGTCCTTTGTAAGTAAAAAAAATTGATAGTGTTGTGAAAAAATGGTATAATTCAGCTTATGTTTGAAAATATGAAAAAGGGATGTTACGGAAACACCCCCGCAACATCCCTTTCACTATGCATGACACATTATACTTTTACGACTGATTATGCACTAATACTTAGCTACCACACTATATATTTGTGCACTTTTTTAAAGATTTTTCCTCAGTTAATTTCTAGCTGAATCCTTATTGTAGGCGTAATTTGTACTACCGTTACAAGAGCATTGACATCCAGGACCTGATTGTTTTGTTTCTAGTCTATTCAATTGCTATTTATAGAATAAAGGAGTATAATACATGTAGTAATTGGAGGTGGGGAGAAAATAATGAAAAGAAAATATCTTATTTTACCAGTTTTTATCGTTGTAATTATACTTCTATTATTTTCTATTAATAAATTTTCAGGTTATAAAAATATCAAATCTACTGAGTCTAATATGAATAATTCTAAATTAACGTCTAATGATAACTTGGATGAATTCGATAGAAGTAAGGAAGATATTGCAATAGATCAAAAGATTTCTCAACAACGCAAGAAAAATGAAAAGACATATAAAGAAGATGGAATTTCTGGTACTTTTGTCGCTGGAAGTGGATTAGCTCCAAAAAGATCAAAAGAAGATTTTGTATCTATAATGAATGGGCTTAGCAAGTACATTGATGAGCATCCTGATCTTTATCCAAAATATGATGAGTTCTCTGAAGAAATGACTGTAGGCACTTCAGTAGACCCTAGATTTGAAAAATTAATTTATGGAGAACCACGAGCTAATAGCGAGTTAATAGCTAATGTCGACAAATCTGATTTGATTGTTATGGAAGCACGAAGACTTGATGGCAATTATGATGATGTCCTTATGCAAAAAAATACTGATGGAGTTTGGGAAGTTTTATTTGTTGGCAATTACTATTCGATTAAAGATGATTTATTTAAGAAATAGATTGTTTTTTAATTTTTAAAATATAAGATTATCTAAAGTAATGGGACATCATATACTCCCATTACTTTTTTTGTTCCACCTATCTATAACTTTGTCGATCCTTCATGAGTATTGAATAGTTTTTTATGCTCAGCCCTCTGAAACATTAAAAAAGTACTATACATATTCATGCTCTTTAACTTTTCTAATAAATCCATAAAGGATCAACTCACTTATCAAAAATAATAAGACGAGAAATAACACCAGTTTTATCCCCACATAGATGAAATTTTCAATTTTAAAAATTTCAGAAGGTAAGTAGTTAACGAAAATCATATGACTCTTATTTCTAAATAATTTCAACAAAGTAAACTGCCATGCACCCAATAAAACCATTAGACCATAACCCACTTTGACGCTTTTACTTAGAATACTGATAATTAAACTAATATTTACTATGACAAGTGTTTCTATATAAGCAATAAGGATTTGCATTATAAATGTTTTATATATGCTCCAGGATGTCGTTGCTAAAAAATATTTAGGTATTGTTTGAATATTTAGATGGTATCCATTTAGGCTATACCTACTCCAAACAAATAAGTAGAGAAGTACGATCCCAAAGATGAACATACCAGTTGAAAGTTCATAGGCATTAATCCAATTGATTTTATTAATTTGGTCTTTTCCATATTTTGTGCTGATATTTATTTCATGAAATCCCGATCTTTTACTTTTATGGTAAATAGGGATTGACATGAGCATAATAAATAGCCATATTACATAAAGTGTTTGTGGGAAAAGCGTATCGATAACTTTCCAACCTTCGACATAACCATCTTGTAATGATTGTAAAGTAGGTGTTTTTCCTGAATCTTGTGATTCAATAAGTTTCGCCCTTTCACCAAAAAACTTTTTATTGGCATTTTCAAGAGTATTCCAATTTTCCCCATATACTCTTTTTATCTTCTCTACAATAAACTGATCTTGAACATCAATCGTATTTCGTTCGGAGACATCAGCATCTATATATTTTTTTATCATTGTAGAAATTGATTCATTAGACAATTTAGTATCTTCAATAAAAAATCTCCATTCTGTTCCATCACTAATTTCCATATTTTCTTGATATAAATATTCTTTTGAGACACTGAAAAGGCCGGATAGGATGATGAAGATAATGGCTATTCCGTAAACAAAAACAATTTTTTCTCTTAAGAGCGTTTTTAAGTTTTCATTGTGGAGTGTATTTAACTTTTTCATTCCTGATCCCTCCTTAAACATAATAATTTCTCAATAACCATTTACTAGCAAATTCGAGAATAAGAATGTATAGACAGCCAACTAGTATTGTTACAAACCCATACGGAACTATCTGATCTCCTATAAAAAAAAGTTTATTCGTACTCAATATCCCACGAATAAAATTTTGCGGAAGTAGATTGAATACTACTTCAGAAGTGTTAGCCAGCCAATTAGATTTATATGTTAACAACACTTCTAATAAAGTAAATACTACAATTGTTCCTTTATCGTTTTTTAATAACAAAGATAAAAAGGATATAAAATATACATAAATAAACGTAGCTAGTAACCCTACTGCTATCTTAAATAATATCCCTTGCCATACTTTGAGAGAAAAGATATTCATTGAATCAATAAATTGTATGGACGAATTCCAACCGTGAAGTCCATAAATAACACCTACAATTAGAAGAATTGATAAAATATACATTAAGTATATACTTGCTCCAAATAGCAATTGAGCGAATATTTTATGACCATATAATTTCTTTCTTGATTCTCGATTATAAAGCGTAATTTCACTCATGCCTACCGTTGAATTTTTTTGAAATGCAGATGCAAAGAGGACACTTAAAAAAATCGCAAAACCCCACCAAGTCTGTTCTAAAGAATTCGAAAACGCCTGCCACCCCATATTATACGCATAATAGAAAGGTTCTTCGACCGCCTTCGCTTTGGAATATATTAATTTATACTCTTGGTCAGAATACGGCGTTTCTGTCCTTTTAAGCACTTCAATAACTGTCTTTGGCCAATTAACATAAAAATCTTCCATTTCTTGTTCTGTCAAATTCATGTCTATATAGGTCGTTAAAATATCTTGTCCATAGGGAGCATTTAACGTCATGAATAGAAAATCTTGTGGATAGACTAATTTTAATCCAAGTTTCCTATCCTCTGTTCGAGTTCCTTCGATATATGGTTTCCCATTACTTCTATCATAACGTTCTTTTTCTTTAAGCATGTATTCTTTGGTGACATATCCATCCGAAACTTTGGCTTGTTCTGATAATATTTTCCATCCACCTATACCACTATAAAATTCACCATTGTTGTCTATAATATCGACACTTGATATGGAGACAATGGAGGATAGTATGATAAGAAAAAAAATAACAAGCAATATGGCACTATTGCTATGTATGATTTTTTTAAGCTCTAACCTTGTTAATCCTTTCATATCAATCTCCTTTTACAATAAAATAATCCTCTAAATTACTATTGACTTCAGTAGCCCCTTCAATTTTTGGCCCATGATAGCGTACAATCATCCCCCCATCAATTACTTTAATACGTATAATAAAAATATCTTTTCTTAATTCTTCAAAGGTATCTGTATTAACTGTAATCTCGTATATATTATGAATAGAATCTACCAATTCAGAAACCTTTTTAATGCCACTCACTGCACCGTTGTTTACAAGAATTACTTTCGAGGTAATAGCATCAATATCGGAGATAATATGTGTAGAAAATAAAATAATTTTTTCACTACTCATCTTACTGATAATGTTGGAAAACCTATTTCTTTCTTTTGGATCTAATCCTGCTGTTGGCTCATCTAAAACTAGAATGCTCGGATCATTTAATATCGCTTGTGCAATTCCAACTCGACGCTTCATTCCCCCTGAAAAACTATACACCTTTTTATCTGCCACATCAGACAAGTTAACAAAATCCAAGACCTCCTCAATTCTCGTTTTTAATTCCTGATTTCTTAATCCTTTAAGCGCTCCTATGTAAGATAAAAAATCTTTTGCTGTATAGGCAGGATGAACTGAAAACTCTTGCGGAACGTATCCTATTTCATCCCTATACGCATCTTGAATGGACATAATATTATTGTCATTCCAAAGAATCTCACCTGTCGAAGGTTTCATTACGTTGGTTATCATACGTAATAGAGTTGTTTTACCAGCTCCATTGTTTCCCAAGATACCATAAATCCCTTCTGGTATTTGTAAGTTCACCGATTTTAAGGCAACTTTCTTCCCATAATTTTTACCAATATCTTTTAGTTCAACTATATTCAACTCTACACACCCCTTTTTATTGCACAATTTAAAAAATTGATAACACAATAAGCATTTCACTAAATATATTTTACCACTAAATCAAATATATTGCATTTTTAATGTTTTTCTCAGGCTATACTCCATTAGTAGTATTTATTATCTTTTACTTTATGTTTTAAACCATCCTGTCCACACAACTTCAAATATCTATCCTGTCTACACACCCCTACGATTTTTACTATTAATATGTTCCCACAAGGTGTTTTTCTAATAGAAAAATGGCTTTTAAGATTTTCTTAAAAATCCTAAAAGCCATTGATTTCAGCAGTCTTATAACTTCTTATCTTAATTCTTTGACATCAATACTATAGTCTCAACGTGGACGGTATTTGGAAATAGGTCAAACACTTCGGCTTTTTCTAGCCTATATTTTTCTTTCAATATTCCTAAATCTCTTGCGAGGGTTGCGGGATTGCATGATATATAAACTATTTTTTTATATTCTTTTTTACACAAAAATTCAAGCAAATTTTTATCGAGACCTTTTCTAGGCGGGTCTACTAATATTTTATCTGCTCTTATTTTTTCATTTTCTTCTAATTTTTCTAGTATTTCTTCTGACTTTCCTCTTATAAATCTTGCCTTTAATTTATTTTTTTCTGCGTTTTTTCTGGCATCTTCTATAGCTGAGTCTACTATTTCAACTCCTATAACATTTCCGCCCCTTTTTGCTATTTCAAGGCTTAAAGTGCCAACTCCGCAATATAGGTCAAAAATCCTTTCTTGGCTACTTACATCTAAATATTCCATAGCTCTTCTATATAATTTTGATGCTTGCCCCCTATTAATTTGAAAAAATGATTGGGGTGATAAATTATAGCTTATGTCATTAATTTTATCTTCCAAATATTTATTGCCATATATTAAATTAAATTCTTCTCCATAATGAAATTTATTTTTTTTATTTATATTTTCATAAATCGAAACTACATTTGCATCTATTAAATTTCCAATTAACAGATTAAGCTTTGAAATTCTTTTTTTTGAGGATAAAATTACCATAACTTCATCTCTATAATTTGTCCTAATTCCAAGTGTTTTTAATTCTTTAAGGTTTTTAAAGCTTCTTAATATTTTTAAAACTTTATTGGCATTGTGGCTTTGCATTAGGCAGTTTTTGATGTCTATTATATCTCTTGAATTTTTTTTATAAAGGCCAACTTTTCCATCTCTCACTTGAAATTGCATATTGTTTCTATAGGCAAATCTTTTGGGGCTTTCATTAATATTTTGAGCTTTTTCATGTAAGCCTGCAATTTTTGAAAAGTTGTTATCAACTCTTTCTTTTTTCCAAGTTAATGTTTTTTGATAATCATATTCCAAAAAATCACAGCCACCACATTCCTCTGAATATGGACATGGACTTTCAACTCTAAATTTAGAATTTTTTAATGTTTTTAAAATCTCTCCTTCAAAAAAGTTTTTCTTTTCTTTTGTAACTATATATTCAATTTTATCTCCAATTATTCCGCCATTTAAAAAAACGGGGACTCCATCTAATTTTGTAATCCCCATAGCTTTATAGTCAAAATCTGAAATTATGCCTGTAAATATTTTATTTTCCATTGTTTAAAACTGTTTTCCTATCATATAATTCTACAAGTCTTTTTTTGTAAAGTTTACCTAAGGCTCTTTTAAAGGCTGATTTTGAAAGACCTGTTATTTCTTTTATTTCTTCAGGTCTGGACTTATCACCAAGATATATAATTCCGCTGTTATCCCTTAATAAATCCAAAATTTCGTCAGCATCCGCATCAATTTGCTTGTAGGCCTTTTCTCTTAAGGTTAAAGTGATAAATCCATTTTTTAAAATTCTTGCAACTCTCGCCTCAACTTCATCTCCAACAACATAAAGACCTTTGACTTCTTCTTTTGGGATCATGGCATCGTAAGTATTATCTACTGCAACAAAATATCCGGGCTTACCAATAGAATAAATTATTCCCCTCACCATATCATTTACCTTAAATTTATCATTTATTTTTAATTTATCTTTTATGTTCATAGTTAGGGCAAGTCTATCTGATCTGTCGTGATACAAATATAAAAGATATTCTTTACCTAAATTTAATCTTCCATAACTTTCTGCAAAGGGTAAAAGAATATCCTTGTCAAGTCCAATGTCAACAAAATATCCGAACTTTGATTTTTCAGAAAGTTTTAATTTTTTAAGCTGTCCAAGTTCAATATAGGGTTTTTTTCTAGTTGCCCAAATTTCTCCCTTATGGCCATTATAAATAAAGGTCCTAACTTCCTCACTTATTTTTACATCCTTAATTTCTTCCTTGTCAATTAAGGCTTCATTTCCATCATCATCAACTAAAATTCCCCTAGAATTTTCTATTTTTTTTAGCCTAAGATTTTGAATTTTCCCTAAATCCATACTTTCTCCTCTATTATTTGCTTAGCAAAATAAAAACTATTTTCATATATTTCGTCAATTATTGAATAGTCAACTGTCATTAAGTAGTCTAAACCATAGTAAACAAAGGTGGGATGACTCATTAAATCTATAAATATTTTTTCAACTTTATTATAATTTCTTAAATCATAATACTTACTTAAAAGCATGCCAAATTTAACTGATTCTTCTATTTGTGAATCTCTCATTAAAAGTATTGAAAGTCCAAGAAGCCTATCTTCTGAAAATTCAATTTTTTGAAGTAGATTTGTTAAAAAAGGATTTTCTGCTTCTAAAGCCCTGTTGCTTTTAAAAAAATCATCAAATTCCTTAAGAGATGATTTTTCATTGGCATAAAAATTATCTAGGGCATTATTTATTGGTCTTGTTGATATACTATTTATCTTATCCTTTCCGCAAACTATCCTATATTCATATTCCCCATCTGAAAGTTTAAGGGCCTTTAATCTCTCCCTATCAAAGTTTGTCCTTATTATGTCCTTGTAAATGGAGCTCTGCCTTTTATTTTTAAAATTAAATAATTTCATTGAATAACTTAATCTTCTTCCCTATCTTTATTATCATCTGGATCCCTATCACCTACTAAAACTACCCTATCTTGGGGTGAATAATAGGATTTGGAAATTTCTTCAGTCCTTATGACTTCATCATTTTTTAAAATCTCCTTAAAAGTTACATAAGAATAACCCTTGGATCCTTTCTTTTCAACAATTGATTCGCCCACTTCCATATCTTCTGTATATTTTTCCTTGGTTTTTGGTTCAATAACATCCTTTAATTTGGGCACAATATTAACCTGATAATCTCTGTCCACTCCATTTCCAAAAATCATAAAATCAAGGTCAGTGCCATTTGCTTTTGCAAGTAAATATATTGGATGCTTAGTATTATTTTTAAAGATTAAATCCTTATAACCACTTGCAACGGCAGCATCTGTTCCAAGAGGTACATAGGAAATAGGCCTTGTGTGATTTGATCTTTCAATAATTTCCAAGTCGCTTCTTAAAAGAGCATTATATAATGTTGTGGAAACTTGACAAATTCCTCCGCCAACTCCCCTATCAAATTCTCCATTAACAATAACTCCAGCCGTTTTAAAACCAGTTTCTTCTGTAATTTCACCAATGGTTTTGTTAAAGGAAACTTCTTCACCTGACCTTACAAGCTTGCCATTAAAAAATGAAGCACCTTTGGCAATATTATCCTTTCTATTTTGTTCTGATTTTTCATAGTTAGTAGAAAATTCACCAATAAGTTTGTCAATTCCGCCAAAATCTGTACTCATAACCTTTGGTTCAATTTTATAAATGGGAAGCTTTATTTCTCCACCCTCTAAAAGATTATCTTTAATTAAATTTAAGGTTTCAGATTTTTCTAAGTATCTTCCAGGAACTTCCTTAACTATTTCAATGGTTTTTTCAGGACTTACAAAAAGGGCAGCATCTTGAGCTTTTACATAAATTTTTTCCTGCAAGTCTTCCACAAGTTTTTCAGTTTTATCATGATCATAACTTTCTTCAAGTTTAATATTTACCGGCTTTAAATTTCCAACTGATACTCTAAAAAAATTATTTAATTTACTATCTGATCTTCCTTGGTTGTAAGCCTCTTCTATTGCTTTTTCATAGTTAAGACTATAGCCAAAATCGCTTATAGGATATACATAGACATTTTCGCCATCTATAAATTTCAAATCCCTTGTAGCAATTATTTCATCACCCTTGGATTTAATTAAATCATAGGCTTCTGCCTTTGACAAATTTGTAAGTTTTATGCCTGAAACCTTAACCCCACTATAAATAACGTCCTTTCTCTTTTGTGAGGCATAGGAAATAATAAGCAAAATTCCAACAAAGACAAGAATTATAAGACCAATATGAAGTTTTTTATTAGTTTTAACTTTTGACTTCGACTTATTAGATAAAGATTTAGTCTTTTCCATTAATTCTCCTTATAATATCGGCACAAATCTGTTAATGGACAGATTTGACACTTAGCTATTCTTGCAGAGCAAATTCTCCTGCCATGAAAAATAAATAAATGATGGGCCTTTGACCATCTTTCTTTTTTTATTTTCTTGCAAAGGTAAATTTCAGTATCCTCAGGAGTCTTTTCTGCAACAATTCCAATTCTATTAGTTACCCGAAAAACATGAGTATCCACTGCTAAGGCAGGAACATTAAAGGCATTTGAAAGAACAACATTTGCCGTCTTTCTTCCAACACCTGGAAGTCTTACAAGGTCTTCAAAATTTCCAGGCACCTCGCCCCCATATTTGTCCATTAAAACTCTAGATGTTTCAATTATATTTTTGGCCTTGTTCCTATAAAATCCAGCAGATTTAATTAGACCTTCAAGCTTTTCTTGGGGCATTTTATAAAAATCACAAGGCTTATTATATCCTTTAAAAAGCTCTTCTGTTATCTTATTTACTCTTACATCAGTACATTGGGCTGACAAAATAGTTGCAAGTAAAAGTTCAAAAGGGCTTTTATAATCAAGCTGACAATGAGCGTCTGGATAAGTATTTTCCAAAATATCTAAACACAGGTCAGTTTCTTTTTTATTTAATAATTTTATAAGATCACCTGCTTACAAAATTTCAGATTCTATATTTAAAATTTCTAAATCATAATTAGATAAAATAAATTTTATAAGGGTCTCTTTTGTGCTATCAATAACTTTTTTGTCGTTTGAAAGGCAGGCAAAAGAAACAATACTCTTTTGCCATTTATCATTTTCGCCAGTTTCAGCTATAGATATATTAAATTTATTTTTACTTTTATTTATTAAAGATTTTATAACTGATCTTTTTTCTTTAAGAGAATTTACATTGTAAATATATAAATCTAAAGTACAAATTCCAACATTCATAGCTTAATTATAACATAAGTTCTTTATTTTACATAATCATAAAGTTATTTGTATAAAATAATAAAAAAGTGCCTATAAAATTTATAAGCACTAAATTTAATTAATATTCTTAAGATAATCTCACTATAATATTATGCAATTATTTTTTTAAATATTTAATTAGGGCAAGTATTACAAGTATTCCAATTGTAAGTAGAATTAGGTATGCCACCAATGACAAAGCCAATGGTAAAAACATAAAAAATGTTTTTTTCAATTAAATAACTCCTTCCTAAAATTTGAAAATTAAATAATTAATTTTCATAAAAATCTCTGATTTTTTGGTTGTAATTTTGTCTTTCTTTATTAATTTTTCTTCTTTCCTCGTAGCCAACAATTAAAAGTTTTTCTTCTTCTGTTTCAGGAATTATTTCAGGCAGTTCTCCTTTTTTTGCTTCCTTGGCCTTAAATGTTAGAAAACAAATGCAGGCAAGATTTTTTTCACCTGTAAGGGGTTTTTCAACAAATATTTTTGTAAAAATTTCTATTGATGTATTACCAACTCCAGAAACCATTGATTCAGCATGAAGAAAATCTCCTAAAAATAAGGGTCTAATGAACTGAACCGTGTCAACAGAAATTGTTGCAACAGGCCCCCTGATGTGTCTTGTTGCACATTGACCAGAGCAATGGTCGCAAATATCAATAATTTTTGGGCCATACATAGAGCCGCCAGTGTTTAAATCACCAGCCATAACTCCATAATCATAATAAACTTTTGACTCGCTTACTGTTTTTTTACTCATAAATATACTTTGCTACCTCCGCACCGATTTTTGCATTATTTTTAACTAGAGCAATATTTGCTTCAAGTGATTTTCCCTTTGTTTCTTCTAAAACTTTTGAAAGTAAATATGGTGTAGTTTCCTTGCCATGAATTCCCTTTTCTTCCGCTTCTTTTAAAGCATCTTCAATTGCCTTGTCGATTGCTTGCTCATCCATAGAATCCTCATCAGGAATTGGATTTGCAAGTAAAATTCCGCCCTTAATATCTAAATTCCATTTTGCTTTAGCAATTTCCGCAGCTTCTTTAGGATCGTTAATTTTATAATCTACCTTAAATTGACTTGATTTTGTGAAGAATGCCGGCATTTTTTCAGTTTTATATCCTAAAACTGAAACTCCTTTTGTTTCCAAATATTCAAGAGTTAGCCCAATATCTAATATTGATTTGCATCCAGCACATACAATCATAATATCATTTGCTGCCAGTTCTTCAAGGTCTCTCGAAATGTCAAATGTCTTTTCAGCACCCCTATGAACTCCGCCAATTCCTCCAGTTACAAAAATTTTAATCCCTGCCAAACGGCTTACGATAATTGTGGAGGCAACAGTTGTACCACCATTTAATTTGTTGGCAATAATATAGGGAATGTCTCTACTTGAAGTCTTAATAATTCCCTTAGAACTTGCCATAAACTCTAACTCTTCTTCACTTAAGCCAACTTTAATTTTTCCATTAATTATGGCAGTTGTTGCTGGTACAGCACCTGCCTTTCTAATAATATCTTCACAGGCTTTAGCTGTTTCCAAATTTTTTGGATAGGGCATACCATGAGAGATTATTGTAGATTCTAAGGCAACAATTGGCTTGTTTTCTTTTTTTGCTTTTTTTACTTCATCTGAAAACTCAAGATATTTTTCATAATTTTTATTTATTGTCATACATTTCTCCTTCTATATTTTTAATATTAAATTCTTCCGAACTTGCATCTATGGATTTTAAGGCTATTCTTGCAGCAGCAGAAGCAAATGCAAGTCTATTTTTTAATTCCATGTTATTAAAAAGCCCATAGGCATATCCTGCCATAAAGGCGTCTCCAGCTCCTGATGCACTTTTTACCTTGCAAGGTCTTGCCTTTTCAAAATAGAAATAATCATCCTGAAAATACATGGCACCTTTTTTACCCATAGAAATCACAAGACTTTTTAAACCCTTATCAATTAGCTTTTTGCCTATTTCAACAGGATCTGTAATATTTTCAGCCAATAAAATTTGGGCTTCATATTGGTTAACTTTTAAAAATTTAATTTTCTCAAGTAGTCCCTTTAATTTCACAACTTTTGCAGTTGAAACTCCATCTATTAAAAAATCTCCATTAAAATTATTAAGAATAAAATTTAGGGCATCTTCAGTTAAATTTGTATCCAAAATTGTGAACTGAGAATTTTCAATAATTTCTCTCTTACTTGCCAAAAATTTTGGGTCAATCTTTTTAATAAGGTCCATATCTGAAATAGCAAGTGCCATATCACGGTTTTCATCTAAAATTGCAAGATACTGAGATGTATTTTCGTTAAAAAAAACTAAATTTGATGTATCAACATTTAAAGATCTTAAATGACCTTCAATTAAATCTCCCCAGTTATCTGTCCCAAGGGCCGAAATAAATGATGTCTTTATTTCAAGCCTTGCTAAATCTTCACAAATATTTCTGGCAACGCCGCCCATACAATTTGAAATTTTTCCAGGATTTGAATCTTTAGCTACAAGATTATTTGTGCTTGCTCCTGAAATATCAATATTGCAAGCCCCAACAACTGTTACATACTTTCCAGTCTTTAAATTATTTTGACTTTCTAGTTTTTCAATTTCTCTTACAACAATTTTAGGGCTAATATTTAACCTTCCAGCAATTTCTTCCTTAGTTATAAATGGATTATTTATTAATAAATCTACTATATTTCTTCCTATTGGAGTCATAATAAATCCTCCTAATCATTTGATTAAATATTATTGAAAATATGAAATTTTGTCAACAAAAATAGGCACTTTCATGCCTATAAAAATTTTTCCTGATTTAAATTAATCTTATCTTCTTCCAAAGCCTTAATATAACAAGATCTGCAAAGGGGCTCATATTCTTCTTCTGCTCCTAAAACAAGTCTTGACTGTCCCTTAACTTTTCTATGACTTACCCAAGCATCAGAGCCGCATTTTTTGCATACTGCATGATGTTTATTTACATAGTCAGCAAGGGGCATAAGTTCTTTGACAAGTTCAAAGGGTTTTGCCAAATAATCCATATCAAGGCCTGCAATTACTATTGTAATTCCAAGGCTTAAAATTTTCCCTAAATTTTTTATAAGTTCTTCTGGTCTATCTTTTAAAAACTGAATTTCATCGACTCCAATAACTTGGGGATTATTTTCTATAACATAGTCATATATCTCCTCTGAATCATTAACAAGAATTGCAGTATATTTATTAAGATCATGACTAACAATTTCAGTTTTTGAATACCTAGAATCTATTTTGGGTTTAAAGGCAATTGTCTTATAATTTGCAATGGCAAATCTTTTTAAATCTCTTTCAAGGGAACTTGTCTTTCCTGAAAACATTGATCCCGTGTGGAGAATCATTCTGCCCTTATATTGATGCATAATTCCTCCAATTAATATTCTATAACTTCTGCCTTAATTATTGTAGCATCTTCAAGGGGCTTATCCATAAAATCTGTTGGAAGTGAAGCAATTTCATCTACAACATTCATACCTTCAAAGACTTGTCCAAAAACTGTATGTTTGCCATCAAGCCAAAAAGTTCCGCCATTTTCTTCATAAGCCTTTATTACATCTTCGGGAAAGCCCTTAGCTTCTCCTGCTGCTTTCATTTGATTAATTATATCTTCCTCAACAGCTGGTGCTTGAACTATAAAAAATTGCGAACCATTTGTATTCGGGCCAGCATTTGCCATAGAAAGAGCTCCCCTTATATTTCTATGATTGAGATCAAATTCATCCTCAAAGGATTTGCCCCAAAGACTTTCTCCTCCACGACCTGTTGCACTTGGATCTCCACCTTGAATCATAAAGGCATTAATTACCCTATGAAAAACAGTATTATCATAATAGTTTTTATTTATAAGTCCTATAAAATTTTCTACTGCCTTTGGTGCAACTTCAGGAAATAATCTAATTTTTATTTCACCGTGATTTGTTGTAAGCACAGCAACTTTTTCGCCCTTTTGAGGCTTTTGTAATTGTTCTAACATAATTTCTCCTTATTCTCTTGAAACATATTTATTCATATTTATTTTAAAACCTTTTGTAACATTACGCAAATAAAAATAAATTATTGTAAGGCTAATGCCTTTTAAAACTGATGATAGACTCATTGAAGCCCAAATTCCATTTACTCCAATAAAAGGCATCATTAAAAGGGCAAAAGGAATACGTGCTAAATTTAAAATTATAGCATTTATGGCAGGATAGTTTGTAAGGCCAAGACCATTCATCATTCCTGTCGTTCCAATTTCCACCGGCATAAAATATTGCGAAATTGCAAGGATTCTTAAATAAGTTACACCTTCATTTATAACTTTTATATCATTTGGTATAAATAATTTGAAAAGGGGCCTTGGAAAAATAAATAAAAGTAGGCAAGAAAAAATTCCTACAAAATTTATTATTTTAAGTCCTGCACTTCTTCCCTCCTTTAGTCTTTCATAATTTTTTGCACCATAATTTTGTCCAAAAAAAGTAGCAAAGGCAACAGAAAATCCATCACTTGTCATCCAAGAAATAGATTCTATTTGAGAGCCAATTGAATATACTGCAATAGAACTTGCTCCATAGGCTGCAATATATTTTGTCAAAACAATTCCGCAAAGAGCCTGAACTGAAGACTGAAGACATGGCGGAAGACCAAGCTTTAATTGATCTATAAAATATTTAAATTTAGGAAATATAAAATAATTAACTTTTGTAAAAATTTCTCTTGACCTTATGCCTGAAAAAATATAAAGAAAGGTCGCCAAAGCTTGTGCTAAAACTGTGGCAAGGGCTGCTCCTCCAATTCCCATTATTGGAAAAGGACCTAAACCAAAAATCATTAATGGGTCAAAGATAATATTAAATACAAGGGCAATTATGGAAATCATAAAGGGTGTTAGAGAATTTCCCCTAGATAAAAAAACTGCTGATAGAGCAGGATTTAAGAATGTAAAAATAAGACCAATAGAAACTATTGTAAAATAAATTATGGCGAGGGAAAAAACTCCTTCTTCCAATTTATAAAAACCTAAAATTTGTTTTTTGAAAATTAAATAAATGCCAGTTAAAAGTAGACAAAAAAATAAATTAACCCAAAAACCAGCAACCATTATATCTCCAGCTTCTTTCTTATTGTTTCTGCCATAGGCCTGAGAAAGACCAACTGAAAGTCCAGTGTGAGCAATAAGAGTAATTGCTTGGGCAATCCATATTAAAAATGAACAAGAGCCCACTGCGGCTACTGCCTCCGTTGAAAGTCTTCCCAGCCACATTAAGTCCACTAAAGAATAGCACATTTGAACAAAAGCAGTTGCCATTAGAGGCACTGATAAAGCAAGTATTGAATTTAAAATATTTCCTTCAAGTAAGTTTAAATTTCTTTTCATATTCCTCCCAAGGCATAGGCACCCATAATTCCAAGATAATGAGAAAATGATGCAGCCAAGACAAATATATGCCAAATGAAATGGTTGTAAGGGATTTTCTTGTCAATGTAGAATATTGATCCAATAGAATAAAGAATACCTCCAACAAATAGTAGAACTACAAAATTTATTGACGTTGTCAGCAAAATTTGTTTAATTAAAAGAAGGCTAACCCATCCTAAAAATAAATAAATAAAAGTTGACAGCTTTGCAAATTTAGAAAACTTACCCTTTATAAATAATTTATAAATTATTCCCGCTAGAGATAGACCCCAAATTACGAAGATTAAGATAATCCTTTCCCTACCCCTAAAGGAATTTAAAATAATTGGAGTATATGTTCCGGCAATAAGTAGGTAAATACTAAGATGATCTAAAATTCTAAGGACATTTTTTGCTCTCATGAAAGGAATTGAATGATAAAGTGCTGAGCAAAGGTACAAAATTATAAGGGAAGCTCCATAAATAGAAAATCCTGTTATTTGAAGGGTACTTTTATTTTTCGCTCCAAAAATTACTAAAAATATAAGACCCACTATACCAAGGGCAAAACCAATCCAATGACTGATAGCATTAAAAATTTCTTCTTTAAAATTATAAGATCCATAATTTACCATTTAATCACCTAACAATCTCCTTGATCTGTAATTATTATTGGACCATCTTTCGTTATGGCCAGTTGATGCTCATATTGGGCTGAAAGGGACCCATCTTTAGTTTTCGCCGTCCAGCCATTTTTATCTATATAAATTTCCTTTTTTCCTTGATTAATCATGGGTTCAATAGTAAAAACCATTCCTTCTCTAATTCTTAATCCATGGCCAGGTTTTCCATAGTGAAGAACTTGCGGATCCTCGTGCATTTCTCTGCCGATACCATGACCAACAAATTCTCTAACAACTGAATAACCATTTTTTTCAGCATGCTCTTGAATAGCATAGCCAATATCACCAAGCCTATTTCCAATTTGAGCAAGTTCAATTCCTTTATACATACATTCTTTTGTAACTTGTAATAATCTTTTAGCCTCGTCAGAAACTTCTCCAACTTCATAAGACCAGCCTGAATCTGCAAGCCATCCCTTGTAATTTACTACAAGGTCAACATTTAAAATATCTCCTTCTTTTAAAACTCTTTCAGAAGGAAAACCGTGGCATACCTCGTCATTAACGGAAGTGCATACGCTATAGGGATAACCTTCATACCCTTTTTCTTCTGCTGTTGCCCCTCGTGAAATTAAATAGTCGTCAACAAATTTATCAATTTCTATTGTCTTTACGCCAGGTTTTATAAAATCTCTTAATTTATGATGAACATCTGCAAGAATTTTTCCTGCCAAAACCATCTTTTCAATTTCTTCTTTTGTCTTTATTATTACCATAATTTCACCTCAAATCAGTCTTTAATAAATTTTATTAAATCTTTTAAATCGTCGTCCTTTTTTACCCAAGTGAGGGCCTCAGGATCTATATTAATAGTATCTTTAAGCTCTAAGAGAGCCTGGGAAATTTCATCTAAATTTTTATAGGTGCAGGCTAAATTGTAATGAAGATTTACTGAGTCCGGATAGGTCCTTAAGCCTTCCTTTAAAATTTTCTCTGCCTTTTTAAAGTTTCCTTCTTCAATATAAATGGCAGACATATTTAAGTATAAATTAGGATTTAAAAATTCACTTTGGGCCTTTTCATAATATTTTAAAGCCTCCCTATTATTTCCTAATTTCTTATTTATAACTCCCATATTGAAAAGTGCATCCCCAAAATTGGGATTTATTTCTAAAGCCTTTTTAGCATAGATTAAAGCCTTTTGGTTTTGATCCATTGACTCGTATATTGCAGCAATAATATTATGGCTTGTGTAGTCATAAGGATCTAATTCAACGCATTTTTTTAAGGCCTCAATTGCCTTCTCACCCTCACCTATTTTGTCATATAGGCTGGACAGATAGTAATAGGCCCTATCGTAGGAAGGATCAAGCTTTATGGCCTCATGATAATGCCTTATGGAAAAATCAAAATCGCCTTTCAAAAAGTCATTTGAAATGCTAAGCCCATAATGGGCCCCAGGCTGATTTTCATCAAGACTTAAAATTTGCCTATAATTATCAAGGGCAGATTCATAATTTTTTAAAATTATATTAAGGTCTGCCATTTCATATAAAGCATCAATTTTTTCCTTATCATTATTTGCAAATTTCAGGGCCTTTTCAAAACTTTCAAGGGAAGACTTATATTCTTCCTTATATAAAAATTCATTAGCTATAATTATATAGTTATTATATTTATTTCCCATGAAATCTATTTTAATATATTCACAGTCAAAAGACCATAAGGAAGATTAATTTCTAAAGCCTTATAAAAATTTGCCTTTTCAATATCCCTTAAGATAATTTCTTCACTTTCAATTCTTAAATTTTCATCTCCATAGGTCATTGTCATAGAATAGTTGAATTTCAGCCTTAAATCTTCTTTAATCAGTTCCTCGAATTTAGATAAAACTTTTTTAAGAGAGTGGGCCTTTGAAATTTCGTACAAAATTCCCCTTTCATCTACTGATAATAAATAATAATTATCCTTAAAAATAGGTTTTTTATATTTAATATTTCCTAGAATATTTTTATCCTTAAGGGATTCTAAATTATTTAGTAGGCAGTAAAATTTTAAATCCCTTCTCTTATCAGCTAATATATTATAGACCTCTCTTGGTCTAAAACCTATTTTCTCAAGGGTAGAGCCATATTTAGCTAAAAGATAAGGTCCTGAGCCTAAGGATTTACTTTCAAGAAAGTAAACATTCTTTCCAAAGGGCCTTGCAGATCTGAAAATATACTCCCTTCCACTAAGAGCCTTAGACGAAGATATTATAAAAATATTTTCAGTATCAATTTTATTATAAAACTCTTCTACTAAGTCAATGGGAGATTTTTCAGAATTTAAAAATTCAAAGCTTTCAATGTTATCCTCACCCAGATTTGGAGGGCCTTCAACAATATAAAATATCTTATTCATAATCATCATTTTTTATTATAAAACCATTGGAGCTCACAACTTTTTTAACCATAAGTTTTGAAACAAGGGCAAGAGCAGCAAGGTTTGTAATAATATTTATCTTGTCAATATTTTTTATAGTAAGGTCAAAAGTCTTGTCAGTTTTTAAATTATTGACAAAAATCAACCTCACAGCTTCTTCAATTTGACCGCAAAAGAGATTATAGGCTTTTTCAACTCCACCTGAATTTTGGATTTGCAGTCTCATTCCATCTTTAACATCTGAAATTTCCATAATTTGTTTTAAAAGAGTTATAACTATAAGTTTTGCCAAAGCTTCCCTAGTATATTTTTTATTTTCTGGCTTAGGGATAACTTTATTTTTTACATAGTTATTTAGCATGGATTTTGTTAAAAACTCTTCATCAAAAATACTAAGAAAAAAAAGTTCCTTCTTAACAATTTCTATAATTTGCGTTGCATATAAATCAAAATCTGGCAGTTCGTACCACCTTGCAATGTGCAAATTTTCTAAAGATTTTGAATACTTTACTACATCAGAATTTATCATATCATCACCTAGTTTCTAATACTAAATAAAGTATAAAACATGTCATTGCATAAAGCAAGCTCTTTTATTTAAATATTTATTTTGATAAAATAAGCTTGGTGAGAATATGAGAAGATTTTTATCTTTTAATGATTTTTTTAAAATTTATTTGTCAGGAAAAAGTGTTAAGCTTTCCCTTGACGGTGGATTTACCTGTCCCAATCGTGACGGCAACTTGTCTTTTGAAGGCTGTCTTTTTTGCTCTGACTTTGGCAGTGGCGATTTTACATCTTCTAAGAAACTTTCTCTTGAAGACCAAATTAAAGATCAAAAAATAAAATTGTCTAAAAAAATGGAAAGCCCAAAATTACATAGCTTATTTTCAAAATTTTTCCAACACCTATGGAGATTTTTTCCACCTTAAAAATTTATACTCCTATGTAATAAATAGGGATGATATTAAGGCTCTTTCAATTGCAACAAGATGCGACTGCCTTGATGATCAAAAAATTGAATTATTAAAAGAATTATCTAAGGAAAAATTATTGTGGCTTGAAATTGGTCTTCAAACTACAAAGGATGAAAGCTTAAAATTAATAAATAGAGGTTATAGCCATAATAAATTTAATGAAGTTATAGAAAAGCTGGATAAAAATAAAATAAAATATGTCCTTCATCTTATTTATGGTCTTCCAGGAGAGGATAAAAAAGATTTTACTAATACTTTTACATATGCCAATTCTTTGAAACCCTTTGGGATAAAATTTCATAATTTATATATACAAAAAAATTCTCCCATTTATGCCTATTATTTAGAAAATCCCTTTAATCTTCTTTCGATGAATGAATATATTGACCTTGTTATTGAAAGCCTTATAACTTTAAATGACTACACAGTTGTCCATAGGATTACAGGAGACCCAGACATAAAAACTCTTTATAGGCCAAGATGGTGTGGCGACAAATTAAAGGTTGTTTCTACTATAGATAAAATATTAAAAGAAAAAAATATCCCCATCCTAAAGGACGAGGATATTAATAAGGCTGTTTCTTATTGGAAAAATTATTAATTATCTCTTATTTGAATGTCTCCAAATATTTAATTTTTCAGCTTCTTTAATTAGGTCATCTCTAAATTCCGGAGCAGCTAAGTTAATAATTCCTTCTGCTCTTTCCCAAGTTGAACGACCCTTGCAATTAAATTTTCCATATTCAGTAACTAAATAATGAGTACATGGGCGTGGAATTGTAATAGCTGTTCCATAATCAAATTGAGGAACTATTCTTGATTCATTTTTATTAGTCTTTTTATTGGCAAATTGTGATGACAAGCAGATAAATGCCTTGCCTCCCTTTGATAAATATGCTCCAAGAGTGAAGTCAAATTGTCCGCCTGCGCCTGATATATGTTTTAAACCAGATGATTCAGAAGATACTTGGCCGTAGAGGTCAATATTTACTGCATTGTTAATGGAAATGAAATTGTCAATTTGTGCACAAGTTGCAGCTGAATTTGTATAATCAACTGGAGCTGCCATGGCTTCACTATTGTTGTCCAAGAAGTCATAAAGTTTTTTTGAACCAGCAGCAAAAGCATAAACTTGTCTAAATCTATCTATGTTTTTCTTTGCTCCAGTAACTTTTCCTTTTAAAGTCATATCTACAAATCCGTCAACATACATTTCTGTATGAACACCTAAATCCTTTAAATCTGATTCTGCAATAAGTGATCCTACTGCATTTGGCATTCCACCAATACCAAGTTGTAATGTTGCACCGTTTGGAATTTCTTCTACAATTAAATTGGCAACTTTTCTATCAACATCAGTAAAAGCTCCTTCAGGGATTTCTACTAGTGGCGGATTTCCGCTTTCAATAATATAGTCAACGTCATTTACAGAAATTTCATGTTCCATTCCACCTTGACAATAAGGTACATTTTCATTAACTTCAATTATAACTTTTTTTGCCTTTTCAATTACTGCCATTTGGTGAGAGGCACTTATTCCAAAATTAAAATATCCATGCTTATTCATTGGTGTAGCAACAACAACTGCAATATCAATATCAATATTTTCTCTAATCCATCTTGGAACTTCTGAATATCTTAGGGGAACATAAAATCCACCTTCACCTGCATTAATTCTTTTTCTGTCAGGACCACCTGAGTGGTAAGAGTTCCAAATTATTTTTTTGCCATCTAGATCTGCATCAAAAATTGCAGGCTTCCAAAGAATAACCCCGCAACTAACCTGTATTTCATTTAATCTGTCAAGGTCTTTTGCTAAGGCCTTATCAAATGTTTGGCACATGCCAGCTGCCCAGCCGTAATCAATTTTCATCCCGTCTTTAACAAGTCCTGCGGCCTGCTTGGGACTTATTAATTTCTCATTAAAAATTTTCTTATAATCCATATTTCCTCCTTAATTAAAACATATATCTATGGAATCTATTTAAATTCTAATTTCTTAGATTTTTCAATAAAGTCAAAAAATTCATCTTCCGTTTTTTTCATGGCTTCCCTTGAAAGGTCTACGGGAATTTTCTTTCCATGCTTTAGGGAATAAATATAAGCTCCCTTAACTTCTTTTTTATAATTATGACCAAAAATTTTAGAATAAAGTCTAAGCTGAGGACTATAATATTTTAAAAGTTCCTCTTCATTTAGATCCGATGTTTTTAAATCCACAATATAAATACCCTTATTATAAATTATTTGGTCAATAAATCCTCTTACAATATTGCCCCTAAAGTCATAAAAATATTCAAGTTCTTTGAACAAAATATCTTTATCCTTAAGCTTCAAATAATTATTTGCAAGGTCCTTAATTTCTTTAAATTTTTCTTGGTTTATATCCTCCCTAAAAAATTTAAAGAGAGATTTAAGGTGAGAGTCAATATTTTCTCCTTCCCTATAGGTCTTGGCAAATAGGTGAATAATATTACCCCTATTTTTTGCATCTACAAAAAATGTTTTGCCAGCAAGAACTTTTACTTCCTTGTCAAAGAAAAATTTATCAAAATAGGCCTTAGGATCCAATTTATAATTTAAGAAATCTGTAACTGAATAATTTTGCCTATACTTATATAAAAATTCTATATCATTATCTAAAAATAATCTAGCCTTTTTATCTAAAGCTTTAAATTCTTCTTCATTTTGAATTTCAAGTATACTTAAGTTATCATAAGATTCTAAGAGGCTGATATAAGAATTAGAACCATCTTTTGGTTTTTTTACAAGTATTAGCCTATCCCTTGCCCTAGTCATGGCAACATATAAAATCCTTTTTTCCTCTTCCAGCCCCTCATTTTTATACTTATCTTCAACTAAAAAATATTTTCCTGATGACCTATCCGAATTTATAGCAAGGCCATATTCCCTATCAAAATTAACTTTCCAAGAGGAAGATAAATTTAAACTTTTTGACATATTGTAAATTACTACATTATTAAATTCGAGACCCTTTGATGAATGAATTGTCAAGAGATTAAGACCCTTTGAAAGATCTTCTGTTTCTTTAATATCAAGATACTTAGAAAAAAGTCCTAGGTTTTTGTATCCAAGATCTGTAAATTCTACAGCTAAATTATAAAATTCATAGAGATAGTCCATATCATTTCTGTCAATTGTAAAATTTGCAAGATCCCCTATAATATTTTTTATTAAATCATCAAGGGCTAAAGAATTTTTAATATTTGCATATTTCTTATAAAAATCTATGGCTTTTTTATATTTATAGTCAATTTCCAAGTCAAGAGCTTTTGAAATATCTCTTACTCCCCTTAAAAGAACTTTCACAAGATAATCAAAGGAAAGATTTACAAAGGGTGATGAAATATAAGTTGAAAAAGCCTTAAAGTCATTATTATTATAAATTAGTTCAATAAAATTTAAGGAAAACTTAATAATTTCAAGGTTCTTTAATTTTATTGTCCCTTTATTTACAGGTATATTTTCATCTTTAAGGATTTCTTCAAGGCTATTTATTTCATTATTTGTTCTTGCAAGGATAGCTATATCTTTCATTTCAGATGTCTTTAAAAGGCTTTTTATCAGTTTAATAAAAGACCTATCATCTTCTTCTATAAAATATTCAGCACCCCTCGTTTTATCTCTTGCACCTTCAAGGCCTTGATAATTATCAAATTTATTTTGAAAAAGTAAATTTATATCTTCTATAATTTTTGCATCCGTCCTATAATTAATATCCATATTTAGACTAATGCCCTCTTCTTCAAAGGTCTTTGTCATTTCATAATAGGAATAGATGTCACTTCCCCTAAAAGAATAAATTGATTGCTTGGGATCACCAACAATAAATAAATTTGCTCCTTCAAAGGATTTAATAATCTCATTTTGAACCATATTTGTATCCTGAAATTCATCGACAAGAATATAGTCATAAGAAGATTTTAATTTATTTTTAATTTCAGGAAGACTAACAAGTTCTTGGGCATAAAATAAAAGGTCGTTATAATCTAAAAGTTTATTATCCCTTTTCATTTTCTCATAAGATTTTTTTAAGGTCCATAAAATTTCAAATATAAGTTTATAGTAGGGATGATTTTTCTTATCAAGACTAAGGGAAAGAGAACTTATAATTTCTCTTACTTTTGTGATTTTTGGATTTTCCTTTTTTATACTTGAAAATAAATCCCTTACTAAATTTAAATCTTCCTCCGAAAAAATATCTTTTGCAAAAATACTATCAAAATCTTCTTCCATAAAATTTCTTAATTTTTTAAAAGACTTATTTGACGATAGGTCAATTAGTAAATCTCTTAGGTCCTCAAATTTATAAGCACTTGAATAGTTTTTAAAAGTAAGATTTTCTAAATCATCAATTCCTATGCCATTATCAATAATTTTATTATAAAGACCAGCTATTATATTTTTAAAAATCTTTTTATTTATATCAAAATCAAGAATAAAATTAAAATATAAGTCATCTTTCCTCTTGTCCAAAATTTCATTAAGGGCAAGGTCAAATAAATTGGCACAAGTCCACTCGCTGTCAACAATGGACTGAGGATTGATATTAACATATCTTGAATAAGAAGAAATTAAATCCCTGCAAAAGGAATGAATAGTCATAATATTTAAATTTTCAAGAAAAGATGAATAAGGAAGATTTGCAAGATCCTCACAAATTCTGTTATTCATTTCATTAGCAGCCTTTTCTGTAAAAGTTATGGCTAAAATATTGTCACATCTGCCCCCTTGAGCCTTAACAATATTTATAAATCTTTCCTTTAAAACTCTAGTCTTACCAGTGCCAGCTCCTGCCACCAGGGAAATATTATCCTTTAAATTTGTAGAAGCAAGTTTTTGGGTTTCATTTAATTTCAGCATATAAATTCCTCTTTTTATTCTTTATCTGATTACTAGTATATAATAAAATGTGAAAATTTAAAATAAGGCAAAAAACAAAGCCCTATAAAAAGGCTTTGCTAAAAATTATTTTACTTTTTCAATATTTATTTTAATGTCGTGGCCATTTAAATTAGATTCTTCCCCGTCATTATCTTTAATTCCAATATTTTGTGCAAGGGTTTCTGTTTTAATAAATTCTTCTTCAGCTTTTAATGCATTTGTAACTTCTTCATCTGACTTGTAGAAAATATTAATATTATCTAAAACGTCAAGGTCAAGTTTTTTTCTAAATTGCTGAATTCTAGAAATAAATTCTCTAACATAACCTTCATTAATAAGGCCTTCGTTAAGTTCAGTATCTAAAATTACAAAGATGTTATTTTCCATTTTAACGTCAAATCCCTCCTTGGATTTAATGTTTACTAAAATATAATCTTTTGTAATTTCTGCAATTTCCCCATTTAATTTTAAGCTAACTGGTCCTTGTTCTAATTTTTCTATAAAATCCTTAGGATTTACCTCATTTAAATATTTTGAAAATTCTTTAATCTTTGGTCCTAAAATTTTTCCAACTTCTCTAAAGTTTGGTTTTAATTCATAGTTCATAAATTGAGATAGGTCATTTTCAAAATCCACTTCTTTTACATTTAATTCTTCCATAATAAGTTCAGTTAAATCGCTAATAATGTCTTTATATTTTCCGTCAATTATTACTTTTGAAAGTGGTTGACGTACTTTAATTTTTGCATCTTCTCTTGAAGCTCTTCCAAGAGCAACTAAATCTCTTACAAGGTCCATTTTTTCTTCAATTTGAGGATTTATTAGTTCTTCATTAGCGAGTGGATATTCTGCAAGGTGAACTGACTCTTCATCTGTTAAGGACTTAAACAATTCCTCTGAAATAAAGGGTACAATCGGTGCAATTATTTTGCAAATTCCAACTAAAACTTCATAAGTTGTGGCATATACTGCAAATTTTGAATCATCCTTATCTGTCTTCCAAAATCTTCTTCTGTTTCTTCTAATATACCAATTGGAAAGATCTTCAATTACAAAATCCTGAATTTCTCTTACAACTTTTGTAAGTTCAAATTTATCCATATCTTCTTTTACATTTTTTAAAAGTTTATTGTATTTTGAAAGAAGCCACTTGTCTATTTCATCTCTAACTTCATATGAGACATTAAATTCTCTTGGATCTATATTATCAGTATTGGCATAAAGACTAAAGAAATTATAGGTATTTCTTAAAGATCTGAAGAATTTTGATTCAACTTCTTTAAGGCCGTCTTCATCAAATTTTGTTGGAGTCCATGGTGGTGAAACATAAATTAAATACCACCTTACAACATCTGCCCCATATTTATCGAAAAGTTCAAAGGGAGCAACGGTATTTCCCTTGGACTTAGACATTTTTTTGCCAAATTTATCTAGGATTAAATCATTTACAAGTACATTTTTATAAGGGCTTTTTCCTGTTAGATATGTTGAAATTGCAATTAAAGAATAGAACCATCCTCTTGTTTGGTCAATCCCTTCGCAGATAAAATCAGCTGGGAAAAGATCCTTAAAATCTTCTTTATGCTCAAAGGGATAGTGCCATTGAGCGAAAGGCATAGAACCAGAATCAAACCAGACGTCAATTACATCCTTTTCACGGTTCATTTCTTTTCCGCAATCAGGACATTTTAAATGAACATTATCAACATAGGGTCTGTGAAGTTCTAAATCTTCATTAATATCTTCTATTGCTCTTTCCTTTAAATCTTTTCTTGATCCAACTGATTCAACATGACCACATTCACATTTCCAAAGAGGAAGAGGAGTTCCCCAATATCTGGAACGGGAAATTGCCCAATCATTTAGATTCTCAAGCCAGTTCCCAAATCTCTTTTCTCCTACAAAGTCTGGGAACCAATTTACTCCCTTGTTATTTTCAACCATCTTATCCTTAAATTTTGTAACTTCAATATACCAAGATGGGTGTGCATAATAAATTAATGGAGTATGACATCTCCAACAGTGAGGATAATTGTGTTTAATTTTACCCTTGGCGAATAAAATATCATTTTCAAGTAAATATTTAATAACTTCCGGGTCGCTATCAATTACAAAATTTCCCTTCCAAGGAGTTTCTGTAAATTTCCCTTCTTCATCAACAGGATTTACAACAGGAAGATTATACCTTCTTCCGGTTTGATAATCATCTTCACCAAAGGCTGGTGCAGAATGGACAATACCGGTTCCGTCTTCAGTTGTTACATAATCTGCAAGAGTGATGAAAAAGGCCTTTTTATTTACTTTTATAAAAGGAAGAAGCTGTTCATATTCAATATATTCAAGATCCTTTCCCTTCATTTTTTCTACAATTTCATAGTCCCTATCTTGTAAAACTTTTTCAAGTAAATTTTCAGCTAAATAATAAAATTCGTCTTCCATTTTTACCTTAACATAATCTACATCCGGATGCACTGTTAAGGAAACATTTGAAGGTAGGGTCCATGGAGTTGTTGTCCATGCAAGAAAGTATTCATTGTCCCCATCTTTTCTCTTGAATTTTACTGTAACTGCTGTTGTAGTAATTTCTTCATATCCTTGAGCAACTTCGTGAGATGCAAGACCGGTTCCGCATCTTGCACAGTAGGGAAGAATTTTATGACCCTCATAGATTAGGCCATCTTTAAACATCTTATCTAAAATATTCCAAACACTTTCAATATAATTATTGTCAAGAGTTATATATGGATTGTCTAAATCAATTAAATATCCCATTCTTTTTGTAAGAGTTCTCCATTCTTTTTCATATTCAAATACAGACTCTTTACATTTTTCATTAAATTTTTCAATACCATATTTTTCAATATCCTGTTTGTTATGAAGGTCTAATTTTTTTTCAACTTCAATTTCAACTGGCAGTCCATGAGTATCCCAACCTGCTTTTCTCTTAACTTTATAGCCTAGCATGGTATGGTATCTGCAAGTTAAATCCTTTAAAGTTCTTGCCATAACATGATGGATTCCTGGTTTGCCATTTGCTGTTGGTGGACCCTCATAAAAAATGTAAGATTCCCCGCCTTCTTTTGCGTCTACACACTTGTGAAGAAGATCAATTTCCTCCCAATATTTTGAAATATTGCCTTCTCTTTGACAAGCCGATTCTTTGGATAAATTTTTAAATTTACTCATCTAAATCTCCTCTCTATATATACAAATTAACTATTTTTTCCTAATAAAAAAATCCCCTCTTTAAAGAAGGGACGAACATGCCGCGGTACCACCCTATTTATTTAGGTAAATCTCTCAAAATATATATAGCTATTAACCATAAACTCCAAGCTGATCCGTATAAAAAAGATCAAAACTTTTCACCAACCAGTTCTTCTCTTGTGAGAGCTTTTTTATACCATTCTCTTCAAAGTTTTATATAAAATTATCTATTGTTTCACTTTCAAACATATTAATTATACTGCTTTGAATTTTATTTAACTTAACATGAAATTTGCAGTGTTTCATTCCGTCCTTAGTGTGTTTTGAGCAATAGGGTCCATTTTCTAAACATTTATTTATAATTATCGGACCGTCAACTGCAACTATTATATCATATAGAGTAATTTCTTCCTTAGGTTTTTTTAAAGAATAACCACCCTTAACACCCCTTAAAGCATAAGTAATACCAGCTAAATTTAATTTTCTGAGTATTCTAAGAGTGAATCTTTCACTTACACCTTCTTCTTTAGCTATTATTGGTGCTCCTATAATTTCAAATTCATGCTTAGCTAAGAAACTAACTATTCTAAAGGCGTAATCCGTTTCTTGCGTAATTCTCATTAATCTCTCCTAATTCTATTATAATTTCAAAATTATGTCAATAAATTTCATCCTGCAATCTTCTTATCTTTACTATTTGACTTTCTTCATTTAAGTCTACGTCATCATAAGTTATAAGGCTTCCCTTTTTTATATCTCTTTTTGCAAGAGCACCTTCTGTCAATATCCCAATTGGTAAAAGTATATCTCTTTTTTGAATTTCAGCTTTTTCCAAAGATCCAAAAACTGTATAACCACCAATTCCGTCAAATTTTTCTCCTCTTTTAATATCTTTTTTTGCTACGGTTACAGATTCTGCATAGGGTTTATCCTTAGGTGCAATTGTAGAATCCCCAAGAATTACAGCCCTCATAATTGATTTTGGAGTTTCAAGACTTGTTAAATGGTAGGGCCTATAAATTGCAAAATTTTCTCCATCTCCCATGGAAAGATATTTCATTTCATCAGTGATGAAGGTAGATTTTGTCTTAACTATGGCAAAAACTCCAGGTGCAATTCCCTTGACAAAGTCAACTATCCCATAGGAATTTAAAAGTCCTCCATCTTCTTTTAATTTTATATCATCAGTAAGTTTTTTAGGACTTGATGTAAAGAAATGGCAACCTCTCACATCTGGTGCAAAACCAACTGCATTGCATACTGCATTCAGTTCAAGCATAGTGTTTGTTCCGTCCACAAAAGATGTTAGCATTCTTTTATTTATGCCCCTCCTCTTTGCATCATCTGCTAGGTCATCTTGATTTGCAAAATTATCAAGTTTATTATTTTTCCCCTTACCTAAAACTAAAACATCAAAACCACAAGACTTACAAAAATCATATAAATCAATAATTGCTCCAGGTTCATCGCCAGCTGTTCCTGAATAAACAACACCAGCATCTTTTGCCAAATCCTTAAGATAAGGACCGACTGTTGAATCCATTTCTACATTTAAGGATACTATATGAACTTTATTTTTAATGGCATTAAGGGAAATAATTGTACCTGTATTTGTATCTCCTGTTGCATCCACAACAACATCTGTAAGAGTTGAGGCAAGATTTATATCAAGGCTTCCAACATACTTATTATTTTTTAAGGCTATTCTAGCCTTGTCAATGTCATCTGTAATTATATATTCATTTTCAGAAATTCCCGCAACGCCAAAAGCTTCAGTCAAAGATTCTCTTCTTCTTGCTGCAATTAAGGCTGGACCAAAACCATCTAAAATTCTTAAAGTAGTAAGTAAAGACTTGCCCATAATTCCAAGACCGACAATTCCGACCTTAATAGGATCTCTATCTTTAATTTTATTTAATAAATAAAACATATATCCTCCAGTAAATCATTTTGTGTTATAAAAATTTATTCCTAAATTATAAGCAGATGCAAAGGCAAAATGAAGATTATAGCCTCCGCAGTCTCCATCAATGTCAAGGACCTCCCCAATTATATAAAGACCCTTTTGGATTTTTGATTCAAATGTAATATTTGAAACTTCATCTGTCGTAACTCCTCCACCTGTCACCTGAGAATTTTTAAAACCAGTTGTGCTAATTGCAGCAAATTCTGATTCAAAAAGCATATTAATTATAGGCCTGTAATACTTTTCTAAATTTCCTACAGGTTCATTCCTATCAATTTCTAATATTCCCAAAATGTAATGAATAAATTTTTTATCCACTAGACCAACTAATAAATCTTCAATAGAATAATCTCCATGCATATAGAAAAAACTATAAATTTCATCTCTATTAAAATTTTCGGAGTGATTTATTAAGGGCATCTTTAGATTAATGTCATTATATAAGCTTAGATATTTAGATAGGTCAAGGATTGGAGGTCCGCTAATTCCATATTCAGTAAAAAGCAAATCCCCATATCTCTTGTCAATTAATTTTTGACCGGCATATATTTTAACTTCGCCAACAACTTTTGTTCCACTTAGGTGTTTTAGGTATGAGCTTTTTAATTTAATTTGTGTGAGTGCAGGATATATTTTAGTAATAGTATGGCCTAAATTTTCTAATAGTTTATAAGACCTTCCATCAGAACCAGACCCAGGCATAGATGATCCCCCACAGGCAAAAATAAGCTTATCACAACTAAAAACTTTATCCTTAGTAAATAATTTAAATTTATTCCCTTGCCTTTTAATATTTATAACTTCGCTATCAGTTTCAATTTCCACTTTTTTTCTCTTAAGCTGGGCCATTAAAACTGCAAGGACAGAATTTGCCTTTAAAGTTACGGGATATAGTCTATTATTTTCATAGGTTGAATTTAAACCAATTAACTTGAAAAAATTTATTAAGTCTTCATTTGAAAAGTTTTCCAGTGAATTTCTAACAAAATCAGGATTGTTGTAATTACTTGGACTAAGATTCATGTTAGAATAATTACATCTTCCATTTCCTGTGGCAAGTAATTTTTTTCCAATTCTAGGATTTTTTTCTAAAATAAGAACCCTGTTATTATTTTTTTTTAAATTAATAGCAGCAAAAATTCCGCTGGCTCCACCGCCAATTATTATAATATCCATATTCACTCCCCTAATATTATAAGCTTTTAGCTTTTAAATTTCAATAATTCACTAAATAAAGTTCATGATGTGGGTATAAATTAAAATGCTTTTTGTATTAATTCAAAATATGTTAATATAATTATATAATAATTTAGGATAGGAGTAAAAATGACTAAAATTTTTCTTGGAACAACAAATAAAGTTGCAAATGCAAATGATGTAAATGAAGTTATTGAAGAAGTAACAAAACCTAGCTTTTGGCAATCCATTGACTGGTCAAATATTTTTAAAAAATTTCTTTTAGCCCTTGCCATTTACATTGTTGGAGTCTATATTTTAAAAATTATTACAAATGTTATAAAAAAAATTATGGACAGGCGAAATATTAATAGGTCCTTTACTTATTTTTTAGTTAAAAGTATTTCCTTTGTCTATCTTTTTATCTTAATTATTATAATTGCAGGAAATCTAGGCCTTAACACCTCGTCACTTATTACCCTTGTTGGTTCTTTTGGTATAGCTATTGCCTTAGCCTTAAAAGAATCTTTACAAGACCTGGCAAGCGGCATTATGATAGTTTCCATAAATCCTTTAAGGGTTGGTGATTATGTATATATTGATGACAAAGATGAGCTTTTAAAAGTTCATTCAGTTAAGCTTTTTAATACAGTTTTTTTAAACTCATCAAACTATATGATTTCCTACCCTAATTCCTTGATAATGAAAAATAAGATTACAAACCTTTCAATAATGGATTCTATTTCATGTAGTATTAATTTTAAAGTCCCTCTTAATTATGACCAAGATTTTATAAAGTCCCTTGGCAAGAAAGTTTTAGATAATGAAAAAAATATAATTCATGAAAAAGGATATTATTTAAGGCTTATAGAAATTACAGACTATTCCTTAAAATTTGCCATGGGAGGCCAAGTTAAGGCTTCTGATTATATTGTAACTAGGGCAAATTTAATTGAAAATATGAAAAAAGAACTTGATAAAAATAAAATTAAAGTGCCTAGAAGAAGACTTGTGATTTTAAATAGCGATGATAAACAATAAGAAAAAGGACAGCTAACTGTCCTTAATTTGTATCTAAATTTTCAAGTTTTTTAACTTGGTCTTGAGCCGTTAAAGCATCTATTAAATCGTCAAGCTCACCATCATTTATGGCTTCAATTTGATGGGTGGTATAATTAATTCTATGGTCAGTTACTCTTCCTTGAGGATAATTATAGGTCCTAATTCTTTCAGACCTATCTCCAGTTCCCACTTGCGAAAGTCTTTCCTTAGAATTTTTTTCATTTTGTTCCTGAAGCTTAAGGTCGTATAATTTTGCCCTTAAAAGTTTCATAGCTTTTTCCTTGTTCATAAGCTGAGATTTTTCATCTTGACAAGAAATTACAATCCCCGTTGGAAGATGGGTTAGTCTTACAGCAGAATCAGTTGTATTTACACATTGACCTCCATTTCCCGATGCCCTAAAAACATCAAATTTTATATCCTGAGGATCAATTTCCACTTCCACATCTTCAACTTCAGGAAGAACTGCTACTGTTGCCGTTGACGTATGAATTCTGCCTCCACTTTCAGTTTCGGGAACCCTTTGAACTCTGTGGACCCCAGATTCATATTTTAATCTTGAATAGGCTCCCTTACCATAAATCATAAAGACAACTTCCTTATAACCACCAATTCCTATTTCATTTCTTGAAACTGTGTCGACTTTCCAGCCGCTTCTTTCGGCATATCTAACATATTGCCTATATAAAACTCCGGCGAAAAGTGCTGCTTCATCTCCTCCTGCTCCTGCTCTAATTTCAACAACTACATTTTTATTGTCATTGGGATCTTTTGGGATAAGGAGAATTTTTAAGTCCTCTTCAATTTGATTAAGGCTTTTTTCGTTATTAGATATATCTTCTTTAACAAGTTCTTTCATATCATCATCTAATTTGTCCTTGAGCAATTCCTTAGAATCATCTAAATTTTTCTTAACTTCCTTATATTCCCTATATTTATTTACAATAGGCATAAGTTCAGCATGCTCAATGGCTGTTTTTTGATAAAGATTAGAATCATTTATAATATTTACATCCATTAAATTTTTTTCTAGTTCTAAATATTTGTCTTCAAAAACAGATAATTTTTCGTACACTTTAACACCTTCTTTTAGCTATTACTATTCTATCAAAGCCTTGTAAATCCTTTTTAAAGGCTAGGTAAAACTCATCTTTCATTAGTTTTTCTAAATCTTCTTTTTGGTCAAAGGAAATTTCAAATACTAAATATCCAAAGGGATTTAAAAAGTCGCTAGAATTTTTGATGATTTCCCTGTAATAATAAAGACCGTCTTCTCCTCCGTCTAGGGCATTTCTCGGTTCATATTCCCTAACTTCAACCTGAAGCTTTTCTATATCTTTTGTTTTAATGTAGGGGGGATTTGAATAGATTATGTCAAACTTTTCCTTGACCTTAGAAAATAAGTTACTCTTATAAATTTTAAGGTCTGTTCCAAATTTTCTGGCATTTTCTTCAGTATTCTTTAGGGCCAAATCATTAATATCAATAGCATGAACTTCTATATTAGTTAGCTTATTTACCATAATACCCACAATTCCGCTTCCGCATCCAAGATCAAGCATAGAATTTATAGCATTTCCATTAATAATTTTTAATAAATATTCGAGGGAAAGCTCTGTATCTTGCCTAGGAATTAAAACTCCTGGATATACTTTAAATTCATAGCCCATAAAATTTGCCTTTCCCATTATGTATTGAAGGGGCTCTCCCTTCCTTCTTCTCTCTAAAATATCAAAAAAACTATCTTCTATTTCCTTAGTAAGTTCTTCTTCCCTATAAATTTCTAAAAATGAATAGTCCTTATTTAAAAGTTCAAGTAAAATCATTGTAGACTCCCTTGATGGGTCAGTATATTCTCTTCCCTTTAAATAGACCTTACCCATTTCTAAAGCTTCTTTTATCTTCATAATTTTTTAATTAAAAAAGGCTAGCGCCTGCTAACCTTTTATTTTTCTCTCTTATATCTCTTGTTGAATTTTTCAATTCTTCCGCCAGTATCAGTAAATTTTTGTTTTCCTGTAAAGAACGGATGACATTCTGAACAAACTTCAACTTTAAGATCTTCTTTTACTGAACCGGTTTTAAAAGTATTTCCGCAAGCACAAGTTACTGTTGCTTCTTTATATTCCGGATGTATTCCCTTTTTCATTCTCAAGCCCCCTATCTCATCTAATTTTTTATTATATCATAAAAATAGATATTTCCAAATGAATTACTTAAGTATTATACAACTTTTTTACTTATTTTACAAGTCTTAATAAGAAAAAGTCATGTTTTTTGATTTTTTTAAAAATATTTGGTTGTTTTTGCTATTTACAAGTTCATCTAATAAAAATTCAGTTACTTCTCCTGAAGAATTATAGGCCATAGCATTTCTAATTTTATAGGCAAAATTTAATTCTTCATCCTTAAGCAAAAATTCTTCTTTTCTTGTACCTGATTTATAAATATCAATAGCCGGGAAAATTCTCTTTTCTGAAAGTTTTCTGTCTAAATGTAACTCCATGTTTCCCGTTCCTTTAAATTCTTCAAAAATTATGTCATCCATACGAGAGCCAGTTTCTATTAAAGCCGTTGCTAAAATTGTAAGGCTTCCACCTTCTTCCAAGTTTCTGGCAGATCCAAAAATTCTCTTTGGCTTGTGAAGGGAAAGAGGATCAAGTCCGCCTGAAAGAGTTTTGCCAGATGATGGAGTAATTAAATTATAGGCCCTAGAAAGTCTTGTTAAGGAGTCTAGTAAAATTACGACATCTTCTTTTTGTTCAGCAATTCTTTTTGCCCTATCAATTACCATTTCTGCAACCCTTGTGTGATTTTTTGGAGTTTCATCAAAAGTTGAATAGGCAACCTCTCCCTTAACAGACCTAATCATATCTGTAACTTCTTCTGGCCTTTCATCAATTAATAATACAAATAATTTTATCTTGGGGTAATTTTTTTCAATTGACTTTGCAATTTTCTTTAAAAGAGAAGTCTTTCCTGATTTTGGTTGAGAAACTATTAGACCCCTTTGCCCCTTTCCAATTGGGCAAATTAAATCAATAACTCTCATTGCCAAATCCTCATCAGAATTTTCTAGGGTTATCTTTTGTCTTGGATATAGGGGAGTTAAATTTTCAAAATAAGGTCTTTTAACTGAAAGGCTTGGCGACCTATCATTTACTTCCGCTATATAAATAAGTCCGTTAAAAGATTCTCCATCCTTTGATGGTCTAACAATTCCTTTAACCTTATCCCCGTTTCTTAGCTTGAATTTTCTTATTTGTGATGGAGAAACATAGATATCTCCGTCCGATGGCAGATAATTATTAAATCTCAAAAAACCATAGCCATCTTGGTGAAGTTCTAAAATTCCGCAGACATATTCCGCATTATCCATTTGCCCCAGTGCTACTGTTGCATTATCAGATATTCCTTCAATTTCAATGCCAAATTTTTTTGCCTTAGCCTTTTCTTTTTTATCTATTTCATCATCTGCTACAAAAGAATGTTCTTCTTTCTTTTCCTCTTCATAAAAATCACTTTCTAGCTCTTCATCAAGGTCATCATTTTTATAAAAGTCTTCATCTTCAGAAATTTCTTTTGTTTCCTCAATTAATTTTATAAGCTCATCTTTTTTATAGGAATAGGCCTTTTCAATATTAAGTTCTTCTGCAATTTGCCTTAAATCCACTACAGTTTTTTTATTTAAATCATATTCTTCATCAGTGGTAGATTCATTCTTTCCCTTTAAAATTTCATCAATAAGAAAATCTTTTTTAAATTTATAGGCAGACTTTATGCCAAGTTCACCTGCCAAATTTCTAAGGTCTTTAATATTTAATTTTTTTAAGTCTTCAGGATTATAAATATCTTTTTCTGGTAACTTTCCATAAACTATAAAATTATAATAGTCATCTCTAGTAAAAGAATTATCTTCTTTAATTCCCATGGACCTGGCCATATTTTTTAAATCTTCCAGAGATTTATTTTTTAAAATCCTTGAATTATCTTTCTCATTTGCCATAAATTCTCCTACTACTTTGCGTAATCTGGTTTTAAATCAAGTTTATGAGTTGACTTAATAAATCTTTGAGTGCCAGAAGGAAGTCTTAAAACTAAGGTGTCTGTTGTTGCAATATTTCCTTCGTAATATTTTACTCCCTCCAAAATTTCTCCTGATGAAATTCCGGTAAAAGCAAAAATTACTTCATTTCCCTTTACTAAATCATCAATTTCATAGATTTTATTTAAGTCAGAATGAAGCTGTCTGCATCTTTCTTCTTGTTTTTCATCTGAGGGGTGAAGTCTTCCTTGGAAATCACCGCCAAGGCATTTAAGCGCTGCTGCTGCAATAACTCCTTCAGGTGCTCCTCCTCTACCCATTATTAAATCTACTCCTGAATTATCAAAACAGGTTTCAATGGCTGTAACAATATCACCATCAGAAACTTTTTTAATTCTTGCACCCATTTTTCTAATAGCCTTAATTATTTTTTCATGTCTTGGTCTATCTAAAATTGCAACCGTAATATCTTCAACATTTTTATTTAATTTTTCTGCAACTCTTTTAATATTTTCTTCAACACTATCATCAAGTTTAATGGCTCCCTTGGCCTTTGGTCCGCAGGCAATTTTATCCATATAAGTATCAGGAGCATTTAATAGGCATCCCCTTGGTGCCACCGCAAGAACAGCAATTGAATTTGTTCCGCCCTTGGCAACAGAATTTGTGCCATCAATTGGATCCACAGCAATGTCAATTTCTTCTTCTCCAGATTTAGTGCCTATTTTTTCTCCAATATAAAGCATGGGGGCTTCATCAATTTCTCCCTCGCCAATAACTACTGTTCCGTCAATTTCAACTGTATCAAACATTCTTCTCATTGCATCAACAGCTGCTCCGTCTGCTCCATTTTTATCGCCTTTTCCAAGCCATCTGCCAGCAGAAAGTGCTGCTGCTTCTGTAACTCTTGCTAAATTTAGTGCTAAATTTCTATCCATTATTTTATCTCCTTCTTATAAACTCTATTAAAATCTTCCTTAAATTTTTCTAGTCCCTTAACTGTTAAATCATGCCTAATCATTTCCTTAAAAATCTTATAGGTAATTGTTGTTATATCTGATCCTACAAGGGCAGCTCCTCTTACATGACTTACATTTCTTACTGAAGCAGCTATAATTTCTGTTTCAATATTATGAAGAGCAAAAATCTTTTTAATATTTTCTACAAGTTTTAAACCGTCTTCTCCAATGTCATCCAGTCTTCCCATAAAGGGAGATACATAAGTCGCTCCAGCTCTTGCAGCAAGAAGAGCCTGACTTTCAGAAAAAATTAAAGTTAGGTTTGTTTTAATTCCCTCTTTAGAAAGAATTTTTAAAGCCTTTAAACCCTCTTCTGTTATTGGAATTTTAATAATTATGTTTTTATGAATTTTTACAAGTTCTCTTGCTTCTTTAATCATACCCTCACTACATTCTGCATTTACTTCAGCAGAAACTGGACCATCAACAAGCTCACAAATTTCATTTAAAACATCTTTTACAATACCTCCATTTTTTGCAATTAAAGATGGATTGGTTGTAACTCCGCTTAAGACTCCCCATGTATTAATTTCTCGAATTTCGTCTATATTTGCCGTATCTATAAATAATTTCATTTTACTCCCTTTCTATAAGACATACAGCCTGAGCCGCAATTCCCTCTTCTCTTCCAGTAAAGCCTAATTTTTCTGTTGTTGTAGCTTTAATGGAAATATTACTTGGAGAAGTTTCCAAAATTTTCGCCAAAATTTTTCTCATTTCTTCAATATAATTTTTTAGTTTTGGTTTTTCACAAATTACAATTGAATCAATATTACTTACCTTGTAATTTTCATTCTTCATCATTTGAAAAACTTTTTTTAACAAAATTTTTGAATCAATATCCTTAAATTCTTCATCATTATCAGGAAAGTAAAAACCAATATCCCTTTTTCCCATAGCTCCCAAAAGGGCATCCATAATTGCATGAATTAAAACATCAGCATCTGAATGACCTAAAAGTCCGTACTCATAAGGTATTTCTAAACCACCAATAAATAATTTTCTATCGCTTGCGAATTTATGAACGTCATATCCTATACCTATTCTCATCTTAACTCCTATTTAAAATTGCCCTTGCAAAAATCAAATCTTCTCTTGTTGTTATTTTTATATTTTTATAGGAATTATCTATTAAAAGAATTTTTCTATTAGTCTTTTCAACAAGAGAACAGTCATCGGTTCCGTAATATCTCTCTCTGTAGGCCTGATCATAGGCCTTAAGTAAAATATCTGACAAAAAAACTTGAGGCGTTTGAACTTGCCATAAAAAATCTCTATTTGGAGTGTAATCAACTGTTGTTCCGTTATAAGAAACCTTAATAGTATCCTTGGCCCTATTGGCTAGGGCTGCTGCTCCAGTAACAAAAACTTTTTCTATGGCTTCATCAATTTTTTCAACAGAAACAAAGGGCCTAGCCCCGTCATGAGTTAAAACTATATCCGTCTTCTTAGGCATATTTAAAAGGCCCTGATAAATTGAATCTTGCCTTTCCTTGCCCCCATAAACAATTTTATAGTCCTTGTATATTTTATACTTGGAAATAATTTCTCCCAAATAATTAATATCTGAATGTTTAATGATTAAAATTATAAAGTCAATGTATGATGATGCTTCAATTTTTTTTATGGTGTGGGCAAGAATTGGCACATCATCAATTGTTAGAAACTGTTTATTTATGCCTAAATTCATTCTCTTGCCCATGCCAGCAGCAGCAATAAAAGCAGTTACAAATTTTCCCTTAATCATAAAAACCTCAATCTTCTACTTCTTCAAATTTTATATTATCAAGAGCATATTTTAAAAGCTCACTTGCAAGAGGGGCGGCAACCTTTCCTCCATAATCTGCAATATTGGGAATTACAACCGAAATCGCAACTTTAGGATCATCTGCTGGTGCAAAACCAACAAACCAAGCATTATTTTTTCCTTCTGTAATGTTAAACTGAGCCGTTCCAGTTTTACCAGCAACTTGGTAACCCCTAACATAGGCTTCAGTTCCAGTCCCATTATTTACAACATTAACCATCATGTCCCTAATTAAATTTGCATGTTCTTTAGTCATAACTTCTGAAAGGACTTCTGGATTTCTCCTTAAAATATTTTTTCCGTCAGAACCGTCAATACTCTTAACAAGATAAGGTTTCATCATAAGCCCTTCATTTGCTATTGTTGAAGTAATTAAACACATTTCAAGGGGGGTTACTAAAATATCATCATGACCCATGCCAGCTGAGCCAAGTGCAGTTTTATCAAAGCCTTGCCTATTATAGGACCAAGTAGAAACTTCAAGAGGCAAATCAAAGTCTACATCTTTATTTATCATAAATTTTTCGCAAACTGATGAAAAAATACTTGTGCCTACATCAATTGCCTTTCTTATAAAATAAGTATTTATTGATTTTGTAAAGGCTGTTTTTAAATTTATATGTCCATAGGCCTTGCCCGTTGAATTTTTAAATTCCCTACCATCGTCAACTTTTTCTACACCCTTATCTATATAATTTTGCGAAATTCCTGACTCTAAAATTGCAGCAGTTGTTACAATTTTAAAAACTGAACCAGGAGCAAATTTCCCTAGTGTAGAATTATTAAATAAAGCTCCGTTATTTTTTTTATTTATTTCTTCCATGTCCTTGGCAATATTTTGGGAATTGAAATCAGGAATGGAAACCATGGCAAGAATTTCTCCCGTCTTCGGATTCATCATAACAATTGAACCCTTTTCATAATTGTCGGCAAGAACCTGTCTTACTTTCTTTTGAAGATCAGTATTTGTTGTTAAGGTTACTGAATCTCCCATATTTAAATCCATATTTTTATTTACAAGGGATTTAAAGGTCTTTGCAAGTTTAGATCCATTTTTCCCAACTAAATATTCATTAAATTCTTTTTCTATGCCATATTTAGAAACTATTCTATTGGAATAGCCTACAATGTGTGAATAAATTACCGGATAATTATAAACCCTTTGATACTGATATTTTTCTCCTGTAGAATAGGCAAGAACCTTCCCGTCCCTATCATAAATATTTCCTCTTTTAACAGAATTTTCAGCAAGTGCCGGCCTTCTGTTGGCAGGATTCTTTATAGCATCTTGAGCCTTGAAAATTGTAAAATAAGTTAAATATATAACTGGTGATAGGAGAAGAACTATAAGAAATATGAGAAGTATTAAAATTCTTTTATTTTCATTTGTTTTCATCTTTGATTCCCCTATCATATAAATAAGATAAGTCTTCACCTGTAAACTGCAAAATTCCAAGAGCAACAAAGGACGAAATCATAGCAGATCCCCCATAGGATACAAAGGGCAGAGTAAGACCTGTTGAAGGAATTAATTTTATAACTCCTCCAATATTTAAAAAGGCATGAATTGCAAATAAAACTGCAACTGCAACTGCAAGTATTCTATAAAAAATAAATTCTTGATTAAGGGCAATTTTTACTGCCCTATAAATTAAAAGCATAAAGAGCATAATTATACCAATGCCCACAAGTATTCCCATCTCTTCACAAATAACTGCAAAGATAAAGTCTGATTCATTAACCTGAACCTGATTTGGATAGCCAAGTCCAATCCCTTGACCAAAAAATCCCCCTTCTCCAATGGCAAAAAGCGACTGAGTTATTTGCCCCGCTTTTCCATCTATCATTCCCATTGGGCTAAGCCAAATCTCAACCCTGGATCTAACATGATAAAATAAAAAGTAGGAAGCTATCCCGCCAATAACCATTAAAAGTAAATTGCTATAAAGGCATGTCTTGTCCTTGTCATAAATAAATTGCAGACAGGTATAAATTGCCATAAAGACAACAGCTGTTCCTAAATCTTTTTGTAAAAATAAAAATCCCACAAAAATATACATTACAAGCATCAAATAATAAGACGAATGTTTGACACCGTGTCTTTCAAGTTTATTTTGAAATTTTGTATAAAAGGAAGCTATTAAAAATATGGTTAAGATTTTTGTTATTTCTGAAAGCTGAATGGAAAAAGCATCATTACCAAAGACAATCCAGTTTCTAGCACCCTTAATTTCACTACCAAAAATAAGAGTTAAAAGAAAAAACAATATGGATAATAAAAGATAAAGACTTGTAAGATTTTCAAGCCTTCTCATGGCTCTAATGACGAAATATGTTAAATAAAATGATAAAATTCCAACAAGGGCCCACACGAGCTGTTTTAAACCGAGGGTCGGTGAAATTCTATAAATTGTTATAATTCCAATAGTTAAAAGCATGGACACAATTAAAAATAAATAATTATCTCCTGTCGAAACCCTGCCCAAAACCAAATTTGAAATGTAGACAATAAGAATAAGTCCTATAAATAAAATTACTATATACCTGTCCAAGTGTTTGTTATTGAAAAAAAACAACAAAAAAATACTTAGAAGTTCAAATATTAATAAGAGATTTCCCGGTCTCCTATTTTTCAATAAAAAACTTAACATCTATCTGTTCTCCACAAAAATAAATTGAATAAATCCAACCCCAATTTTGTCACCATTAGAAAGTTCAAATTGCTCATCAGGATTTATTATTTCTCCATTTAAATAAGTGCCATTTGCTGAATGAAGGTCTTTTAAATAAAAACTGCCATTAATTTCTTTAATAGTTAAGTGATTTTTGCTGACAAATTTATCCTTTATAACAATGTCATTTCTTGATGACCTGCCAAGGCTTATTAAGCCTCCAAGCACATAATATTCCTGCATCTTAAAGGATAAGGAGTCGAGTCTATTGACAACTTTTAAATAGGAATTGTCAAGTGAAGATCCCCTTTTGCCCATTTGTCTTATATCTAAATACATAAGCCTTAAGATACTAAAGATAAATAGATAGATAATTATAATAAATATGTATCTTAAAACCTGGGATAATAATTCAAACATATAAAACTCCTAATAAATACTTATTACATTATATACTTTTTAGGCCTATATTGCTAATAATTTTTTTTCACTTAATTTTTAGCAAATTTTAGGAAATTTTGTTAAACTAGAGGTGGTGATCTTATGTTTATAAAAAGTATTAGTTTTTATAAAAATTCTTATGAAATTGAATTTTCAAATTTTGAAAAGGTAAATATAATTGAAGATACTCTAGTCAAATTTAATCTCTATAAAAATTTGGAAGTTGCAGATGATTTTCCCCAAAAATTAAGGGAAGAAAATAATTTTATTAAGGCCTTTAATTTGGCCTGCTCTTATTTAAAAAATATTAAGGCAACAAAAGATGTTAAAGATTATCTAAGAAAAAAAGAAATTCCAGATGAAATTATTGAAGAAATAATATTTGGGCTTGAAGACAAGGGATTTTTAGATGATTTAAACTACTCAAAGCTTTATATTCGTGATAGTCAGAAATTAAACAAATATGGTCAAAATAAGATTAAATATAATTTAATTTCAAAAGGTATTGATAAATATACTGTAGAAGATGCTTTAGAAAGCCTTGATTATGACCTTGAAAGAGAAAATATTAGAAATTTGTTTACAAGAAAAATAAAAGATGACTATAGTACTGAAAATATTAATAAGGCTGTAAAATATTTAATAAATAAAGGTTATGCTTATGAAATGATTAAGGATTTTTTATATGAAGTCAGACAGGAATATGAATAATTACTTTGTCTATATCCTAAAGTGCAGTGACAATTCTTTTTACACTGGAATTACAAATGATATGGAAAAAAGGCTAATAAATCACAACAAGGGTATCGCTTCAAAATATACAAGGTCCCGCCTTCCTGTTAGTCTTATTTATAAGCACCCCTGCAAGGATAAGTCAGCAGCCTTAAAATATGAAATTGCCATAAAAAAACTGCCGAGAACAAAAAAAGAAAAACTAATCAAGGGTCTATTATCCTTTGAAGATATAAAAATAGAGAAATGACTATCTTCTGCCATTTCTCTTATATCTGTTTTTATTTGATGATGCAATTCCAATAATGAGGGCAAATATTAAAGATATAAGCCCGGAACTGACTCCAATTACAAAAACTATTAAATTATTTAAACTTTCCTTTTCAAAAAGTTTATCCGTTACCATAAAAATTGAAAACATACCTATGAAAAATAACATAAGACCCGGAATATATTTTAAAAATTTCAAGTCCCTGGCTGTAAAATTAACTATAAATGTTAGGATAATACCTAAAATAATTATGCCTATAGTCAATATAAAATAATCAGCATTTGCTGTAATTAATTCTTTTATTTCACTCATTTTACACCTCTAATTTTTTCTGCTTATTTCTTTTTGCCAAAGCCTTGAATACCTACCCATGGCCCATTGGCTCATAATAATATCTGCGTTGTCTCCTATTTCCCTTTCAAAAAGTGGATTTTCAATAATATCGCCTTTTTCTATATTATATATCTTTAGCATGTCATTTTCCAATGTTATTAAAAATTTATTGTCAGGAGAAATAAAAGCATCCTTAATCCTAGAATGAAATTTTTTTATTTCATTCATGGGAATTGGCAGTGAATTATATTTATTTATTGATGTTGGTAGAACGAGATTTAAGTCAAAATCATTATAGGTATTTTTTTCTTCATTATAATTTCTACCCATTAATTTCCAAAAACCATTTTGCCTAAAAATTCCTATATTTCTTGAGTCTTCTAGTCTATTTTCAATATCTAATAGATTTTCCCCTTGAGTTTTATCTGGATCTATAAAATCTTTAACTTCCAAGGCTTTTTTTGATTCTAATTTATCTATTTCATAAATTCTTAATTTTTTAATCCCCATATTTGTATCATAATTTTCAATATTTATTATGTCGTCAGAAATATAAATAATATTTTTAAGGACATTTCTATCTTCAATTTGAATGGGTTTTTCCTTGGTTTGAGATTCATCAATGCTGTCTAGTCTCTTTTTTATAATTAAATTATCAGTTGTTTCGTTTCCCTTAAAAAGTCTTTGTATTTCAACTTCTGAAAAACCATCAAGTCTAGGAAGCAAAATATTTGAACTTTCATAAAGATTTTCAACTCCAGCATCTGAAAATTTAATATAAATTGTCTTGTAATTATAGGTTGGAAGCTTGGAAGTGTCTGGAATTTTAAGACCTAATAAAAGGCCGCTTTCAGCTTTTGATCCCAAAGTTTCTATGGATGCGTCAATGTTTTCATCTTTTTTACTGGCAATAGCAAGGCTAAGCTCATTATCTTTAATCTCATCATCAGATTTAGAAATCTGAAAAATAAATCCATTTCTAAAGATAAAGGCCTTATCTTCAGTAACTTTAATAATTTCATAGGCCCCCAAATCACTTTGCTTTATGGAAATGGCATAGGCGTCCTTATTTTCAACGCTTAAAATCTCATGATTTAAATTATATTTGTTGTATAAATAATTTTCTAAATTAATTTTCTTTGTCTTATAAATAGGACCTTGAATATATTCTCCTGCAATAAAGGATTCTTTATTGGCGAATAAAACGTCCATACCTATAATTTCCTTGCACATAAAATTGTCATTTGATAAATTATCTGAATAAATATATTTAGTAACAACCCACTTCCCATAAATTGGAGGTTTTACAGTTTCAGGTGTTTCTATATTTGATCCCTCCGGATTAATAAAGGAACAGGCTGACAAAAAAACCATTAAAATTAAGATTATTATTTTTTTCATGCACTTTCCCCCTCTCCCTTAATGGGAATTTGTAGTTCAACTGTTGTTCCAATATTTTCTTCAGAGAAAATTTCTAAATTGCCCCCATGCATCTTTGCAATTTCGTCTGAAATTGAAAGGCCAAGGCCAGAATGGGACTTTGAATGTTTACCCTTATAAAATTTTTCCTTAACATGTTGCAAGTCTTTTTTTGACATACCACATCCATTATCAGAAACCAAAACTAAAAACTTATTATTTTCTGATCTTGACTGAACTTTTACCCAACCCTTTTCAAATGTAAACTTTATGGCATTATCAATAATATTAATTAAAAGCTGTTTAATCCTATTTTCGTCACCAATTGTAAGGATGGGTTCTTCCATAAGTTCTGTTTGAAAATCAATGCCATTGGAATTTGCCCTTGGCTTCATTTGCTTTGCGACATCATTTACAGTTTGAGAAATATCAAAAAGTTCCAAATCTAGGGTCATTCTGCCAGAAATATATCTTGAAAAGTCAAGAAGTTCTTCCACCATTTTTGAAAGTCTATCACTTTCATTTTCAATAATTGTAAGGCCTTCATCCATAAGTTCCTCTTCAGATTTTGAATCCCTTAAAACTACAGCCCAGCCCTTAATTGATGTTAGTGGAGTTCTTAATTCATGGGAAATAGAGGATATAAAATCATTTTTAATCTTATCTTTTTTTACAATTTCATCTGCCATAACATTTAAGGCCTTGGCAAGTTCACCAATTTCGTCATCTTCCCAAGACTCCTCACTTTTTTCATACTGGCTATTTGACATCCTCTTAGCCATTTGAGTGAGACGGCCAATTGGTTTAACAATTGATTTTGAAAGAATAATTGAAACAATGGCAGTAATTATTGTAAGGATTATAGAAAAAATTATAAGACTCAGCACTGTTTTTATTATTGATTTATTAGCTTCATTTAAAGAAGAAATAAATCTTAAATACCCAATAGTTTCCCCTTTTGAATTAATAAGAGGACTTGTTAGGGCCATAACTTGGGCGGAAGTTTTATTGTCAATCCCAGTCCAAACCCTTGAAGAATTTTCTTTTGCAGCCAAAAAATCATCAGTAGCAATTGGATCCTTATAAATAGCACCTATTGAGTCCAATAAAACATAGCCCTTTAGATCTAAAATTTGCACCTGAGCCCTAGTATAAGTCCACAAGAGGTCATTATCATCTAAAATTATGTCATTTAAGGAATTTTCAGAAAAATTTCTATTATAAATGGAAATAGAAAATTTAAGCCTATTTTTCAGCTCATTTTCTACATTTTTATAGTAAAATTTTTTAAATCCTATAAGTAAAAATATATCAACAATAATAATTGTAGTTACGATTATGATTAAATAACTTTTTACAAGTCTTTTACCTATTCTGTTTTTCAATTATTCACCTTGCCACCTGTAGCCAAGTCCCCAAACTGTTTCAATATATTCAGGCTTGGCAGGATTTTCTTCTATTTTTGCTCGAAGCCTTCTAATGTTTACATCAACAATTTTTGAATCACCAATAAATTCCGTTCCCCATACAATTTTTAATATCTCATCCCTATTCATGGCCTTTTTGGGATTTTCCATAAAAATCTTCATGATTTGAAATTCCGTTGGTGTAAGTTCAATTTCTACTCCATCCTTATAAAATTTTCTGGAATAATAGTCTAATTTAAAGGCACCTTGGATAAGCATATTTTCAGAAGCTTCCTCATCATCTTCTTCAAGTCTTCTTTCAAGAGATTTTATTCTTAAAGTTAATTCAGTTGGATTGAAAGGCTTTGTCAAATAGTCATCAGACCCATATTGAAAGCCCATAATTTTGTCATAATCTTCAGCCTTAGCTGAAAGCATAATAATTCCAAGTGATGGAAATTCAGGCCTTAGGGTTTTTAATACTTCAAAGCCATCAATGCCGGGAAGCATTATATCTAAAACTAAAATTTTAGGATGCTCTTTTCTAGCAATTTCAATTCCCTCTTCGCCACTTCCAGCTTCTAAAATATTGTAACCTTCTCTTTCTAAATTTATTTTAACAAATTTTCTAATCGCTTCTTCATCTTCAACTAATAAAATTTTTGTTGCCAATCTATTCACCTTCTTTAATTAATTATAAAGAAAAAAACTCATAAATTCAATTAAATGAAAATATGAGTTTTATAAAGTATTATTAATTTTTTATTTAACGCTATAATTTGGAGCTTCTCTTGTAATTGTAATGTTGTGTGGGTGATTTTCTTGAAGTGATGCTTGAGAAACTTTAACAAATTTTGTATTTTCTCTTAGGTCTTCAAGATTTTTTGCTCCGCAGTAGCCCATACCTGATTTTATACCGCCTACTAATTGATAGATGATGTCCCCGACTTTTCCCTTAAATGGAACTCTTCCTTCAACTCCCTCAGGCACATATTTTTTTGTTTCAGTTTGGAAATATCTATCGCTTGATCCTGAACTCATTGCTCCAAGTGATCCCATTCCTCTGTATGTTTTAAATTTTCTGCCTTCAACATAAAGTTCTTCGCCTGGTGATTCTTCAGTTCCTGCAAAAAGTGATCCCATCATTACTACATTTCCACCAGCGGCTAGGGCCTTGGTCAAATCTCCTGAATATTTTATACCGCCATCGGCAATAATTGGTATGTCATATTCTTTTGCTGCTCTTGCGGCTTCCATAATTGCTGTAACTTGAGGAACGCCAACACCTGTTACAACTCTTGTCGTACATATTGATCCAGGACCAATACCAATTTTTACGCAGTCAGCACCAGCTTTAATTAAATCTACAGTCCCTTCATAAGTTGCAACATTACCTGCAATTAATTGGATATCAGGGAAGGATGATTTAATTTCTTTTATTGTCTTAAAAACTCCTTCTGACTGACCATGGGCAGTATCTATTACAACTGCATCCACTTTTGCCTTTAAAAGTGCGTCAACTCTTTCAAGAACATCTTTAGTAACTCCAACTGCTGCTCCTGCCAAAAGCCTACCTGATTCATCTCTTGCTGAATTTGGATATTGTTCATGTTTTTCTATATCTTTAATTGTAATAAGTCCCTTTAAAATATTATTTTCGTCAACTAAAGGAAGTTTTTCAATTTTATGCCTTTTTAAAATTTTAAGGGCTTCTTCAAGGGAAATTCCCGGATGACCTGTAATTAAATTTTGGGATGTCATAACCTCTTTTATTTTTCTTTTGTCATCAGTTTCAAATCTTACATCCCTGTTTGTTATTATGCCTTCAAGATGATTTTTTTCATCAACTATTGGAACTCCGCTAATCCTATATCTTTCCATAAGGTCTGATGCATCACCAATGGTATGGTCTTTTGAAAGAGAAAAGGGGTCAGTAATAACGCCGTGTTCACTTCTCTTTACCTTATCAACTTCAAAAGCCTGCTTCTCAATGGACATATTCTTGTGGATAATACCAATTCCACCTTCTCTTGCCATGGCAATTGACATCCTATGTTCAGTTACTGTATCCATTCCTGCTGACATTAGGGGTACATTTAATTTAATTTTTCTTGTAAGATTTGTTTTTAAATCTACTTGATTTGGTAAGACACTTGACCTATTTGGCATAAGTAAAATGTCATCAAAAGTTAATCCTTCTCCAAAATATTGCATAAATCCTCCTCTTTTTACTTTTCTTTAACTTCAATATCAATAGTTTCAGGTGAGAGTGATAGGAGTTCAAAACCCAGAGGTAATGAAACTTCAATTGGAAATTCGCCTGATTCTGTAACTTCATTTAAATTAATGTTCAATAAAACTTCGCTTGCTTCAAGTTCTCGATCCGTTTGTCCCTTATATTTAATTAAAATAGGTCCATCATAATTCATTTTATAGGAATATTTTTCATCTTCATTTAATAAATTAACTTTTGGATCGTCTATTCTTAAAATTTTTCCATTGCTTATAAGCTGACCTAAATTGTCATTAACCTTAAATTTAACTTTTGGATCCACTAAAGACACATTTTCAGGTAAGTTTAAGGATAAATCATTAGTGCCTTGTCTTATGTTATCAAGGGTAATTTCCTTAGCATTAATATAATCAACACTATCTATCACATCAGAATTTCCTCTTATTGTAACAGTTTTTGGTTCTACTGAAAAGTATTCTGTATTAATATTTTCCGGTATATCTCCAATAATATTTAATTTAATGGGAACAGTTTTAACCTTTAATATGGGAACTTCAATTTGAACTGTTGAGGGTTCAATTGTAAGATTTTCTACTTGCTCACCCTTTGAATCATAGGCAATCATCTCTGCCTTTAAATAATCTGTCTTTTTAAGGTTTGTTACATCAATTGACGCCTCAACTTTTTCAACTTGATTTATGAAAGTTGATGGCCCGCTTACTGAAACTCTTTCTTGTTTCTTTATATCTCCGAGAGAGAAATTTGTGGCTGGTTTTCCCTTAACTACAATATTTGCCATAAAAGCTTGGCTTGCCCTCTTGTCGATTTTAATGGGGATTGTTGCAGGATCAAATGCCTTGATTTTTATGTCTGACTGAATTGAAGATACATCAATTGGGAGAGAAAATTCCCCTGCTGAATAGTCTGACAAATCAATTTTTGCAGAAATTGAATCTTTGGCATAAGGCATAGTATTAGAATAAGCTTCAACTGTAACATTTACCTTTGCTTCTTTGGGAGAAATTATAACAAAACCCCTTTGCTTTAAATCATCCATTCCTTCATATACAACATTTATATTTCTTAGGGTCTTAGTCTGTAAAATATTAGTTTCTCCTCTAACATAGGCCCATAAAAGGACTGCGAAGACCAGAGATAAAATCCTAAGCATCCATTCTTTTCTACTATTACTTTTCATTACCTTCACTCCATTTTTTTAGCTTATTTAAAATTGAAGAGCCGTCATTTATATCAGGTCTATAGATTTCAAGTAAAAGCTGTTCTAAGGTTTCTAAATCTAAATACCTTGAAATAACACCATCAGAAGCTGTTGAAATTTGACCAGTTTCTTCAGAAACCATAATTGAAAGACAGTCGCTTCTTTCAGAAATTCCAATTCCTGCCCTGTGTCTTGTTCCAAGTTCTTTAGAAATAGCCTTGCTATCGCTTAAGGGAAGAAAACAAGCCGCCGCCAAAACGACAGGCCCCTTTATAATAACAGCTCCGTCATGAAGAGGTGTGTTTGGTATGAATATATTTATTAATAGGCCACTTGATACATTGCCATTTATTTTTGTTCCCGTTTCAATAATTTCTGTAAGTCCAACTTTTCTCTCAATAATTATTAAAGCACCAATTTTTTGCCTTGAAAGAGATCCAACAGCATTGCAAATCTCTATAACAACAGCAGGGATTTTTTCTTGGTCACTTCCAAAATTATTTTTTATGGAAGAAGTCCTTCCTAAAAATTCAAGACCACGACGCAATTCAGGCTGAAAAACAATTATGAGGGCAAGAAGTCCACCAGTTATTAATTTAGAAAATATCCAGTTAATTGTATATAGTTGGAAAAATTGTGAAATTAGCATAAAAGCCAAAAGAATAATAATACCTTTAAAAACCTGCTCGGCTCTTGTGTTTCTTATTAAATTTAAAATGAAGTAAATTAAAATTGCAACAATTGCTATGTCAATTATATCTCTTAAATTTATAAATGATAGATAATGGGTTAAATCGTGCATTTTACCTCCTCGAAATCATCACTAAAGTTATTATAATACCTATACTAATAATTATATCACCAAGGCTTATGACCTTGGGCATGATATATGGTTTTGCCAGGGGAATAATATCTCCAAGAAAAAATAATTTTGGATTTTGGAAAATTCCATGGCTTAAGGATTTTCCGCCTTCAATAATTTGAAGGGTCCTTAAATTTCCTATCCTTTCAAGAGCCCTTAAGGATACGGGCATTTTTCCATTAAAAAGAATTGCCAGCATATTAAGTAAAAGTCCAAATCCTATAAAAGTCATTCCTCTTTTTTTGTAATTTACTATGAAAAATAAAAATACTAAAGCTAGTCCCAAAAGGTGGAAATAAAAATAAGTTTCTACTAAAAAATAAGATGGACTGCCAAAATCTCTTGCCGTAAAAAAATTTATGGCAAGTAAAATAAAGACGCCTCCAAAGGCAAGACCTATTCCTTTAAATTTCATATTCCAAATTTTTTCAAAAGATCCCCTAGCAAAGTAAATTATAAGTAAAGAAATTATAAGAGCTTCTAAAATCATTTTACCACCTAAATTAATAATATCATAAAAATTGTAAATTTTTTATAGTATGAAAAATTTTTATAAAAAAGATGCCACAAAATGTAGCATCTTTTTAATATAATTCAAAGCCTATTAGTAGCCAAATTTTTAGTTTTCTTCTTTTTCAGCTTCTTCGGCCTTTTCTTCTCTTTCTTGAGCTTCTTCATTTTCTTCAGTTTCAGCTGTTTCTTCTGAAGAAGCTTCTACTTTTTCTTCAACTTCTTCTGCATTTTCAGAATGGTTTTCTTCTTTTTCTTCTTCGCCTACTCCTTCTAGTTTAGAGGAGTCTAGTGAAAATCCTAAAAGATCACCAATTGTTGTATTAAATTCATCAGCTTTAGGTTCTTGAATTTGTTTCTTTGGTTTTTGTTCTCTTTGTCTTCTGGGTCTTTCTCTCTTTTCCTTCGGCTTTTCTTCTTTTTCAATTGGTTCTAAAAGTTCCTTAATTGATAAAGAAATTTTCTTATTTTCTTCATCAATTTCAGTTACCTTAACTTCAACTTCTTCGCCAATTGATAGTTTGTCTTGTGGTTTATCAATGTGTTCTCTTGAAATTTGAGAAACATGTAGAAGTCCGTCAATTCCTTCTTGAAGTCTAACAAAAGCACCAAAGTCTAAAAGATTTACAACCTTACCTGTAATTACATCGCCAACTTTAACTGAGCTTGTAAATTTATCCCATGGCTTTTCAGTAGTTTGTTTTAATCCAATAGCAATTCTATTTCTTTCTTCATCTAAATTAAGAACTTGAACTTTAACTACATCTCCTGGAGAAACTACTTCTTGTGGGTGTTTTACTCTTGACCAAGAAAGTTCAGAAATATGAATAAGTCCGTCAACTCCTCCAATGTCAACAAATGCACCAAAATTTGTAAGTCTTTGTACTGTTCCTTCTATAATATCTCCAACATGAAGATTTCCATAGATGGCAGCTTTCTTTTCTTCAAGTTCCTTTAAAAGTAAATTCTTTCTAGAAAGAACAATCCTTCTTTTCTTTTTATCGAAGTCAATAATTTCACAAACGAAATCATCACCAACAAATTTACTTAAATCTCTTTGGAATTTAATTGTAACATGGGATGCTGGAATAAAAGCAGAAATGCCCTTTAGGCTTGCAGTTAATCCACCTTTTACTTGGCTCATTACTTTTGCAGTTACAGTTTCATGATTATTAAAAGCTTCTTCAAGTTCATCCCATACTTTCATGTCTTCTACTCTTTTTGTTGATAGAACAACATTTCCATCTCCGTCATCCATCTTTAAAACATAGACATTAATTTCATCGCCTTGTTTAAATAAATCTGAAGGATTAACATTAGGATCATTTGACAGTTCTTCTTTGGAAATAATTCCATCAGATCTGTAACCTAAATTAACCATAACTTCATTGTCTGTAACATAAAGAACTTCTCCTGTTACAATTTCGCCTTTTTTAATTCTTTTAAAAGAATTATCAATGGCTTCCATCATCTCACCTTTGTCAAAATTTTCCATACTACTAACAGCCTCCTTGATTACCGAATCTGGCGTGGATGCACCAGCGGTAATACCTATTTTATTAAATTTCTTAAAAATATTTATATCAATATCCTTTATTGATCCAATTAAAAACACATTTTTGCATTTTTCGCTTGCAACTTCAGCAAGTTTTTTAGTATTAGAGGATTTTTTACCACCTAAAACTATAAGTGCATCAACTTTTTCTGAAAGTTTTTTTACGCTTTCCTGCCTTTCAAAAGTTGCGTTACATATAGTATTATAAACTAAAACTTCGTCTTTTGAAATGTTTTTTATAAGATTTGTTAATTTTTCAAAATTTTTTTCAATTCCTGTTGATTGAGAAACTATACAAATTTTTCCGCTAGGCACAATTAAATCTTCTTCTCTTGAAAAAATAAAGGCTTTATTGTCGCAATAAGAATTTATGCCCTGAACTTCAGGATGATTTTTATCACCAATAATTATAATATTATAACCCTTTTTATAAAAATTATCTACAATCTTGTATATTTTTTCTACCTTTGGACAGACACAGTTAATTATTTGGTTATTATTATTTTTTAAAATTTCAAGATTTTCTCTTGGTGCTCCATGACTCCTAACAATAATTTTTGAGTTATGGACATTTAAATTTTCTAAATCTTTAACTCCCCTGTCCTTTAAAGAATTTACAACTATTTCATTGTGCACAAGATCTCCATAGGAGTAGGTCAGATTATCAGCTGCATCAAAAGCCATTTTAACGGCTCTTTTTACACCGCCACAAAAACCCGAATGATCAGCTAGGTAAATTTCCAATTTCTTTATCACCATAAACCCTTCTCATAATATCTTGTGATATAAGTTCATATTCTTCATTTTCAGGCCTTGCAATCTTAGACATATCAATTGGTTTTTTAAAAATTATCCTAAATTTCCCAAAAATTCTGTAAGTCCCTTCAAGTTTAACTGGCAAAACTGTAGCTCTTGCCCTATAGGCAATAATTGCTGTTCCCTGTTTTACTAAAGCGTAATTTTTTTCCTTGACTCTTGTCCCTTCAGGAAAAATTCCCAAAACTTCTCCATCTTTTATGTGTCTTAGGGCAGTTTTAATAGCCTTAACATCAATACTAAATCTATCTACGGGGAAAGCCCCTAAAGCACCTATAAATTTCCCAAATAATTTATTTTCATAAAGCTCTTTTTTTGCCATCCAAAAAATTTGCCTTTTAAAGAAAACTGAAATCACAACTGGATCTAAATTTGATCTATGATTTCCAACCACTATTAATTTGTCAGTATCGGGAATGTTTTCTTCTCCCAAAATTTCAATCCTATAAAAAATTCTAAATAAAAAGTAGAAGAGAACTTGTAAAAATCTATACATGTCCCTCACCTATTTTTGAAATAATTAAATCAGCTGTTTCTTCTCCATTTAAATCTGAAGAATCTATAAATGTAACGTCATCGCCAACTTTGAGTGGAGAATTTTTCCTATTCATATCATTTTCATCTCTCTTTTTAAGGTCTTCTAATATTTTATTGTAATCAGCTAGCATATTTTTTTCTAAAAGCTGGTCATACCTTCTCTTTGCCCTAACTTCAGGTGCTGCTGAAAGGAAAAATTTATATTTTGCATGGGGAAGAACAACAGTTGTAATATCCCTTCCCTCCATTACGCATGATTTTTTTTCAGCAATTTTTCTTTGAAGGTCAACAAGCTTTTCTCTAATAAAATCAATTTTTGAAAAGTCAGAAGTAAGCCTTGAAATTTCTTCACTGCGTATCTCAGAAGATACATTTTTTCCGTCTAAAAATATGTCTTGGCCTATAAAATCAATGGAAGTTTCGCTTAAAATTCTATTAAAATCCTTAGGATCAAAATCTTTTAATTTTAAAGTTACAGCCCTATACATGGCTCCCGTATCAATATAAGATATGTTTAATTTACGAGATAAAATTTTTGCCACTGTTGACTTACCGCTTCCGGCAGGACCGTCTATTGCAATATGAATCATATTTCCTCCAATAAAAAAACACTACTTAAAGTGTTTAATTAAATTATATTATAAAATTTTGATATAAACAAGGGAAAAGCTAGAGATTTAGACCTGCCAAATATCCTGTTGCATTTGCAAGCTGAATATTAAATCCTCCTGTAAGGGCATCAATGTCAATTATTTCTCCTGCAAAATAAAGTCCCTTAACTTTTTTTGACTCCATGGTGCTGGGATCAATTTCTTTCGTTGAAATTCCACCACTTGTTACTATTGCCCTATTTATATCTTCTAAATTTTTAAATTTTAAGTCAAAGAATTTTAAACTATTTCTTAAATTTTCCCTATCCTCTTTTGAAATTTGATTAATTCTTTTGTCTTCCTGAATTTTTGACGCCTCTAAAATATATTTTATTAAATCCTTTGGCAGAAGATTTATTAAAACGTTTTTTATTTTCTTGTTGGGATTATTTTCAAAATCCCTTAAAAGTCTTGCATCTAATTTATTATGGTCCAGAGCTGGTTTTAGGTCTAAAAATAATTTTATATTTTTTCGCCTATTTATTTTTGATGACAGACTTAAAATTATTGGTCCGGAAACCCCTTTGTGGGTAAAAATCATTTCTCCAAATTCTTTAGCAATTAATTTTTCTCCCTCATAGGCAGAAACTTCCACATTTTTTAGGGATAGACCGGCAAGGTCAAGGAGGTTTTCACTTTCCACTCCACATAGGGCTGGCAGCGTTTCAATTATCTTATGACTAAAATTTTTTGCAAATTTATAGCCATCTCCCTTTGAACCAGTTTCCCTATAAGAAAGGCCACCAGTTGCAAGGACAATTTTATCAAAATGAAATTTTTTATTTATTATAAAGTCCTCATTTTTTTCAAGAGAAAACACTTCTGTGTTAAGTTTAATTTCTACATTTCTATCCTTAAGCATTTTTTCATAGGTATTAATCACATCAGAAGCCTTATCTGATTTTGGAAAAACTCTATTTCCCCTTTCAACTTTTAATTTTAGGCCGTAAGATTCAAATAAATCTATGGTCATAAAGGGATCAAAAGAATAAATTGCAGAATAGGCAAACTTTGCATTTCTAACTATATTAGGAAAAAATTCACTAGCTTCAAGATAATTTGTTAAATTACATCTGCCCTTGCCAGTTATATATAATTTCTTGCCAAGTTTTTCATTTTTTTCAAAGAGGGTAACTTCATGATTTTTTCCTCCAACAAAAGATGCCATCATTCCTGATGGCCCTCCTCCAATTACGGCAACTTTCATAATTTTTTCTCCACTAAATAAACAATCGGCGGATTGTTAATCTCATTAAAAAATTCTCTTTTTTCCACCTTAAATAATTTTTGGTCAAGCGATTTTAAAAATCTTTCAACCCCTGTCCTTTCTTCCTCTGAACCTTCGTGACCCATATAGGATACAATAATTAAAATCCCACAGGGATTTATGTCTTTTGTAGCCTTTGACAGGGAAATTACTGTTGACATGGCATTTGTTCTTATTTTTTTATCAGAACCGGGAAGGTATCCTAAATTATAAATTACTAGGTCATAAGATTCTAAAATATCAATATATTCGTGACTGGTTTTAAAAATTTCGAGATTATTAACATCTTTAAATTTTTCCTGGCAAAAATCTATTGCATCATCTTGAATGTCAAAGGCATAGACCTTTCCATTTTCACCAACGGCTTTTAAAAGTTTTTCCGTGTCATTTCCCTTGCCTAGAGTTGCATCAACAGCAATTTTGCCCTTAAAATCATTTGCTAAAACCTCGTCCACAATTTCATAATATTTTTCCTTAACTATCATTTTAAGCCTCTTAAATATTTTATTTCTTCCTTGTTTAAATACCTATAATTGCCAATTTCAAGTCCCTCTAAAGAAATTTCCCCCATGGAAATTCGCTTTAATTTTTTGACCTTGTGGCCAATATAGGAAAACATCCTTTTTATCTGATGGTTTTGACCCTCATAAATTGTAATCTTTATTATTGAATCCTTGTCAAAATTTTTTAAAATTTTAACATCGGCTTTCTGGGTTTTAAGGTCTCTAATATTAAGACCTTCTCTTAATTTATTAAGCTGTTTTCCATTTGGTCTTCCCTCTACAGTAACAATATAGGTTTTGCCAATTTTATGTTTTGGATGCATTAAAACATTTGCAAGACTACCGTCATTTGTCAAAATAACAAGACCTGTAGTGTCAATGTCAAGTCTGCCAACGGGATAAATTCTCTTGTCCGTATCAATTAAATCACAAACATTGACTCTTCCCTTTTCATCACTTGCCGTTGTCACAACTCCCATTGGCTTATTCAATATGATATAGACCATTTCATTATCAATTTTTAAAAGTTTTCCCTCAAAATATATCTTATCCTTTTGAGGGTCAACTTCAAAACCCATTTGATCTATAACCTTATTATTTACTTTTACTTTACCTTCTTTAATAAGCTCTTCTGATTTTCTTCGAGATGCTAGGCCAGCATGGGCTAAATATTTTTGTAATCTCAAATTTTCTCCTTAATTATTCAATATTTTCAAACTGATCAAATTCTTCTAAATTTGGAAGCTCACTTAAATCTTTTATGCCAAATTTTTTTAAGAAATAATCTGTTGTCTTATAAAGTTTTGGGTGACCAATCCTATCTAAAATACCTGAAATTTCAATTAAATTTAAATCCATTAGAGCCTTTATAGTTGAATCGCAGTTTACTCCTCTTAAATCTTCAATTTCTATTTTTGTTACGGGCTGTTTATAGGCAATAATTGAAAGGGTCTCAAGAGATGGTCTTGAAATATTTTTTTTATTTTTTTCTTCCACAAATTCTTTAATAAATTCATAATTTTCAGGTTTTGTGGAAAGCTGATAAGAACCCTTGGTTTCAACTAGTCTTATGCCCCTAGAATCTTCCTCATATTCTCTTTTCATCTCTTCTAAAATTTCTTTTAGGACTTCATCTTCTAAGTCAAGAGTTTTTTTTATATCCTTAAAGGAAACTGAATCTCCCCAAAGAAATAAAAGGGATTCAATAATTGATTTTATTTTATCTCTATTCATCTTTTATCCTTGATTCAATTAAAATATCTGAAAAGTCATTTTTTTGCCTCGCCTTAATTATCTCCATCTTTATAAGTTCAAGCATGGCAAGAAAAAAAGTAATAACTTCTGCCTTCCTATAATCCTCTTCCAAAAGTTCCGTAAAATAAAAAGAAGTATTCTTTAAAGAATTTTCCCTTAAAAGGCCTTGAGCTTCCTCCACAGAAAAGCTTTCCCTAATAATATTTAAGGATGGATCATCCTTTTCCCTTGCTAAAATATTTATAAAGGCCTTGGAAAGATCATCTAAACTTAAGTCATCAATTAAATCTAGGGACCTGCAAAAGTCAATTTCTGTTCTTAGCCTATAGATGGCTTTTTTTTCATACTCTTCACTTTGTCTTAAAATTTCGGAAATATTTTTAAATTTCTGATATTCCAAAAGTTTTTCCACAAGTTCTTTTCTTGGGTCCTCTTCTTCCGCTTCCTCATCTTCATTAAGAACTTTAACTTTTGGCAAAAGCATTTTTGATTTTATTTCTAATAAAGTTGATGCCATTACTAAAAAATCGCTTGTTAATTCCAAATTTATTTTTTTTGCATTTTCAATGTATTCTAAAAACTGATTTGTAATTTCAAAAATTGGTATATCATAAATGTCAATTTCAGCTTTTTTTATTAAATCAAGGAGAAGGTCCATGGGACCTTCAAATCTTTCTAAAACTATATTATATTCCATATATAGATTCCTATTTGCAAAATACCCTGCATCATAACATTAATAATTGGAGCAATATATCTGGAAACTTGACCTGTTACAAGTAAAATAACAAGAACTATATAAAAATATCTTTCATATTTGTAGAAATAGTATTCATATTTGGCTGGTAAAAAAGTGGCAAGAACCTTTGAACCATCAAGTGGTGGAAGAGGAACTAAATTAAATACACCAAGCATAATTGAATACCAAAAAATACTTTCAATTATTGGAGTAATCTTCCATAAATTATAATAAGCAGGCACAAGCAAAATCCCTGCCACAAGGCCCATTATAAAATTAACTGTAACTCCAGCTATGGAAACTAAAAAAGAGGATAGCTTCCTATTCTTTGTGAAATTAGCTGGATTTATAGGAACGGCCTTTGCCCAACCAAATCTTAAAATAACCATACAAAGTAGGCCAATGGGATCAATGTGATTTAAAGGGTTTAGAGAAAGCCTTCCGTCTTCTTTTGCAGTTGTATCTCCACACCAATATGCCACATAACCATGGGCAATTTCGTGGGGAATAATTACAATTAATAGAGCAATTATATTAATTACTAAAGATTTTATATCTAAATTTGCCATTAAATATTTTCTATAACTCCCTTTACAAGTTTTTGAAATTTACCTTCAATTAATTTTCCGCTTTCCATTACTTCCTTATGGTCAAGGGGTTTATCTAAGATTCCTGCTGCCATATTTGTAATAGCTGAAATTCCCAAAACTTCAAGGCCCCTATGTCTTGCAACAATAACTTCAGGAACAGTTGACATCCCAACAGCATCTGCTCCTAAAATTCCTGCCATTTTTACTTCTGCAGGCGTTTCATAAGTTGGACCTGTAAAATAAAAATATACTCCCTTTTGAAGATTTATATTTAATTTTTCTCCCACTTCTTCAGCTTTTTTTATTAATTCTTTTGAATAGCTATAGGTCATATCAGGAAATCTTGGTCCAATTTCCTCATCATTTGGCCCTATTAGTGGATTTATTTGGGCAAAGTTAACATGATCTCTTATAATCATTAAATCTCCCGCCTTAAAGTCTTTATTAACTCCCCCTGCTGCATTTGTTACAATTAATTTTTTTATTTTTAAGGCACATAAAACTTTAATTGGAAAGACGCTAGCTTCTATTCCCTTACCTTCATAATAATGAATCCTTCCCTTCATGGCCACAAGATATTTTCCTGCAATTTTTCCAAAAATTAATTTTCCGTCATGGCCTTTCACTGTTGAGCTCTGGAAATTCGGAATATCTCCATACGGGATTTCAATTTTTTCTTCAATTACTTCTGCAAAATTTCCAAGACCTGACCCTAAAATTATTCCTATTTCAGGAACATTTTTAATTTTTTCTTCAAGGTGTTTTACCGCTTCAATAACTTTATTTTCCACTTCTATTTTTTATCCTTTCATATAACAATATACCGCTAATTGTTTTGGCATCAATAATATCTCCAAGGTCAATAAGTTCAAGGGCCCTTTCAAGAGACACCTCTTCAAAACTAATATCTTCAAATTCGTCTAAGTTTTGCTCTCTTTTTTCCAAATCACGAGCCATAAAAAAATAGACCTTTTCATTTGAAAAACCAGGTGAAGTATAAAATTCACTAACATATTCACATTTATGAGGATAAAATCCTGTTTCTTCACAAGTTTCTCTTATGGCTGCACTTTTTGGTTCCTCATCAATTTCTATAAAGCCGGCAGGAAGTTCAATAAGTTCTCTGTCAACGGCCTTTCTATATTGTTTAACTAGCAAAATATTTCCTTCATCAGTTATGGCTATAACACATACAACAGGAGGGTGTTCAATAATCTCTCTCTTAGTATATTTTTTACCTTCCATTTCAACTGTATCTACTTTTAAAGTTAAAATTCTTCCCTCATAAATTTTGTCAGACTTCATAGTCCTTTCAATCTGTGACATTTTTATTCACCCCAATCATTTCTTTGGCTGCATCAAGAGTTGCACCACCAATATTATCGCCCGCTATTAACTTTGCTAATTCCACAACTTTTTCGTCTATTGATAATTTTTTAATTTTTGATCTTGTTTTATTATCTACAACTTCCTTTTCAATTATGAAATGGCAGTCTGAAAGGGCGACAATTTGAGGAAGGTGTGAAATTACAATTATCTGCCTATCCTTAGCAAGCCTTTTAATTTTATTACCCACAATTTGTGCTGTCTTTCCACTAATGCCTGCATCAATTTCATCAAATATAAGAGTTGGTATATTATCCTTACTTGCAATAATACTTTTGAAGGCAAGCATTATTCTTGACATTTCCCCTCCTGATGCAATTTTTGCAAGGGGAGCAAAGGCCTGGCCCAAATTTGATGAAATCATAAATTCTACATGATCAAAACCGTCAAAAGAAAGGTCTTTCTTTTTAAAGTCAATCCTAAAAGCCGCATTTTTAATATTTAATTCCTTTATTTCTTCGTTTAATTTTTCTGTCAAACTTTCTGCAAATTTTTTTCTATTTTCAGAAATTTTTTCAGAAATTTTTTGAGCCAAACTTTCCTTTTCATCTATTTCTTTTTTTAAATTTATTAAATATTTTTCAGAATTTACTAAAAAATCAAGCCTTTGCTGAGAATTTTCTAAAAATAAATTTATTTCATTAAGATTTTTTCCATATTTTGATTTAAGACTGTTCACCAGATTAAGCCTATCCCTTAAAAATCCAAGCCTTTCTCCATCTATTTCAAGACTGTTGTTATAGGACTCAAGCTCTCCAGTCAAATCCTTTAGCCTATATTTTATATCTTCAAGTTCTTCTTCATAAACCTTTAATTCTCCATCAAATTTTATTACATCAGAAATTTCGCCTATAGCCTTATCTATTCCGTCTTCAACATTAAAGTCAGAATAGGAAGATTTTAAAATTTCTAAGGCCCTTGCTAGGGAAGAAATTGTATTAGTTTTATTATCTTCTTTTAAAAAATCTTCTTCCAAATTTTCTTCATCATAATCAGTAAGCTCTGCCTTTTCAATCTCATCAATCTGATAATTTAAAAGGTCAATTTCACGATTTTTATTTTGTGAATCCCTATTATTTTTTTCATAATCACTTTTTAAAAGATTTATTTCTTCTACCAGGGATTTTAATTTAATTAAATTTTCCCTATGGCTCTTGTCACCAAAGGAATCTAAAAGCCTTTTTTGGCTTTCATTTCTCATTAAATCCATGGACTCATGCTGAGCAAATATATCTATTAAATAGGGCCTAATTTTATTTAGGGACTGAGCAGTTACTGCCTTTGAATTAATTCTAGTAATTGCCGGCCCCTTTGTTTTTATGTCCTTTGAAATAATTATAGGATCAGAAATTTCAAGGCCCATTCCCTTTAAAAGATTAAATAAATTTTCATCATTGGAAGAAAAAATTCCCTCAATATGACAAAAATCCTTTCCCGTATTAATAACATCTTTGCTAGCCCTATCTCCTAAGAGCATACCAAGGCCATCAATAATTATGGACTTACCGCTACCTGTTTCCCCAGTTATAACATTAAGTCCTCCTTCAAATTCAATATTCATATTTTCTATAATAGCGAAATTTTCAATATTTAATTCAAGTAACATTTTGCACCTTATTTTTTTAAATTATCCTTGGCTTCTAGGGCAATTTTTTTAAGGTCAAAGTCCCTAGAAATATTTGCATTGGTATCCATATAAATTAAAAATTCAATATTTCCCTTTGTTCCCTTAATTGGTGAATAGGTAATATCTTTAACAAATAGATTTAAGGACCCTGCCAGATTTAAAATTTTTTCCAAAACTTCAACGTGAACTTTTGTATCTTTAACTATTCCGCCCTTGCCAACTTTATCTTTTCCAGCTTCAAATTGGGGTTTAATTAAGGCAACTATTTGTAAATTATCTCCTCCAAAAGTCACTGCCTTTGGGATGACAAGTTCAAGAGAAATAAAAGAAACGTCAATTGAAATAAAATCAATTTCATCTTCTATTAAATTATCATCTAAATATCTTATATTTTGCCTTTCCAAGACAATAACTCTTGAATCTTTTCTAATTCTATAGTCAAGCTGATTATATCCAACATCTACTGCATAGACTTTTTTTGCACCATATTTTAGCATACAATCTGTAAACCCACCTGTTGAAGCACCAATATCCATGCAAATTTTACCCTCAAGTGATAGCTTATAATCTTCTAAAATTTTTTTTAATTTATAGCCGCCCCTTGAAACAAATTCAAGGTCCTTTCCCTTGACCTTAATTTCTTCATCTTCGTCAATTAATTCTCCAGCTTTTTCTATTCTGCCACTTTTTGTAAAGGCCCTGCCTTCCATAATTATTATTTTTGCCTTTTCTCTTGATTCGGCAAGCCCTCTATTATGAATTAATATGTCAGCCCTAAGCTTTGTCATTAAAAATTCCTCTTAATTAAGGAGAAACAAAAATTTTTAAGATCATCTGATTTTGTTTCCATTTCTCCTAAAATGCTAGCTGCCTTTGATGAAAGTTTTTCTATTTCCTCTCTTACTTCTTCTTCAGTCATAAACATTAGGATATTGACTTCATCCTTATTTGAATCTCCTATACAGTCTATTAAATCATCTTCATATTGGTAGGATAAACCAATGCAAGAACCAAATTCTTTTAATTTTGTAAGAGCTTGTGAGTCGCAACCTGCCAAAACTCCGCCAATAACAATTGATGCCTTAATTAAAGCTCCCGTTTTTAGATTATACATATTTTCACACAAATCTTTTGTATAATTTTCAGCTAGAAGCTCAATATCAAGAAGCTGGCCTCCAATCATTCCTGATGCACCTGTTGAAGTATATAAATATTTTGAGGCCCTTATAGCTTTTTTAAGGTCCTCAATATCCTCAAGTCCTTCCATATACTTATTAATAATTTCCATGGACATATTTAAAAGACAGTCACCAGCGAGAATAGCACAGGCATCGTTAAATACCTTATGGTTTGTAGGCTTGCCCCTTCTTAAGTCATCATTATCCATAGCCGGCAAATCATCGTGAATTAATGAATATGTATGGATCATTTCAATAGCAACAGCAAAGGGCATAATACTCTCTAAACTTTCATCATTAGAAAATTCCCTATAAGTCAAAAGGGCAAGAAGGGGTCTTATTCTTTTGCCACCTGAAAATAGGGAGTATCTCATAGATTCGTAAAGTTTTTCTAAATTTTCGTCCACATAAGTAAAGATGTTACTTAAATATGAATCAAATTTGTTTATTAAATCTTCGTAATCTTTCATTTATTTTCCTCTAAAATATCTCTATTTTCTTTGACAATTGTTTTAACCCTTGCTTCGTATTCATTTAAAGTATTATCTAAATATCTATATAATTTTATGGCTTTTTCGTATTTATTTATAGATTCTTCAAGACTGATGTCCTTTGATTCCAGCTCACTTATTATAGATTCAAGTTCTTTTAGGGAACTTTCATAATCATTATTCATAGCTTTTCTCCTCAATTTCCTTAATGTTAGCCTTGGCTATTGCATTTTTAAAAATTAAATCTATATTATCACCAGGCAAGATTTGGGAAATATCCTTCAAAATTTCACCATTTTGAAGCCTGATGTCAATTTTATTTATATTTTGGAATAAATCCTTTAACTTATAATTCAGCATTTGCAAATTTCCCCTTATATCTTTTAGGGAATTTATAAAATCTTTATCTCCAATCTTTTTAAGCCTTGAAAGATTTTCCCTTTCTTCATAAAGTTTTTTAAAAAAATCCTTCTTAACAAGATTATCCTTAAAAGTTTCAACTTCCCTTGCTCTTATGTTCAGGGAAAGATTCGGATTATAACTTTTAAGCCTTCTCCCTAAAATATTTTGAATAGATTTATAAGATAAATAATTTTTCCTAATATTATAATTTAAGTATTTAAGATAATATTTTAAATCCTTATGCCTTAGGTAAAAATCATTGGTCATAAGATATTCAAGCTTTGTCTTAATACCATATAAGACAGTTTTTTTATAACTTATATCCCTAATTTTACCCCTTAGTTTTTCTCCCAATATATTTATTTTATGTCTATTAACATTAATAATTCTAGCTATTAAAACTTCTCCCCTATAAGATAGGTCTTTAAGATTTTTCTTTTCTCCTAAAATTTTATTAGCTGGTGTAAAAAAATTTATATAGGCCCTAAAGGACCTTAGGTTTTTCTCCCTATCTTCTAAGCCCCTATCCATAAAAAGATTAAGCCTAATAAAAAGGTCCCTTAAATTCTTTTCTAGGTCAACCTTTGAAACTGTAGCAATTTCAGCTGCCTTTGTAGGGGTGGCAGCTCTTTTATCACTTACAAAATCTGAAATGGAAAAATCCACTTCATGACCAACAGCAGAGATTATTGGGATATTACTTGCATAAATTGCCCTTGCAAGTTTTTCATCATTAAAAGCAAATAGGTCTTCAAAAGATCCTCCTCCCCTACCTAAAATTATTAGGTCGCAGGACCTCTCTCTATTAAAGTATTCAATCCCTGAAATTAAATCACTTGGTGCTTCTGGCCCCTGAACAAGTGATGGATAAATTATAATATCCACAAGACTATTTCTAAGCCTTAGCATATTTACCATATCTTTTACTGCGGCCCCACTTGAAGAGGTTATAATCCCAATTGTCCTGGGAAAATAGGGTATGGCTTTTTTATGGTCCTGGTCAAAGAGCCCTTCCTTGTCAAGCTTTTCCCTAAGTTTTAAAAACTTTTCATATAAATTCCCGCTTGCTGATGAAATAATTTCAGAAATATAAAAATTTGCCTGACCATCTTTCTCATAATAAGATACATTGCCCTTGGCAACAATTTTTAAGCCGTCTTCAAGTTTAAAGGAAAGATTTTCTGCCTCCTTATAAAAAACTATAGCATTTATTCGGGAGGATTCATCCTTTAGGGAAAAATAAAAGTTCCCATTTTGGTGACTTTTAAAATTTGAAATTTCACCCTCAACTGTAACATTCGAAAGAAGATAGTCCATTGATATAATTTTTTTAATATATGAATTTAATTGGCTTACTCTAATTGCTTTCATCTTTTAGTTTCTTAAAAATAGATGCCAAAATTCCGTTGACAAATTTTGGTGAGTCATTTGTAGAAAATTTTTTAGCTATGGCTACTGCTTCATTTATAGAGACCTCATTTGGTATGTCATCCCTATATAAAAATTCATAGACAGCTATTCTTAAAATCTCCCTATCAACTTTTGCCAGCCTTTCTAAAGTCCAGCCCTCTAAATTTTCAGAAAGAATTTTATCTATATCCCCTAATTTACTAAGTAAATCTTCAGTCAAATCCTTAATATAAGACTTTTCATCTTCTAAAAAATCATAGGATTCTAAAAATTCATGAATATTTTTGGCATCAAATTCCTTATTTATTTCCATGGAATAAAGAAGCTGCATTGCTCCAATTCTAGCTTTCTTCCTACTCATTTTATGCTCTTAATTTATCCTCTTTTGGGGTTACAATTCCTGTTACATGACAATTAATTTCCACAACACTTAGGTCTGTCATATTTTCAATAGCTTCCTTGGCAACTTCTTGGACTTCCTTACATATGTCTATAATTTTTCTTCCATATTCAACACTTATATATAAGTCAACAATAGCTTCCCTTTCTCCAACATTAACTTTAGCTCCTCTTGAAGGATTTTTTGCAGAAAAAATATCAGTTACTTGTGTCTTTAAATTTATGGGGGCTTTTGCCACACCTTCAACTTGTTCACAAGCCACTTGTGCTATGGTTGCAATAACATCATTTGAAATTTTTACACTTGATTCTGTATTGCTATCATTAATTAAATAATCATTATCCATAGTAACACCTCCATTTTTTTATTATAACAAAAAAGCCTTTTAATATCAATTTTAGGGCTTGGGATTAAAAAGATTGGATATTTTCTTGCAATTTTTGTCAGTAAAAAAACGGCCCTTAAATAAGAGCCATAATATATTATTCAAAAACCATAAGAACAGTATTTAATTTTCTGCCAGGACTTGTATAAGTTTTTCCATTAAAATACATGGCAGGAGATGCACCACCATCTAAATTAGTTGCAGCTTTGGGATTATATCTATTTATCATTGATGAAAAACTTTCATTGCCAATTAAGCCATCATTTGCCTTCACTACCGAATATTTAATATTTGCCGCATTTGGAATTGTAAGAACCTTAAGTGAAAGTCCAGCAGCCTTTTTATTTTCAAAAGAAATTTTTTCATTTTCACCGGATTGGTTTGCTAAGTTTCCAAAAGTCTCCTCTTCCTTTGTAGTCTTTTCCTCTTTTCCAGACTTTTCCTCAACATAGGCTTTTGATGTATCAATTATAATTGAATTTTCCCCTTGGTCATAGCCAACATAAAAACCGATGGCTTTTCCCAAATCTCTTAGCTTAAAAAAGTTATTAACTCCTATTAAATAAGCCTTAGTATTTATTTTTTCTCCATCAAGAAGAATTTTTTACCTGACTCTATATATGCCTTATTATAACCAAGATTTTTTAGGTCATCTTCACTTTTTTTATAACTTTCATTTTTTTTGATCAAAACACTCGCTGAGCCTTCGTCAAAGGCAATATTAAAAGTACAGGCCTTGCCATCTAAAATTGCTGCCAAATCTCTTAACTTAAAATAATTATTGCCATTTATATTGTAGGCAGCCATTGAAACATTTTCTCCATCAAGCTTAATTTTTTGGCTTGATACCTTAGCAAGATTTTCTCCAAAAACATTTGCTGAAAATAAAACTACGGATAAGAAAATCAAAAGCGTTAGATATTTTTTAAAAATTTTTCTAATAAAAATCTCCATTTCTATTTATTCAATTATACCATAGAACAAATAAATAAAAACTTATAAATTTATAAAAAAAGGACGTCCCTGCTTCTCGATCAAAGCAATAGACGGTCCCTAATAATTATTTTTTTAGAAATCTTATAAGACAATACATAATCTTAAAAGATTACTCACCTGTGTCAAGATTATTCCATCCATAACGTATAATTGAAATAATCATAGAAAGTTCTGAAACTATTTCGTCTAAAATTCCAGCCCATGAACCCACAATAACATTATGAATTATCCAAAGGGGAGAATTTATAAAAATCCCCACTAATCTTATTTTTTTGCCACTATAGCTAAAACCACCAATTGTTGCTGCAATATTTGCCGTAATTGGAAGTAGCGAAATCCATCCCGACCAAGTTAAAAACAAGGTAACAATTTGAAGAAAACATATAAAAATACACATAGTCCAAGACCTTAAAAATTTATTTTGGCTTCCTAGGCAAAAGGACCTAAGGGTATTAATTAAATAAGAAATACCTCCAGTTGTCGCCCCAAGAAAAATTAAATGAACTGTATAGAGAAGATAAGATAAAAACTGTACCCTAAAAAGATTTTTATTTGACTTACATTGAAATGACACAAAAAATAACGCAGTTCCTATAAATCCTATTATTTGTATCAATAAATTATTAGTCATAATTCCTCCTATTAGGGTACAAAATTAATTTATATTTAATTAAAATTTAAATTTTTCTGGAAGAGCACTTAAATATTCGTCAGGGCTCTGTCTAATATAGTCCGGATTTTTAAAAAAGTCCTTTGTCATTATTATAACAATTTTACTAAGCATTGCAAGACCAATTAAGTTTGGTATTGCCATAAGGCCGTTTAAGGTATCTGAAATATTCCACACTAATTGTAAAGATCCAGTTGCTCCAACATAACAAGCTAAAACATACAAATACTTATAAAAAGATCCGATTTTTTCTCCAACTAAAAAGCTGAAACATTTTTCTCCATAATAGGCCCAGCCCAAAACTGTTGAAAAAGCAAAAAATAAAAGTCCAATAGCAACTATATATCTTCCACCAGAAAAGGCACTGTCAAAAGCAGCTACTGTAAGGTCAGCACCTTCAAGTCCACTATTCCATAGACCTGATGTTAAAATTGTAAGGGCAGTAATTGAACATACCACAATTGTATCTGTAAAAACTTCAAATATCCCCCAAAGCCCTTGTCTAACAGGGTGGTCTGTATTAGATGCAGCGTGAGCAATAGGTGCTGAACCAAGACCTGCTTCATTTGTAAATACACCTCTTGCAATCCCCATCTTCATTGTTAATTTAAGTGAAACACCAACTGCTCCGCCAAAGGCAGCCTTTGGATTAAAAGCAGATGAAAAAATTAAGGCAAAAGCACCAGGGATTTTACCTGCATTTATTACTAAAATTATTAATCCACCTAAGATATAAAATAATGACATAAAGGGCACAATCTTTTCAGTAACTTGACCAATTCTCTTAACGCCGCCAATAACAACTATACCTGTCATAAGAATTAATATAACCCCAGTTATTTTTTGGTCAATATTAAAATTTGTATTTAAGGTTTGAGAAATGGCATTTGACTGAGTCATATTTCCAATTCCAAAGGAAGCAAAAGCACCAAAGAATGCAAACATATAGGCAAGCCAGTTTAATTTTAAACCGTTTTTAATATAATACATAGGACCGCCAATATATTCGCCCTTAGAATTTCTTTCCCTATAAGTTACCGCAAGGACAACTTCTGAAAATTTTGTACACATACCAAATATTGCAGAAAGCCACATCCAAAAAACAGCACCTGGTCCACCAGTTGCAATTGCTAAGGCAACCCCAGCAATATTTCCTGTGCCAACAGTTGCAGCTAAGGCTGTAGAAACTGCTTGAAAGGCAGTAAGCTCACCTTCCTTGGCTGAAGAATCCTTTTTAAAAACTTTAAATAAAGTGTTCTTCATAGTGTAGGCAAATTCTCTCACCTGTAAAAATTTGAGTTCAAAAGTTAGATAAATTCCGCAGCCGACTAAGAAAAATAACATAGGCCAGCCCCAAACAATACCGTTAATAAAACTATTTACTTCTTTGATCATAATTACTCCCCCCTTAAGAAATAATTTAATGGTTTATTAGATTAATATTCTTTTTATTAGTATAGATTTTATTTTTCCAAAAATCAAGCTTTTTTATCTATATTTTTTAATAATTTTAGATATTATTTATAATTAATATATACTAATTAGAATATATTTTAGATTAGTATAACATAATTAGTCTATAATATAAAAGGAAAATAAATAATATAACTTTAACTTTTTTATTTTTTAAATTTAAATATATCTAACCTTTAAAATTAAGTTATAATATTTTTTTAATGAATAAGGCAGCCACGAAAGCTGCCTAAAATAATTTATTATTCTATATTTTTTTATGAAGTCTTAAAAACTCAATAAGCATTTTTGTCCTATATTTCCCTAAAGATTTTCTGTCATTTCCAATTTCTTTATTTCTATCCTTTAATTCTTGGGCTGTTAACTTTCCTATTTCCTCTGGACTTATAGGAAGTTTATTCCAATCAGCTAAATCTTCTAGCCAAAGTTCCATTGAAGAACCAATATTTTTCATAAATCCTTCTATGCCTTCGCTTCCCCCACCAAGTTCAAGAATCAATGATGGACCCATTATTCCCCAACGGATTCCCGGCCCAAAGGTAACAGCCTTATCTGCATCTTCCATTGATACAACCCCATTAATAACTAGATTTAAAACTTCCCTAAAAACTGCCGCCTGGATTCTATTTCCAACAAAACCAAAGACTTCTTTTTCTAAAATTATGGGAGTCTTATTAATTTTTTCAAAAAGTTCCTTGGCAATACAAAGATATTTATCTTCAGTTTTTTCACCTTTACATAGTTCAATTAGTGGAATTAAATGCGGTGGATTCCAAGGATGAGCCACAAAAAATCTTTCCGGATACTTCATATCACGTGAAATTTCACTAGCCTTTAATCCAGAAGTTGAAGAACCAATAGGAATTTCAGAAGATACAATTTTTTCAACATCTGCTAAAACTTTTCTCTTAATATCATAATCTTCCTTTAAAGATTCTTGAATATAATCTGAATCTTTTATTGCTTCATACAAATCATTTGTATAAGAAATTCTATTTAAAATTTCATATTTATCATCTTCTTTTTTAACACTATATTTTATTAACTCATCTAAAGAATTTTCAATAATCTCCTTTGAAGCCTCAAGAGTTTTTTTACTTCTAGTGTAGATATGTGCATTAAGTCCACCAAGGGAAAAGGCAAGGGCAAAACTTGCACCAATAAGGCCTCCCCCAACAAGACCAATGTGCTTTATATTTTTAACTTCCATACTTCCCTCCTTTAAAATTATTATAAATCAATAATATAAAATTGGAACTATAAAGCCTAGTAATTTTTTCAAGCAAAACAGCCAGCATCTTATAAATAGGGACAGTCCACAATGAACAGTCCCTGCTTTTTTATTACTATTTTTTTTATTGGAGGGCTGTCTTTAATGAATGAGCGTTAGCGAATGAATCTAAGGCTGTCCTCCTTGTTTTATTTAAGACAGTCCTCCAAATATATAACGTCCATTAAATATAAACCGGAAGCTGGGGCTGTTGGCCCTGCCACGGCTCTTTTTTTTGAATTTAAAAGCTCCTCCATATATGATGGTTCAAATTTCCCTCTAGCAATTTCTAAGGCCGTTCCCATAATTATTCTTATCATATTTTTCAAAAAAGACTTACCATAGAAATCAAAATATATAAATTCTCCATCTTTTTTTATGTCAATGGAATAAATATTTCTAATTGTATCTTTTACTACTGCATCTCGTCCCATAAAGGCATTAAAATCATGCTCTCCTATTAGGCATTCAAAGGATTTTTCCATGGCATGTAAATTCAATTTAAAGGGAAATTGGTAGGCCCTATTATAATAAAGAGCGTTTCTATAAATTGAGTTATATAGTATATAACGGTATTTTTTTGCTTTAGCAGAAAATCTTGCATGAAAATTCTCATCTACTATCTGAGCTTTCACAACTGAAATGTCAGAAGGCAAATGAAAATTTATAACTCTTGGCAAATTTCCTATATTTATTGTGGTATCTGCAAAAAAATTGGCATATTGTCCAAGGGCATGTACTCCTCTGTCAGTCCTGCCTGCAGAATAGATTTTCGTCTTTTTCTTTAGGGTATTTGAAATGGCCTTTGTCAATTCTAGTTCCACTGTCTTTAAATTTTTTTGCATTTGATAGCCATGATATGCTGTTCCATCATAGGTTATTTTTATTAAAATATTCATATTAGGGACCATGCAATTAAAAGTCCAAAGAAAATTACATTTCCTATAAAAATTACATAGTCAGATGAATCTAAGACCAAAACTTTAAGTTTTGTTCTGCCAACTCCTCCCCTATAGCATCTTGCTTCCATGGCTGTTGCCAGTTCATCTGCTCTTCTGAAGGAGTTAATGAAAAGGGGGACTAATAGTGGCACTAAATTTTTTGCCCTTGAAAATAAGTTTCCTGATTCAAAATCTGCCCCCCTTGCCATTTGAGCTTTCATTATTTTATCTGTTTCTTCTATAAGAGTTGGGATAAATCTTAGGGCAATTGTCATCATCATGGCAATTTCATGACTTGGCATACCAAATTTTTTAAAGGGTGAAAGTAGGCTTTCGATTCCATCTGTAAGTTCTATTGGTGAAGTTGTATAAGTTAATAAGCTTGTTCCCAAAACTAAAAATATAAGTCTTATTGCCATTAAAAGTGCTTGTCTTAGACCTTCTTTTGTAATTGTAAATATCCAAAATTTAAAAAGCATCTCGCCAGGCAAAAAGAATACATTAATAACAAAAGTGATTAATATTATCCATCTTAGAGGTCTTAGTCCCCTTAAAACTATTTTTAAAGGCAGCTTTGCCAGCTGAATTATAAGTAGTAAATAAGCTACAACTAAGGCATAAGGTGGAAAAGTTTTTATGAAAAAAAGTGTTACTATGAAAAAAATCATAGTAATTATTTTTAGTCTGGGGTCAAATTTATGAACAATAGATTCGCCTGGAAAGTATTGACCGATTGTAATATCCTTAAACATTTCTACTCCTTAAAAATTCCTCTAAAAAATTTTTTGCTTCTTTTACTGTAATGCAGTCTGTATTGACATCAAATCCCCTTGCCTTTAAGGAATTCATAAAAGATTTTATTTGAGGAACTCCAAGGCCTGCATTTTTCAATTCTTCTTCCCTTGCAAAAATTTTTCTTGGCTTATCATCCATTAAGACTTTTCCCTTGTCCATAACAATAAGTCTTGTTGCAATTTTTGCCACATCTTCCATGGAATGGGAAACTAAAATTATGGTTATTTCCCTGCTTTCATGGATGGTTTTTATTTCACTTAAAATTTCGTCACGACCTCTTGGGTCAAGGCCTGCTGTTGGTTCGTCTAAAATTAATACTTCTGGTTCCATGGAAAGAACTCCGGCAATGGCAACTCTCCTTTTAAGACCTCCTGAAAGTTCAAAGGGTGATCTGTTTTTATATTTTTCATAATCAAGGCCCACAGCTTCCATGGCTTTTCTCACACGGTTATTAACTTCCTTTTCATCAAGGCCTAAATTTTTTGGACCAAATTCAATATCTTTAACAACAGTTTCTTCAAAAAGTTGGTATTCTGGATATTGAAAAACAAGGCCTATTCTTCTTCTTAATTCAGTTAAATTTTGGGACTTACTTGTAATTGAAATGTCACCAACTTTAATAAAGCCGCCACTTGGGAGAAGAAGACCGTTTAAGTGCTGAATTAAAGTTGATTTTCCACTGCCTGTGTGACCAATAAGTCCAATAAATTCCCCAAGCTCTATATCTAAATTAATATTTTCAATTGCCAATCTCTCAAAGGGCGTATTGGGAGAATATATGTGTTTTAAATTTCTTACTTCAATAAATGACATATCTCTTCTACTAACTCCTCAATACTTAAAATTTCATTATTTATTTTAATTCCATCCTTATTTAAATCATAGGCAAGTTCTGTAACCTGCGGAACATCTAGGCCGATATTTTTAATTTCCTCTACATGAGAAAAAACTTTTTTCGGCTCTCCTTCTAAAATTATATTGCCTTCTTCCATTACAACAATTCTATCAGCAAGGGCAGCTTCATCCATATAATGGGTGATTAAAATTATGGTCTTGCCCTGGTCTTTATTAAGTTTAATGACTGTATCCATAACTTCTTTTCTACCACTGGGATCAAGCATTGCTGTTGGTTCATCTAAAATAATATAGGTGGGACTCATGGCAAGAATACCTGCAATGGCAACTCTCTGTTTTTGTCCACCAGACAAAAGGTGGGGTGCGTTTTTTTTGAATTCTGCCATATTAACAGACTTTAAAGACTCATCTACCCTTTTTCTAATTTCAGCTTGGGGCAGACCTAAATTTTCAGGTCCAAAGGCCACATCATCTTCCACAACTGTTGCTACTAATTGATTGTCTGGATTTTGAAAAACCATTCCTGCCCTTGACCTAATATTCCAAACGTCTTTTTCGTCTTTTGTATTGTAACCATCAACAATAACTTCGCCTGACTTTGGTATAAAAAGTGCATTAATAAGTTTTGCAAGTGTTGATTTTCCACTACCGTTATGACCCAAAAGGGCAACAAATTCACCCTCTTTTATATTTAAATTAATTCCGTTAATTACATTTCTCGGATTTTCCTTATTACCTTCGCTATCATAAGAAAAGTATAAATCCTTTATTTCAATCATGGCTTGTCCTTTCCTTTACTCTAAGTTCCTATTATAAAATAAAACTTATTAATTATCTACATTTTTTAAAATTTTGTTTACAATTTTTTTGAAAGATAGGGGCTTTGAAGGCAAAATCTATAAGGGTAGTCCTTGGCCTGTTCCGAAAAATCTATACCAATTCTTTTGCTGGCAAATATTTCCCCCTTGAAATTTGTATCTTCAATAAAAATATCAGGTCCAAAAATTCTCTTGCCATTTAAGGATTTGTCAATTTTTAATGCCTTAGTAAGTTTTCCTGGTCCACTTGTCAAAGATAATTTTTCACTATTTCTAAGGTCCTCAAAATTTTTTCCATACCTATTTTGGCTTATTATATCAAAAGAATCTATGGGTTCAATAGCTCTTACTAAAACAGCTTCAGGAATATCTACATCTCTTGTCACAATATTAAACATATAGTGCATGCCATAAGTTAAATATACATATATTGTCCCCGGCCCTTCATACATTATTTTATTTCTATTTGTTTTTTTGTTGCCATAGGAATGGCAGGCCTTGTCATTGATTCCTGTATAGGCTTCAACTTCCACAATTTTTCCCCTAAAAAAATTACCGGAGAAATTTCTTACAATATTTTTCCCCAGTAAATCTCTTGCAACATCCAACGTGTTCCTATTAAAAAAATTACTATTTAAAAAATTTTTTTCCATATTAATCATTAATCCAAGATTCATCCTTAGGATTTTCCCTAAATTTTAAAAGTTTAGCGTATTCCCTAGAATCTATCTCGCCATTTTCCTTTGCCAAATCTAAAAGTTCATCTAAACCTGTTAAGGAATAGTGGCTGAAATTTGAATTTTTAAAATTATCAAGTCCTTCTTGTAGGTTGTAGGTAAATACTGAAACTATGCCAAGAAGGTCAAAATTTTCTTCTTTTAGTGCCTTTCCAGCATCTATGGAGCTTCCTCCTGTTGAAAATAAATCTTCAATTAAGACAGTTTTTGCTCCCTTTAAAATTTTCCCTTCAATTTGATTTTTTTTGCCGTGGTCCTTCCCCTTACTTCTTACATAGCCCATGGGGAGTTTCATTTTTTGAGCAATAATAGCTGCATGGCTAATGCCTGCTGTTGCTGTTCCCATAATGTATTCTGCATCCGGAAATTTATTTTTTATAAGGTCTACAAAGGCATTTTCAACTATTTCTCTTTCCTCTGGATAAGATAAAATTAACCTATTGTCACAGTAAATCGGACTTTTTATACCTGATGCCCAAGTGTAAGGATCATTTGGACTTAAACTTACGGCTTTTATTTTAAGTAATATTTTTGCAATTTCTTTCAATTTATTCTCCTAAAAATTCTCTTTTTATTTCCCTATAGACCTCTAAGGGATTTTCTGCCTTAGTTATGGGCCTACCAACAACAATAAAATCTGAACCAAATTCTCTTGCCATCTCCGGAGTTACGACTCTTTTTTGATCATCCTTTTGAAAAGACTTAGGCCTAATGCCTGGTGTTACAGTTATAAAATTTTCTCCGAATTTTTCCTTTATTTCTTTTACCTCTAAGGCGGAGCATACAACTCCACTTAAATGAGCTTTTTTTACAAGACCAGCATAAGATAAAACTGTATCTTTTAAAGATAAGTCCCTCTCAATTTTTAAGTCCCTATGGATTGATTCTTCATCAAGAGAAGTTAAAATTGTAACTCCTAGGGAAATTATATTTTTATGATTATTCTCTATTTCTTCTGATGCAGCTTTTAACATATTATAGCCGCCTTGTGCATGGTAATTAATCATATCTATATCTAAATCAAGAAGGGATAAGGTAGCCTTTCTCACAGTATTTTCTATATCATGAAGTTTTAAGTCTAGGAAAATTTTGTGACCCATTTTTTTATAGGCCCTTACTATTTCTGGTCCTTCCTTATAAAAAAGTTCCATTCCTATTTTTAAAAATAGGCTTTGATCCTTAAAATTTTTTAAAAATTCGTCAGATTTTTCCCTTGAAGGAAAATCCATAGCAATTATTACATCTTTCATTTTATCCTTCCTTAGCATTTTCTCTTAAATATGCGTTAATGAAAGGGTCTAAATCTCCATCCATAACCCTATTCACATCACCAACTTCGGCATTTGTTCTATGGTCTTTAACAAGGGTGTAGGGCTGAAAAACATAGGATCTTATTTGTGATCCCCAAGCAATTTGTGAATAATTTCCTTGAAGGTCTTCAATTTTTTCCTTTCTTTCTTCTTCAGCCAAAGCTATTAATTTTGACTTCAAAGTGTGCATAGCCTTTTCTCTATTTTGTATTTGACTTCTTTCATTTTGACACTGCACCACAATTCCAGTTGGAAGGTGGGTAATTCTTACTGCAGAATCTGTAGTATTAACGTGTTGACCGCCTGCTCCTGATGATCTATAGGTGTCAATTTTTAAATCTTCATCTTTAATTTCAACTTCAACATCCCCTTCAATATCAGGAAATACATCCACAGATGAAAAAGATGTATGCCTTCTCTTGTTAGCATCAAAGGGCGAAATTCTTACAAGTCTGTGAACTCCCTTTTCTCCCTTTAAATATCCATAGGCATTTTCACCAGAAATTTTTAAGGTTACGGATTTTATTCCAGCTTCATCTTCCTTTAAAATATCTAAAGTTTCAACCTTAAAATTTTTATTTTGAGCATATCTTGTGTACATTCTTAAAAGCATACTTGCCCAGTCTTGGGCTTCAGTTCCTCCTGCTCCAGCGTGAATAGAAAGTATGGCATTGTTGCCGTCATATTCTCCATTTAATAGAGTTTGCAGCTTAAAATCTGAAACCTTTTCTTCTATATTTTCTATACATTTTTTTAAGTCATCATAGGCTGAATAGTCATCTTCAATTTCCATTAGGGTAATAATGTCATTGGCATCTTCGATTAAAGATGAAATTTCGTCATAGGCATCAACTTTTTGTTGGTAGGAATTTGTTTCCCTTATAATTTTTTGAGCCCTTTCGTTATCGTCCCAAAAATCACTTTCCAATTGTTTTTTATTTAAATCTTTAATTTTTCCTCTCAGACCCTCTATATCAATTGATAAGCCAAGAGCATCATTTAGGGCGTTTGCTTTTTCAAGTTTTTCCTTATCTAAATATATATTCTGTTCCATAAAAACTCCTTTTTTTAATTATACCATAAGACAATGCAAATAAAAATTTAAGACTTCCTATTATTTTGCCTTAAAAAGACTTAAGCCATTAATTATTATTGATGCAAAGGTTAAAATAAATAAGGCTTTTGACATGGTAGGTACTATATCCATAAGACCAGACCAATCTTTATTATTAAGATGTATATATGCATCCCTATAAAAAAAACAAAGGGTTATAGCCGTTAAGGCCAAGGATAAAAATCTAAAAAATTTGGGTCTTTTCCCTTTGAAAAGTAAAAAATATTTAAAAAGGCAAAAATTATTGCCAATAAACCACTTATTAACCACATAAATTCTCCTATTTTTTAATGCTTATAAAGGCAATATGTTCTTTGTTATCAAAATGATATTCGCAGGAAAATCCAATTTCTTCTAAAAGACCCTTCAAATAATCTGGATCATAAACTTCAAATTCCAACATATCTGCCCATTTTTTAATATTTTTATGGTCTCTGTAGGCTCCTTCATTGCAAATTAAAAATTGTCCTCTCTTTTTTAAGACCCTATGGATTTCCTTAAAAGTTTTTTCTAATTCCTTCCAAAAATAAATTGTTTCAAAGGCAGTAACTATATCAAATGAATTATCTTCAAAGGGAAGGCTTGAAACATCTCCTTCAATAATTTTACACCTGCCCCTTTTAATTGCTTCTCTGTTTAATTTTCTTGCAATTTCAACACTTGTTTTAGAATAGTCCATTCCATAAACTTTATTAGATTTTGTTAAAAAGTATTCAATATTTCTTCCTCCACCGCAGCCTAGGTCTAAAATATTATGGTCCTTTTCAATATTTAAAAATGATCTGCCCCAACTTGCCAATTTTTCATGGCCTACATTCATTCCTTTAACCATAAATCTTCCGCCAAAATTTTCCTTAGGTTTTATAACATTTTTAAAAAATTCTTTAAACATAAAATTCTCCTAATTTCTTTTATTAAGGAAATTTTATCATTTCTTTTAATTAATAACAATTATTAATAATAAATAAAATGTTTATTTATATTAAGCTACAATAATTTATAGCTTAAAAAAAGACCCTAACTTTAAGCTAGAGTCTTTAATAAATTTGTATTATTTTATGCTAAATTATTATCTTCTTTTATTTTTATTATCATGATTATCACGTTTGTCATGATTTTCGTGATTTTCTTCTTCATGTACTTCTTCTTCAGCTTCTTCCTTTTCTTCTGCTTTTTCTTCAGAAGTAGAATCTGATTTTTGGTCTATTTTTGCATGTAATTCTCTAATATTTTTCATAGATTCAAGAATTGCATCAGCCATAGCATTAACGTCATTTAATTGAATATCATTTAAAGAAGTGTTAAGAGTAATTCTTTCGGGAAGAATGTCCATTAATTTACAATTTTCTTCAAAGAAGTCTTCAATTTTATCTCCAACTGTACAAGCCCAAGAACCATTTTCAATAATTCCAATAGTTCTGTTTTGTAAGTTAAGAGCAGCCATATCCATAATGAAGTTCTTCATATTAGGATAAATTCCTAAATTGTAGGTTGGGCTAGCTAAAACTATGTGAGAATATTTAAAGGCTTCAGAAATTAAATATGAATAGTGGGTTTTTGATACATCATAGCATCTTACATTTGTCATTCCCTTTTCGCAAAGAGCTGTTGCAAGTGTTTGAGCTGCAAATTCTGTATTACCATACATTGAACCGTAGCAAATTAAAACTCCTTCAACTTCTGGTGTGTAGGATGCCCATGTTGCATATTTATTTATAAACCATCCTAAATCTTTTCTCCAAATAAGACCGTGTAGTGGACAGATAACTTTAATATCAACAGTAGCAGCTTTCTTTAAAACATTTGTAATAAATGGGCCATATTTGCCTACAATATTTGTTAAATATCTCCTTGCATCGTCAAGCCAATCTCTTTCAAAATCTACTTCATCAGCAAAGATCTGTCCATCTAGGGCACCAAATGAACCAAAGGCATCAGCAGAGAATAATACGCCATTTGTTGTATCCAGTGACATAATAACTTCTGGCCAGTGGACCATAGGTGCTTCTATAAAGAAAAGATTATGTTTACCAAAGGAAATTTGATCTCCTTCTTCAACAATAATTGTTTGTTCGTCTTTTACATGGTATCCAATTTGTCTCATTATTTGGAAACCTTGCTCTGATGAAATAATTTTTAAGTTAGGGTATCTTAAAATCATTTCATCAATGGTACCGCAGTGGTCAGGTTCCATGTGGTGGATTATTAAATAATCTAGTGGACGACCATCCAATACTTGTTCAACATTATTTATATAGTTACGTGCAATAGACCAGTCAACGGCATCTACTAGCACAGTTTTTTCATCCATTAATAGATATGAATTGTAGGCAACTCCTCTAGGTATTGGGAATAGATTCTCAAATAGTTCAAGTCTTCTATCGCTTCCACCTACATAATATAGATCATCTACAACTTTTCTTACTGTATACATGGTTCCTCCTTATTTTCTATCATCAGTAAATTCCACTTTAATGAAATTAGCTTTCGGTTCCTGACAATCAGGACAGCTCCAATCATCTGGAAGTCTTTCAAATTCTGTACCTGGGTCGATTTCTCCTTCTGGATCTCCAAGATCAGGATCATATTCATATCCACATCCTGGGCATACCTTTACTGAATAGTTAGGAGCAAGTTTTCTTGGTTTAGATCTTCTAACTTTTTTCATTGGAGGAGCTGGTTTCTTTTCTTCTGTTCCTAGAGCTTTAGTTAAAAGTGGTATTATTTCAAACATATCTCCAACAATACCGTAATCACAGTTCTTGAAAATTGCAGAACCAGGATTTGTATTAATTGCAACAATTGTTGAAGCATTTTTAATACCCTTTAAGTGTTGAACAGCTCCTGAAATACCACATGCTATATAAAGATTGCCATTAAATTTTTGTCCAGACATACCAACGTATCTTTCAAGTGGAAGTACTTTTAAGGTTTCAGCTGTTGGCCTTGAACATCCAATAGCAGCACCTGCAGCTTTTGCTAGAGCTTCAGCCATTGGAAGATTTTCTTTAGATCCAATTCCCTTACCAATTGAAACAACTCTTTCAGCTTCATAAATTGGTGTGTCTATTGAAATACCAACTGAAAAATCATATCCATCTTTCTTTAAGTTTTTAACTAAAATGTCAACTTGTTCTTGTGGGGTGTCAGCTTGAATCATTTCTCTTTTTCTTTGACCTGTAATAGGTTCTTGGGCTTTTTGAACTACTGCTGCTTTTCTCTTTTTCTTAGGTGCCTTACCAATTAAATTATTTGCAACTACAACTCTTTGAATTTCACTTGTACCTTCATAAATAGTTGTTATCTTAGCATCTCTGAAAAATCTTTCAACTTCCATACCTTTCATAAATCCATTACCACCATGGATTTGAAGAGCTTCATTTACACAAAACATAGCTGTTTCAGAGGCAAAAGTTTTAGCCATAGCAGCTTCCATTGAATACTTTTCGTGATTAGTCTTCATTTCTGCCGCAGAATAAATCATAAATCTTGCAGCACGAATTTGTGTTGCCATGTCTGCTATTTTAAAAGCTACTGCTTGTTGTTGTGCTATCGGTCTTCCAAATTGTACTCTTTCTTTTGCATATTTAAGTGCTACTTCATAAGCTCCTTGAGCAATACCAAGTGCTTGAGAAGCAATACCAATTCTTCCTCCGTCAAGTGTTTGCATTGCAATTCTAAATCCTTGACCTTCTTGTCCAAGTAAGTTTTCCTTGGGTACCTTAACTTTGTTGAAAGTTAATTCAGCAGTTGAAGAGGATCTAATGCCCATTTTGTCATAGTGGTCACCAAAAGTAAAGCCTTCCCAGCCTTTTTCAACAATGAAAGCTGAAATACCACGTGTTCCAATTCCTGGAGTTGTAACAGCAAAAACTACATAAGTATCAGCCTTTGGTGCATTAGTAATAAATACTTTGCCACCATTTAAAATATAATAGTCTCCATCAAGTTCAGCTGTTGTTTCAGTTCCACCAGCGTCACTACCGGCATTAGGTTCTGTTAAACCAAATGCTCCAAGTTTTTCTCCCTTAGCAAGAGGAACAAGATATTTTCTCTTTTGTTCTTCAGTACCAAAAGCTTCAATAGGATAAGAACCTAAAGAAGTGTGAGCAGATAAAATAACACCACATCCAGCATCTACTCTTGAAAGTTCTTCAACAGCAATTGCATATGAAAGTGCGTCAAGTCCGGCTCCACCATATTCTTTGCTATAGGGAATACCCATCCAACCATTTTCGCCCATCTTCTTTACAATTTCATCAGGAAATTCATTTGCCTGATCAAGTGCAAAGGCTATAGGCTTAATTTCCGCTTCAGCAAATTCTCTAATAGATTTACGAAGGGCTTCATGTTCATCAGTCGTCTTATACATTATTTGCCTCCTTAAATATAATCTGTACCGATTTGGTGTATTATGTTTTTAGCTTACCACACTTTGCCAAGTTAGTAAAGATGTTTTTGCAAATTATTATAAATTCTTAGTGTGATTTCTTAAAAATATATACACATAGGTATATACCCAATAAAGACAAATAAAACATACAATATTAATTATTTAAAAACATTATTTAAATTTTTTAAAATATTTTAACTTTATACTTTTTCCACTCTTTAATTTAAATAAATATTTATCTCAATGCATATAATTTGTAAAATTATATTTTCTGCTATTAAATATTACAATTATTAGTAATTAAGTGTTATAATTATTAGGATTACATTTGAAGGAGGATTGAGAATGAAATCTTTTTTGAGGAGAAAGAATATTATGCTTTCCCCAAAAATTTATTTTGTAGATGCCTTAGGTGCTATGGCATTCGGACTTTTTGCCACTTTATTAGTAGGCACAATTTTAAATTCACTTGGTCAGTCTTTAAACATTAAATTCCTTTCAGAAACAATTTGGCCACTAGCAAAAGAAGCCACCGGCCCAGCTATTGCCGTTTCAATAGCATATGCTCTTGGAGCACCTAACCTTGTTATTTTTGCTTCAACGGTTGTGGGAATTGCTGGTAATGAGCTAGGCGGACCAATGGGAGTTTATATTGCAACCTTACTTGCCGTTGAATTTGGTAAGCTTGTTTCAAAAGAAACAAAAATTGATATTGTTATAACTCCTGTAGTAACAGTTCTTGTTGGTGTAAGTGTGGCTAATCTTGTAGGCCCTTCTATTAACGCTCTTATGACTGCAATTGGTAATATTATTATAATTGCAACTGAACAACAACCTTTTATTATGGGAATTATCGTTTCAGTTATTGTTGGCATTGTTTTAACGCTTCCTATTTCTTCGGCTGCCCTTTGTATGATGCTTTCCCTATCAGGTCTAGCCGGCGGTGCTGCAACAGTTGGTTGCTGCTGCCAAATGGTTGGATTTGCAGTTATTTCCTTTAGGGATAACGGTTTTGAAGGCTTAATTGCCCAAGGATTAGGCACAAGTATGTTGCAAATGCCTAATATTGTAAAAAATCCAAAAATTGCTTTGCCCCCAACTCTTGCCTCAGCAGTTTTGGGCCCAATTTCAACAATGATTTTTAAGATGACTAATATTCCAATAGGATCAGGTATGGGAACTTGTGGACTTGTAGGACAAATTGCAACTTTTACTTCAATGCCTGAGGTTCCTTTTATGAAACTTCTTATGATAATTATAGTTTTGCATATATTATTACCTGCTCTAGTTTCCTATCTATTTTATATTCCTATGAGGAAAATTTCATGGATTAAAGATGGAGATATGGTTTTAGATTTATAAATCATATTATATTTTAGTAAGAATATAACTTTTTTAAACAAATCAAATGCAATCAAAAAAGGTGCTTGCCTAAATAGTTAAACTATTTAGGCAAGCACCTTTTTGTATTATTGTAAAAATAAGATTTTCATAACCAACCAATGAAAGCACAACTTCTTATAATTGATTTTCATATTTAGTCCTCCCTATTAGCAATTTGTAATAGAGAAGATTTTAAGTTTTCTTCAATTTGTTTTAATTCTTCGCTTGCTTCCATTCTCTTTCTTTGACCATCTCTTTGAATGTCGCGAACTTCATTTAAGGATTCAATTAATTTTTCATTAGTATATTTAATTGTGTCAATGTCAACAATTCCTCTTTCTGAAAGTCTTGCTGTGTCAACAGTAGTTTGTTTTAAGCTTTCTGCATTTTTCCTAAGCAGCTTATTTGTTAGATCCGTTACTTCTTTTGTTGTCTTGGCAGCTTCTCTTGAATGATTTGCCCCCATAGCTATAACCATTTGCGACTTCCAAAGAGGTATGGTATTTACAATAGTTGACTGAATTTTTTCAACCATAACTGTATTTGAAGACTGAACCATTCTAATTTGCGGTGCCATTTGCAGGGACACAGTTCTTGTTAAGTCTAAATCGTGAAGTTTTTTTTCAAAAGAATTTATAAAATTAACATAATCATTAGTTTTTTGAGCATCAACGGGAAGATTTGAAGTTTTGGCAGCTTCTTCAAGTTTTGGTAGCTCAAGATTTTTTGCCTCGGCCAGCTTTTTTTCTCCAGCCAAAATATACATGGAAAGCTCCTTGTAATAAGATTCGTTTAAATCATACATTTGGTCAAGAGTGGCAATATCTTTCATTAGTGTTACTTGGTGTTTTTCTAACCCCTTAATAATATTATCTATATTTTTTTCAACACTTTCATATTTGCTTTTTATTCCATTTGATTTATTTATTTGCTTTTTAAAAAAGCCAACAATTTTATTGTCTTCTTCATTTATTTCAAAATTTTTTAGTTCTGTAACAACATTTCCTAAAAGCTCACCAACTTCTCCAAGATCTTTTGTCTTCACTTGATTTAAGGTTTTTTCAGAAAAGTTTGCAATTTTTCTTTGGATACCAGCACCATATTGAAGAATGACATTAGGGTTTGAAATATCTATTTGTTTTGAAAATTCACTAACCTGTTTTTCTTCATCTGGGCTTAAATGTGGCTCCCTTTGGGGAAGGCTATCATTTAAATTTAATTCAATTTTTTCTTCTTCCACATCATTTGTGCCGTCTAGGGAAAGTTTTATTTCTCTATCCATTTTTTCCTCCTAAATTAACTTCATCGTTTAAAAGTCCTTCTTGCCTTAACATTGTTTTTAAAACAGAAATATCTGATGAAATGTCAATGGCCTTGTCTTCAAAAATCTTATCCAGTAGCTTTAGTAAGGCATTATTTATTGTATCAACTGCCTTTTCAATTTCTGTAAGTGATGCCTTCATTGTTCGTGTGGGGCTGTCCTGTAAATTTTTATAAGAATCTACAAGTTTTGTTGTCGTTGGCAAATAATAGTCCACAAATCTTGTTAAATCTTTAGCTGTATCGGAATCTTCCCTTGCCATTTTAAATATTTTTCTAACTGTCCCCAGTAAATTAGTAATCTTACTTTTCATAGGCTCTTTTAGATTATCAACTGAATTTGCAATTTGTGTAATGTCAGCCTTTGCCCTATCTATAAGCTCACCAGCAGAAATATTTTCTTCTTCAATTTGCTTTAAATCTTCTTTAGAAATTTCATTTAATTTTTCTTTTTTGTATAATTTATAGGTCTTTGAATCTAGGATAAAAAGCTCTCCATTTTCAACAATTCTAGCCTGTCTAAAAAAGTCCTTATCAATTAAATCTAAAAGGTCTTTTATAGTAAATTCTTTTGATTTTGCAACGGCAACTGCAAGGTCCATTACTGGAATTACAGTGTTATTTCCAATTTCTCTTTTATATTTTCTAAATCTAACAATTTGCTTTTTTATACTATCAGTTTTTTTCAAACCATAAAAGGATAAGCCAATACCAGGCAAAAGCCAAAATATTATCATTAAAAAAATATCAGATTCAAATCTAGTAAAGAGATTAATTAAAAACACAACAAATAGAAAACTGTGGCCCACAAGTGAAAATTTAGAAAGACCTGACCATGTTTTTATCCTTTTTTCCATTTTTGGTTTTTGATTTATTATGTTGTCATCCTTATTAACACTATAAATTCCGTTATCTCTTTTACTTACAAGTTTATCTATGGAAGATTTGGTAAAATTAAGGGCCGCATCAATAGATTCATTAATAAATTTATTAAGGTCCTTAAAATTTTCATCTTTTATAGCGTGATCAACAATTTTATTGAAATCCTCTTCAGATTTTTTTCCATTTTTTTCCATAAATCTCTCCTTAAAATCCAATAACAATTCCTCCAATATCGGCATAGCCGGCTGAAAGTCCATTTGTATGGCGAATTACAATTTCATTAACCTCATACAAATCTTTAAATCTTTTAGCAAGTTTTTCTGCTCTTTCCTTGGCATTTACATGTGAAATGCAAATTCTGTCAAAGGATTTTTTATTAGTAATTTTCTCTAGGGCAAGGGCAAGTTTTTCCAAAGATTTTTTCATTCCCCTATTCATTTCATAAAGCTCAATTTCTCCGTCTTTTGTCCCCATTATTGGCCTAATATTTAGTACATTTGCAATTAGGCCAGCACTTTTTTTAATTCTTCCATTTTTTATTAAATTTTGCATTGATTCCAATACAAAAAGTGTTGTCTGCTCATTAACAAAATCTGTAATTCCCTTCATTACTGTATCAAAATCTTCTGTTTCCTTTAAAAGGTCAAGAAGCTTTAATACAACGCCAGTTTGACCACCTGATGCAGTTTTTGAATCAATTAGGCCGATTTTAATGCCTGGAAATTTCTGCCTTGCATCTTCAACTGCAACTTGGGCAGCATTATAGGAGCCAGAAAGTTTTGAAGTTATAGTTACTATATAAATGTCCCTGTCCTTATTTTTTTCAATTTCTTCCATAAATTCGTAGGGAGCAGGACATGATGTTTTTATTGGATTTAGTGAAGCCTGCATATTTTTTAAAAAGTCTCCAATTTCAAAGTCATTATCATCCACATATTCCTTACCGTCTATAGTAATTTTAAAGGGTACATAGGACACATTTAAGTCCACAATTTCATCTTTTTTGAGGTCACAGCTTGAATCACTTATTATCTTATACATATTTTCTCCTAATTAAATTCTTTTTCTATATAATTTTTTAAATTTACTGCATCTTCTTCAATTAAATTTAGGTCTTCACCCTCAATCATTACTCTAACGAGGGGTTCAGTCCCAGAAGGTCTTATAATAACTCTACCCCTTCCAGAATATTTTTCATCAAGTTTTTTTATTTTTTCTTGGATTTGAGGCATATCTACAATATTTCTTTTTATTTCTTCAGGGACTTTTGCATTTTGAAGAACTTGGGGATAGGAAATCATTAGACCATTTAGGTCTGAAAGTTTTTTCCCTTCATCTTTCATTATATTTAAAAGATTAATTCCCGTTGCAAGTCCGTCCCCAGTTGTATTATGATTTAAAAATATAACGTGGCCTGACTGCTCAGCTCCAATTATATAGTCATTTTTAAGCATTTCTTCAATGATATATCTATCCCCAACTTTTGTCGCCTTAAAGGAAACATCAATTGATGATAAAAACTTTTCAAGACCCATATTTGACATTATTGTGCCTACGGCTGTATTATTTTTTAACTTTCCATTCTTTTTTAAATAAGAAGCACAAATGGCAAGGATATGGTCTCCGTCAACAATTTCTCCCTTCTCATCAACGGCAATAATCCTATCTGCATCTCCATCAAAGGACATTCCCATGTCGCAGGAATTTTCTAATACAAGTTTTTTTATAAGGCCAGGATTTGTTGATCCGCATTTATTATTTATATTTTTGCCGTCAGGATTTCTATTTATTTCAATAACATCTGCTCCAAGTGATTTTAGAAGGTCTCCAGCAATAGATGATAAAGCTCCATTTCCAAGGTCAAGTCCAATTTTCATTCCCTTAAAATCTTTTGTTGCAAGTGTTTTTAAGTAGATCTTATATTTTTCCAAAAATTCATTATTCCTATTAACTCTTCCAATGGCATCACCTGTTAAATCTTTATAAATTTTTAGGTCATCATAAATAATTTGTTCAATTTTGTCTTCAACTTCATCAGGCAATTTAAAACCATCATGGGAAAAGAATTTTATGCCATTATATTCAAAAGGATTATGAGAAGCTGAAATAACTGCTCCCATTAAATAGTCTCCATTTTTTGTTAAATAAGCTATACCAGGGGTTGGAATAACTCCTGCTATGTCAACATCAAGCCCTATGCTTAAAAATCCTGCAACAAGACTTGCTTCAATTAAATCTCCAGAATATCTTGTATCACGTCCAACAATTACCTTTCCCCGAGAATTTTTGCTTAATACATAACCTGCTGCTCTTGCAAGTTCATAGGAAAGATGGGGGCTTAAAAATTTATTTGCAACTCCCCTAACTCCGTCAGTCCCAAAAAGTCTACCCAATATCATCACCACTTTTATATTTATTTTTAACTATTTCAAGTAATTTTTCTCTAGTATTTAATGAAGGATTATCTAAAACTTCCGCCTCTAAATCTGAAAGTATTTGGCCAATTTCTCTCCCCTTAAAATTGAGAGCAAGTAAATCATTTCCATTAATTTCTAAAAACTTTTCCTTTTGCATATCCCTTTCATCTAAAAGCACAAGAATCCTATTTTTTCTCTTTAGAATAAAAGACCCGTCTCTATCAATTCTTGTACACACACAGTCGGCATACATTAAATCATATAAATCTAAAATATTTTCTCTACCAATCCTTTTTATTTGCCTTCTTAGGGCCTTATCTGTCATTTCGCTATGGACTTTCATATGCTCCCTTATAAGAATTTCTACTTTTTTTATTAGTTCATTTGAAGCCCTATAGTCCCTTAATATTTCTCCGGCCCTTTTAGCTCCTAAAAGGTCGTGGTCAAAAAAATGTCCCCTCCCGTCTTCTCCAAAGGAAAAAGTGTCAGGTTTTGAAATATCGTGAAATAAACCTGCAAGTCTTACATGAAGTTTTGGTGGGCAATTATCCATAACACAAATTAAATGATCAAATAAAGTTTTGTCATGATAAGGAGTTTTTTGATCATAATTTACTGTCTTTTGAAGATCTGGAAATAAAACTTTTAATACTCCACTTTCAGCCATAAGTCTTAAAGCATAGGAAGGCCTTTCATCTAAAAGCATAGAAGAAAACTCAGAAAAAATCCTCTCCTTTGATATGTTTCTTAAAAGATCTCTATTTAAGGATATGGCATCGAAAAGGTCTTCATCTATATAAAATTTAAATCTATTCGCAAAACGGACTGCCCTTAAAATCCTTAGAGCATCTTCCTTTATTCTTTCATTTGCATTACCACAAGACCTAATTATTTTATTTTTTAAGTCATCTTTGCCACCAAAGGGATCATAAATTTTTAAAAACCTATCCATGGCCATGGCATTAATTGTAAGATCCCTTCTTTTTAAATCATCATCAAGATTATTTAAAAATTTTACTTGTCCTGGATGCCTATTGTCATTATAAGATCCTTCAGATCTAAAAGTTGTTATTTCGTAAAATTTATTTTCAAAGCCTACCCCAATTGTCCCGTATTTTTCACCATGTCTTAAAATTCCATAATCTTTAAAAACATTAGCTATTTCATCTGGCAAAGCATTTGTTGTAATGTCATAGTCCTTTGGAATAATTCCCAAAATATAATCCCTAACGCAACCGCCAACAATATAGGCTTCAAATCCCTTTTCATTTAATTTTTCTAAAAGTTTAAAGACGTCTTTAATTTTACTTCACCAAATTAATTATATCATTAATATCTCATAAATTAAACAAAGGCCCAAGGCTTAAAAATTAAATATTCCTAAAACTTTATTAAAGAAAAGTTATAAGGCAAATGATTATTTAATAAAAAAGACAAATATGGTAAAATAACTTAAGGAGGTTTGTATGAAATCTAAATTACTTATAATAACTTTAATTTTACCTATATTTTTAATGGCCTGTGGAAAAAATAAAAATCCAGGAGAGGCCGAAGCAAATGTAAATTCAAAAAATACTGTAGTAATTAAAAACGAAGGCTCAGAAAATTCTGAAGAAAATATGCCAATGACTTCATCTTTTGACAAGGAATATATAGATAATTTAATTGAAAATTCAACTTACATTTCAAAAGTTAGAATTCAATCTTCATCAACAAATGGTGTTGAAGCAAATTTTTTAACTGACTATCTTGGCGACCTTTCAAATATTGAAGTTGAGCTTCCCAAAAGCCTATCTCCCAATAAAGAATATATAGTGTTTTATAAGGATGGAGAAGAAGGAAAAATAGAACCAACTCGTGGCGGCGATTCTTTTATTGAAATTCAAGATGAAAATGACGGAAATTTAGTTTATCTTGAAGAAAAATATATTAAGGAAGGAACAAATTAGGTGGAAAAATGAAAAAATTATTTCCTATAAGCTTAGTTTTTTTAATGCTTTTCCTTAGCGTTTTTGCAGAGGAAATAAAAATTGAAGTTAATGGAAAAAATGTGGAAAGTGATGTCAGCCCATTTATCCAAAATAATAGGACCCTGGTGCCTTTAAGACTTATTTCCGAATCCCTTGGCTATACAGTTGGATGGAGTAAGGAAGAAAAAACTATTTTAATTAATGATAACGAAAATAATATGCTTCAGCTTTGGATTGGAAAAACTACTGCCAATGCTGGTAGTAAACATTTTGAAATGGATGTAGCTCCATTAATTAAAGAAAATAGAACTTTCGTCCCCATAAGATTCATTGCAGAAAATTTTAAGTGCAGGGTTGACTGGGATACAAAAAATAAAATTGTAAAAATTACTAAAGAACTTGATCCTCGTAAGGAAGAAAGAAAAGATTTAGAAGTTGATGAAAATATTTTTTTAAAGGATTTTGATGAAATTCAAAATGACCTTTCAAATACAATGTCTACTTTAAAATCATCTTATTTTGAAAAGGCTGATTCTCTTTCCCAAGAAGAATTAGAAAATGCCTATACAAGGGCAAATGCTGATATAACAAATATTTTAAATAGGCTTATAAATCTAAAGGCCCCCGATAAATTTAAGGACACTTATGAAATTGCTAAGGATGCAGCTGAAAAGGCCTTAAAAATTGTACCACAGCTTAAAGATTCAATCCTAGAAAAAAATGAAGACAAGGCAAAAGTTCTTGTAAATTCCTTTACTGAATATCAAATAAAAATGACTGAACTTAAGGATGCCTATAAAGCAAATCTTAAGGGAGAATCCTACAAGGCAAGAGAAGATATAAAAGCTTTTAATGAAAAAGAAAATAAAATTATTGACAATTTGATGAATAAAATAGGCAAATAATAAAATTTAAAATTCTTTAAAGATCCCAATATTTTGGGATCTTTTTTAGTTTATTTCTTACTTGATTTTTTATTTATTTTTAAAAAAATGTCCTATTTAAGCCATTTCTTGGTTATGAAATAAAAGTAAGAAATAATTCAATACAGGATGGTGATAGGAAAGTGTTTGAATTTGAAAATGTAAAAAAATTTATCCTGGTGGTCATGTTACTGTAGAGGATATAAATTTAAAATTTGAAAGTGGAGAATTTATTTGTTTTATTGGAACTTCAGGCTCAGTGAAAACTACTCGTATGAGAATGATAAATAGAATGAACCAGCCCAGTCAGGAGGAGTTTTTAATTGACGGTAAAGACATTTCAAAAATGGATCCTGTCAATTTAAGAAGAAAAATAGGATATGTGATACAGCAAATTGGACTTTTCCCCATATAACCATATATAAAAATGTGGTTTTAGTTCCCAAACTTTTAAAATGGGACAAGGATAAAATGAGAAAAATTGCAGAGGATCTTATTGAAAAAGCGGACCTTCCTAAATCTTACTTTGATAAATATCCTTCTGAACTTTCAAGTGGTCGGCAGCAAAGAATTAGTGTTATACGTGCACTTGCAGCCCACCAAAATATAATACTCATGGATGATCCCTTTGGTTTTTCAAATACCTATGCCTTTATGGTTAGAGAATATTTTGCAAATGAACATAAACTTGAAAAAATATCTGACTTTGAAAAATTAAAAGATGAGGTTAGCGTTGGAGTTGATACAGGATAGATAAATAGACCTGGAGATAGCTATGAAGGATTTAAAAGTATTTATGGCTTTACCTTTTACATAATTTATCTTATGCAAATCGGTTTAGTATATTCTCAGTAGCTTCAAAAAATATGTATGTCGTTTTAGGATATTCAACTGACGGAAGAGTTGCTTCATATAATTTAAAATTACTAGAAGATGACAAAAGATTATTTCCGCCCTATGACTGCTCGCCAGTTGCTCAAAAGGAAATAATTGACAAATATCCAAAGCTAAATGAAGCTATGCTAAAACTAGAAGGAGTTATTGATTCTAAAACAATGCAAGAATTAAATAGAAAAAGTGATGAAGACTTAATAGAAGCTCAAACTTTGGCAAAAGAATTTTTAGAAGACCATAATTATTTTGAAGAAGGTGACCTATGAAAAATTTAATTTTATATTACAATCAAAATTTTTCCTATGTTTTTTCACAATTTGTAAGACACTTTTTAATTTCAATATATGGAGCCCTACTGGCAAGTATAATATCAATACCCCTAGGATTTTTAATAGCAAGAAATAAAAAACTTTCAAATTTTTTAATTTCTATAGCCAATGTTTTACAAACAGTCCCTTCCCTCGTCATGCTAGCAATTCTAATGTTCGTTATGGGAATAGGACCTACAACAGTTGTCTTTGTAGTTTTTCTCTATTTCATACTGCCCATTTTAAAAAATACAGTTGCCGGCATTATTTCAATTTCCAAAAATTTAATTGATGCTTCAAAGGGCATGGGAATGACAAGATACCAAATAATGGCAAAAATTGAACTACCTCTTTCCCTTTCAATAATTATGGGGAAATTAGAAACGCTCTTGTCGTTGCCATTGGCGTTACAGCTGTCGACACATTTATTGGTGCAGGAGGCCTTGGAGATATAATAACAAGAGGAATAAATGTTGCAAATGGTGGTACAATAATAATTGCGAGAGCAATACCAACAGCCTTTATGGCAATAATAGCAGATTTTCTACTTGGCATTCTTTAAAATAAACTTACACCAAGAACCTTTACAAAAATTTAAATTCTAAGACAAAAAAAGTGGAGGTCAATTGAATTGACCTCCGTTCTTCAACTATATTTTAACTTAATTTTTTAAGTGCCCTTGTTCTAAGATGTCCCCTCTTATAATTTTGCTTGGGTTCTTCCATGTTTTTGCGTGCTTGTGAAAGCATTAATTTTATTCTATTATATTGATTTACTTCTGAAGCTGATGCATCAAAATCTATGGGAATAATATTTGCCTTTTCATAGGTATTTCTTAAGGCTTTTATAACTCCCTTTCCTGTTATGTGATTTGGCAAGCATCCAAAGGGTTGTACACAAACTATATTTTCGCATCCGCTTTCAATTAATTCTACCATTTCGCCTGTTAAAAGCCAGCCTTCTCCATATTGATTTCCAAGACTTACATATTTTTTTGCATAGTCTATAATTTCTTCAATCTTTTCTGGAGCTGTATATCTTGTATTCTTTAAGGCAATTCTTACTTCTCTTCTATAATATTCGATATATTTTATAGCAAGATCACAAACAAAAGCATTTAAATAGGATTTTGATAATAAATCTGCCTTTGCTCTTGCATTTTTAAAGGAATACATCATAAAATCTGTTAAGTCAGGAATTACAACTTCTGTTCCTTCTTTTTCTAAAAGTTCAGCTATATGATTATTGGCAGCAGGATCATATTTTACAAGGATTTCTCCAACTATGCCGACTTTTGGCTTTTTATCTTTAGAAATTTCAAGTCTTGCAAATTCTCCAACCATTTTATGGATATTTTTAATAAACCTTTCCTTGGAATAGGATAGATTTTTATCTGTTACAATCCCAATCCATCTATCCCTTAATATATTTGTTGAACCTCTAATTATTTCGTAGGGCCTTGTTGCAAGTGTCAGCCTTGAAATTAAATCTCCATATAAGAGGGCTTGAACAAGTTTCCTGCCTAATGTTATCATCTGTGTTTTTGAAAATTTAAAACCCGGATGAGATTCAATTTCTTGGAAGGAAATTCCAATTACAGGGACCTTTCCGTATCCTGCGTCTTTTAAGGCTTTCCTAATAAAGGCAACATAGTTAGATGCCCTACATGCTCCTCCTGTTTGGCTCATTAATAGGGCCAAATGATCTACATCATATTCACCAGATTTAACTGCATCAATAAACTGTCCTACAACAAACATTGATGGATAGCAGGCATCGTTATTAACATATTTCAAACCTTCGTTGACAACTTTATGCCCTGAATCCTTCAATACTTTTATATTTATTCCTTCATTTTGCAGAATTGATTCAAAAATACTAAAGTGTAGGGGAGCCATTTGAGGCATTAAGATTGTGTAAGATTTTCTCATTTCTTCTGTAAAAAGTATAGGCTCGTCATTAATTTGTCTTAACTCATCTGCTTCTCTTTTTATAAAGTCACGTTTTTCACAGGCTTCAATTAATGACCTTATTCTAATTTTTACTGCCCCTAAATTTGAAATTTCATCAATTTTTAAAACTGTATAAATTTTGTCATAGGCAGTCATAATTTCTTGAACTTGATCTGTTGTTACGGCATCTATTCCGCACCCAAAAGAATTTAATTGTATTAGTTCTAAATTTTCCTTGGTTCCTACAAATTTTGCCGCCCTATAAAGTCTTGAATGGTAGTTCCATTGGTCTAGAACTCTTAGTTTTGAATCAATTTCAACTTCCCTTGCAATTGAATCTTCAGATAAAACTGCAAGTCCCAAAGAGTTTATAAGTTCTGGAATGCCGTGATTTATTTCTGGGTCAATGTGATAGGGTCTTCCTGATAAAACAATACCTTTTAAATGTTTTTCATCTAAATAGTCTAAGATTTTTGTTCCTTCATTTAATACATCATCCCTATATCTATCTTCTTCTTCATAAGCTGCTCTCACAGCCCTTTTAACTTCTGATTTTGCTATGTTTTTAAAAACATCTGCCAGTCTATTTTCAAGTTTATTTCTATCATCAAATGAAATGAAAGGATTCATAAATTTTATTTTTCCACTTGCAATTTCATCTACATTATTTTTAATAACTTCTGAATAACCAGCAACGACTGGACAGTTTAAGGTATTATTTGCATGGTCAAATTGCTTTTCTTCATAAAAGACTGATGGATAAAATATAAAGTCTATTCCCTTTTCAATTAAATCCATTATATGACCATGGGTAAGTTTTGCAGGATAGCATGCAGTTTCCGAAGTTATGGTTTCTATTCCCTTTTCATAAACTTCTCTTGATGATTCTTTCGATAAAACTACCCTATAGCCAAGTTTTGTAAAGAAAGTGTGCCAGAAAGGGTAGTTTTCATACATATTTAAAACTCTAGGTATGCCAACTGTGCCTCTTTTGGCTTCTTTTTCTGAAAGAGAATCGTAGTCAAAAAGTCTATTTAACTTATATTTATACATATTTGGAAGAGCATCTTCATCTTTTTTAACAATTCCAGCTCCCTTTTCACATCTATTTCCAGTAATATATCTCTTTCCGTTTGGAAAAATATTAACAGAAAGGGCGCAGCTATTCGTGCATTGATGGCAATTTGTAGAAATTGATTTATAGGTGAACTCCAGGAGTTTCTCTTGAGATATAATTTGTGATTTTCCCTTTGCCTTTTCCTTGCAAATTAAAGCCATGCCAAGAGCTCCCATAAGCCCAGCAATATTTGGCCTTGTAACTGAAACTCCAGTTAAATTTTCAAAGGCCTTTAAAACTGCATCTGAAAGAAACGTACCTCCCTGAACAACTATGTGTTTCCCCAAATCCTTGGGGTCCCTAATTTTTATAACCTTTTGAATTGCATTTTTAATTACTGAATAAGCAAGACCAGCTGCAATATCTTCAACGCTTGCTCCTTCCTTTTGAGCCTGTTTTACATTTGAATTCATAAAAACAGTACATCTTGAACCTAAATCAACGGGTTTTCGAGATTCTGTTGCAAGATTTGCAAAATCTTTAGCCGTTAAATTTACGCTGTGGGCAAAAGTTTCAAGAAATGAACCGCAGCCAGATGAACAGGCTTCATTTAAAAGAATAGATTCTATGACTCCATCTTTAATTTTCATAGACTTCATGTCTTGACCACCAATATCTAAAATAAAATCAACATCAGGATCAAAGAATTTTGCAGCTGTAAAATGGGCAATAGTTTCAACTTCTCCAAGATCAAGACCAAGAGCAGCCTTTAAGAAATCTTCCCCATATCCAGTGCAGCCAGCACAGGAAATATATGCATTTTTATTTTTTAAGCTATAAATTTCCTTTAATTTATCAATGACAATATTTAAGGGGTTACCTTTATTTGAACCATAATATTTATATATAATTTCGTTATTTTCAGTTAAAGCCAAGACTTTTGAAGTTGTAGAACCTGAGTCAATACCTAAATAAATCGGACCTTCATAAGTTTCTATATCCACTTCTTTTATGTCTTTAGTATTGTGGGCTTTTTTAAATTCTAAGACTTCTTCATCACTAGAAAATAGTGGATCAAGAAGACTTGTTTCTTTTTCTATATAATTGTCATTTGAATTAACTCTCGTGAAAAGTTCGATAAAAGAAATTGGTTTTTTTTGTATGGACGCAATTGCAGCACCAAGGGCTACAAAAATTTGTGAGTTTTCGGGGCTAATTATTGAATCCCCCGAAAGATTTAAAGTTTTAACAAATCTATCCTTGAGCATGGGCAGAAAATGAAGAGGACCGCCTAAAAAGGCAACTTTTCCCCTAATCGGTCTTCCACAGGCAAGATTTGAAATAGTTTGATTGACTACAGATTGGAAGACTGAAATTGCAATATCTGATTTTTCTGCTCCTTGATTTATTAGGGCCTGAACATCAGTCTTGGCAAAAACTCCGCAGCGTGAAGCAATGGGATAAAGTTTTTTATAGTATTTTGCCATTTCATTTAAGCCTGATGCATTTGTTTGCAAAAGACTTGCCATTTGATCAATAAAAGCACCTGTGCCGCCTGCACAAATTGAATTCATTCTTTGTTCAACACTGCCCCGCAAATAAGTTATCTTTGAATCTTCCCCGCCAAGTTCAATTGCAACATCGGTTTGGGGAATATAGGAAGAAATTGCTACTTGACCAGCAATAACTTCTTGAATAAATTCAATATCCAAAAGTTTGTGGACAGAAAGCCCTCCGCTTCCCGTTACGCAACAAGTAACAGAATCAAATTTAAATTTAGGATAAACTTCGATGATTACATCTTTTACAGTTTGTTTTACATCAGAAAAGTGTCTTCTATAGGTGGAATATAAAATATTTAATTCAGCATCTAAGATTACTAGTTTTACTGTTGTAGAACCAACGTCTAATCCCATGTGAATCTTCATATTATGCTCCTTTCGGTAAAATATCAAATATATAGTATTTAATATTAGCTATATTATATCACGATTTTAAAAAACTTTAGTGATTTTGTAAAAAATAAAAAAATATTTATATAAGATTTATATTTTTAAAAGATTTTTGGAAAAAGATTTATTATAATTTATTAATAAATTTGAAGATAAAATAATTTTGAGCAAAAAAATAACGAGGTACCCCTCCTCGTCATTTTTAAATCTTAGTCTTCAGGTACAGGTGCCCCAACAGGACATACTCCTGCACATGAACCACAGTCTATACATTGGTCTGCATCGATTGAATAAATATCTCCATCACTTATACAACCTACAGGACATTCTGCTTGGCAAGCACCACAAGCGATGCATGCGTCAGTAATTTTATAAGCCATATTACACCTCCGTAAATTTCATATCAGTCTTATATTACTAGTAAATGATAACATAGAATATATATTTTTTCAAATAATTATAGTGATTTTTTCAAAAATAGAAATAACTATCAATTACAAATTATTATTAAGAAGAAAGGTGTATTCTAAAAAATTAAATAAATTTATAAAACTTGTAATTATTAAAAGTTTTTAATAAAAGGAACAAAAAAATATCTGCTAAATTGCAGATACTTTTTCTCATTCATTAATTTTTATAACTTCTTTGCCATCATAAAAACCACATTCAGGGCAAATTCTGTGAGGCATTTTCATTTCGTGGCAGTTTGGGCATTCCACTATAGTAGTTTTATTTAATACATAAGAGGATGCTCTCCTTTTATTTTTTCTTTGTTTTGAAGTTTTTCTCTTTGGTACGGCCATTTTCACACCCCCTTATCCTTTAAATACGTCAAGTAATTTAGATAACCTAGGATCTATATTATCTCTATTAGTTTTTTCACTATCACAGTCACAAGGTCCTTGATTTAAATCTTTTCCGCACTTAGGACAAAGACCCTTACAATCTTCTTTGCAAAGACTTTTTAATGGTTTTGTGCTAATAATTGTGGAAATAATTAAATCATCAAGCTTAATGCTTTCATGTTCAATTTTAAAGTATTCATCAATGGAATCTTCATCATAAAAACTTTTGTCCTTATAATTATAGGCCACAAGAGAAGTATTTTCCCTTGGTTTAATATCCTTTAAACATCTTGAACACTTGCATTTAAAGCTATAATCAATATCTAAATCAAGCTCATAACCGTTTGTTAAATTTATAATTTTTCCTTTGTAATTTATGGGAAAGTTTAAATTTAAGTCCTCTATTTCATAGGGGCTTTTTAGTTCATATAAGGATCCTTGAAAGTCAAAGGAGGAATCCTCGCTACTTAAAAAATCTCTTATATTTAATAACATATTCTCACCTCAAAATTACATGCAAATTATTATATAAAATAATTCCTAAAATGTCAAGACTTTAACTGCTTTCTATGGAATTTATTTAACAAGTTTTAATGTTTCTCTTGCTATCATTAATTCTTCATTTGTAGGAATAATAATAAGTTTTATCTTTGAATTATCAGTTGAGATAATTTTGTCTTCTCCCCTAACCTTATTTGCTTCCTTATCAATTTCCGCACCGAAAATCTTAAGACCTTGGCAAATTTTTTCTCTCATTTCAGGAGAATTTTCACCAACTCCTGCTGTAAATACAATACCGTCAACGTGGTCAAGTTCTGTTAAATATGCTCCAATGTATTTTTGAACTCTTTGGGCAAAAATGTCAAGGGCAAGGCTTGCTCTTCCATTTCCCTTTTCAGCCTCTCCTTCAATATCTCTAAAGTCTGAAGAAACACCAGAAATTCCTAATACTCCTGAATTTTTATTTAAAATATTTGTCATTTCTTCTGGGTTTAAATGTTCTTTTCCCATTATAAATGAAAGAATTGCCGGGTCTAAATCTCCTGATCTTGTTCCCATTACAAGGCCTTCAAGAGGGGTAAAGCCCATAGAAGTATCTTTTGATTTTCCATTTTCAACAGCTGTTATTGAAGATCCATTTCCCAAATGACAAGTAACTAAATTTACCTTATTTGGATCAATATTTAAAATTTCTGCTGCCCTATTTGTTACATATTGGTGGCTTGTTCCGTGGAAGCCATAACGTCTAACCTTATATTTTTCATAATATTCATAGGGCAATCCATAAATATATGAAACTGGGGGCATTGATTGGTGAAAAGCAGTGTCAAATACCACAACTTGTTTAACATTAGGAAGAAGTTTTTGGCAGGCTCTAATTCCCATAATATTTGGTGGATTGTGTAGAGGTGCTATTTCTACATTTTCTTCAATTGCCTTCATAACTTCTTCATCAATAATAACTGACTCAGCAAAAGATTCACCGCCATGAACAACTCTATGACCAATTGCTGATATTTCATCAAGGGAATCAATAGTTCCATATTCCTTATTTGTTAAAGAATCCATAACTAAACTTAAGGCTTTTTTATGGTCTTCAATTCCTGTTTCAATAACCTTTTTTTCTTTACCAATAGTTTCGTGCTTAATTCTAGCACCTTCAATTCCGATTCTTTCAACAAGGCCCTTTGCTAAAAGGGATTCATCATTCATATCTATTAATTGATATTTTAAAGATGAAGAACCGCAATTTATAACTAAAATCTTCATACGTCCTCCTAATTTCCAATCATCTTTTTTTAGTGTATAATTTAACATAAATAGTTTATAACATTTGAAAAATTAAGTCAATAATTGGAGGTAATTTATGAAAATTGGGGCTGTAATTTGCGAATATAATCCCTTTCACAAGGGCCACTTATATCAACTTGAAAAAATAAAAAAAGAATTTTCACCTTATGTAATTTGTCTAATGTCCTCAAATTTCACCCAAAGGGGTACTCCTTCAATTATATCAAAATTTGATAGGGCAAAAATTGCCGTTGAAATGGGGGCTAGTCTTGTTTTGGAGCTACCAGTTATCTTTTCCTCTGCAAGTGCTTCAAATTTTGCTTTTGGTGGAGTTTCTATTTTAAATTCCCTAAAAATTGTGGATAGACTTTTTTTTGGTTGCGAAGATGATTACCCTAAACTTGACCTTATTTCAGAGAAAATTTTAAATATGGAAGAGGGAATTTCCCTGAAAAAATATTTAAAAGAAGGTTATTCTTTTATTGAAGCTAAAAATCTTTCAATGAATTTTTTAACTAATGATGAAAAAAATATGCTTTCAAGGGCAAATAATATTTTAGCCATTGAATATATAAATTCTATAAAAAAACTGTCCTCAAATATGACTTATGAAGGTATTTTAAGAAGGGGAAATCCCCACTTATCCCTTGATAGCAAAGGCGATTTTTTATCATCAACTGCTCTCAGAAAGCTAATTTACAAAAATATGGATACAAGTGAATTTCTACCCTACAAATTTAAGGATTTTAAAATTCATAGACCCAATGATTATTTTGAAATCTTTAAGGCAAAAATTCTTTTAGAAAAAATAGATTTTTCTAAATTTATGGACTATGAAGAAGGCCTCGAAAAAAGATTTTTAAAAAATTTAGATGCCAAAAATATTTACGAATTTGTTAATATAGTTAATTCTAAAAGATATACATCTTCAAGAATTTCTAGGCTTATAAATGAAATTCTCCTTGATATAAAAAAGGAAGATGTTAAAAATTCTTTTTCCTATCCATACTTTAGAGTTCTTGCCATGGATAATTTAGGAAAAGAAATCCTAAAGGAAATTAAAGGTGATAAGATTATTAAATTTAAAGATTCTTACGAAAAATCTTCTGGATTTTTAAAAAATATCTTGGATATGGAAGTAAGGGCAAGTAATTTGTACAATCTAAAATTTAATATTTTAAATGAAGACTTTATAAAAAGCCCCTATGTAAAATGATAAATGCTGACTGATTATTTTCTACAATAAAAAAGCCGCTTTCTGCGATTTTCGCATTGAACGGCTTTTAGTATTTTTAAAGTTTTCTAGTGGCAAGCTTATATGAAAAGATTCATATTTGAATTGTCATTATCTTCAATCATTGTTGCAACTCCGCCAACCTTAACTCCATCAATAAGTTCTTCAATTTTTAGTCCCATAATATCCATCGACATTTGGCAGTCTGTAATTTCTACTACCATATCAATTGCTTTTTTAATTAAATCTTCAAGGCTTTTAACACCTTTCTTTTTCATAATGTTTCTAATCATTTTAGGACCCATGCCTAAAAAATTCATTTTTGATAATTTTAACTTTTTACTTCCCTTGGGTAGCATCATTGAAAACATCTTAGACATAAAATCTTTTTTAATATTTTCCGTCCTGTCTTTTCTTAAAATACTCAGACCCCATAAGGTAAAAAACATATGAACCTTATTGCCCATGGCTTGAGCTCCAGTTGCAATTATAAAGGATGCAATAGCCTTATCTAAATCACCGTCAAAAATTATCATGGTTTTTTCTTTTTTGGATGGAAGCTTAATATCTCTTTTAGGCAAGGTAATCTCTTCAGCAATTATTTTGTTGCCCTTTAATATTTTTGCCTTATATTTTTCTCCTGCCCCTTCTTTTTCCAGTAGTGAATTTCCTGTATTTTTATACCAGCTTTCAATATCCCTTATAAATTCAGAATCAGTAGCTGTAACTTCAAGGATATCACCATCTTTCATCTCTTGTATTTTTTTGAAACCCCAACAATGGATCCATGACAGCTTAAACCACAAACATTTAATAACTCAATTATATTGTAGGCTTGTGAATTTTCTACAGCTTCTTTTCCCCCTTCAAATTTATCTTGAGATGTATTTATGGAATCTGCAAAGGAATCCTCTGTTAAATCCATGTAAGTTCTATATCCACCAATTAAATTAGAAACCTTAAATCCCTTTTGTTTTAAAATTCTTTCAGAAATGTATCCCCTTAGGCCTACTGCACAGTAAACTAAATAGTGTTTTTCCTTAGAAAGTTCTCCTAATCTATTTCTAAGTTTAGTTAAAAGAATATTGATTGAAGAAGGAATTGAACCTGCAATAGGTTCTTCTTTTTCCCTCATATCTAAAAGCTGATATTTTTCCTTATTTTCTAAATATTCACTAACTAAAACTGGATCCGTAAGATTTTCCAAAACATTAGTTGCAAGATAACCTACAAAATTCATTGTATCTTTTGCACTTGAATATGGAGGTGCATAAGCTAGTTCAAGTTTACTTAAATCATAAACACTTCCCTTAAAATATATGATTGCGACTAAAGTATCTATTCTCTTATCTACGCCATCATAGCCAACAATTTGTCCCCCTAAAATTTCCCCATCACTTGTAAAAATAAGTTTTATTGTCATTGGTAATGCACCTGGGAAATATCCTGCATGGCTCATTGGATGAAGAATAACTACATAATAATCTTTTTTATAAACATAGCCTTCTCTTTTCAAAATCTTTTCATTTGAACCAACAGCTGAAACAGTTAGGTCAAAAATTCTTGCAACGCTTGTTCCTATAGTGCTCCTATATTTTTCTTCTTTCTTTCCTAGCATATTTGCAGCTACTGCTCTTCCTTGCTTATTTGCTGGTCCTGCTAAGGGAATCATTGTTTCATTTCCATTAATAAAATCTTTTACACCAATTACATCCCCAACAGCGTAAATATCCTTATCATCTGTTTGACATAAATCATCAGCAACAATTCCTCCTCTTTTATTTAAAGAAAAGCCCTCATCTTTTGCAATCTTATTATTAGGCCTTACCCCAATAGATAAAAGGGTCATATCAGTTTCAATTTTTTTTGCCTGGCTTTAAATTAAGAGTTTTGCCATTGTTTTCAGTTCCATCAAAACCCTCATTTAAAAATAATTTTACTCCCTTTTGTATTAAATGATTTTCAACAATTTTTGCCATATCCTTATCAAGGGGCGGCATAACTTGGCTTGCCATTTCAACAAGACTAACATCTAGGCCTCTTTCCACTAAATTTTCTGCCATTTCAAGACCAATAAAGCAACCACCAACAATAACTGCCCTCTTTGGATTTTCTTTTTTTTTATAAAAGCGTCAGTTTTATATACATCATCGATAGTCCATAGGGTAAAGACATTTTTTTCATCAATACCTTTAACTGGAGGCTCAAAGGGACTTGAACCAGTTGACAAAAGAAGTTTATCATAGGATTCTTCATAAACTACATTATTCTTATGATTTAAAACCTTAACTTTTTATTTTCTATGTCAATTTCAAGAACTTCATTTTCACTTCTTATATCTACATTATATTTCTTTTCAATGTCCTCTTCACTTGAAACAAATAGCAATTCTCTATTTGCAATGCTGCCCCATAATAAATTTGATTGCCCTCCTTAATTCCTTCAATAATTCCTAAATCCTTTAATTTTGAAAGATGTTGAGATAAATTTGATTGCCCAATTCCCATACAAAAAATAATTTCGCTAACATTTTTTTCTCCGTTTTTTATAAGCTGATCTAAAACGCAAAGTCTTATAGGATGAGATAAGACCTTTAAAATTTTAGCCTTATTCTTTATAGACTCAATATGCTTGTCATCAATAATATAATCTTTTTCCATAAAACCTCCGCAAAGTTATATTAGCATATTATCATATTCTAATATACTAATTAACCCTAAATAAAAAAAGCTCTAATATAAATTAAGAGCTTTAAAAGGTTTTTTATTAACTTTTGGGATAAACTATCCCCTTAATTCTTGTCTATTTTCATTAAGCATTTTGATAATCTCTGAAAGGTTAACTTGTGTGTTTTCTAAAAGATTGTCTGCATAATCTCTAGCCCCTTCTCTAACTTGTGTAGATTCTTCGTGAGCCCTCTTCAAAATTTCATCTGCCCTATTTTTTGCTTCAATAACAAGTTCATTTTCATCAATCACTTTTTCAGCATGAGCCTTAGCTTGAGATAAAATCTTATCTGCTTCATCATGAGCTCCAGCAATAATATTTTCCTTATCTTCAGAAATCTTCTTTGCATCAGAAATTTCTCCTGGCATTTGTGCTTTTATTTCCTTGATAACATCCATAAATTCTTCTCTATCAATCATAACTTTACCTGTAAGCGGAATTTGACTTGCTGTTTCAAGTAAATCTTCCATTTCATTAACTAAATCTGTTAAACTCATTTTTTTACCTCCTAAGTAATTTTTCCTTCATTGCTTTTCCCACAAGTTCTGGAACAAAAAGTGTTAAATCTCCGTCAAATTGTGCAACTTCTTTGGCAAGAGATGAACTTACAAATAATTTTTCATTTGAACCTAATAAAAATACTGTTTCAATCCCATCCTTATAGTGCATATTTGCCATTGCTAGAGTATATTCACTAAAATAATCGCTAGCAGATCTTAAGCCCCTAACAATTACCTTGCAGTCCTTTTTCTTAGCATAGTCCACAAGTAGACCCTTAAAGGAATCAATTTCAATATTTTCATCATCTATAAGTAAAGCTCTTAAAAATTCAAGTCTTTCTTCTGTTGTAAAAAGGGATTTTTTTGAAACATTATCAAGAACAGCAACAATAACCTGTCCAAAAATTTCCTTTGCCCTTTTAATTATATCCAGATGACCATTAGTAACAGGATCAAAACTCCCTGCATATATTACCTTCATTTGTCCTCCCATATGGAAATAGTAACCTTTCCATACTTTTTACTCTGCATTTCAGAAAATAATCCTTCCCTAAAAATTTTCATATCAGAATCATGTTCAATAATTAATTTTCCATTACTTTTTAAAAGTTTCCTTTCTGAAATTATTTTAAAGCTTTTAAGATAGTAGTCCTCATTTGCAAATGGAGGATCCATATAAATATATTGAAAGCTATTGGAAGCAAAAGAATTTAAAGCTTTTTTGTAATCACTTTTAATAAATTTAATCTTGTCGTGAGCTTTTAAAATCTCAGAATTTCTTAAAACAGCTTCCTTAGAATCCCTTGCCCTATCAACAAAATATATAAAATCGGCCCCTCTTGATAAAAATTCAAAGCCGTTAATTCCGCTGCCGCAAAATAAATCTAAAACATCTCCACCATTAAAATACTGGCCCAAAGTATTAAAGACACTTTCCCTAACCCTATCAAGGCTGGGCCTTGTTTGCAGACCCTTAGGAGCAAAAAGTTTTCTGGATGAAAATTCTCCTGCAATAATTCTCATACTTCCCCCATTTAATATTATTTTAACATAATACTTTACTTTTAGAAAGGGTTTAAGGATTTATAAATAAAATTTTAAGCGTCCTTTTCAATTAGTTTGCTATTCGCAACATCATAAGTATATTCAATGTCTTGGCCACTTGCATTCTCAAATTCCAATTCTAGTTCAAGTTTTCCATCATCAAAGGAAAGACTAGCTTTAAAAAGACTATAGTCAGCTCCTACATCCTTTGCAGCTTCTTCTACAAGTGAATCAATAGCTTCTAACATTGCCCCAACAATAACCCTAGTATCATCAGTTTTTCCTCTTTTTGTCTTATCCTTTATTACACTTAAATCTTCTGCATTAAGATTTACTTCATATTTATTTTCAGCGTCATAACCTTCAATTTCAAAAGTAACTACATTTTTCTTCTTATTTGCTTCAAAAGAAAATTCATTAACATTTGAATTTGGGTGTAATTCCATATATTTATTAAAGGCATCTGCCTTAGATGTTATTGTTTTTTGAATATCAAGAGAAGCATTTTGATTTGCTTCTTGACCAGCAATTTCTCCATTTTCTTTCTTATTATTAGTCTGTGCATTTGTACTTACATTTGCCTTATTGCTTTCAATATTTGCAGAAGCATTTGTAGATGCACCTGCATTTTTTTCAGCTCCACAAGCTGTTAATAGGGCTAGAGATACTGCTAATATTAAAATTTTTTTCATTAATTTTCTCCTATGCTAAAAATTCGCTATAAATTGAGTTAATAGCCTTTGCAAAATCATTTTCGTCAATTCCAACTATAATATTCATTTCTGATGAACCTTGGATAATCATTTGAATATTTACATTATTTTCAGCCAAGGCCTTAAATAATTTTGCTGATGCCCCAACGTGTCTAATCATTCCCCTACCCACAACAGAAATAAGGGCAATTCCCTTTGTGATCTTTATCTTATCCGGCCTTACAAAACTTTTAATTTCACTGACAAGTGAATCAGTATGTCCAGTTAAATATTTGTCGGCAATTATTAGAGATACGGAATCAATGCTTGAAGGCATATGTTCAAGAGGCACATTATTAACTTCTAAAACAGACATAAGCTTTCTGTGAAAGCCCTTGTCCTTATTCATCTTAGTTTTTTCAATATTAATTACTGTAAAATTCTTTCTTCCAGCAATTCCCGTAACTCCCCTGTCATTTTTAGAAAGTTTTTTTGAATCATCAGGAAGAATTAAAGTCCCTTCATCTTGAGGGGCAAAAGTATTTTTAATTACAACAGGAATGCCCGCCTTTGAAACTGGTAAAATTGCTTCTTCATGAAGAATAGAAGCCCCAGCATAAGATAGCTCCCTTAGTTCCCTATAAGTTATAATTTCAATATGTCTTGGGTCTTTAACAATAGTTGGATCTGCACTCATAAATCCAGAAACGTCAGTCCAGTTTTCATATAGGTTAGCCTTTAAACCACTAGCTATAATTGAGCCCGTTAAATCTCCTCCACCTCTTGAAAAAGTTCTAATATTCCCGTCTTCATCTTCACCATAAAATCCAGGAATAACATAGGAATCACCACTTTCCCTTAATTTGTAGATGCTAATATAGGATTTTTCATCTAAAAAATTGCCTTCCCTATCAAAAAATATAAGATCCTTTGCATCCATAAATTTATAGCCTAAATAAGAAGCGAGAATCTTTGCATTAATATATTCTCCCCTTGAGGCCATATATTCCTTTGTGACAGATGAGCTCAAATCATTATTTAATTTTTTTAGCTCCATATCTATATCAAAATCAATATTTAAAGTGCTAACAATTTCTCTATACTTATTTTCAATTGATTCTAAAATTTCTGTGTAATTAATTTTGTGACTTGCAAGATCATAAGCTAAATAAAGTAAATCTGTAATCTTTGTATCATTTGAACTAACCTTTCCCGGAGCAGAAGCAACAATAAATTTTCTGTCAGGAGAAGATTTTATAATATCATAAACCTTTTTATAAGTATCTGAGTAAGCTAGTGATGAACCACCAAATTTTGAAACAACAATTTTCATCTCATTTCCTCCCAATTATTACAATTGTAAAGTTAAAAAATAATTAAGTCAATAGTTAATTAGATTATAGCTCTTTCTAAAGATTGTATTAAACGGATTTTTAATTTACAGAAAATAAATAATTCAATAATAATTTAAAATAATCTTGACAAAAGCCAAGCTGATTTATATAATATATTTTGTTGTAAACACAATTTGCACCTTTAGCTCAGATGGTAGAGCAACTGACTCTTAATCAGTGGGCCCAGGGTTCGAGTCCCTGAAGGTGCACCATATAAAGCCTTGTAATTTTAATATTATAAGGCTTTTCTTCTAATATGACCAAAATAATTAAAAATTGGCTGAAAAAAAAAGATCACTCCATACCTTCTCTATAGATCTATTATTATTTAATTTAATTTTTTTTAATTTATTATAATGTTAATTTGCAATAATTATTGCGACACTTAGCTTAATAAATTTAATTCATGTATAAAACGTTCAAATGGTGTATCAAACTCTAGACATTTTCTCGGTCTAGAGTTTATTTTATAAATAGCATCTATTAAATCTTCCTCTTCGATTTTAGCTAAATCAGTTTTCTTAGGAAAAAATTCTTTAAGTAAACCATTGCTATTTTCGTTAGTTCCCCTTTGCCAAGCACTATATGGATCTGCGAAATAAAAGTCTATATTTAATTTACTTTCTATATCTTCATAACAAGCAAATTCTTTACCTCTATCTGAAGTGAATGTCTTGAATGCTCCTTGTGGCAATTCTTTTGTTAAAGTGTGTATTGCATCTAACATAGATTCTTTACTGCGATCAGGCATTTTTATTGCAAAATATGCACGAGTCTTCATTTCTGCAAACGTCGCTAAACATCCTTTACTTTTACCTCTAGATGACACTACTGTATCAAGCTCCCAATGACCAAATTCCACACGTTTTTTACAACTTGGGGTCTTTTAGAAATAGATGTTCCTATATTAAATTTACCTCTTGTTTCTTTAGCTTTTAAAGATTTTCCTTTTCTCCTTAAGACTTTAACTGATACATCTAAAAGCCCTTTATATAGCCAATTATATATTGTTTTAAAGCTTAATTCACCTCTAAAACATCGTCCTATTATTTGTTCAGGGAACCAGGTGGCCTCTAGCTTTTCCTTTGATAAATTCTTTTAAATCGTCAGTAAATTTTGACTTTCTACCTTTGCTTTTAGAATTAATAGAATAATCAAGATTAGCCTTTTTCGCATTGTATTTGTCTTTGCATCTTTTTAGCTCTCTACTAATTGATGAATGATGATAACCTAATATTTTTGCTATTTTTCTGGCCGAGTAACCTTCATTATTTAAAACCTCTATTTTATTTCTACAATCCATGGTAATATATTTATGACTCATAACAATCTCCTTCATGTCTATGTTTTGTGGTAATTACATTTTACATGAATTGATTTTGTTATGGGTTTTTATTTTATATTAGTGTCGCATTTAATTTTACAATCTATCATAAAAAATGAAATAAATAACCAATAAGTAGGTCTATAAGTAAGCATAATTTACCTCCAACTTGATTTGATATTTTTTTAATTAATATTATATATCATTTCACATAAAAGGTTTAGGGGCAATTGACAAATGAATTATTTTAATTTAAGATAAAGTAGAATTTGCAGGAGTGCTGGAATTGGCAGACAGGCATGTCTCAGAAGCATGTTCGCATTGCGGGTGAGGGTTCAAGTCCCTTCTCCTGCACCATTTTTGTATTTATTAGATAAATTTCCGCAAAAAAATAGCCTAGTTTTTTACTAAGCTATTTTTTATAATTATTTAACTTCTTGCAAATACTTACTTATGATTCTATAGGAATTTTCTTTTTCAAATTCCGAAATAAGTCCTGCTGAAGATAAAATATATCTCTTATCTAATAGATATTTTGGATTTTTTACCTTTAAATATGAATCATCAAGTGCTTTTAAGGAGTCAAAAATAAATTTTGGATTGGGAGAATTTATTATTACTCCACCTGTTCCGATAAATTCTTTAACTTCACTTAAATCTTTTCCTGACTGCTCATAAATATATCTTGTTTTAGTTGGGATTTTTTTCAGCTTACCAATGTGTCTTGATAGGGCTGTTTTAGCTGCTAAAAACCCAAGTAGTTCGTCAAATTTTTCTTCATCCCTGGATTCCGCAATGAAATCTGGATGATTAAATCTTTTTTGACATCTTTCTAAGGCATCTGGAAATCCATAATCACGAAATATTTCTGGTCCCAAGGACTCAAAAAGTGCCGTTGCTGAATATCTCATGCCCATATCTCCCTCAACTGTTCTTTTTTCAAAGGGTTCATCAATTTCAGGTGGAATTATATTTTCTTTTCCCTTATATGATACTCCTAGTGAATAAACATCAGTTGTGGCTCCGCCAATATCAATGGCTATAATTTCAGCATTTTTAAATTTACCGTAATTTGTTACGGCTTTTTGGACAGCAATAGGTGTTGGCAAAAATATTTCACATTTTTGGGATAGGGATAAAATCCCCTTTGCCCTTGTAATAGTTTCTATAAAAATTTTACCTATTACTTCCCTTAAAGGCTTGTAATTTATAACATTTACATTTGGCATTACATTTTCTGTAAAGCTAAGATTCATTTTAGAATCTTTAAATATTTCTCTTATCTCATCATTTGCGTAACTATTTCCGCACACTAATAATGGGAAGGGAAAATTTCTCTTAGCTATTTTTTTTGCATTAAAAATTATATTTGATGAATTTCCGCCATCTGTTCCCCCACAAAGAAGAAGAATATCAGGCTTATATTTTTCAATCTCATCAAGTTTTTCATCAGTAAGTTCATAATAATATTCACGCAAAATTCTGGCTCCACTGGATAGTGAAGCTGCTTTTAAAGCGTAAGTTGTGAGATTTTTAGAAAATCCCACAACCACTACTTTTAAACCTCCAGATGCTGATGAGGCTCCTAAAAACCTATCATATTTTTCTGAAGATATTTGTCTTAATTTTTTGTAGGCCTTATTGAAACCTTCATTTACATCAGTTTCAACCGTTGTATAAGACCAAGCAGATGCAAGAATTTTACACATTTCTGTGTCAATTAGATTTAATTTAGTGTATGTTGAACCTACATCTACTAATAAATATTTCATCTCAATTTTTCATCTACAATTCCCATGATTTCTTCATGGTTTACATTTACTTCATCAAGAGTTTTTGCCATTTTTTCTTCAAGACTTTTTCTATAAGCTTCGTCTTTTAAAGAATTTAAATTAATTTTAACATTTAAGAAAGCACCTTCTGCTGCAGCCTTAATATTTATTAGGGCAACTGCAACATCAGTTATGGCATTTGCATTTCCATTTTCTGCAAGTTCTTTTGCATAGGGATAAAGATCTGTTACTCCCATTCCTAGGCTTAGAGGAACTTCAATAGCAATCTTATATTCCTTTTGTATTTTTTCTGACCTCGCAGCTTTTTCTTCTTCTGTTTCCTTTGGCATCTTCATTGCATCCATAACTCCGTTAAAAGAGTTTGCATCTTTATCTATTGCATCAACAAATTTATCCTTGTATTCAGCACAAGCCTTTGCAATTTCTTCTGCCCTTGGTGAAAATTCCATATATTTTTTCTTACCAACTGTTAAATTTCCAACCATTGCAAGAAGAGATGCAGCCATTGCAGCATTAAGAGCTGCAATTGATCCACCACCTGGTGCTGGTGAATTGGAAGCTGTTTCGTCAGCAAATTCTACTATATTTAAATCTTTAAGCATATTTCCTCCTAGAATAGACCTGTAATCTTACCGTTCTTATCAATGTCCATATTTTCTGCTGCAGGTTTTTTAGGTAGGCCTGGCATAATCATAATGTTTGAAGTTTCAACAACTATAAATCCTGCTCCGTTTGAAACTCTAACAGTTTTAATTTCAATATCAAAATCTGTTGGTGCTCCTACAATGTTTTTATCATCAGTGAAGGAGAATTGTGTTTTTGCAACGCAGATTGGAAGTTTATCAAGACCAAGTTCTTCAAGTTTTTTAACTTGCTTTTTAGCCGCTGCTGTAAACACAACTTTGCTACCCCTATAAATTTCAGTAACAATTTTGTTTAATTTATTGGAAATTGTATCTTCAGCATCATATAAGAATTTAAATTCTGACTTTTCTTTTTCAGTCAATTCCACTAATTTTTTAGCCAAATCTTCTGCACCTTCGCCGCCTTTTTCCCAACATTGACAAAGAGAAATTTCTACGTTAAGTTCCTTACAAAGAGCTTCAAGTTTTTCAATTTCTGCAGGAGTGTCATTTACAAATTGGTTAATGGCAACAACAACTGGCACACCAAATTTTCTCATATTTTCAACGTGACGTTTTAAATTAGCAAAACCTTTTTCAAGTGCCTCAACATTTTCATCCTTTAATTCTTTTTTGTCCATGCCTCCGTGCATCTTAAGGGCCCTTATTGTTGCAACAATAACAGCTGCATCAGGAGAAATGCCTGCCATTCTGCACTTAATATCCATGAATTTTTCAGCACCAAGGTCAGCACCGAAACCTGCTTCTGTAACTGCATATTCAGAAGTTTTTAAGGCGATTTTTGTTGCTAAAACTGAATTGCAGCCATGAGCAATATTTGCAAATGGTCCGCCATGAATTATTGCTGGTGTATTTTCAAGAGTTTGAACAAGATTTGGTTTTAAAGCATCTTTTAATAGCATTGTAACAGCACCTTGAATATTTAGGTCAGAAACAAATACAGGCTTTCCGCCTCTATTATAAGCAACAACCATCTTACCAATTTTTTCTTTTAAGTCTTCTAAATCATCTGAAAGGCAAAGTGTAGCCATAATTTCAGAAGCAACAGTTATCATAAAATGATCTTCTCTTGGAACACCATCAGCTTTTTTGCCAAGGGATATAACAATATTTCTCAATGATCTATCATTCATATCCAAAACCCTATTCCATGTGATATTGTTAATATCAATCTCAAGAGCATTGCCTTGGTGAATGTGGTTATCTAAGCAAGCTGAAATTAAATTATTGGCTGCAGTTATTGCATGAAGATCACCAGTAAAATGAAGATTAATATCTTCCATAGGAATAACTTGGGCATATCCGCCACCTGTTGCCCCACCCTTAACCCCAAAAACAGGTCCTAGGGATGGTTCTCTTAAAGCAACAACAGATTTTTTTCCAATTCTATTAAAGGCTTGAGAAAGACCTATTGATACTGTTGATTTTCCTTCTCCAGCTGCAGTTGGAGAAATTGCAGTAACTAAAATTAATTGTCCGCTTTTATTTTCTTTTAATCTATTAATTGCTTCCCAAGAAATTTTTGCCTTATATTTACCATAAAGTTCTATATCATCTATTGAAAGGCCAATTTTTTCTGCTATCTTATCTATTTTTTCAATTTTAGCTTCGTCAGCTATTTCAATGTCTGTTTTAAATTCCATATTTATTCCTCAATCAAAAGAGTTTCAAGAACTTGAGATTCTTTTAAATCTTCAATTTGCATATAATATGCAGCAGATTCAATTAAAGCTCTTAAGGGAAGAAGACCAATAAGTTCTGTATTCGCAACGCTAACACCATAACGTCTTGCTTCAGCTTTTACCATTTCAAGAGCTTGATAAATTCTTGTCTTTTCAAAATTCACAAGGTTCATTGAAACTTGAACTTGTCCTTTTTCTTCAAGAGAAAGTCCAATTGCCTTTACATATCTTAAGCCGCCGCCAATGTGACGAACTTTTTTAGCAATTTTGTCAGCAATTTCAAGGTCATCAGTTCTTAAGTTTACATTGAAAGCTACCAAATGGAATCTTGCTCCAACAGCAGTACAACCAGATTTTTCATTCATTTCGTTTGGACCAAAATCAGGTTTCCATGCTGGATCTTTAATCTTTTCAAAGAAGCCTTCATATTGACCTTTTCTTACTTTTGCAAGATTCTTTCTGTCAGGAGATGTTGCTGCATCTTCATATAGATAAACAGGAATTCCCATATCTCCAATTGCTTTTCCAACTTCTTTTGCAAGTTCAACACATTCTTCAGTAGTCATTTCTGTTACTGGTACAAAAGGTACAACATCAACTGCACCCATTCTTGGGTGTGCTCCCTTATGAGTAGTCATATCAATAAGATCTTTAGCTACTTTTACAGATTCAATAACTGCATCTACTACTTCTTTGGGACTGCCAATAACTTCAACAACAAGTCTGTTATGGTCAGCATCTGGTTGATAATCAATAAGTTTTACATTTTCTTTTGCACGAAAACATTCTGTAATTTTTTCTATTTTTTGTAAGTCTCTTCCTTCAGAATAGTTGGGAATGCACATTACTCTTTTCATTTATAAATCCTCCTTAGATTAAGTCTAATTCTGTTTTGCTTACAACTTCTTCAAGTAATTTACCACTATTAATTGCGTCAGTTGCCTTTTCTAATTCGTCATATATTTCAATGTCTTTGTCTTGTTCAATAAATTTAACAAATTCTCTCATCGTATCATAAGCTGCTTGTGTTCCCTTGCCAAGATGAAGTTTTCCTTCTTCCATTTCTTCTCTAAAGTCGATTGCTTGACAAGCTATCATAAGTTCTGTACTTAATATTCTCTTTACATTAAATACAACTTCACGAACTTTTCTTGATGCCCAATTACCCATTGATACAAAGTCTTCTTGGTTTTCACAAGATGTAATTGAGTCAACAGAGGCTGGGTGAGATAAAGTTTTGTTTTCTGAAGCTAAAGCTGCTGCTGCATATTGAGTAATCATAAATCCTGAATTTAAGCCAGGGTGTTTTACCAAGAAAGAAGGCATGCCCGAAAGAGTTGTGTTGACTAATCTTTCAATTCTTCTTTCTGAAATGTTTCCAAGTTCTGAAACTGCTATTGCCAAGAAGTCAAGAGGTTGAGCCATTAATTCCCCATGAAAATTACCACCACTTATTACAAGACCATCTCCTGTAACAATTGGGTTATCAGTTGCTGAATTTAATTCAATTTCAACTTTTTCTTTTACGTAGGCAATTGTATCCTTACTTGCACCATGAACTTGTGGCATACATCTGAAAGTATAAGCATCTTGAACTCTAATTTCAGCAGTGTGTGTTACATAAGTTGAGTCTTCTAATAGAGATCTTAAATTTTTAGCTGTTGCAAGAGAGCCCTTGTGAGGTCTAATTGTGTGTAGTTTTTCCCAAAAAGCATCTATAATTCCTCTTGCACTTTCAACAGAAAGGGCACCAGCAATGTCAGCAATCTTTGCAAGATTAATTGCATCATATGTTGCTAAGGCACCTGTTGCAGTTAAAACTGTAGTACCATTAATAAGAGCAAGGCCTTCTTTTGCAGCCAGTTTCATAGTTTTTATTCCTGCTTTTTCCATAGCCATATCTCCTCTTAAAAGTACTCCTTCATAATATGCTTTGCCAAGGCCTAGCATTGGAAGAACCATATGAGCGAGTGGTGCTAAGTCTCCACTTGCTCCTAAAGATCCTTTTTCAGGAATAAATGGAACAACATTTTTATTCAACATTTCAACTAATTTTTCAATAGTTTCGTATCTAATTCCTGATACGCCTTTTAATAGAGAGTTAATTCTAATTAAGATGACGGCTCTAGTTTCATCTTCAGGAAGTGGATTGCCATAGCCAGAAGCATGAGTTCTGATTAGGTTTTCTTGAAGCTGAGCATTATCTTCTTTAGAAATGCTTACACGAGAAAGAGAACCGAAACCCGTGTTGATTCCATATACAACTCTTTCTTCTTCAACAATTTCTTCAACAAATTTACGAGAATCTAAAACACTTTGTTTTGCACTAGGATCAATAGAAACTTCAGCATGATTTCTTGATACTTCTACTAATTCTTCTAATGTTAAATCATTACCTGTTAAAACAACTTTCATAATTTTCTCCTTTTTAATTAATATCCTTTTATTTTAATTTCTTATTTACTATTTTTTTTAATTAAATTAAGCTCGCTTCTATGTTTTGCTGCATCAAAAATTTTTATTTTTCTATTGTTTTCTTTAGCGAGCTTAATTATATTTTCCAAATCTTCCTTTTTAAAGTAAAGTCTTTTGCTTCTATCGCCTTTTGTAATGTAAATTCTGATGACGTCTTTATCCTTGGGCTCATTTTCATGAGTTAGGGCATAAATGTCTTCCCATAACCACATTTCATAAGACTTTGTAAAAACCATAGTGTAAAAGATTTCAAGACCCCTTTTGGTGAGGACTGTATATCTTTTTGACAAAAGAGTTAGAAAAAGTACGAAGGCTAAGAATAAACATATTCTATAGGTGGTTAATATTCCAATTAAAAGAAATATAAATGCCAAGCACCAAGCCATTATTGTCACATATTTTTTTCTTTCTACAAGTGGAAAGGCTTCAAAAATATTTCCGCCTAAATCTTTCCAGGGCTTTTCAAAATGCAAAATTAAATCCATCCTTTACTTCTAAAACTATAAACTAATTATTAAGCATTAACCTTAGGTGCTTTGCCTTCTGCTCTTAATTTTTCAAGTTGAGCAAGAGCAAATTTTCTAGCTTCTTCTGGAGCTTTGGCAGCTTTCTTCAAAGTAGTCTTGCCAAATAGATTTGTGTAGGATCCATCTGCCCAGAAGATATTTCTTCCCATAAATGCTGTGATTGCAGCATAAATTGGATTTAATAGGTTAACAAAGGCAAATGGGAAATATACAAATGGGCTCATGCCTAAAACGCCAGATTGATAAGCACCACAGGCTGTCCATGGAAACATACATGCCCAAAGTGTACCAGCATCTTCAAGAGTACGAGAAAGCATATTTCTTGCTAGTCCCATCTCATCATATTTAGTGTCATATAATGGAGCAGGAACTCCTATTCCTAAGAATTGGTCGCACATTGCCATGTCGCAGAAAATTGATGTGAACATTGTTGCTAAAACTAAAGTTCCAACAGAGTGAATCTTATGTTTTAATCCGCCAAAAATTCTTTCAACGCTACCGCATTTTTCAAGTGCACCACCAAAGGATACAGCTAGTAGAATTAAGTTTACTGTCCACATTTGATGGTCCATACCACCTTTCGCAAGAGCAGCATCTACAAATTCATTTCCTGTTTCAATTGTTGGGCCATAGTGAAGAATTGCAAATAATTCGGCAATATTGTGTCCACCTTGGAAAATTATTGCGAAAATTGCACCTGTGATAACTGAAATGATAACTCCAGGAAGTCCTGGAACTCTTAAAATACATACAACTACAATTACAACAATTGGTAAAAGTACAAGAGGATTAAGGTTAAAGTTTGCCGCAAGTGCATCTTCAATACCTTGAGCAATTGTGGGGTCATAGTTTACAACATTTACTCTTGAACCTAAAATTGCATAAATAACTAGGGCAATTAAAAATACTGGGCCTGTTGTAGAAACCATTGCAGTAACGTGGTCAAAAAGACCTGTTCCTGAAACTCCAGCTGCTAAATTTGTTGTATCAGAAAGTGGTGAGAATTTATCTCCAACGTATGCTCCAGAAATAACCATGCCTGCTGTTAGGGCTGGGTTAATTCCAAGGCCAACACCAATTGTCATAAAAGCAATACCAATTGTTCCTGTTGCTGTCCATGATGAACCGCAAGCAAGTGATACAATAGCGATTAATATACATCCAACAGGTAAAAATAATTGTGGACTTAATAATTTTAATCCATAATAAATTACTGCTGGAATAGTTCCTGAAATCATGAAAGATGATATTAAAATACCAACTGTTAAAAGAATTAAAATTGCTTCAAGTGTCGCATTTAGTCTTTCAACCATACCAGCTAACATGTCAGAAAAAGTGTGTCCACACATTGCCCCTACTATACAAGCTACTACAATAGCTACAACAAGTGGCATGTGAGCTCCATCGTAAATATTAACCTTTTCTCCATCAACTATTTCATAAGCGAAGTTAAATACATAGAGCATTAAACCAACCATAGTGATAATTGGCAGTAGTGCTTCAAAAATATTTGGTAGCCTTACTGTCTTTTGCTTATTGTTTTCCATAAATAAGCCTCCCTTAAAATATTTACGTTAATTTTTAGGATAACGCATACTCCTTATGTTTATCCCTCCCTTATAAATTTTCATTTATAAATTTAAGTTATGGATAAACTTTCTGATAAAATTAACATATTAAGATAATAACATGGCTGTAAGTAAAAATATTTAGAAATATGCCTTAATTTTACAAGTCCATTATTTCACACAGGATTTATAAAGTCAATATGAAAATGATTTTTTTTATTTTAAAAATGTGTAAATTTCAATATTTTATCTGGTAGTCATGATAGCTTATTAATATGAAAACTTAGTTCTATATTTTATTAATTTGAATTTTTGGAAAAAATTATAAAAAATTTGACAAATAAAAAATACCGGATAAAATTTCCGGTATTAAAAATATAATTTTAAATTAATATATTGGTAAATAGCTATACAAGCTGTCTATCTTTTACTACTAATTTTCCCTTATGGTAAACTTCTTTTGTTAAATTTGTTGCAAAGAAATATAAAAGATAGTCTAAATTTTTACCATCAAATATTGTAATATTGGCATCTTTTCCTTCATCAAAAGAACCCATTGTCTTTGCCCTGTCAACTGAATAAGCAGCATTAATTGTAACTGCATTAAAAACTTCAATTGGAGTAAGTTTCATAGCAAGGCATCCTAACTGCATAATAAATTGTAAATTTGCTGTTGGGCAAGAACCAGGATTTGAATCTGTGCAAAGAGTTATAGCCATTCCTGCATCTAACATTTTCCTTGCAGGTGCGTAGGTATCTTTCATTAGTGAAAAAGTTGTTCCTGGGAGTAAATTTCCTATAACATTATTTTCTGCCAATAGTTTAATTTCCTTATCGTCAACAACCATTAAATGCTCAGCTGAAGTTGTTTTAAGGTCAGCCGCAACATTAACTCCTCCTATATTTTCAATTTCGTCTGAATGAACACGAAGTTTAAAGCCATTTTCCCTAGCCGCCGTTAAAATTCTTTCAGTTTGTTCTGCAGTGAAAACGTCTTTTTCACAAAATACGTCACAAAATTCTGCAAGGTCTTTTTCCTTAATTGTTGGCATCATATTTATGACTATATCAACATATTCGTCAGGATTTTTCTTATATTTTTCTGCTATGACGTGGGCAGCCATAAAAGTAGGAACAAGATCAATAGGAAGATTTTCATTTAATTTTTTTATAACTTCAAGTTCTTTAACCTCAGTTTCTAGATCAATACCATAACCTGATTTGGCTTCAACACAAGTTACTCCATGGACCATAAATTGTTCAACGAGTTTTCTAGTCTTTTCATAAAGTTCGTCAAAAGGTAATTCTTTTGTAGCCTTTAGGGTGGAAAGAATTCCTCCGCCTGCTGCCAAAATTTCAAGATATTCCATGCCATTAAGTTTCATGGCAAATTCGTTTTCTCTTGAACCCCCATAAACAAGATGTGTATGTGCATCAATAAGTCCTGGAGTTGCAACGCATCCCTTAAGATCAATCATTTCTGTATTGTTATCTTTAAAATCCTTATATCCTTCCCCTTCCTCAACTTTTAAAATTTTTCCGTCTGCAATTGCAATGTAGGCGTTTTTTAAAATTGTGGCTTCGTTCATTTCCTTGCCCTTTAGGGGTCTTCCTAAGTCATTAGGTGAAAATACTTCTTCCAGATTATATAAAATTTTATCAGCTTTCATAATTAACCTCCTTTTAATTTTAAAAATAAAAGCAAATTCTATTTCTTTTACTATTATATAAAATCCAAAAAAATATTACCATAAGATTGAATTTTTATTTAATAAATAAAAAAATATTTTCTAAAGCTATTATAAATCTTTTTCCTAAAATTTAAAAACTATAAATCATTTATAATTTTTAAGTTTACAATTTTTTTTAAGTGGACTATAATTTAAATTAAAAGGAGGTTGATTAGCTTTGATAGATAATCAAATTTTGCAAAATGCAATGAAAGTAAGGCTTGATGTTCTTCCTGAAAAGAAGAGTTTTGAGTCAGGTATTAGGCGTGCACCTGACAGGGGATTTAGACTTACTAAGGACCAAACAAAAATCGCTCTTAGAAATGCTCTAAGATATATTCCTGAAGAATACCATGAAGAACTTATTCCTGAATTCTTAGATGAATTAAAAACTCGTGGGAGAATTTATGGATACAGATTTAGACCGGAAGGCAGAATCTTCGGAAAACCTATTGATGAATACAAAGGAAATTGCCTGGAAGGAAAAGCATTTCAAGTTATGATTGATAATAATCTTGACTTTGAAGTTGCTCTTTATCCTTATGAATTAGTAACATACGGTGAAACAGGTTCTGTTTGCCATGACTGGATGCAATATAATTTAATTAAAAAATACTTAGAAATAATGCACGATGATGAAACTTTGGTTATGGAATCAGGACACCCTCTTGGACTTTTTAAGTCAAGAAAAAATGCTCCTAGAGTAATTATTACAAATGGTTTAATGGTTGGTCTTTATGACAATCTTGATGACTGGGAAATTGCTGAAGAAATGGGTGTTGCTAACTACGGTCAAATGACTGCTGGCGGATGGATGTATATTGGACCTCAAGGGATTGTTCACGGAACTTACAATACAATTTTAAATGCCGGAAGATTAAAACTTGGTCTTGGCGAAAAAGATAACCTTAAAGGAAAATTATTTGTTTCTTCAGGACTTGGTGGAATGAGTGGGGCTCAAGGAAAGGCTGGAGATATTGCCGGTGCAGTTTCAATTATTGCTGAAGTTGATATTTCAAGAATTGAAACAAGACTTGAACAAGGCTGGATTATGAAACTTGCTGAAAGCCCAGAAGAAGCTGTTTCCCTTGCTAAAAAGGCTTTAGAAGAAAAATCTACCCTATCTATAGCCTACCACGGAAATATCGTTGATCTTCTTGAATACATGGATAAAAATAATATTCATATAGATTTACTTTCTGACCAAACTTCTTGCCATAATGTTTATAATGGTGGATACTGCCCAGTTGGCATTAGCTTTGATGAAAGAACAAAACTTCTTGCTGAAGATATTTCTAAATTCAGAGGCTTGGTTGATGAAACTCTTCATAGACACTATGAAGTAATTAAGAATTTAGTTGCTAAGGGAACTTATTTCTTTGACTATGGTAACTCATTTTTAAAGGCAATTTATGACTCAGGGGTTAAAGAAATTTCTAAAAATGGTCATGATGACAAAGACGGATTTATTTGGCCTTCATATGTAGAAGATATTATGGGACCACTTTTATTTGACTATGGATATGGACCTTTTAGATGGGTTTGCCTATCTGGAAAACATGAGGATTTAATTGCCACTGACCATGCAGCTATGGAATGTATAGATCCAAATAGAAGATATCAAGATCATGATAATTATAACTGGATTAGAGATGCAGAAAAGAATAAACTTGTTGTTGGAACACAAGCAAGAATTCTTTATCAAGACTGCAAGGGCAGAGTTGCAATCGCTCATAAATTTAATGAACTTGTTAGAGAAGGAAAAATCGGTCCTGTAATGATGGGTCGTGATCATCATGACGTTTCAGGAACTGACTCTCCATTTAGAGAAACTTCAAATATTAAAGATGGTTCAAATGTTATGGCTGACATGGCAACTCAATGCTTTGCCGGCAACTGTGCAAGAGGTATGAGTCTTGTTGCCCTTCATAACGGCGGCGGAGTTGGTATTGGTAAATCTATTAATGGTGGATTTGGTCTTGTACTTGATGGATCTGAAAGAGTTGATGAAATTATTGACCTATCTTTAACTTGGGACGTAATGAGTGGCGTTGCTAGACGTAACTGGGCTAGAAATGAACACGCTATGGAGGTTTCATTGGAATTTAATAAGGAAGGCACAAGCGGAGCAATTACTCTTCCTTATCTTGTTAATGATGAATTAATTGAAAATGCAGTTAAGGATATGAAATAAGTATATATATTAATTAAGGCTTTCTCAAAAAATGAGAAAGCCTTCTTTTTTATATTTTTATCCACTTTAAATCCTTTTTATATTTATAACTTATTTGAGATGCAATAATATTAAAAATGAAAATACCTATTATGGGTAGCAAAAATAAAATAAATTCTTTGTCGTCTTTAGAGCCGACTCCCTTGCCTACATAATAAAGGAAAAAGTTAAGGCTAAAGGCTATAAATGTAAAAATATAAAGATATATATTTTTATAGAGGAAAAATACAGCAAGCATTAAAAGTAACTGAAAATAAATCCCAAATATAAAGGACCCCATAGGTACAAAATTATAAATAGGATTTATGGGATATAGATAGAATTTTGGCATAATTGGAAGGATTGGAAAAAATAAAATTTCTAATAATATTAGCATGAAAAATATAGTTTTATAATTTTTAGAATTCTGAAAATTTTTAAAAAATCTTTTCATATTTATCTCCTTTAGTTTATTTTATATAAAATTTTTACTTTTTCAATTCAAAAGTCTTTTTTTTATAATTTTTTTGCTATATACTTTTATAGGGAGAGGAAACTATGAAATACTTAAACGTACGCCAAGGAAAATTTATAAGAAGACTGAACAGGTTTATAGCTGAAGTTTCCATAAATGGAGAAATAAACTTAGCCTATGTGCCAAATACTGGTAGGTGTAAGGAAATTTTTTCTAATGGAGCGAACTGTTATCTTTCTGAAAATTTTTCTGACCAAAGAAAAACAAAATTTACCTTAATTGCTCTTGAAAAAAATCAAATGCTTATAAATATTGACTCTCAGGCACCAAATGCTGCCGTTGAAGAAGCTATAAAATCTGGGAAAATAGATTTCGATTTTGAAGTTACAAATTATATAAGAGAATTTACCTATGATAAAAGCAGATTTGATTTTTACCTTGAAGGGGAAAATAAAAAGGCATTTTTAGAAGTTAAGGGAGTTACCCTTGAAAATTATGGAATTGCATCCTTTCCAGATGCACCAACTTTAAGAGGTTCTAAACACTTAAAAGAGCTAATTAAGGCAAAAAAAGAAGGCTATGAAGCCTATATTTTATTTTTAATTCAAATGCATGGTCCCCATGAATTTTATCCAAATTATAAGACTGACAAGGCTTTTGCCAACTATTTAAAGGAAGCTGACCTTGCAGGAGTGAACATTCTTGCCTATGATTCTATTGTTAAGGAAGATGAAATTATTTTAGACCATAAAATCGACTATAATCTCCACGAAATAATTTTAAAGCCAGCAAGGATGGAAGATAAAAAATCCGTTTTAAAAATCTATGATGACGGTTCAAAGTCTTTAAAGGCAATGGGCGTTGACCAATGGCAAGGAATTCAAAAACCAAATCTTGATAATATGAAAGAACTTGTTGATTCTAAAGAGCTTTATGTTTTAGACGACAATGGAATTGTTGCAACTGCAATTTTATCTAACTTTGAAAAAAATTATAATAGAATTGATGGAGCGTGGAAATATGAAGGAGAATATATAGTAATTCATAGGTTTGCAGTATCTGGCTCCTTTAGAAATAAGGGCTATGCAAGAAAGCTCCTTTATGAAATTGAAAATTATGCACTAAATCAAGGCATCCATATTTTAAGAATTGATACCCACAAAGATAATTATAAGATGCAAAATCTTTTAAAATCCTGCAATTTTGAATATGCAGGCATAACTTATATATATGGGAATGTTCCAAGACAGTCCTTTGAAAAACCTTTAAAATAATTAAAGGTTTTTTTACATACTTTCAAGGTCAGATAAAAATCTTGAAATTTCTACTTCTTCCCCATTCATATATTTGGGATAGAGGAAAAATAGATTTTTCTTGGCCCTGGTCATGCCAACATAAAAAAGTCTTCTTTCCTCTTCAAAAGCATATAATTTTTCCCTAATATTATCTATAGCTGACTTAGTAGGCAAGTTTCCATCAATTAAATCAATTAAAAAAACATTGTCATATTCAAGACCTTTTGACGAATGAATTGTCGAAAGTTCAAGATTTGCTCCTACGGACTTTGGTTTTTGCAATAGGTATTCAAGGTGCTTTAATCTCCCTAAAAAATCATCAAGACTTGGGGCATTTTTGCCAATAAATTTTATATAAAAAAGATATTCCATTAGGACCTTATAAGATTCGCCTAGCCTTTTAGAATTTTCCTTTAAATAATTTAAATATCCCATTTCATCTTCAATAAAGCCTATTGCTTCAGATAAATTTAGCCTTTTTAATTTTTTAAAATCCCTATTTAGCTTACCAATTTTTTCTAAATAATAATCTGGTAGGCCTGGAAATTTAAAAAGACAATCAAAAATATTTGATCCTCCCCTGGATTTCATATATGCAATATGTCTTTTTGAAATATAGCCTTCAAGTTTATAGTAAAATCTTTGGTAAAGGTCTATATTTGATAAATCTTCTGCAAATTTTAAGATGTCTATAATATCTCTTACAATAAAATGAGAGAAAAATTTATTTTTTTGGTCCTTTATATTAAAAAATATATTTTTTCTTTCCAAAAATTCTACAAGACCAATGGCAGAAAGATTATTTCTATAGAGAATGGCACTTTCCCCCTCTAACTTTTGTAACTGCTTGAAAATAAAATCATATTCATCAGCAGGGCTTTTAACCTTGGCTATTGTTGCAGGACTTGCCCAAGCATTTTCTGTAAAGACAGTTTTTTTAAATCTATTTTCATTTTGACCAATAAAAGAATTTGAAATATTAACTATATTTTTTGAAGACCTGAAATTTTCTTCCATATAATAGGTCTTAAGGTCACTATAGGTTTTTTTAAGGTTAAAAAGCTCTCTTGGGCTTGCTCCCCTAAAAGCATAGATACTTTGATCGTCATCAGCAACTATAAAAAAATTATTCAAAGGCTTTGCCAGTATTTTTAATATTAAAAACTGAACATAAGACGTGTCTTGACCCTCATCTAATAAAATAAATTCAAAAAAACTCCTATATTTCGTCCTAATATAGCTATCGTCTCTTAAAATTTTGTAGCTAATAGTAAGCATGTCGTCAAAGTCTATAAGATGTTTCTTGACCTTATAATCTTCATATGCCTTATAAATTTTTGAGAAATTTAAAGTTTGACACTCTTCCCTTGCCTCAAAGGATTCGGCATTTAGGAGAGTATTTTTGCAAAAAGAAATTTCATTCATAGTATTTTCCAATAGCTCATCTGATGGATAGGACTTATTTATGGAAATATAAATATCCTTTAAAAGCCTAATCTTATCTCCCCTATTTTTTTCAAGAAGGTCATATTTTTTGCCCTTAATCCTTCCAAAGTCAAGTAAAATTCTGTAGCATAAAGCATGAATTGTCAAAAAATTCACTCCCTTTGCCCTTGAAAGTTTTTCAAATCTTCTTGCCATATCTAGGCTTGCAGCCTTAGAAAAAGTTATAGTCAAAATTTTTCTGGGGTCAACTCCATTTATTATTAAATTTATTATCCTATATAAAATAACTGTTGTCTTGCCAGCTCCAGGAACAGCCAGCACAAGAGCCGGCCCTTTAAAATGTTTAGTAGCCTTAATCTGATTTTCTGTTAATTTCAAATTTTTTCACCTAAATATTATTTTAAGCCATCTTAATTATTTTTTAAATCTATTTTTTTCCCCTAAAGTGTATTATAATTAAAGTAATGGGAGTGATAATATGTTAATGACAAATTTTTTGCAAGAAAGGAAATCAGTTAGAGATTTTAAAAACAATGCTCTATCTAAGGACTTACTTTATAAAATTAAAGACTATATGGCAAATGTAAACGACCTAGAAAATAGTGCTAAATTTTATCTTTATGAAAACGGTGGCATAATTTCTAAGGCTCTTCAAGGTAAAGCCGGTTACAGCGGAGTAATGATTGAAGCTCCTCACTACATAGGTCTTGAAATGGATAAGTCTGATTATGTAAATATTTTGAAATCTGGCTATCTTTTGGAAAAATTAAATACAGAAATAGTTAAACTTGACTTAGGAACTTGCTGGATTACTCTTTCAAAAGTCGATAATGAAACAAAAAAATCTGTTTTGGGTGAGTCTGGCAATAATATTGACTATTTAATTGCCCTAGGCTATCCAAAAAAGAAAAAATTATTTGAACCGGAAGTGACACAAGAAAGATACACTCTAGATCAGCTTGTCTTTAAAGATGATATAGACTCTCCAATTTCAGGACAATTTCTGGAACAAAGAGGTCTCTTTAATATTTTTTCATCGATACGATATGCACCAAGCCATAAAAATTTTCAGCCCTGGAGATTTGTCATAAAGGATGAAAAGGTCTATGCCTATATGAAAAAATCACCTGAAGATAAACTTTCTTTAGTTGATATGGGAGTAATTTTATTTTATTTTGAGGAAATGGCGAAAACAATTGGAATTACTAATAAATGGAATATAGAAATTACTGACGAAGAAAACTATTTGAATTTGGGATACTTTGCTCTTTAATTAAATAAAAACTTTAAATTATTAAGATATGAAGAATTATAAAGGCTCTATAATATCTGTTGGGGAGTAAATCTCTAACAGATATTATTATGAAAAAAATTTGCACTTATACGCATTTAATCCTAAACTTAAAATAACAACAAACAAAGCTAGGAGGTGCATATAAGTGCAAAATAATAATAACATTAATTTGTTAGGTTTTAAAGATGTAGTTTTTGATAGCTTTGACGAGGATAATGACTTTGTTTATGTTCATGCGTCTGTTAAAAAGATGAATGCTTGTCCTCACTGTGGTTCTAAAAAGATTTGGGTTCATGATCATAGAATTCAAAAGATTAAGGATACTCACATTCGTGGAAAGAAATGTCTTATTCATTTAAAGAAAACAAGGTATGATTGCAAGTCTTGTGGCTGTCGTTTTGAAAGAGAACTTAATTTTATTGCTAAGGGTCATACTATGACTAATAGACTTGTTTTTGCTATTGTTGCTGAGTTTGATGAGCTCTACTCTATCTCATCTATTGCTAAAAGGTATAATGTTTCTACTAACACTGTTTTTAGAATTTTAAATTGTTTAAGTGTTTCGAGAGATAAGCTTTCTGAAGTCCTTTGTATAGATGAATTTAAAGGGGATAGTGGAAATATTAAGTACCAAACATCACTTCTAAATGGAGCTAAACACTCTATCATTAATATTTTACCTACTAGAGATATGAATTTTTTGTTTAGCTACTTTAAAAAAGTTCCTAACAAGGAGAGACAAGCTGTTAAGTTTTTTGTAAGTGATATGTCTAATACCTTTAAGTCTGTTAAGAATAGGTTCTTTAAGAATTCTATCCATATTGTTGACAGGTATCATTTCATTAGGCAAGTTTCATGGGCTTTGGAGAATGTTAGAAAGAGGATTCAAAAGGATATATCTTCTAAGCTTAGGAAGTATTTTAAGAGAAGTAGGAGTCTACTTACAAAACCTGCTTCTAAGCTAACAACTGATCAAGCTGAAGATGTTTCTCTAATGCTTAATATTAGTGAAGATTTAAAATTAGCATATAGGTTAAAGGAGTTATTCTACCAATATGTTCTTACCCAACCCAATAGAGTTAGGGCAGCTAAATCTCTAAGAGAATGGATAAAAAGAGCTGAAGAATCTAATTTAAAAGAATTTAAAGCTTGTATCACTGCTTTTAATAACTGGTTTGATGAGATATGTAACTCTTTTGATTATCCTTGGTCTAATGGTCCTCTTGAAGGCACACATACTAAGATAAAGACTTTAAAGAGAAATTGTTTTGGTATGAAAAATTTTAATTTATTTAGAAAAAGAATTATGTTTGCTTGTAAGTAGTGACAAAAAACAGGAAAAATTTTGCAAAACCCCTAGGGGTTTTATTTGCTATGTTTATTTTTAGTAGTTTTTATTTATTTTAGTTTTGATATTCTATTAGCGTCTATGTATTGATTTTTACATAAAGAAAGAGACTCGAGTTAACGAGTCTCCCCAATATTTGACATAGAGCCATTATAAAAACCTCTTTACCAGACAGCTAGTAAAGAGGGATTTTTTTACTTTTTATCGTCCTTTTTATATTTAATATAATCTTCTATTATTAATGGTATCTGCATTAAAGTTAAAAATAGAAAGTTAAAACCATATTTTATACCATCATATGATGAACTGCTAGGATCAAAAAAACTCATAACAATCCTATTCATAATAAAGTAAAGACTAAGACATACAATAGATATAAGCCATCCATGTACAACTATGTAGTCACATGTGAAAAAGAAAAACAAAATAAGTATTAAACACATTATAATATTAAATACTTTATTATTATATAAATTTGGATTATAAATAAAAAGGAAACTCAAAGCTATTCCTATAGGTATACTAGATGCTCTTATATAAGCATCTTTTGCATATTTCTTCTTATCATCTGCTTTCATTTTTTTCATTAATACCAATAGTTGTTAGAATAAGTACGATCATTATGAGAAATCTCAAGACTCATCCCCACATCTACTACTCTTTCATCTCCTGTCAATCTATCATGCTTAATCCTTTTACAGGTTGATTTTTTTATATAATAAGTTCCTGCTGAATCATAGGGCCCATGATAAAATTTTAAAATACACATTAATACAAAGCCAGCTTTAGAAGAATAGATTCCCATACTTCCTGAAATAAAATCTTTAACATTAGCCTCATAAGTTCTTTCATCTTTAGCTTCTTCTTCACTTATGTGCATAGTATAATTATCTTCATTTTCATATCTAATGGAATCACATTCTTTCTCTTATACTATAACGATTTTTTATATTAAATAATTATAAAAAATATCTTTATTATATGTGTAATTTTTTTAAAATTATTTAAATGAGTTAGTAAATCAATAAAAATGCTCTCAATTCATAAAAGATAAGAGCATTTTTCTGTTAATTTTCTTTTTATATTACTTCAGTTCCTGATTTATTGTCATTTGCTACTTGTGCTTCTTTTTCTGCTTTTTCAGCAGCAAGTTTTGCCCTTTTTTCTTCAGCTTCCTTCTTTTTCTTTTCAGCTGCTCTTTCTTTCATCTTTGCAACTCTTTCCTTATATTCACAATCAATTGCTCCTGTTGGGCAAACTGAAACGCACATACCACAGTTTATACATTTGTCATAGTCAATTCTTGCCAAATTATCTATAACATGAATTGCATCTTTAGGACAATTCTTTTCGCACATCTTGCAGGCAATACAGCCTATAGTGCAGTTATTTCTAACAACTTTTCCAACATCCATAGACATACATTTAACAACTGTCTTAGATTTGTAGGGTCTTAATTTAATTATTTGTTTTGGACAAATATCAATACATTTTTTGCAGGCAACGCATTTTTCCTTGTCAACTTTTGCAACTCCATCAACCATATGTATGGCATCAAATTCGCATACACTAACGCATGTTCCCCCACCGCAGCATCCAAATTGGCAAGCCTTTTGTCCCTTTTGAAAATCAGAGATAAGTCGGCAATCTACAAGATCATGGTAGTCATATTTATTTTTTGCCTTGCCACATGTTCCTTGACATAAAACTACTGCAACATTTCTTTCAACATTTTCTGCATTAAAACCCATAATTTCTGCAACTTTTTCGGCAGTTTCTGAACCACCAATTACACATCCGTTTACAGGTGCACTGCCTGTGCAAATAGCATCTGCCATCCCGTCGCAGCCAGGAAATCCACAAGCACCACAGTTTGCACCAGGAAGTGCATTTCTAACTGCTATAACTTTTGGATCTGTCTTTACATAAAATATTTTTGAGGCAACTGATAAGATAACTCCAAAAAGTGTTCCTGTTATTCCTAAAAATAAGACTGGAAATAAAATTGATTTAATATCCATAATTCCCTCCTATACCAATCCACCAAAGCCTGAAAAGGCAAGAGCCATAAGTCCTGCACTTATTAAGGCAATAGGAACTCCTTGCAAGGGCTTTGGAACGCTACCAATTGCAAGTTTTTCTCTTAATGATGACATCAGAAGTAATGCTAAGGTAAAACCTACTGATGCACCAAAACCAGAAAATACTGTTTCTATTAAATTGTATTCTTTTTGAATATTTAAAACTGCAACACCAAGCACAACACAGTTTGTTGTAATTAGTGGAAGATAAACTCCCATTGCCGTATAAAGTGCTGGTGATGCCTTTTTAATAAACATTTCTACAAATTGCACAAGAGATGCAATTACTAAAATAAAGGCTATGGTTTGCAAATAAGCAATGCCAAGTGGATTCAAAATAAAATTTTGAATAAGCCAAGTTAAAGCAGAAGCAATAACTACAACGAAAGTAACGGCAAGTCCCATGCCCATTGCAGTTTCTGTTTTAGAAGAAACTCCAAGGAAAGGACAAATTCCTAAGAACTGTGCAAATATATAATTATTTACAAGTATTGTTGAAACTAAAATTATAAATATACTTTTTAACATTAGCTAGCCCTCCTACTCATTACTGATCTAAAACCTGCAATTACAAATCCAAGAAGGATGAAAGCTCCCGCAGGTGCTCCAAAAATTCCAATTCCCGGATATAAATTTTCAGGTATTAACTGGATATTTAAAAGGGATCCATAGCCAAAAAATTCACGAATAAGACCCATTATACATACGGCCATCGTATAGCCAACACCAGTTCCTAAACCATCAATTATTGAAGGTATAACTTTATTTTTATAGGCAAATCCTTCTGCTTCACCAAGAATACAGCAGTTTACAACGATTAATGGTAAAAATATACCAAGTGCCCTATAAATTGGAGGCACATATGCTTGAAGAATCATTTGTACCAAAGTTACGAAAGAAGCAATAACGACTATAAAACATGGAATTCTTATCTTGTCAGGAATTACTTTTCTAAGGATCGACACTACTGCATTTGACATTATAAGTACGAATGTTACAGCTATTCCCATGGCTATAGAATTTGTTAAGTTATTTGTTATAGCTAGGGTTGAACACAAACCTATTAGCTGAATAAAAATAGGATTGTTTTTAAACATTGCGTTAGTAAAAACTTTAGATAATTTCATCTTAACCTCCTATTTCTCATTCTTTAAAATTTCATTATAAACTTCAACAACAACATTATCTGCCTCTAAAGCAGCCTTAGATGTTACTGTTGCACCTGTCAGCCAAGGAACTTGGTTTTCTTCTGTAGGATTTACAGCAAGTTCTAATGGTCCTGCCACTGATTTTCCTTCATAAAGAGGAAAATATTCTTCAGATGTTATTCTGGAACCAAAGCCTTGAGTTTCTTGGTTTGAAATATTTCTAAAACCAACAATTTTATCTCCATCAAGCAAAATTCCTATGGCATTAATCATATCTCCACCAAAGCCTGATGCCTTAACATTAACTCCATATCCTACAATTTTTCCGCCCTTTTGAGCAACGAAAATTTTATCTACATTTTTATATTTTTCTCTAATTGACTGAAGCTTAGCTTCGTCACATTCTTGAAAACTATCTGCAGTTTCTCCAAAAATAGATTCATAAGATTCTAGTGCTTTTTCTAGTTCAGCTTGAGCAATAATTGGAGCTGTAAATCCATTTACTATTGAAAGCAAGCCAGCAGAAATTGCACAGAAAATTAAAAGTATTAATCCGAATTTTACGGGTTCTTTCATTTTTTCGCCTCCCCATAAGCTGATGTTCTTGTAAACTTATCAATAACTGGAGTTAAAACATTCATTAGGCATATTGCATAGGAAACGCCTTCAGGAAGTGATGCCTTAACTCTTATTAAAGCAGTTAAAAATCCGCAGCCTATTGCAAAAATAATTCTTCCCTTTCTAGTAATAGGATTCGTTGCATAATCTGTAGCCATAAAGCAGGCTCCCAAAATTAAACCTCCTGCCAAAAGTTCATAGGGAACAATATTTGCAGGAATTCCTAAAATAAATAGGAATATAGCTGTTACTAAAACATAAATTACAGGAATTTCCCAAGAAATTACCTTTCTGATAACTAAGTACAAAAATCCTACTAATAAAAGTATTGATGATGTTTCTCCCAAAACTCCCCCAATATTTCCTATTGCCATATCAAAAAGTGAAGGCAATTTTTCGTAGGCAGCTTGACCAATTAATTTAAGTGGCGTTGCTGAAGTTATCATATCTGCACCCACAGTTGTTGTTATACCATTTTTTAACATTTCAGGACTAACATAGTCTGTCATCTTTGTTGTCCAAGAAGCCATTATAACAAGTCTAGCAGCAAGGGCTGGGTTCATAAAGTTAAAACCTATGCCGCCAAAACATTCTTTTACAATTAAGATTGCAAAAATATCTCCGAACATTACCATCCAAATGGGCATATTTGACGGTACATTAAAGGCAATTAAAATTCCTGTAACGACTGCTGAAAGATCGCCTATTTGAATATCCTTTTTCATTAGCTTTTGTGTTATATATTCAGTTGCCACGCAGGTTAAGGCTGAAATTAAAATTAAAATTAAGGCTCTTAATCCAAAAAAGTAAACTGAGCCGATTGCCGCAGGCACTAGTGCAATAATAACATCAAGCATTATTTTTCTTACAGTGTCATTTGATCTTATATGCGGAGCCAAAGATACAAAATATTCGGAACCGTCCACTTTTTTATTTATATTCTTTTCCATAAGTTCCTCCTATTTCTTGGCCCTTTGAGCCATTTTTATTTCACGTTTAGCAAGCTTTACAGACGCTGAAAGGTGTCTTTTCGCTGGGCACACAAAAGAACATATTCCACATTCCATGCATTGGTCTGCATGAAGATCGTTACATATGTCAAGTTTGCCACGAAGAATTGCCGCATTAATATCTGTCGGATTGATATTTGCCGGGCAGTGATCAACACATCTTGAGCATCTTATGCAGGGACTTTCATCTATTGGATTTATTTCCTTAGAAGTAAAAACTAAAATCCCTGATGTTGTCTTAGTGATTGGAGAATTTAAGTCAAATACAGACTTTCCTGTCATAGGTCCTCCACAAATAATTTCAATATAATCATCAACTAGGCCGCCACAGAATTTTAAAATTTCTCCAACTGGCGTTCCTATTTTAACTAATATATTTTTAGGATTTTTAATGCCTGAGCCTGAAACGGTGATGACTCTTTCATAAGAAGGTTTTCCTTCAATCATAGCTTCATAGAAGGCAAGAGTTGTTCCTACATTTGTTAAAAATACCCCGACATCATTTGTTACGCCATTTTGAGGAACAATCCTTCCACAAACAGCTTCTGAAAGTCTTTTTGAATCGCCTTGAGGGTATTTGGTTTGGCATCCAACAACTTTTAAATGTTTCCAATTTGGATGCTCTGAAATTACCTCTTCCATCTTTGCAATTGCATCTGGTTTATTTTCTTCTATTGCCATATAAGAAGATTCTCTATTATAGAAATAGGAAAAAATATCTAGACCTGTTAAAATTTCTTCTGTCTTTTCAAGCATAATCCTGTGGTCACAAGTCAAAAACGGTTCACATTCAGCTCCATTGATAATACATTCATCAAGGACTGGATCCACTCCTTTTAATTTAGCATGAAGTGGAAAACCAGCTCCACCCATGCCGACTACTCCCTTTTCTTTAATGAACGGCACCAGATCATCAATTGGATGATCTCTGTAATCTTTCATATTAGTGAAATCTGTTTTTTCGTTTAATCCGTCATTTTTTATGACAACGCAGTCACAGTACCTTGCATCTGCTGTGTACATTTTTTCAATACCAATGACCTCTCCTGATACACCGGTATGAACAGCAGCAGAAATATAAGCATCTGAGCTTCCCACAATTTGACCTACTTTAACTCTGTCACCCTTTTTTACCATTGGTATATTGGGTGCGCCTATGTGCTGTGACATAGGTATGTAAACAATTTCAGGATCCGGCATCCTTTCAATTGCAATTTTTTCAGTTAAAGTTTTGTGTTCGTCCATATGAACTCCACCGATTGAAAATGTGAGATTTCTTGAACTCATAAAACTTCACCCCTTATTATTACTAATAAATTATAGCTATTTAATAATAACCTTAGATTTATTATAACACTAATTTTTCACGATGTATATGTAAAATTTTATAAAATCCTCTTATAAACCTTGAAAATTAACAAGTTTTAAAAAATATAAAAGTTAGTATTCCCCTATTTTTAAATCATTTATAAACTTTAATAAATAATTTCTATTGATATTTTTAAAATAAATAGGTGAATTTTTTAAAAAAAATTTATTAATTTTATCCCTAAAATTTTCATAATATGAAAACATTGTCATATTATAGAATAAAATTTTAATTTATTTACAATTTTAGATTTTTTCCATTAAAAAAATCCATAATTTATTCAATTATGGATCTAATCTTTTGATAAAGTAAATCTATGGCAACTTCATTGTGACCGCCTTCAGGAATAATTATATCGGCATATTTTTTTGAAGGTTCAACAAACTGTAGATGAGCAGGGCGTACTGAATTCATATATTGTAGAATAACTGAATCAAGACTCCTTCCTCTTTCCTTTATGTCCCTTAAAATTCTTCTAATAATTCTCACATCAGAATCTGTATCTACAAAGACTTTTATGTCAAGTAAATTTCTTATATCTTCATCTTGAAGGATTAATATTCCTTCCAAAATAATAATTTCTTTAGGACTAACTTTTTCTTTTTCTTTTTTTCTATTGTGTATTTCAAAATCATAAAGGGGTTTTTCTATGGATTTCCCTTCTTTTAACTTTTTTAAATGGTCAATTAGAAGATCACTATCAAAGGCAAAAGGATGGTCATAATTTGTTTTGACTCTTTCTTCATAAGAGAGATTTGACTGGTCCTTATAATAAGAGTCTTCTTCAATAACAGTTACCTTTTCCTCACGAATTTTTTCTACAAGCCTATTTGTAACAGTTGTCTTTCCACTACCACTTCCGCCAGCAATGCCGATTATTAATCTTTTTTTACTCACTTACTTTTCTCCTAATAAAATATCCCTTTTGACATTTTCCGTCAGCTTTAATCTTAAAAATCTCTTTAGCCTTATTTGCCACATCAATTTCCCTATCCTTGTCATCTGTCATATAGCCAATTGTTTGATTATAGTGTTTTATTGAGGGACCAAAAATTTCAACTTCTTCTCCCTTAAAAATTCTTGACCTTTCTTCGCAAGTTGCAATTTTTGTTTTTTCATCATAGTCAAGAACAAGACCCACAAAATCATAACCTCTAATATATGAATTTTTATCATAGACCTGTGATGATTCATTGGCCTTATTATAGAAAAATCCCGTTGTAAAATCTCTATGGCTAACTTTTTTAATTTCCTCTAAAAGATAGGGATCAAATTTATAGTTTTCAGGATCATTATAATAGGAATCAATGGCCATTCTATATGATCTTACTACTGTTGCTAAATAATATTCGCTCTTTACCCTACCTTCAATTTTTAAGGACCTAATTCCAGCTTCAATTAAATCTGGTACATGTTCAATCATACAAAGGTCTTTAGAATTCATAATAAAAGTTCCCTCATCATGCTCCTCAATTGAGAAATATTCTCCTTGCCTTTTTTCTTCCATTAAATAATATTTATATCTACATGGCTGAGCACAGTCGCCCATATTTGCATTTCTTCCTGTCATATAATTTGATAAAAGACACCTACCAGAATAGGACATACACATGGCTCCATGGCAAAATGTTTCTATATCTATTTTTCCGTCCACATCTTTTACAATTTCCCGAATCTCATTTAAAGATAATTCTCTTGCGAGGACAACTCTTTTAGCCCCAAGTTTTTGCCAAAATAAAACTGTTGATGAGTTTGTAACGGAAGCCTGAGTTGAAATGTGAATTTCGGTTTTTGTGATTACTTCTTTTATTCTTAAAAACATGCCTGGGTCGCTTACAATAAATGCATCAACCCCAATTCCTTCTAGTTTTTTTACATAATCTTCAAGGCCCTTTATATCATCATTATGAGGAATAATATTTAGGGTAACATGAAGTTTTTTGCCCCTTTCATGTAAATAATCCGCCGCTTCCTTTATTTTATCTAAGGTGAAATTTTTAGAAGCCTTTCTTAGTCCAAAGGATTCTCCTCCCAAGTAAACGGCATCTGCCCCATATTCTATAGCTGTTTTTAATTTTTCCATATCACCTGCAGGTGCAAGTAATTCAATTTTATCCATTATCTCTCCTAACTAATAAAATCCCATCACCAATTGGTACTATTGATGAAGTAAATCTCTTGTCACTTTCAATTTTTTCTAAAAAAGATCTAAGTCTTCTAACTATAGTTATTTTTCTTTTCTTAACTAAATCATCATTTGCTATCATGCCCTTAAAAAGCACATTATCACAAATTATAACACCCCTTGGATTTAATTTTTCAATTGCAAGAGAAAAATAATTTTCATATTGACCCTTAGCAGCATCAATAAAAATCAAATCAAATTTATCTAAAGTCTTTTGCAAAAATACATAGGCATCTTCCAAATAAATATTTATCTTATCTTGAAAGCCAAAATCTTCTATATTTTTTTTTGCCAATTTATACATTTTTTCACTTATTTCAACTGTAACAAGATTTTCTATGGCATTTTGATTTTTTACAAAAGAAATTGCAGAATAGCCAATTGCACTTCCAAGTTCCAAGACTTTTTTTGGTTCAATAAGCTTTAAGAGAAATTTTAAAAATTCTTCACTTTCCTCTTCAATAATTGGCACATGATTTTCCTCTGCATATTTTCTTAAGACTTCTAAGTCCTCATCTTTTTTAACTATTAAACTTCTTATATAATCTTCTATAAAATCGTAATTTACATTAACCATATTATTCTTAAAAAAGGGAATCTTCTGATTCCCTTAAATTTCCATTATTATAGGTAAGATCATAGGATTCCTTTTTGTTGTCTGGAAGATATATGACTTAAGTCCTTCTCTTATTTCAGATTTTAAACTTGTCCAGTCCCTTAAATGTTTTCTTGTATTTTCATTTAAGATATCTTTGACAACTTTTTTAGAATCATCTATTAAATCTCCTGACTCCCTAACATAGACAAAACCTCTGGAAATTATGTCTGGCCCTGAAATGACTTCGCCTGTATTTGTCACAGAAATTACAACAATTACAAGACCATCTTCAGCCAAATGCTGCCTATCTCTTAAGACAATATTTCCAACATCTCCAATGCCAAGACCATCAACTAAAATATTTCCACTTGGCACATCGGCCACAAGATTAGCTCCGTCTTCACCAATTTCAAGACAGTTTCCATTTTCCATAATATAAATATTGTCATGCTTTACTCCCATTTGTTCAGCAATTTCAGCATGCTTCATTTGATGCCTGATTTCACCATGGGCAGGAATAAAATATTTTGGATTAACAAGCTCTAAAAGGAGCTTTAATTCTTCTTGGCAAGCGTGACCTGAAACGTGAATTTCAGAAAGTGTTTCATAAATAACTTCAGCTCCACTTTCAAGAAGTTTATTAATAACTTTTGTTACATCTTTTTCATTTCCAGGAATTGGATTTGCCGATAAAATTATGGCATCATTGGGAGTTAGCTTAATTTTTCTGTGTTCATTATAGGCTATTCTTGTCAGAGCACTCATGGGTTCGCCTTGAGAGCCTGTTGTTATTAAACAAAGCTCGCTGTCATCATATTTATTCATATCCCTAATATCTACAAAAGTATCTTTTTTAACTTTAAGCTGGCCAAGTCTTCTTGCAGTCTCTGTTACATTAAGCATAGACCTTCCTGAAAGGACAACTTTTCTATTATATTTTTCTGCAGAATTAATTATTTGCTGAACCCTATGCACATTTGATGCAAAAGTTGCAATAATAATTCTACTATCCATTAATTGCATAAAAAGACGGTTAAAAGTTTCTCCAACTTTTGACTCACTCATAGTATATCCTTCACGAAGGACATTTGTTGATTCTCCAACCATGGCAATTACACCTTTTTTGCCAATGTCTGCAATTCTTGCAAGGTCAATTGGCTTGCCTGAAATTGGAGTTAAATCAATTTTAAAATCTCCGCTGTGGTAAACATAGCCAAGAGGAGTTTTAATTGCAAGAGCTGTTGAATCTGGAATTGAGTGATTTACCCTAATCCATTCAACTTCCATTTTTCCAAGTTTAACTGTATCTCCTGCATGGACAACATTTAGACATTTTTTTGATAAATTGTGTTCCTTAAATTTGTTTTCTAATAATCCAATTGTAAGTGGTGTTCCATAAATTTCCATATCCAATTTTTTCATTATATATGGAATGGCACCAATATGATCTTCGTGTCCATGCGTCAAAACAAGACCTCTAATCTTGTTTTTATTTTCAACTAAATAAGTCACGTCAGGAATAACTACATCTATTCCCAGCATTTCATCCTCAGGAAAAGTCATGCCGCAATCAACAATAATAATGTCATCTCTATATTCAATAACCGTCATGTTCTTTCCTATTTCGTGTAATCCCCCTAAGGGAATTATTCTTAGCTTATTGCTATTTTTCATCTACATCTCCTAACTTCTTTTGGCAGTCTTCGCAATAACCCATAACTTTTAGAGAATGATCTACAATTTCAAATTTATATTTATTTTTAATTTCTTCTTCGATAGCGTCTAACTTATCAACATTTACTTCTGTAATTTTTCCGCAATTTAAACAAATGAGGTGATGGTGTCTATGACCCTTGTTTTTTAATTTTAATTCATATCTAACAATGTTGTCTTCAAAGGTGATTTGATCTAGTATGCCTAACTTATGAAAAAGTTGCAAAGTCCTATAAACTGTTGCAATACCTATTTCAGGATTTTTATCTGATATATATTTATAAACTTCTTCTGTGGTTAAGTGCTCATCAATATGATCACAGAAAACCTTATAAACTGTATCTCTTTGCCAGGTATATTTGTAGCCATGCTCTTTTAACACATCTTTCACATTTAAATCTTTTAAATTCATATTTTCACCTATTGTAATTTTTCTTGTAAGAGTTCTTCATAAATTTTTGAAGCCTCTTCCAGTTCATCATCATCAATTCCTTCCAATACTTCTTCACCATTTTCGTCAAGAGTAATTCTAAGAATATAAACATAAGGATTTTCTTCATTTGCAGGTATCATTGCAATATAATCATTTTCATCTATGGAAAATTTCCCTTGTATTATAAATTCCATAGCTTTACCCGATTCATCATAGAATACTGTTTTTTCCATAATCCTCCTTATTGCGGATGCTGTCAATATATGACTGTAAAATAAAGGATGCTGCAATTTTATCAACATATTTCTTTCTATTTTCCCTCCTGACTGAAGATTCAATTAAAATTCTATCAGCCATAAGAGTTGTCATCCTTTCATCAACATATACCAGCTGTATCCTAAACTTATTTTTAAGCTTTTCTGCAAATTTCATAACCATTTGACCAGTTGGCCCAATGGTATTGTTCATATTTTTCGGAAGTCCTGCCACTACTTTTTTTACATTGTACTTCTCTAATATTTCATGAATTTTCTCATAGGCCTCTTTGTTAGATGTCCTTTCAACTGTGCATAGACTTTGAGCAATAGTAAAAGTTTCATCACTAATTGCTATGCCAATATATTTTTCTCCTATATCAAGTCCTATTACCCTATCCATAAAATCACAACCTTATAGGTACATATTAAATATGTAAAAGAGATGGTCTTGCCATCTCAATTATTTTCTAAATAAACTTTTAACATTTCTTGTAAAAGCTCGTCACGCTCAATATCCTGAATTATGGACCTTGCATCTTCATGGCTTGTAATATATGTGGGATCGCCAGACAATATATATCCAATAATTTGATCAATAGGATTATAACCCTTTTCTTCCAAAGCCTTATAAACTTTCTTTAAAACTTCTTTAATTCTTGACCTTTCTAATTTTTGTTTTTCAAAAACTTGAGTATTGCTATTATTTTGATCCATAACTACCTCCAAGTAAATTATAGCATAAGTGGCAAAAATTGTATATTAGATAAAATTTAGATAAAATCTGAAAGAGAATTTAAAGCATCATCAACTTTTTCTAAAATTTTTCCGCCGGCAGTTGCCATATCAGGTCTTCCGCCACCGCTGCCGCCTGCAATTTTTGCTATATCCTTAATAATCTTTCCAGCTTCGTAAGGATTTTTTACTAAATCTTTAGAAAGTGCGCACACAAAATTAATTTTTCCATCAATAATACCTGCAAATAAAATTACAATTTTTGATATTTTACTTCTAATTTCATCAGCCATATCCCTTAAAGTATTTACATCTTTATCTATAAATTTATAGCTAACGTAATTTATATCGCCCTTAGTTTTTATATTTTCAAGGACTTTTGAAACCTCATCTTTAGCACTGTCATGTTCAAGTTTATCTATTTCCTTGTGAAGTTTTTTAATTTCTTCAATATTTGCTTTAGTCTTTTGAAGAATATCACTTTTATTTACCTTAAGTTCTCTTGAAAGATCATCTCTTAAGCTATCCGCCTTTAAAAGATATTTATAAACTGCAAGGCCTGTTATTGATTCAATTCTTCTAACTCCGCTTGAAACTCCAGATTCAGATAAAATTTTGAACATAGAAATTTGTGCTGTATTTGAAACGTGAGTGCCGCCGCAAAGTTCCATGGAATAATCTCCCATAGATAAAACTCTAACAAGGTCTCCATATTTTTCTTCAAAAAGTCCAATTGCTCCCATTTCTCCAGCCTTTTGTGGATTTGTAATTGTTGTTACAACAGGAAGATCTTCAAAAATCTTTTCATTTACCCTAGCTTCTATTTTTTTAAGGTCTTCTTTAGAGATCGCTTCATAATGTGTAAAGTCAAATCTCATTCTATCAGCTTCAACAAGGGAGCCTGCTTGATTAACATGGCTTCCCAAAGTTTCTTTTAAGGCCTTGTGAAGAAGGTGAGTAACTGAATGATTTCTCCTAATATTATTTCTTCTTTCAACATCAATTTCAGCCCCCACTTTTTCTTTTTGTAAGCAGCCTTCTAAAACTTCTACTAGATGAAGATGAAGACCCTCTCTTGTTTTTTTAGTATCAAAAACTCTTAACTTAAAATCAGAACCTATGATATAACCTGTATCGCCAACTTGTCCGCCGCCTTCGCCATAAAAAGGAGTTTTATCAAGAAGAACCATGACTTTTTCTCCTGGCTCTGCACTTTCAACTTCCTTATAATTTTTAAAAATCCCTGTGATTTCTCCTTGACAAGAATTATGGTCATAGCCTAAAAATTCATTTGTATAGCCTTCAAAAACAGATTCATCTGCATGAGAATCCCAGCCAATATTAGAATCATCTCTGGCATTCCTTGCTCTTTCTCTTTGTTCATCCATTTTTTCTTCAAAGCCCTTTTGATCAATTTCAAGGCCCTTTTCCCAAAGAATTTCTCTTGTTAAATCAGGTGGGAATCCATAGGTATCATAAAGTTTAAAGACATCTTCGCCACCTAGCACTTTTTTATTATCAGCTTCAAGCTTCTCAATAAGACCTGATAAAATATTCATACCAGATTCAATAGTAGTTAAGAATTTGTCTTCTTCTCCCTTTATAACATCCTTTATTTTTTCTCTATTTTCAATTAATTCTTTATATTCAACGCCCCATGAGTCAATAATCAAATCACAAAGTTCATATAAAAAAGCCTTTTTAAGGCCAAGAAGCCTTCCATGTCTTGCTGCCCTTCTTATAAGTCTTCTTAAAACGTAGCCTCTTCCTTCATTTGATGGCCTTACAGTGTCACCAACTAAAAAAGTAATGGCCCTTATATGGTCAGTTATAACCCTTGCTGATTCGTCAAGTTTTTTGTCTAAGCCATATTTGTAGCCTGACATATTTTTAATTTCTTCAAGGATTTCTTTTATGGCATCTATTTCAAAAATATTATTTGCATGTTGAAGAACTGTAGAAATTCTTTCAAGACCCATTCCAGTATCAATATTTGGATGAGCTAAGGGATTATAAACTCCCTTTTCATCCTTGTCAAATTGTGTGAAAACAAGGTTCCAAACTTCAATAAATCTGTCACCTTCACCGCCAGGTCTTTCATCCTCTGACCCGTATTCTAATCCTCTATCAACATAAATTTCTGTGCAAGGACCTGATGGACCAACTTCTAGTTCCCAAAAATTATCTTCCTTTCCAAGACGGATAATCTTTTCTTCAGGAACTCCGATCTCATCCTTCCAAATATTGTAGGCTTCGTCATCTTCAAAATAAACTGTAACCCAGAGATCTTCCTTTGGAATTTCAAGATTGACAGTTAAAAATTCCCACGCCCAAGGGATAGCTTCTTTTTTAAAATAATCTCCAAAAGAAAAGTTGCCAAGCATTTCAAAAAAAGTTGCATGTCTGTCAGTTTTTCCTACATTTTCAATGTCACCTGTTCTCAAACATTTTTGACATGTTGTAACCCTTTTGGCAGGTGGAGTCGCTTCCCCTGTAAAGAATTTTTTCATTGGAGCCATGCCTGCTCCTATTAATAATAGTGATTTATCATTCTTAGGAATTAATGAAAAAGAAGGCAGTACATAATGACCTTTTTTTTCAAAAAAACTAAGGAATTCTTTTCTTATTTCGTGTAGACCTAAATTTTTCATTGAACACCTCATTTTAAAAAAACTCCCCTAGAGGAGTATGCTAAAATAATTATAAAGTTTTTAGGAAAAAATGTCAATTTTTTGAAATTCTGAGCCTATGATTTTCCTACTTTGTACTTTCTACTTCTAAATAATAGGTCCCACTAGCGTGGTTTCCATAATCTGTAATTTCAAGATGTTCGACAATTCTCTTATCAATACCCAAAATTTTATAATATAAATTTACAAAGTGAAAAGAGTCGATAATAATAGCAAAGTATAAAATTATGCCCAAAACAATACTAATAATTTTTAATTTTTTTGTCATCTTTATAACTCCTCACTATATTTATTTAATTTAATATTATCACTTTTTAACAATAAATACTACTTATTCATTTAAATTTCAGAATTTTTTTGAAAACCCTTGACAATTTTTAAAAGTCTTGTAAAATATAATTAATATAAAATGTTGATTAGAAAGTAGTAGCTTGTAGCTAACTTATAGAGAGATAATGGTTGGTGGAAATTATTGGAAGGTTACCTGTGAATGGGTCTATGAATGCAAAGCGAATTATAGTAGCTAAGACGGATTTCTCCCGTTATAGAGATAGGATATGTATGTATCTGAAAAGAGATCTATTTTTATAGAAAAAGGATGGCACCGCGAATTTACCATTTGCTCCTTATGAGCAAGTGGTTTTTTATTGCCAATAAAAATGACCTATAATTAATATTTTAAATTTTAAGATAGGAGTAATTATTATGACAAGTAGTAAATCATCAACAAGAATTTTAGTAACAAGCGCCATACTTATGGCATTAGGAACAGTGCTTCACACAGTGGTGCCTGGTTTTGGAATTAAACCAGACTTTATGCTGGCATGTATGTTTGTTTCCCTAACTTTGACAAAAAGAAATTCAGAAATGGCAGTTATAGGAATTGTTGCTGGAATTATAACGGCAATGACAACGGGCTTTCCTGCTGGGCAAATCCCAAATTTAGTTGACAAGGCCCTTACAACAATTTTCTTCGGCTTTCTTTTAAGACTTATGCAAAGAAAGGGTGAAGTTAAATTATTTGAATACGGAATATTATTTTTTATAGGAACTATGTTTTCAGGTTCAGTATTTTTAGCTTGCTGTCTTCTTCTTGGAAAACTACTTGGAATGGCAGAAGTTATAGCAATTTTTTCAGGCGGTCTAATCCCTATGCTAATAGCAGTGGTTTTCCCAACAGCCTGTGCAAATACTGTCTTCGGAATTATAATGGTAAAAATAATTAAAATTATTGATAAGACAAAATAAGTTTAAAGAAAAAGATTAGGGACTATCCAATGTGGACAGTCCCTTTATTTTGTTTTCTTATATTTCAGCAATAGCTTCTATTTCAATTATTCCATTTTTGGGAAGATTTGAAACTTCTACACAAGATCTCGCAGGTTTATGTTCCTTAAAATATTTTGAATAAATTTCATTCACCTTGCCAAAGTCTGCCATATTTATTAAGAAAATATTAACTTTAATGGTCTTATCTAAACTTGTTCCCGCTTCTTCCAAAATTTCCTTAACATTTTCAAGGCTTCTTTCTGTTGCCTTTTCAATGTCATCTGAAATTAATTCTCCGCTTTCAGGAATAATTGGAAGCTGTCCTGAAGTGAATACTAAATTTCCAGTAATTATCCCTTGTGAATAAGGGCCTACTGCTGCTGGTGCTTTTTTTGTTTCAATAACTTTACTCATAAATCCTCCTCGTCCTTAATCATTAATTTATCTTCGACCTCATCTTGACTTTCTCCTTCATTGTCATCTTTTGACCAAAGTCTTTCCAAATTATAATAGGCTCTTTCATCCTTATGAAAAACATGGACAATAATATCTCCATAGTCGAGCAAAATCCATCTTGCAGAATTTTTGCCGTCAAGATTTTCAAGGCATACTCCTTCCTTATCTAGTCTTTCTTCAATTTCATCAGCAAGTGCCGAAACTTGGGTTTGTGAATTACCGCTAACTATAACAAAATAATCAGCAATTGATGAAAGTTCTTTAATGTCAATTACCTTAAAATCAATCCCCTTTTTAGACAGACAAGAGTCTTTAATAATTTCTAGTTTCTCCTTAACTTCCAAATTTACCTCCTTATTTAAAACTTAAATTTGTTAATAAATTATTTGCTTCATCTTCATCTACTATAAAATATGAAACCTTCTTAATGTATTTTGGATATCCTGGAAGTGTTTGGGCATTAATATTTTCCATATTAAGTTTCGTAGCCGCCATGGCAAGTTTTAATAGATAGTTTTTAGGAATATTATTTTGAGTGTCATTAACATAAGCATTAAAAAGCATAGGTGCTTTTATAATTGTTTTTCCACTTTTTAAAGATGTGAATAAAGCTCTCATAAATTCCTGTTGAGCTCCTAACCTTTCAAGGTCGCTGCCGCTTTTGTATCCCTTTCTAAATCTTAAAAATCCTACTGCGTCAGAACCATTTAATACTTGTTCCCCTTCTTTTATGTGAATATAAAGTGGTGGGTCAGCTGTTGGATCTTCATAGTCCATATTTAAGGGTACATTTACTTTTACCCCACCTAGACTATCTACAACATCCATAACAAATTTATAGTCAATTGTTAAATAATATTTTATATCCGTTCCCAAAAGATTATTAACTGTTGCAAGGGTAAGCTCACTTCCCCCATAATTATATGAATGATTTATCTTTTGTTTTTTGTAGCCCCTAATTTCTGCATAAGTATCTCTAGGGATTGAAATTAAATCAAGTTTCCCATTTTCAAGGTCAAAATTTCCAATTATTATTGTGTCTGATCTTGTATTTTCAGCCTTTTTTGACTCCAGAGAATCAACTCCTAAAACTAAAAACTTAAGGTTTTTTAAAGAACTAACCTCTGGGTCCTTACTTGTTTTGTAATAATAATATCCTCCAATAGATCCTCCTAAAATTAGGATAAGTAAAAGAGTTATAAAAAAAGATTTAAAAAAAGTTTTCATCTATTTATCTCCAAATAATAATTTCTAGCATTTACTGACTCCATGGCAATATATTTGTTACTATCAATTAAATTTAAAATATTTTGATTAAGAGCATATTCCATGGCCTTGTCAAGATTTTTATAGGCAAGGGTTCTGGCCTTTTTGGCTTCTGGATAATCCCTGCCAGGTTCAATATAGTCTGCCAAAAACACAATTTTTTCTAGGGTAGACATATTCGGTCTTCCCGTTGTGTGCCAACTAATGGCATTTAAAATGTCCTCATCATGAATATCATAAAGTTTTTCTGCAAGGACTGCTCCCAAAAAAGAATGAATTATTGACGGGGCTTTTTTCATTTCATCTGTGATTTCAAAGTCTACTTTTTGACACAAAGATGGAATTTCGCTCTTATCTTTTAATTTTGCACAGTCGTGAAAATAGCCAGCAATTTCTGCCTTATCTTCATCTTCCTCATAAATTTTTGCAAGGCTCTTAGCCTCTTTAGAAACCCTAAGCATATGGTCATATCTCTTTGTGCCAACCCTATCTTTTATTTCTTTTTCAAATTTTTTAGTATCCAATTTCATCATCTCTATATAATTTATTATCTTTAATGTATTTTATTACTTCTCTAGGCATTAAGTATTTTACAGACTTTTCTTCCCTAATTCTGTTTCTAATTTCTGTTGAAGAAATTTCATAGAGGGGGCTTTCAACTATGTGGATCTTTGTAGAAAAAATTTTTCTAAGAAGAGTCAGCTCTCCTTCAACTTTTTCCTTTTCCATATAATTTGGCCTCAAGGCCACTGCAAATTCAATTTCCCTTGAAAGCTCTTCAAGTTTTTTCCAAGTCTTTAATTGAAATAAGGTGTCAAGACCAATTAAAAAAATATAATCAGCAGGTCTTTGCTCCTTTAGTTCCTTAACCGTATCCACGCTATAGGAATAGCCTGACTTCTTTATTTCTATGTCAGAAACTTCAAAAAATTTATTTGACTCAGTTGCAATTTTTACCATTTCATAACGATATTTTGAATCCAGAGATAAAATTTTGTGGGGGGGATTGCCTGTTGGTATAAATAAAACCTTATCAAGCTTCATTTCCTCCCTCAAATATTCACTTATCATAAGATGACCGTAATGAATGGGGTTAAAGGTACCACCCATAATTCCAATTTTTTCCATATCAATTCCTATCAAATTCTATTTGTTTATTTTCCTTAGACTCCCTATAAATAGTAATCTTAGAACCTATTTGCTGAACAAATTCAGCCCCAGTCCTATTCAAAATTTCTTCTGTCATATTTTTTGCTTCGTCAGGCGAATTTTGAAGGACATTTATTTTAACCAATTCATGATCTTCCAAAAGTTTATCAAGCTGATTGATAAGCCCATCACTAATGCCAGACTTTCCAATTTGAGCAAGGGGTTTTAAATTATTAGCTAAACTTTTAAGATAAGACCTATCTTTTCCTCTTAACATAATATCTCCTAATTAAAAAATTCAAATTCATAACCGCCTATAATGACACTTTCGCCTTCTTCAATTCCAAGTTCCTTTAATTTATCTATTACCTTATTTTTTCTTAAATTTTCTTGGAAATATTTTAGGGATTCATTATCTTCAAAATTTGTGGAGCGAATTAATTTGTCTATATAGGGGCCTTCAACAATATATTCTCCCATTTCCTTATGGACCTTAATTCCCTCTTCACGAACAGATGTGTCAACATAAACTTCGTCATAAGTTTCATAATTTTTGCCATAGTCTTCTATATAAGTATAAACTATTTGCATAAGTTTTTTAACATTTTCTCCAGTAGCAGCGCTTCCTTCAATGATTTCATAATCTCCCTTTAAATTTTCCTTAAAGGATATTAGATTTTCACTTGCCTGTGGAATATCCATCTTATTAGCAAAAATAACCTGCTTTTTCTCCGCTAATTTTTCATTATAGCACTTCAATTCTTCGTTAATCTTATAAAAATCATCGAGGGGATCTCTACCTTCAGTTCCTGCCATATCTATTACATGGATTAAAACCCCTGTCCTTTCAATATGCTTTAAAAATTCGTCACCAAGACCAATGCCTGTGCTTGCTCCTTCAATAAGCCCTGGAATATCAGCAAGTACAAATGACTCTTCAGGACCAAGGGACACAACACCTAAATTCGGCGTAAGAGTAGTGAAAGGATAATTAGAAATTTTTGGTTTTGCAGCAGAAACTACAGAAAGAAGGGTTGACTTTCCAACATTAGGGAAACCAATAAGTCCTGCATCGGCAAGAAGTTTTAATTCTAAAATAATATTTCTCTGTTCACCATCAGAGCCAGCTTGGGCAAAAGCCGGAGCCCTTCTTGTAGATGATTTAAACTTTGCATTGCCAAGGCCTCCCTTGCCTCCACGACAAACTACAAATTCATCATCCTTATTTTTTAAATCAAATATAACAGCTCCTGATTCCTCATCTTTAACAAGAGTCCCAACTGGAACTTTCAAAATAATATCTTTACCACTTCTTCCATATTTAAGCTTACTCATACCATTTTCGCCATTTTCAGCTTTGTATTCTCTTTTATATCTAAAATCCATTAGTGTATGAATGCCTTCGTCAGCTTTAACAATAACACTTCCGCCTCTGCCTCCATCACCACCGTGAGGACCTCCGGAAGGCTCGTATTTTTCCCGTCTCCAGGCAACACAACCATCGCCACCGCGACCAGCTTTTAATTTAATTTTTGCACTGTCTATAAACATAAAGATCCTCCATTTTTTTCATTATATAATAAAAAAATTAAAAGTATGTGACAATATTATAAAAAATTTCTAAAAAATAGTAAACAGATAAAAAGGAGTCGCCAACTGACAACCCCTCCTTAAAATAATAATATCATCTTCACTTTTAAGCTAATTCTTCTTGACAAACATTAACAAACTTCTTTCCGCCTTTTCCCTTAGTAATAAAAGAAACACGTCCATCAACTTTTGCAAAAAGAGTGTCATCATTGCCACGTCCAACATTTTCCCCAGGGAAAATTTTAGTTCCTCTTTGTCTAACTAAAATGTTACCTGCAAGTACATAGGAGCCGTCTCCTTTTTTAACTCCAAGTCTTTTAGCGTTTGAATCACGACCGTTCTTAGAAGAACCAACCCCCTTTTTAGAAGAAAAAAGTTGTAAATCAAATTTAATCATTTTACACCTCCAACTTTAAATAATCGGGATAGGATTCAAGAATCTTTTTAAGCCCTAAAATCAAAAACTCAAAAAAAAATTGAACCCTTTCATCTTTTATATAATTTTTTAAAATTTCAATTTTTAAAAATCCGTCATCTTGCTTATCTAAAATAAATTCAGAGTCAAGGCCACATAAATCAAGAAGTGAAAAGTAGAAAGTTTCAGTTAAGGCAGAAATACCAGCACATACAATCTCTTCAAATTCACCACTAGAAGCATGACCCCTAGATTCAAAACCGTAATAAAAATTACCGTCTTTAAAGAATTTAATTTTCGTCATTAATTAATACTTTCGATTTCAACAAGAGTAAAAGGTTGACGATGGCCTTTTTTCTTTCTTTCATTTTTCTTAGGCTTATATTTATAGACAATTACTTTTTTGTCCTTGGCTTGAAGTAAAACTTTTCCTTCTACTTTAGCACCTTCAATATAAGGCTTACCAACTTTAACATTGTCGTCACCAATTACAAGAACCTTATCGAAAACAACCTTATCGCCAACAGACAAATCAAGCTTTTCAACCTTAATCTTATCCTTAGCTTCAACCCTATATTGTTTTCCACCAGTTTCAATTATTGCATACATTTGTAGCACCTCCTCATTACAAGACTCGCCATAAAGGTAATATTTAAACCTCTTCTGTGCGGTTACATTAATTTATACTAACATAATGCCCCCTATTTATCAAGAAAAATTTTATATTTACATATTTATTATTTCATAAGTTTATATTTTTAAAATTATTTTCTTAAAAAAATATATATTTTTTTATATATCTATTTTATATCATAAAATTCCATTTATAAACAATAAGAGCAATTCAAAATGAAAACGAGACGAAATAATCGCCCCGCTTTTAAAACTTGGTTTTTCTAATTATTTGTCAAATCTTTCATCAGTTCCTTCCAGTTTTCCTCATGTTCTCCTACTCTAACAAATTTATGGCTTTCTGATGCTTCCACTATTTCATAATATGCCCAGTGGCTCTTGTTTAGGTCTATATATTTTGTCATTTGTTCTTGGTTAGCGTCTATATAATCCTTGTCTGGATGTCTGTTGTATAGGGCGTTTATTATGATTATTGTTTCTGCTCTTGTTATGGTATTATCTGGTTTAAAGCTTTTGTCTGGATAGCCTGTTAGGATTCCGTTTCCATATCCTTGGTTTATGGCTTCTTCTGCCCAGTGTCCTTTTATGTCTGTTAGGTCTGATTTTTTGTCGTTTCCGTTTGTAATTCTTGAAATTAGGTCCGCTAATTCTGCTCTTGTTATGGCTTCTTCTGCTCTTAATTTTTCTCCTTCTTTTTCTTTTAGGATTCCTGCTTTTGTACAGGCGTTTATATATTTATTATACCAGGATTTGTCTTTTGCGTCTTGGTAGTTTGGTTTGCTTTCATCTGAAAGTTTATATCCTTCTCCTCTTGCTATTATCGCCATTACTTCTGCTCTTTTTATTTTTCCCTCTGGTTTAAATGTTCCTTCTGGATAGCCGAAGATGTATTTTATGTGATTTTCTAACTCTTCTATTTTCTTTGCCTCTACTTTATAGGTTGGTGTGTCGTCATGAGGCTTAAATACTATTATCTCTTCTGGTTCTGGTTTTGGGGTTGGTTCTGGAGTTGGGGTTGGTTCTGGTTTTGGGGTTGGTTCGGTTTTATCTAAAATTATATTGTCATCAATCATTTTTTCTAAATCTTCTATTTTTTCAATCCCCATAGTTTTAAGACCTTGACCCATTTCTTTTCTAATAGCTGCTTTTTTTGTTAATACTGAATTTAAACTATTTTTTTCCTTGTAAAGATTGATTTTAAAATCATTTAGAAAGATATCATCATATGCAGCAGATTTTTTTATCTCTTCATTCTCATAATCAGTTTTATCGTTATTTAATATTCTAAAAAGACTTACAGAATTTTTTGCCTTGTATTTAATTCCCTGTGACCTTCTATTATCTTTTATCTCTTCAAAAGAATTGATTATGTTGTCCTTAAAAATATCTACATGGTATTTGCCACCACTTACAAGTATGTTTTTATCCCTATAATTTTCATCTCCACCAGAATAAATTTTTGCCTTGCCAACATAAAGTGCACCACTATCTAAAAGTCCAACACTAGCAATTGGTGTTTTAGTTCCAATCCACCCAACTTGCGATATGCTATTATAAGATTTTATTTCTGGAGTAAAATTCTTATCTCCGTCTATTAATATTTTACCAGTTCCTGAAATGGCATATGCCTTATCTGATGTTCCATTAAATCCACCTGTTCTTGTTCTACTGTGGACTTTATCCTTATAATTATTTAAATACATCTGATAAACCATATTTCCAGCTTCAATTTTTCCGGCTTTTATATTTGCATTTTTTGCCATATAAATTCCAGAGCCTGAAATTTCCTTTCCAGTATCCTTTGTCTGTCTACACGCCCCACCATATACTATGGGTTCTTTATTTGTAGCTTCATCTCCTTCTAATGTAATATTTTCTGAATTGGCTATTCCATGGCCTGCACTTGTGGAGCTTCCACCTCCATATACTTGCACATTTCCCTTAACATTGACATTTTGAGCTTCATTTATTCCACTGCCAGCTTGGAGTCTATCTACAAATATGGTACGATTATTTGAATAGTTATTTACTGACGATCCACCTGTAATTAATGAATCTCCCTTAACCTCTACATACTTAACTCTTCTAATTCCATCCCCCGCTTTGCCATTTCCTTCACAAAACCCAGGAATAGAAGAAGTACAAGTTCCCTTCACAGTTTGTATATCCCCACCATGAACCTCTGAGTCTTCAATGTATACATTTCCAATATTTTCAAGCCCATATCCTGCTGAAACATTATTGTCAGAAATTCTTGAATAATTATATAATTCTTTATTTCTTAAATATTTTATAGGTCCATAGCCTTGTACTACTGCTCCGTTTACAAGTGTCACATCACTTGCTCCTACAATTCCAGAGCCAAAACGATATTCATCTTTTTTGCTTCCATTTTCAGCCAATATGTTAGATATTGTACCACCACATATATTAGCTGCATTTACAAATACTTTACCGCTAGTTTTAATTCCCGATGCTCCAACCTTAGGTGCTATCGGATTTTTCGCATATCCAACTTGCTTTTCTTCACTTATAGTCATTGATGTGAATGTCAGTCCTTCAATAACTGTGTTTTCACCATATACATTTACATCAGCATTTGACTTAATGAGCGATTCAGATGTATTAAATACGTGACTTGATGCTGAAATATATATATTGTCTGTCTGCCCATTTTCTTTGCCTATGTTTAAAGTTCCCTTATCCATCTCTATAACTGGTGATATAGGAAGATTATACATAAATACACTTTTACCTAATATTTCCGGTCCGTTTGCATTAGGTCCCTTATCTTGAAGGTGGCCCCTGTATACATTTACTTTTGCATCACCTTTTGCCAATATAACTGGCGGGTAAAAATTATTCCATTTTTTATCTTTAAAATAAGTCGAACAATCTTCATTTTCGTTAAAGAATATAGTTCTATTATCTCCACCAACAACATAGTTCATGCTTTCTTCACGATTAGGCCCATTATTATTCGTATGAACTTCGTTTGTTCCAAAGTTTAAGGTTCCACCTTCTTCAACTTCTATTACTCCATAGTAAAAGTTATTTCTTACATTTTCTGTATCTGTATCTATTCCATTGCCAGGTACTATCTTGCCATTGCCGGCACATTCTATATCTATATTTTTTCCCTTAATAGCTCCTGCACCATACGGACCAGAACCTCCCACTATTATTGAATCTGTTGCATACTCGTTCATTTCGCCAGACAGGTCTATTGTGATCTCTTCACCATCTATAGCAAATCCGCCTTGTCCATTCTCTGCAAGACAATGTCCACCTCTTATACAAAGACCTTGGGAAACATAATTTGGATAATCTTTAAATTTGAGATTTTGTTGTTTGATTTCAATAATTTTTGCAACTATGGCACTTGCTCCGTTAGAAGAGCTTGAATCCCCTCCGATTATTTCACTTTTAAATTTTTCAGAATCTCTCCCATACTTAGAAGAATTATCAAAGGACATTAAATTATTAACTTCTACCTTGCCTTCTTTAAGCTCAATAGCAGGATGCCCATTTCTCCCAATTATATGAGCCCTTTCAGTTAAGATTAAATTACCATCACCGTGAAAGACTGGAGCATCATCTGTTCCTCTTAAATATAAATATCCCTTTAATGTAAGAGTATTTCCTTCACTTACATTAAAACTAACATTTTTTAAAAAAACAGCTCTATACCAGCTAAAGTCTAAATATCGTACTGCTTTTTCAGGTTCAGAAGAAAATATTGTAATATTTTTATTTACATTAATTTCTCCTATTGAGGCTAAGTCGGTACTACCCCCTCCCACTGAATCAAAGCTCTCTCCATTACTTAGTTTCACAAGATCTATCTCATCTCCGTCTTGTGAATTTTTAACTAGTGTCCTAAATTCATCCAATGTACTTGGTGAATAAGTTGTTGCATTTACATTTTCTATTTGCATAAAACCAATTAAAAAGACAGCAGAAAATAGAAATACAATTTTCGAAATTTTTTCTTTCATTTTTTACCTCCATTTTAATATATTTTATATAACTTAATTAAAAAAGCATTATATGTTTAATCATATCATTAGAAAAATATTTTTACAATTTTTAAGTACATTAATTACAAATACGATTAGCTATACTTAGCACGAACTTAACATTTCTTAATAATTTTTATATATTCTTTAATATGCAGTTCTTATTGTCACTTTCCTTCTAAAATATGTTATTACCAATATAGAAATAAAGAAATCAGAAAAGCTAAATCCTTTGAAAGATGCTAATGTATATCGTTTTTTAATATGTTTTTAAAGAGGTTAATTATAGGAAATGAAGAATTTTCATCTAAAAAAAGATCTATAGAATTATGGGACAAAAAATAATAGATGATATTGAAGTTGGTACAATAAAAGGGCTACAAGTTATTCATAAATATTTGTTCCAAAATATAATTGATTTTGCCGGTAAAATAAGAAAAGTAAATTTATATAAGGGTAATTTCAGATTCGCCTCACTTTTATTTTTAAATGATAATTTAAGAATAATTAAAAAGATGCCTGAAAATACATTTGAAGGAATTATAGAAAAATACACAGAAATGAATGTTGCTCACCCTTTTAGAGAAGATAGTGGTAGGGCTACGAGAATATGGCTTGACTTAATACTTAAAAAAACTTAAAACTTTGTATTGATTGGTCAAGAATTGATAAATTTAAATACTTAAGTGTTATGGAACACTCTCCAATAAATACACTAGAATTAAATCACCTATTGATATCAGCATTAACTAAGGATATTAATAATAGAGAAGTTTACATGATGGGTATCCAAAATTCACATGACTATGAAAGCTTGTATGATTTTGATATTTATGAAATAGATAGGAAAAAATAATATTGTTTATCTTTTAATAACTATAAATTAAACTCCTAAACACGAATCCTTTGTATGAGCTTGGACCTTAAAATTAGTGCTTCAAAAAATAAAAAACCGCAAGAATAAATCTTGTGGTTTATATGGAGGCGACAGCCGGATTTGAACCGGCGGTAAGGGTGTTGCAGACCCGTGCCTTACCACTTGGCTATGTCGCCGTAGCTTTTTTAAGTATAACATCTAAGTAAATTAATTTCAAGTTTTTTATAAATTTTTTGTGATTTTTAGTTTATGATTTTTTATTATTAATGCATCCACTTCATTTATAAATATTTTAAAAAGAGCAGTCTTTCCTTGGATCTTGTCCCAAGCTACTGCTCTGCAATTCTTTATAATTTTTTTGCTACAAATAATAATCTGTCTGCTCCTTCTAAATTTTCACTAAATTCGTAAGCCTTATATATTTTTATGTCTTCAAATCCAAATTCTTCTAAAGTTTTTATAAAAAAATCCCCTTCATAAGCTCTTTCAAAATGTTCTTCTGTAAATCTTTCATATAGACCATTGTCTTTTTCTACAAAAAAATTCACTACATAGGAATTTATTGTTTTTTCTTTATCATAATAATTTTCCCAAATATAAAAGGAATTTTCTCTCTCATCTACATAGGTATTTTCCATTTTTTGAAATTTTTCCTTGGTGTTGGCATCAAATATAAAGCATCCGCCCTTTTTTAAGCATCCATAAACTGATTTAAAAGATGATTTTACTTCTTCTTCTTTTAAAAGATAATTTATAGAATCGCACATGCAAATTGCTGCATCATAAGTCCCCGGAGCTTTAAAATTTTTAAGGTCCTGCTTAAAAAATCTATTTCTTGGATTTTTATTTTGTGCAAGGGCTAGCATTTCTTCTGACAAATCAAAGCCTGTCATCACATATTTTTCCCCTAAAATTTTTGTAAAAGTTCCTGTTCCGCATGCCATATCAAGAACTTCTATTTTTCCTTCTCCCAAAATTTGAAAGATAAAATCCCCTGCCTTTTCGTAGGGGAAATCATACATTAATAGATCGTAAAGACCTGCAAATTTTTTATAGATCATTTAATTCTTTATAAATTTCCCCTAAAACTTTTGATGAGTTTTCATGAAAGACAAAATCTGTATAAGAATCATAGGGGGTTGGCGTTTCATTTATTATAATCAAATGCTTGGCATAGCGGGGCAACATATTTACTGGTGAAACTGTAAGTGATGTTCCAACAACTATTAAAGTTTCTGTACTTTCCATTTCAATCATAGCAAGTTCAAAATCTCTAGGCATCATATCACCAAACATAACTACATTTGGCCTTAAAGTTCCTCCACAGTTGCATTTTGGTGGTATTTCTCCTTTTGAAACTTTTTCTTCCATAACTTTAAAAGAATAGGATTTTTGACATTTTGTGCAGTGAATACCTCTTGTTTCTCCATGAACTTCGTAAATATTCTTTGAACCTGCCTTGAAATGAAGGTTGTCAATATTTTGAGTTATAACTCCTTTTATATATCCATCTTTTTCCATTTTTGCAAGGGCAATATGGCCATCATTTGCCTTTTTATCATTTAAATCCAAAAGAATTTTATAGCCTTCCCTATAAAATATTTCTGGCTCATTTTCCAGTCTGTTTTTGGAAAGAGAATTTACCGGATCCATATCCTTATAATATCCATTTTTTCCTCTAAAGTCAGGAATTTCAGAATCTGTTGAAATGCCAGCTCCAGTTAAGGCCATAACCTTTGATGAATTTTTTATTAAATTTGCTGCTTCTTTAATTTTTTCCATAAAATCCTCCAATTTCACTTAAAAACTATTGAATAATAAATTATATACAAAATTACAAGGGCAAGAATTGGCACAAAATTAAAAATGTCAATGCCTTCCACTTCCCTATAGGCCGTAATATTTCTCTCTTCCCTTATCTGTTCCTTTTTAAGATGCTTAAATAATAATCTTAAGATTATGCTACAAAGTATGGAAAGGACAATTAAAATAATAACTATAAAAAGCTGAAGAGAACCTATTTGTCTTGCCATTTCTGTCTGCCAAAGCATTTTTGAAAATCTTTCATTAATATACCTAGAAAAGATTACAGCTATAATATTATTGGTAAAATGGGCAATAATGGCTGCATAGAGCGAATCTGTCAGCTTTAAAATATTTCCAAACAAAATCCCTAAAAGTAGGGGAGCCACAAAATTTTGAATGTCAAAATGAAAAAGGGCAAAGACAAGAGCACTCATGCCTATGGCAAATTTTGTCCCATAGATGTCATAAGCATTTATTACTGTTGCCCTGAAAAGGACTTCTTCACAAATGGCTGGGACTATGCAAAAAAATATTATATAATTATAGATATTGGGATCCATATCAATTAAATCTCTTGATGAATTTGTAAAATCCATAAAGGATGAGATTAGAGACATAAATATTCCATTTAATAGTAAAATTATGGGATAAGCCAGAATAACTATTAAAACTGTAAGAAAAATATTTTTAAAGGAGATTTTATGAACCCTTAAAACTTTTCTAATATTTCCCGTCTTGGATATAAATAAGGCTGGCAAAAGTATTATAAAAACTTCTGTTATCAGCTGACCCATAAAGTCATATTTTTTTTGTATATCAAAGCCTATAGTTAAAAATACTATGGCAAGAATTAATATTAAGCTATTTACCGACAGTACATTTAGGTATCTTTTTTTATATTTTTTCATTTGACTTACCTTTACTTTTTGCTTAGTCTTATTATTTTTGAGAGACTTTCCCTTAACTTTTTTTATTTATTATTGGGGACAGACTGCAAGAGACGCCCCCTTTTAATTTTATATTTATTTTACTTTGACCAGGCACTACTTTTTTATTTTCTAAAATATTCAACACCAGCTCTAAAAATATTTTGTTTTTTCATATCAGGAACATTTTTAAATAAGCCGTCGTCAACTCTTTCACTATGACCCATCTTACCAAAAATTTTTCCGTCTTTAGAAATTATTGATTCAATATTTAAAGAAGAGCCGTTTGGACAATTTTCATAAACTCCAACAACTTGTTCATTTTCCAAAAGTTCATCTAAAACTTCCTTATTTCCAACAAATCTTCCTTCCCCGTGAGATATGGGTAGCATATATGATTCTTCATCTAAATATGTTAGCCATGGAGAATTTTTAGTCATCATCCTAACCTTTTCTATTGTTGCAATGTGCCTTTGACAGGAATTAAAGGTTAGAGTTGGGTCTTCACTTTCCAAATTTTTTATTTTACCGTAGGGAAGAAGGCCAGTTTTTATAAGAGCTTGAAATCCGTTACAAATTCCGAGTATAAGACCGTCATTTTCTTCAAGCATAAATTCAATGGCACATTTAACCTTCGGCGATTTTATTACACTAGCAATAAATTTCCCAGATCCATCTGGCTCATCACCCATAGAAAATCCGCCAGGAATTGCCAAAATTTGTGCATCTTTAAGGGCTCTAGATAATTCTTCAAGTGAATTTTCTATATCTTCATTTGTCCTATTTTTAAAGAGAATAATTTCAGCCTCAGCCCCTTCATCTTCAAAAGCTCTCTTTGTATCCCATTCACTATTTGTGCCAGGGAAAGCTGGTATTACAACCTTAACTTTTTCTACGAGCTTTGTAGATTTCTTTCTCCTGTCACCTGCTTTTTTATTTTCAAAATTTTCTAAAAGTTTAGAATCTTTTGGTGAGAAAATTTCATCAAATTTATGAATATAGGCCCTTTCCAAGTCTTCTTTATCAAGTTTATATCCATTTACTGTCATAGCTTCTGCAAATTTTCCTATTTCTCTGATAAAATCTCTGTTATCTAAAAATTCAACAATAAATGATCCGTATTTTGGTGAATATAAATCATCTAATTTTATATCAAATCCAGTTTGATAAAGGGCATTTTCAAAAATATGACTAAGTGTGCCCTTGTTCGTTATAGCAGTTGCAGAAATTATATTTCCATCTAAAATATCCTTATGAATTTTCTTTAAGTTTTCCTTTAAGATTTGCAGGTCAATTTTTCCTACATCGTCATAGGAGATTTCAATTAAGCCTATTCTTCCCCTTCCCTTAAAGTCAGGTGAAATTATATTTTGGACATCTGCTGTTGTTACAGCAAAAGAAATTAAGGTTGGCGGAACATCTATGTTTTCAAAAGTTCCAGACATTGAATCCTTTCCTCCAATTGGGGGAGCGTCAAAAGCTTTTGAGGCTTCAAAGGCACCTAAAAGGGCTTTTAAAGGCTTTGACCATGCTTTTTTATCCTTTAATTTTTCAAAATATTCTTGGAAGGAAAGTCTGATTTTTTCAGGGCTTCCTCCTGATGCAATAATTTTACATATTGATTCAATAACGGCATAATAGCCTCCTAAAAACTGTGATTCTTCTGACAGATAAGGATTAAATCCATAGGACATTAGAGATGCAGTTTTTACATTACCATCAAAGGATGGAATTTTTGCGGCCATAGTCTGAACCGGAACCGTTTGTTTGTTTCCACCTAGTGGGGCTAAAACAGTGCTTCTTCCAACAGATGGATCAAAAATTTCTATTAAATTCTTTTTAGATGCAATGTTTAAATCTGATAGATATTTTCTTAAATTTTTTGGATCCTTATCTTGATTGTTTAATATCTTTGGCAAATCTTCTGAACTTACAAAAACTTCTTGCTTCCTCTTTGCTCCCGTTGAATTTATAAAATCATAGGAAAGATCAGCAATAATCTTGTCCTTATATTTTATAAGCATATTATTTGTGTCAGTAACTGTGGCAACATGAGTTGCTTCAAGATTTTCACTGTGAGCATATTCCATAAATTTATCATAGTCTTGTGGACCAATGACAACAGCCATTCTCTCTTGAGATTCTGAAATTGCTATTTCCTTTGGCTTTAAACCATTATATTTTAAAGGTACTCTGTCAAGGAAAATTTCAATAGAATCAGAAAGTTCACCAATGGCAATGGAAACTCCTCCAGCACCAAAGTCATTACATTTTTTTATCAACTTTGCAAGTTCAGGAATCCTAAAAAGTCTTTGTATTTTTCTCTCTTCTGGTGCATTTCCCTTTTGAACTTGAGCAGATTGAGTTTTAATTGATGTTTCCTTGTGAGATTTTGATGAACCTGTTGCTCCACCAATACCATCACGGCCTGTTCTTCCACCTAGTAAAATTACCATGTCGCCCTTTTGCGGCTTTAATCTTTTAACATTTTCTTCAGGGGCTGCCGCTATAACGGCTCCTGCTTCAAGCCTTTTTGCTACATAAGATGGATGATATATTTCATCAACATATCCAGTTGCAAGACCAATTTGATTACCATAAGATGAATAGCCTTTGGCAGCCTGCCTTGTAATTTGTTTTTGAGGAAGTTTTCCTTTTAAAGTTTCAGAAACTGGCGTGAAGGGATTAGCTGCTCCACTAATTCTCATGGCTTGATAAACAAAAGACCTTCCGCTTAGGGGGTCACGAATTGCACCTCCAAGGCATGTTGAAGCTCCGCCCACTGGTTCTATTTCTGTTGGATGGTTATGAGTTTCGTTTTTAAACATTAAAAGATAGGGCCTTTCTTCTATTTTTCCATCCACTTCTACTTTAACCTTTATTTTTATAGAGCAGGCATTAATTTCATCAGAAATTTCTTGATCATCTAACATGCCCTTTGCCCTTAAATGCCTAGCAAGGATTGTCCCCATATCCATTAAGGTTACTGGTTTTTCTCTCTTTAAGTCCCTTCTCATTTGAAGATATTCATCAAAGGCCTTTTTAATTTCCTCATCAAGTTTAGTCTTAAGATCAAAATGACTTGTAAGTTCAGTATTAAAAGTTGTGTGCCTACAGTGGTCAGACCAATAGGTGTCAATAATTGCAAGCTCTGTTTCATTGGGATCACGATTTATAGATTTAAAATAAGCCTGAAAAACTTTTAAATCATCAAGATTCATTGCAAGGCTCTTATCATTTAAAAATTTTTCTAATTGTCTATCGTCATAGGAAATAAAACCGTCAAAAGTAATATTTTCTAAATTATTTGTATCTTTCTCTTCCTTGAAGAAATTTTCATATAGTTCTGTAACCCTTGAGTCCACAGGATTAATTAAATACTTTTCAATTTCCTCCCTGTCCTTAGGAGATTGAACTTCCCCAATATCATAGACAAGAGAAACTTTTGCCCTGACTTTTTTGTCTGTAAATAATTTAATAGTATCAAGAAGACTTTCCTCCCTTTGATCAAATTGACCTTCAAGATAAACTACACGAATGGGATTTTCTAAAACCAAGTCATTTGACGGTTTGCTTTCATTTTCAACATAAACTTCGTCAACGGGCTTTTCAGCTAAAACTGTATAAAGGATTGAAGAGAAAGTTTCTTCATCAATATCTAAATCATAGCATCTATAGACTACGAGCTTTCTCAATTTAATACTAAGGGCATTTTCAATTTCTTTTTTTAAATCCCTTGACAAAAAATCAAATTCTTCCTTTTTTCTGACATAAACTCTAATTGGATTATTTTTAGTCATACTTCCTCCTAAAAAATAGATTTATAGGCTAAACCATACTAATAAAATCTGCTCTTTCTTTAATTAATATTATAACATAAGATACTTGTCATTAAAATTTGAGGAGATTTTATTTTTTAAATTTAAATTTTAGGGACATATTCCCAAAAGAATTGTCCCTAAAAACTTTATTTATAATTAATTTCCTTAAGGGCAGCATCAAGTCTTCCTAAAGCTTCTGCCAAAACATCTTTGGGACATGCAAGGTTAAGTCTTACAAATCCCTTTCCTTCATCTCCAAAAATATAGCCCATATTTGAAAAAATTCCTGCCTTATCTTCTAAAAATTTTTCTAGGTCCGTATCATCTAAGCCAAGATCCCTAAAATCAATCCAGCTAAGATAAGTTCCCTCACTTAGTGGAGCCTTGATTTTAGAATAATTTTTTTCAAAAAAATTCATTAGAAATTTTTCATTTTCATAAATTACAGAAATTGCCTCATCCAGCCAACCTTCACAATAATTATAGGCAAGTTCTCCTGCCTTATAACCCAAAGCAGAATTTGCATTTATTCCCACATTAAACATAGCTTTTTTAAATTTATCTCTTAGGTCTTTATTTTTAATAATAATATTTGAAAGACCAAGTCCTGCTAAATTAAAGGTTTTTGATGGTGATGTAAATGTTATAGTTTTTTCCGCAAGGTCATCTGATAAGGTTTGAAAAACTATATGTTTGCTGCCAGGCATAATAATATCTGAATGAATTTCATCAGACAAAAGCAATAGATTATTATCTAAAACAATTTTACCAATTTTTTCAAGCTCCTCTTTTGTCCAAACTCTTCCACATGGATTATGGGGTGAACAGAATAATAAGATTTTATTATTTTGGTCCTTTGCAAGCTCGTCAAGAAGATTAAAGTCAATTTCATAATATCCATTATTTTCTATTAATGGGCAGTTTACAATTTTTCTTTCCTGCCTTTCAATGGCAAAGGAGAAAGGAAAATAAACTGGTCTCATAATAATTACTCCATCTCCCTTACTACTGTAGGCCCTAATAGCATTAAAAATCCCTGCAACAATTCCTTGAGTGTGGACCACCCATTCTCTTTCGATTTTAAAATTATGTTTTCTTTCCATCCAAGAAATTAAGGCCTTATAATAATCATCATTTGCTGATGTATAACCAAGTACCATATGATCAAGAAATTCTGTCAGTCCATCCTTTATTTCCGGTGGCGTTTTAAATTCCATATCAGCAACGGAAAAGGGAACAATTCCTTCCCTTCCCTTTAATTTTTTTTCAATGGCAACCCATTTATTAGAACCGTCCTTTTTTCTGTCTACCCTAGTCACAAAATCGTATTTCATTTTTAGCCCCCTAGTCTTTTTATATTATTATAACTGATGGAGAATATTTTTGTTAGCCTAAATTAAAGTTATAAAGATTAAAAAAAGAACGGCTTTAAACCGTTCTTTTTTTAATCTCTTAGGGAAAGAGGCCTATCCAAAAGCTCCTTATAAATAATAGCCTTAACTAAAGTATCTTCAGAAAAATCTTCTACAGTTTCCTTTAAATCAAAGATCTTATTTTTATTCTCCTCTTCCATTTTTCTGATCTTTTCTCTTTTTTCCTCTTCTTCCAATTCCGCATAATATTTTTTTACTTCGCTTTTTTCATTTTCAACTTTTTCTAAATATTTTTTATTGTCAAAAGTCTTATTGTCCTTTTGGGCCTTTAATATATCTTCTTCCTTATCGGAAATAAAAATATTTTTCTTATAGGTCCTATCCTTTTTTCCCCTTTTTCCTTTTTCGATTTTTTTTGCCTTATTAAAAAATTCTTCTCTATTTTCCTTGGCTTTTTGTTTATTATTATCTCTTCTAGCCTCTTTTATGGTTTCACTTGCCATTTTATCGGCACGATCTTCCTTTTTTATTTCTTCCTTAGTTTTTATAAAGTATCTTTTAACAGCAGCTAAGGCCACAATAAGTAGGGCAAAGGGTAAAATCTGAAAAATTATAAAGATAAGGATACTAATAAAGGTACTTACGAAAGTAACCATTAATTTTCAGCCTTCTTAGTTTTTTCTGTGGACTTGGAAATAGAAGTTCTCATATCAGTATCAGAATTTAAATTTTTTATTTTATAATAATCAATTGCTCCAATGTTGCCATTTTTTAAGGCTTCAGCCATAGCTAATGGAACTTCTGATTCAGCTTCCACAACTTTTGCCCTCATGGCTTCAACTTCAGCCTTCATTTCTTGTTCACGGGCAAGAGCCATGGCACGTCTTTCAGATGCTTTAGCTTCGGCAATTCTCTTGTCTGCTTCTGCTTGATCTGTTTGAAGTCTTGCACCAATATTTCTTGCAACATCAACATCCGCTATATCTATTGATAAGATTTCATAAGCCGTTCCTGAATCAAGACCTTTTTCCAAAACTACTTTAGAAATTGAATCTGGGTTTTCCAAAACTGACTTATAAGATTTTGAAGAACCAACTGTCGTTACAATACCTTCACCAACTCTTGCAATTATTGTTTCTTCGCCAGCACCACCAACTAGTCTATCAATATTGGCCCTAACTGTAACCTTAGCCTTAACAATAACTTCAATACCATCTTGGGCAACTGCAGAAATATTTGGCGTTTCAATTACCTTTGGATTAACCGAAACTTGAACAGCTTCTAAAACATTTCTTCCTGCCAAATCAATGGCTGCTGCCCTTTCAAAATGAAGTGGAATATTTGCCCTTTGAGCTGCAATTAAAGCATCTACTAAAGTATTTACATTTCCTCCTGCAAGATAATGGGCTTCAAGGCCTGAAATGTCAAGATCAAGTCCTGCTTTTGTTGCCTTAATTGCGGGATTTACAATTCTTGATGGCCTAACACGTCTTAATTTCATACCAATAAGATCTGTAAATTTAATTTTAACCCCTGAGAAAAAGGCTGTTACCCATAAACCTATTGGGAAAAATGATAAAAATATACTAGCTCCAATAATTATTAATACTAGGATCACTAAAGGTCCAGCTACAAATAAACTATCCATAAAAACTCCTTTCCTTATTTTACTTCTTCTACAAATATTTTAAATCCTTCAATTTTTGTCACATGAACTTTTTTATCCCTTTCTACAAATTGTCCCTGTGAAATAACTTCAATTTTTTGCATTGATGAGTCCGAAGTTTTTGCAAAGCCTGAAGGTCTTAAGGCTGTTACAGTAATTAACTCATCTCCAATTTTAAGCTCAGGATTATCTACACTTAAATACCCCTCGCTGCCATCAGATCTTTTATTAAGTCTTAATTTATCAAAAAATTTCATATCATACCCCAACTTTAATAGTACAATTGCTATAAATCCAGCAATACCAGTTGCTATAACAAGTGAAATAAGAGAAAAGAATAAATCTGTCCCTGCATTTATAATTCCCAAAATTAAAAACATTGTTCCTGCAATGCCTGGCAGTCCAAATCCTGGCACAAAAATTTCAAAAATAACTAAGAATACTCCTAGGATAAAGAAAATCAAAGGAAGCAAAATACTATTTCCCGCTACAAAGTTTCCTAAAAAATATAGGATAAATGCAATTAAAGAAATTATGCCTAAGATGCCAAAAGATGGCATAAATAGCTCTGCAACTGCGGCACAAATTCCTATAATTAAAGCCGCTCTAAGAAAATTTTTATTAGTTATAAGCTTAAAGATTTTTGACTCCTGACTTTTAAATTTTGAGGAATCCAAAAAAGTCATTTTATCCCCTAAATCTTTAAGGGGAACTTCTCTTACAATTTTCTTATTAGGAAGACTGGAAAAATCCCCTTGGGTTGTAATTTCTTTTGCCCAAATTCCTGTAAAGCTTAATATAAAAAATGCAAAAAGTGTGTATAAAACTAATTTTTTCATTTAATCCCCCTTATTATTATACCCTACAAAGTACTTTAAATTAATAGTTTTTTATAATAATATAGTAAATTTTCATTTACAAATTTTTATTTCTTTGGGGTATATATAAATGAACTATAATTATAAAGGAGCATAAAATGATAAAAACAGTTGTCCATATCGGATTAAGTGTAAAGAATTTAGAAAGATCCATTGAATTTCATAGAGATATTTTAGGTCTTCATTACAAAGGAAAGGTGGGAATGGAAGGTCCATCATCTGATGAATTCCTTTAAAAGAAAAATATCCAGACAAAAGTTGCCTATCTTTCATATTCAAAAGATTCTGCCCCAGCAGATATTAAACTAATTGAATTTACAAGTGATACTCTTACAGAAAGAAAATCCTCACTTTTTGAAAGTTCAATTTCGGAACTCTGATTTGAAGTGGCGAACATTGATGAATTTTATGATTATCTTTTGGAAAAAATGTTAAAACCATGTCTAGTCCACAGTAATTTGATTCTAGCAAATGGGGATTTGGTAAAAGCAAAGCCTTTTATTTTTACGAGCCAGACGGCATTATCTTAGAAGCAATTCAAAGCTTATAGGAAATTCCATGTTCAATTAAATACTTTAGATCTTTAATAATTTTATTGTGATCTTTTGATTTTAAATTTGGAAAGGCCTTAAAAAGCCTTTTGTGATCCAAATATTTTGCCCTTATAAAGGAATTTCTCTCCTGGATAAGGGCCTTTAATTTAAGAAGAGCCTCTTTCTTGTCAGGATTATTTGCAAATTCTTCATAATCCTTTGCAAATTCTTCATAATCCTTTGCAAATTTTTCAACACTATATAAAAGGTCTAAGGAGTCCTCCGCAATTAAAAGTCCTATTTTATTGGATAGCTTTAAAATTTTCCTTCCCATTAGGTCAACCCTATCAAGGTTTTTGTTAAGTTTCAAAACAGATCGTGCTGTTGCGATTAAGTCAATGAATAGGTATATATAAAGAATAATTATAAGAACAATTAAAAATCTTAATTCCAAACTCCCTAAAAGTTTTAAGACAATTGGATTTAAAGCTTTTACTATAAAAATACATATACCTCCCCAAATCAGAGAAAATTCAAGGCAAATATATCCAAATAGATTAAATTTTCTGTTAGAATAGTCCCACCATTTCTTTTTAAACAAAAGTTCAAGAACAAAACCTGCCATAAATTCAATAAAACTTGCCATAAGGCTAGAAAGGAGAAAAAGGAGAAGTAAATTATTTTTAAGAGGACTTAAAAAGTGAAGAACTCCTATTGCCCCAAAACCGTAAACTGGGCAGAAGGGTCCATTTAAAAATCCCCTATTGATAAATTTGCCCGTCTTGAAGGCTGCATAAAAAACTTCCATGCACCAACCCAAAAAAGAATATATTATAAAGAGGGCCATTAAATTAAATATGTATACATTTTCTACCATAGTATTATCACCTTGCTTAAATATTAATCTATTAAATTTAACACTTAAAAATATTATATTTTTAAAATTATTAATCCTAGCCAATAGTATATATAATTTTTATTTAAAATTATTATTTACTTGCAAGAAAAAACCAGACTCTAAAATCTTAGCACCTGGCCTAGATTTTTTAAAGAAAAAATCTCTAAAAAAATTATTAAAATAATCTTAATATAGAAATAATTAAAGTGTACATAATAAGTCTTTACCCAAGAATTATATATTTCATATGATGGGCCAAAGTACTTTAAACTTCCAATAAAAAAACCTAGGATTTCCTAGGTTAGTTTAAAAGTTCTCGAGCAATTTTGTTAACTGCATTGCCATCAGCTTTGCCTTTTACTAAAGGCATAACAGTTTTCATCAATTTTCCAATATCCTTCATAGAAGTAATATTTTCTTTTTTTAAAGCTTCTTCAACTATAACCTTTAATTCATCTTGCGATAATTGCTTAGGTAAATATTCCAAAAGGATGTCAATTTCATCTTCTGTTTGCTTAACTAAGTCTTCTCTATTTCCTTTTTTGAATTCTTCAATTGATGATTTTTTTTCTTTTAACTGTTTTGAAATAATGTCAAGAATATCTTCGTCTTTTAACTCAACTCGCTCATCAACTTCTTTTTGTTTGATAGCCGAACGAACTAGAGTTATTACATCTTTACGAAGTTTATTATGGGATTTCATTGATTCTTTCAAATCTCCCATTAATTTGTCTTTAATAGACATAATACACCTTCTTTAGAATCTATGTTTTTTACGGCGTGCCTCTTCAGATTTTTTCTTTCTTCTAACGCTTGGTTTTTCATAATGTTCTCTTTTTCTAACTTCTTTTAAAACTCCGCTAGTGGCACATTGTCTCTTAAATCTTTTAAGAGCGTTGTCTAAAGATTCATTTTCTCCAACCCTAATTTCTGACAAAATATCCCTCCTCTCGTAGAAAAGAGTAGCCTTGTGGCATCGGAAATATTATATAATAAAACGCCATAAACTTCAATATATTTTTAAAATAACTTGACTTCTAGTTCTTAACTGTCAAGACATATGTTACACTTATAGTACTTTTATACAATTCTTTCAAAAGCTTATTTATTGTTTATTAAAAAGGAAACGAATGATTGTTAAGGGCTTTAGGGCGAAGCGTACCTTGACATTAATGAATTTCCTCTTTATAATTTTTAAAGCTTTTGAAGATAGTATTCTTCTATTTTTTCATTTGGACTTTTAAAATTCAATACATATTTTGCTGTATTATTGTATATTTCTTCATGATCTTTTATTTTTGTTTCTAATTCTTTCTCGCTTCTAAGGAATAGTCTTGTATATATTATCTTTCTGTCTTCTCTATGGCTTCTTTCTACTTTGCCATTTTGCCATGGTGAATATGGTCTAGTCCTTTTTATTTCTATACCTTGCTTTTCTGCTATTTTTTGAAATATGCTTTTTTCATTTGTTTTATCTTTATCATTTACAAATTCATATCCGTTATCTACTTGTATTGTCTTTATTTTAAAGCCCATTTCTGTTTCAGGTGTTTCTAAAAATTTGCCTGTTTCATAACTACTTTTTTTCTTTTACTATTTTTAATATCCTTTTTCTGCTGTATTCATCAATGACTGTTATTTGATAATATCTATTACCATACGTAGGGAATTTTATACATTCTTTCGGAAGGTATTTTATGTTTACTTGAACTTTATCTCCTGGATATTTTCCGCCCATACCAAAGTATTTAGTATAACTTTTAGCTCTTTTTTCTGGTTCCTTAAATCCATTTTTTCGTATTTGACTGCCTATACACAAATTGTCGGTTAGTGTGATATCTTCTTGCAGCTTTTGTAACTCCATTTTTTAATGCGTATCCACATAATTTTTGACGGAATATCATTTCTTCTGTCATTATATTCATAGAGAGGTCTCCTTTTAATACTTTTTTCGTTTATCTTATTTTATCAAAAGTACCTTTCTTTTTTTATTTAATCTGTAACATATGTCTTAACACATAAAACTTTGCCTAAGGAGCTTAGAATATATTTTAAAAGAAGTAGAAGTTTATTAATTAAATCTGCTAAGAAATTAAATTCTGATGAGGCTAACAGAGTATCAATAATGCTTAATTTAAGTGAAGATTTGAAACTAGTTTACAGAACGAAAGAACTTTTTTATGAATATTTTCTTACTCATCCTAATAGCACAAGAGCTAGTAAGGCTTTTAATGAGTGGTTAAGAAGAGTTAATGAGACGGTATTAAAGGAATTTAATGCTTGTACTAGTACTTTTACTAATTGGTTTGAAGAGATTTGTAATTCCTTTGATTATGAATTTACTAATGGACCTCTTGAGGGAACACACACTTAAGATAAAGACTTTAAAAAGATATTGTTTTGCTATGAGAAATTTTGAAAGATTCCGAAAGTGAATTATGCTTTGTTGTAATTGACAGGTAGAAAAGCGGGAAATTTTTTCGAAAACCCCTAGGGGTTTTGTTTGCTATGGTCTAAAACATAAGATTTTATTTTATTTTATTTAAAGTTTAAACTTATATTTAGGTGTTTTTATTGATTTTTATAGTAAAAGAGAGACTCGATTTTATCGAGCCTCACCAATATTTGACATAGAGCCTTAATATTTCTATTCTACTACTACTCTAACCGTATTAGTATTTGTAAGATATATTAAATTGGAATATGGTATTTTAAATTCTACTATATCTCCAACCTTTATATCCTCTTTAGCATGACTTACATCTAAAAGTGTGTGGTCTGAAGAAGCTCCTAAAATTTTAATATCTTCATCTAGGGGCGTGAGACTAAATGGATCATTTCCATAATCAAGTTTTCCTATTGCAACTATAGCCCTTTTATGAATTCCTATATCTTCATATTCCACAACATTACCAAAGGCATCAACTCCCCTTTCCCCAACCGGAAAAGATGGTTTCATTTCAACTTCCACAACTTGAGTTTTTAAAATAAAACAGTCATCATTCAAAAAGTCTTCTTTTAGATCCCAAGTTTCAAGCCCCATTAAAAGTCCTTCACCAATTCTTAACTGATTTATTCTCTTGGGCCATTTATTTTCAAAAAGTGTTAGAAGTGAAGAGGATGCTCCACCTGAAATTATTTCAAGTTTTCTTCCTATTCTTTCCTCAACTTTTTCTCCAATGGCAACAAGTTCTTCAAGTTTTTCTGGAGTCGCCTTTATTGATCCATAGCAGCCTAAGTTTGTACCTATCCCCTTTAAATGAAGATTTTTATATTCTTTTTCAATTTTTTCAGCCTCATCAATAAGGCTATTTTTATCCCAAAATCCTTCACGCAAATCTCCAAGATCAGCCATAAGAATTATATCATGCTTTTTGCCTGCCCTTTCAGCGGCTTTATTTATTAAGCTAATTACATAGGGATCAGACTGTAACGAAATGTCACAAATATCGACAAGTTCTTCAAGCTCATAGGGCATTGAAATTCTAATACACATTAAAGGATTTGAAAAATTTTTTTCTTTTAAGACTTTCAAATGTTCAAGTCTTGAAGATGCAATATAATAAAATTCCTTTGAAAAAACTTCGGCAATTTCTGGAATTCCGTTAAATCCTTTAATAACTCCTGCTATATCCACATTAAAAATATGGCAGCGCTCTTTAAGCGCCACCAAATTTTCTTTAAGTTTATTTAATTTACAAACAACTATTGGATAAGTTAAATACGAACTGTTCCATCGATTGGTTTTGTTGGCCATGTTACTTCCTTAGAATTTGCTTGTTTAGCATTTAATCTATTACCTTCCATATCAGCACATGTTAAACCTACAAGTGCCATAATAGCAACTACTATAGGCATAGTGTAGTTGAAGAATAGGTAAGGTAAGTATTGTCCTACACTCATCTTTAATGTTGTTGACATATAAACACCACAAGTGTTCCATGGAATCATTGCACCTGAAACTGTACCTGCACCTTCAAGAGCATTTGATAAAGTTTTTGGATGTAGACCCATGTTGTGATATTCTTCTGCATACATACGACCAGGAACTACGATTGAAATGTATTGTTCTGGCATTGTAGCATTAGATGCGAAACAAGTTACTTCTGTAAGAATAATAAGTTTTGCTGGTGTGTTAGCAAGTGGTTTTAACTTATTAACAATAACTTGAAGTTGTCTTGTATCTTCCATGATACCACCGAACATCATAGCTATTAGAGTCATAGAAACTGAACTCATCATGTTCATTAGACCACCAGTTGAAAGTAGGTTATCTACAGCTTCAAGACCAGTTTCAGCTACGTAACCATTCATACCACAGTCAAGAATTGTACCTAAATTTGAATTTCCAAATAAAGCACCCATTATTGCACCAACGAAAGCTCCTATTGCTATACCAGGAATAGCTGGCATTTTCATAGCTACACAAACAATAACTACGATTGGTGGAATTAATAGGAATGGATTAATTGTAAATGAATCTTTAAGAGCATTTGAAATTTCAGCAACTGAACTTAAGTCAGCTCCACCACCTTGATAATAATGGAATCCTAATGCTCCGAAGAATATAATTGATAATGTATAAGCAACAACTGTTGGTAAAATCATGAACTTAACGTGAGTCATAACGTCAGTACCTGCCATAGCTGGTGCTAAGTTTGTTGTATCTGATAATGGAGACATTTTATCACCAAAATATGCTCCTGAAAGACAAGCACCCGCTGTAGCTGCTGGATTAATTCCAAGTCCTAATGAAATACCCATAAGAGCGATACCCATTGTACCAACTGTACCCCAAGAAGTACCAGTTGCTAAAGAAGTGATTGAACAAATAATTAAAGCTGCGATTAAGAAGATACTTGGGTGAATAATCTTTAATCCATAATAAATCATTGCTGGTACAACACCTGCATCTACCCAAACACCAACTAATATACCTATGATAATCAAAATAATTACTGATTGAAGGGCTTTATAAATACCGTCCATCATCATTTTTTCAATTCTATCCCACTTATATCCAAGTCTTAATGCCATTAATGCTGCTGCGCAAGCACCAACAAACATTGGAACATGTGGGTCAACATGATAAACTATAATACCTACTGCTAATACGCCAATTAAGATAGCTAATGATAATAATGCTTCCCAAAGATAAGGCATTCTGCCTTCTTTTATCTCTTGTTGTTTTTTGTTATTTTCCATAATATAAAAACCGCCTTTTTAAAAAAAATCGTTTTCTTTGAATTTTCAATATAAATTGAATTGATTATTTTAGTCCAGCTCGACAAATTATATTGCCAAGCTGAGACTATTATAAAATTTTATAAATTATTAGTGTTTATTACTTACCAATTTCAGTAAGAACTTCTTCTAGAATTGCTAGTGCATCATCCAATGTTTCTTTTGGAATATTTAATGCTGGAACAAATCTTAATACATTACCTGCTGTACAGTTAAGAATTAATCCCTTTTCAAAGCATGGATTAGTTACAACATGTGCATCTTCAAGATCAAGAACAGCACCAACGATTAAACCTCTTCCTCTAACTTCCTTAATTACAGGATGTTTTTTCTTCATTTCGTTTAATTTTCCTTGTAGATATTCTCCCATTTCAAGAGCTCTTTCAGGAAGTTTGTTTTCGATAATAGCTGTTAAAGCAGCAGCTGCTGTTGCAGTAGCTATTGGGTTTCCACCATAAGTTGTACCGTGGTTACCTGGTTGTAAAACTTCTGCAAATTTACCTCTTGCACAGAATGCTCCAATTGGAATACCATTACCAAGAGCTTTTGCCAAAGTCATAACATCCGGTTCAACTCCATATCCTTGATATGCAAATAGATGACCAGTTCTTCCGCAACCAACTTGAACTTCGTCAAAGATAAGAACGATGTCTTTTTCTGTACAGAAAGCACGTAATTCTTCTAAGAATTCTTTCGTACATGGAATAACTCCGCCTTCACCTTGCACTGGTTCAATAATAACTGCAGCTGTATTAGCATTGTATTCTTGTTTTACAGAGTCCATATCATTTAGAATAGCATATCTAAATCCTGCTGGAAGTGGATCGAATCCAAGGTGAGATTTATCTTGTCCTGTTGCTGTTAAAGTAGCAAGAGTTCTTCCGTGAAAAGATTGTTTGAAAGAAATAACTTCATATCTTTCTGGATGACCATTCATCTTTTGATATTTACGAGCAAGTTTCATTGCACCTTCGTTTGATTCAGCTCCTGAGTTGCTGAAGAAAACTTTGTCCATGCAAGAATTTTCAATAATTATTTTTGCTAGTCTTACACCTGGTTCAATGTAAAAATAGTTAGCACATTGAGTAAGTGTAGCTGCTTGTTCTTGAGTAGCCTTAACTACATCTGGATAGCAGTGGCCTAATGCATTAACTGCAACGCCTTGTAGTAAATCAATATATTTCTTTCCATCAGCATCCCAAAGATAAGATCCTTCACCTTTTACCATACCAACTTCATATTGACCATAAGTATCCATAGTATACTTTTTACCAGCAGCAGTTATATCTGCATTGTTTGTGAATTTTTCATTCATTGGTTTGTACCTCCTTATAAATTTACCATTTTATACCAACACTGTCTTTAGCTTCGCCAACAACAGTGCCGTGTCCGCCTTCTTCTACGAAAGCTTCGTATAGCAAGCTATGTGCTTTTCTACCGTCCATAATATGAACTTGATTTACACCATTTTTAATAGCTTCTACACAGCTGTCAACCTTCGGAATCATGCCACCTGCAATGGTTCCGATTTCCTTTAGTTTGGCAACATCTTTTATATTAAGATAACTTATTACATCTTTAATCTTAATATCGTTACATAAGCCTTCGATATCTGTTAATAATATTAATTTTTCTGCTTTTAATGCTGAAGCTAAAGCTCCTGCAGCAGTATCTCCGTTAATGTTATATGAATTGCCCTTATCATCTGCACCTATTGGTGAAATGATTGGAATAAATCCAGCATTTATAAGCGCATTTATTGAATCAGGATTTACAGAAACTACTTCTCCTACAAAGCCATAATCATAATCAGATTCATTTTTCTTGCAGAAATAAATTCCACCATCAGAACCCGAAAGACTTACTGCCTTTCCACCTAAAGCAGCAACTTTTTTTACTAAGTCTGCACTTACTGAACCTGATAGAACCATTTCAACAACTTCAATAACTTCTTTAGATGTAACTCTTAATCCATTAACAAATTCACTTTTAATATTTAATCTTTCAAGCATTTTATTAATAGCAGGGCCACCACCATGAGAAAGAACAACATTAACGCCTAAAGCTTGAAGAAGTACAGCATCTTCAATAACTGCATTTTTTACTTCTTCATTAATCATGGCATTTCCGCCGAATTTAACTACTACAGTTTTTCCCTTATACTTTTTAATAAAAGGCATTGCTTCAATTAAAGCATTTACTTTTTCTTCTATATTTATCAAATTATCCTCCCTATTAAGAACGATAATCTCCATTGATTTTTACATAATCATATGTCAAGTCGCATCCGTAAGCTGTTGCGCAAGCATCTCCGTCATGTAAATCAACAGTAATGATAATTTCTTCTTCTGTTAGTATTTCTTTAGCCTTATCTTCATCAAAGTTTGTACCAAATCCGCCTTCCATTACAGCAATTTTTCCAGCCTTTGATTCTAAGAAGCAGTCAGCTTTAGAAACATCAAATTTTGCTCCAGAATATCCTGCTGCAGCCATAATACGTCCCCAGTTAGCATCTTTTCCGTAGATAGCAGTTTTTACTAGAGATGAACATACTATTGACTTAGCTACTAATCTAGCATCTTTGTCAGTAGGAAGATTATTTGCATGAGAAACGATCATGTGTGTTGCGCCTTCACCATCTCTTGCAATTCTTAACGTAATGTCTAGGCAAATTTCTTTAATAAGTTTAGCAAATTTTTCTTTATCTTCATCAGTTTTAATTTCTACTCCACTCGCTCCATTTGCAATTAAGAATAAAGAGTCGTTTGTTGAAGTATCACCATCAACTGATAGCATATTAAATGTATCATCTACACTGGCAGATAGATACTTTTGTAATTCTTTTTGTTCAATTTTTGCGTCTGTAGAAATGTAAACAAGCATTGTAGCCATGTTAGGATGAATCATTCCGCTTCCCTTTGCCATAGCTCCGATTGTAACTTTTCCACCAGAGAATTCAACTTCCATAGCAGTTTCTTTTTTAACTGTGTCAGTTGTCATAATAGCATAGGCTGCATCAGTACCTTGTTCTTTGCTCATATTGGGAACAATTTCTTCCAAACCTTTTAGAGCTTTTTCAACAGGTAATTTTTGTCCAATAACACCTGTTGAAGATACAAATACTTGATCTTTCTCTAATCCAAGAAGTTTTTCTGCTTTTCTTGCAATTTCTTTGGCATCTTCAATACCTTGTTCGCCAGTAGCGGCGTTTGCAATACCAGAATTAATTACAACAGCTCTTGCTTTTCCTTTTTTTAGTATTTCTCTATCTAGGATAACTGGTGCTGCACAGAATACATTTGTAGTAAAAACTGCTGCACAAGTTGCTTCTGTTTCAGAATAAACAACAGCTAAATCTGGCTTTTCAGAATTTTTGCTCTTAAAACCACAGTATTTTGCTCCTGCCTTAAATCCTTTCGGTGAAGTAATTCCACCGCCTTCAATAATTTTGTAATCCATACTTTTCTCCTTTCAGTAAGATTATATAAATAAATTAAATTATTTATTATGGATACATTGGTGGTCTTAATAAACCGGTTGTTTCATCTCTATCGAAAATAATGTTCATATTTTGGATAGCTTGTCCTGCAGCTCCCTTGCCAATGTTATCAATTACTGAAGAAATAATAAATCTCTTAGTTCTTGCATCGTAAGATGGGCTTATGCAGCAGAAGTTTGTTCCTGCTGTCCATTTAGTTTCAACTGGTTTTGATGCAGGATAAACGTGTACAAATGGTTCATCTTTATAGTGTTTTTGATATAATTCATAAAGATCTTCATTTGAAATGTCTTTATTTGAACCGGCATAAATAGTTGCTTCAATACCACGAATTTGTGGTGAAAGGTGTGGTTGGAAATTGATAAATTGCTTTTTACCTGTAATGTATTCAATGTTTTGTTCAATTTCAGGTGTATGTCTGTGTCCCCCGCCTAAAGAATAAGCACGGAAACTGTTTTCAGATTCTGTAATCATCTTGTTTAAGGTAGGTCTTCTTCCAGCTCCTGTATAACCACTCTTAGCATCAATAATAATAGTATTTTCAACTACAAATCCTTCTTTAAGGATTGGCATTAATCCTAATGTAGAAGCTGTTGGATAGCATCCTGGATTAGAAATAAGGTTTTGTCCCTTAGCGTCAGCTCTGTTCATTTCTGGGATACAATATACACAATTCCTAGTCATTTCAGGATATGTATGTTTAATTTTATACCATTTTTCATAAACAGCTGGATCACGGAAACGTAAATCAGCACCAAAGTCTATAAATTTCTTTCCGCCTTTTAAAACTTTGTCAGCTAATTCACAAGTTGTTCCTGCATCAACTGCAGCTAAAACCACGTCACTAGCTTCAATAATTTTTTGGATTTCTTCATCAGTTACACCCATGATTTCCATGTCATGGAATCCAGTTAATTGTGGGTGAACATTTTGAATCATGTCCCCTTTTGCAAATCCATCTGCCACCATTTGAAGTTCCGCATCTGGATAATTTACCATCAATCTTAGGAATTCGCCGCAAGCATAAGCAGCTGCACCTACAACTGAGTATTTAATCATTTTAAATCGTAGCTCCTTTCTACTCATATATTTTATGGAAGATAACAATTTGTTTTAGTCCACTTCCTTATTAGTATTTTATATCTAATATTAAATAATTTCAAGTTAAAATTCTTTCTTAAAAGTAATTTTTCCACTTATCTATTTAATAAAATAAAGAGATTGAAAATAAAAAAAGTCCTAGGTCTTTAAAAATGCTTGTTTAGACTTAGGAATTTTTTTAATTTTATTAATTTAACTTTAGTAAAAACTTTTGCTAGTGTTTAAGTGTTTTTAAGTTAATATTATATTTCTGCTTTAATATGCTACTTACAAATAAAAATATATCTAGCTCTCAATTAATTTTAAAATTTCTTTTTTTACTTTTTCTATGTTCATATCTTTTCCAGTCCAAATTTTAAAAGAAATTGCTCCCTGATTTATCATCATATTTATTCCATTAAAAGTTTTATAACCATATTCCTTACATTTTTTTATAAGAGGGCTTTCTAATGGTGAATAGATTATGTCATATAGAATTAAATCCTTCCCCCTTAGAATTTCAGGATTAATAGGAAATATTTTTTCATTTTTTGCCATGCCGCAGGGCGTTGCATTTATTAGTAAAGAACCTTTTTCAAGTTTTTCTCCAAAATATTTTTCATCTTTTGCAATAGTAATTTTTACATTAGGTATAAATGTTAAGATTTTTTTCTTGAAATTTTCTGCCTTTTCTAAATCCATTTCCTTAACTAAAATTTCCTCAGCTCCTGCCATTAGAATGGCTGTAATAATTGCCGAGCCTGCTCCTCCGCATCCCATAATGGCAATTTTTTTATTTTTAAAATCTATATTATTCTCTTCAAGGGACTTCACAAATCCCTTACCGTCAGTATTATAGCCTATGACCTTTTTGTTATCATCAATTAAAAGTGTGTTGCAAGAGCCTATTATTTTAACTTCCTCAGACTCTCTATCTAAATATTTTAAAATTTCGATTTTATTGGGGTAGGTAATATTTGATCCTTTGGCTCCAAAATTCTTTAAGGCTTCAAGGGACTCCTTTAACCTATCTTTTCCAGTTGGAAGACATAAATATACATAATCCTCAGCTTTGTCTTCAAAGGATAAATTATGCATAGCTGGCGAAAGGGAGTGGCTTATAGGATCTCCCAAAAGGCCAATAAGTCTTGTTTTTCCACTAACTTTCATTTTTTTCAGCCTCCTCTATTTCCTCTTTTAATAAATCTATAAGATCTTTTCCAAGGTCCTTTTCAAGATTGTCCCAAATAATTTTTGAATGATCTTTCATTTGACCATAAAGTTCTTCATCCACTTCAACGATTTCAAGCCCTGAATCTTTAACAATTTTTAGTCTTCCCTCTGCCCTTTCATCTGCTGCTTTTCTTGCCAAAATTTTTGCTTCATTTGCAGCTTCTTCAATTTCTTCTAAAATTTCTCTTGGAAGACTGTCAAGAATTTTTGAAGATCCAACAAGAGCAAGGGTATGAAGAAGGTGATTTGTATTTATAATATATTTTTGTTTTTCATAAATTTTTGAGGCCACTATAGCTTCAAGTGGATTTTCTTGAGCATCAATAGAACCCTGTTCAAGACCTATATAAACTTCTGACCAATTCATTGGAGTTGGGTTTGCCCCAATGGCTTTCCAAAAAGCTATGTGATTTTTATTTTCCATCGTCCTAATCTTTATTCCCTTAAAATCTTTAAGTCCTAAGATTTTTTTGTTGGAAGTCATAAGCCTAAATCCCTGGTCTGCAAAGGCAAGTAGTCTTATGTTTTTCCTTTCGTAATATTTTTTTAGCTGATCTTCAAGCGGACCATCTAAAACATTTCTTGCAACTTTTATATTCTTAAAAGCCACAGGAGCATCAAAAATTGCAGCTTCTTTTACAAAAGAAACTTGAGGCCCTGTTGTCCCCACTGCAAAAGTTATATTTCCGTTTTGTACGGCTTCTGTAATCTCCATATCAGAACCCAGCTGTGAATTAGGATAGGTATAGACCTTTATCTTACCCCCTCCCTTTTCTTCTAAAATCCTTGCAAACTCATCCATAAAAATACCCGTAACCGTATCTTCCTGAGAGTCGCAGGCAATATAAAATTCATAGGTTTTTGGTATATAGGCCTTTCTTCTATTTTCAGTTTTATAGCAGGCACAAAGACCAAGGCATAACAAAATCGCAAGTGCAAATTTTAAATTTTTTTTCATTTTCCACCTACCAATAAAAGAGAAATTTGTGGAATAAAGGTTATCAAAAGTAAGGCAATTATAAAAACTATAATAAAAGGCAAAGCCTTTACCATAATTTTTTCCAGGGGTAAATCTGAAAGCGATGATGCCACAAAAAGATTTACTCCCACAGGCGGTGTCACAAAACCTATTGCTAAATTAACAACCATAATTAGGCCAAAGTGAATGGGATTTATTCCATAAGATGAAATTATAGGCATAAAAATTGGCGTTAAAATTAAAATTGCTGGGCTTGTGTCCATAATCATTCCCACAAATAAAAGCAAAATATTAATTATGATTAAAAGACCAATTTTTGATGAAACTACATTTGTAATTAAATTTGAAATTACCAGTCCTGCCTTCATAAAGGCCAAAACTCTTGCAAAGGCAGTTGCACCAGCAATTATAAATAAAATTCCCCCATAAGTTTTAACTGAATCCTTAAAAATATAATAGATGTCACCTATTTTTATGGACTTATAAATAAATAGTCCTATAAAAAGTGAATAAAAAACTGAAATAACAGCTGCTTCCGTTGGTGAAGCAATACCCGAATAAATTGATCCTAAAATAATTAAGGGCGATAAAAGGGCAAAAAATGATGACTTAAAGAGATTCAAAAATCCCTTGATCCTAACTTTTCTTGAATATTCCTTTAATTTTTCTCTATCCTCTCCATTTTTAAGGCAATAATAATAAGCATATATTATTAGCATAAGGCCAAATAAAAGCCCTGGCAAAATTCCTCCAATAAATAAATCGGAAACCGAAAGACCGGCTGACTGTCCATAAAAAATTAATGGAATAGAAGGGGGAATAATTACTCCTAAAGCACCAGCACATGCTACAAGAGCGGTCGCAAAGGATTTATCATAGCCAAATTCTGTCATAATAGGAATTGTCATAGAACCAACTGCAGCACAGGTCGCTGGACCTGAACCTGAAATTGCTCCATAAAATAGACAGGTTATAACTGTTGCAATTGGAAGACCTGCTCTTTTGTCCGCTATAAAATATGAAAAAAATTCAAAAATTTTGTCTGAAATTTTTCCCCTTGCCATAATATTTCCCGAAAGAATGAACATAGGTACTGCCATGAGGGGAAAGGAATTTACTCCTGAAATCATAGCACGAATAATATAGGCAGTGTCTGCTGGAAACCAGGGGTTAAGTAGATTGGGTAGTATTCCCAAAAAACACAGGACCATGGCTATAGGAATTCCCAAAAAAACAAGTATTAAAAAAAGTCCAAAAATTATTCCTAAATTCATTTTCTAAGCTCCCAAATTTTTTGAAAAGTCCTAAAAAGACTTAAGATTATGGATAAAAAAATAAGAAGATGGAGATAGATTATAGGCATACCCATGGCTGAAGACCTTTGACCGCTTAAAAGAGAATTTTTAACTATTTCTAGGGTAAATAGAGATAAAATTCCAAATAAAAAGACCATAAAATAAAGGCTTAGCTTCTTTATAAAGTCTGAACATTTATAAGTCATACGGTTTAAAAAAAAGTCTACTCTTATGGATAAACCCTTTTTTATAGAATAGGGTATAGACATAAAAGCTGACCAAATTAACATATACCTCACAAACTCTTCTGACCAAGAAAGTGAATTATTAAAAATGTATCTTGCCACAATTTGAACTCCCAAAACAAGAGTCATTAAAAATAAGATGACAATTAAAATTATTTCTTCAAATTTATCGTCTAAAAATTTTAACATAAAACTCCTAATATTTGTATTTTAATAGTTCCTTAATAAGAATTTTATTGGCACAAATAACACCAGAAATCCTTTCAAGGCTCAAATCTTCTCCGTGAAAATTTAAAACCAATCCGCCCGCTTCTTTTATCAGCAAAAGTCCAGCCGCATAGTCCCAAAGCTTTAAATCCTCTTCCAAATATCCATCAGTTCTACCTGCTGCCACATAACACATTTCAAGAGCAGCTGAACCGATTCTTCTAAAGCCTTGGCTGGTAATGAATATATCCTTAATCATTTCAAAAGTTTCTTCTGCTCTACCAATTCTTGCTCCTCCTGCCCCAAGACCAATAATAGAACTTTTAATATCGAGGGTTTTTGAAACAGAAATTTTTTTGTCATTTAAGTAGGCTCCCCCTCCTCTAATTGCCCAAAATAGTTCCTTGGCATGAGGCTCATAAACAAGGCCCAGCAAAAGCTCTCCCCCCTTTGCTAAGGCAAGAGAAATTGTTGAGTGCTTGTAATCATGGATTAAATTTGTTGTCCCGTCACAAGGATCAAGAATCCATAAAAAATCTCCTAAATCTATGCCCTCATTATCCTTTTCTTCGGCATAAAATTTGGCATCTGGCAAAATTTCCGCCAGCTTTTTCCTTAAAAATTCTTGAACTTTAAGGTCAACTTCTGTTACAAAATTATTTCTTGACTTGACCTTAATTTTTGCTCTCTCATCTTCATCTGCAAAAAAATCTGCAGCCTCAATTAAAAAAGGCCTACATTTTTCTTTTATATTTATTAAATCCTCTTTAGTAAAATTCAAAATAGTCACCCTCAATTTATCATCTCTATTCATTATACAGGATTTTAATTCTTTTTTCTTTCCATTATGTTGGAATTTAAAAATAGAGTTGCAGAACTTGTTAGGATTAAGGCTTCTACAAGATATGGATTAAATCTGTCCTTTAAAATTATTACAGATAAAAGGGAGCCAAAAATTGGAATAAAGAGCTTGTATACTCCCACCCTAGATGCTTTCCTATATTTTAGTAAAAGATACCAAATTACAAAGGCCGTCGAAGAAATAAAACCTCCATAAATTAAAAGAATAAGTCCCTTTAAATTCATGATGAAAATTCTATTAGCTGTAAAGAGACCAAGAATAATTAAAATGCCTCCCCCAAAGACAAACTGAAAAATTGAAATGTCATAGGTATTTTCATCTCCAGCCCACTTTCTCATAACAACAGTTCCAAGGGCATTTAGGGCAGTTGAAATTATTATAAATATTTCGCCTTTGAGGGAACTTTCCCCACTTTCAAGCCTTGACCCATAATTACATAAAATTGTTGCAACAAGGCCTAGAATTACACATATTAATTTTTTTAAATTAAATTTATCATCAGGCATCATAAAATGAGCAAAAATTAAAACCATTAAAAAATTTGTAGACTGAATTATAGAAGAATGGACACCAGTTATTTTGGAAAGACCATTGTAGTAAAAAATATATTGAATAGTAATTTGCAATAAAGCTGTTCCAATATAAAGAGTCGGTTTAAAATTAATAGGCTTTGATTTTTCCTCATCGAATAAAAACTTATATAAAATTACAATAAAACCTGCTATTACAAACCTGTAACCGGCCACCAGTGTCATTGCACCAGAATCTGTTTTTGAAATGTCAAAGGTCTTGTAGGTCATTTTAATCATTGGAATAGCAGAACCCCACAAAAGCATGGCAAAAAGTGCCATGATTTGTGCGGAAGTTTTATTTTTAAAAATCTTTTCCAATAATCTCTGCCCCTCCTCCTGAAGAAAGCTCCATTATCTTATAATTTTCATTAATTGTCCTTAGTTTATTTAAAATTTCCAAATTTTCCTTTGATGAAATAATAAGCATTGATGAGCCTGCTCCAGAAATAAAAATTGTCGCCTTATTTTCCCTGGCTATTTTTTCATAGAGATCAAAATCCTTAATTAATTTTTTTCTATAGGGCTCATGCAATTTATCGCCAAAAATTCCTATTAGCATTTCCATGTCGCCCTTTTCTATGGCTCTTGAAATTAAATTTGACCTTGCAATATTATAGACTGCATCTTCCCTTGTAACTTTCTTAGGAAGAATTGACCTTGCTAGGCTAGTTTCAAGTTCAAAATCTGGGATAATTAAAATATAGGAAAGTTTCTTTGAAGGATTTATTTTATAATAAAAGACCCTATCCTTTTCCATAGCTGAAATGACAAGACCTCCTAAAATTGCAGGGCCAACATTGTCAGGATGACCTTCAATATCTGTTGCAAATCTTAGGATTTCATCTTTTGAATATTTTTCTCCCAAAATAATATTAGCGGCGTAAAGACCTGCTACAATACAGGTTGCAGAAGATCCAAGTCCTCTTGCAATTGGCACTCCCGTCTTTATTGAAATTTTTACTTGGGGAGGAGCTTTCCTCTCCAAATCAAAAATATAGGAAAAGGCCTTATAGAACAAAGAATCTTTATAATCAATTTTTTCATCTGTTTTAACAAAAGTAAATTCATTATATAAATTAAGGCTCATACCCATGGCATCATAGCCAGGGCCAAGATTTGCACTTGTTGCTGGCACTTTAATTATCATTATTTTCTCCCAAAATTTCTTTAACCGTATTTTTAATTTCTTCCTTGTCGATAATCTTGTCTTGCAGCAATTTTTTCTTATCTAAGCTCTTTAAATTTTCAGGAACTTCGATAGATGTTTTTTTGTGGATTTTTTCAATTAAATCAAATTCATTTTCACAATTAATCTTTAAAGCCTCTCCTATGGATTTTGGAAACTTATAAGGAGATGCTGTTGAAGCAATAATAATTTTTCTAGGATCTCCGCTTTCTTCCCTGTACTTTTGGCAAGCTCCATAACAAACTGCTGTGTGAGTATCCATTAAATATGAATTTTCATCAAAAATTTGTCCAATTAAGTCTATTACTTCCCAATCTTCCATGTAATATCCTTTAAATTCTTCTAAAGACTTTAAAAGTTTCTCTGAGAGTTTATAAGACTTATTATTTTTAAGGTCTTCCATAAATTTTTTTGTTTCTTGTGGAGCCTTTAAAAATAAAAGTCTTTCCAAATTTGAGGAGATTAAAATATCCATTGACGGAGAATTAGTCTTATAAAATTCCCTATCTGCATTGTAAACTCCAGTCTTAAAAAATTCACTTAAGACATTATTCCTGTTGGAAGCCACAATAAAATTTTTGATCCTTAGACCCATTTCTTTTGCTAAATAAGAAGCTAAAATATTCCCAAAATTTCCTGTAGGAACCCCTATATTTATTTCCTCCCCATCTTCTATTTCCCCACTTTTTACAAGTTTATAGTAGGCATAAAAATAATAGACAATTTGGGGAACAAGTCTTCCAATATTTATGGAATTTGCTGATGATAATCTTATAGATTTTTCCTTAAAAAATTTTTCCAAGTCTTTGTCATTAAAAATTGTCTTAAGGGCACTTTGGGCTTCGTCAAAATTTCCCAGAATTCCAATAGCGTGACAATTTTTTCCTTCTTGGGTCATCATTTGATATTTTTGTACGATAGAAACTCCCTCTGTTGGATAAAAAACAATGATTTCAGTATCATCTAAATCCTTAAAAGCTGCAAGGGCAGCCTTCCCCGTATCTCCTGAAGTGGCGGTTAATATGGCAATTTTTTCTTGGCCCTTTTTTGCCATCTTTATAAAATAGGGAAGAAGGGAAAGAGCGAAATCCTTAAAGGCTGCTGTCCTGCCATAGTAAAGCTCCATTAAATAGAAATCATCTACTTTTTTAAGATCAAGACAATTTTCCTTAGAAAAATTTTCCTTAGAATAAGCTAAATTTATAGCATCTTTTAATTCATTCTCATTTAGATCATCAAAGATTTGCGAAATTATAGCATAAGCAAATTCCCTATAATCCATTTTTTCTTTTATTTTACTAGATAAATTTATTTTTTTTAATTCTTCAGGCATAAAAAGACCGCCGTCAGAGGCAATGCCCCTTAAAATAGCTTCTTTTGTTGATAAGGCCTTGTCATTTAATCTTGTTGAAATATATTTCATTATCCCCTCACCTGTCCACTTCCAAGGATTATATATTTGCTAGAAACTAAGTCCTTTAGGCCCACTGGTCCCCTAGCATGAAGTTTTTGAGTAGAAATTCCCAGTTCAGCCCCAAAACCAAATACTCCACCATCAGTAAATCTTGTTGAAGCATTTACATAGCAGGCTGCAGAATCAACTATTTGCGTGAATTTCATGGCATTTTCATAGTCTTCTGTAATTATAGCTTCCGAATGACCTGTTGAATATTTATAAATATGGTCAAGCGCTTCATCAAGAGATGAAACAATTTTCATGGAAAAAGCATAGTCCAAGTACTCTCTTCCATACTCTTCTTCATTTGCCTTATAAATATTTTTTAAAAGTTTTTGAGATTTTTCGCAGCCATATACCTTAATCTTATATTTATCAATTAAATTTTGAAGCTTTTCAAAAAAATCTTTTTCTACATCTTCATGAACTAGAAGACTTTCCATTGCATTGCAAACTCCAATTCTTTGAGTTTTTGCATTTTCAATTATTTTTATAGCCATATCAATCTCAGCAGATTTATCAACAAAGATATGGCAGTTTCCCACACCTGTTTTTAAAACAGGAACTTTTGCATTTTCCACAACAGAATTTATAAGGGAAGCTGATCCCCTTGGCACTAATAAATCAACATAGCCAACAAGCTGCATAAGCTCCCTTGAAGATTCTCTACTTGTATTTTCTATGATTTGCACTATATCTTCATTTAAATTTAAATTTTTAAGAGCCTCTCTCATAGCAGATGCAATGGCAATATTTGAATTAATCGCTTCCTTTCCACCCCTTAAAATTATGGCAGAACCAGCCTTAATGGCTAGAAGAGCTCCGTCTAAAGTAACATTAGGCCTTGCTTCATAAATTATGGCAATGACCCCCATAGGCACTGTTCTCTTTTCAATATTTAATCCATCTTCACTTACAAAGGCATAGTCACTTCTGCCTACTGGATCCTCTAAAGTTATAACCTTGTCAATTGACTTAGCCATATCATCAAGTCTTTGTTCATTTAAAAGAAGCCTGTCCATAAACCCCTCTTTTAAATTTACTTTTTTCCCATTTTCAAGGTCCTTTTTATTTTCTTCTAAAATGTGATCTTTATTTTTAATTAGGCAATTTTTTATTTCAGCCAGGATTTTATTTTTATCCCTATTTGACATTGTAAATAGGTCTCTTGAAGCCTGTTTTGCCTTTTTACCTATTTCTAGCACTTCATCTTTTAAAGAAAGTTCCAACTTCATCACCCTCCATGATTTTTCTAATTATATTAAAATCTTTTGCATTAGCGATTACAACTTCTGTCCCTTTTTCAAGGGCCATTTTAGCTGCATTTATTTTTGTAGTCATACCACCAACCCCAACATTTGATTCTGTTTCCTTGGCAAAATCTTCAACATCCTTTATGTTTTCCACTAGGGAAATTATCTTAGCATCCTTATTTTTTCTTGGATCATCCGTATATAGACCGTCAATATCAGAAAGCATAATTAAAAGATCAGCCTTGCAAAGTTTTGCAATAATAGCTGATAGGGTGTCATTATCTCCAAATTTAATTTCAAAAGTTGAAATTGTGTCATTTTCATTTACTATGGGAATTACATCCATGGCCGCCAAAGTTGAAAGGGTATTTTTTGTATTTTCATTCATATTTAGGTCTTTTTCAATATGTTTAGTCAGCAATATTTGTGCGGGTGAATAACCATAGTGATTTAAAGACCTATCATATATATTAATTAGGGCAACTTGACCGACAGCTGCTGCAGCCTGTTTTGTTGCTGTATCCTTTGGTCTTTCAGTAAGCTTTAATTTTTTTCTGCCAGCAGCAATTGCCCCAGAAGAAACCAAAATTACATTTATGCCATTATTTTTTAAATTTGCAAGTTCAAAGCATAGGTCATCAATTTTTGAAAGATTTATAGATCCATCTTCATGAGTTATTGATGAAGATCCAACTTTTATAACTACTGTCTTTATATCTTTAGTAAATTTTCTCATATGTTACCACCTTTAAATATCACTAGTGTTTTTTATAATATACTTAAAAAAAAGCCATTAGTCAAATGTTTAGACTTAATTTATTAATATTTTATGTAAAAAAATTGGCCTCTAGGGCCAACTTTTCTTTATCTTTTATTCTATTATTTTTGATACTACTCCTGATGCAACTGTTCTTCCGCCTTCTCGAATGGCAAATCTTAGTCCTTCGTCCATTGCTATTGGGGTTATTAGTGTTACTGTAAATGTTGCATTGTCTCCTGGCATTACCATTTCTGCTCCTTCTGGTAATTGGATGTCTCCTGTTACGTCTGTTGTTCTAAAGTAGAATTGTGGTCTGTAGCCGTTGAAGAATGGTGTGTGTCTTCCGCCTTCTTCTTTGGTTAGTACGTATACTTCTGCTTCGAATTTTGTGTGGGGTTTTATTGTTCCTGGTTTTGCTAGTACTTGACCTCTTTCGATTTCGTTTCTTTGTACTCCTCTTAGTAGTAAGCCTACGTTGTCTCCTGCTTCTGCTTGGTCTAGTTGTTTTTTGAACATTTCTACACCTGTTACTACTACGTCTCTTTTTTCGTTTGTTAGGCCTACGATTTCTACTGTGTCTCCTACTTTTACTGTTCCTCTTTCTACTCTTCCTGTTGCTACTGTTCCTCTTCCTGTGATTGAGAAGATGTCTTCTACTGGCATTAGGAATGGGTGGTCGATGTCTCTTGCTGGGGTTGGAATGTATTCATCTACTGCGTCCATTAGTTTTAGGATTTTGTCTCCCCATTCTCCGTCTGGTTCTTCTAGGGCTTTTAGGGCTGATCCTACTACTATTGGTGTGTTGTCTCCGTCAAAGTCGTATTCTGATAGTAGATCTCTTACTTCCATTTCTACTAGTTCGATTAGTTCTGGATCGTCTACTTGGTCTTCTTTATTTAGGAATACTACGATTTTTGGTACACCTACTTGTCTTGCTAGTAGGATGTGTTCTCTTGTTTGTGGCATTGGTCCGTCTGCTGCACTTACTACTAGGATTGCTCCGTCCATTTGGGCTGCTCCTGTGATCATGTTCTTTACGTAGTCGGCGTGGCCTGGACAGTCTACGTGGGCGTAGTGTCTTTTTTCTGTTTCGTATTCTACGTGGGATGTTGAGATTGTGATTCCTCTTTCTCTTTCTTCTGGTGCTTTATCAATGTGGGCGTAGTCTACGAATTCTCCTGATCCAAATCTTTTGTTTAGGATTAGGGTTATTGCTGCTGTTAATGTTGTTTTACCATGGTCTACGTGGCCTATTGTTCCTACGTTTACATGGGGTTTGTTTCTTTCAAATTTTGCTTTTGCCATTATTTTTCCTCCTAAGAATTACTTATTCTTTTTATCTCCAATAACTTCTTCTGCAATTGACTTTGGAACTTCTTCATAGTGGTCAAATTGCATTGAATAATTTGCTCTACCTTGTGTATTAGAACGCAAGCTAGTTGCATAACCAAACATTTCTGCTAGAGGTACATAACAAGTAACAATTTGAGCTCCTGCTACAAGTTCCATACCTTCCATTCTTCCACGTCTTGAATTTATATCTCCAATTACATCTCCCATATATTCTTCAGGAGTTGTAATTTCTACTTTCATCATTGGTTCAAGAAGAACTGGGCCTGCTTTTGCAAGGGCATCTCTTAATGCCATAGAACCTGCAATTTTGAAAGCCATTTCTGATGAATCGACATCATGGAAAGAACCGTCATAAAGGGTAACTTTAATATCTAATACTTCATATCCTCCAAGTACACCTGATTGAAGAGCTTCTTCAATACCTTGTTGAGTTGGTCCAATAAATTCTTTTGGAATAGCACCACCAACAATGGCATTTTCAAATACAAATCCTTCGCCTGGTTTTAATGGTTCAACTTTAATCTTAGCATGACCATATTGACCACGACCACCTGATTGACGAACGTATTTACCTTCGCCTTCAGCTCCCTTTGTAATTGATTCTCTATAAGATACTTGTGGATTACCAATATTAGCTTCAACTTTAAATTCTCTTAAAAGTCTATCAACAATGATATCTAAGTGAAGTTCTCCCATACCAGATATAATTGTTTGACCAGTTTCTTCATCTGTATAAGTTCTGAAAGTTGGATCTTCTTCTGCAAGTTTTTGTAGTGCTATTGCCATCTTATCTTGAGATGCCTTTGTTTTAGGTTCAATAGCAACTGAAATAACTGGTTCTGGGAATTCCATATTTTCAAGTATAACTTGTTCTTTTTCATCGCAAAGTGTATCGCCTGTTGTTGTGTCTTTTAGACCAACGGCAGCTGCAATTTCACCAGCGTAAATTTCATTTATTTCATTTCTTTTATTTGCGTGCATTTGTAGAATTCTTCCTACTCTTTCACGCTTGCCTTTTGTTGAATTCATTACATATGAGCCAGCCTTTAAAACGCCTGAATAAACTCTAAAGTATGCAAGTTTACCAACATAGGGATCTGTAACTATTTTAAAAGCTAGGGCTGAAAATGGTTCTTTATCTGATGCGTGACGATCAACTTCATTTCCATCAAGATCTGTACCTACAATTGCAGGAATATCTATTGGAGATGGTAGATAATCAATAACTGCGTCAAGTAGTAATTGAACCCCCTTATTTTTGTAAGATGAACCGCAAGAAACAGGTGTTAATTGAACTGCAAGTGTTCCTTTTCTAATGGCTCTCTTAATAAGTTCGTTTGAAATATCTTCGCCTTCCAAATACTTATCCATAAGTTCTTCATCAAAATCGGCTACTTTTTCAATCAAATTTTCTCTATATTTTTCAGCTTGTTCCTTGTATTCTTCAGGAATATCAGTTTTTTCAATGATTGTTCCTAAATCATCCTTATAGATTTCAGCAACCATTTCAACTAAGTCTATCATTCCTATAAATGTATCTTCAGCTCCCATTGGGATTTGAATTGGAACAGGATTTCCGTGAAGTTTCTTTTCGATTGTGTCAACTGATCTAAAGAAGTCAGCTCCTGTAACGTCCATTTTATTAATATGGGCTATTCTTGGTACTTTATATTTGTCAGCTTGTCTCCAAACTGTTTCAGATTGAGGTTCTACCCCTGATTTTGCATCAAAAAGAGCAACTGCCCCATCAAGAACTCTTAAGGATCTTTCAACTTCAACTGTAAAGTCAACGTGTCCTGGTGTGTCAATGATATTTAGCCTGTATCCCTTCCAGTGAGCTGTTGTCGCTGCTGAAGTAATTGTAATACCTCTTTCTTGCTCTTGTTCCATCCAGTCCATTTGAGCAGCACCTTCGTGAGTTTCTCCAATTTTATGAATTTTGCCCGCATAATATAGGATACGTTCAGTTGTAGTTGTCTTACCGGCATCTATATGAGCCATGATACCTATATTTCTAACTTTTTCTAGTGGTAGCTCTCTAGGCATTTTTTTCCTCCCTCATTTGTTTACCATCTATAGTGTGCAAAGGCCTTATTAGCTTCTGCAGTCCTATGCATTTCTTCTTTTCTCTTTACACTACCGCCCAAATTATTTGATGCATCCAAAATTTCTTTTGCAAGCCTTTCGTCCATAGTGTGTTCTCCTCTGGCTCTGGCATATTTAACTAGCCATCTTAAACCTAAAGTTTGACGTCTTTCAGGTCTAACTTCCATAGGAACTTGGTAAGTCGCCCCACCAATTCTTCTACCTTTTACTTCAAGTACAGGCATAACATTATTTAAAGCCTTGTAAAATACATCAAGAGCTTCTTCGCCTGTTTGTTCGGCAATTTTTTCAAGTGCGCTATAAACTATTCTTTGTGCCGTTCCCTTTTTGCCGTCTAACATAACATTGTTAATTAATTTTGTAATTACAACATCGTCATAAACAGGATCGGCCATTACTTCTCTTTTTTGAATATGTCCTTTTCTTGGCATAACTTCCCTCCTTAACCAAATAGTAATTCTTCGGTACTCGGTCTCCCGTTTGCTAAGAATCTATAAAAAAATTTAATATTCTTATTAATTCTTTGGTTTTTTAGTACCGTATTTAGATCTTGCTTGTTTCCTGTCAGTAACGCCTGCTGTATCAAGTGTTCCTCTTATAATGTGATATCTAACACCTGGAAGATCTTTTACTCTTCCTCCACGAATTAGAACAACACTATGTTCTTGCAAGTTGTGTCCGATACCTGGAATGTAAGCCATAACTTCATATCCGTTTGTTAAACGAACTCTGGCTACCTTTCTTAAAGCTGAGTTAGGTTTTTTTGGTGTAACTGTTCTAACTGCTACACATACTCCTCTTTTTTGTGGAGAATTAACTTCAGTTTCTTCTTTTCTTAAGGTATCATAGTTGACATCAAGAGCAGGAGATTTTGATTTAGTTTCTACTTTCTTTCTGCCTGATCTTACAAGTTGATTTATTGTTGGCATTCCTACACCTCCTTAAAAATTGTACATTATTTAAGACTACCTGTGGGTAGCCTCAAATCTCTAAATACTTAGTAATTTTACCATTAAAGCTTTTAAGTGTCAATTAAAAGTTCCTTTAATTTCTGCAATTTATTGGATTTTTTTACAATTATTTCCTTTATACATATTTTATATATGAATTTGTTGAATTCCACTTAAATTTTTTCAAAATATACCTGTTTTTTTTATAATAGTAATTTCTTAAAATTTTTTAAAATCTTATCTTTTATAATTAAAATATAAATATATTGGAGGTTTCATATGAACAAAAAATTTGCAGCAGGTATTTTAACACTTGCAATGATTTCATCAACAGTTACTTCTACTTTTGCCTTTAATTTTCCAAAACTTGGAAAAGCAAATGACAATGCTCAAAAAGTTGAAGAACTGAGAAAGATTAATATTGTATCAGGCTATGCTGATGGAAGCCTTGGCCTTGATAAAAATCTTACAAGATCCGAACTTACAAAGCTTGTAGTCTATGCCATTGGCGAAGATAAAAAAGCAGCTGAATTAAAAGATAAGGAAAGCACTTTTAAAGATGTTAAAAAAGAATATTGGGCTAACGGTATTATTAATACTGCCGTTAATTTAAAAAATGAAAAGGGCTTATCTTTAATTAGTGGATATCCTGATATGACTTTTAAGGGTGATAGTAATATTACTTATGCTGAACTTGTAAAAATCCTTGACGTTTTAAAAAATCCATCTGTAGACGAAGCTAAAGTAAAGGAAATGAAGTGGCCCGATTCATGGATTAAAATGGGTGATGACCTAAAGATTACTGGCAAAGACCTTGGAGTTGAAATTAAAGACTATTCTAAGGATGCCATAAGATCAGACGCTTTTGTTATGATTTATAATGCAATTGTTTCTGATGCTAAAGTCGAAGAAAAGAAAGATCAAAAATCTGAAGAAATTAAAATTGAAGATGTTAAGGCTGGGGTAAAATCTTTTGTAGAATTACTTGAAAAAGGAAATGTAGTTTCTGACCTTGAAAAGGTTTCTTCCAAAGATGGTTTTGAAGCAAGAATCCCTACTAGCGAATTAGCTCTTAAAGACTTAAAGGCAGGAATTGAAAGAGCAAAAATCCTTGTTGACAAAAAAGACTTAAGTCCTGCTGAAGAAAAGGAACTAAGAGATCTTCTTCCGAAAGTTCATGAAAAGAAAGACCTTTTAACTGGTGGTTTAGCAAAACTTGCAACAAATTTTGCTGTTGACTGGAATACACAAGTAAATAGGGATTTCAAAGCAAGCCATGGAAAGGATTATACTAAACTTACTGATAACAAAATTGTAATTAAATCTAAGGCTGCAAGTCTTGACCAAGGTAAAATTGCTGTTATGCTAAATGCTGTTAAAGATTCTGATTATAAGGATTCAAGCCTTGATCTTAAAACTGGAGCAACTCCAAAATATAAGAAATTTAAAGTTGATCCTAAGTACTATGAAGTTTCAAAAACTGATGATGGCTATGTTATTAATTTAAAGACAAATGAAGCTGGATATGAAGAAGCTATGAAAGATGTTAGAATTCTTAAACCTGTGGTTCACTATGTTTTAGGAGAACAAAAGGCAGTTCGTGACGGCAAAGACATAGTCGCTAAAGTTCTTATTGAAAATGGCGATTTAGTTTTCATTCCTGAAAAATAAAAATATATAAAAAATTATCGGGTTTATCTCACAATTGATAATCCCGATTTTTTTTACTTAATTTTTGGAAGGTCAAGACTTATTACAGTCTTTCCAGCCCTTGAATCTATAATTTTAATTTGCCCCCTGTGAAGGCTTACAATTTTACTTACAAGGGCAAGGCCAAGACCAGTTCCTGAAACTTTTCCATTTCTTGATTTGTCTGCCCTATAAAAGGGATTAAAAATTTTTCCCCAATCATCTTTTTCAATTCCAATTCCTGTATCAGTAAATAATATTTTTGCCCTTCCCTTAGCTACTGAAATATTTATAGAAACTTTTCCACCTTCTCTATTATATTTTATTGCATTTTCTAAAATATTAAAAATTGCCCTATAAATTAAAGTGTCATTTCCTTTAATAGCAATATTTGTCCCAGAAATTTCAAGGTCAATTTTTTTTGACTCTGCAAGAGGCGTGAGATCCTGAATAATTTCCTCAACCAAAGGATATAGGTCAATCCTATCATTTCTCTTAACAGAATCAAGTTCTGATATATCAAGGAGAATTTTTGTCACGTCCTTTAATCTTTCTATTTGATTTTCAATTTGGTCCATTGTTTCCCTAGCCAGACTTAAATCTTTAGATGAATCACTTTTAAAATAGTCAATTTTTGCCTGCATAAGGGCAAGAGGGGTTCTAAGTTCGTGGGCTGCATTTGCCGTAAACTGCCCCTGCTCCTCAAAGGAACTTGAAAGTCTTTTTAAAAGTTCATTAAAAGATTGACTTAAATTTTTAAATTCTTTAACCTGATCTTCATTGACGTAAGAAGAAGTTAAATTTTCCATTTCAATTCTTTCAATTTCTCCAGAAAAATCCTTGAGGGGTTTTAAGGACCTACCCGTTACAAAATAGGCTATAACTCCAGATGTCAAGGAAATGACAAGAGTTATAATCCATCCGCTTAGGGAAAATGCCGACTTTGAAGTGTCAATTTCATTGCTAATGTCTTCTGTAAAATCCTTAATCTTATCTTCCGGTATACAAATGTATAAGGAATTTTCACTGCTCTCATCAGGCTTTGTCAAGTCTGAATAATTTGTAATAAATCCCCCAATTGATTCCATATAAGTAACTCCCCTATAATAAAGTGCAAGGTTCATGGCAATGCAGCTTAGGACAATTAAAAGAGATGTTAAAATAGTAATTCTCCATTGTAAAGAAATTTTTTTCATTTTTCCTCTCCTATTAAATATCCAACCCCCACCTTATTAATAATAGGATCATAGGAAATGGCCGCTTTTAATTTTTTTCTTAAAGATGAAACATGAACTCTTATGGAATTTGAAAAAGGATCAACACTATCATCCCAAACATGCTCAATTAATTCTTCTTGGCTTACAGGTCTTCCCTTATTTAAAAGGAGGTATTCTAAAATTCCACTTTCCTTTCTTGTTAAGGAAATATCTTGATCTTTTGCTATTGCCTTCCTTTTTTTTGTATCAAAAGAAAGATCTTTATAAGATAAAACAGTTGAATTTTGAACGAACTCCCTTCTTAAAAGTGATCTTATTCTAGCCTCAAGTTCCTCTAAATGAAAGGGCTTAATTAAAAAGTCATTGGCTCCCTTGTCAAGGCCCTCAACCCTATCCTTAATTTGGGATCTGGCAGATAAAATTATAATCTTAGTTTTATTGTCAAAATTCCTAAAATTTTCAAGAATTTCCATGCCGTCCATTCCCGGAAGATTTAAGTCAAGGACAATTAAATCATAGGATTCAGTTTCAAGTAGCTCCATGGCCTCTAATCCATCACTTGATGTATCAACTTCAAAACCACTAGCCTTTAAAGAACTGGCAAGAGTTGTGCAAAGCTCTTTTACATCTTCTACTATTAAAATATGCATATGGCCTCCAAAAAAATTTAAAATTTTTTTATTTTTTTATTTTTCTTAACACAAATTTTATATAGGATATTGTAACATAAAGAAAAGATTTAAAGAAAGGGTGATTATAATTATTAGTAAGCACAAAAGTAAAATTCAATTTTTAACTTTTATTTTGGGGGTCCTATTTATTTTTTATGGATCATACAGAGGAGAAATTAATGTAGTATTAAATAAGGCAATTAAATTATGTTTGGAATGTGTTGGCATTGGATAAGAAAGCGAAATTTGCAAAATTTTTAGGCTCTTATAGAAATCCCCTTCAAGGCTTTGCAAGTCTATTAACAAATATCCACATTGGAAATTTTTTGAAGGGAGATATATATAAGGGAAAAGCAAAATCTATGTGCGTTCCAGGTCTTAACTGCTATTCATGCCCTGGTGCAACAGGTTCTTGCCCAATTGGTGCCTTTCAGGCAACTGTTGGCTCATCAAAATTTTCTTTTGCCTACTACGTTACAGGAATTTTAATTTTATTCGGAGTTCTTCTTGGAAGATTTATATGTGGCTTTTTGTGCCCCTTTGGTTTATTCCAAGACCTTCTCTATAAAATTCCAACTAAAAAATTTTCCACCAAAAAATTAGGATCCTTAAAATATTTAAAGTATTTAATACTTGCCCTAATGGTTATAATTCTTCCAATTTTTATAACAAATGAACTTGGAATGAGTAACCCTTTCTTTTGTAAATATCTTTGTCCGCAAGGTGCTCTTGAAGGTGCCATACCTTTAAGTTTTGTAAATCCAAGCGTAAGAAATGCCCTAGGTAAATTATTCACCTGGAAATTTATCCTTCTAATTATAACAATAATTTCCTCAATATTTACCTACAGACCCTTCTGCAAATTCATCTGCCCTCTTGGAGCTTTTTATGCTCTAATGAATAAGGTTTCATTTTTGCAAATGAAGGTGGATTTTGGATCTTGCATAGGCTGCAACAGATGCTATCATGTTTGCAAGATGGATGTGGACGTAAGAAAAAGTCCCAACCATGCAGAGTGCATTAGATGCGGACTTTGTGCAAAATGCTGCCCAACGGGAGCAATTTCATATAAATATGGTTTTGGAGAAAGCCTTGAAAAAAAGATGCCTTCTCAGGAAATACTTAAAAGTGTAAAGGAGTAAAATTATGAAAACAAAAAAATTAGCCGCTGTTTTATTAGCAGGAGCAATGTTATTTTCCCTATCTGCTTGCGGAAACAAGGGAAATGGAGGAAATAGTTCTGAAAATACTAAAGTTGAAGAAAATGCAGGCGAAACAGACAAGAAAGTTGCCGAAATAAAGGCAAAAATTCAAGAGCTATCAACAAATGAAAATAAAATTTTTGAAGCTCACAAGGATTTATGGGACAAACTTTTTGCCCTAGCAGATAAGGAAGACAAGGGATCGGCTTTAATTGATGACGGAACTCCCTATACAGAATATTTGACAAAATTAATTGACAAAAATGCAGGTGAATTTACTGAAGAAGAAGTAAAAATCTTAAAAGGAGATGTTGACAAAATTAAGGCAGAAGATGCAGAAATAGAAAAACTTCAAAAGGAACTTGAAGGATTAGAAAAAGAAAAATTGCCTACAGGATCAGATGAAACTTTTCCTGAATTTACAGGAAAAGACCTTGATGGCAATGACGTTGATTCTTCAATATTTTCAAAAAACGCAGTAACAGTTATGAATTTTTGGTTTAATGGTTGTGCTCCTTGCGTTGCAGAACTTAAGGATCTTGATAAGTTAAATGAAGACTTAAAGGCAAAGGGTGGCCAAGTTATTGGAGTTAACACAGAAACATTGGATGGAAATGAAGAAGGAATTGGAGGAGCCAAAGAAATAATTGATGCCAAGGGCATAAAATATCAAAATATTTACTTTGACTCAGGTTCAGAAGCTGGAAAGCTTGCCCTAGGAATTACAGGCTTCCCAACAACAATTCTTATAAATAGAGAAGGAAAAATAGTTGGCGATCCCCTCCTTGGAGGAATTGACAAAAAACAAAATTATGACAGCCTAATGAAGCAAATTGACGAAATCATCGCAGCCGACAAAAAATAAAAAAATATAAAAGTAAATTAAAATTTTTAACATATATAACTTATTGAAAAGGCCGGACAAAAAATCCGGTCTTTTTCTTTTATAACTATTCAATTATTTGCAGGTCTTTTGGAAAATTATTTAAAAGTTTGCAGCCATCTTCTGTTGCCATTACTAAATCTTCAATTCTCACTCCAACTTCACCAGGAAGATAAATTCCTGGTTCTATGGAAAATATATTTCCAGCCTTTATAAGGGTGTCATTTGCCGAAGAAACATCTCCTGCATCGTGAGTTTCAAGCCCAATAAAGTGACCTGTTCTGTGGGTAAAATATTCACCATAGCCAGCATCTTCAATAACTTTTCTTGCCGCCTTATCCACATCTGAAAGTTTTACACCAGCCTTCACCTTGTCAATTGCAGCAAGATTTGCCTTTAAAACTGTTTCATAGACTTCTCTTGACTTTTCAGGAACACTTTTATAGAAAAATGTTCTTGTCATATCAGAGGCATAGTCATCTAGCATACACCCCATATCAACAACAATGGAATCCCCTTCTTTTGGAAGGCTAGCATCTGTTGAATGATGAGGGTCTGCTCCATTTGCCCCATAGGCAACAATTGGTTCAAAGGAAAATTCATTTGATCCCATAGACTTATAAACTTCTAAAAGATATTCTGCCATTTCACTTTCTTTAAGGCCTTCCTTTAATTTTTCCTTCATCATTGCCATGGCCTTATCATTTACTTCAGATGCCTTAAACATCTTTTCAATTTCTTCTTCGTCTTTAACTCCCCTTAGGTCGTCAATGATTTTTGAAGCAATCTTATAATCTGCCTTGTGACCGTCCATTATAGGCAATAAAAATTTTGCAGGCATATTTTTGTCAAGACCAACGCTTCCTTTTAAGTCTTCTAAAATAAGTTTTATCGGATTATCAGTATCTATAAAAGATTTAATTTCTAAATCAAATTTTGGAGCCGGGAAAAGTTTATTTAAATATAAAATTACCTTTCCTTCCCTAGAGATATTTAAAATTAAAAGTCTTTCTTCAGGGTCATACCACTTGCCTATTAAATAAAATATGGCATAGGGGTCTGTAATTAAAAAATTATCAATATTTTCTTCTACAAGTTTTGCTCTTAATTTTTCTATTCTATTATTCATAATACCTCCTAAAAAAATTAGTTATTTCTTTCATAGGGCTTGCCATCTGCTGATGGTCCCTTTGATCCCTTAACAAATAATACAAGAACAACAAGGGTAATAATATAAGGAATCATTGAAAGAATATTTGTATCTATCTTTACACCTACTGACCCTAAAAAGATTGAAAGACCTTGAGATGCACCGAAAAGTAGGCAGCCAAGCATAGCACCTTGTGGTGTCCAACCTCCAAAAATCATGGCAGCAAGGGCAATAAATCCTTGACCTGAAATTAAAGTTTCTCTATAAGATGAAACAACAGAAAGGGACATACTTGCTCCCCCAAGTCCTGCTAAAAATCCTGAAGCCAAAACCGAAATATATTTTATTTTATAGGCATTAATTCCTAAAGTTTCTGCAGCCCTTGGATGTTCTCCGCATGATCTTATTCTTAGTCCCAGTCTTGTCTTATATAGAATTAGCCAAGTTAGGAAAACTAAAATTAAGGCTATATAAACAATTATATATTGGGAAAAAATGATGTCTAAATATTTTAAAAATGGAAATTTTGCCATCCTTTCCGCTGTGAAAAATCCCTTAAAAAGCATTGGAAGTTTATTTTCATAGGGGATTGGCTTTGACATTGCCGCACCGTCAAAAAATAATCTGCAAAGGAAAAGAGCAAGGCCAGGGCCCAAAAGATTTATAGCAATACCTGAAACAACATGGTCTGCTGCAAGAGAAACAGTTGCAATTGCATGAATTAAGGCAAGAGCCATTGCCCCAAGGCCGCCGCACAAAAAGGCCAGCCATGGATTTCCACTATAAAATCCCACAATTGATCCAACAATTGCCCCTATTGACATCATGCCTTCAAGGCCGATATTTACAACACCGGCATTTTCACTTATTACTCCTCCAAGAGCCGTATAAATTAAGGGGGCTGAATATAAAAGTGTTATGGATAAAATATTAGCTAAATTTAATAAAAAATCATTCATCTTTTTTCGCCTCATTTCCACTAGCAGATTTAGGTCCCTTAAAGATCTTAAATCCCCTTTGTTTTAAAATTTCAAAAAGTTTAGGCATAGAAATAAATATAATGATTATGCCAATTACTATTTTTACAACTTCTGAATATGTTCCTATTGTTGTAAGCTTTGCTCCCCCATAATTAAGGGCAGAATATAAAATGGCGGAAGGAATTATACCTATTGGTGAATTACCTGCAATTAAGGCAACTGCCATTCCGTCAAAACCATAACCCTCAGTAGATGACATCCTTCCAATATTATGATTTACACCTAAAACCATAATTGCACCTGCAAGTCCTGAAAGAGCTCCAGAAATTGCCATAGATTTTACTATAGATGAATTAATATTTATACCTGCATATTCTGCAGCTGATGAATTAAAACCAACAGCCTTTAATTCATAGCCAAGTGTTGTCTTCTTTAAAATATACCAAATTACAATTACGCATATTATTGCAAAAATTATTCCCCAATTGACTGGCGGATTTAATATATCTCTAATAAATTTATTAGACCTTAAAAATTCCTTTCCTGCTTCAGATTTTTTCCAAAGACCCAAAATTCGTATTGATGCACTTTCAAGAATTGGATAGGAATTATCTGATTCAATATTTCTTAAACTGTGAAAAGTTAAGGCAAAATTTGAAAGATAAAAGGCAACCCAATTAAGCATTATTGAAGAAATAACTTCATTTACTTCATGCTTTGCCTTTAAATAACCTACAATTCCTCCCCAAATAGCTCCACAAATACCACCAACAAAAAGGGCAACAATAGCATGAATAACTGGAGGCATGGGAACTAAAATTCCCACAATTAAAGCACCAAGTCCTCCAACAATATATTGACCTTCAGCTCCAATATTAAATAAACCTGTTTGGAAGGCAAAAGCAACTGAAAGTCCTGTTAAAATATAGGGGCAGGCCCGAACTAAAACCCAAGAAATATATTTCGGCTTTCCAAAAGAACCTAAAAATATAACCTTATAGGCCTCAACCGGGTTAATATTATTTATTATAAGAATTACAGAACCAATTAAAACGCCAAAAAGAATGGCAATTAGTGTATAGACAAATCTTTTATTAATTTTCATTTTTACCACCTGCCATGTATAGGCCTAGCTGCCTTTCGTCAGTATCTTCCCTTTTGAAGGAGCCTGTAATTTTGCCTCCAAAAATTACATTTATTCTATCAGATAGAGCAAGAATTTCATCAAGTTCAAAGGACACAAGTAAAACAGCCTTGCCCTTATCTCTTTGGTCTACTAAATATTTTCTAATAAATTCAATAGCACCAACATCAAGTCCTCTTGTTGGCTGTGCAGCAATTAAAACGTCAGGATCATTGGAAATTTCCCTTGCCAAAATTACTTTTTGCTGATTGCCACCAGAAAGATCTCCTGCTGCATAGGAAATATCCCTAGGTCTAACATCGAATTTTTCAATTAAATCTTTGGAATAATCTTCAATTTCCTTGAATTTTAAAATTCCCTTTTTAGAAAACTGATCCTTATAATAATTTTCCAAAACAATATTTTCAGCAATTGAATAATCTAAAACAAGACCTCTTTTTTGTCTATCTTCCGGGATATTATACATTCCCTTTTCTTGGATATGTCTTGGACTTTTATTGGCAATATCTTCCCCATTAATTAAAATCTCGCCGCTTGTCACCTTTCTTAATCCTGTTAAGGCTTCTAAAAGTTGTGATTGACCATTCCCATCAACTCCAGCAAGTCCTAAAATTTCTCCATAGTGAAGTTTTAAATTAAGGCCATTAACCTTATTAATTCCCTTTTCATCTTTAACGACAAGATCCTTAATTTCTAAAACTAAATCCCCCTCTTTTTGTGGACCCTTTTCAACATTTAAAAGTACAGACCTTCCCACCATCATATTGGCAAGATCTTCTTCAGACACATCTTTTACATCAACAGTTGCAATTTTTTTGCCCCTTCTTATTATTGTGCACCTATCTGCCATTTCCTTAATTTCTTTAAGTTTGTGAGTAATAATAATAACTGCTTTTCCCATATCCGAAAGATTTTTAATTATTTCCCCAAGTTCATCAATTTCTTGAGGAGTTAAAACTGCAGTTGGTTCGTCAAAAATTAAAATATCCGCTCCCCTGTAAAGAATTTTTAAAATTTCAACCCTTTGCTGAGTGGAAACAGTTACATTTTCAATTTTGGCATCGGGGTCAATGGCAAGACCATATTTTTCAGAAAGATCTAAGACATCCCTTCTTGCCTTTTCCATATCAAGAAAAATTCCCTTTGTCCTTTCCTTTCCAAGTATTATATTTTCTACTACAGTAAAAGGTTCAATTAACATAAAATGCTGATGGACCATACCTAGCCCAGCTTCAATAGCATCTTTTGGGTCTTTAAATTTTTTCTTTTGGCCTTTTATGTATATATCACCTTCAGTTGGCTGATACAGACCATAAAGCATATTCATTAAAGTGGATTTGCCGGCTCCATTTTCACCTAAAAGCGCATGAACCTCGCCTGCTTTTACATCTAAATCAATCTTGTCATTGGCAACGAAATCACCAAATTTTTTTGTGATTCCTCTCATTGATACAACAAGATTATCCTTATTTATATCCAAGCTAAACTCTCCTTTACTTTGTTAAATAAATTATATCAAAAGATTAAGAATTATTAAATAAATTAATAAGAAATAAAAAATCATTGACTTTTATGTAAATTAAAAAGGCTCGGACTTCCGAGCCTTTTGTTTATTCTTCCTCATTTTTGTGGTGGACAATACTTACAAACTTTTCCCCTTCTTTTATTTTTCTAACTCTCTTTTCAAATTCCATTCTGCTCATCCAAATTAATTTACCGCAGTCTAAACATTCGAGTTTAATATCTGCACCAACTCTAACAATTTTCCACTTATTTTCACCACAGGCATGAATTTTTTTCAAAGTTACTATATCATCAAGTTTATAATATAACATAGGTCCCCCTTATTTTATTGATATATCTTCGTTTTCTCCTTCGGATATTCTTTTATTTGTAATCCTGTAAAGATTAAGTTCATTATCCTTTAAAAGACCAATAGTTAGGCCTTCTATTTCAATTTTTTCTATGGAGTAGCCTAGCCTCCTATAAAATTCTCCGCCCTTTCCTATTTCTCCTCCAATATCTGACGGTCCTAAAACATAAACCGAGCCTGAAATTAGTTTTATCTTATTTACATTTGCGGCAATTATTTTTTTCTCAGTTTCTTCCAGCTTATAATTATATTTTGACAGTATGCCAGAATGGAGAAGGTAAGTTATCTTTCCATTTACGGCAATGTCTGTTATGTTTGGAATCTTTGCCGTATAAAAGTTTTCTTTATCTATATACCTATATAGATTTTCATTGGTGAGGGCCAAAAAGGAATTTCCTTCGGCTTTTATAAACATAACTACTTCATTATTTAATGTCTTTTGTTCATTGACTCCCTTTTTTGAAAGATTTAAAAGTGACTTATAACCATTGGCACTAATTTGCATTTCTCCAACAGCAAAATTATTTTTGTCAATTAGATTGTGGGCTAAAATTCTATTTCCTGTAGAATAAAGTTCTGAAAGGGAATTGTCATTTCCCAATACATAGAGGATTTCCTTATCCTTATCTTCTATATGAAAGACTGTATTGGAATTTTCATAGGATATATTTAAAATTTTTCCTGGAACTACAATTGTATTTAAAAGCTCTCCATATTCGGAATATTGATAAACTCTTTTTAGGTCTTCTTCATATAAAAAGGCATAGTTATTTATAAAATAATTTTGGAGTTTGTCATCATCTCTTTCAATTTTCTTTAAAATGTTGCCTTCCTTGTCACAAAGGTAAAGGGTATTGTTGCCCCACAAAAACACGGACTTATTCGTTATGTGAAAGTCTTCAATTGGGCTTTGGGTATTCATGCCCTTAATTCTTTCAATGGTCCTTGTCTTTGTAAAGTTTGACCTATTTCCAATTATATATATGAATAAAATCAATAAAAAAATAATCATTAAGAGATGATTTTTTTTAATTTTCAAAATTCGTCACTTCCTATGGGGCTTTCCCCTATGCTTATAGTTCTTCTATTGCTTTTTTTATGTGGTCTGTGGTTATGTCAAAATATTTATAGACTTCGCTTCCCTTGCCTGAAACTCCAAAGGAATCTATGAAAATATTTTTCCCTTCAAAGCCTGTATATTTTTGCCAACCAAAGGATGATGAAGCTTCAACGCTAAGTCTTTTTGTAATTTTCTTTGGAAGGATTTCTTCCCTATAACTTGCGGCTTGGGCTTCAAAAAGTTCCATTGAAGGCATGGATACAAGTCTTACATTATCCATTTCCTTTACTGCCTCATAGGCAAGATGAACTTCAGAGCCTGTAGCGATTACAATTTTTTCAAGTTCTCCCCTTTCCTTCTTTAAAACGTAGGCTCCCTTGCTGGCATCTCTTGAAGAATTTTCCATTTGTGGAAGGTTTTGTCTTGTTAAAATCAAGGCTACGGGAGTGTGTTTTGACTTCATGGCAATTTCCCAGCCCACTGCAGTTTCTCTGCCGTCGCAAGGTCTAAAGACAATAATATTTGGTATAGATCTTAGGGCTGCAAGATGTTCTATTGCTTGGTGGGTTGGTCCATCTTCTCCAACTCCAATTGAATCGTGAGTAAAGATAAAAATATTTGGAATATTCATTAGGCAGGAAAGTCTTATTGATGGCTTCATATAGTCTGAAAAAACTAAAAAAGTTGCCCCATAAGTTCTTAAACCTCCATGGAGAAGTATTCCATTTGTTATTGCTCCCATGGCATTTTCTCTAACGCCAAAGGTTAAATTTCTTCCTTCCCTATTTGTTTTTGAAAAATATTCTTCCCCATCTAGGGATGATTTATTTGAAGGTGCTAGGTCAGCTGACCCTCCAAAAATATTTTTATATTTTTTGCCAATATGGTTTAAAACTTTTCCTGAAGATCCTCTTGTTGCCATATCTTTATTGAAAGAATCATAGACCTTTTCATCAATAAAGGAGTCCTTAATCTTTCCTTCATAGTTATCCATAAAGTCTTTATAAAGATCTGGATATTTGTCCTCGTAGGCCTTTTCCTTTTCTTTTTCCTTATTATATTTTTCTTCTAAATCCTTAATTATTTCTTTAAAAGAATTTTTAACTTCATCTGCCACATAAAAATCTTCATCTTTCATGGCAAAAAATTCTCTAGTCTTTTTAATATTTTCCTCGCCCAAAGCTTCGCCATGACTTTTTTCTGACCCAGCTCTTGGGGATCCATAGCCGATTTTTGTATTAATTTTTATTAGAGATGGTTTATCTGATTTTTTTGCAAGCTCTATAGCCTTTCCAATTTCTTCTAAAGAATTTCCGTCCTTAACTTCAAAGACCTTCCAATTTAAGGCTTCATATCTCTTTAAAACATCTTCAGTAAAGGCAAGCTCTGTTGAACCTTCAATTGTAATATTATTAGAATCGTATAAAACTATTAATTTTTTTAAATTCAAAGTTCCTGCAAGGGAGGATGCTTCGTTGGAAATTCCCTCCATTAAACAACCATCTCCAACAAGGGCATAGGTGTAGTGGTCTATTAATTTCAAATCCCTATTATAAATACTTGCAAGTTTTTCTTCTGCAAGTGCCATTCCAACAGCCATTGAAATTCCTTGCCCCAGAGGGCCTGTTGTTGCTTCAACCCCCTTTGTATGACCATATTCAGGATGGCCAGGAGTTTTTGAATCAATTTGCCTAAAATTCTTTAGGTCATCAAGAGTAAGTCCATAGTCAAATAAGTATAAAAGTGAATATAAAAGTGCTGATCCATGACCTGCAGACAAAATAAATCTGTCCCTGTTAAACCAAGCTGGATCCTTTGGATTATGTCTTAAAAAGTTTTTAAAAAGTTCATAGGTCATTGGTGCAGCCCCAAGTGGCAGACCTGGATGACCAGAATTTGCCCTTTGAACTTGATCAATTGATAACATTCTTATAGTATTTACATTATTAATATCCTTCATTGTTTCTCCTTCCCTCTTTTATTTCACGCTGGATTTATCAAATAAAACTGCAAGCAAAAATTTTGGAATGGCTAGCTGTCTTTTAATTCTTTTGGGGTCAGTAATAAGCCTATAAAACCATTCTAAATTTAATTTTATAAAAATTTCCGGAGCTCTTTTGGTAGCACCTGCCAAAATATCTAAAACTCCTCCATTTCCAATAATAATTTTACCCTTTAGCCTATCATAATTTTTGTCTATCCATATTTCCTGTTTTGGGAAACCTAGACCCACAAAAATTATATGGGGATTTTTTTCATTTATTTGCCTAATTATTGCTTCCTCCTCAGGAGAATTTATATCCCCCGTGTGAGCTCCTTTAAAATAACCATTGTGATAGCCACAAATAATTAGGTTTTCATATTCTCTTTTCACATTTTCAGCTGCCCTTTTGGCAATTCTCTCTTTTCCCCCTAAAAAGTATACTTTTAAAGCATCTTTATTGGCCATTTTTAAAAGCTCAATTGAGCTGTCAAAACCAGTTACTCTTTCTTTCAGAGGCTTTTTTCTCATTTTTGAGGCATAAATAAGACCAATTCCGTCAGCTAGAATTAAATCCCCCTTATTTATTAGGGCCTTTAGGCCTTCATCGTTTTTTGCCGCCATTACAATTTCCGTGTTGGGCGTATAAATTTTATTTAATTTTTCAGACTTTAAAAAAGAATTTAAAATTTTTTTATTTTCTTCAAAGTCAATATTACAAATATTTACTCCAAATATAGAAATAGTATTCAAAATATCCTATCCTTAATTAAATTTCTTTCTTGATTTTATCATAGTAGGCCCTTATTTTCCATAAAAAAACCAAAGGATGTGTCTAAAATTTACAATTTAAAAGAGCCGTCCTAAGACAGCTCCAATATGTAAGTCCACAACTATTTAATTCCCAAACTCACTTTTATAGCCGCATCTATACTATCCATTACATCGTCACCGAATTTGCCTATTTTTTCTCTGAGCCTTTTTTTATCAATCGTCCTAATTTGCTCTAGTAATATAACTGAATTTTTTGGAAGCGGTACAGTTTTCGCTTTTACATTTACATGGGTGGGCAACTTAGCTTTATTTAATTGACTTGTGATAGCGGCTACAATTAAAGTTGGTGAATATTTGTTTCCAACATCGTTCTGGACAACCACAACAGGTCTAACGCCACCCTGTTCCGAACCAATAACCGGCGAAAGGTCTGCATAAAAAATATCTCCTCTTTTTATTATCATTATCTCACCTTTTAAGCCTCAGAAAAAACTTTCCCACTTAATTATAAGTTAGAAATTGGTCTTTGTCAAAAATTCACTATTGCCTTGAAATTAAGATTTTTCTAGGCATTTAAAGGTTTTGGGCAAAAATTCTATAATATTTCTTGCAATTAATGAATTTTCTCCATATTTTTCCTTGGCAAAGTCGCCAGCAAGGCCATGGACATAAACTCCAATTTTTGCAGCTTCATAGGGAGGGAGAATTTTTAATAGGGATGAAATAATTCCCGTTAAAACATCACCTGAACCTGCTGTTGCCATGCCAGCATTTCCTGAGTCGTTAATATATACCCTCTCACCATCTGTTACAATCGTATTATGACCCTTGAGGACTAAAATAATTTTATTTTTTTTTGCATATGCCCTTGCCAAATCCTCTCTTGAATTTTCTATATCTCTTAAATCATATCCAGAAATTCTTGAAAATTCCAAGGCATGTGGTGTTAGGACTGTAGAAAAATCGTCCCTATCCTTAAAAGGATTTTCAATTTCCCCTAAGTTTGTTAGACCGTCTGCATCTATTAAAAGGGGTTTTTTTACGGGTAGAACTTTTTTCAAAAGATCAATGGCTGATTCCTTTCTTCCCATACCTGGTCCTATTGCTAAAATATCAAGATTTTTTATAAAAGCTTCTAAAGCATCATTATTTTCAAAGGCTTTAGCTATTGGTTCTACAAATTTAATGGACATAACTTCAAAAATTTCTTTTGGCACAAGGGCATAAACAAGACCTGCCCCAGCCTTTAGGCTTGCATTTGCTGAAAGATAAATTGATCCTGTCATGCCAAGTGAGCCTCCAATAATTCCTATTTTTCCGTAGCTTCCCTTGTGAGAATTTTTATCTCTTTTTGAAATTGTATTTAAAAATTCTTCCCTAACTTTTGGCATAAATTCTCTTTTTTTTGCTATAGCTAGGGCATAGTCTTTTTCATGGCTTATGGATAAGTCAAAAATCTCTCCTTTAAAAAATCCATAGGGCTTTTTTCCAAACCTTAAAATTTCTATCTCCTTTGGAGAAAAATTAAATTCAAAATCCATGGTCTTTATTATGGCTTCCTTGGCTGCAAAAAGTCCTGCAATTCTTTCATAGGGATATTTTCTTTTGTTTATATATGCAATTTCCTCTTCTCCAAAAATCTTTTCTAAAAAATTTGGGTGCTTCTTATAAATCTTTTCTATTCTTGAAATCTTAACAATATCAATACCTAACATTTAACCACTTCCCATTGACTTTAAAAATTTTTATTAGTATAATTTTAGTATATCATATTAAAGACAATGAAGATATACAGTAAGCTTATGCTGAATTACAATATTGGAGTCGAATAATTTTTAAGGCCTTGTGCGAAGAAGGGTGGTACCACGATTGCGTCCCTTTAACGCCTGGGCCTTTTATTGTGGAGGTAAAAATGAAAAATGTATTTGACACGTTAGAAGAGAGAGGTTTTATTGATTCTGTAACTGATGAAGAAAATCTTAAAAAGATGCTTGAAGAAGAAAAGGTAAAATTTTATATTGGCTTTGATGCAACTGCTGATTCATTAACACTTGGTCATTTTTTACAAATTAGGGTTATGCAGCATATGCAAAAGGCAGGCCACATTCCTGTTGCACTTTTAGGAGGCGGCACAACTTCCATTGGCGACCCTTCAGGAAAAAATGATATGAGAAAATTAATGACAAGAGAAGTTATTGACCACAACGCTCAGTGCTTTAAAAATCAAATTTCAAATTTCATAGACTTTTCTCAAAACAAGGGATTAATTTTAAACAATGCTGACTGGCTTTTAAATTTAAATTTTCTTGAATTTGTAAGAAATATTGGTGTTCATTTTTCTGTTAATAGGATGCTAACTTTTGACTGCTACAAAAATAGGATGGAAAAGGGACTAACTTTTTTTGAATTCTCCTATATGCTAATGCAGTCCTATGACTTCCTTTATCTTTATAGAAACCACCATGTTAAACTTGAACTTGGAGGTTCTGACCAATGGTCAAATATTATTGGTGGCTACGAACTTGTAAGAAAACTTGAAGAAGAAAAAGTATTCGGCATGACTTTTAAACTTTTAATAACTGCAAATGGCATTAAAATGGGCAAGACTGAAAAGGGAGCAATTTGGCTTTCAAAAGAAAAAACTTCTCCCTATGAAATGTTCCAATACCTTAGAAATACTGATGACAGAGATGTAATTAAATTTTTAAAACTTCTAACAATGCTTGACATGGACGAAATTGCTAAATATGAAAAATTAGAAGGTCAAGAATTAAATAAGGCCAAGGAAGTATTGGCTTACGAAGTTGTAAAAGATGTTCATGGCAAGGAAGAAGCAGATAAGGCACTAGAAACTTCAAGAAATCTTTTTGGTGGAAATATAAATGCAGAAAATATGCCCTCAAGTGAACTAAAAATTGATATAATAAAAGATGGCATAGGAATTTTAGATCTTATGAACATGGTAGACCTTATAAAGACAAATTCTGAAGGCAGAAGACTAATAAACCAAGGCGGAGTTTCTATAAATGACCAAAAAATTGAAGACCCTGCTTTAATTATTAGGAAAAAAGATTTTAAAGACGGAGAAATAATTATTAAAAAAGGTAAAAAAGTTTACCACAAAATTATTTTAAAATGAGGTGCAAGATGGAAAAAAGTTTAGTTTTCGATTATTTTAAAAAAATTTCACAAATCCCAAGAGGATCAGGAAATGAAAAAGGAATTTCTGATTATCTTGTAAAATTAGGAGAGGAAAAGGGTTATAAGGTAGTTCAAGATAAGGCCCTAAATATTGTTATGGATGTTCCAGCCTCTAAGGGCAAGGAAAATGACAAAAGAGTTATTTTGCAAGGTCATATGGATATGGTTTGCGAAAAACTTCAAGAATCTGACCATGACTTTTTAAAGGACCCAATAGAATTAATCCAAGATGGAGATAAACTTCATGCAAACAAAACAACTCTAGGTGCAGATGACGGTGTTGGCCTTGCAAGTGCCCTTGCCCTTGCAGAAGAAACATCTCACGGCCCAATGACAATTATTGTAACTGTTTCAGAAGAAACTGATATGCACGGAGCCAAGGAACTTGACCCAAAACATTTAGAAGGAGACTATTTAATTAATATTGACTCAGAAGATGAAGGAGTTTTAACTGTTTCATCAGCAGGAGGCAAACAATATCAAGGAATATTTGCTCCTGAATATGAAAATTTTGAAGGTACAATTTTAAAAATTGACTTTGGAGGATTTGAAGGAGGCCATTCTGGTGTTGAAATTTCCAAAAATAAGGGCAATATGATTAAAGTAATGGCAGATTTTGTAAAATTGTCTAAGGCAAGGCTTGTAGATTTTAACTGCGGCACAAAAGATAATGCCATTCCAAGAGAAGGTTTCTTGAAAATTGAACTTAAAGAAGATATCTTTGAAGAAATAAAAAAAGAAATAGAAGAAAAATATAAAGAAGTTGAAGGAAAACTTGAAATCAAGGCAAAAAAAGAAGACTACAAAGGAAAAATCAAAAATAAAAAATCAACAGAAGATTTTGCAGATTTACTACTAGCCCTTCCAACAGGCGTTAAATCATATACAGACGAAAGTAAAAAATTCCTAGAATCTTCATCAAATCTTGCAATAGTTAGAAGGTTCACAGAAGATGAAGAAAAATATGAAATTAAAGATTCTATAAGATTTGCCAAGTCTTCATTATTAGAAGATTTTGAAAAGACCTTTACAGAAATTTCTAAGGGCTATCCAGTAGAAGTGAACTTTATTAATTATTATCCTGAATGGGAATATAAAAAAGAATCAGACTTTAGAGAACTTGTAAATAAAACTTATAAGGACCAATATGGAAAAGAAATGTCCCTTGAAATTACTCATGGAGGATTAGAATGTGGAGTATTTTATAAGAAAAATCCAAATCTTGATATAGTTTCCATAGGACCAACAATTACAGGAGCCCACACTCCAAAGGAAACATTATATATTGAATCAACAAAAAGAGTTTATAAGCACTTAAAAGCAATTATTGAAAATTTAAAATAAAAGCTCTAATATCAAAAAAAATTGGCAAACCTGAATCATGTGGGCTTGCCTTTTTTTAATAAATTTTTAAGTAGAAATAATGAGCTAGACAAATTATTTTCTATATTTTATTGTATTTATAGGATAACAAAATTTATAAATTATTTATAGATTAGAAGGGAGAATTACGGAAAGTAAAAAAATTGAAATGAAAAAGAAAAAAACAATTGCTCTTGTTGCACACGATCACAAAAAGAAAGAACTAATAGAATGGGTTAAGTCCTATGAAAATAAACTAAAAAACCACAATTTAATTGGCACAGGGACAACAGCAACTCTTATAACAAATAACACATCACTTACTGTTGAAAAATTAGCATCAGGTCCTCTTGGCGGCGATCAGCAGTTAGGAGCCTTAATTTAAAAATCCAAAATAGATATATTAATATTTTTTTGGGATCCACTTGAAGCCCTTCCCCACGATCCAGATGTTAAGGCTCTGCTTAGAATTTCGACCTTATATGATGTGGCAATGGCAACTTCAAAAATCACAGCTGATTATTTAATAACTTCATCGCTATTTGATGAAACATATAATGCATATGCACCAAATTCAGATGATAATGTAGAAAATATGATTTATGAAAATAAATTTGAATAAATAATAACTTTTAATTTAAATAAATTTGTCCTTACCCTCATTTTTACTCTTATTAAAATATAAGGATTAGATAAAAAGAACATAGTAATACTTATGATGATAATAATCCTTACTCATTAGTATAATAAAAGCTAGATAAAAATAATAAAATCTAAAGTATTTTATGCGTCCTATACACACCAAAATCTCTTACACACGTTCTACACATAATTAAGAAGGACGGGACTCCCCCCTCATAAATCATAACCACCCGTCAAACGGGTGGTTTGATCACGGGCTATAAGCCCGAGTGATACCAACCAGCGTCTCAAGGCGCTGGTTTTCACTTTGTTCAAACCTTATTATTTTTGCCTCTTTAGCTAGCCCTGAAAGGGCTTCATTCATCTTATTTTGGATGGATCTTCCTATTCTTTTACACTTAATTTATCCATTGCTATGTCATGTTGCTCTTGCTCTCTTATATACTTTGCTATTGTTTGTTCATTCAATCCTACCGTACTTACATAATATCCCTCTGCCAAAAAATGTCTATTTCCAAATTTGTATTTTAGGTTTACATGCTTGTCTAACATCATTAGTGCACTTTTTCCTTTCAAGTATCCCATGAAACTTGACACTGATATTTTTGGGGGAATACTAACTAACATATGCACATGATCTGGCATTAAATGTCATTCTATTATTTCTACTCCTTTGTATTTGCATAATGTCCTAAATATCTCTCCCAAACTATCTCGATATTGATTAAATACTATTTTTCGTCTATACTTTGGTGTAAAGACAATATGATTTTTACACATCCATTTTGTGTGTGATAATGAATTTGCCTTTTGTTCCATATTAATCACCTCTTATTATTTTAGGTCTGAACAACTCTATTATAATACGAAGGTGATTTTTTGCTATAACCTATTGTTGCATATCCGCATAGCGGGTAGTTTTATGTTTCACACGCCTTGCGTGCTCAACTTACTAAAGTCACAAATGAAAAAGACTGCCAAAGGGCAGTCCTTTTAAAATATTATAAAATAGCAAAAGTCTATAAACGAAATGAGTTTTGCGTCCATAGACTTTGAACCGGCAATAACTTACTCTCCCAGGTCGTTGCCAACCAAGTACCATCAGCGGATAGATGCTTAACTTCTGTGTTCGGTATGGTTACAGGTGTGTCCATCTTCCTATTCTCACCGGATAAACTTAAAAACTAAAAACTTTTCTTCTTTGGTCAAGTCTTCGACCTATTAGTACTCGCTAGCTTAAAGTATTGCTACTCTTACACCTTGAGCCTATCTACCTCATTTTCTTCAAGGGGTCTTATCATTTCTGAGGGAAATCTCATCTCGAGGGGGGCTTCGTGCTTAGATGCTTTCAGCTCTTATCCCTTCCAAACTTAGCTTCCCAGCTGTGCCATTGGCATGACAACTGGTGCACCAGAGGTTTGTCCATCCCGGTCCTCTCGTACTAAGGACAGCTCCTCTCAAATTTCCTACGCCCACGACGGATAGGGACCGAACTGTCTCGCGACGTTCTGAACCCAGCTCGCGTGCCTCTTTAATGGGCGAACAGCCCAACCCTTGGGACCTACTTCAGCCCCAGGATGAGACGAGCCGACATCGAGGTGCCAAACCTCCCCGTCGATGTGGACTCTTGGGGGAGATAAGCCTGTTATCCCCGGGGTAGCTTTTATCCGTTGAGCGATGGCCCTTCCACTCGGTACCACCGGATCACTAAGTCCTGCTTTCGCATCTGCTCGACTTGTTGGTCTCGCAGTTAAGCTCCCTTCTGCCTTTATACTCTTTGCACGATTTCCGTCCGTGCTGAGGGAACCTTTGAACGCCTCCGTTACTCTTTTGGAGGCGACCGCCCCAGTCAAACTGTCCAACTGAGAGTGTCCCTTCCCCAGATTCATGGGGTTAGGTTAGAATTCTAGTATCAAAAGAGTGGTATCCCAAGGTCGGCTCCGCATATACTGGCGTACATGTTTCTTTGCCTCCCACCTATCCTGTACATTTGATCCCAAAATCCAATCTCAGCCTACAGTAAAGCTCCACGGGGTCTTTCCGTCCTGTCGTGGGTAAGCGGCATCTTTACCGCTACTACAATTTCACCGGATCCTTTGTTGAGACAGTGCCCAAATCGTTACACCTTTCGTGCGGGTCGGAACTTACCCGACAAGGAATTTCGCTACCTTAGGACCGTTATAGTTACGGCCGCCGTTTACTGGGGCTTCAGTTCTAAGCTTCGCTTACGCTAACTTTTTCCCTTAACCTTCCAGCACCGGGCAGGTGTCAGCTCCTATACTTCGTCTTTCGACTTGGCAGAAACTTGTGTTTTTGGTAAACAGTCGCTTGGGCCTTTTCACTGCGGCCCCCTTTTACAGGGGCTCCCCTTCTCCCGAAGTTACGGGGTCATTTTGCCGAGTTCCTTAACAAAGGTTTTTCCGCTCGTCTTAGGATTCTCTCCTTTCCTACCTGTGTCGGTTTGCGGTACGGGCGATATGTCTCTAATACGCGGCTTTTCTTGACAGTGTGGATTCGTATCTTTCTCTACTTGTTTTCGATCTGCATCATGCTTCACCTTTTTCGGTAAACGGATTTGCCTATTTACCAGACTTTGCATTTGCACGCCTCACCAACTGGGCGCTACTACTATCCTCCTGTGTCCCCACTTATTTCAATCGATTCATATCGGTACAGGAATTTCCACCTGTTGTCCATCGACTACGCTTTTCAGCCTCGCCTTAGGTCCCGACTTACCCTGAGTGGACGAGCCTTGCTCAGGAATCCTTAGGTTTTCGACGGGTGAGATTCTCGCTCACCTCTCGCTACTCATGCCAGCATTCTCTCTTGTATATCATCTACATTGACTTGCGTCTTATGCTTCTTCTTTTATACATTGCTCCTCTACCAATTTTTCAATTCCATAGCTTCGGTATATAGTTTAGCCCCGGTTATCTTCGGCGCAGAATCACTTGACTAGTGAGCTATTACGCACTCTTTGAATGTATGGCTGCTTCTAAGCCAACATCCTAGTTGTCTCAGTAATTCTACTTCCTTTCCCACTTAACTATTATTTTGGGACCTTAGCTGATGGTCTGGGCTGTTTCCCTTTCGACTATGAAGCTCATCCCACATAGTCTGACTCCCTAGGTTGTGTCTCGGCATTCGGAGTTTGATAGGTCTCGGTAACATATGCATGCCCCTTGACCAATCAGTGCTCTACCTCCTTCACACGCCCCTAGAGGCTAGCCCTAAAGCTATTTCGAGGAGAACCAGCTATCTCCGTGTTCGTTTGGCTTTTCACCCCTATCCACAGGTCATCCGATAGCTTTTAAACGCTACCCGGTTCGAGCCTCCATTGAATTTTACTTCAACTTCACTCTGCCCATGGATAGATCACACGGTTTCGGGTCTATGGCAAGTGACTTCCGCCCTTTTAAGACTCGGTTTCCCTGCGACTCCTCTCCTTTAGAGATTAATCTTGCCTCTTACCATAACTCGCTGGCCCGTTCTACAAAAAGTACACGATCATGGCTTGTGCCATTTTCGCTGCTTGTAAACACTAGGTTTCAGATTCTTTTTCACTCCCCTCTCGGGGTTCTTTTCACCTTTCCCTCACGGTACTTGTTCGCTATCGGTCACCAAGGAGTATTTAGCCTTAGGGGGCGGTCCCCCCATGTTCCCACAAGGTTTCTCGTGTCTCGTGGTAGTCTTTTGTACTGATCTTTCTTCCTTTTCGCCTACGGGTCTTTTACCTTCTTTGGACAATTTTCCCAAATTGTTCGGCTAAGTATTTAGATCGTCTGTACGGTCGGGCTGGTCCCATTTCGCTCGCCGCTACTTTGGGAATCGAGGTTTCTTTCTTTTCCTCAGGGTACTTAGATGTTTCAGTTCCCCTGGTTCGCTTCATTAAGCTATGGATTTACTTAATGATTTCCTTTCGGAAGGGTTTCCCCATTCGGAGATCTGCGACTTTCGGGATATTTGCTCCTAATCGCAGCTTTTCGCAGCTTGTCACGTCCTTCTTCGCCTCTTGGTGCCTAGGCATCCACCTAGTGCTCTTTTTAACTTGACCTTTGTTTAATAAACTGTTTCTGTTTATTTTCCAGTGTTTATTGTTTTTTAGAAATTTGTTTTTAGTTTTTAGTTGTTATGGTTCACAACCCATCTTACGATGGGTTATTTGGTCCTTAACTTTAAAAGAATCTTTAAAGTTATGGTGGACCTGGGTGGACTCGAACCACCGACCTCACGCTTATCAGGCGTGCGCTCTAACCTGCTGAGCTACAGGTCCATATAGATGTCTCTGTTATATATTAAAAAATTTAACAGACCAACTTGGTAGGTTCCTATTTGATCCTCGTGCTCCAAACTTCAGTGCCGTCGAACTCAACATCTCCGTCTGGGGAGTTGTATAGATATTTGTTAGCTTCTATATACAAGTAACTATCCTCTATATACATGTTTCCATTAAGTCTATCTACTCTATATTTAACCTTAACCCAAGACCTGAAATAAATATAGCCGGGGTGTTTCAACGTGAAAATATTAGCCCAGTTTTGATAAGCTAAATTCGCAATGTTCATTTATCGCAAATATATTCGTTGGAAATAATATACTAATTATTAACAGATATACAAACACGTTTTTACTTAAAAGATTTCTATTCATTGTACAAACTCCTCACTTGGTTGTTTAAATACTCCGTTATAAAAATTCGTGTTAAGTAATCATGCCTCATACTTTTTTAAAAAAAATATAAATATAAAATTGTGCGCAATATATTTTCTTCTATTTCTCCTAAATCAGCGGCTTCTACTTTATCCAAATAATAAAAAACTTTTTCAGTATATACTCTTTCTACTAAGGTATAAGATATAAATATAAATATCACCGGACTCAGCTCTAGCAACATTTGAAATCTGCTTTTTTTATCAAGGCTTTTTTGCCAATTATAGCAATCAAAATCAAACTTGCAAATCTTTGAAAACCATCGCAAAAAAACCAATAGTTTAGGAAATCTTACGTACAATCCTTCCACATTAAAATTTGTAACGTAGTACAAGTATTGCAATATGATAAATAAATTTACCATAGTTACATAATTATTGATTTTTTTATTCATGTTTTGAATTATCAAAGTTAGTCCGTTAAAAAAACATAATTAATAGTGTAAGAATAATGTGATTTTCCTTCCCAGATAGAATCCGTAGATCCTATCTGGTTTCGGTTTTCTCCTTAGAAAGGAGGTGATCCAGCCGCACCTTCCGATACGGCTACCTTGTTACGACTTCACCCCAGTCACTTATCCTACCTTCGACTGCTGCTCCCTTGCGGTTAGCTCACAGGCTTCGGGTATTACAAGCTCCCATGGTGTGACGGGCGGTGTGTACAAGACCCGGGAACGCATTCACCGCAGCATTCTGATCTGCGATTACTAGCAACTCCGACTTCATGTTCTCGGGTTGCAGAGAACAATCCGAACTGAGACTGTCTTTTTGAGGTTTGCTTCACCTTGCGATTTCGCTTCTCTTTGTTACAGCCATTGTAGCACGTGTGTAGCCCAGGGCATATAGGGCATGATGATTTGACGTCATCCCCACCTTCCTCCGATTTATCATCGGCAGTCCCTTTAGAGTCCCCATCTTACTGCTGGTAACTAAAGGTAGGGGTTGCGCTCGTTGCGGGACTTAACCCAACATCTCACGACACGAGCTGACGACAACCATGCACCACCTGTTTTAAGGCTTCCGAAGAAGAGGTATTATCTCTAATACTGTCCTCAATATGTCAAGCCCTGGTAAGGTTCTTCGCGTTGCTTCGAATTAAACCACATGCTCCGCTGCTTGTGCGGGTCCCCGTCAATTCCTTTGAGTTTCATGCTTGCGCACGTACTCCCCAGGCGGAGTGCTTATTGTGTTAACTGCGGCACCGATTTCTACCGACACCTAGCACTCATCGTTTACAGCGTGGACTACCAGGGTATCTAATCCTGTTTGCTCCCCACGCTTTCGTTCCTCAGCGTCAGAATGTGCCCAGCAAGTCGCCTTCGCCACCGGTATTCTTTTTAATATCTACGCATTTCACCGCTACACTAAAAATTCCACTTGCCTCTACACTTCTCAAGCTATACAGTTTCAGATGCTTACGGAGGTTGAGCCTCCGCCTTTTACATCTGACTTGCATTGCCGCCTGCGAACCCTTTACGCCCAGTGATTCCGGACAACGCTAGCCCCCTACGTATTACCGCGGCTGCTGGCACGTAGTTAGCCGGGGCTTTTTCTTATGGTACCGTCATTATCTTCCCATATAAAAGAACTTTACGACCCGAAGGCCTTCTTCGTTCACGCGGCGTCGCTGCATCAGGGTTTCCCCCATTGTGCAATATTCCCCACTGCTGCCTCCCGTAGGAGTTTGGACCGTCTCTCAGTTCCAATGTGGCCGTTCACCCTCTCAGGCCGGCTACCCATCGTTGCCTTGGTGGGCCGTTACCCTCACCAACTAGCTAATGGGACGCGAGTCCATCTTTTACCACCGGAGTTTTAACTTCCTTTATCATGCGATATGAAAGTTTCATCAGGTTTTAATCCCAGTTTCCCGAGGCTATCCCTGTGTAAAAGGCAGGTTACTCACGTGTTACTCACCCGTCCGCCGCTAATCCAATTCGTCTTCTGCCCGAAGGCTTCTGTCAAATCTTCATCGCTCGACTTGCATGTGTTAAGCGCGCCGCCAGCGTTCGTCCTGAGCCAGGATCAAACTCTCAATTATAATTTGTCTAACTCAAAAATCATTTCTGATTACGAATTCTGGTTTCTTTGTTATCTCTCGATAACTGCTTTTGTGATTCTATTCTTACACTATTTAATTATCATTTTTCTTCGCTACTTTTTAGTAGCTTGTTTATTATATATCCTCTGGTTTTTTTTGTCAAGAAAAATTTTCATTTTTTTTACTTTTTTTTGACTTTTCTCATCGGATGCTTGCTGTCTTTCGCGACAGCTTTTATAGTATAACTTTTTATTTCTTAACTGTCAAGCCTTTTTTTTAAATTTCTTATAATTTTTTCAATTTCTTCAAGATTGTCTATTTTATGGGCTTTTTCATAGTATTCCAATGCTTTCTTTTCATTATTTTTTAAATAATAAATACTTGCCAAGTTATAATAAATAAAAAAAGAGTCTTTGATTTTTTCCTCTGCACTTTTTAATATCTTTTCTGCTTTATCAAGTTTATTCTCATTAACTAAAATCATGGCAAGCTGACTTGCATTATCGTCTGTAATTTCTTCATTAAAGGATTTTTGTAAATATTCTTCTGCTTCTTGGCTTTCCCCTAAGAGATAGTAGGATCTTCCCATAAGGAAATAGAATTCTTCTCGGTCAAAATAGTCCATACTAACATTTTTTAAATAGTTAATGGCCTTATAAGCTTCTCCGTAAGCAAGGTAGGTTTTAGCACTCTCTATATTTACATAGTCTTCTATTTTCAAAAGTTCTTCTCTTACTTCATCTTTTAATTTATTGTCACCTGACTTTTCTAAAAATTTTTCATAATAGAGCTTTGCTTTTATATAGTTTTCCTCTCCTTCATAAATATAAGCAAGATGAAGGTATGGGGGTGCAAAATTTTCGTATTTTAGGGTCATTTCCTCGTAAGAATTTAGAATATTTTGAGCCTCCCATTCAAAGTCTCTAGAATCTAGTTCTTCTTTTAAGGAGTCCAAAAGATTCGAAAGACTTTCCTTTTCTATTAATTCTATTCTTTTATTTGCAGAGAATAACTTGTTATATGATGAAGTATAAATTAGTGAATCTATTGGACTCTCTTTAAAATTTTCTACTATTTTTGAAATATAATATTTGGCTGGCTCGTCTAAAAGACCCTTTAGTATTTTTTTATAATCTTCTGTATTTTCCAGTTTGCTATCTATTCCTAGAATATAGGCCATAGAATCTAAGAATTTATCTATATTTATGCCTTCATCAAAACCACCTTCTCTAATCCCCTCTTTTATATATGAAAATTTAAGGGGATAATCTATCCCCTTTTCAAATTTTAGACCCTTTTTAAGTTCTATATCTTTTTTAAACTTTAAAAAGCCAATGTCATTTAATTTTTCAAGTTTATTTTTTTCTATGATTTCTTTAAAAGTCATTAAATTCTCCCATAAATTGTCTTTTTCTTCTGGTTGAGTTATTTAAAATTTTAAATAGATTACCCCTGAATACTGCATATATTCCTGTCAAAACCATAGCAATAATTGTAAATAGAGTTCCCTTATTTAAGATGAAAATAAGATTAAAATTCCCAAGGATTATATCTACAAGACTAGATGACAAAATGAACTCTAAAGGTCCAAAGGAGTCAAATGTTAATAATCTGATTAAAATTAAATATAGAAGGAATGGTAGAATCCAAAGACTCATATTTTCTTTCATAAAATTAAAGGAATGAATAAAGGCTCCTTGATACTGCTCTCCTCCAATATATATACTTTCAGCTATAGGATTAAATAAAATCAACATAACTATAGAAATAATTAAAATAAAAATAAAATTATTCAATAATAGAGTTTTTAGCCAAGATACTAAAATAAAAATGAAGTAGACTGAATATATTGAAGAAAAATAGGCCGTAAAAGTCCCTTCAAAATTTTTAAAGGAAATTCTATTATAAAATATAAGGTCGCTTAACATAGAGTAATAGCTGGAAAGTATAAGGCTAATCATAAGAGGCATTACAAATCCCGATAATACTCCAAGCAGAGGTGCTATATAATTTGTGAAGGCCAAAATGGCAACTTGGTACAAAACTCCATAAAAAATTGGCATTAGAATAAAAATTGGATTTCTTTTTAAATTTTTTAGGCTTTCATTAAAGGCTTGTTTATAGACCAAAAGTAAGTCTTTAAAAAAATTCATTAGTCCTCCTCTACATTTTTTCAGGTGCTTTTATACCAAGTAAGTATAGAGCCTGAGCTATAACATTTTTTACGCTATAACATAGGACAAGCCTAGAGTTTTTCAAAATTTCATCATCAACTAAAATTGTTGTTTGATTGTAATATTTATTAAAATTCTTTGCTAATTCCACTACATATCTTGTTATAAAATAGGGTTCATATTTTTCGTGAGCATCTATCACTACATTTGTAAAGTTATAAAGACTCCTAATAATATTTATTTCGGCTTCTGAATTTAATAGGCTTGAATCAAATTCATTATTAAGATCGAACTGTCCTTTTTTTAATAGGGATGATATTCTAGCATGTACATATTGTACATATGGGCCAGTTTCTCCTTCAAAAGAAAGCGTCTTGTCCCAATCAAAAACATAGTCTTTAATTCTTCCATTAAATAATTCTTGAAATTTAATGGCACCTATTCCCACAACTTGTGACAGTTCATCTTTATTTTCAATTTTTATACCTTGCTCATTTTCTCTTTCATTTAAAATTTCACGAACCTTGTCTGTAGCTTTATTTAACACATCTTCTAAATATAAAACTTTCCCTCTTCTTGTCGAAAGAGTTCCGTCTTCTAAAGAAACCATTCCAAAAGCCACATGAACTATTTCATCATACCAATCAAAACCAGCTTTCTTAAGGGCTGCCTTTAACTGCTTAAAGTGAAGGCTTTGTTGACTTCCAACTACATATATATTTTTATAGGGTCTGTAGGTTTCATGTCTATATTTTGCTGCGGCTAAGTCTCTTGTTAAATATATTGTTGTTCCATCACTTTTAACTACAATGGCTGGTGGAAGATCATAATCTTCCAGATTTATTATTTCTGCTCCTTCTGATTCTTCTAAAACCTTTATAGCTCTGAAGTTTTCAATTAAGGCTGGCATTTTATCTGAATAGAATGATTCTCCGTTATAGGAATCGAATTCAATGTCAAGCATATCATATACTCTATTAAATTCTTTTAAAGAAACATCTTTAAACCATTTCCAAATTTCTACAGCTTCTTCATTTCCATTTTCAAGTTCTTTAAACCAATATCGACATTCATCTTTTACTTCTTTGCTATTTTCCGCTTCTTCATTGACCTTTACATATAATTTTAGTAGTTCATCAATGGGATTGTTTTCAATTTTTTCTTTACTACCCCATTTTTTGTAGGCATAAATTAGCATGCCAAATTGAGTCCCATAATCTCCAAGATGATTTATGGCTATTACATTATATCCAAGAAATTTATAAATTCTCTTTAAGGAATCTCCAATTACTGTTGAGCGTATATGACCTATATGAAATGGTTTTGCAATATTTGTTGAAGAATATTCAACTATTGCGTTTTTCCCTTCCCCATAATTAACCTTGCCAAATTCATCTTTTTTAGATACTGACTCTTTTAAAACTTCTTCTGCTAATATATTTTTATTTATAAAAAAGTTTAAATAAGCATTCTTATTTTCTATCTTTTCAAAATATTTGGACTTTAACTTCCCCGCAAGTTCTTCTGCTATTAGGGCAGGGCTTTTTCTATAAACTTTAGCAAGCGAAAAAACTGGGAAGGCAAAATCTCCCAAATCATAGTTTGGTGGAATCTCAATTTTTTTATCAATGTCATCTCTGTCCAAATTCTCTATGTTTCCTTGCAAAATATTAATAATTTCTTCTCTAAAATTAATCATATTAACTCCTTATTTTAAATGTACGTTAGTAACTCCGTCTCCGCCTTCATTATAGTTTGCGTCTTCAAAAGACTTAACATTTTTTTGTTTTCTTAAGTATTCTCTAAGTTTTTTTCTTAAAACTCCCGTTCCCTTGCCATGGATAAGCCTAACAGTTTTTAAACCTGCCAAAAAGGCATCATCTAAATATTTGTCAACTATATCCTTAGAGTCTTCAAAATTTTTGCCCCTTAAATCAATTTCAGGTCTAATGTTTTTTGCCTTATTTTTAATTATATTTGAAGTCCTTTGTCTTTGGTCTCCATCTTCCTCTAAAACTTTTGTTAAGAAATCTTTAGGGACTTTCATTTTCATAACCCCAGACTGGATATAAACATTTCCATTGGCATCAGGAAGTTCTAAAACCGTTGCAATATTTCCAAAACTCGTTCTTACTTTATCTCCTTTTTTAATTTCTTTTATAGGATTTGCTGCTTTCTCGAGTTTCACTTGTCCCCTGCCATCAAGAGCATTTATACTTTCTCTTAAAATGTCACTTGACTCTTGGAGTCTTCTTGCGTTTTCGCTGGTCATCTGATCTCTTATGTCATTTATTTCAGATAGGACAAGTTCGCTATTTTCTTTAGCCCTTAAGACAATTTTTCTTGCCTCTTCTCTAGCATCAGCAAGAATTTTTTCCTTTGATGCCTCAATTTTTTGAATTTCTCTTTTTAAAGACCTATTTTTTTCTTCTAGGTCTTCCTTTTCTCTTTGGGCTAAAAATCTATCTTCCCGTGTTTTTGTTCTATCTTCATCAATTGAAGCTAAAACTTTTTCAAATTCTATGTTTTCATCGGAAATCAATTTTCCAGCATCTTCTATTATAGCAGAAGAAAGGCCAAGTCTTCTTGAAATTTCAAAGGCATTTGACTTGCCTGGCAGGCCTATTAATAATTTATAACTCGGGCTTAATGTATTTACATCAAATTCCATAGAGGCATTTTGGACTCCATCTGTTGTAAGAGCATAAATTTTAAGCTGATTATAGTGAGTTGTGGACATACACCTTATTTTTCTTTGTAGCATATAATCCATAATTGCCCTTGCTAGAGCCGCCCCTTCTGTTGGATCAGTGCCAGCACCAAGTTCATCAAATAAAACTAAAGATTCCTCATCAACATTTTTAATAATTTCAACAATATTTGTCATGTGAGATGAAAAAGTCGAAAGGCTTTGCTCAATTGACTGCTCATCACCAATATCAGCAAAAAGCTTATTAAAAATAGATAGTTCTGATGATTCGTTGGCGGGAATAAAAAGTCCATACTGAACCATAAGCTGCAAAAGTCCAACTGTCTTTAAAGTAACAGTTTTCCCGCCCGTATTTGGCCCTGTAATTATTATGGACATAAAATCTCTTCCAATATTTATGTCTATGGGCACAGCTTTTTTCCTATCCAAAAGCGGATGATAAGCATTTTTTAAATCTATTACTTTTTTATTATTGATTTTAGGGCAATAGCAAAAATTTTCTAGGGCAAATTTCGCCTTGGAAAAAACAAAGTCTAAATAAATTAAAAGCTCCTCGTTACCGCCTATATTTTCAGAAACATCGGCAACTTCTTCTGAAAGTTTCCTTAATATTTTTTCAATTTCTTCTCTTTCAGCAACTTTTAGGGATTTAATTTCATTATTTGCATTGACTATTTCCATTGGTTCAATATAAAGAGTTTGCCCAGAAGATGAAATATCATGGACAAGGCCCTTTACCCTTCCCTTATTTGCATTTTTAACAGGGATAACATAGCGGCCCTCCCTTAAAGTTACAAGGCTATCCTGCAAATAATCCTTATTAGTCGCAAGAATTTTTTCAAGTCTATCCTTTAAAGATGACTCAAGCTTTTTTATGGACCTCCTAATTGAAAGAAGCTCTCTTGATGCGTCATCAGCAACTTCTTCCTCCGAGATTATCTTTTCATTAATAGAATCTTCAAGAGCTCTATTGGTGTAAAGATTATCAATAAAAGAACTAATAAGTCCTAAATTTTCTTCAGTCAAAAGTTTGTCATCTTTCTTTAAATAATTCTTTAAAAATCTCCCAACTCTTAAAAAATCACTTATATTTAAAAGATTTTTAATGGATAAGACTCCACCAAGGCTTGCTCTTTTTAAAAGATTTTTTACAGGGATAATTGCAAAAAGAGGTGGGTCCCCATTTCTTGTAATTAAATTTACAGCTTGTCTTGTTTCTTCAAGCCTATTTATAACTTCTTCAAAATTTGTTGAAATTTCCACCTTATCAATATATTCTTTTGTTACTTGCGCCGAAGCATAGTCTTTTAAATTTTCAAGGATTTTATCTAATTCTAAAGTTTTTGAAACTTTGGAAAAATTCATAGGAGCCCCCTTGTAATATGCCCTTTGGTTAGGGACTTATATCTATCTTTAATAATTCCTTTTGTCTTTTCCCATTCTCTTTCATTATAAGCTAAGGAATATAAATTAAAAACCCTATCCAAAAAAGAATCTGAAATAATTATAGGGTCTATTTTTAAATCTTTTAACTGATCAAGTTCCCTATCTAAAAAAATGGGATATGAATTTAAAATTTCACTTAAATGTCCTGTTCTTATAAGCTCAAAGTACACATTTTTTTCATCCTTTAAATAATAATTTTTAAAGGAGCAGTCTTGGCAGTGAAAATTATCCTTGCAGTTTTTAATTAAAGAATAGGGGCAATGTTCCATGGTCATAACCGGAACTCTACCATAGGAAATTACATTTAATTTGATTTTAGAAGACTTTGCAATTTTTCTAATCTGTCTTAAATTAAGTTCTGGCGATAAAGTGATTGATGAAAAACCATGACTTTCCAAAAAACTTACTGCTGAAGAATTAAATATATTAAGTCCAATATCAGCGTGCATTTTAAGACCTAGGCCCCGAAAAATTTCAATTTGCGAAAGATTATTTATAAAAAGCCCATCTATCTTATAATTTTTTAAATCTTCATAAATATTTTTTAGCTCATAGGAATCATATATTTTCTCAAATTTTATAGAAATTTCACGAGCATTTGTATTTGTTAGGTCTAAATTTTTTAGGTCCCTATAATTAATAATTAAATGATAGTTTCCTTTAAGTTCCTTTAAATATTTTAAATGGTCAGTCTTTGACAATTCAATTAAAATTCCTTGCTCTTCCCTAATTTCAAGTTCTACAATCTTAACCTTTGAAGGTTTTTTTCTTCTATTTATAGCTACTAGCTTTTCTTCTAAATCGCTTGTAAGTTTTCTTCTCATCTTATTTAAAGAAGAAGTTCTTAAAAAAATTCCCTTATCAAGCTTAGCATCAAAATTATTAATTTTAAAAACTGTGTCCCCTAATTTATTTATAGATTCGAAAACCTTATCTCTATCAAGAGCAGCTTTTTGGGCATCTTCTACAAATTCATCAGAATATACTTCTGCAAAAAAGCCAGAAGATTCACCTCTCACAAAGGCTCTTTCTCCCCTTTTTAGGCTTATAAAAATATTTAAGTCAAGAGAAAATTCATTATCCTTAATTTCATTTGAAATTTTTTCTTCAAGGTCAATAGAAAGTGTCCTATTTATAATAGAAGGAAAAAGAATTTTTTCTCTTGAATAAAATAAATGCACCTTATTTTTTTCGTAGAATTTTTCGGATTTTAAACCAAAACTTTTTCCTTCACCCTTAAATTCCAGTCCATCGCCAATTTTTATGTCTTGGAAAAATTTTATCCTGTAATTTTTGCCAAGTCTCCCTAAAACTTCGCCAATTTCAATCCCTCTATTGTCAGGTCTATTTTCAGACACGAAAGATTTACCAAAATCACCATAAAAAAGCCCTTTAGTAAAATCCCTATTAAAAATTTGTTTTACATCTTCCTTATCTTCACTAGTTAATTTGTCATCTAAGGATTTTTTATAGGCCTTTACAATTTCATAAACATATTCTGGCCTTTTCATTCTACCTTCAATTTTTAGAGAATAGGCACCGTGACTAATCATATCCTTAATCTCATCTAAGGTGTTTAAATCTCTTGGGGACAAATAATATTTTTTGCCCCCTAAAATTTTTCCTTCTTTTGAAATTATTTCATAAGATTTACGGCAGGCTTGAGCACATTCGCCTCTATTTCCTGATTTCGCACCTATCATTGAAGACATCAGACATTCTCCTGAATATGAAACGCAAAGGGCCCCATGTATAAAAGTTTCTATTTCTAAATTTGTTCCTTTTTTTATAAGGTCAAGCTCATAAAGAGGAGTTTCTCTTGCAAGGACAACTCTTGAAAAGCCAAAACTTTCTAAAAATTTTGCCCCATAAAAATTATTTATTGCCATTTGCGTAGAAGCATGAATTTCAAAATCAGGGAAATAATCCTTAATATTTTTTGCAAGGCCAAGATCCTGAACAATTAGGGCATCAACTTTTAAATCATAGAGTCCCTCTATAAAATCAATAGCCTCATCCATTTCTCCATTATCAATTAAAATATTTGCCGTTAAATATATTTTCACTCCCCTAAGATGGGCATATTTAACGACCTTTTCCAGTTCTTCCATAGAAAAATTCTTCGCTTTTTTTCTGGCTGAAAATTTTTCTCCTCCCAAATAAAGAGCATGGGCACCTGCTGATATTGCCGCAACAAGTGTGTCAAAGCTGCCTGCAGGTGCCAAGATTTCATAATTATTTTTCATTATATATGCTTTCTAATTCTCTGTTTAAATCTATAATCTTTTTTTGTGCCTCTTGATTTTGTCCTTGTAGAGATTCTTTAGTCTTTTTTAAGTCTTCAATTTCCTTATTTAAGGCAACTATCTTATCATTTTTTTGGAAATTTTCAGAAGTCTTTTTAGTTATATCATCATTCGCCTTTTTCAGCTTATTGCTTAGGCTAATTAAATTATCCTTCAACTGTTTGTTTTCCTTTTCCTTTTCTGAAAATCCCTTTCTCAGCTCTTTTAATTCATTTATCTTTTCAGCAACAGCTTTTTGATCGCCTGAAATACTTTGAAGGTCAGCCTTATTTTCCCTTTCCTTTTCCAATTCATCAAGAATATTTAAGGCTGTTAAAATTGTGGATTCAATTTGATTTAACCTATAATTTTTTCTTTCAATTTCATTTAATCTGGAATTTAAATTTGAGGCAAGCCTTTTAATATAGGCAGCATTTTCATCGCCTACAACATAAAAACTCATATCCTTAATTTTTACTTCCACTCTTTTATCTGTCATGAAATCCCTCCTAACTTCTTAAAAGAGCCCCCAGTTTTTCTTCAATTTCCTTAATTATTTCAGATGAAATTTCATTTATTTCATCTTGGGCCAATGTTCTGTCCTTGGACCTGAAAATTAGTGAAAAAGCTAAAGATTTTTTGCCCTTTTCTATATTTTCTCCTTCATAAATATCAAAAACCTTAAAGGATTCCAAAAGCTCATGAGCCTTTTCTCTTGCAATTTCTTCAATTTGACCAGCTTCAATATCCCTATCCATAATAAAGGCAAAATCTCTTTTTACTGATGGATAAATTGCTAGATCCTTAAATTTATAATTATTTATAGAATTTAAAACAACTAAATCAAAGTCAATTTCTGCAACATATATTTTTTTCTTTGTTCCGTAATTTTCAAGAACTTTTGGATGAACTTCACCCATTATTCCAATCCTTTCACCCTTATAAAGAATTTCCGCACTTCTGCCTGGATGGAGAAAACTTTCTTTAATTCTCTTATATGAAAATCCCGAAAGTCCAACATCCCAAAGAATTTTTTCTATACTTTCCTTGAGATAATAAAAATCTCCAAGATCATAAAAGCCCATAACAAGTTTTAATTTTTCTTCAGCTATGTCAGAGTTTGACTTAAAAAATGTATTTCCTATTTCAAAACCAGCCACATTTTCATTGCCCCTAAAAGAATTTTTTGCAAGGGCTTCTATTATAGATGGAATTAAAGTTGGCCTCATAATTGAATAGTCTTCTCCCAAAGGATTAATAATTTTTAAAACATCTCTTATAGGATTATCTTTTGAAATTTCAAGCTTATCAAATATTGAAGGGCTTACAAAGGAATAGGTCATAAATTCATTATAGCCAAGGCCGGTTAGGTAGTTTTTTATTTTTATTTCAATTTCCCTGTGTCTTGGTCTTGAACCAACAGAAAGTTTGCCGCTTAATGCCACTGGTTTAATATTATCATAGCCATAAATTCTTGCAACTTCTTCAATTAAGTCTTCAGGAATATTTAAATCACCTCTAAAACTAGGGATTTTAGCAAAAATAACATCGCCATTTACCTCGCATTTTATTTCAAGTCTTTCTAAAATATTCATAATTTCCTCAGCTGAAAAATCAATTCCTATTAATTTATTATTTTTTTCAAGACTTAAGTTTATGATTTTTTCCTCTTCCTTATTGGGATAGACATCAATGAAACCTTTGACAACTTTACCAAGTCCCAAAATTTCTGCAAGATAACAAAGCCTATTAACTGAAATTTCACAGGTATTAGTGTCAAGACCCTTTTCAAATCTTGATGATGCTTCAGATCTTAATCCTAATCTTTTTGAAGTCTTTCTAATATTATTTGCATTAAAGGCTGCCCCTTCAATTAAAACATTTTTTGTTGAAGAAGTGATTTCTGAATCAAAACCTCCCATAACTCCACCAAGGCCAATTATATTTTCCCCGTCAGTAATTAAAATATCCCCATCAGCAAGCTCTCTATCTTTTCCATCTAATGTCTTTAATATTTCGCCTTTCTTTGCTTCTCTTACAACAATTTTTTTATTTTTTAAAGAATCTAAATCAAAGGCGTGCATAGGTATTCCATATTCAAGCATGACAAAATTTGTAAGGTCAACAATATTTGAAATTGGTCTGACTCCTGCTGCCATTAAATAATTTTGCATCCATAATGGAGATTCTTTTATTTCTATATCTCTAATCACTCTTGAAAAATATCTATTACAGTTTGGACTTTCTATTTTTATTTCTTCAAGATAATCATTAATATCTCCAACTTGATTTTTTATTGTAGTGTCAGGTCTTGTGATTTTCTTGTCAAAAGAGGCCGCCGTTTCAATTGCCATCCCTATAATGGAAAGACAATCAGGTCTATTTGGTGTAATTTCAAATTCAATAATCTCTTCATTTAAGTCAAGAAGTTCAGTAACATCCACTCCAATTTCAGTTTCTTGTGGAAAAATAAAAATCCCATCCCTTGCTTCCTTTGGAATAACTGATGTTTCATAACCAAGTTCTTCTAAAGAGCATAACATTCCCTCCGATTCTACCCCTCTTAGATTGCCAGTCTTAATTTCTACTCCGCCAGCAAGTCTAGAACCATTTAGGGCAACAGGCACAATAGCTCCTTCAAAAACATTTTTCGCCCCCGTTACAATTTGCAAAACTTTATTTCCTATATCAAGGCTACAAATAACAAGTTTATCTGCATCGGGATGCTTTTCAATTTTTAAAATTTTACCGCTTACAACTTTTTCAATTCCTTCTGCCCTATTTGTTATTGATTCAACATGGCTTCCAGAATTTGAAAGTCTATCTGCAATTTCCTTTATATCTTCATCTATATCTATATAATCTTTTAACCATTTAATAGGTACTAACATGCTTCCTCCTAAAGTTTTTAAAATTGTTCCAAAAATTTCGTATTATTTTCAAACATCATTCTAATGTCTTTTATTTCGTATCTTACCATTGCAATTCTGTCGATTCCCATACCAAAGGCAAAACCTTGATAAATGTCTGGATCAATGCCGCAATTTCTTAAAACATTGGGATGAACCATGCCGCATCCTAAAAGTTCCATGGACCAGCCGGTGTGATTGCATTTTGGACATCCCTTGCCCTTACAATTTATGCAAGTTGTGTCTACTTCAAGAGAGGGTTCTGTAAATGGAAAATAATGTGGCCTATATCTTGTCTTCATGTCATTTCCAAAAAATGCTTTGACAAAATAGTCAAGAGAATGAATTAAATTTGCAACTGTAACATTTTTATCTATAACAAGGCCTTCCATTTGGTGAAACATTGGTGAGTGAGTTGCATCTACTTCATCATTTCTAAAAACTCTTCCTGTGCATATCATTCTTAAAGGTGCTCCCAATTCTTTCATGGCCCTGATTTGACAAGGAGATGTTTGAGTTCTTAGTAACCTATTTTCGTCAAAATAAAAGGTATCTGACATATCCCTTGAAGGATGGTTTTTAGGAGTGTTAAGTAAATCAAAATTATTTTCTACACTTTCAATTTCTGGTCCGTCATAGACAATAAAACCCATTTTTATAAATAAATCTTCCAAATCTTCAATAGTCTTTTTTAAGGGATGATAGTGTCCCAAAATTAAATTGTCAGTTTCAAGAGTAACGTCAATTCTTTCGTACTTTAATTTTTCTTCTAAAAGTCCATTCTTAAGTGAATTTTCTTTTTCTTTTAGCGAAGCTTCAATTTTTTCACGAATTTCATTGGCGAGGGAACCCATAAGCGGTCTTTCTTCCTTAGAAAGTTTTCCCATTCCCTTTAAAATTGCCGTTAATTCTCCTTTTTTTCCCAAATATTTTATTTTAATTTCTTCAATTAATTTTAAATAATTTGCATTTTCAATAGATTTTAAAGATTCTTCTTCAATCTTTTTTAGTTCTTCCTTCATAAAATCCTCCCTTTTTATTCTTTTAATTATATCACCCACGCCTTTTAAAGACAATATTTTACACATATTAGCCTTTTTGAAAAAATTCCAAAAAAATCTGCCAGAAATTTTTTTCTAGCAGATTATAATTTTTATTTATTTTTCCTTGTCAATTTTTCCCATTGCTGAAAAAGGTAAAATTCTTATAGTTGTTGTTCCCATAAGAGCCTTGGTCTTTACCGGACCAAAATTTCGGCAGTCAAAAGACCCTTCTCTATTATCGCCCATGGCAAAAAATTCGTCATCTTTTAAAATAAACTTACTTTCTATGGAATCTGTATAAACTCCATCTTGCAAATAGTATTCTTCTAATTTTTGACCATTTATAAATACTTCACCGTCTTTAATTTCAACTGTTTCCCCTGGAAGACCTATTAATCTTTTAATTAAATTTTTGCTATCTTCAGGACTTTTAAATATTATTATATCTCCCCTATTATAATTTTTTCTAAGGTCATTAATCCTATTTACCACAACCACATTTTTGGGGTGGAGGGTTGGATACATTGATGTTTGATTTACTACAGCCAAATTAAAGACAAAATTCCTTACAAATAGGGCTATAAGAATGGCAAGAACTACGATTTTTAAATCTTCCATAAATCCTGACTTCTTTTTCTTATCCTTTGGATTTTCTTCACTCTCTAAATTATTTACATTATCATTTTTTTCTTCTTCTAGCATTTTATCACCAAAATTATTATAAACTACAATTTATTTATTAACAAGAAAATTAGTTGGATTTAGAATTCCTAATGATATTTTCAAGCTCCTTACTTTCTTCTTCCATTTGTCTATAATTTATATCATCAGAAGCCTTTGAATTGGCACTTGCATTAGAATTATGGTTAGCATTTCCCTTAGTATTATTTTTTTGAGAAGAATTATTTTCTACCTGACCGTTAGTAACTACTTCCTCGTCTACCGATGGGTTTTTGGTATTAGCTGTCTTCCTATCCTTTGCAGCCCTATCAACAATTGTTATCTCTTTATTAGCTCCGTCATAGGAAACTTCCATCTTGAAAAATTCTGCAATAAATCTTACTGGCACATAGGTTCTGTCATCTTTAATTATTGCCGGCGAGTCAATAGGAAGAACCATATCATCATCAACAATAATTTCCTTTGCACCAATTTTTACTTTCATAACATTTTGAACCGAATCAAGTTTTATACTTGCAGTTTTTTCTTCCCCATTCCAATCAACGATTCCTCCCATGGCTTCAACAATAAATCTTAAGGGAACCAAGGTCCTTGAATTTTTAATAAAGGGGCTTGCATCCATTTCCTTATTTTCTCCATCAATGCTATAAGTTTTTTTGCCTATAGTCATAACAATAACCTTTGAGTCTGCATCATAAAGAGAGAAGGCTGCTGATTTATCAGCAATTTTTGCAATGAGCTTAGGATTTTCTCCCAAGCCATTTATTTTAATTTGTGAATTATCAATATCGACTTCTCCATCAAAACCTTCTATTTCATAGCTAAAAACTCTTGGAGAAAGTTTTATTTTCTTTCCATTAGAATTTGCAAATATTTCAAATTTTAGGTTTGACCCATCAGTTACTTTTTTCTTTTCAGATTTTATGGAAAGAGATTCAATAGCTGATGCATCATTTACATTAATTTCCTTGCTAACAGATTCACCCTTATTCGAAGTAAAAGTAAGCTGAAATTTCCCGGGATTTAGAGGCAGAAAACTTGCACCATTTAATATATTCGCTCCCTGTGAATTTTCACTTATTGTAAAGGTCCTATCCTTTATATCAATGGGATTTAAAAGTTCGTCCCAAGCAGATTTTACAGAAAAATCTGTAGCTTCGCCAATTAATAGGTCGGATTTCCCTTCAAATTTCAAATCTTTAATGACTCCGCTATTGACAGATGTATTAAAAACTCCAAGACCATTTACAACTTTTCTTTCTCCCTTGCCTGATTCAGGATTTATTACCCTAGTTCTTTTTAAATCTCCAAGATTTCTAACAACCATGGCAGATGAGCCTCCACCATCAAGATTTAAAGCCTTTTGACATCCCAAGGAAAGCATAAAGTTTGAAAGTTCATTTAAAGTCATACCTTTCGATCTTTTTGTTCTGCCCTCTGCTGAAACAATATAACAAATTTTTCCATCATTTCCATAGCCAACGCAGGTCCTTGCTCGAGTGCCGCCAATAGAATTAATATCTTTTTTATATTCCCTAACCTTTCCTTTGTCAACTAAAAGTGAATGGCCTCCAATTAAAGTCTTCCAATTTTTTTGTGGAAAAATTCCATAATCTATTGTTAATTTGTCGCCAACTTTTACATTTGTCTTAATGAAATTTGCACTTTCCCCTGAAATTTGAAGGATTTTTTTACCCTTGGGGATTGCCATATCAAGATTTTTATCGTAGACAATTTCTTCTACAACATTTTCAGAACTCAACAATACTTCGCCAGCAGTTTTGTCACCACGAGATTTTGAAGTCCAAAAATCATTATACATTTGGATTTTTCCAGCATGAGAATATTCCTTTGAAGGTTGATACCAATAAAATGTTTTATTTAAACCATCAATGGGATATTTTGCACCATTTGGAGCAATAACTGAGCCTCCAAAATTTGTTGCCAAAATATGACAGGTATTCGTATCGTCAATGCCAAAGGAGTAGATGTCGGTTAAAACTGCAGGAGATGATTTAATATCTCCATCAATTATAGACCCACCAAGGGGAACTCCTTGCAAAGCCATGGTGAAAAAATCACCATTTACAAGACCAACGGCATTTGTCCTATCTCCCATTTGGCTTACTGTTGCCTTATTTGTATAAGTTCCGCCGCCAGCAACTGTTGTAATTTTTAAATTAGGATCATTTAAATCACACTTCAACACGTTTACTATGGCCTTGCCCTTTGATGTATCTACATTATATTCGTATCTAGTAACTCCTGGTGCAATAATTTCTTCGTGAGTTTTTGTGCTTTCAGCAAACGCAATATTTAAAAGTAAAACTGTAATTAAAGTAAAAAAAATAAAAAATTTTTTCCTCATCAAAAAACCTCCATATTTATATTATAGAGAATATGGGTAAAAAATCTCTAAAATTTCCAATTTGTAATGAAAATTTAATCATTTTCTTCAATCCTTGCAAAAAATGAATCTTCATCCTTAATATTTTTAATTAAATCAGACCTTAATATTTCCTTAGTCCTGATAATTTTGTAGCCTTTAAATTCTTCTTGGCTAGCAATTAAATCCTTGGGAAAATCTCCTTTGGTCCTTAAATAATAGGAAGCCTTGAAATTTTTATTTTCATTTATTAGATCATTTCCGCTTGAAATTTCCCAGTCATTTCCTGATAGAAGATCAATTAAATCGCAAACAACTGCTGATGCCGTTGGATATCTGCCAGCTCCCTTACCCTTAAGGGTTAGCTTTTCAAAATAGTCGCCATAAATTTCTACCATATTATTGGCATCATCAAGCCTTGCAAGGTCTTCATCTTTTTTGAAAAGAGCTGGTTCCACAAGTCCAACAAATTTATTTTTATTAAATTTTCCAAGGGCAAGTTCCTTTACCCTATAATTTTCTCCCAAATATTCGACATCAATTTTTGTAATTTTGTCTAGGCCAAAAACTTCAATTTCATCTTCAGTAATTTTTCCGCCACCAATTATAGACATTAAAATTCTAAGTTTTCTTCTCATATCATAGCCCAAAACATCGTCAGATGGATCCCTTTCAGCATAGCCAAGTTCTTGAGCTTTTTCCAAAACTTCGCTATAGTCTGCTTTATTTTCAAACATATTATATAAAATATAATTGCTGGTTCCATTTAAAATTCCGTAAATCTTATCTATTTTATTAAATATACTTAAGGCCTTAACTTCACGAACAACAGGTACTGTTCCACCAACTGCAGCTTCAAAATAAATTTTTGCTCCATTTTCCTTTGAAAGATTTAAAAATTCTTCAAAGTGAAGAGATAAGACTGATTTATTTGATGTGATTACATCTTTTTTTGCCTTTAAAAGTTTAGAAATATAAATATAAGAATTTTCTAAATCTCCTGTCATTTCAATTGCAAGATCAATTTCATCATCTCTTAAAATATCTTCAAAGTCATTGGTGAAAAGAGAAGGATCAAAATCTTTCACCTTATTTAAATTTCTAACAAGAATTTTCTTAACTTCTAAATCAAATCCTCTTTTTTTAAGTTCGGCCTTTTTTTCTTTTAAAATATTAAAAACACCTTGGCCAACAGTGCCAAAACCCAAAAGTGCAATTTTTTTCATCTTCTACCTCCTAATATAGACAAATTTTATAAAAGAATTGCCTCAAAGTCAAGGCTATAAGGAATTTTAAGCCTTTTTAACATAATATCAATTGACAGAAGTTAAAGTATTGGCTATTATTAAAAAAAGGAGGAAAAATTATGACAATTAAACTAGGAATTTTTGGAGCAACTGGTCTTGTTGGCCAAACAATGCTCTCAATTTTAGAAGAAAGAAATTTACCTATTGAAAATTTATTTCTCTTTGCTTCAGAAAGATCAGCAGGAGAAAAAATTAAATTTGCAGGTAAAGATTACGAAGTTTTAGAATTAAATGAAGAAAATTTAAAAAATTCTCATTTAGATTACGCCTTAGGAGCTTTAGATTCACCGCAGGCAAAAAAATTTCTTCCTATAGCTGCCAAACTTGGCATAAAAGTTATTGACAATTCATCAGCTTATAGAATGGACGAAGATAAGCCCCTTGTTGTGCCAGAAATTAATGCAGAAGATGCAAAATATGACGGAAATATAATTCCATCACCAAACTGCTCAACAATTCAATCAGTTGTTGCCCTTTATCCAATTTATAAGAAATACGGAATTAAAAGAATAGTTTATACAACATACCAAGCAGTTTCAGGCTCTGGAAAAAAAGGAATGGAAGATTTGGAAAGAGGTATGAAGGGAGAAAAAAATGAATTTTATCCCTATCCAATTATTGGAAATGTCCTTCCCCATATTGATGACTTTTTAGAATCAGGCTATTCAAAAGAAGAAATGAAAATGGTTAATGAAACAAAAAAAATCTTCCATGATGACAGCTTAAAAATTACGGCGACAACATGCAGAGTTCCTGTACGAACATCACACATGGTGGCAATAAATGTAGAAACAAAAGAAGATTTTAAAATAGAAGATGTTTTTGACCTTTACAAAAATTCTAAAGGTATTGTTCTTTATGATGATCTCAAGAATTTAAAATACCCAATGCCAATTATAGCTGCTGAAAAAGATTCAGTTTATGTTGGAAGAATTAGAAAAGATATCTCTCTTGAACATGGCCTTGATTTAATTTGCGTTGCAGATAATATGAGAAAAGGTGCAGCCTTAAATACAATTCAAATTTTAGAAAGCCTAATAAAATAAATTTAATTTAATTTTGAGACAGTTTTAAAATAGCTGTCTTTTTTTAATCCTATATAATTTCGCATATTTTTTAAACAAATTGATAATTATTATTAATTTGGGTGTAATTACTCTAGATTTAAGGAGGACATATAAATGAAACTTAATGATGAAATGAAAAAAATTATTAAAGATAAGTTAGCTTATATTGCAACAGTTGGCGAAGATGGTTTGCCAGATATTGGCCCAAAAAAACAATGAGGGTTTTAGATGACAATAGACTGATTTATTGTGAAAATACAGGTTGCAGACACTATTCGAATATTAATGCTAATGAAAAAATTATCGTTGCCTTTGTAAAGAGAAATATGCGGCGTGAGTCCAAAAAAGGCAGCGGTTATAATTGATATAGATAAAATTTATACCTTATCATCAGGACCTCTTGCTGGAAAATTATACGAAGAAAAATAAAAACTACAATAAATGCCATTTATTATTATAGCGGAGCTTATGCCCCGCTTTTTTCTTTAAATTAATTAGTCTTAATTTTTTCATCTTCCCTATACCCTTTAATTGTATGTATTAGATATCCTAAGAATATTATTGCTAAAATCCCAGCAATAATCCTTTTAACAATTCCAACTTCAATTATTACAAGGCTATAAAAAGCTAAGGACAAAATTGATATAAGAAAAATTAAAATTGTAAATAATCTGCTTAAAATTTTTGGGATTTTTGAAGTCCTGGTTTTACGAGAAAAGCTTATAATTTTTACGAGAAACGAAAGGCCTATAAAATAAAATAATTTCTCCAATACTTTTTCTAAAATAACCATTGATTGCCCCTTCTATACTTATGCTTTAATTTGCATTATTATATCACCTATAAAAAATAATTTCAGCTTTTATAATAAATAATTGAGTTTTCCACCTATGGTTCTAGACTTAATAATAAAAAAATCCCGGCTATGCCAGGTTTTTAAAGTCATACTTTCTTATTTATTTTTCAAAATCAAGTTCTGGATAGTTTGTAATTATTCCTTCAACACCAATTTTCATGCATTTATCAAAAATTTCTTTATAATCAACTGTCCATACATTTGTTTCTATTCCCTCTTCTTGCAAATCTTTTAAAATTTTTTCATCTACTGATGAAAATAGTGGATGGTAAAAACCAATACCATTTTCTTTTAAATATTTATGGGGTTCGATTACTTCTGATGAAGTTAGGGCAGCAATTGGAACTTCCCTATCAATTTCTTTAAATTTTAAAAGTGAATAATGGCATTAATTGACAACATTTATCTATTTTTTATAATTTATTTAGAAAAATTAAATGTTTTTTTAAGGAGGACTTATGAAAATTTGTAAAAATTGCGGAGCCCAAATAGCAGATGATGCTATGTTCTGTGACTATTGCGGACAAAAATTTGATGAGGAACTTGTCTTTTGCGATTCCTGTGGTGAGAAAAATTCTCCCGATGCCCTTTTTTGTGAAAAATGCGGTCACAAACTTATTAAAGATGCAGAAATTAGAAAAGCTCCAGTAGCTGCTCCAAATACACCTGTACATAATAGGGGAAAGAATGAAAAATATTTTGGTGATAAGAGATCAAAAAGATCTGCTAAACCCCTAATATTTACTCTTCTTACCCTAATTTTTTTTAGGTGGAGGGTTTTTCCTATTTAAAAATTTATCTAACCCAAAGAGCCCCGATAATTTTATTTGCTATGTTAAAGATAATGAACTTATTTATAGTGATTTTTCAAAAAATGCTCCCTTTGAACTTGCAAATAATTTAGGCAAATATGCATATATGGGAGATAAAGTTACCTTCTCTACTGATGGGAAATTTATTATATATGGGGATAATTTTGAAGATAACAATACTTTCTCCCTATATAAAAAATCCACTAATTTTAAAAAAGATGACAAGTAAAAAATTGATTCTGATGTGACTTCTTTTGTTCTTACTAATAATGATAATGACCTTATTTATTTTAAAGACGGCGGACTTTATTCCTATAATATTTTTAAAGCTGAAAAGGAAAAAATTGATTCTGATGTAAGCTATACATACACTATTGAAGATAATGGCAGGGTTGTTTATATTACTAATGATAAGAGATTGTATTTAAAAGAACTTGGAAAAGAAAAGGTAAAACTTTCAAATTCAGCAGCAGATTACAGATATGGGGCTTCAAATCCAGATGATATTTTATTCTCAGATGAAGATAATATTTTATATGAAGTTACACCAGGGGGAGAAAGACAAAAAGTTGCTTCTGATGTTTTTTCTTATAAGCAAAACGAAGACTCTTCTTACTATTATTTTACTGGCGATTATGAAGCTGAAGATAATAAACTATTCTATAAAGCCTTTGGAGGAGAAGCTATTTTAGTTGCTAAGGATGTACGTGTTGACGGAACTTCTTTTGATACTGACGGAACAGCTCTTGTTTTTACAAATTCAAATGATGACTTCTACAGTAAATTAATTGACGATTCTGAATCAAACAAAACAATAGAAGAGCCTAAGGCTCCTGATTATCCTTCATATTATGATTATGATAGTGATGAATCCTATGATGCAGCCTATATAAAATATCAAGCTGAATATGAAGCATATTCTGACAAATTAGAAACTTATCGTAGTGAAAAATTTGCAGCAAGCAATTTAGAATATACAGCGGAAAATATTAAAAACATTATTAATAACAATGTTTATGACCTATATTATTTTAATGGCAAGGAAAGTGTAAAAATTGACACTACTTTTAACAGTCTTTATTCCTTAGTAAGTGCTTCAACTGGTATTATCTCTAGCCCAAAAGAAAATGTTGGTGAAAAAGTAAAACTTTCTAGCTTAGTTCCCTTAGGCGAAAGTGAAATTCTTAAAAAAATTCAAGAAGAAGCTACTAATTGCAAATTTATACACAAGGGAACAAGTAAGCCTATAGGAGGAGGTTTAGATGCAGAAATTTTAGGATCAAGTCTTTTTGCTATAGGTGAATCTGAAAATATTTTCTATTTTATAACAGATAATAAAGACCTATATAAAATTGATGCCACAGCAAGTGAAATTACTCCTCAGCTTTATGATAGTGACGTTTCAGCAAGTGCATTTGTTTTAAATAATGGCAAAGATTTATTCTATGTAAAAGATGTTGATAATAAGGACCATGGAGATCTGTATCATAATAAAGAAAAAGTGGACTCCGATGTCTATGCTTATTCTATTTCTCTAAGCCCCAATGAAAATAGAATTTTCTATGGCAAGGACTTCTCAAGTAAAAGTTTTACCGGAGCTCTTTACTATTTTGAAAATGGAAAATCTCAAAAAGTTGATGACAATGTATATTCTTATTCAGAACTTCCTGATAAAATATATTATATAAATGATTATAGTAGTAAATCATCTTCTGGCGATTTAAAGGTTTTGAAGGGAAGTGAATCAGAACTTATTGATACAGATGTAAATGAACTTGTCTTTCCACAAACTTATTATTACGACAATGCCGATGTGGGAGGATGCTAATTTAGGCTATTTATATTTCTTAATATGGAGATAATTTATGGCAAATGATGCTTTTGAAAAGATAAAATCCTCATTCAATAGAGGAATTACTAGTATTAGTATTAAAACTTCGTCAAGTTTAGAAAAGGGCAAAATAAATACCTATATTGATTCTCTTGAAAATGAAATTAAAAAAATAAAATATGACCTTGGAGAGGAAGTTTTTAGGGCCTATATTGAAGAAGATGAAGATAGGGATAAAATAAATGCTTTTTTCTCAAAAATTAAGGAGTCCTATGACAATATTGATGAAGCAAAAAAAGAAATTGAAGCAATTGATGAAAGGGACAGAAAAATTTTTGGCGAAGAAGAAAAACTGCGAAATTCTGGGGTTCCAATGGAAGAAGACTCAGTAATATTTTGCGACAAATGTGGAGCAAGATATGAAGAAAAAGTCAACTTTTGCAGGAAGTGTGGAAATAAATTATTTTAAATAAAAAATTATAAAAGTGTTTAATTAAGCGGGACTTATGCCCGCTTTTTTTATATATAACTTGCACAATTACTTTAACTTAATTATAATTTAATTAAATAAATAAAAATTAAGGTGATCTTATGACAAAAGAAAATATTGATAGTAATGTAGGTCTTTTAAAAAAAGAAAATAAGTCAAAAAAATTTAGTTTTAAACTAATACTTATTTTTCTTGGACTTGTTATGCTTATAGCTTGTATCTTTATTCTTAAAAATTTCTATGGTCCCAAAGACCCAAAAGATTTTGTTTTTTATGAAAAAGACAAACGTCTCTATTTTTATGATATGTCAGCAGATAAGTCTATAGCCTTAAGTGAAGAGCAAAACAATTATATATATACTAACTATGATATTCAGCTTTCCTCAGACAGCAAATTTTTTATTTATCCAACAGATCCAGATGATAAGGGAAATTTTTCCCTCTACAAAAAATCAACGCAGCCACTATTTAATAAAAAGACCAAAATTGATGATTCTGTTGTTTTTTTCAAACTTTCTAATGATAATAAACATCTTATTTATCTTAAGGACAAAGACCTTTACGACTACAATATTTCTAAAAAATCAAAAGAACTTATTCAGCAAAATATTTCAGCCAATATTTTAATTAAAAATAATGCTGACATCATTTATATAACTAATGACAACAAACTTTTTTATAAACCCTTAGGCAAAGATAGCGAAATGCTTTCAGATGATGTGCACAAATTTTGGCTCTTAGCTGATACTTCCAATAATATAATATTTAACGATTCGAAATTTAGACTTTATGAAGTTTCACCCTCAAACAAAAAGGTTTTTATAGCAGATAATGTTCAAGATTTCGTTTCAAATAGAAACTCTTCTTATTATTATTTTGTAAATAAAGATTTAAAAATAGATCACCCTTATGAAAATAATTCTTTAATGGACCTTTACTATAAAGAGTTTTCCAAAGAAAAAATTCTTGTTGCAAAAGATATTGACCCTAGGCAAAGTGGCCTTTTTATGGACGATACTAATGTAATTTTTTTAAGGACTTCAGAAGACTATTATAAAAAATATATTGATAATTCAAATTTCAGACTTGCAAAAGATACTTATAAAGATAAGGAAAGTAATAGGTCTAATTCTGTAAACAGGAATATAGGCACAGGAACTGAAAAAACAAATCCTTACGAATTTGATGACACAGAGTTTATTGTAAAATCCTCTGTTAATTCATCTATGTATGACCTATATGGATTTGACGGTCAAAAATTTACAAAAATTTGCTCTTCATATAATTCTCTTATGTCTTTAGATAACGATAGAAAAGGCATTATATTAGTTCCAAAAGAAAATATAAAAAAGATTAAGCTTGAAGCTTTTAAAGATAAGTCTTTAAAAGAAATAGATAATATTTTAAAAGATAATTTAATGGAATTTAAGTTTTTAAAGAATGATAAACTTATGGATGTAGAGAATTTTGCTGACCCTTGTGATTTTAATTCCATAGGAATAATGTTTGGAAGTTCTAAGGATGTATATTATTACTGCACGGGAGATGGAGATTTATATCAAATTAATCTAGATGGCGAAAAACTAAGGGCAGAATTATATAATAAAAATGTATCAGGTTCAGGATACATTACAAAAAATGGCGACATCTTCTATGTTAAAGATGTAGATAAATATAGTGAGTTTGGAAACCTATATAAAAATAAAAAATTAATTGATAAAAATGTTAACTTTACTTCCCTGACCCTTGATGATTCAGAAGAAAAACTCTTTTATATTAAAGATTCCTTGAGTGAATCTAGCAATAGAACTTTAATGTATTATAAAAATGGTGAGATTCTTCCAATTTCTGACAATGTTTTAGAAGGTCAGTTGTATAATGGAAAATATTATTATTTAACAGATTTTAATAAGAAGACAGGAAAAGCAAGCTTAAAGGTCTTTATTGACGAAGGAGCAGAATCTTTATATATCAAAGATAAAAATTCTAAGCCTCAAAAAATTTCAAATAAGCTTTTTATTTACACGGTTGATCAAAATATTGACGATATCATTAGCCCAAACTTATACTTTTCAGGCTTTAGATCAAATAATAAAAGCCAGTCACATTAATTATATAATAGAATAGAATAAACAATTATGCGAGGGAAGATAAATCTTCCCTTTTTTTGGTAAAATAATAAAAATGGGGGTTTTTATGAGCATAGAAAAATATAGAGTTATAGCTAAAAGTGAAAAAAATTTTAAAAAGATTGACCTAAAAAAAGTTCCTACATCCTATGACGGAAAATTGGATAAAGATGAAGTTAAAGAAAATCTTTTAATTGAAAATATTAAAAAAATGGGTTAATATCAGGAAAAACTATATACTGAAAACACTAAGGCACTTTTAATCGTCCTTCAAGCTATGGATTCAGCCGGTAAAGATTCACTTATTAAAAATGTTATGTCTAGAGTAAATCCTCAAGGCATTAAAATTATTTCTTTCAAAGAGCCAACTTATATAGACTTAGATCATGACTATTTGTGGAGAGTTGCCAAAGAGCTTCCACCAAGAGGAGAAATTGGTATTTTTAATAGGTCTCATTATGAAGATGTCATTGTTTCAAGAGTCCACAAGCTAGTTATAAATCAACCTCTTCCCAAAAATTTAAAAAATTCTGAAATTTGGGACAGAAGGTTTGAGGGAATAAATAATTTTGAAAAATATTTAAATGACAATTGAATAAAAGTTATGAAATTATTTTTGCACCTGTCAAAAGAAGAGCAAAAAGAAAGACTTATGGATAGAATCCTAAGAGAAGATAAACACTGGAAATTTGCAAAATCAGATATTACTGAAAGGCAGTTTTGGGACGACTATCAAAGGGCCTATGAAGATATGTTTAACAAAACATCAACAGCATATGCTCCTTTGTATATTTTGCCAGCTGATAAAAAATGGTTCTCAAGATATTTGGCATCAGAAATTATTTTAAAATATTTAAAAGACCTTGATCCAAAATATCCTATACTTTCAAAAGACGAAGAAAAAGAACTGGACAAGTGGAAAAAGATTTTGGAAGAATCTTAAAAGAATATAAAAAGAATAGGCTACCCAAAATGGCAGCCTAAAAAAATGGAGCGGATGACGAGATTCGAACTCGCGACCCTCGCCTTGGCAAGGCGATGCTCTACCACTGAGCCACATCCGCATGTGCTTTTTAAAGCATAGATATATTTTAACTAATTTTACTTAGAATGTAAAGTATTTTTTAAAATATTTTACAAAATTTATATTTTTCTTCGATATCAAATTTGGAGCCGGCAAGAGGACTTGAACCCCCAACCTACTGATTACGATTCAGTTGCTCTACCAATTGAGCTATGCCGGCAGACTGTTTTGGCTCTGCCAATTCAGCCTAAGAGCTTAAATAGCTTTTAAATTATAACCTTAGCCAAATTTTTTGTCAAGTTTTAGGAGTCTTCCCTATAATAACTTTTCTCCAAATAAACTTTTTAAAATGTCAACTGCAAGCTGGGCAGTTTTATTTTTTTCATCAATAAGAGGATTTACTTCAACTAAATCTACACTTGTGATTCCCTTTTCCTTAGAAATAATTTCAGTTAAAAGAAAAATTTCCCTTGGACTAAGACCGCCGTTTTTTCTTGTCCCTGTTCCTGGTGCAAAAAGTGGATCCACAACATCAATATCTAAAGAAATGTGAATATTTTCTGTTTTTTTCTTCAAATAATTTAAGGCATCTCTTGTTACCTTGCCAATAGAATATTCATCAATTTCTTGCAAAGAAAAGGCCTTTATATTCTTTTCCTTTAAAAGCATTCTCTCTTCCCTATCAAGATCTCTTAGACCAATGTAAACTAAATTTTCAGCCTCTAAAAAATTTTTATCTTGACCAATTGAAGAAAGTTCTTCACAGGCATATCCCATAATGGCAGCAAGACTCATCCCATGAATATTGCCTGATGGTGAAATTTTTTCTGTATTAATATCCCCATGGGTATCTATCCAAATTACTCCTAAATTTTCAAAATTATTTAAGGCGGCTTTTATTGAGCCTATGGCAAGAGAATGATCTCCACCTAAAACAAGGGGCAGTTTTTTATCTTTTATTGTTTTGTCCACTAGGCTAAAAAGTTTTTCGTTTGAATTTCTTACAAGTTCAAAATTTTTTAAATTATTAGGTCCAATTTTTTCTTCATAAGAAGGATTTACTTCAACATTTCCCAGATCTTCTACCCTATAATCCAAATCCTCTAAGGCTTTTTTTAATCCTGTTAGTCTTATTGCATCAGGACCAAGCCTTGCTCCCCTAATTGAAGCTCCCATATCAAGAGGCATACCAATAATATTTATATTTTTATTCACAAATTTCACCTACCTAAGAAAATTTTACCACAAAAAAGAAGCTTCATAAAATAAAATACACATACTACATTTAAAATCAAAGAATAGTAATTCATTTAAAATGCTTTTAAAATTTTAAATGAGAAACAAAGAATTATCTTAAAATAAGTAGTTAAAAATAGAATAAAGAAAAATTTTGGGAATGCGTTAAAAATTTTCAATTGTTTGAGTAAGCGAAGCGAGTGAGTTTTGAAAATTTAGCATTTCCAAAATTTTTTATCCGCCAGTACGTCGGGGTGTAATGGGGTGGCTTGAAGGGGCAAAGGGGCTTTCACGATGCCCCTAATGCCCCTCCAAATCAAATAAAAAATTTTATCATAAAAAAGAAACCTTCATAAAGAAGATTCCTTTAAATATATTAATATTAAGAAATTAACCTAATCTTATAATCTAAAGATTCAATCATTTCAATATCATCTTTTGTTGATACTCCATGAGTTGTAAGCATATCGCCAGAAATTGCAGCATTTGCTCCTGCCTCAAAGGCAGTTCTGCCAAAAGATTTCATAAGAGCCCTGCCGCCAGCAAGCCTTAAAGTTGCGCTAGGATATACGAACCTATAAACAGCCACAGTCCTATTGATTTCTTCCTCGCTTAAAATTTCATTATTTTCAAGAGGTGTTTTAGGGATAGGATTTAAAACATTAATGGGAATTGAATTAACCTTTAATTTTTTTAATTCAAAAATCATATCAAGCCTATCTTCTCTTGACTCTCCAAGACCAATAATTCCTCCAGAACAAATTTCCATTCCTGCTTCTTTTGCATCTGCAATTGCCTTTAACTTTTGGTCATAGGAATGAGTTGTGCAAACACTTGGAAAATAATTTCTGGAAGTTTCCAAATTATTATGAATTCTTCTCACACCGGCTTTTTTTAATTTTTCAAAGCCTTCTTCACTAATAAGACCACCTGAAATACAAATTTCAACAGGCACTTCCTTATGAATTTCTTCTACAATTTCGCATACCCTATCAATGTCCTTGTCTGACAAATTTTTGCCACTTGAAACTAAAGAATATCTTGGTATTCCCATTTTATATTTTTCAATTGCATCCTTTATTATAACTTCATTTGGGAGCAGACCATAACATTCAACTGATGTGTGATAAAAAGCAGATTGGGCACAAAATTTACAATTTTCAGGGCACTTGCCACTTTTTGCATTAATTATTGTGCACATATCAAAAGAATCTCCACAAAAAGTTTCCCTGATTTTTTTTGATGCACTTACAAGGGCATTATAATCAGCTGAATACAAAAATCTTGCATCATCTTTTGTAATTTCATAACCCTTTAAAACCTTGTCAAGTAATACCTTAACATCTTTTGCAGTCGCTTTTTCATTTCTAGACTTATTTATTTTTATCTCTAATTCCTTAACTTCCATATCTTCAACTCCTAAAATAATTATACTGATTTTAAGAGATTTGTCAATTGTAAATAAATTTAGGTTAACTATAATTTTAAAAAAATCTACTGCCACCAGTAGATTAATCAACATATTTTTCAAAAACGCCAAAGCAAATTGGCTTATTTTGATCTCGCCATTTCCTTTCATATTCAGTTACTATATTTAAAGGATATTCTTCTTCCTTCATATCAAAATCCCTCAAAACTTCCATAAACCTTTGGTCCTCAAAATATTTTAGGGAGTCTTCAAAAAAATCCCTATCATCAGTTTTTAAATAAATATCCCCACCATCTTTTAAAATCACCTTATATTTTTTTAAAAAATCAGGATAAGTAAGTCTTCTCTTTTGGTGTTTAAGTTTGGGCCAAGGAGTGCAAAAATTTATATAAATCCTAGAAATTTCTTCATCTTCAAAATAATTTAAAATATTTTCTGCCTTAATTGGAAGGGCCCTTACATTTGTTAGTTTATATTCTAAAATTTTTCTTGTGCCATAAATAAAAGCATTTGACTCCATTTCAACCATAATATAATTTATATTGGGATTGTCCATTGCTGACTGAGCGGTAAAAGTCCCCTTCCCTGCTCCCAGTTCCAAATAAATGGGATTATTATTTTCAAAAACTTCCATCCATTTACCCTTATATTTTTCACCATCATAAAAAACAAATGGATTTTCTTTCATTTCAGGAATAGCAAAATGTTTTTTTCTTAATCTCATATTTCACCTACAAATTCCCTTTCTTGCAATTAATAAGTAATTATAAACTGGTGTAAGTTTTAAGTCAATAATATAAATAAGAAAACACGATTAGATAACTTATTTATTTAAATAATTTTTAGAATAATCTATAAAAATTCACTTAAAAATTCTTAAGAAAATATTATTAATATTACCATTCCTTAATTTGATTCAGTTATTTTCTATATAATAAATTGTAAAAAATAATTTTCATACATTATACAATTATTTTACTTTTATATGTGTATAAATTTGATATAATAAATGTTCGTTAAATTAGAATTTACTTTGAATTTATTCTATATCAAGATAATAAAGAATTTATTTAGCGGTACTATAAGTTTATTTATTTATAGTTCACATAAACATTATTTATTTTTTGACCTTAAAAATTTTTAATAAAAAAAGGAGATTGTAAATTGGAAAAATTAAAAAAATTGTAGAAGATAAAAAATTAAAATCTGCTCCCAAAATACCTAAGTATGGAATGAGAAAACTATCCGTGGGATTAGTCTCTTGTACACTCGGTATAATTACATTTGTAGCATCTAATGTAGTAAATGCAACTGTGAATGAAACACCTCCTGCGATAGTAGAAAATACTAACAATAGTACATCTACATCTCAAAACACAGAATTAGAGAATGTAGGAAAAGAAAAACAAAACCAGAAGCAACTGGGGCAACTGCTTCTGAAACAGCAACTCCTTCTGATGCTGTAGATAATGGAACTGAATCGGAAACTGTAGCAGAAGAAATTAAAGAGACAGAAGAAAAGAAATAAATTTCTTTATATACTAATGCTGAGTTTACACAACCTATTGAACCAAAAAATCCAAAAGAAAAAAACTGAAAAGCCATCAAAAAATGACGGCGTAGCTAGAGATGAAAATAATGAAATCATAACAAAAGACAAAGGCTCTATATCTGCTGATAAAAGAAAGTTGGAGAATATAAAGATGATCGTGGAAACGTATGGTCTAACGTAAGTATTGATTCTAAAACTGGTGTGGTTACTGCTGTAGTACCAACTGGCGAAAATATAAATATCATTCATTGCGAAAATATATTTATACATGTAAAGGTAATTTACACCGATAAATTAACTGGAGACAAGAAGTCCGAAACTGTTAAAGCCCAATTCATAGCAAGACCAAAATACCAAAATGAAGTAGTGCATGAATATGAAAAAGATATTCCTTTTGAAACAAAAGAAGAATTAGAAACAAACTTAAAAGCTGGTAAGAAACCAAGTTACAGCGGGCAAGAAAAAATTTAAATTTACCCAAGCTATTCAAAATGGTGTTAAAGGTATTATTAACTCTGAAGGAAAATTTGAAGCTGGAGTTGATAAGTATGTGCTTGTTGAAAAAACTGTAACAGAAAAAGTAGATAGACTTGTAAAAGTTGGTGTAAAACCAGTAAAAGAAACCGTTATAATCCCTCACACAATTGAATATATTGTTGATCCAAACCTTAAACTAGGTGAAGAAGTAGTAGAGCAAGAAGGATTAGATGGTGAAATCACCATTACAATATCAAGAGATCATAAAACTGGTAACATCATAGTCAATAGAGAAACAACATCTGAAATGCAGGCTATGAAGATTAAAATTGAAGCTTATAACCACAAAAACAAAGAACCTTTTGAAACTAAAATTCAATTTGACGATACAAAAAAAGCTGGAGAAACTGAAAGCGTTACTGAAGGCATTGTTGGTGAAACAGAAACAAAAGTAACTCCATCAAAAATTGCCGATATGGATGATATGTACAATACTATCGGAGAAGAAAACTTCCGTGACGATAATAACAATCCAAACTACGATGTTATTGAAAAATACATGGTAGAAAAAGGTTATTGGGAAGCAGGAAAAGTACAAAAGATAACATACCAAGATGGTAAAATCACAGCAACATACAATGAGGATAATATTGATGAATTACTTGGAATTGATGAAAAGAATAACTCGGCCGGAAAAGTTTTGGTTAAAGGAAGGGTAGAAACTAATACAATAACCGAAAAACATGACAAGGTTATTAAAGTTGGCACAATGCCAGAAGGCAAACACAGCCACACAGAAAAAATTCCATTTGGATATACTGTTGAATATGACGAAAATATGGAAGCTGGAACTTATGTAATAGTAATGGAAGGAAAAGCTGGCTCAGAAACTACTGAATGGACAATCAAAAATTCACAAGTTGTTGGAAAAACTACAGTAACTGAAACAGAGCCAGTTAATGCTGTCATTAAGGTTGGAAAAAAACCAGTAGAAAACATGTGCCCTATAATTCCACCTAAAGGTAGTGATTCAGAAGATTCAGGAAAAGATAAACCAAGCACACCTGATAATCCAAAGCCAGGAACTGATACTCCTGAAAAACCTATAAATCCTAGTCCTGAAAAGCCAAAGGTTCCAGAAAAATCTACTCCAAATAAGGTAGAAGAAATTGATCCAAAGGATTATGAAAATAAAAACCCGACACAAGTATAAAATAAGGAAAATTCAGAAGTGGAAAAGGCCGAAGAAGCTAAGCCTAAAAAAGAGAATAGTAAAGAAGTAGAAACTAAAGAAGAAGATAGCGAAAATAGTCCAAAATATAAAGACCTTAAAACAAATGCTATGCAAGGAAATAAAGTCAAATCTTTGGCAGATAATCCAAAAACCTATGATGCCGGTATTGGAGGATATGCTGCAATAACTGGACTTGCCTCTTCCCTACTAGCAGCTTTTGAAATGAAGAGAAGAAAGAAAAAATAATTAAAATATTAAAAGCCCTGGCAATTAAGACTTCTTAATATAAAAAAGTTAAAATATGGGACTGTCCACACTCTAGAAATTAAAGTTATGGGCAGTCCCCTTTTTAATAAAAAAGTTTCTGTAAGCTTATATCTTAAATTATATAAAAAAAGCGGCTATAAAATAGTTATTTCTATTTAATAGCACGCTTTTATAAAAAATAATAAAATTCTTATTAATAAATTTTTGCTCCTGCTGGAATATTTTTATCTAAGATAATTAAGTTAAGTGCCTCTTCCCCATCATATTCACATATTGCTGATAAAAGCATCCCTTGTGATTCTTCTCCCATCATTTTTCTTGGAGGAAGGTTTGTTATTGCTAATAGGGTTTTTCCAACTAATTCTTCTGGGTTATAAAAGTTTTTAATTCCAGATAAAATAACTCTTTCTTTTTCCGAACCGTCATCTAAGGTAAATTTCAAAAGTTTTTTTGACTTTGGAACTTCTTCACAGTTTTTAACTTTAACAACTCTAAAATCAGACTTTGAGAATGTATCAAAATCAACTATCTCTTCAAATATTGGTTCTACTTTCACTTTGGAAAAGTCGATTTTTTCTGTCGTAAATTTGTCGTAAGTTTCGTAAGTTTCTTTTGACAAATCCCCATTTTCTGTCTTTTCTAAGCCTATTGGCTTCATTGTTGGGAAAAGTATTATATCTCTAATGGAAGCTTGATCAGTTAAAAGCATAATCATTCTATCAACGCCAATTCCAAGTCCCCCTGTTGGCGGAAGACCAACTTCAATTGCATTGATAAAATCTGAATCCATTGGATGGGCTTCTTCATCTCCCTTTTCATGTTCCCTAACTTGAGCTTCAAATCTTTCTCTTTGATCTATTGGGTCATTTAATTCTGAAAAGGCATTTGCAAGTTCCCAAGTATTAATAAAGGCTTCAAATCTTCTTGTTACCCTTGGATCTTTTGGATCTTTTTTAGCAAGAGGAGAAACTTCAACTGGATGGCCTGTAATGAAAGTCGGTTGAACTAATTTTTCTTCACAATATTCTTCAAAAAATTCTGACAAAATTTTGCCCCAGCTTTCACCTTCAGCAATTTCTAGTCCCTTTTCTTTAGCAATTTTATAGGCTTCTTCATCACTTTCTATTTTATCAAAGTCTACTCCCGCATATTCTCTAACTGCCTCAATCATGGACATTCTCTTCCAAGGTGCTTTTAGGGAGATTTCCCTTCCTTGATAAGTGATTGTATCTGTTCCCAAAACTTTTGTTGCCACATATTCAAAAATGCCTTCAGTAATTCTCATCATCTCATCCATGTCAACATAGGCCTTATATAATTCAATGTTTGTAAATTCAGGATTGTGCCTTGTGTCCATTCCTTCATTTCTAAACATCTTGCCCATTTCATAAACAGCATCAAATCCGCCAACAATTAATCTCTTTAAAAATAATTCATTGGCAATTCTCATTTGCATATCTAAATCAAGTGTGTTGTGGTGAGTTAAAAATGGTCTTGCATTTGCCCCACCGGCAACTGTTCCTAGTATTGGTGTTTCAACTTCTATAAAACCTAAATTGTCAAGATATTCTCTAATGGCTTTAATAATTTTTGTTCTAGTTAAAAATACTTCTTTTATTTCTGGATTTACAATTAAATCTACATATCTTTGTCTATATCTAAGGTCTGGATCTTTTAAGCCATGAAATTTTTCAGGAAGAATTTGTAGGGATTTGGAAAGTAAAACAAGCTCATCGCTTCTAATTGTAATTTCGCCAGCTTCGGTTTTAAATACTTCTCCCTTAACTCCAATTATATCGCCCATATCAAGACCCTTAACATCTTCATAGGCCTCTTCCAAAATATCTTTTCTGGCAAAAATTTGAATTCTTCCCTTGGAATCTTGAAGATCTATAAAGCAAATTTTTCCGTGACGCCTTTTACTCATTACACGGCCTGCAACTGTAACTTCTTTGCCATCATATTCTTCAAAATTTTCTTTGATATTAACTGAATAAGCATTTACATCATATTTTTCATATAAAAATGGGTTCTTACCCTCTTCAATAAGAGCTTTTAATTTTTGCCTTCTCATCAAAAGAATTTCATTTAAGTTTTCTTCGTTATTATTTTTCATAATGCCTCCTATAAATTAATGGCACATACTTCATATTTAATAAATCCGTCAGGAATTTCAATTTCTGTAACATTGCCTACTTTAAGGCCAATAAGCTTAGAGCCTACTGGTGATTCATTTGAAATTTTTCCATCAAGAGGGTCAGCTTCAGCAGAACCTACTATTGTAAATTCTTCTTCTTCCCCTGTTGACATATCTTTAACTAAAACTGTTGAGCCTACATTGACTACTTCAGTATTTAGGTCTTTTTCATCAATAACCTTGGCATTTCTTACCATGGATTCAAGTTTAACAATTCTTTCTTCAACTTGAGCTTGTTCATTTTTTGCTTCATCATATTCAGAGTTTTCAGAAAGATCGCCATATCCTAAAGCTACCTTAATTCTTTCGGCAACTTCTTTTCTCCTAATGGTTTTTAAATATTCAATTTCATTTTCAATTTTTTCCAAACCTTCAGGAGTGAAAAATATATCTTTTTCCACTAATATCTCTCCTTAATAATATAAAAAATAAGGCGCTTTACGCCTAATTTGTTACTTTAGTCTAATTATTATAGTAAATATGGGGCTAAAAGTCAAGATTTTTAAGCCTTATAGACCCCTATAATCTTCTATAATTTTTACTATTTCTCTATAATCATTTTCTGTATTTAATTTCGTCCTAAGTTCTTTGGAATTTTCCATATTTTTAAAATAATAGGCATAGGATTTTCTCATTGTTAAAATTCCAAGTCTTTCTCCCTTATATTTTATAGATAAATTTAAGTGCCTTAAAAGCAAATCAAGTCTTTCTTCTTTTGTAGGATGACTTATTTCTTGTCCTTTTAAGTTGGCCTTTATATCCCGAAAAATATAGGGATTTCCAATTGTCCCTCTCCCAATGGCAAGGCCATCGACTCCAGAATACTCTATTTTTTCCTTGGCATCTTTTACTGAAAGTATATCACCATTGCCAATAAGGGGAATTTTTATAAGACCCTTAATTTTTTTTATATAGTCCCAATCATTTTCTCCCCTATAATATTCTTCTCTTGACCTTGCATGGAGAATTATTCCACTTGCTCCAGCCTCTTCAGCGGCTTTTATGGCATCTATTGAAAAAATGCCTTCAAAAGATTTTCTTATTTTTATTGACACATCTAGGTTTGAATTTAAAACAGCAGCCCTTACAAGATCATAAACTAAATCAGGTTTTTTTATTAAATAAGAGCCTTGATTTGATTTTACAATTTTTGGAGCTGGGCAGCCCATATTTATGTTTATAGACTTAAAATCAAAACTTTTTAAAATCTGACAAGCTGAAATGACAGATTCTTTATCTCCTGCAAAAATTTGAACTGATAGATTATTTTCTCCTGGATATTTTTCAAGAAGGCTAAGGGTTTTTTTGTCCTTAAAAGTTATTCCCTTACAGGAAACCATCTCACTAATTGTTTCATCTGCTCCAAATTCACTTGCAATTTCTCTAAAAGCTCTGTCGGTGTAGCCTGCCATTGGCGCTAAAATTAATTTAAACAAGTAATCACCATTATTTATTTTGATCCTTATTCATTTCATAAATTATTCTTAGACCCTCTAGGGTTAAGTCCCTATTTATGATAATGTCGTATTTAGAATCTGATGTCAGCATTGTTGAGAATCCACCTGTTGAAATAATTGTTGTATCTTCCCTTTTCCAATTTTTATTAATAAGGATTTTTTCTATAATGCCATCAATCATTGTTGTAAATCCAAAATAAAGACCTGATTGGATAGCACCTATAGTATTTTTTGCAATTAAAATATCGGGCCTTATAATTTCAATTTTAGGGAGTTTTGAAGTCCTTAAAAATAAGGCTTCAGATGAAATGCCAATGCCCGGCATAATTAAGCCCCCTAAATAATTTGCATCTTCATCTACAATACAAAAAGTCATGGCAGTACCAATATCAATAATAATTGCGGGGACTTTATAAAGCTTTGCTACTGCAACAGCATTTACAATTCTATCTGCCCCAACTTCCTTTGGATTGTCGTAATCTATTTTTATGTTAAGTTTTAAATCTGATTCAACAAAAATTGCCTTTTTATTAAAAAATTTTATAACCATGCTAGCCAAGGTGTGTCTTAAATTTGGCACAACGGAAGAAATTACTACATCATAAATTTCTGCTGGATCAATATTTGCATGAGTTAGAGAATCTGTAAAAATCAGTCCATATTCATCACTTGTTCTTATTTTGTCTGAAGAAATTCTAAAGTCATGGACAAGTTCCTTATCTTTATAAACTCCGTAAACAATAGTTGTATTGCCTACGTCCATTACCAATAACATTTTATCACCTTCGGATTTTTTATTTATAGTATCATTCTATATGATATTTACTAAAAAATAAACAAAAAAATATTTTTGTCAACTCTATTGACTTTTTGGTAAACAGTAACTAGAATAATAGCTGGAGGTAATTATGAATATTAAAACGAAAAACTTAACACAAACCGCACTTTTGTGTGCCCTAATTGCCATTGGTGCTTTTATAACTATTCCCATTGGTCCCGTTCCCTTTACAATGCAAAACTTTTTTGTGTTTATGGCTGGCCTACTTTTGACACCAGAATATGCGGCTCTTAGCGTACTTACTTATGTACTTTTAGGCCTTATTGGTCTACCAATTTTTTCAGGCTTTCAAGGAGGAATGCAATACGTATTCTCACCAACGTTTGGATTTTTAATTTCATTTATATTAGGAGCTGCATTAATATCAAAACTTGCTCAAGGAAAGAAAAAACTTGGTGAATTAATAATTGTTTTAATTATTGCTGAAGTTCTTTTCTATGCAATTGGACTTCCCTATATGTATATGATTATTACAAAAGTTTCAGGTGCAAGTCTGTCACTTGGCAAAGTTTTTGCTGTGGGTATGACTCCCTTTATTATTCCCGATATGGCAAAGGCTGCAATAGCTGCTTATCTTGCTCCGAAAATCAAAAAAAACCTTTAAAAAATACTTATACTTCATTTGACTGCTTAGGCAGTCTTTTTTTATTTATTAAATTATTTGTAAAGATTTTTTAATAAGTATTTTTATGTATTTTTAGTAAATCATGTTATAATATTTTTTAAGGAGGCTATCATGAATAGAAAAAGAGCAAGTAAACCTCATGGACTTATAAAAGTTTCCAGTATTTTTAAAATACTAGTATTATTAATTCTTGCTGTTCTTATATTTATTGGAACAATAGGCACAACCTTAATTCTTGGAATTTTTAAAAGTGCGCCAGAAATTGATCCTAACAATTACAGGGCCCTAATGGCCGAAACTTCAAAAATATATACAGAAGATGGAAAACTCCTGCAAACTCTTGTTGACGATGAATATAGTGAGTTTGTTCCCATGGATAAAATCCCTGAACATCTTGCCAATGCCTTTGTGGCCATAGAAGATGAAAGATTTTACGAACACAATGCCGTTGACTTTAGAAGGGTTGTCGGGGCTCTTGTCCACGATATTAAAACACGCTCCATGGAACAAGGGGCATCAACAATAACTATGCAGCTGGCAAAAAATCTTTACACTTCTTCATTAAAAAGTGTTCAAAGAAAAGTGACAGATATTTACTATGCCTATAAAATTGAAGAAAATTTAAACAAATCTCAAATTTTGGAGGCGTATTTAAACTGTGCTTCTTTCTCAAAGGGAACTGTTGGAGTTTCTGCAGCAGCCCATTCTTTTTTTGATAAGGATGTTTCAGAATTAACCTTAGCTGAATCTGCTCTTATAGCAGGTGTTACAAATAGGCCAGAGGAATACACTCCCTATAATTATAAGCAAATAAGTGAAGAAGATAATCCTAGCGATGTCCAAGTTGTTTTAAGACCAAATGTTACCCAAGGTTATGAAAATTCTGAATATTTAGTCCACTTTGCAGAAGATTTAATGAATCTGGGGAAAATTGATTATTTTGACTATATACAAGTAAAAAATAACACCTATATTCCCTACAAGGCTGTCTTTAATCCAAATTCAAAGACAAGACAGAAAAGAGTTCTTAAAAAGATGTATGAAAATAAGTATATCTCCAAGGAAGACTATGAAAGCACATTAGCTGAACCAATAATTATAAAAATTGGCAAAAGACGTGAAGGTGGAATTTCATCTTTTTATACGGACCTTGTTCAAAAAGATGTTAAGGAGATTTTAACAAATCTTGGCTATAGCGAGGAAGAAGCCCACAATAAATTATTTAACGGCGGCCTCAAAATTTATACTGCCATGGATTTTAATATTCAAAAAACTTTGGAAGAAACTGTTGCCAATCCCGACTACTATAGGGGATCATTTGTTGATGACAGTGGCGTAATTCAGCCTCAAGTTGCATCAGTTATTATTGACCACCATACCCACGAAGTTAAGGCTCTTGTTGGAGGTAGAGGCGTTGGAGGAGGTCAGCTTTTAAATAGAGCAGTCGTTCCTAGACAGCCTGGTTCTTCCATAAAACCAATTTCTGTTTATTTAACGGCCTTTAATAATGGGGCTACTGCAGGAGATATTTATTTAGACGGACCAATCCCAAAGTCTGCCAACTTTAAAAATCCACCGAGAAATAATGCAAATTCTTACCAAGGCTGGACAAGTCTTAGAAACTTAGTTAGAAGGTCATCAAATGTTGGTGCCTTCCAAGTATTAAGAGATATTTCTGTTGATAAGGATTCAAGCAAAAATAAAAATTCAACATATTCTAAGGTATATGATGATGATAAGGCTATAAGAAAAGTTGTGGAAACACTGGAAAAAATTGGTGTAACTTCAATTGTTAAGCCTGATCCTGAAAAACCTAATACTCTTCTTACAAATGACTATTCCTTTTCACCTCTTGCCCTTGGAGGCATGACCCATGGCATTAGTCCTCTTCAAATGGCAGGAGCTTTTACGACCCTTGCCAATGAAGGAAAATATGCAAAACCTATTTTGGTTACAAAGGTTCTTTCAAATACAGGCGATGCAATTTATGAAGCAGAACCTGAAGAAGAAGAGATTACTAGCAAACAAAATGCCTATATATTAACAAATATATTACAAGACGTTGTTAAAAAAGGAACAGGTACGAAGGCCAACTTCCCTGGCATGGATGTAGCTGGTAAAACTGGTACAACATCTGATAAAAGAGATGTTTGGTTCTGTGGATACACACCATATTACACAGCCTCAGTTTGGATTGGAAATGACAAAAATGAAAATTTGAACTTTGGATCTGACAGGGCTGCAAATCTTTGGAAGGAAATAATGAAAAAAGTCCACGAAGATTTGGATAAAAAAGAATTTGAAGAGCCAGATGGCATTTATACAAAATATTCCTTTGATAGAAGAGAACTTTTTGTAGATGGAACAAAACCACACTTCACCAATAAATTATACTGGGAATCAGACGATGATGACGATGGTAACGATGATGAAGAAAAATCATCATCAAAGAAAAAATCTAGTGATAATAAAAATTCAAATGAAGATTCAGGAAAATCTTCTAGGAAGAAGTCATCAAAATCTTCAAATAACTCAAGAAGTATTATAAATGAATAATATGTAATATGTTGGAGGGCTGCTTTTTACAACCTTTCCCCTTTATATTTATTTATTTTTTTTCTTTGAGGGCTATCTTTAATAAATTGAGCCTAGCGAAATTTATGTAAGACTGTCCTCCTTATATTTATTTATTTAAATAGGGACTGTCCCTTAACAAGCGATAGCGAGTGAGTGGGCTGTCCCTATTTTATTTGATTTTTTTTGTTGTGTTATTTTCTTTGTTTAGTAAGGACAGTCCGTACTCTACAAGCACAAGCAAGGCTACAAGTCCCCAGCTCAATATTTTTTAAAAGCAGGACAGCCCTTTCAGGCAGCCCTGCTTTGGTTTTTTTATTTAATTATATCTATCCATTCTTCCATATTATTTGCTAGTCTATGGTATTTATGTGTTTCATAGGCTTCCACAAGTTCATAGTATGCCCAGTGTGTTTTTTTCTAGGTCTTTATAGCTGTGGATTTTATTTGGATTTGCATCTATAAAGTTTTTGTCTGGGTATCTGTTATAGAGTTTATTTAGCATGCTTGCTACTTCTGCTCTTGTTATTTGGTCGTTTGGTCTAAAGTTTTCCCCTTCTTTTTCTTCTAGGTATCCTGCTTTATATGCTGCGTTTAATGCTTTATTATACCATGCACCTACTTTTGTATCTTTAAAGATTTCTTTTTCATCTTCTAGTTTTAATTTTTCTAGTCTTGCTACTACTGATACCGCTTCTGCCCTTGTCATATTTCCATCTGGTTTTATTATATCTTCTGGATATCCAAAGATATATTTTTCATGTATTAATTCTTCAAGGATTTCATCTCTTATTATTGCATTTACTGGATGTGTTTCTACATATTCATGGGGTTTAAATACAATTACTGGTTCTTCTGGCTTTGGTTCAGGCTTTGGCTGTGGCTTTGGAGCTTGTGCTACTTTAAAAGTATAGGAAATTTGATTTGGCTTGTCTTTTGGAGCCGCTTCATCTAATCCCTCAGGATCTTGCATTGCTGCAAAAGTCCAATAAAATCTATTAGCTGCATTTTCATATCCTTCGCCCTTTCGATTAAATAAAGTATTATGTTTATCGTCACACAAATAAAATTTTTCTGTTTCTGAAGTTGCAAAATCATACATTGCAGAAGCAGTTGCATTTATGCTAATATTTTTTTCTGCTTCTACATCTTTTGAAACTTTTAGTCCCTCTACTCTAACAACTAAATTTTTTGAAGTTGTTTTGTTACTTTCGTCAAATTCACAAATACTTTTTATTGATTTAACAAAATCTGATAATTGTTTATTTGAATTATTTTCTTTTTTTCTTAATTTTACAAGAAGAACTTTTTTAGTTTTTCCACCTTCATTTTCTTCTTTAATTTCGGTTGAAAAATCAAGTGTTATTTCTTCATTAGCTTTCAACTCATTAACTTTTTTTGAATCTTTACTATCTTTTTTCTTTAAATCTCTAAGAAGTCTTAATTTATCACCTTTATCAGTAAATTCTTCCTTTTTAAGGATATCATCTGCTGTAAAACTAAAAACATTTCTATAATCTTCACCATTATTAGGCTTAAATTTTATATCATTTGCTAATTCGTATAAATTTTCATTAAAATCTGAGTCTTCTGCAGCAGAGATTTTTTGAGGTGCCATAACATTTAATCCTATCCAATTTGGAATGATACCAAAATTAAAGAAAAAATTTCCTCCATTTCCACCAAAATCATTGTGTGTTGCAAATGAATTTATTTTTGTTTCATCTGGTCCTAATAAATATTTGGGTATAGCGATTTTAAACTTATTGTCGAACTTACCGTCTTTATCTGCCTTCGCTTCTCTATTTGTAACTTCAATTTCTTTTAAATTAGACCAATAATTATCTCTTATTATGTCAGCAATCTTATTTTCATAATTTCCAGTGGAAATATCTTCTACTGGTTCAACAAAAAGATTAGATATTTTTGTATTGGAGATAATATTAGCCTCAGAAAAAGAATTTAATGGACTTAATACTAGAATAGAAAGCACTAAAATAAAAATCTTTTTAAAGTTTATATTAACCTTTTTCATTACTTCACTAGCTCCTAATTATTTGATTGACTTAAGTCAAATGATGGTCCATTAAGCGAAATATCAATTATAGGGTCTTTTAGTGGGTGTTTACCATGTTTATAAAGTTTACATTATCCAAAGCCTGTAATTATTCCGCTAATATCAGAAGGATTATGAATTCCTTCTATTGTATATGGAATAGAAATATATATGGTTTTTCCAGTAGAATCTAATTCACTTTCAACGAGTTTAAAAAATCCTTCATAATCATTCCAAGAGCCTAAATTGAATGTAAACTTTACAGAATGTTCTTGAGCATCAACTTCAATTTTACTAACTGTTGATGTATTAGACTTAGCGACAACTTTATCAGTGTCTACCTTTATTTTTTCAGGAAAAGTTATTGTGTATGTTGCATTTGGAAATGTAGATTCTGTTTTTCCAAACATAACAATATTTCTCCAATACCAAATAAAAGTTTTTTAGTATATAATTCATTTATATATAAATCATATAAATCTCTGAATAAATCTGAAGATTCAACTGTACCACTAAAAGTGCCTTGGTATTTATCGTCAGCTCCTTCTACTTTTTCAATTTGGTTTTTTTCAAGACTTTTATCAAAAGTAAGGCTACCTGTTACACGACTTCTTATTCCAGCATCTTCAAAAGTTAACTGACTTGTAACTTTTTTTCACTTTCTACTTCTACAAATACATTAGTACTTGCTACTATCCCTATTAGCATTATTAATGCTAATACTAAAGTTAATGATTTTTTAATTTTTATAATATTTACTCCTTCTTTAAAAAACATAAAAAAATAAGCAGAAATAAACCATCCTCTTATGGATAATTGATTTCTGCTTTATAACTATTTAAGGTGCAAGCTTAAGACCTGTATATATAGGCCATTTCTAGAGATTTATAGTTTTCAAAAAACTTTTTTTCATTAAAATCATCCCATGCTTTTGCTATAAATTTATATGTTTAGTGTATTCCATTTTCATTATTTAGTCAAGGTTTATTTTGTTACTTCAATATATTTAAAACTATATTTATATCATCTTATGAATTCCAATACTTAAAAAAGTTATTATAAGGCCTGCACAGAGGTTTCCTAAAAATATTACAAGCATTGATTTTTTCTTTTCCATTTTAAAAATTGAAGCTAAAAATGATCCGGTCCAAACTCCAGTGCCAGGAAGTGGAATTGCTACAAAAATAAATAAGCCTAGATAACCTAAATTTTTTACTAAGTCTTTTTTATTTCTAACCCTCTTTTTATATTTTTCTAAAAATCTACCATAGGAAGGATTGCTCTTTAAATTATTTAAAAGACTTGTCACCACAAAAATAATTATAGGGCTTGGCAAAAATGAGCCTATTAGGGAATAAATAAAGGATTCTCTATAGGACATGCCAAGGGATATGCCTAGGGGAATTGCCCCCTTTAGTTCAAAATAAGGAAGCATAGAAAGAACAATTATGGCAATTTCCTTTGGCAGAAGTAATTCAATTGTGTTTGCAAGATTATCAAAAAAACTCATATTATTCCTCTCTTGTTTTCCTAAATTATATAATAGAAAGTATATCATAAATATTTAATTTTTATTAAGATTTTATAAAAAGAAAATCACCAGTTTTCCAGTAACAAAATAATAAGGGCAATCCACAAAGGATGGCCCTTATTATTTTAATTATTTTTGTTATCATCTGATTTTTCAGAATCTTCTTTTTTATTTTCCTTATAAATTTCTTCTATAGTCTTTCCTTCAACAGATTCTTTTGTTAAAACTTTGTCATCCCCATAGGTTTTAGAATTAGATATTTCTGTCTTGTCCCCTTCCATTTCCATAATTTCAAGAAATTCTTTTCTATAGATTGTTTCCTTTTCAAGAAGGGCATCTGATAGTTTTAAGAGTTTTGGCATGTTTTCTCTTAAAATATCTCTACATTTTATATAGGCTTCGTTAATTATTCTTGCCACTTCTTCATCAATTTCAGCAGCTGTTCTTTCTGAATAATTTTTCGCCCTGCCTAAATCTCTTCCAACAAAGATTTCATTATCTCCAGAATCAAAATTTATGGTTCCAAGTCTTTCGCTCATGCCGTAAGTGGTTACCATGGCTCTTGCAATTTGTGTTGCCCTTTCAATATCATTTGAAGCCCCTGTTGAAATATCTTCCAAAACTAAACTTTCTGCAACACGACCCCCTAAAAGGGAAACGATTTGTGCTTCCATCATTCCTTTTGTTTGGAAAGAAATGTCGTCTTCTGGAGCATAGGCAGTAAATCCTCCTGCTTGTCCTCTAGGTATTATTGTTATCATGTGAACGGGATGCTCTTCTGGAAAGAACTGAGATACAATAGCATGGCCTGATTCATGAACTGCTGTCAGTCTTCTTTCCTTTTCTGAAACGATTTTTGACTTTTTAGCAGGACCTGCTTGGACTTTTATAGATGCTTCGTTAACATCTTCCATACTTATATTTGCGTCCCCATTTCTTGCTGCCAATAGTGCAGCTTCGTTCATTAGATTTTCAAGATCAGCTGGTGTAAAGCCTGGTGTCCTCCTTGCAATTAATCTTAAATCAACGTCATCACCAATTCTTTTGCCCTTGGAATGGATTTTTAAAATTTCTTCCCTAGCTATAATATCAGGTCTTCCAACAAAAACAGTTCTGTCAAATCTGCCTGGTCTTAAAAGTGCTGGATCCAAAATATCTTGTCTATTTGTGGCAGCCATTACAATTACGCCTTCATTTGTTCCAAAGCCGTCCATTTCAACTAATAGCTGATTTAAAGTTTGTTCTCTTTCATCATGACCGCCTCCAAGACCTGCGCCACGTCGTCTGCCAACTGCATCAATTTCATCAATAAAAATTATACAAGGTGCATTCTTTTTAGCATTGTCAAATAAATCTCTTACCCTTGATGCTCCAACTCCCACGAACATTTCAACAAAGTCTGAACCTGACATTATGAAAAATGGAACGCCTGCCTCTCCTGCAACTGCACGGGACAAATAGGTTTTACCTGTTCCCGGAGGGCCTACTAATAAAACCCCTTTGGGTATTCTTGCTCCCATTTCTGTAAATCTTTTGGGATTTTTAAGGAAATCAACAATTTCTCCAAGTTCTTCCTTTTCTTCCACAAGTCCAGCAACATCCTTAAAGGTAATAAGTTTTTTAGAATTTTTGTCTACCATTCTTGCCTTGCTCTTGCCAAAGGAATTCATTCTTCCCCCGCCAGAGTTTTGCTGCATAAGTCTATACCAAATAAAAACAACAACTGCAATCATAAGAAGTGACGGTATAAAATCTAAATAATAGGGTCTAACTTTTGTAGGCTCTAAATTATATTTAATGTCACCATTTGCTACCTTTTCTTGTATATAGGATTTGAATATATTTTCTGTTGCAGCATCAGGAATTAGGGTTACAAATGTTGACCCATCCTTTAATTTTACATGTGCAACTGAATCTGTATCTTCAACCATTGTAATTGCCACAACTTTATCAGCCTTTAGGTCCTCTAAAAATTCTGTGACACTTTTATTTACCACTGTTTCATTAGGTGGTCTAAAAAATCTAATTGTCGCAAATAATAAGAGAATAAGAACAAAATAAAATAATGTTCCTCCCATTCTTTTCTTCAAAATATCACATCCTCACTTTCTTAGGGCATCTTCATCAAGGACACCAATATATGGTAGGGCCCTGAATTTTTCGTTATAATCCATACCATAGCCCACAACAAATTTATCAGGTATTTCATAGCCAATATATTTTACATGAATATCTATTTTTCTTCTCTTTGGTTTTGATAGAAGGGTTGAAATTGCAACTGACTTAGCTTCTCTTGACTGAAAAATTTTAGTAAGATAAGAAAGAGTAAGGCCTGTGTCAATAATATCTTCTACTATTAATATATCCTTGCCTTCAACTTTTGTAGAAATATCTTTTAAAATTCTAACTTCACCAAGAGATGTTGTTCCATCATATGAAGTTACATCCATAAAATCATATTCTAAGTCAAGATCAATACTTCTCATTAAATCTGCCATAAAAGGTACAGCTCCTTTTAATATACCCACTAATAAGAGATTTTTATCTTTATAATCAGAAGTTAATTGCTTGCCTAGCTCTTTTACCTTTTTTTTAATATCTTCTTCAGTAAAGAGAATTTCCTTAACCATTTCCATTTTTTACCTCCAAATTAAGTATATGTTTAGAATTATTTCTAATTTTATATATATCACTAATGCCATAGCCTATGATCCAAATAATTTTGTTGTCGTCACAGATTAGACCTATTTTATCTCTCAAAAGTCTGTCCAGTTTTTTGTCTATAAAAAAGTCCTTTAGTTTTTTATCCTTATCCATACCCAGGGGCCTAAACCTATCCCCGTCTTGTCTACTTCTTATATAAAGAGGTCCAGAAATTTTATCCTTATCTATAAAAATTGACCTAGGATTTGCCTTTATATCCATTTTACTAAGTTCATTTAAAGGCACATTTTTTAAAGAAACTATGCCAAAATCCGTTAGATTTTCACCCAAGTCTAATTTTTGACTTTTATAATTAATATTTTCTTTTTTTTCTATTATCAGCCTTCCATAGGATACTCTAGCCAAAAATTTTTTTGATAAATCAATGGATGTTCCAGACTTTTTTTCAAGCATATTGTAGATAGCTAAAATATTTGCCCTTGTTACTAAATCTTCATTAAAGCTTTCAAGATAGAGTTTTATTATTTCCCTGCCAATGAAAGGGTCTTCTTCAAGAAGAGGTTCAATAATTAAACTTTTCCCATCTTTAAGCTTTTCATATTCTCTAGCAATGATTTTTTCAACAAAAGTTCTCTCCTCTAGGGCGTTTTCGTTTAATCTAATAAGGACCTTTAAAATCCCCTCATTAAAATTTTCTTCAAGATAGGGTATAAGCTCATTACGAATCCTATTTCTTATATAGTCAACTCCCTCATTTGTTTCATCAAGCACATAGGGAAGTTTATTTTCATCAAGGTATTTTTCAATTTTCTTTCTTGAAATATTTACAAGAGGTCTTAAAAGATCTTCATTTGCCATGGGAATACCCTTTAGACCCTTGATGCCTGTCCCTCTAATAATTCTTATTAAAAGGGTTTCAGCTTGGTCATTTAAATTATGGGCAGTCAAGATTTTTCTTCCATCTGAAAGCTCTCTAAAAAATTCATATCTTAAAAATCTTCCAGCTTCTTCACTTGTCATCTTGTGAATTTTTGCAAATTCATTCATATTAACATGCTTTATATTATAAGTTAAATTATATTTTTTGCAAATATCTATTACAAATTTTTCATCCCTAAGGGCTGTTTTTCTAATTCCATGATTTAAGTGACACACTAATAAATCTAAGTCATATTCCTTTCTTAAATCAAGTAGATTATAAAGTAAATACATGGAATCAGGGCCACCAGAAACTCCTAAAAGCAGTCTATCTCCCTTTTTTATGAACTTATATTTATTTAGCTCATCCAAAAAAATTTTATCCATATGTCCCACCAAATATTTATAAAAAATATAAGGACCAAAAAGGTCCTTTTAATTACTATTTAAAATCTATTTCTTGACCTGTTGCTTTTAGTTTTTTGCTTTTCTCTAGACCTGGCTTGTTCCAACTTTTCATTGGAGTCCTTTAAAAATTTGGATAATTTATCCTCAAAACTAGCATTTAAATCAGGTTTAGTAAAGTGAATTTCAGGCGGTTTTTTTTCCATTGCTGCCTTAATTGATAGAGAAACCTTGCCCTTGTCATCTATGGAAATTACCTTTACCTTAACTTTCTGTCCCTTTTCTAAAAAATCTGAAACATTTTCCACATAGCTATCGGAAATTTCGGAAATATGTACAAGTCCACTTGCTCCATCATCCAAATTAACAAAAGCACCAAATTTCGTAAGGTTTGAAACAATACCTAAAGCAACATCGCCTACAGCTAAGCTCATAAACTATTTATCCTCCTGTATATTTTCAGCTTGGAGGTTATTTTCAAGGTTTTCTTTATTTTTATCAATATATATAATTTCCTTTGGTTTTACCATTCCCAAATCATCTCTTGCTGTCTTTTCAACAAAATCAAGAGTATTGGCATTTTTTATTTCCTTGTTTAAAGAATCTATGTCTTTATTAAGCTGCTTAACCATACTTTGATCTTCTGCTAAAATATCAAGTTTTTGATTTCTAGCTACAATAGCTTTGGACATTAAAAATCCAAAATAAACTACCATCAAAAGAATAATAATGGAATAGATTAAGGGGAATGATTTTCTTTTAACTTTCATATCTAACCTCCAAGTCAATTATTGCAGAAAATAAGCTACTTGTAAAGATATAAAATAAAAATAATTTACATTATTCCGCCCCTAAGAAGGTATAAAATCAAAATAACAAATGTTATAAAAATAAATATAAGTCTATGACCATCATGGCCCTTTAGGGACTTATAAGTTACTATAATGGTTATAAAGGCAAAAACAAGAGCCAAAAAACCATCATAGGAAATAAGGAAAGGATTCATTCAATTCTCCTATACATAGCCTTAGAGTCTTCTTTTTTTGTATTTTCTTCAAGGGATAGGACTTCGGCTTTAACAGTTCTTGAGCCTAGTCTTATTTCTAAAATATCTCCAATTTTAACTTCATCTCCTGCCTTAGCTAGCTTATCATTTAAAGAACAAAGTCCCTTATCACAGGCTTCTTTGGCAAGAGTTCTTCTCTTAATTATTCTCGAAATCTTTAAAAATTTATCTAATCTCATAATATTTTTAAAAAAAGAAGGCACAAAGGCCTCCTTAATTTCAATTACTTATTAACTGCTTCTTTAAGAGCTTTACCTGATCTGAATACTGGTGCTTTTGATGCAGGAATCTTAATTACTTCTTCTGGATTTCTTGGATTTCTTCCTTCTCTTGCTTTTCTTTGTCTAACTTCGAAAGTTCCAAATCCTACTAATTGCACCTTTTCTCCACTTGTTAAAGCTTCTTCAACTGAAGCTAAGAAACCGTTAAGGGCTGCTTCAGCATCTTTCTTTGTTAAACTGCTTTTTGCAGCTATGCTTGCTACTAATTCTGATTTGTTCATAATATCCTCCTTGAAGATTAAAAATTTACTAGTCTTTCAATCTCTTTTTGCGAATGGCAAACTAGCTTGCCGTTAAAATTAAGACTGTAACAATTATAACCTAAGTTTATGGATTTTTCTAGTCCTATTTTAGAAAAAATCGCTATTTTCTCTTATTTTTTGTAAAATAGTTTCCAAAATCAAGTCTTTGTTAAAAAATCCTTCCCTATTTCCTAAGCCTAAAAGTAAATTTATTAAAAAATAAAGCTTAGCAAGAGAATTATCATCATTTGCCTTTAAATTCTCAGCTTCTTCTATCATTTTTTCCCTAATTATATTAAGAACCTCATCACTATAAGATAAATTTTTATCGTCAATTAGCTTTTCTATATAGGATATCAAAATTTTTCTCTTATCTTCTCTAATCCTGGGCACATAAAGAGCAGTTTGATGGTTAATCCCCTCCTGCCTAGGGAGAAGATATAATTTATCCCTACTTATTCTCTGACTTTTAAGGCCAGCATCAATTAAAAGTATGACCTCATGATCTGGACTATAAATTTCCTGAAGTTTTATTGAAGTGTCAGATGCTATTCTATTATTGTAAATCTGCGTGATTAAAATATCCATTGAGGGATTAATATCTAGTAGGTCAAAATCACTATCTAAAAACAAAAGTCCGTCAACAGCATCTCTTTTCACCTGAGCTAAAACATCATCTATAAAACTCATGCCCTTTATGACATTAGTCGCAGTTTTTTCTATTAAAAGACTTACTGTTTTTTCAGCCACAAAGGGATTGCCAGGAACATAATAATTAATTACACCATTTTCTTTTTCTTCCCTTAAAAGAATTTCTACAATTTTTCCATAAACATCTTCAAAAGAAAGGCTCTTTTCATCTTCATAAATATAGTCAAAAGATTTATAAGAAATTTTGTGATTTATAAAATAAGAAACTGCTTCATGCTTTTCAGTTCTTAAAAAATTTTTCCTACCATTATTTATAATTTCTAAGGCTCCAAGGATTAAAGCTTTTTCATCACTTGCCCCAAGACCAACAATATTTATCATAATAACTCCTAAAATTAACTTTAAAAAAATTATATATTAGAAAAAATGAAATTACAACTAATCATAAAAAAAGAACCCTCAAAGGATTCTTTAATTATTTATAAATATTAAACTAATTCCAAGATAGCCATTTCTGACCCATCACCACGTCTTGGTCCCATTTTAATTATTCTTGTGTAACCGCCATTTCTATCAGCATATTTTTCTGCAAGTTCTTTAAAAACTTTTGTAACTGTATCTTCGTCATAAATATATGCTAAGGCTTGTCTTCTTGCATGAAGATCTCCACGCTTACCAAGTGTTATCATTTTTTCAGCTATTCTTCTTGTCTCTTTTGCTCTTGTAACAGTTGTTACAATTTTTTCTTCCCTTAAAAGTGAGCTGACAAGATTTCTAAGCATGGCACGTCTATGACTTGAATTGCGGCCAAGTTTTCTTTGTACTGTCATTAGTACCTCCTTTATTCCTCTTCTTGTTTAAGAGATAGATTCATATCTTTAAGTTTAGCAACCACTTCTTCAAGGGATTTTTTCCCTAGGTTCCTAACTTTCATCATATCTTCTTCAGTTCTGTTTGTCAGTTCCCCAACGGTATTAATGCCCGCTCTCTTTAAGCAGTTAAAACTTCTAACAGAAAGATCAAGTTCCTCAACAGTTAAATCCATAACTTTTTCAGTTTGATCTTCTTGTTTTTCTACCATAATATTTACATCATTTACATGATTTGTAAGTCCTATAAATAGATCAAGGTGTTCAGTTAAAATTTTTGCTGCCAGAGAAGTTGCCTCATCTGCTTTCATGGATCCATCAGTTGTAACTTCAAGAATTAATCTATCATAATCAGTTCTTTGCCCAACTCTTGTATTTTCTACTTTCCAATTAACTTTTTTAACTGGAGTGTAATTTGAATCCATAGGAATTATTCCTATTTGAGTTACTTCATCTTTTTTTAATTCGGAAGGCTCATAACCACGACCTTTTTCAACAGTCATTTCAATATAAACATCTGCATCTTCATTTAAAGTAGCTATATGATGATCCTTATTTACTACTTCAATCCCTGGTTCAAGAATAATATCACTAGCTTTGATTTCACCCTTGCCAGATTTATCAATAATGATTTTTATAGGTTCATCATTTTCCATCTTTAACACAAGTGATTTAATATTTAATATAATTTCCGGTACATCTTCTAAAACACCAGGAATTGTATCAAATTCATGTTCTACTCCTCGTATATTTAAAAAGGATACAGCTGCTCCGGGCAGTGATGATAAAAGAACTCTCCTTAAAGAATTACCAATAGTAATACCATATCCGCTTTCAAGGGGTTCCACTATAAATTTACCATACTTTCCAGAATCATCCAACTTTTCAATACTAATTTTAGGCTTTTCTATTTCTATCATGGTTCCTCCTTTTAGTTTAGCAATTGCTTACTAACTAATACCATTAAACTCTTCTGCGTTTTGGCGGTCTGCAACCATTGTGAGGAATTGGTGTTACGTCTTTAATCATAGTAACGTCAAGTCCTGATGCTTGTAGGGATCTTATAGCTGCTTCTCTTCCACTGCCTGGTCCCTTAACATAAACATCTACAGATTTTAGTCCATGTTCCTTTGCCTTATTTGCTGCTTCAGCTGCAGCTTCTTGTGCTGCAAAAGGTGTTGATTTTCTTGATCCTCTAAAACCTAATTGTCCAGCACTAGCCCAGGAAATAACATTTCCATTAGTATCTGTTAGAGTAACCATTGTATTATTAAAAGTAGAGGCTATATGTGCTTGACCTTTTTCAATATTTTTACGAGCACGACGTTTAACACGTGTTGCCTTTTGTTTTTTTGCCATTTATAACCCCCCTTACTTTTTCTTAGAAATTAACTTCTTAGGACCTTTTCTTGTCCTAGCATTAGTCTTAGTCTTTTGTCCCCTTACAGGAAGACCTGCTTTATGTCTACGTCCACGATAGCAGTTGATTTCACGAAGCCTCTTGATGTTTAATGCAACATCACGACGCAAATCACCTTCAACGTGGTATTTTTGAATTTCATCTCTAATTCTTCCAAGTTCAGCTTCAGTCAAATCTTTAACCCTTGTGTCAAAATTAACATCGGCATCTTTAAGAATTTTTTGTGATCTGCTTTTACCTATACCAAAGATATAAGTAAGTCCAATTTCAACTCGCTTTTCTCTTGGTAAGTCCACACCGGCTATTCTTGCCATAATCTACCTCCTTAACCCTGTTTTTGTTTATGCTTAGGATTATCACAAATTACCATAACTTTTCCTTTTCTTCTGATAATTTTGCATTTTTCGCACATTTTCTTAACTGATGGTCTAACTTTCATTGTAACCTCCTTACGGGATTATTTTTTTCTCCAAGTAATTCTTCCTCTTGTCAAATCGTAGGGTGAAAGCTCTACAGTCACCTTATCACCTGGAAGAATTCTAATATAATTCATTCTTAATTTCCCCGAAATATGAGCAAGTATTTCATGTCCATTTTCAAGTTTAACTTTGAAATTTGTATTAGGAAGGGCGTCAGTTACAACTCCTTCCACTTCAATTACATCTTCTTTAGCCATATATAGGTATTTCCTCCTTTAGCTATAAGGCTTTAGCATTTTTCGAATATAGGAATCATTAATATCTTTAACATCAAGATTAACAATATCCTTATAAATTGAAATGTGTTTAACCTTTTTTTTCTTAGGTTTTTCAAGCTTTCTACTTTTTCCATTAACAAGTAAAAGATAGTTATCGTCAATAATTTCAATGATAACAAATACTTGACCCTCGTCTCGACCTTTTTTGGATTTTACAACTTGTCCCCTTTGAAGAGATATTGTCTTATCCATATTTCACCTAATTAAGACCCTTAACTATATCTTCAAATACCTTATCTATGTCTTTTTGTCCATCAATATTTAATAGAAGACTTTGCGCCTTATAATAATCTATTAATGGTGCTGTTTGTTCAAAATATACTTTAATTCTGGTCTTTACAGTTTCTTCCGTATCGTCTTGTCTTTGGATGAGTTTTTCATTATCCTTGTCGCAAATACCTTCAACCTTTGGAGGATTGAATTTAATATGATATGTTGCTCCACAAGATTTGCAAACACGTCTTCCCACTGCACGTTCTACTAAAATTTCAGGCTTAACATCAATATTAATAACTTTTGTCAAAGCCTTGTCTTTTTTATCAAGAATTGCATCAAGACTTACTGCTTGAGCAACTGTTCTTGGGAAGCCGTCAAGTAAAAATCCATTTTCACAATCTTCTTTATTAAGTCTATCTTCAACTAAATCTATAACAAGTTCATCAGGAACTAAAAGTCCCTTATCCATATATGATTTTGCCTTATTTCCAAGTTCAGTTTTGTTTTTAATATTTTCTCTAAAAATATCACCTGTTGATATATGTGGAATGTTATATTTTTTAATAATATAATCTGCTTGCGTACCTTTGCCGGCCCCTGGAGGACCCAAAATAACTAATCTCATGAATTACCTCTATTTCTTTAAGAATCCTTTGTAATTTCTCATTAAAAGTTGCTGTTCCAGTACTCTTGAAGTTTCTAGTACTACACCTACTACAATTATAATACTTGTTCCACCGTAATTGAACTGCAGATTGCTAAGCTTTGTCAATATTGTAGGTAAAACTGATAAGAAAGCAAGTGCAATTGCACCTGGCAAAACTAATCTATTTAAAGATCTTTGTAAATATTCGCTTGTCGGTTTTCCTGGTCTGATGCCTGGAATAAACCCACCGTTTTGTTGTAAATTCTTAGAATATTCAACTGTATTAAATTGTATTGTTGTATAGAAAAATGTGAAGAATATAATTAAAATCACACTAGAGATTACATAAATTACTACTCCTGGTCCACCTGATGGTGAAAGCCATTTTGCAATCCAATTTCTTGTAGCTTCGTTTTTTGTAAACATTGCTATCGTTGATGGAATTGCTAATAGTGAGTTAGCAAAGATTATAGGCATAACTCCAGTTAAAAGAACTTTAATAGGAATATGAGTGGCTTGACCGCCATACATTTTTCTTCCTACAACTCTTTTTGCATATTGTACTGGAATTCTTCTTTCTCCTTCATTAAGGATTACAACAAATACGCAAATGGCTATTGCAACAACAAGGAAAATCCATAGATATACTGGACTTGCCATGCCTGCCCTAACTAATTGTATTGATTGAACTATATCTACAGGGAATCTTGCAACGATACCTGCAAAAATTAATATTGAAATACCATTTCCAATACCATGTTCTGTAATTTGTTCACCTATCCAGATAAGAATAGTTGAACCTGCTACTATTGAAAGTATAATTGTTATATATTCCAAAGGTTCTGTTGCATTAACAGCACCTCTAAAAATTCCAAATGTATAACCAATAGCTTGTACAAGAGAGATTGCTATCGCTAAATATCTTGTATATTTTGCTATAGCTTTACGTCCTGTGTTACCTTCCTTTGCTAGTGCTTCAAGGGAAGGGATTGCTATGGTCAAAAGCTGAAGTACAATTGATGCTGTAACATAGGGATAAATATTAGCCGCAAAAATTGTAAAATTTCTAAAGTTACCTCCTGCCATTAAGTCCATAAAGGCAAAAAGTGATGAATTTGCACCTTCAAATAATTTTTCAATTACTGAAGCATTCATAAAAGGAACTGCAATGTGAGATCCTAATCTATAAAGAAGTAACATGAAAAGGGTAAAAAGAATTTTTTTACGAATTTCAGGAACTTTCCACGCATTTTTAAAGGTGGTTAGCATTAAATCACCTCAGCCTTTCCTCCACGAGCTTCTATTTTTTCAGTCGCAGAGTTGGAGAAATGGTTGGCTTTAACATTTAGCTTAACTTCTAAATCTCCATTACCAAGAATTCTTACACCATCCTTTGATTTTGACCTTTTTATTAGTCCTCTTTCAATTAAAAGTTCTTTTGTAACTTCAGTTCCTTCTTCAAAGCAGTTTAAATCAGATACATTAACTACTCCAAATTCTTTTCTGAATACATTATAAAAACCTCTTTTTGGAAGACGTCTAAATAATGGCATTTGGCCACCTTCAAATCCAGGTCTTACTCCGCCACCTGATCTGGCATTTTGACCCTTGTGACCACGTCCGGCAGTCTTGCCTGTTCCTGATCCGATGCCTCTACCGAGTCTTTTTCTGGCTTTAACTCCACCGCCACAGGCAGGTTTTAAGTCATGTAATTTCATGCTGCACCTCCTTATTCTTCAACTTCAAGCATATATTCAACTTGTTTAATCATTCCTCTAATTTGAGGAGTGTCGTTTTTTTCAACTACTTGGCCAATTTTTCTAAGGCCAAGAGCCTTAATTGTTCTCTTATGAGTGTGAATTTTTCCAATAGGGCTCTTAACTAATTTAATTTTTATAGTACTCATAGACACCTCATCCTAAAATTTCATCCACTGATTTATTTCTAAGTTTTGCAACAGACTCAGCTGTCTTTAATTGTTTTAAAGCTTCAATTGTTGCATTAACAGTATTTCTAGGATTACTTGATCCTAAATTCTTTGTACGAATATCAGTAATTCCGCAAAGTTCACATACTGCACGCACTGCTCCTCCGGCGATAACTCCTGTACCTTCTCTAGCAGGTTTTAAAAATACTTTTCCAGCACCGAAAACTCCTGTTACCATATGAGGGATTGAAGTGTTTAATAAATTTACTTTTATAATATGTTTTTTAGCATCTTGTGTTGCTTTTCTAATTGCTTCTGGAACTTCAAGTGCTTTACCTGTACCTACACCAACGTGACCGTTGTGATCGCCAACTACTACAAGGGCTGCAAATCTAAAGTTTCTACCACCCTTTACAACCTTGGCAACTCTATTTATAGCTACAACTTTATCTTCTAAATCAAGTTCCGCCGCATTAATTAATGAACGTTCCATTTTTCCCTCCTTAGAATTTTAGACCGCCATCTCTTGCTGCGTCTGCAAGAGCTTTGACTTTTCCGTGGTAAATATAGCCGCTTCTATCAAAAACAATTTCAGTAATTCCCTTTTCAACAGCTTTCTTTGCTATATCTGAACCTACGGCCTTTGCTGCTTCCATATTTTTTGAATTTTCTAAATTCAATGACTTGTCAAGTGTTGATGATTGACAAATTGTATGTCCCTTTTCATCATCAATTAACTGTGCATAAATATGAGCATCTGACCTATAAATAGAAAGTCTTGGTCTTACTGAAGTTCCGGAAATGTGCCTTCTAATTCTTTTGTGTCTTTTTACTCTAATTTGATTTTTATCTAATTTTTTGAACACTGTAAAACTCCTTTCTACTTACCAGTCTTGCCGACTTTACGTCTTATGTGCTCATCAACATATTTAATACCCTTGCCCTTATATGGTTCAGGTTCTCTAAATCCTCTAATGAATGCAGCATAAGCTCCAACTTGTTGTTTATCGTTTCCTAAAATAACTATTTGGTTAGCAGCAGGTACCTCAACTATAATTCCCTTTGGATCTTCAAGTTCCAATGGATGGGAAAAACCAAGGTTTAAAGCAAGTTTATTGCCATTTTTGCTGGCTCTGTATCCTGTTCCAACGATTTCTAGTTCCTTCTTATAACCTTCTGTTACACCAACAATCATATTATATATAAGAGTTCTTGTAAGACCATGAAGTGCTTTGATTTTTTTGCTATCATTTGGTCTATTTACTGTGAGAACTCCATCTTCTAATTCATAAGTCATAGACTTATCAAATGCTTGTCTAAGACTTCCCTTAGGTCCCTTTACTTCTATTTCATTTTCTTCGATTTTTATTTCGACATTTTTTGGGATCTCTATAGGTTTTTTACCGATTCTGGACATTGTTTCACCTCCAATTACCAAATGTAGCAGATTACTTCTCCGCCAACTCCCTTTTCTCTTGCATCTCTATCTGTAATAATACCCTTAGATGTTGAAATAATTGCTGTTCCAAGTCCTCCAAGAACTTTTGGAACATCTTCGCACTTAACATAAACTCTAAGGCCCGGTTTTGATATTCTCTTTAGTCCGGAAATTACTCTTTCCCCGGATTGAGCATATTTTAAATCTATTTTTATAAGTCCTTGCTTATTATCATCAACAAGGTCATATCCTTTTATATATCCTTCATTTAAAAGAATTTTTGCTATTTCTTTTTTAATATTTGAAGCTGGGATGTCAACAGTTTTATGCCTTGCATGATTACCATTTCTAATTCTTGTAAGCATATCCGCGATTGGGTCTGTCATCATATCAGTTTGCCTCCTTTCACCTTGGGTTTACCAACTAGCTTTTCTAACGCCAGGAATTTGTCCTTTGTAAGCCAGTTCTCTAAAACAAATTCTGCAAATTCCATATTTTTTAAGCACAGCATGAGGTCTTCCGCAAATTTTGCATCTTGTATATGCGCGAGTAGAATATTTTGCTTCCCTCTTTTGCTTTGCTATCATTGATTTCTTAGCCACAAAATTCCTCCATTTAATTAGTTCTTAGCAAAGGGCATTCCCATTTTTTCCAAGAATGCTTTTGCTTCTTCATCAGTATTTGCAGTAGTAACTATTACAACATTAAGTCCTCTGATTGCATCTACTTTATCATATTCAATTTCAGGGAAAATAAGTTGTTCCTTAAGTCCAAGGGCATAATTTCCTCTACCGTCAAAGGCTGTTGATTTAATTCCTCTAAAGTCTCTTACTCTTGGAAGGGCAACATTCATAAGTTTGTCAAGAAAATCGTACATTCTTTCTCCTCTTAATGTTACCTTAACACCAATTTTTTGACCTTCACGAAGTTTAAAATTTGCTATTGATTTTTTTGCTAATGTTACTATAGGTTTTTGACCTGCAATAACAGTTAAATCATTTACTGCGGATTCCAAGGCTTTTGGATTGTCTTTTGCTTCGCCAATACCAATGTTAATAATTACCTTTTCAAGACGCGGTACTTGCATTTTATTTGTGTATCCGAATTTGTCAACAAGGTAGCCCGTAACTTCTTTTTCATATTTTTCTTTTAATCTTGAAGTCATTTTTCTACCTCCTACTTAATTGTTTCATTATCAGATTTTTTAAATCTAACTTTTTTGCCGTTTTCAAATCTATATCCTAGTCTTGTTCCCTTGCCGCTTTTTTGATCATAATACATTACATTGGAAACATGAATAGGAGCTGCTTTCTTTTCTATTCCACCTGGTTTAGTTGGGCCTTGTGGTTTCATATGCTTAGTAACCATATTTACATTTTCAACAATAACCCTATTTTCTTTTGGGATTGTTTTTAAAACTTTACCAACCTTACCCTTATCTTTTCCAGCTATTATTTTTACTGTGTCATTGGTTTTAATTCTCATAAATGTACCTCCTATTAAAGCACTTCAGGTGCCAAAGAGATAATTTTCATGAAGTTACCTCTTCTAAGTTCTCTTGTTACAGGTCCAAAAATACGAGTTCCAACAGGGCTTCTATCGTCCTTAATAACTACTGCTGCATTATCGTCAAAGCTAATATATGATCCGTCTCTTCTCTTTAGTCCCTTTGATGTTCTTACTATAACAGCCTTAACAACGCTACCTTTTTTAACTACTCCGCCTGGTGTAGCTGTTTTTACAGAGCATACAACAATATCACCGATATTTGCAATTTTTCTATTTGTTCCGCCAAGCACCTTAATAACGGAAAGTTCTCTTGCACCTGAATTATCAGCAACATGTAATCTTGTTTCTTGTTGAATCATGTTAATCTCCTTTCAGTTATTATTTTGCTTTTTCTATAACTTCTACAAGTCTGAATCTCTTGTCCTTTGAAAGCGGTCTTGTTTCCATAATTCTTACTCTATCTCCAATACCACATTCGTTGTTTTCATCATGAGCCTTGTATTTTTTTGTGTTCTTATATCTCTTTTTATAAATTGGATGTGTTTTAAAAGATTCTACGGAAACTACAATTGTCTTTTCCATTTTATCGCTTGTTACAACACCCACTATGGTTTTTCTTTTATTTCTTTCCATCTTAGATTATCTCCTTTCCTTCTTGGAGTTGTCTTTCTCTAATGATAGTTTTTACTCTTGCAATATCTTTTTTAACCATTTTTATGCTTTGTGGATTATCAAGTTGGCCGGTTGCAAGTCTAAATCTCAAGTTGAAAAGTTCGCTTTTTAGATCGTCTGCCTTCTTTTGTAAATCTTCACTTGACATTTGGCGAATTTCTTTAACCTTCATTTGATTCACCATCCTCTTTCTTCACAAACTTTGTTTTAATTGGAAGTTTCATTGATGCAAGTCTCATTGCTTCTCTTGCTATTTCTTCAGAAACACCACTCATTTCAAATAGGACCCTTCCAGGTTTAACCACTGCCACCCAGTAAGAAGGAGCTCCCTTACCTGAACCCATACGTGTTTCAGCCGGTTTTTCAGATACCGGTTTGTCCGGGAATATTTTAATCCAAATATTTCCACCTCTACGAATATATCTAGTCATGGCACGACGTGCCGCTTCTATTTGATTTGATGTTATCCATGCCGGTTCTAATGCTTTAATACCGAAATCTCCATAGGAAATTGTATTGCCTCTTTGTGCCTTACCTTTCATTCTGCCCCTATGAACTCTACGATATTTAACTCTTTTAGGCATTAACATAAATTATCCTCCTCTCAGTACTAGGATTTTTTATTAGTTTCTCTAGCTTTGTCCTTGTTAAAATCTCTATTATTGTTATTGTTTCTTCTGTTGTTGGAATTTTTCTTTCCGTCTTTGTTGTCACGTCTTCTACGTTTTTTGTTATCTCTGTCTTTACCTTTTCCAGAATAATCTCTTCTCTTTCTGTCATCTTTAAGTTCAGGAAGAACTTCACCCTTATAAAGCCAGACTTTTACGCCAAGTTTTCCATAGGTTGTATCAGCTTCGCTAAAACCATAATCAATGTCAGCTCTTAAAGTTTGAAGAGGAATTGTCCCTTCAGAATAACCTTCAGTTCTTGCCATGTCAGCTCCACCTAAACGTCCAGCAACGGCAGTTTTTATTCCTAAAACTCCTGCTCTCATTGTTCTTTGAATAGCTTGTTTCATAGCACGTCTAAAAGAAACACGTCTTTCAAGAGCTTCTGCAATTGATTCAGCAACTAATTGTGCATCAACATCAGGATTTTTGATTTCTTCAACATTTAAAACAATAGTCTTTCCTGTTTTTGTTTCAATTTCTTTTCTAAGTTCTTCAACTCCTGCACCACCACGTCCAATTACTACGCCAGGTTTTGCAGTATAAATTGAAACCTTAACTCTATTTGCAGCTCTTTCTATTTCAACTTTTGAAATTCCTGCTGAATATAATTTTTTCTTTATAAATTTACGAATTTCATTATCTTCAATTAAAAGATCAGAAAAGTTCTTTTTATTGGCATACCATTTGGAATCCCAGTTTTTTATTACTCCAACACGAAGACCATGTGGATTTACTTTTTGGCCCATTGTCTACCTCCTTACTCTTTTTCCGCTACTACAACGCCAATATGACTGGATCTCTTTAAAATCGGGTAAGCCATTCCCTTAGCCTTAGGACGGAATCTTTTCATTGTAGGTCCGTCGTTAGCATAAGCCTTTTTAACATAAAGATCTCCTCTATCTAAGTTCAAGTTGTTTTCAGCATTAGCCACAGCGGAATGTAGCACTTTATATAGCTCATGAGCTCCTCTTTTATTAGTGAATTTTAAAATAGAAAGGGCTTCGTCAACTTGTTTGCCGCGAATTTCATCGCATATATAATTCACCTTTAGAGGTGAAATTCTAACGTATTTAGCAATTGCTTTTGCTTCCATTATTTACCCCCTATTATTTAGTAGATGTTGTACTTTCACTTTTTCCGCCATGACCCCTAAAAGTTCTTGTCGGAACAAATTCGCCTAGTTTATGTCCTACCATATCTTCAGTAATATAAACGGGCACGTGCTTTCTTCCATCGTGAACTGCTATAGTATGTGAAACAAATTCCGGGAAAATTGTTGATCTACGTGACCAAGTCTTTATTACTTTCTTTTCATTTTTTTCATTTAATTCATCTATTTTCTTTAATAGATGTTCATCTGCAAATGGTCCTTTTTTCAGTGATCTACTCATTTAAACCCTCCATTACTTTGTTCTTCTTCTTACAATATACATATCGCTCTTTTTGTTTCTCTTTCTAGTTTTAAGTCCAAGAGCTTTTTTACCCCAAGGTGTCATTGGTGATGGTCTACCTACTGGTGCTCTACCTTCACCACCGCCATGTGGGTGATCTACCGGGTTCATCGCCGAACCTCTAACATGAGGTCTAATTCCTAAATATCTCTTACGTCCAGCTTTACCAAGAGTGATGAGTTCGTGGGAAATATTTCCTACTTGACCGATTGTTGCCTTACAATTTGGACTAACATATCTAAATTCTCCTGAAGGAAGTCTTAACTGTACATATTTTCCTTCCTTTGCCATTAATTGTGCTTCTCCGCCGGCGCTTCTAACCATTTGTCCGCCACGGCCTGGTGTCAATTCAATATTGTGAATTGTTGTACCAACTGGAATGTCCTTAAGTCTTAGGGCATTACCAATTTTAATGTCGGCTTCTGCTCCACTTTCAACAACATCCCCAACTTTTAAGCCTAATGGTTGAATAATATATCTTTTTTCTCCATCTGCATAGTTAAGAAGTGCTATATATGCTGATCTGTAAGGATCATATTCAATTGCTGCAACTCTTGCAGGTATATTGTCCTTATCTCTTTTAAAATCTATTATTCTATATTTTCTCTTAACTCCACCGCCTCTGTGTCTTGAAGTTATTCTGCCGTGAGCATTACGTCCAGCAGTCTTTTTAAGTGACACTAAAAGACTTTTTTCTGGACTTGTTTTTGTAATTTCTTCAAATGTAGAAACAGTCATTTGTCTGCGGGAGGGAGTTGTAGCTTTAAATCCTCTAATTGCCATAATTTACCTCCTCTTACATTGATTCAAAAAATTCAATAGTATCTGAATCATCAGTAAGTTTAACTATTGCTTTTTTCCATGAAGGACGTCTACCCATATGGGCTCCTTGCCTTTTTAATTTTCCTTGCATATTAATTGTGTTTACTCTAGCAACTTTTACATTAAAAATCTTTTCAATAGCTTCTTTTATTTCACGTTTTGTTGCTCTCTTGTCAACTTCAAAAGTATATTTCTTTTCTTCCATTTGAGCCATACTTTTTTCAGTAACAATTGGTCTTCTAATAATATCGTACATATTCATTAGTTAAACACCTCCTCAAGGGTGTCTATTGCATCCTTTGTAATGATTAGACTATTATATTTTAAAAGATCATAGACATTAATGTCTTTTACATAAGAAGTCTTTACATTTGCAATATTTCTTGCTGATTTAACAATATTTTCATCATTGTCATTAATAACAACAAGTGCTTTTCTATCAGCCTTAATAGCTTTTAAGATATTAGCAAAAGTCTTTGTTTTAATTTCATTCATTTCTAATTTATCTAAAACAATAATTTCATTGTCCTTTAATTTAGAAGTTAAAACCGATTTTAAAGCAAGTCTTCTAACTTTCTTTGGAGTAGTGTAAGAATAATCTCTAGGTTTTTTAGCAAATACAACTCCGCCGCCTCTCCATTGAGGTGATCTAATAGATCCTTGTCTTGCTCTGCCAGTTCCCTTTTGTCTCCAAGGTTTCTTTCCGCCTCCACGCACTTCTGCACGTGTTTTAGCGCTGTGAGTTCCTTGCCTTCTATTAGCTAAAATATTTTTAACTACTAGATAAACAACATGTTCATTAACATCAACGCCAAAAATTTGATCAGAAAGCTCAATTTCATTAACGGGATTTCCCTCTATATTTATCATTTGAATCTTAGACATTTTAAACCCCCTTACGCTCTCTTAACAGTGCTTTTTAGGATAACTTTTGATTTTTTATTTCCAGGAATAGCACCCTTAACTAAAATCAAATTTTTTCCAGCATCTATTCTAACAATTTCAAGATTTTGTACAGTAACTCTTTCGTTACCCATCTTGCCTGCCATTCTGTGATTCTTAAATACCTTTCCGGGATATGATGCCGCACCCATACCGCCAGGCATTCTGTGGAATTTAGAACCGTGAGTTTCTCTACCACGGCCAAAGCCATGACGCTTAATGATACCAGCGGTTCCTTTACCCTTAGAAGTTCCAGTAACATCAATGTGTTCTCCAACTTCAAAGATATCTGCCTTAATTTCATCGCCTAGATTATACTCTTCAGCATTATCAACGCGAACTTCGGATAAATACTTTTTGTATTCAACCCCTGCCTTATCAAAGTGTCCTTTAGTAGGCTTATTAACCTTTTTTTCCTTAAGAGAGCCAGCTCCTAATTGAATAGCATTATAGCCATCAGATTCTAGGCTCTTTTTTTGTACTACAACATTTGGTTCAACTTCAATAACAGTGACAGGAGTAACAGTTCCGTTTTCGTCAAAAATTTGTGTCATACCAATTTTACGACCAATTAAATATTTCATGTTTACCTCCTATTTTTTACAGCGGACTATTCCTAGTCATATAAAGCAAAGTCTTATAGTTTGATTTCTATATCAACGCCTGCTGGCAAATTGAGTTTCATTAAAGAATCTACAGTTTTTTGAGTAGGATTAATGATATCAATAAGACGTTTGTGAGTTCTTTGCTCAAATTGTTCTCTCGAATCCTTGTACTTATGAACAGCTCTTAAGATAGTAATAATTTCTCTTTCAGTTGGAAGAGGAATTGGACCTGAAACAACAGCACCTGTTTGCTTAGCTGCTTCAGCTATTCTCGTTGCTGAATTGTCAAGTAATTCATGATCATAAGCTTTTAGCTTAATTCTAATTTTTTGTTTTGCATTGTTTGACATATTTACCTCCTTGGCATAATGCGAAGGGGATCGATACACGCAGCCTAGTGTTTTATATGGCCGCATTAGAAAATATCCCCGCCGGAATCTAGTCCGACTTCTCCATTATAATTACCTCAGCCGCCTTTTCCGTGCGAATGAGCAACTTATAATTTCATCGCAGCAAATTTTCATGCCTAAATATTATATAGGATAGAAAGCCGAATGTAAAGACGTTTTTTAAGATTTTCTTATATTTTTTGTAAAAATTCTATGGAGGTTTTTTATAGGATTTTATAAATTAAGTTTTTCCTTTATATTTTTTACTAAATAATTTATTTATAAACTTCTCACATTAATGAGCAATATTTTTGTCTAATAGAAAAAGCTTTTGATTTGTTATATAATTAGAATAAATATAAAGGAGAGGTGTTTATGAAAATTTTAGTATGCTTAAAACTTGTTCCTAATGTAAGGGAGGCAAAAATAGATCCTGTTACAAATAATTTGGACCGCTCATCTATGAGGATGGTTGTAAATCCATCTGACCTTTGCGGTCTTAAGTTTGCCTTAAATATTAAGGATGCTTTAGATGATACAGAAATTTCTGTCTTAAGTATGGGAACAATGGCTGCCGAAAAATTTTTGCGTGATGCAATTCAAATGGGCGCTGACAAAGCCTATTTATTATCTGATATGGCCTTTAAGGGTTCAGACACTTTGGCAACTTCCTATTCCCTTTCCCGTGCCATAAAATCTTTGGGGGATTTTGATTTAATTATAACGGGTGACTCAACTTTAGATGGGGATACTGGTCAAGTCGGCCCTGAACTTTCTAAATTTTTAGACTTTAATCTATTGTCTTTTATTAAGGATATAAAATATGAAGATGAATCTTTTATTGTGACAAGAATCTCTAATGATAGAGAGGAAGAAGTTAGGGCAAAAGCTCCCTTACTTGTAACTGCTCTAAAGGATTCAGTACCAAGACCTTCAAAATTTTCTCGTGGTCGTGAAGAAATTGCCCAAGAGGCTGAAATAAAAATTTTGTCTTCAGAAAACGTGGACTTTGATGAGGATAGAATTGGTCAAAAGGGTTCACCTACCATAGTAAAAGAAGTTTTTCCACCTGTTCATAATGAGCCTGGACAATTTATTGAAGGTAGTATTGACGAAAAAGTTAAGGGACTTATTGATATATTAAGAGAAAGAAAGGTAATAGAATAATGGCAAATAATATTTGGGTTTTTATTGAAGAAGAAAAAAATGACTTGTCAGAGCTTTCTAAGGAAATAATGAATAAGGCAAGAAAAATTGCAGATGATTTGAAAAAAGATTTGACAGCTGTAATTTTCGGGCCAAAAAAGGATGAAATTTGCCAAAAGTCAATTTTTTATGGAGCTAACAAGGTTTTATATGTAAATAATAAAAATTTGGAAATTTATAGGACTCTTCCCTATGAAGAGGCCCTAAATAAATTAATAGATAAATATAAGCCCCATTTAATTTTATTTTCAGCTACTTTTAATAGCAGAGAGCTGGCCGCAAGAATTTGTGCAGGAAGAAAAATAGGTCTTGTTGCTGAATGTTCAGACCTTGATATAGACGAGGGCGACATAAAATTTATAAGGCCAACTTTTGACGGCAAATTATATTCTGACATAAGAATAACAACAAGCCCCCTTATGGCAACAATAGGAGGAAGGGCCTTCCTACCTGCTAAAGAAAATGATAATTTAAGGGGAGCAGTTATTAAAGAGGATTTGGAAATTTCCGATGATTTAATAGTAAGCGAAATTTTAAATTCCAAGGAGCTTTTAAATAAGATTAAGGATATAAGCAAGGCAAAAATTATTGTGGCTGGAGGTATGGGTATAGGCGAAAGCAAAAATTGGCATTTAATTGAAGAGTTTGCAGATGCAGTTGGAGGTCATGTTGCAGCATCGAAACCGGTTTGCGATTTGGGCATCTGCCCCAGCGACTATCAAATTGGAGTAAGCGGAAATATTGTTAAGCCAGACATTTATTTTGCAATTGGAATTTCCGGAGCCATTCAGCATTTAAATGGTATGAAAAATTCAAAACTTATAATTGCCATTAATAATGACCCTAAGGCACCAATATTACAAGTTTCCCACTACTGTATTGTGGCAGACCTCTTTGAAATACTTCCAAAACTTACAGAAAAACTTAAAAATAAATAAATATGCAAAAATAAAGAGTAGTCATTTTAAAGTGACTACTCTTTTTTGATTTAAAAATTTTTACTTAACTTCTACAGTTGCTCCAACTTCTTCAAGTTTAGCTTTGATTTCGTTAGCTTCGTCAGCGCTTACGCCTTCTTTAACAGCTTTTGGTGTTCCGTCAACAAGTGCCTTTGCATCTTTAAGTCCAAGTCCAGTAAGATCTTTAACTACTTTAATAACTTTTACTTTTTCTTGACCAGCTTCTGTTAAAACTACATCAAATTCAGTTTTTTCTTCTGCTGCTGCAGCTGGTGCTGCTCCTGCTGCTGCTGGTGCTGCTGCAACTGCCATTGGAGCTGCTGCTGATACTCCGAATTCTTCTTCAAGAGCCTTTACTACTTCTGATAATTCTAAAACTGTAAGTTCTTTAATTTCTTCTATAAGTTTTTCTGTTCTTTCTGACATTTTATTTCCTCCTAATTAATTATTAAGCTGCTTCTTCGCTTTTCTTTTCTCCAATAGCATTTAAAACTATTGCAAGTGATCTTATCGTTCCGTTTAATACATTTGCAAGTCCTTGAATTGGTGCATTTAAGCCACCAAGAACTTGAGCTATTAATACTTCCTTAGACGGTAATTTTGCTAAAGCATCCACTTCTGGAATTGATAAAATTTTTCCGTCTACTATTCCTGATTTGATTTCAAGTTCTGCATGATCTTTTGCATATTCAGTTGCAATTTTTGCAGCACTTGCAGGATCTGCCATACCCATAGCTATGGCTGAAGGTCCTTTAAGAATTTCATCAAGGCCATCGTAACCAAGTTCTTTAAAGGCAAGTCTCATCATAGTATTTTTATATACCTTATATTCAACTTCCGCATCCCTAAATTTATTTCTAAGTTCAGTAGCTTCTTCAACGTTAAGACCTCTGTAGTTTAAAAATACAATTGATTGTGCCCTTTCTATCTTCTCTTTAATTTCAGAAACAACGGCTTCTTTGGCTTTAAGTTTTTCTTCTTTCACCTTCTCACCTCCATAAAAAAATCTCACACCGCTATGTGAGACTTGAAAATTATAACATCGAATTCTCAAACCTCGGTAGGATATTAAGACAAAGTCACCTACTGTCTGCGGCTAACATTTCATATTATATAGACTCTTAATATAATTGTCAAATATTTTTTCAAATTTTTTTATCTATTTTACGTCTACCTTTTATTAAAAATAATTGACAATGAATCTGCAAGATAATATTTTATAATATGTTATTACAATTAGGAGGACATACGCATGAAAAATCTTAAAACTAAAGACTTAGTTTTATGTGCTTTATTTATAGCACTAATAGCAGTAGGAGCATTTATTAAAATACCCATTCCCCTTGTTCCCTTCACAATGCAATTTTTATTTACTATGCTTGCAGGGCTACTACTCTGGCCAGAACTTGGTTTTATTTCCGTAACTTGTTACATAATTATTGGCCTAATTGGACTTCCAATTTTTACTGAAGGCGGCGGAATCGCTTATATTTTTAAGCCAAGTTTTGGTTACATAATTGGTTTTGCCTTTGGTGCTTATGTTACTGGTAAGATTGCATACAGTGGTGACAAGCCAAATATTAAGAAATTATTAATCGCAAATTTTTCTGGACTTTTAATTGTTTATCTCTTTGGGATGGTTTACTACTATTTAATCAGTAATTTCTATTTGAATTCACCAATTGGGGTCTGGACTCTTCTTTTATACTGCTTTATCTTAGCAGTCCCCGGAGATATTTTATTGTGTTTTATTGGAGCTTTTTTAGGAAAAAGACTAATCCCCGTTTTAAAGAAAAGTTATTATTAGGAGTGATATTTTGAGTAAAAGTATTTTTATTACAGGTACAGGTACCGATATTGGAAAGACATATATTGCAGCTTTAATAGTTAAAAAATTGAAAGAATACGGCTTTAAATCAGCTTATTATAAGGCTGCAATGAGTGGAAATATAAAAAATGAAAATGGCAAATTAATTCCAGGAGATGCTAAGTTTGTAAAAGACATGGCAGAAATTGAACAATCTCTCGATGAAATGTGCCCTTATGTATACGAAAGAGCAGTTTCACCACATCTTGCTTCTAAAATCGAGGGAAATCCCGTTGATTTAAAAGTTGCAAAAGAAAATTATGAAAGTATAAAAGATAAATATGATTATATTACGCTTGAAGGATCCGGTGGAATTTTATGTCCGCTTAGATTTGGTGATAAGAAAATTTTCTTAGAAGATTTTATAAAAGCATGCAAATTATCTTCAATTTTAGTGGCTGATACGGGTCTTGGAACTATTAATGACATAGCCTTAACTGCATTTTATATGAAAGAAAAAGGCCTTAATTTAAAGGCAATTATTTTTAATAATTATATCGAAGGCGATATTATGCAAGAAGATAATATCAAAATGTGTGAATACCTTACTGGATTAAAAGTAATTGCTTGTGTTAAAAAGGGCGACACAGACATAGATATTTCAAAAGAATTATTTGAATCTTTATACGAATAGGAGTGAAAAAATGATTTGGTATCCATATGAACAGCTGAAAACAATGAAAAAACCTATTAAGGTTATTGATGCAGAAGGAGTTTATTTATACACTAAAGACAAGAAACTAATTGATTCTGTGTCTTCATGGTGGAGTGTAATTTACGGTTACAAAAATAAAGAATTAAACGAAGCTATCAAAAACCAAGTGGATAATTTTTCACATATTATGCTTGGAGGATTGACTCATGAGCCAGTGGAAAAACTTTCAAATAAGTTGAAGGAATTTCTTCCAGGAGATTTAGACTATCCTTTCTTCTCCGATTCTGGATCAGTTGCAGTTGAAGTTGCTCTTAAAATGGCTCTTCAATTTTATGTAAATCAAGGAATTAATGACAGAACTATGATTTTATCTCTTACTAATTCTTATCATGGAGATACTTTCAAAACAATGGAAGTTGGCGATGACGAAGACTACCACTTTGTCCTTAATGCCTATGGCGAAAGCCCTTATGTAGTTCATGTCCCAACAGAAACCTCTCTATTAGAAGAAGCATTTGAAAAATATGGATATAAACTAAATTCTTTTATTGTTGAGCCACTTCTACAAGGTGCTGGCGGAATGAGAATGTATGATATTTCTTTCTTAAAAAGAGCAAGAGAACTTTGTGATGAGTACAATGTGCTATTAATCTTCGATGAAGTTGCAACTGGATTCGGAAAAACCGGTCACAGATTTGTAGCCGATGTTGTTCTTCCAGATATTCTTGTTCTTGGAAAGGCACTTACTGCAGGATATATTGGACATGCTACAACCGTTGCAAATAAAAAAGTTTTCGATGCTTTTTATGATGATGATCCTAATCACGCATTTATGCACGGACCAACTTTTATGGGCAATCCTCTAGCTTGTTCAGTATCTCTTAAAGCTCTTGAAATTTTTGAAATAAATAATTATATGGATAAGGTTAAGCATATTGAAGAAGTTGAAAGAGAAGAAATGGAAGGTTTCTCTGACGATAGGATTGAGGAAATTAGAATAATGGGAAATGTGTGCTGTATCGAAGTTAAAGATTCAAAAACTCTTAATGGTTATCAAGACTTTGCCTATGAAAGAGGAATTTTTGCAAGACCCTTTATTAAATACATTTATTCCATGGTTCCTTATGTAATAGAATATGATGAGCTTACAAAAGTTCTTGGAACTATGAAAGAATGGTTTGCTAATTAAATAATTTATAAGATCCATTTATGGTTTAATAAGGGATACTCATAGGGCACAGGCAGTGCCCTTTTTTAATTTCTATTTATTTTTATATCCTTATAGAAAAGTCCATCGCCATTACAATAAAATAAAATTCTTCTCACTCTATTTATTTTAAATCTAGCTTGAGGATCTTGCTGTGGATAAAGCTTTTCTATTTCAATCTTTCCATCTGATACTGCAGCTATAAAAGAGATGTAGTGATTTTTTCTCATCTCATTTTCAATTCTCACATAATATTCATCTTCTATCTTCTCAATTTGAATTTTGTGTCCTTCATCTACCTCTTCAGCTAATTCAGGTTCAAGTTTTATTCCGTGACAGCGAACGTCTACATCCCCAATAGAATGAATTACATTTCCACAAACTGAACAGACATAAAAATTAGACTTCATCATATTTGTAGCTCTATTTGTATTGTTTACTGCAACTCCCGAATAAGCTCTGATATAGAAATTGAAAAAACCTTAGCTATTGATTCAAGCAGTGCAATATCTGTATAGCCTTGTCCTCTTTCCCATTTAGAAACTGTTTTATCACTCACACTTAAATTTTCAGCTAATTCTTTTTGAGTCATTTTACTTTTCTCTCTAAGTTCTTTTATCATAAGACCTGTGAGATATTGATTCATATTTAACACCTCTTTTTTATTATACCTCGCATTAAAATTTTTAATACCTACTAAGAGTAAAGTTAAAAATTATCTATAATTTAATTGGAAAGTATCCCTTTTATTTTTATATGCAAAGTCTTTAAAATAATAAAAAAGCCCCTGAATTTCAGGGACTCTTAAACTATTTAATTATTTTTAACCATTTTTCTTCAATTCCAGCACCCTCAATTCTTTCATATTCATGAGTATGAGATGCTTCAATAATTTCGTAATATGCCCAGTGATTTTTATCTAAATCTATAAATTTTGCAATTCGGACATCCTTTAGGCCTCTTTCTCTTACCATTCTGTCAAAAAGTTTATTTAGTATTGTTACTGTTTCTGCTCTTGTTATTTCCTTATCTGGTCTGAATGTGTTGTCTGGATAGCCTGTTATTCTTTTGTTGGCAAAGGCCTGTTCAATAGCATCTTTGTATTTATAGCCTTCAATATCTGTAAAACTTGTTTTTGCACTATTTTTTGCATCGACATGAGAAATTAATTTTGCCAGTTCTCCTCTTGTAATATTTTCATCAGGTCTAAAGTTTTCTCCTTCTTTTTCTTCTAAAATTCCTTCCTTAAATGCCACTTCAATAAATGGTCTGTACCATGAATTTTCTAAAACATCTTTATAGATTTTCTTATAATCATTTTGTAGAGGAATTTGATAGCCTTTTAATCTAACAAGCATAGTAACAGCCTCTGCTCTTTTTATATTTCCATCAGCTTTTACTCTTAAATCAGGATATCCTGACAAATACTCTATGTGGGTTTGAGCCTTTTCTGGCAATTTTGCAACAACAGGATAGGTCTTTGTGTATTCATGTTCTTTAAATTCTATTTTAGGAATTGGTTCTGGCTTTGGTTCTTCTTTCTTTTCCCATTGAGCGATGAATTTATGATGGTCTATTACTTTGTAATCATCGTTAGGTTTATATACCGAACCTTTCCAATATAAAAATTTATATCCTTCTCTTGTTGGCGCTTCTATTATTTTGATTACTTTATTAATTTCATATTCATATGATTTAATGGTTTTACCATCAGAAAACTTTCCACCATTTGCATCATAAGTTATAATTCTCATTTCATTTTTGTAATTTATATCATAATTATTTAAAAGACTTTCTACTTGCAATATTTCATGTTTTACATCGGATTTATTACTAAATTTTAAGTTAGTAAAATCTTTATAATTTTTAGGTGGGACAAAAAGTCCTTCTGCAGATTTATTATTTAAAAATAGTGTTGTTTCGTCTATATTTAAATTTTTATATGCCTTGTTATCTTTTATTTCATATTTATACTCATAGGGTATTGTGTAAATAGCGCCGCCTTGTCCAACTTTAACTTCATTTTTTTCAAACTTTGTACTATTAGAAATATCTACTGATATATTTGCTTTAAGACTCGTTATTTTACCGTCTTTATCTCTATTGACACCATTAATACTTATGGCTCCTCCTGAACCATATGCACCATTTTCTATAAATTCCGAACCAGTTATTGTCGTTTTATTATCCATTACATATAGTGCTCCTCCACATCCTGACTCATGAGGATTTTTTTGATCATCTTGTGAATGTACATCAGCATAATTTTTTATAAATTTAGCACTACTTATTTCTGTTGGAAAAGCCGTGAAAACTCCTGCACCTAAAAACGCCTTGTTTTCTTCAAATGTTGAAAATGCTATTTTTATTTTACAATCCTTAACATCTCCCGAAACAGCACTTGAAATTCCTGCTCCATAGGCAGCTTCATTTTTCTTAAAATTTGATTTCTCAACATCTAGTTTTGAATTAACATTTACATAGATCCCTCCACCAAATTTAGACGAATTTTCAGTAAAAGTAGAATTTAAGACCTTGTTTTCATTGCTATTATTATCTTTAATAAAGATAGCACCGCCGCCAGATTCTGCAAAGTTATTTGAAAAATTTGAACTTTCTACATTTAGCTTACCAGAATTATATATTGCTCCTCCTTGTTTAGTAGCTTCATTGCTTTCAAATGTACTATTTTCTTTAATTACTAACTCTCCACCATATTCTATGATAGCTCCACCATATTGTGCAACATTTCTGGTAAAAGAGGTCTCTTTAATTTCAACATTTTTCATAACACCTATAGCTCCACCGCTAGAAGCTTTATTTTCCTCAAAGAAACAACTTTCTATAGAAAGTGACCCATAAGCAAAGATTGCACCACCAATACTATCTGCTAAATTGTTTTTAAAGGTAACATTTTTTAAATTGACTGTGCAATCAGAACCTGAGCAAATTGCACCTCCATATTTTTCTGTAATATTGTTTTCAAAATAAGAATCGTTAATCGTTAAAGTCGCATTGTCTGTTGCATAAATACCAGACCCAATAGATTGAACGCCATTAAATTTGGTCCGGTCGTATTTAGTTGCATTGACATTATTTTTTATAGTTGTGTTATTAAGTATAAGCTTACCGTTACCAGAGACAAAAATTGCGACATGATAGAAAGTATTCGGGTCATCATTTTTACAATTTTGAATTACACAATTATTTAGAGTAAGAATCCCTTTTTGGTCTTCATTTGGCATCACAGAAAATGCCGATCCCTGTTTATTTCCGTCTATTACAATATTTTCTACCATTAACTTGGAATTAACATAAAGTACATTCTTCCACTTATTAATGGTAATTTTTTTTTGTTGATTATCCGAAGACTTTAAAGTAATAAATGTCCTATTGACCGTTGCCACTCCACTGTCTTTCCCTATATCAAAGTCTTTCGTTTGCAATACAGTAATTTTTGTTTCCTCAGGTTGTTTTTCTGCCTCAAGAATTGCATCATTTAAATGATCAAATCGACCAATTTCTGTATTGTCGTCATCTTTTATAACTATAAAAGTCTTTTCCTCAGACAATTTTTGAGGATTGCCCAAAAAGTTTTGTATTTTCTGCCCATTTCTATGTTCTAAAGTTTCTTCTAAACCTTTTTTATCCGGTGGTTTGTTCTCAGGGATATTTGTTATACCCCCCCCCAGTTGATTTTCTTCAGTTACTTGTCCTGAAATTTCTTCAGCAAAGGTTTTCTGGCCTATAAAAATAAATCCACAAGATATTATAAGCACCATTGTCAAAATTTTCGCTAAATATCTTTTCATATCCTCCTCCAAAAGTTTATTATATATTTATATTTATTATAACCTTTTTTTACAGAGGAAATCAACTGAAAATTGCTGTGTTCAATAATAAGTAACTATATGTATCTAATTTTCCACAATAAAAAGTGCAAATAGAATATTACTTCCACTTACACTTTTATGGTACTAAAAAAGAGCCGGAAAATTCGGCTCTTTGGTGTTTTATTTGGCCATTAATTTTTCACCATTTAATCTGATTCCAGGTCCCATTGTTGTTGAAATTGTTACAGATTTTAGGTAACGACCTTTAGCAGCTGCTGGTTTTGCTTTTATGACTGCATCTGATAAAGTGTCAAAATTTTCTCTTAATTTTTCTTGTCCAAAAGAAACTTTTCCAATAGGTACGTTAATTATAGCAGCTTTATCTACCCTATATTCAACCTTACCTGCTTTAGTTTCGCTTACTGCTGCTGCAACATCAAAAGTAACTGTTCCTGATTTTGGGTTTGGCATTAGGCCCTTAGGTCCTAAAACTCTACCGATTTTTCCAACTACTCCCATCATATCAGGTGTGGCAATTACAACGTTAAAATCAAACCAGTTTTCAGTTCTAATTTTTTCAACTAATTCTTCGCCGCCTACATAGTCTGCTCCTGCTTCTTCTGCTTCTTTAATTTTATCACCCTTTGCAAGAACTAAAACTTTAATGGATTTTCCCGTTCCATTTGGAAGTACAACAGTTCCTCTAACTTGTTGGTCAGCATGTCTTGGATCAACGCCAAGTCTCATAGCTAATTCAACTGTTTCATCAAATTTTGCTTTTGCTGTTTGTAAAACAAGTTCAATTGCTTCATCAACATCATAAAGCTTTTCCTTGTTTATTAATTTAACAGCTTCTAAATATTTTTTTCCTCTTTTTGGCATTCTTTACCTCCTTGTGGTACTTACGACCTTCGTCTCCCACTACGCTTCTACTTCAATACCCATGCTTCTTGCAGTTCCTTTTACCATTGACATAGCTGCTTCAAGGGATGCTGCATTAAGATCTGGCATTTTTACTTTTGCAATTTCTTCAACTTGTGCTTTTGTTAGCTTACCAACTTTTTTCTTGTTTGGTTCGCCACTTGCACTTTGAAGTCCAAGAGCTTTTTTAATTAAAACTGCTGCTGGTGGTGTCTTTGTTATAAACGAAAATGATCTGTCTTGATATACAGTTAAGACTACTGGAATAATCATTCCTGCTTGGTCAGCTGTTTTTGCGTTAAATTCTTTTGTAAATTGCATAATATTTACACCATGAGGTCCAAGTGCTGTACCTACTGGTGGTGCCGGTGTTGCTTTTCCTGCTGGAATTTGTAATTTTACTAATGCTATGACTTTCTTTGCCATTATTTCCTCCTTGTGGTATTTCGGGTTTACCCTCCCACTATTTTCTTAAATTAAGCTTTAATAATTTGATTGAAATCTAATTCTACTAAGGTATCTCTACCAAACATTGATATAGTTACTTTGACTTTTCCTTTTTCATAATTAAAGGAATCAATTGTCCCAACTAATTCCTCAAAGGGACCATTAATAACTCTTACCCTTTCGCCTATTTCATAGTTACCAAATAATTCTTTATTATCTGTAACGCCAAGCAATAATACTTCTTCATCGGTTAGGGGAACGGGTTTTGAAGCAGGACCAACAAATCCTGTTACTCCTCTTGTATTTCTTACAAGGTACCAAGTTTCGTCATTCATAATCATTTTAACAAGTACATAGGATGGGAACATCTTTCTTTCTTTTGCCTTAGAAACTCCGTCCTTTGACTCTACATATGATTCCATGGGAACTCTAATATCTTGTATTAAATCTTCCATACCTCTATTTGTTACCATTGCATCCATATTATCCTTAACCTTATTTTCGTAACCTGAATAAGTGTGGATAACATACCATTTTGCAGCGTCTTTGTTTACTTCTCTTTCATCCACTTGAACACTTCCTATCAATAAATAGGTTTTAATAGAAATACTAATAATCTATCGTATAGGGAAAGTAAAAGTGCACATGCTATTGATGCTGCAATTACAATTAAAGAATATTGTATAATTTGTTTTTTAGTAGGCCATACTACCTTTTTAAATTCAGATTTCACGCCTCTAAAATATTTACCAAAACCGCCTTTTTTTTCTTCGGTTTTTGCTCCTTGTTTAGTTGCCATAAATCCTCCTTACTTAGTTTCCTTATGAAGGGTATGAGTTTTACAAAACTTACAATATTTTTTTAATTCCAATCTTTGTGTAGTTTTTTTCTTGTTTTTGTATGTCACATAATTTCTATTTTTGCAATCTGGACATTCAAGAACTACTCTATCGGCCATAAAAACACCTCCTGATGTCAAAAAAAAGAGCCGCCATTTGGCTCCTTAAATTTTTACTAATATAATCTACCATAAAATCAAGTATTTGTAAAGATTTTTTTATATTTTAATGATTCCCTTAACATAGTCAAGAAAATATTTTATGAAGGGAATATTTCCATAAAGTCTTGAAACTGTATTTAATTTTTCATAAAAATTAACAGTATATTTTACATTCCTAATTGATTTGGCAACAAGACCATAAAGATATTCTGTTATAAATTGAAATTGCCAGGGGAAAAGATCCTTAACCTCATCTATAAAAAAGTTTGTAGATAGGCCTAATTTTTCAAAAAATTCATAATTATAGGCTAGGATTGCATTGTCTAAATAGACAAAATCTCCCCTCCTCCTATTTTTGTATTCTCTTTCGCAAATTGTAAAAGGATTTTGAAGTTCATAGTCCCTAAAAAAATTAAAAAGTTCTAAAAGATAAATATCTTCCTTAAATCTTATTAAAATTTTAAGGGCAGGATAAATCCTATTTTTTAGGGTATCAAAGTCGACTTTTGGAAAACCCAAGTCCTTAATATCGCTTGTGCCTACAAGAACATTGAAAAATCTGTCCCTTTCATTTAAAAGTTCGTAAAGGCTCATGGATTCGTAGGCCTTGATTTTTAAAAACAAAAGGTATTCATTAATTAGATTTTCTATGCCTTCATCTTCACCTTTTATGTCAGTGCAAAGAGCACGTCTGACTAAGGCCTTAAAAGAATAGACATCTGTTTTTTTGCCACCCGTCCTATAATTTTCCAAGACTTTTTCCATGGTTTTTACTAATTTTTCCTTAAATGAATGAGTTTTATAGGTCTTATCCTTGAAAGTTTCCCTATAAATATTTACAAGTTCCATAAAATCTAAATTATCAAGCCTTAGATTTTTGTAGTCAATATAGGAAAGGCCCTTTAATTTTTCTGATAAAAGAGAATTTTTTTGATTTAAATTTACAAGCCTTCTAAAATCTTCATTATTTAAGGCACATGAATCTATTATTAAATTTTTATTTTCAACATAAATTAAAAAATCTAGGGGTCCTATTTGTATAAATGAGGACGCCTCTAAAATATTATTTTTATAAGTAAAGAAAAACATATTAACTCCACAATAATTATACTGTTTTTAAATGGATATTTTTTAATAAATTACTTAAATATGCTTAAATTTCTAACTTTCATCCCAAAATTTTTTAAAAAGTATATCCATTTGTCTATTATCTTCTATGTCATTTATGATCCATGATTTGGGAAGAAGATCAGAATAATTTTTAAGGGAAAATCTCTTGTCAATTAAAAGTAAGGCTCCCTTGTCATCTTCACTTCTTATTACCCTGCCTGCAGATTGGGAAACCTTATTTATGGCCGGGTAGATATAGGCAAATTCATAACCCATGTGAATTTTATTTTGAAAATGGGATTTTAAAATATCTCTTTCATAGGAAATTTGCGGTATACCAAGGGTAATAATTGCTGCTCCAATAAGCCTTTTGCCAACAAGGTCAATCCCTTCAGAAAAAACTCCTCCCATAACGGCAAAGGCCCTAATATTTTCGTGAAATTTAAAATTATCCAAAAATTCTTCCCTATTTTTTTCTGTCATATCCCTTTTCTGGATAATTGTCCCTTGGTCAAAGACCTTATAAATTTCATAAACTGACTCCATAAAGGCATAGGAGGGGAAAAAGAAAATATAATTTCCCTTGACTTCTGAAAATTTAAGAAGTCTTTTTACAATTGTATCAATTGAATTAAGTCTATCTTTATAGGTGGTTGAAATATTTTTATCCCTTAACACTAGAAAATTCCCCGGATCAAAAGGAGATTTTATCCTATAAAAATAAGAATCTTTATTTGCCCCTAAAAGGTGACCATAATATTTTAGAGGGCTTAAGGTTGCAGAAAAAAATGATGAAGAAGAGGCTCTATTTAAAAGATTTTTGAAAATTTCCCTAGTGTCAAGGCAAAGAAGTTTAATTTCATTTTCATCCTTTAGGGAAACAAAATCTCCATTATAGTATTCCATAATTTTATTGTAGTGAAAAATTTCAAAATATATTTCTAAAATGTCCTCATAATTTTCGTCTTCCTTGTATTTAATTAAAAATTCATTCATAGAATAGATGAGTTTTTCAGCTGCTTCATTAAATTCATTAAAGGGCTTATAGGAATAAAATTTTTTTGACCCTAGCTTTTGAAATTCTTTTATTGTTTTGTCTAAGGCCCTTTTAATTTTTTTAAGAGATTGAGGAATTTTATCTTCTAGAAATAAAAGATTATTTAGAGAAAGAGAGGCAGAATACATGGTCCTTGCCCTTTCAGGAAGATTGTGGGCTTCATCAATTAAAAGGACATAGGATTCAAGAGATGAATCAAAAAATCTTTTTAAATAAACATTGGGATCAAAGGCATAATTATAGTCGCAAATGATAAAATCTGAAAAGTTTGCAAGGTCAAGTTCAAATTCAAAGGGACATACTAGATGCATTCTTGCAAATTTTTCTATATTTTCTTTTCTAAAGTCATCAAGAGAATCAAATATATCAACTATGGCATTGTTGACCCTATCAAAGTGACCCTTGGCATAGGGACAGTCCTTTGGATTGCAGGATACTTTTTCATTTATACAGATTTTATCCTTGGCAGTAAGGCTTAGGGATTTTATCCTAAGGCCCCTGTCCATTAATTTAAAAATAGCCGTTTCCCCAGAAATTTTTCCTGTAGACCTTGCAACTAAATAAAAAACCTTGTCAATCCCCTCTTCCGACAAGGATTTAAGGGATGGAAAAATGGCAGACATTGTCTTCCCAATACCCGTTGGAGCTTCCAAAAAAATTTTATTTCGCTCCATTATATTTCTATAGATGGCAACGGCCATTTCCCTTTGACCTTTCCTATATTTTTTAAAGGGAAATCTTGCCTCCTTTAAAGATTTATTTCTAATTTTTTGCCATTCAATAAGTCTTTTTGAAAATTCCAAATATCCATAAATAACTTCATTTGCAAAATCTGAAAGCTCCTCAAAGGAAAAGCTATGGACAATTTTTTTACTTTCTTCAGATTCTAGCTGAAAATAAGTTAGGCGGACATCAATTTCATCTAAATTTTTATTTTTTGCGTAAATATAGGCATAAAATTTTGCCTGTGCCCAATGAAGAATATTTGAATTATAGGAAAGCTCGTCTAAATCCCTTGTCGTGGACTTAATTTCGTCAACTAAATATTTACCATCTTCAAATCCAATTCCGTCTGCCCTACCTTCAACTGTAATTTTTACTCCCTCTATTTCAAAAACTTCTTTAAGGAAAACTTCTCTTTGGTAGGAAGAACTGTAGAGGGCCTGCATTTTTTGATGGGCATAAATACCCTGAAGGGCCCTTGCATTTGAATAAAAACCTCTGTCTATATCGCCGCTTCTCTTCACAAATTCTATTAAATTTCTAACAGAAATTCTTATCTCTTCCATAAAACCACCAAAACTTTAAAAAATTTATCCTAAATCAAAAAATTTATTTTGCCTTAGGGCTTCAAATAAAATAATATTTGCAGAATTTGATAAATTTAAGGACCTTCCATAATTTTTCAGCATGGGAATCCTTATGGCCTTATCATAATTTGCAAAGATTAAATCCTCAGGCAGCCCCCGAGTTTCTGGACCAAATACTATAAAGTCCTCATCCTTATATGATACATCAGTATAAAGTTTAACAGCCTTTGTTGATGCCAAGTAAAAATTGCTGTCCGGATATTTTTTTACAAGTTCATCATAAGAGTCATAAATATTAATATCCACAAGATGCCAATAATCAAGGCCCGCTCTTTTCACGTGCTTATCATCAATTTCAAAACCAAGAGGCTTTATTAAGTGAAGCCCTGTATTTGTAAGACCGCAAGTTCTTGCAATTGCACCAGTATTAAATGGTATTTCCGGTTCATAAAAACAAATATTTAACATGTTCCCTCCAAAATTTCTATAGCACATTTAAGACCGTCAAGGGCTGAGGAAATAATTCCACCAGCATAGCCTGAACCCTCTCCAATTGGTCTTAAATTTTTAAATTCTAATGTGTGATAAGATTCTCTTAAAATTCTAATAGGAGATGACGTTCTAGTTTCAGCGCCCGTTAAAATAGCATCTTTATCACCAAAACCTTTAAGCTTTTTATCCATAGAGTCTATGGCTTCCTTTAAAACTTTTGTAATTGAAGGCTCATAAAGGTTATTAAGATTTGTAAATTTGTAGGCAGGTTTATAGGAAGGAATAATTTTTCCTGGCCCTAGTGATGGCCTATCCTCTAAAAAATCTTCAAGTCTTTGGACCGGGGCGGCAAAAGAACCTCCTCCTAAAATAAAGGCCTTTTTCTCAATTTTTCTTTGATAATTCATAGCTGCCAAAGGCCCTTCCCCAAAAATTTTTTTATCAATACTTGCTACGAGAGCTGAATTTGAATTAAGACCTGACCTTCTATGATAGCTCATGCCATTTACAGCTAACAAGTCTTTTTCGCTTGACGATGGAATAACAAGTCCTCCTGGGCACATACAAAAGGTGTAGGCGTTGTGGGAATTTTCTTTTTTTGAATAGGTGAGGGCATAAGTTGCAGGAGGAAGATTTTTGTCCTCTCTTTTATACTGGGCAAAATTAATATCTTCTCTTAAATGTTCAATTCTAAAACCTACTGCAAAAGGTTTAGACTCAAGACTTACATATTTATTTAATAAGTCAAAAGTATCTCTTGCACTATTTCCAAGGGCCAAAATATACTCATCAGATTTCATTTCTCCCTCATTTGTCATTACAGACAAGATCCTACCGCCTTTAATTTTTAAATCAATTAGTTTTCTTCTAAAATAAATTTCTCCACCCATATCAATTATGGATTTTCTAATATTTTTTATAACCCCTCTTAAAATGTCTGTTCCAATATGGGGCATGGAGTCATATAAAATATCTTCTGGACCTCCATGATTGTGTAAGATTTCAAAAATTTTTCTACTTCTGGGATCCTTTGACCTTGAAGTTAATTTACCATCTGAAAAAGTTCCAGCTCCACCTTCGCCAAAGGAAATATTTGATTCAGTATCAAGTTCTCCTGTATATAGGAAATTATTTATTTTTTTAAGGCGACTGTCAATGTCATCGCCTCTTTCAATAATTTTCACCTTTACTCCCGCCTTTAAAAGAGTGTAGGCACAAAAAAGGCCTGATGGTCCTGCACCAACCACAAGGGCAGACCTTACATTATTTTTATTTTCGATTATAAGTTTTTCTTCCCTATAATCGCCTATATTATTTTTTAATTTTTTATAGATCTTATCCTTGACCTTGCAGTCTACTAAAACTTGATAGACATAAAAAATCTCCTTTCTGGCATCAAGAGATCTTTTATATATTTCAAAGGAAAAATCTTTTTCTTCAATTAAATTTTCAATCTTGGCCCTGAGATTTTTTTCCTCTCCTGGCCTTAATTTTATATTTCTTAAAATAATCAATCTATCACCACTATTATTTTAGTCTATTTGGCAATTTTTTTAAAGAAAATAATCTTTCCCTAATTTTAGCCATAAAAATAGGAGGCAAAATAGCCTCCATTGTAAAATAAATTATTTACTTTCTGAAGTTGCAATAATTGCACCTTGGTATTTTTCTTCAATGAATTTTTTAGCATCTTCTGATTGAAGAATTTCAATAAATTTTTGGAATTTTTCTTTATTTAAGTCTTCAGTTCTAATTGCAACTAAATTTGCATAAGGTGAATCCTTTGATTCTGTAAATAAAGAATCATTTACAGGATTAAGTCCTGCTGAAAGAGCATAGTTAGAATTAATAATTCCAGCTCCTGCATCCTTATATAATTGAGAAACACTTGCTGCTTCAACTGCTGTAAATTTAAAGTTATGTGGATTTTCAACAATATCTTTTTCAGTAGTCTTTAAATTTGTCTTGTCTGCAAGTTTAATTAGGCCTGCATCTTCAAGTAAAATTAAAGCTCTTGCACCATTTGTTGGGTCATTTGGAATAATAATGTCTGCTCCGTCTTCAATTTCATCTACAGATTTATACTTATCTGAATAAAGTCCAAGTGGTTCTAGGTGAACAAATCCTAAATTTGAAAGATTATCAATTTTTCTGTCAGCTGTAAATTCTTCAAGATAAGGTAAGTGTTGGAAATAGTTGGCATTAATATCTCCTGCACTAAGTTGAAGATTTGGTTGAACATAGTCATCGAAAACTACTGTTTTAACTTCAAGACCTACCTCAGTAAATTTGTCTTGAAGGGCGTCAATAATTTCCTTGTGAGGTGTGGGGCTAACTCCGATTACAATTTCATTGTCATCTGCAATTTGAACTAAATCAGTTGTCGTTGCATTAGCTGGTTTTTCTTCAGAAGCTGCACTTGCATTTGCTCCAGCATTTTCTTTTGCTTCCTTAGATCCGCATCCTGTCAATGATAGGATAAGCGCTAGTGATAACAGTCCTAAAATTCTTAATTTTTTCATTTTTCTTCCTCCTAAATATTATTAAGCCTAAGGCTTTTAAGAACCCATAAAGATAAAATATCTAAAAATTTTGAGTTCTCTATTTTAATTTTTTCAAAATTAAAGTCTTTTGTCAATTTTCTTTTCAATTCTATTTCCAAGAACTTGAATAATTTGTACTAATAAAATAATTATGATAACTGTGGCCCATAAAATGTCATTTTCTCTCATTTGATAACCATATCTTATGGCAATATCTCCAAGGCCGCCGCCTCCAATAGCCCCTGCCATTGCAGAATAGCCTACAACATTTATAAGAGTCATTGTAATTCCATTTACAATCATGGGCATGGCTTCAGGGATTAAAACTCTCCAAATAATTTCAAAATTACTTGAGCCCATTGACTTTGCAGCTTCAATTATGCCCTTGTCAATTTGGTTTAAATAACCTTCCATAAGTCTTGCAACAAAAGGTGCTGCAGAAATGGAAAGGGGGATAATCATTGCCGCAGTTCCATAGGCCTTGCCAACGAGAATTCTTGATAGTGGAAAAACTACTACTACTAAAATAATAAAGGGAAAGGATCTTAAAACATTTATGATCTTGTCTAAAACCCCATATAAATTTTTATTTTCATAAAGCCCGTCTTCTCTTGTAATTGTTAAAATAATTCCAAGGGGAAGCCCAATTATTAAAGAAATTAAAGTTGATGCAAAAACCATTATTAGGGTTTGAGGGATTGCCGGCCCAATTATAGAAATTAATCTCTCCATTAGACCACCTCCACATTAACTTTATTTTCCAAAAGAAAATCAAGGGCCTTTTTTCTTTCCCCTTCATCTCCCTGAATTTCTACAATTAAATATCCTACACTTGAAGCATTTAATTTATTTATATTTCCTGAAAGAATATTTAAGTCAATATCAAATTTTTTAACGCACCTAGAAAGGATTGGCCTTTTGTAAGTGTCATCACCATAGGAAAGTCTAAAGACATCTCCCTTAAAATCATCTGCATTAATTATTTCGTCTTCTGTTTCATCTTTCAGATTCTTTATAAATGATTTAGTAACCTGAGTTTTTGGATTTCTAAATAATTCCCTTGTAGTATTTTCTTCAATAATTCTTCCCTTTTCCATAACTGCAATCCTATCGCAAATATCTTTAGCCACTTCCATTTGATGAGTAATCATAATAATTGTTGTGTTATATTCCTTAACAATTTTTTTGAGAAGGCTTAAAATAGATCCTGTATTTGCAGGGTCAAGGGCTGAAGTTCCTTCATCTGATAAAAGAATTTTTGGATTTGTTGCAATTGCCCTTGCAATGGCAACCCTTTGTTTTTGACCTCCAGAGAGTTCAGCAGGATAAGAATTTCTCTTTTCCACAAGATCAATAAACTTTAAAAGTTCTTCAACTCTTTCTTTAATCTTGTCCTTGGGGATTTTTGAAATTTCTAACGGATAGGCAATATTTTCATATACAGTCTTTTGCATAAATAAATTAAAAGACTGAAAAATCATGCCAATTTCCTTTCTTTCTTTTCTTAAATCCTCTTCCGAAAGGTCATTAATTGAAACTCCGTCAATAATAACTTCCCCTCCGTCAGCTTTTTCTAGGCGATTTATACACCTAACAAGAGTTGATTTGCCAGCTCCTGAAAGGCCAATGACACCAAAAATTTCTCCATTTTCTACATTGAAGGACACATCATCAAGTGCTTTAAAATCTTTTCCGTCTAATTTAAAGACTTTGAATAAATTTTTTACCTCTATCATTTTTCCTCCATGACATAAAAAAGAGCTCCCATCCACAAAGGACGAAAGCTCGTGTTACCACCTTTATTTATTGCATACTCACGCATACAAACTCATTAAGTACAAACATACTCTACTTCTGTAACGGGAAGGCCCGTAAGACTCTAATATCGAATCTTCCTTTAAAGAGGCCATATTCACTAAGCCTTATTCATCTTCTTTCACCATACGAAGCTCTCTTTAATCCTAAGAATCTTAGTTACTCTTCTCTTTATTAAGTTTAAAAAACTTTATAGATATATTACACTTTAAAAAAATACTTGTCAAGCTTTTTTTAATTTTTCTCTAGCTTTTCTCTTAAATATAAGATCAGAATATCCATAAATATATATTAAATTTATAAACAAGAAAAATATATTGTATGCTGTCATTTCATAATTATAAGAATTATCAGGATAAATTTTAAGAGGAATTATAAAATAATCATGACTTTTAAATAAATTTCTTATTTTATCTAAACCGTTATTTTTATAGCCTTCATAGGCAAAATTTAAAGATAGGTTAAAGAGATCTATTTCTCCTTTATATAACTTATAAAAATCTTTAAAATTTAAAATAAGAAACTCTTTATTATCTAAAAGTACGGGTCTATTATTAATAGATATATTTTTTAAATCTTTTATAAGAATATTTTTATTCGGCTCTATTAAATGACCATCTGAATACCTCTTAATTGTTTTTCCTAACTTAAAAATACCATGTTTGTAATAAAAAGAATCTTCAAATTTATTAGTTACAAGAATGGGTAATAGTTTATCTTCTCCATTTATAAACTTTATTTCCTTACTTGCTCCATATAGAAAATATCCACCATTATTTATTATATATTTTAAATCTTTCTCGTCCCTTTGACTTAAAATTCCATTGCTATAATTGTCATAAAAACTTCGGAAATTTAATACTTTTTCATTGTTTTTGTAAAAAGCCTTATTCATGTATTTATAAGTTTTTAAATTATATAAAACTTGTGGGCTAAATAAATTAAGTAATAATATATGAGTTATTAAAAAAACAACAATCAGCTTCAAGATTCTCTCTTTTTTAGCAATTTTACTCTTGAACTTTATAAAATTTTTACAAAAAAAGATATCTATACAATAGGTAAATATAGTTAATATTAAAACTCTATATATATTAAAGCTAGATTTTAAGTTGCCAACACTAATTATTAGTAAACAAATAGCTAGTAGCAAAAATGATAACTTAAGGATAATATAGTTTTTTTTATAAATCTCTTTATCTAAGCTAATATAGTATGGCAGTGATACTATAAATAAAAAACAAAGCATAGTTAAAAAATATTTAATAAATATAAGATAAAAGTTAATATTAGTAAAATCCCAACCCTCGTATTCTTTTTCCTCTATATCATAATATTTATTAATATTTTCCGAGAAATTAATAACTTGTTTTTCGGTAAATATCCTATTAGGTATAATTTTTCTTACACTACTTTTTTCTAAAAATATATTATTAAGAAAAAAATCTTCTGTGTCACAAGCTATTAATTTTAAATTACTTTCTATATTATATAGGTCTTCAAGGTAATTTTCATAGGAAAACCTTTTTATCTTCCCATTATAGTATACATATTGGTCAAAATCTAAGTCATATCTTTTTAAATAATACTTGTCAGCGTCATAAATTCCTAAAGCCATAGCATTAGGATACTCATATACTAATAATTTATTCCCATTTTTATTTATTAAGAACTCATCAATTTTTTGTCTTATAGCTTCTTTTTCTATGTTATCATAGAAATTCTTTGGATAAAAACTGTATTCATAAGCTTTATTTTCAAAATTAAATGGTGCACACACTTCTCTTTGAATTCTGCCATATGCTAATAAAATTAAATATATCAAAATAAATATGTGTACACACATCAATAGAATATTTTTTGTTTTTGCTGTTTTCATTTAACTATTTGTGAGTATATTCTCCACTTGTATGATTACCATCAACAGTGATTTTTACATCAGGATTAAAATATTCAGTTTTTATCTGTGGTTCTTCAGAATTGTTAAGTTTTTTAAATTTCGGATAGGATTCTGTATAAAAATCAAAATTAAAAGTGGTCTTTGGGCAATCCCAACATATAGTGTCTCTAAACCTTAGTACAGCAGTAACAAATCCTTCAGCTCTTAATGAGCCCGTATATTCAGTTTTTGTTCTCCCATCTGCATTAGATTTATATCTTATCCAGCCACTATGTGCATATCTTCCACTATATGAACCCACCATTTCATCAGCAGGATACAAATACATAGAACCCTCATAAATTAAATCCCCTAACTCAGAACTTCTAACTATATTTCTTCCATTTGACCAAATTGTTTTAGCAAAAACACTTGATAGCGAAGTCATAATTACAAACAGTAAAATAAACGTTATCTTCTTTTTCATAATCCTTCACCTCATTTTAAATTAATACATAAACTAAGATATACTCTTAGTATTGTATCTTATTTAAGTATAAGATATATATATATATATTTCAACTATTTTTTTCGGTACTTAGTTAAATTGTTTTAGGTTTTTCTTAGAATTGGAATTTAAATAAATTTACTCTCAATATGAACTATACGCTAGAAACGTTATAATTATTATTATAAATCGAAAACTTTTATAATATCAAATAAATTATCCTTCATTTTTAAAGAATAAGAATTTCCATCTTCCTCATTTACAAATTCTGCATAATAAAAGCCATCATCATTTTTTCTGCTGTCATATACATATAAATAACTTTCGCCTTTTTGCCCATAAAATTTTATTGCATAGGATCCAATATCTGGAGCAAGGGCATAAATTTCGCTTTCATCTAAAAGCTCGCTTCCCTCCAAAGAATTTACTATTTCTTTTAGTTCATCTTCAGAAAATTCAAGGGGATAAAATTTCAAATTTCCATCTGCCTTAAAAATATCAAGGTCCTTAAATTTAAAAGTCTTTCCATCTACAAAAATAATTTCTGATGAATTTGGATATGCTCCCTTGTCTACAATTTCAAAACTTAGCTTTTCTATATAATAATTTATGCCAAGATTTGTTAAAACCGGGAAATAATCACCATCAGGAAGGCCTTTTATGGTTTTTGAATCAATATAAAATTCTCCTTGGGGACTTTTTTCTTCATCAAAACTTTCCTTATCAGAAAAATTTATTAAAAAATCTTTTTCCCAATAATTTTCATATTCTCCTCTTTTTATGAGAGGATAACCATAAATTTTAAAAATTATTTCCTTGTTCCCTTCAAAGGAAAATTTTTCTCCCATGTCTGTTAGTAAAATTGATTGACCTTTACTTATAACAAGGTCTTTGTAAAAATATTCTCTTCCATTTTCTTCCATATAAATTTTTTTATTTATATTGTAGGCTTCTGGCACTGATTTACTTTTAAAAACTCCCGTCTTTAAAAATAAGATGCAGAAAATCAGAAGCAAAAGTCCAAAAAATAATAATAATTTCTTTTTCATAAAATATCCTTATAAAAAGTGGGACTAGCCAAATTAAAGGCAGCCCCACTTGATTTTTATAAAACTATTGCCTTAGTAATGACTTCTTCTTTAAGGTCTTCGATAAATCTATCAACATCAACATCTTTAACTTCGTCACCATTTCTCTTTCTAACTGAAAGTTTATGACTTTCCACTTCTTTTTCACCAATTACAAGCATATAATTTATTTTCTTTAGCTGTGCTTCACGAATCTTGTAGCCAACTTTTTCTGCTCTTGCGTCAAGTTTTACTCTTAAACCAAAAGATTTAAATTTGCCTTCAAGTTCTTTTGCATAGTCCGTGAATTTTTCTGAAACTGGAATAATTGCAACTTGAACTGGACTTAACCATAGAGGGAATTTGCCTGCAAAGTGTTCAATTAAAATTCCCATAAATCTTTCAACTGAACCCATTAAAGCCCTGTGGACCATAACAGGTCTTTTTCTGCTTCCGTCTTCAGCAACATAAGTTAAGTCAAAATTTTCTGGAAGTTGGAAATCGAGCTGAATTGTTCCGCATTGCCAAGTTCTGCCAATGGCATCTTCTAAATGGTAGTCAATTTTTGGACCATAAAAAGCTCCGTCACCTTCATTTATTGTGTAAGGCATATTTCTATCTTCCAAGGCTTCTTTTAAAGATTTTTCCGCCAAGTTCCAAGATTCTAAATCGCCCATATAATCTTCAGGCCTTGTTGAAAGTTCAACTGTGTATTTAAAACCAAAAGTAGAATATAGAAGGTCTGCCAAGTCTATAATGTCAAAAACTTCTGACTTAATTTGTGATGGTAAGCAGTAAATATGTGCATCATCTTGAGTAAATGATCTCACTCTGAAAAGTCCGTGAAGTGCACCTGAAAGTTCATGCCTATGGACAAGACCAAATTCTGCAAATCTCATTGGGAAATCCCTATATGAATGAGAATTTGTATTATAGATAATAGTTGAGCCGGGGCAATTCATCGGTTTTACTGCGTAGCCTTCTTCATCAATTTCTGTGAAATACATATTTTCTTTGTAGTGGTCCCAATGACCACTTCTATGCCACAAATCTTCATTTAAAATCATTGGAGTTAAAATTTCGCCATAATTTCTGTCAAGTAAAACTCCTCTCCACCATGAAAGTAAATTATTTCTTAAAATCATACCATTTGGATGGAAAAATGGAAATCCCGGGCCTTCTTCATGCATTGAAAAGATGTCAAGTTCTCTTCCTAATTTTCTATGATCTCTCTTTTCAGCCTCTTCACGTTTTTCAATATATTCATCTAATTGTTTTTTCTTTTCAAAGGCAATACCATAAATTCTTTGAAGCATTTTATTGTTGGAATCTCCCCTCCAATAAGCTCCAGCCGTTGAAAGAAGTTTTACTGCCTTAATTCTCTTTGTAGATTCAATATGAGGTCCCTTACAAAGGTCTGTAAAATCTCCCATTTGATATAAAGTCAAGGCTTCATCTTCTGGCAAATCTTCAATTAATTCAACCTTATAATCTTGACCCTTGTCCTTAAAATATTTAAGAGCCTGATCTCTTGTGATATCAACTCTTACAATTTTTAAATCTTTTCTTGCAAGTTCAATCATCCTATCTTCAATGGCCTTAAAATCTTCTTCCACAAATCTATGATTAAGTTCCATGTCATAATAAAATCCATTATCTATGGCAGGTCCTATGGCAAATTTTGTGTCAGGATAAAGATCTTGAATGGCATGAGCCATTAAATGACTTGCAGTATGCCACAAGATTTTTTTGCCATCAAGGTCATCAAATTTCAAAACCTTAAAATCACAATCTTCTTCAATTTTTTCAGTATTACCCATTATTTTGTCATTGACCTTAGCCCCAAGGCTGTCCCTATATAGACCTTCTGAAATTGACCTTGTAACTTCGCCAACACTTACGCCCTTTTCAAATTCTTTTTCATCCCCATTCGGGAATCTTATAACCATTTCCTCTTTCCTCCTTAAAATTAAAAAAGACCTATCATCCAAAGGACGATAGGCCGTGGTTCCACCTTAATTAAACTTAAAAGATTTAACGCATCTAACGCTGCAGTTTGCTGCAGAACTCCAAGTTAGTTTTCAAATATGATCTATTAAGCCTTTCACCAGCCGGCTCTCTCTAAAAACTTCTCATATCCTACTTTTCTTTTCACCGTTAAAAAAATTTTACCATAAAAAAATATTTATTTCAAGATTAGATAAATTCTTTCAAATTAATAAAATTGACCCAAAATCTTCTAAAAAATTTTGACCTAATTCTAAAATTTTCAGCTTCTCCTTTTGGCACTCATTTTCTATTAAATATCCTGATGAATGTTTGCCAAGGTTTCCCGTTAAAATTAAGTTGTTGTCAATAAAACCGCTTGCCCCGCCAATAAAACCATAGGGATAGTCTTTTAAAATTATTTCCTTGTGATTAATCTTTATTACATTAATCTTATCCTTTAAGGCCTTATAAATTCCCATATCGCTTGTTGCTATAAATTTATTAGTAACAAGACTTGAGCATTTACTATAACCCTGCTTCACATTTATAAGCATAAAATTTCTCTGCCTATAAAAATTTAATAGATTTTTATCCAGCAGTTTTAAATTTCCAACAAGGTAATTTTCATAGAAAAAGGCATTTAAGTAGACGTGATTTTCATAGGCATCACCCAGTGATTTTTCAGTCATATAAAGCTGTCTGCCCTTGAATTTATCCCTGTAATAGGAAAAATTATCCCTATCACAAATAATATCTCCATTAGGAAGACCATGAACTAAAATATCAGGGTGGGAATTTAAAGATGAATTTATATTTTTATTGGCCCTAGTCTTTACAATCTCATAGGGGAAAACTTTTAGCTTTTCTACAAACTCTTGGGGCATTTTTTGGTCTACTAAAATATATTTCATAATTCTTTACCATTCATCATAAAAAGGCAAATCCCAGCTGCGACTCCAGCATTAAGAGAATCTACCCCCTCCCTAATGGAGATTTTAATTTTGCCATCTGATCTTTTTAAAATCTCTTGGCTAACACCATGGGCCTCATTTCCAATAACTATAATTTCATTTTTTGAAAATTTATATTCATTAATATCCACAGCGTCATTTAAGCTCGTTGAAGTTATTTTAAATGTAGATAAAATAATTTCTTCTCTTGAGGCAAAATAAATGGGCAGTCTAAAAATTGAAGCCATAGTTGACCTTACAGTTTTCGGATTGTAAAGGTCGCAAGAATTTTCTGAAATAATTAGACCTGAAATTCCAAAAGCGTCACAAGTCCTAATGATGCCGCCAAGATTTCCAGCGTCTTTTATGTCATCTAAAAATAAAAATTGCCCTTCCTTTTCTTCAAACTTTTTGTGAATCATGGGAAAATAGGCACAAATTCCCTGGGGGCTTTCAGAATCACAAATCTTTTGAAAAAGTTCGTCAGAAAAAACTAAATACTTTTGCTTCTTAAGAATATATGAAAACTCACTTTCCTTAGACTCTTCTACAACAATATAGGAAGGCTTACAATATTTTAGAGCCTCAGAAATAACAACTGAGCCCTCAACTAAAAATAAATTTTCCCTATAGCGATATTTTTTTATTAAAATCTTTTTAAAAAATTTAAAATATTTGTTGTCCTTTGAATTAATAATTTCTTTCATGGTCTTATAATATAAAAAAAAGGTGGAAAAATCCACCTTAATTTCACAAAAATCTTTATTTGTTTTTCTTCTTGCCCCTAAGATATTCTCTAACATCAATTACATCGCCATCAGCCATAATAATTTTAAAATCATAGTCAGTAATATAGGCAACAGTAAGTCCTAAAAGCGAAGCAATTGGAGCAATAAGTGCCCCGATTGTTGAAACAGTTAGGGATAGAGATAAAACAGTTTCCTTATTCTTTTCAACAATAAGCCTTGAAGCATTACCCTTGCGCCAAATTTCTTTAATGGCATCAATAATTTCGTCAAGGGTATCAGAAACATCTCCAAAAAATTTATTTTTAGATTCTTTTTCTTCTATAACTTCAGCTTCTGCTTCAATTTTTTCATCCTTTTTAAATTCTTCCGCTCCTCTTTTAGCTTCAATATATCCAATAGCTCTGTCAACATCTCCGTCAGTATTAAGTAGTGCATCCCTTACAAGTTCATAGCTTGCGCCTGTGGCATTGATTACGTAGTCAATTTTTTCCAAATTAATCATCTTATCACCTCATCATAATTTTACCCAAAATGTGAGTAGAAAAACTAAAGAAATTGTTAAGAAAAAATAAAAGCTCACTTTAACATTACTTAGCATTTGCTACACCAAAATTTCTTCCAACAAAAAAAGCGGCAACCGCCGCCTAATTTTACCTAATTTATTCGCCTTTAGCTATTCTTACAAGTTCTGCGAAACCATTTGGATCATTAATTGCCATTTCTGAAAGCATCTTTCTATTAATATTTACTCCAGCCTTTTTTAAACCTGAAATAAACTTAGAATAAGACATCCCATTTAATCTTGCCCCTGCATTGATTCTTGTAATCCAAAGTTTTCTAAAATCTCTTTTTCTTTGCTTTCTGCCAATAAATGCATAGTTAAGAGATTTCATAACAGCTTGATTTGCAGGTCTAAATAATTTAGATTTTGCTCCAAAGTATCCCTTAGCTTGCTTTAAAATATTTTTATGTCTTTTTTTAGCATTAACGCCTCTTTTTACTCTAGCCATCCTAAACCTCCTATGGAATCATGTGATCAATTCTCTTTTGATCACCCTTGCTAACTACAGAAGACTTTCTTAATTTTCTAAGTCTTTTAGCAGTTTTCTTTCCTGTTAAATGTCCTTTATAAGCAAAAAATCTCTTAATTTTACCACTGCCAGTTCTTTTAAACCTTTTTGCAGAAGCTCTATGAGTTTTCATCTTTCCCATAAAAATCCTCCTTATAAATATAATCCTATATCCTTAATTTTGCTCTTTTGCAGATAGAAACATAACCATATTTCTACCTTCCATCTTTGGCTTTTTATCAACAGCTCCATACTCAGAAATTAAATTCACAAATTCTTCCAGAACTTCTTTTCCAATATCAGTATGGCCCATTTCTCTACCCCTAAATCTAACAACAACCTTAACCCTGTCGCCTGATTTTAAGAAGTCGATAGCCCTATTGGCCTTAGTATTCAAATCATGACTTTCAATATTCGGAGTAAGCCTAAGCTCCTTAACATTAATAACTCTTTGCTTTTTCTTAGCTTCCTTTTCCTTTTTTATTAATTCATACCTGTATTTTCCATAATCCATAATTCTGCAAACAGGCGGCTTGGCACTGGGAGCAACATTTACTAAGTCAAGTTTCTTTTCAAAAGCCATGTCAAGTGCTCTGTCAATATCAACAAGGCCTATTTGACCTCCCTTGTCATCGACAAGACGCACTTCTTTTTCTCTGATTTCCTCATTAATTTGAAGTTCTTTAATTTCTAAGCACCTCCATAAAAATAGCGAGCATTAAAAAATGCCCGCACAAATAACAAATTAATAAATAACCTTAAACTAAGAGCGTAAGGTGAGAAGCGGACTTCTTCTTAATTACAAAAATAGTATATATAAAAAGTCCCCTTTTGTCAAGTTTTTTTTAATTTTTATGAATTTTTCCTATTTACATAGTCTTCAAATTTAACAAGAAGAGCATTAAGTATAATTCCCACAAGGGCTGCAAGAGAAAGACCACTTAGAGAAACTGCATCAGAAAGTTTAATACCGAGATTAATACCCACATGACCACCAAGACCGATAATTAAAATTGAAGCTATAATTAAAATATTTTTTAAATTCATAGGCGTATGAGCATTTTTTAAAGTCTTAAAGCCTACAAGGGCAATCATCGAAAAAAGTACAAGAGAAATTCCGCCCATAACCGCTTGGGGAATTGATGATAAAAAACCACCAATTTTTCCCACAAAAGATAAAATAATTGCAAAAATTGCAGCAAGTCTTAAAATGCTAGGGTCATAATTTTTTGTTAGGGCCAAAACTCCAGTATTTTCACCATAAGTCGTGTTGGCAGGCCCGCCGATTAGTCCTGCAAACATCGTCGCAAGTCCGTCTCCCAAAAGCGTCCTATTAAGTCCAGGGTCTTCAATAAAATTTTTCCCAACAACTTGAGAATTTGTTGTAATATCTCCAAGATGTTCCATAAAAACCGCCATAACAACAGGCACAATTGTAATTATTGCTGAGATTGAAAAGGCAGGAAGCTGAAATTTTGGAACTTGTAAAAATCCTGCATTTGAAATTAAGCTAAGGTCAACAACACCCATTTTTAGGGAAAGAAGATAGCCAACAATTACAGAAATAATAATTGCAAGCTGCTTAATGAAACCCTTGGCAAAATTAGAAAGAATAAGACAAGTGGCAAAAGTTGTAAGGGAAAGATAAAAATTTGTCTTCGCCATATTAAAGGCAGTGGGAATTAAGTTAAAGCCAATAACAATAACCATTGGTCCAACAACTTGTGCTGGAAAAAATTTAATAATTTTTGACACGCCAATTTTATTTATGACAAGTGAAAGCAGAACATAAATAAGACCAGCTACAATAATTCCACCTTGGGCATATCTTAAACCTTCAGCCTGGCCCACAATTTGAATAACAGGAATAAAGGCAAAAGATGAGCCTAAAAAAACAGGTACTTTATTTTTCGTGCAAAAATGAAAAATAAGAGTACCTGCACCTGCTGCAAAAATTGCTGTTGAAACATCAAAACCAGTTAAAATGGGAACTAAAACAGTCGCCCCAAACATAGCTATTAAATGTTGAAGACCTAAAATAATCTTTTTACTATAAGATAAGACACTAACTTGATTCTTACTCATTATTCTATCCATTGCTCCTCCTAAAAATCTTTACAAAATTTACATTCTTAATAATTCTATACTTACGCAAAAAGCTTGTCAAGAAAAGAAATATAAAAAAATTTAATTCATTCTTAACTGTCAAGACATATGTTACACTTATAGTACTTTTATACAATTATTTCAAAAGCTTAATTGTTTATTAAAAAGGAAGCGAATGATTGTCAAGGGCTTTAGAGCGAAGCGTACCTTAACATTAATGAGTTTCCTTTTTATAATTTTTAAAGTTTTTGAAGATAGTATTCTTCTATTTTTTCATTTGGACTTTTAAAATTCAATACATATTTTGCTGTATTATTGTATATTTCTTCATACTCTTTTATTTTTGTTTCTAATTCTTTTCTTGTATGAGCATTTGGGCTTGTTTTTGTGGCTCTTGATTTTAATGTAAGACTTCTTACATTTCCGCTATATTTTTTTAACTGCCTATACACAAATTGTCGGTTAGTGTGATATCTTCTTGCAGCTTTTGTAACTCCATTTTTTAATGCGTATTCACATAATTTTTGACGGAATATCATTTCTTATGTCATTATATTCATAGAGAGGTCTCCTTTTAATACTTTTTTCGTTTATCTTATTGTATCAAAAGTACCTTTCTTTTTTCTATTTAATCTGTAACATATGTCTTAACACATAACATAAAATTCAGCTAATCTATAATTTTTTTATTATTTTACTGTATCTTAAATTTTTATTTGTTTTAAATTTACAAATTATTTTATATGAATTTTATTTTACTTTAAGATTAAGATAGGGTATAATTCATTAGTAAAAAGTTTATTTATGTTATTAGCTTTGGGAGGTTATAAATGACAAGATATATTGGAACTGTAGTTAGGGGTATTCGTGCTCCAATTGTTAAGGCCGGCGATGAGCTTGTGTCTATTGTGAAGGACTGTGTCAAAAAAGCTACTGATGAAGAAAATATTTCTCTTCATGACAGAGATGTTGTTGCAGTTACTGAATCTTTAGTTGCAAGAGCTCAAAATAATTATGTTTCTACTGACGATATTTGCAAGGACCTTAATGATAAATTTGACGATGAAATTGGCATTGTTTTTCCTATTCTAAGTCGTAACAGGTTCTCCACTATTTTGAGGGCAATTGCCAAAACGGGTAAAAAAATTCATATTTTATTTTCTTATCCTTCTGATGAAGTTGGAAATTCTTTAATGGATCCCAATCTTTTATATGATAAAAATATCAATCTTTATACTGATGTGATTGAAGAAGATGAATATAGAAATATTTTTGGACCTGTTGTTAAACATAAATTTACAGGTATTGACTATGTAAGTCTTTATAAGGATATTTGTAAGGATAATGATGTTGAAATTCATTTTTCTAACAATCCTTTAACTATTTTAAATTATACTGACGAAGCTTTAATTTGTTCTACTCACACTCGTTTTTCTATTAAGAGAATGCTACAAGATGGGGGAGCAAAAAAGGTTTATGCTCTTGATGATATTATGAATAAATCTATTGACGGTTCTGGGTATAATGAAGAGTTTGGTCTTTTAGGTTCAAATTATACTTCAAATACAAGGCTTAAACTTTTCCCAAGAGATGGAGAAAAATTTGTAAATGAACTTCAAAAGGAACTTATTAATATTTATGGTAAGCAAATTGAAGTTATGATTTACGGTGACGGTGCTTTTAAAGATCCGGTTGGAAAGATTTGGGAACTTGCCGATCCTGTTGTTTCTCCCGCTCACACTAAGGGCCTTTCAGGCACTCCTAATGAACTTAAGATTAAGTTTATTGCTGATAATGATTTGGCTGAAATGAATCCTGAAGAAGCCACTAGGGCTATGAAAGAAAAAATTTCATCTAAGGATGCTGACCTTGTTGGTAAGGATGAAACTTTGGGCACAACACCGAGAAGAATTACTGACCTTTTGGGATCTCTTTGTGATTTAACTTCAGGTTCTGGCGACAAGGGAACTCCTGTTGTTTTGATTCAAGGTTATTTTGATAATTTTGCAAGTGAATAATTTTATATTTAGTGAATGAATTTATAAATGGGGATAGTCCACAAGGGACAGTCCCCTTCATTGTAAAAGGACATCAAGCAGGACTGCCGTAAAAGGACAGTCCTGCTTGATTGTTTTTGATTTAATTTTATCTTCTATTTTTCTTATTTTTAACTTTTTTCATTCTAAAAAAGTCTTCTCTTTCTTTTTCTCCAAGGGTATTTTCTATGCTTGCAATGATTGTTTCAAATCTTGGAATTTGAATTTTTTCAAGGGCATTTGCTCTTTTAACTGTCTTCTTTATTTCCTCTGCAAGTCTTATACAAGATGATTCAACTTCTGCCAATTCATAGATTAAGGGCAGGAGGTTTTTCATATTTATTGTGGCCTTGTCAAGGGAAATTGTAGAATTATGAAAGGAATATTCTGTCTTTATTTCCTTTTCCCTATATTCAATTTCAGGAATTTCTACTCCCATTACTGACCTATTTTTTATTTCATAGTCTTCTTCTAAATTAACAGACTGAGAAATGTCAGCCAGAGCCTCTGAACCCATGGAAATTGTGGCCTCTTTTAATGATTCATAGGAAATATTAAAGGTTTCTTTTATTTTTGCCTGCAAATTTTCGGCCCTTTTATTTAATTCCATGATTTCTCTCATTAAAACTGTTCTTTTTCTGTCCAAAAGTTCATAACCCTTTTGGGCAAAAGACAGCTGTCCCTTAACTGCAAGTAAATTTGCCTTAGTTGGTACTACCTTACTTGCCATTTTCATCACCTAAATATTTATCAAGAAATTTAGGAGAAATTCTGTCAAGAGATTCTCTTGGCAGGCTCTTTAATAAATCCCAGCCAAGGTTTAGACTATCTTCAATCGATCTATTTTCATCCCTTGATTGGGACAAAAATCTTCTTTCAAATTCCTTACCAAAGGTGAGGGTCTTTTGGTCGGCTTCTGACAAATCATCTTCACCAATAATTTGGGCAAGGGCTCTTGCATCTTGTACCTTTGAATAGGATGAAAATAATTGGGCTGAAAGGTCTGCGTGATCTTCTCTTGTATAGCCCTCACCAATTCCGTCCTTCATAAGTCTTGAAAGAGATGGCAAAATATTTATTGGTGGGTAAATTCCTTCCCCTTCCAAATCACGAGAAAGTACAATTTGACCTTCTGTAATGTAGCCTGTCAAGTCGGCAATTGGGTGGGTAATATCATCATTTGGCATTGTTAAAATTGGAATTAAGGTTACTGATCCGTCAATTCCCTTTATCATTCCCGCCCTTTCATAAAGAGCTGCAAGGTCTGAATACAAATGGCCTGGATATCCCTTACGAGATGGCACTTCTTCTCTTGAAGATGAAACTTCTCTTAGGGCTTCAGCATAGGATGTAATATCTGTCATAATTACAAGAACGTGAGTATTTTCTTCATAGGCTAAATATTCTGCTGCTGTTAAGGCACACTTGGGTACAATTAATCTTTCCATAATCGGGTCATCTGCATAATTTATATACATTACTACCCTTTCATTAACTCCAGCATTTTTAAAGGCATCTCTAAAAAAGTCGGCTTCATCATGTTTTACACCAATTGCTGCAAAGACTATGGCAAAGTTATCTGCATTTTCTCCTGAAATTTTTGCTTGCCTTACAATTTGGGCTGCAAGTTCGTTATGATTTAATCCTGATCCTGAAAAGATTGGGAGTTTTTGACCTCTAATTAATGTCGTAAGAGTGTCAATTGAGGAGATTCCAGTTTGAATAAAGTTTCTTGGATATTCTCTGGCACAGGGATTTATCGGCCTGCCATTTACATTATAAAATTTGCCAGAATAAATATCTCCACCCCTATCAATGGGTTCTGCAATCCCATTAAAAACTCTGCCAAGAATCTCTTTTGACAAGGGAATTTCAAAGGGCTCTCCAGTAAATTCCACGCCAGTATTTGTTCCAGATACTCCAAGGTTTGAACCATAAACCTGTACAACTGCCTTGTCATCTGTAATCTTTACAACTTCTCCTACTTGTATTTTTTTAGATTCCTTTGACCTTATTTTTACTACTTCTCCATAGGAAACTTGATGAAGGTTAGAAAGTTCAATTAGTGCTCCTTCAATTTTTTTAAGGGTAAAATATTCTTTTTTCAATCTCTCACCTCATATTCACTCATAAGATTTGTGTAGAATAAAGAAATTTTATTATTTAATTCTACAAACTTACTTAATTGGTCATTTCCTATATTGTATTTCATATTTATTACTTCGCTATATAATTTGTCGTCCTTAATTTTTGAAATTGGTATATTTTCCTTTAGGGCTTCTTTGCCAAGTCTATATAAAAGGTCAATTGTCCTTAACATTTCAAACTGTTTATTTAAGGGTACAAAGGTATCAATGTCGTTAAAGGCATTTTGTTGCAAAAATCCTACTTTTATAACTCTTGCAATTTCAAGAATAAGCCTTGACGAATCGGGTAGTACATCAGCCCCAACTAACATTACAATTTCATTGAGTTTCGCCTCTTCATGAAGGAGGTCTAAAAATTTGCTCCTAAGTTCTGGCAAATCTCCATCTAAATTCATATCATAATAATTTTTAAGCTGATTTATATATTGCGAATAGGAATTCATCCAGTTTATGGCTGGATAGTGTCTTGCATAGGCAAGGTCCTTGTCAAGGGCCAAAAATACATTTACAAATCTCTTTGTATTTTCTGTAACGGGTTCTGAAAAGTCGCCGCCTGCTGGAGATACTGCACCGATTAAGGTAACTGATCCTTCGTTTCCAGAAAGTGTATTTACATAGCCTGCTCTTTCATAAAATTCTGCAATTCTTGATGGCAAATAAGCTGGATAGCCTTCTTCTGCTGGCATTTCTTCAAGTCTTCCGGAAATTTCTCTTAATGCTTCTGCCCATCTTGATGTTGAATCGCCCATTAGGGCAACGTGAAAGCCTTGGTCCCTAAAATATTCTGCAATTGTAACTCCAGTATAAATACTTGCTTCACGGGCAGCAACTGGCATGTTTGATGTATTTGCAATTAAAATTGTCCTTGCCATTAGTGGTGCTCCCGTATTTGGGTCTATTAGTTTTGGGAAGTCCTCCAAAACTTCTGTCATTTCATTTCCACGTTCGCCGCAGCCGATGTAAACAATAATATCAGCATCGCAATATTTTGCAATTTGGTGCTGAGTCATTGTCTTTCCCGTTCCAAATCCTCCAGGTATGGCCGTTGTTCCGCCCTTGGCAATTGGAAAGAATACATCAAAAACTCTTTGGCCTGTCAGTAGTAATTTTTCAATTGGCAGCCTTTCATGGGCTGGTCTTTGTATTCTTACTGGCCAGTTTTGATAGGCTTTAACATCATGAAGACTTTTATTTTCATCTTGAACCTTTAATAAAACTTCTTCTATATTATAGGAGCCATCTTCAAGTCTTCCTGTTACTGTTCCATTTACTCCTATAGGAATTAACAGTTTATGGGTTATGATTTCGGTTTCGGGAACTTCTGCAAAAATTTGTCCTTCCTTAACTTCATCTCCATTTTTAACTAAAAAATGAACCTTCCATAACTTTTCTTCATCAAGAGAAATTAGACCTATACCTTCTGGCATAAAGTTGCCATAGGAATCTTTTATTCTTGTAAGAGGCCTTTCAATTCCGTCAAAAATATTTGATATAAGGCCGGGACCAAGTTTTACAGAAAGGGGTGCTCCCGTTGAAATAATTTCTCCTCCTGCCTTTAGGCCTTGAGTTTCTTCATAGACCTGAACAGTTCCAAGATCTCCTTCAAGGGAAACAACTTCTCCTATTAATTTTTGGTCGCCTACAACTACCATTTCACGTATTTTAAAATCTTTCATATTGGTGCCTGAAACAACGGGACCATCTATGGATTTAATATATCCTTTATTCAATTATCCACCTCTTTTACACCAAAATGAAGCATTGAACCGATTTTGTAACGGCTGTCTTCAATTCTTTGTAGGAGGGTTAAGTTTATTTCATAGGTTTCATTTTCGTCTGAAATAATTAGACCTCCTATATGCTTATCATAAAGTTCTCTAAATTCCGCCTTGATTTTGTGGGCCTTTAGCTTTTCAATAACTCTTTCCTTTAAAATATGGGAATCCTTTTTTCTCATATAGACAATGATATTTTCTTCCTTTACATCTTCAAGGGCCTTATCAAGGGTTGATAGGACAAATCTTGCATAGTTATCAGTTTGGGTATAGTCCTTTAATTTCAGCTTAACTTTTTCAAGAAGACTATCCAAAAGTTTCTCACCTTGTCTTAACTCTGCAATACGGTTTTCTTCATGAGCTTTTGACAAAAGTTCATAGCCGTTTTTTGATGCAAGGGATGCTCTTCTATTAATGATTTCTTCTTTTTCAGCCTTTAGAGTCCTTTCCTTCTCCATTATCTTTCTATTATATAATTCTTTTTCTTCTTCTAATTTTTTTCTACATTCTTCCTGTTTTTTAACAAAAACCATTTGATTGAAGATTGTAATTTTATTTTCAAGTAAAATCATATTAACCTCACTAGCTTATTTTTATTCCAATGGAATTTCTAATATATTTGATAATAAAATCTTCTTCCAAATCATTTTTAAAGTCGGGGATTGTTACTATTAAGGGCATGCCTTCCTTTTTTACTTGCAAAACTTCTTTTGAAATTTCCCTTTGGGAACCGGCAGTTAAAATTATTATACCTATGTCCTTATCTTGGGAGGCCTTTAAAAATTGTTCCTTTAAAATATTTTTATCCTTACAATAAATTCCCATTATCCCCGCCAGTCTTAAACCTGTAACTATATCTCTGCTATCGGTTAAAAGAAGGGATTTCATTATAATCTACCTAAAATCATTATTGAAATAATTAAGCCGTAAATAGCAATACCTTCTGCAAGGCCTAGATAAATCATTGTCTTACCTAGGATTGTTTCATCTTCAGAAATTGCTCCTATGGCTGCTGCTCCTACTTGAGAAACTGCAAGTCCGGCACCAATTGATGCAAGACCTGTTGAAAGTCCAGCTGCTAAAAATCCAAGACCATTTCCGCCTTGAGGTGCATTTTCAGCTGCACTTGCCATTTGTGGCACAAGTGTAATTACACCAAATACAATAACGGGTATAAAGATTAATAAGTTCAGTCTTAAAAAAGCTCTCATAAATTTTTGAGATTTCTTTGTTTTTGAAAGCATAAAATATCCTGTGCTTCCAAAGATTGCTATTAGTGCTAAAATTGATAAAATCATAAGTTTTTCCATAATTTCCTCCTTATATTTCAAGTATCTAAGATTAAGATTCTTTAAGATTTACATAGTCGGGGCGGAATTCATAGCCGTCTCCCTTGTAATATTTACTAAACATTTCATAATATTCAAGTCTTAGGGATTGTATAAATACAATTAGACCTTCAAGGCATATTATTACTACATTTCCAAGAATTAATACTAAAAGATTTCCCGGGAATTTTCCAATCATTTCTGATAGAGTTTGGAAAGCTAGAAATAGTCCAACGTGGTTTATGGCAAAGGCCCCAACTCTTATAAAGGAAATAATCCCTGACATTGTTGAAAGTAGGGCTTCAATTAAGCCGAAAGCTCCTTCAATATAATAGTCACTTGCTGATTCCTTTGGTTTTTCTTTAGTAATGATTGCAACAATAATTCTCTTTAAAATCATTAAAACTAATGCTAAAAGAATTAAGTCTAGACCAAGACGCATTGAAATTAGTGATTTTCCTCCCATTACTGATATTCCTATATTTATCATAGAGAAGAATATAACTACCCCTAAAAGACCTTCCTTGTCGAAAATTGCTTCAAATTTTTCATTTCTTAAAAGTCTATTAATTATTCCTAGGACATATGACACAAATAAGAGGCCTATACCAAAATAAATAGCAATAACAAGGGTTTTATTTATAGAGTTAAAGGGTTTAAACCAAAATCCTTCTATTAAATCTTCCTTTCCAAAAACTGAACCATATAAAAGTCCAAAAATCATGGAAGATATACCCATTCTCTTTAAAAGACCTCCAAAGGTTTTGTTAGTCTTTGATAATATTATACCTCCAAGTAAAAATACAGCTCCCTGACCAAGATCTCCAAACATTGCCCCAAATAAAATCATATAAGTGATGGCAAAAAATGGTGTCGGGTCAATTTCATTATAATTTGGCGTTCCATACATATTTACAAGAGCTTCAAAGGGTTTCAGTAAAGAATTATTTTTAAGTTTTGTTGGCGGATTTACATCCTTTTCTGGTTCCAAAAAGGCTATAGAAACTCCGTCATAGGAAAATAATAGGTTCTTTAATCTTTCAACATCTGTTACTCCAACCCAAGCTGAAAGGTAAAAATATTTTTTTGACCTTGATAGGAATTTTTTAACTTGTTCAATTTTTTCATAGACAAGCATGGAAGCAAGAGTTGTCATAAGTTCATCTCTTTTTTCTTTATAGAGATAATTCTTATAGGCCTCTATGTCAAAAAGTTCCTTTTTAATATTTGTTTCTTCCTTTTTAAGGTTTAATAAAATATCTGTTGCAGTTCCCTTAGTTTTTATACTTAAATCTATATCTCTCCAATTTAAACTCTTTAAAACCCTGTCCATTTCCTGGCCCATATCGTTGGGATAGATGGCAAGGTAAATTTCATTATTTTCTATAGTTGCTGTATGGAAAATCATGGCAATCATAGTGTCATAAGACCTTTTTAGCCTTAAACGACCATCCTTATCCAAAATTCCAAAACGTACTGTAAAATATTCCATATTGGAAATTTCTGAAAGGTCTAAATTTACATTTTTGAAAAGTTTATAGTTTTCTTCTATGCTTTCAATTGCCTTTAACTTTTCATGAATATCATTTGACCTGTCAAGTTTTTCCTTTAAGATGGTGTAGATAGAATCAAAGTCAATGGAAAGGTCCACCTTTTCTAAAAATTCCTCATCTACTTCATCAATTTGTAAAAACTGCATTATTTCTTTTGCTCTTTTTACATTTTCCTGATTTTTTAAATTTGTTTTAAAAGTTGTAATGTAATTAAGTTCTATGTTACGTTCAAGATTTCTCTCATCTTCCAAGCTGAAAACAAAATTGTTTTTGTCAAGTTCACTTTGAGATGAAACAAATTTGCAGGTCTTGGATTTTAAAATATCAAGAAGGATATTGTCAATTTCTCCAAGAGGTGCCATAACATTCATCATTCTCATTTGCTCAACGGCCATAATTTCACTTCCTTAACTTAACAAGATATTTGGAAGTCTTTTCTATGCCAAGATTTAGCCTATGACTTTCCATAAATATCTTTAAATCTTTTATTTGATTTTCAAGGATGATTATAAAAGAAAGAAGATGACCAAAACTGTCAAAGGTCTTTCTAAATTCACTCCTCGCAAAGTTATATACGAGCCTATTACCATGGGCAGAAAAATTTTCCACAGCCCCTTCTTCTGTAAAAAGATACCTGTAAGGCGTTTTCTCCAAGACTTCTAAAAAACTTCGATTATCTAAATAACACATCTCTTTTAGAAGATTAAAACTCAGGAACTTGCCTCCAAAGATTACAAAATTTAGAAGTTCTTCCGGCAGAAGCCTATAATTTACAGTCCCCCTATAAATCCATAAAATATTTAAAATATCTATTTGTCTTCCAAATATATTGATAAATTCTCTTTGGTCTTCCTTTGAAAATTTTTTTACCGTTTCAATGATTCTATTGAAAAATAACTTGTCAAGGTTCATTTCCATATAAAATAAAATATCATCTGACGGTTCGTCCTCATAGGTTGCTAGTGGCCTATAATATATAGTGTTTTTTAATTTTTCCACAAATCCCTTGATGGTCATGCCCTTTAAGCTAAAGGATTTATCCTGGTATTTAAAAATATAGTCCTCCTCTTCGCTTTCTCTTTTTAGAAATCTCAGGGCTTTTTTTATAGAATTTATTTCTTCCTGTCTTAAATATTCAGTAATAAATTCCCTATAGGGCCCTATAGTAAAGTTTTTAAGCTTATTTAGAGTAATAAATAGAGATTCACCAAGTTTTGCTTCTGAATAACTAATATCATAGGTCAATTTATTTTTTTCAAAAAAAATGTGATTATTAAGGTAATCGATAACTTCCCTAAACGTGGAAGCTTCTTCTAACCTTTCATAATCCTCGTCAAAAAAAAGTTTGGAAAATATGCCGTCAATTTTAGTGTTTAATGCTAAAAAATCACTCATAGTCTTCCTCGTTTAAAATAATTGAAATTGCCCTATCAATTAGAGTTTTTTCTTCCTTCAAATATTCACTTTCAACATTTGCAGCCTTTTCCTTATTTTCTAAAAGAATGGACTGTTCCTTTGCTTCAAAGGATTTTTTTATGGATTCAAACTTCGCTTGAGCTTCATTTTTTGCTTCTTCAAGACTTTTGTTTTCCATATCGACAAGCTTTTTTTGAAGATCTTCTCTAAGGGCTGTAATTTCATCTTCTGTATTTTGAACTAGCTGCCTAGTTTTATTGTCTATTGAAATTACGCTATTAATACTATCTTTCAATCTTTGCTCCTTTCTAAAAAAATATATTTTGAGCTGACAATTAAATTATATGCTTTTTAAGCAAATAATCAAGAAAATTATTCATTTCAAATAATTAATTTTTTGACCCTTAATGATATAAACCGCAGCACATAAAATAAAGAAAATTTCCACAAATCCCTTTAATGAAATTTTTTCTCCCATAAATAGCCGCTAATTAATGATACCATTGGTTCTGCTGTTGAAAGAATACCTGTTTCTTTCCCCAATAATAACTGCTGTTTGAAACATTAAAGTTGCCCCTAAGGTTAAAATAAAAGCATAAAAAAGTAAAAACAAAAAATCCTTAAAAGATATGTCTATATAAATTGGACTTTTAAAAATAAGGGTATAGACAAAAATAACAAGAGATGCTGTAAGGCATATGTAAAATAAGCTCTTCTTCACATTCATATAGGAAATATTTGACCTTTCAACAATTATTGAATAAAATGCAAAGGTAAAGGCTGAAATAACAGCAAAAATAATGTCCCTTAAAGAAGATGAATTTGAAAAATCAAAGAGCATAAAAAGACCAAAGGCACATAAAATTAGGGCAATAGTTTCCCCTCTTGTGGGCCTATTTCTATAAATTAAGGATGATAAAATGAAAATTAATGCTGGATAGATAAAATGGATGGAAGTTGCTGAACCGCCTGTCAAATAATTGTAAGATGAAAAAAGAGTAAGGGAGGTCATTCCATAGGCAAAGCCTGCCAGAAAAAGATGAAAAAAATCTTCGAGGCTAACTTTCATATCGAGTTTTAAAAAAACTTTATTTATTATAAAAGATAGTAATAAGCCACAAAGACATCCTATAAAAGGATGAGGAAATGAAATCAAGGTCAATGGAAATGAAATACTTAGTCATAAGAGGTATAAAACCAAATATGCCTGCTGACATAATTGCAAAAATGTAACTACTTTTGTTTTTCATAGACCCTCCTAAAAATCTTAATTACTTCCCTCATTATACATTCTTTGAAGATAAATATCCAATAAAAAAGCCTTAAAGCTTTTCAGCTTTAAGGCAAGTTTTTATATATTATTTATTAACTTCTATTATTCCGTAATTACTATCCTTTCTCTTGTAAACAACTTCTATCTTTTCACTTGCGGAATTTAGAAATATAAAGAAATTATGATTTAAAAGTTCCATCTGCATAATAGCTTCTTCTTCACTCATAGGCTTTACAGTAAATTCTTTTCTCCTTAAAATTTTGTCATCCTCCTTAACTTCTTCAGCAGGAGCAAATTTTTCAAAAGAATCAAATCTTATAGTTTCATTATTTTGATATCTTTTTTTAAGTCTAGTCTTATATTTTCTAATTTGTCTTTCTAAAATATCAAGGACCTTGTCAATAGATGTAAAGAAATCATCCGTTTCTTCTTCAGCTCTTAAAATTGTACCAGGTAAAAATACTGTTACCTCAACTTTTTGGCCTGACTTGGGTTGGGAAAATACCACTCTTGTTTCAATTTCTTCAGAAAAGTATTTGTCCAATTTGGAGAATTTTTTTTCTGCTTGATTTTTTAAGCCTTCTTTTAATTCCATATTTTTTCCAACATAATTTAGTAACATATAATACACCTTCCTAACTTTTATCTTTGTTATTTAATACCCATTATTTATTCTTTTAATACTTTATTTACTTGTAATATACTTTTTAATTTCTTCTTGATATAATGTATATGATAAATAAAGCAATTTACTAATAAAGGGGAAAAGATGAATTATTTTGATTCAATTTATTTTATTATTAATACAATACTTAATCAGTCAAAGGATAACTTTGCCCTTGAAGATTTGAATTTGGAAGATGACGATAATGAATATGCTGGTGCTATTAATGACCAATTCAGAAAAGATATAGCATCATGGATTTTATTTGACTCTGCTGAAGATCATAAAAAATCTGAAAGCTTTATTAGGACTATGTCATCTGAGCTCTTTGATAAAGAATTTGGCGACGATTTTTATATATGTTTATTTACTTCATATGCTTCCTTTTTTAAACTATTAAAAATTGAGGAAAACTATGCCTACGTAAGGGATTTAATTCTTGATAAGAACATAAAAATATTTAACAGCCAAAATCTCATAAACAAAGAGGCAGATTATTATTTTATAAGAATTGGATCCTATAATGACGAAGATTTTCTAATGCATGTGTATAGTACCTATGATGAAGAATTTTCAAATTATTTTATGAATATTTTTTGGGGATTTTTACTGGATAATCATATAATTAAAAATAAAAAAGTAGTAAGTAAAGAATTTTTGAAGGAATATTTATCTAATATTCTGCTTATGTATAGGTCTGTCGTAAATAATTATCTTTATGAAAAACAAGAAGAATATGAAAAAGACATGTTAGATGATTTTTATAAATCAGTATTTTCTAAGGATGATCTTAAATATTTTAATAAATTTAAAGGTAAACTTATGTCTACTGACAGATTTAAAGATTTTACAGATGAAAAAATTTCTTATTATTTAAGTCTTCTCTTTACTTCCTATTTAGATAAAAATAATATTAATTTTTCATCTTACAACAAATTAAATTTTGAAAAAATCTATGAAAATATGGCAAAAAATGGTTACTTTGTTACCACTAATGAGCTAAATGATTCTCTCATACTTTTTAGCAATTATTATACTTTCTTAAAAACAGCCAAGAAAGTAGATCTATCTAAGCTTTTAAAATCTCTTGACAGGGCTATGAACAATATTTTTCTATATCAAAATCTTTTGTCAAGGTCCCTCAATGGCTTTTTTGTTGATGAAAGTCTTTTAAATATAATTATGGAAGAGGAAGAACCTGATTCTAAATTTTTAGCCGACTATGAAAATTTTCTTGATTATGGGCAGTTTTCTCACCTTTTCTTGGTGAAAAACGGTGAAATATCTCCTGCAATTGTAAAGGACATTGCAGAAGAACTACTTTTAAGGCCGACAAAGGATGTGAAAAATTTAAGACAGTATCATTTCCCGCAAATTTTAATTTTTATACAGTTTTCAAAATTAAAAAATATTCTTATCTATAATGATGATGAAGTATGGGGAACTAAGGAATACGAAATTTCTGAGGGCATTGAAAAATATATGTCCCTTGATATACATGAAAAATATAGCCTATGGCTTTCAACACTTTTAAGGGCAGATTTTTATAAGGACATTTTGACAGAAGATAAGATAAAAAAAATAAAGGACTTTTTAGTTGACCTCTTAATTGCTATTGACAAAAAAAATCTTCCTAAAGATTATAAAATCCCAAGGGAAATGGAACCCTATATTGATATCCTTGTAGATTTAAACATAATCAAAATAAATTCATCAATAAAATTTACAAGTATTGGTAAAAAAATCTTTAAATATTACAATAAAATGGGGACTGAAAAAAATTTAATAAGCATTGATTTTAGACAAAATAATATTTAAACATAGAAAAACCCCTGAAATTCAGGGGTTTTGCTTTTTAGTCAGCACTATATGGAATTAGTGCGATTTGACGTGCTCTTTTAATAGCAACAGTCATTTCTCTTTGATGTTTTGCAGTAAGACCTGTAATTCTTCTAGGAAGAATTTTGCCTCTGTCAGAAATATAATTTCTTAGCATTTCAACATCTTTATAATCTATTTTTTTAGTCTTATCCTTTTCAAAAGGATCGACTTTTTTTCTTCTGCTAAATCTTCTTTGCACTATTTATCCTCCTTAAAATGGTATGTCATCATTATCCATGGGGAAAAATCCATCCCCATCTGAATCTCCGTTTGAACTTGGAAAATCGTCATTATAAGCTGAATTTACTGGCGGATTATTAGCCGGCTTACTTGTAGCTTGATTATAGTTTGTATTTCCATAATCTTCTCTATTGAAATTTCCACCATAGGATCCACCAGATGATTTAGAAACAAAATCAAGGGAATTTACAACAACTTCAGTTGTATAAACTCTTCTTCCATCTTTTTCATAGGAACCTGTTTGAATTCTACCTTCAATCCCTATTTGATCACCCTTATGGAAATAATTAGCTATAAGTTCAGCTTGACTTCTCCAGGCAGTACATGAAATAAAGTCTGCTGTTGGCTGACCTGCTGCTTCAGCTTCAGCTTTTCTTTCCTTACTTAAACGCCTGTCACAAGCCACTGTAAATCTTACAATTGCAGTGCCTTGAGGTGTATATCTTAATTCAGGATCTCTTACTAATCTTCCAAATAAACAACAACTGTTCATAATTTCTCCTTATTCATCTACTTTTATTACCATAATTCTCATAACAGGATCACTAATTCTTGCAATTCTGTTTATTTCTAGAATTTCTGTAGGATCACATTCAAATTCAACAAAGATATAATAAGCTTCTTGTTTATATTCGATTTCATAGGCAAGTTTTCTCATTCCCCATTCATCGATATTGTTAATTTTTCCATGTTCTTCCATAACATTTTTTATTCTTGTAAAAGAAGCTTCTCTTTTTTCTTCTTCTACTTCAGGATAAAACATTATAACTGCTTCGTACTTATTCATAATTCACCTCCTCATGGACTAATGGCATAGAAATTATCTATGCAAGGATTATATTTAACCTAAAAAATTATACAGGAATAATTTATTCTTGTCAAACTAAGCCTTGATTTTCTTCAACTGTTTCCTTAACTTCTATTTCTTTTCTCTTAACTATTTCAGAATTTTCCAAAATATTGTAATTTTCTTTTAATTCTTTTGAAACGTCAATTTGGACTTTTCTATTTCTTCTAGCTCCAGTTCCAGCAGGAATTAATTGGCCAATGATTATATTTTCTTTAAGGCCGTGAAGAGTATCTTCCTTTCCTTTTATGGCAGCATCTGTTAAAACTCTTGTAGTTTCTTGGAAGGATGCAGCTGATAGGAAGGAATCCGTTGCAAGGGAAGCCTTGGTAATTCCAAGTAAAGTTTCCTTTCCTACTGCCGGATTTTTGCCTTCTTTTTCCATTTCCTTATTGACGCTTTTAAATTCTGAAGAATCAACTAAAGTTCCTGGCAAAAAGTTTGTATCTCCTGCTTCATCAATTTTAACTTTTGATAGCATTTGTCTTACAATGATTTCAATGTGCTTATCATTAATATCTACACCTTGAAGTCTGTAAACTCTTTGAACTTCCTTAACAATATATTCTTCAACACCCTTAGCACCCTTTACTCTTAAAAGGTCTTGAGGGTAAACACTACCTTGAGTTAATTCATCTCCAGCTTTTACAAAGTCGCCATTTTTAACCTTAAGTCTAGCACCATATACTAAGTTGTAGGAATCTTTCGTTCCTTCTTCATTTGTAATTACAATTTCTTTTTTCTTATTAGTTTCTCTAATTTCAACTTCGCCATCATGCTCTGCAATAATTGCAAGACCCTTAGGCTTTCTGGCTTCAAAAAGTTCTTCAACTCTAGGAAGACCTTGAGTAATATCTGCCGCTTGAGCAACACCGCCTGTATGGAATGTTCTCATTGTTAATTGAGTACCAGGTTCTCCAATTGATTGAGCTGCAATAACTCCAACAGCTTCTCCAACACCAACAGGATTTCCAGTTGCAAGATTTCTGCCATAACAGTGCCCACAAACTCCAGTCTTATTTTTACAGCCTAAAACTGTTCTAACCTTAACTTCTTTTATGCCTGCACCAACAATTTTTTCTGCAGCTTCATCAGAAATTTCTGTGTTTTCTTTAACTAACATTTCTCCCGTATTAGGATCTACTATATCTTCAAAGGCATATCTTCCGCAAATTCTGTCAAATAAGTCTTCAATTACTTCCTTGCCATCTGTAAAGGCTTTGGCAACTAAATATTCATCACTATGACAGTCTTCTTCCTGAACAATAATTTGTTGAGATACGTCAACAAGTCTTCTTGTCAAATATCCTGAGTCGGCAGTTCTTAAAGCTGTATCAGCAAGACCCTTTCTGGATCCATGGGCTGACATATAAAATTCAAGCACACTTAGTCCTTCTCTGAAGTTTGAAGTAATTGGCACTTCTATTGTCCTTCCTGATGGAGATGCCATAAGTCCACGCATACCTGCAAGCTGTCTGATTTGGTTTTTAGAACCTCTGGCTCCAGAATCCGCCATAATATAAATGTTATTTAGGGGATCAAAACCATCCATAACATCTTCTGTTAAGTCATCAGTTGCAGTGTTCCAAATGTCAATTACTTTTTCATATCTTTCTTCATCTGAAATAAGACCACGTCTATAGGCTTTTTCATATTTGTCTACTTCCTTTTGAGCCTTGTCAAGAATTTCAGGTTTAGTCTCTGGAATTTGTACGTCGCCCATAGAAATAGAAATTGCACCAATTGTTGAATAGTGGTAGCCTGCTGATTTAATATTATCGAGCAGCTTTGCAGTTCCAATATTTCCGTGTTTTTTATAGGTCTTTTCAATAATTTTTCCTAATAGTTTTTTGTCAATTACTCTATCAATTTCAAGGGAATATTTATCTTCATCTCTATTGACAAAACCCAAATCTTGAGGGATAAACTCATTTACTATAAATCTTCCCACAGATGATGCAACAATTTTACCTCTCTTGTCATTTTCATCTGCATATCTTCTAATTTTTACATGAGCTTGCAAATGTAAATATCCACAATAGTAGGCGTGCATCATTTCGTCAAAGGAAACAAATACCGATCCATCTCCCTTTAATTTATCTTTCCTATCAAGAGTTAGATAATAACATCCTAAAATCATATCTTGAGTAGGCGTTGTAATAGGCTTGCCATCCTTTAATGCCAAAATATTATTAGTTGATAGCATTAAAAGTCTTGCTTCAGCTTGAGCTTCCATAGAAAGTGGAAGATGGACAGCCATTTGATCACCGTCAAAGTCGGCGTTATAAGCTGTACAAGATAAGGGATGAAGTTTTATTGCCTTTCCTTCTACAAGAACGGGTTCAAAGGCTTGAATACCCAGTCTGTGAAGAGTAGGGGCACGGTTTAAAAGCACTGGATGATCCTTTATTACATCTTCTAAAACATCCCACACATCTTCTCTAACTCTTTCAACCATTCTCTTTGCAGATTTAATGTTGTGGGCAAGACCTCTTGCAACAAGTTCTTTCATGACAAAGGGTTTAAATAATTCAAGAGCCATATTTTTTGGAAGACCGCATTGGTAAAATTTCAAATCTGGACCAACGACAATTACGCTACGTCCTGAATAGTCAACTCTCTTACCTAAAAGATTTTGTCTAAACCTACCTTGTTTTCCCTTAAGCATTTCTGATAAGGATTTTAAAGGCCTATTTCCAGGGCCAGTTACTGGCCTTCCACGCCTTCCGTTATCAATTAAAGCATCAACTGCTTCTTGCAACATTCTCTTTTCATTTCTAACAATAATGTCAGGCGCATTTATATCCATTAACTTTTTAAGTCTATTATTTCTATTAATAATTCTTCTATAGAGGTCATTTAAATCACTTGTAGCAAATCTTCCCCCATCAAGCTGAACCATAGGTCTTAAATCTGGTGGAATTACTGGAATTGCCTCTAAAATCATCCAAGTTGGATTATTTCCTGATTGGAGAAAGGCATCAATTACTTCAAGTCTTCTTGTAATACGAATTTTCTTTTGTCCAGTTGCATTTTCAAGGTCTGCTGTCAGCTCATCATTTTCTTTTTGAAGATCAACCTTTTCTAAAAGGTCTTTAATGGCTTCAGCACCCATTTTGGCAGTAAATTTATCTCCATATTCTCTCTTAAATTCTCTATATTCAGTTTCCGTTAAAAGCTGCTTTTCGTAGAGAACAGTTTCTCCAGGAGCAACATCTGTTACTACGTAAGAAGCAAAGTAAAGAATCTTTTCAAGAGCTCTTAGACTCATGTCAAGAACAAGACCCATTCTTGAAGGTATGCCCTTAAAGTACCAAATATGTGATACTGGGGCTGCAAGTTCAATATGGCCCATTCTTTCACGTCTAACCTTGGCCTTTGTTACCTCAACTCCACATTTTTCGCAGACCACTCCCTTAAATCTAATTCTCTTATATTTGCCGCAGGAACATTCCCAGTCCTTAGTAGGGCCGAAGATTTTTTCGCAAAAAAGTCCTTCCTTTTCAGGTTTTAGGGTTCTGTAATTTATAGTTTCAGGTTTTTTAACTTCTCCATATGACCATTCTCTAATTTTTTCAGGAGAGGCTAAACCAATTTTAATTGAATGGAATAATTCGTGTTCGCTCAAAAGGATACTCCTTTCTCTTATTCATCAAAATCACTTTGAGAATCTTCATCATCATCGTCAAATTCTTCATCTTCATCAGCTAGAGAAAAATTATCCATAGCTTCAACTTCTTCTCCTGAAATTGTTCTAATGCCTGTTGAAGAACTCGTGATTGTGTTTTCTATTAAATCCTTAACATCCTTATCATCGCCAATAGAATCAATTTTTGTCAAATCATCTTCATCTGTTTCAAGATCAACAGGATTTCCAAATTCGTCAAGCACTTCTATTTCTAAGGCAAGTGATTGAAGTTCTTTTATTAAAACTTTAAAGGATTCGGGAATTCCTGGTTGAGGAATATTTTCTCCTTTAACAATTGCTTCATAAGTTTTTACACGGCCTACAATATCATCTGATTTTACAGTAAGCATTTCTTGCAATGTGTAGGATGCTCCATAGGCTTCTAAGGCCCAAACTTCCATTTCTCCAAATCTTTGTCCTCCAAATTGTGCCTTTCCTCCTAGTGGCTGTTGAGTAACTAGGGAGTAAGGCCCAGTTGAACGAGCATGGATTTTTTCGTCTACTAAATGGTGAAGTTTTAACATATACATATAACCAACTGTTACTGGATGGTCAAATTCTTCGCCAGTTCTGCCGTCACGAAGCTGAATTTTTCCGTCATAAGGATAACCAGCCATTTCTAAAGATTCAAAAATATCTTCTTCATTTGCACCATCAAAGACTGGTGTTGCAACATGCCAACCAAGTTTTTTAGCAGCAAGTCCTAAATGGACTTCAAGAACTTGTCCCAAATTCATACGAGATGGAACGCCAAGGGGATTTAAAACAATTTGAATTGGTGTGCCATCAGGCATATAGGGCATGTCTTCTGAAGGAAGTACCCTTGAAATAACACCCTTGTTTCCGTGACGACCGCACATTTTATCTCCAACTTGGATTTTTCTCTTAGTTGCAACAAAAACTCTTACCATTTCATTAACACCCGGTTGAAGTTCATCACCTTCTGCCCTTGTAAATGTTCTAACGTCAACAACAATTCCATGTTCACCATGGGGTAGCCTTAAAGATGTGTCACGCACTTCTCTAGCCTTTTCGCCAAAAATTGAACGAAGTAGTCTTTCTTCTGCTGAAAGTTCTGTTTCTCCCTTTGGAGTAACTTTTCCAACTAAAATATCTCCTGGTTTTACTTCAGCTCCAATTCTAATGACTCCAAGATCGTCAAGATCTTTTAACATATCAGGACCCACATTTGGAATGTCACGAGTGATTTCTTCAGGTCCAAGTTTCGTATCTCTTGCTTCTGATTCATATTCTTCTATATGAAGAGAAGTTAAAGTATCATTTATAACAAGTTCTTGATTAACAAGAACGGCATCTTCATAGTTATAGCCTTCCCAGTTCATAAAAGCTATTAAGATATTTTTACCAAGAGCCATTTCGCCCATATCAGTTGAAGGACCGTCAGCAATAATTTCGCCTTTTTTTACTCTTTGTCCTTCCTTAACAATAGGTCTTTGGTTTATAGTTGTTCCTTGGTTGCCGCCAATAAATTTATGAAGCTTATAAAAAATTAATGACTTGTCACTATCCTTCCTAAGTTCAATATGGCGGGCATCAACTTTTTCAATTATTCCATCATCTGTGCAAACAATTACAACTCCTGAGTCCTTTGCAGCCCTATATTCAATTCCTGTTCCAACAATAGGTGCTTCTGTTGTAAGAAGGGGCACAGCTTGTCTTTGCATATTAGCTCCCATAAGAGCTCTATTGGCATCGTCATTTTCAAGGAAAGGAATCATTGATGTACCAACGGCAACAATTTGTTGAGGAGATACGTCCATGTAAGTTACATCATTAACATCAAAAATATCTACAATACCTTCATGACCTCTGGCTGCAATTCTCTTGGCAATAAATTTTCCATCACTATCAAGTTTTTCATAAGATTGAGCAATAATTTGTTCATATTCTACATCTGCAGTTAAATATTCAATTGTATCTGTAACAACTCCATCCACAACTTTTCTATAAGGAGTTTCAATAAATCCATATTCATTAATTCTAGCATAAGTTGTAAGTGAAGTTATAAGGCCAATGTTAGGGCCTTCAGGCGTTTCAATCGGGCACATTCTTCCATAGTGTGAGTTATGGACGTCACGCACTTCAAAACCAGCTCTATCTCTACTTAAACCACCAGGTCCTAGTGCAGATAACCTTCTCTTGTGGGTTAATTCTGATAGAGGGTTATTTTGGTCCATAAATTGTGAAAGTTGTGAAGAACCGAAAAATTCTTTAATGGCAGCTGTAACAGGTCTAATATTTATTAGGGATTGAGGAGTTGTAGCCTCAATATCTTGTACAGTCATCCTTTCACGAATCACACGTTCCATTCTGGAAATACCGATTCTAAATTGATTTTGTAAAAGTTCGCCAACAGATCTAATTCTTCTGTTGCCAAGATGGTCAATGTCATCAACAAAACCAACTTGTCCCATTAGGTCAAACTCATAATTAATGGCAGCTATCATGTCGTCAATAATAATGTGTTTTGGGCTTAACTTATGGGTATTTTTTAATAACTCTTCCTTAAGTTTTTCTTCATCATTAGCAAACTCTTCGTAAATAGCCTTAAAAGTCGGATAATGAACTTTTTCCTTAAAGCCCAAATCCCTAAGGTCAAAGGAAAGATCAAAAGATGAAGGAAGACAGAAGTTATTTCCAATTACAATTACTTCCTTTGATTCTTCTTCATCAAAGGGATTAATTACCTTCAACAAAACTCTATTAATTCCTGCATTTTCAATTTCAAAGGCCTTTTCCCTGTCAAGCTTTTGCCCACTTTCTGCAATAACTTCACCAGTTTCAGGATTTACAAGGTCCTCAGCTAAAAAATGATTTTCAATCCTTGCAGCAATGCCAAGTTTTTTGTTAAATTTATATCTACCAACATGAGCTAAATCATATCTTCTTTCATCAAAAAACATATTTTCAAAAAGAGATTTAGCACTGTCAAGGGTTGGCGGTTCTCCAGGTCTTAATTTCTTATAAATTTCTAAAAGAGCCTCTTCCCTTGTAGAAGTTGTATCTTTTTCAAAAGTCTTTATAAGAGATTCATTTTCGCCAAGAATTTCAGTTATTTCTCTGTTAGATTCAACTCCAATTGCACGAGCAAGAATTGTGATAGGAAGCTTTCTTGTCCTATCAATACGAACATTAATAACCCCTTGGGCATCAGTTTCAAATTCCAGCCAAGCTCCACGATTTGGAATTAAAGTTGCAGAATATAATTTCTTACCGGTCTTGTCCCTATCTTCTTTAAAATAGGCTCCTGGACTTCTTACAAGTTGTGATACAACAACACGTTCCGCACCATTAATAACAAAAGTACCAGTAGGAGTCATAAGAGGTAGATCCCCCATAAAAACTTCTTGTTCCTTAACTTCGCCAGTTTCGCTATTAATAAGTCTAACCTTAACCTTTAAAGGTGCAGAATAATTTGTATCTCTTTTTTTCGATTCGTCAACATCATACTTAATATCATCAGAAATATAATAGTCAACAAATTCTAAAATTAATTTGCCCGAGTAATCCTCAATAGGTGAGACATCGTCAAAAACTTCTCTTAACCCTTCCTTGATAAACCAATCAAAGGAAGAAGTCTGCACTTCAAGAAGATTTGGTAAACTCAACACCTCATCTACACGAGAAAAGCTCATTCTCTCACGTTTCCCATATTTCACAGGATGTGCCATTTTTTCACCCTAGCCTTTCATGAGTAATTTCCTAAATTAGAGGACACTTATCCACTCTAATTATTATTATGCAAATAGTTATTTTATCATAAATAGTCAATATATTCAAGCTATTAAATCAGCAAAAATCCATTTTTTGCAATTTTAAAAACTGATGTAAGGACAAAAAAATATTAATAATATGTAAAAATTAAAAATATCTTAAAAGCAATTTTTAAAATAATTATGGATATTATTATCCTAATAATATTTATTTCAGTTGAGAGTAAGAAATTTAGAAGTTAATGGAAAATAATTAATGGTTAATTGCAAGAATTTAATTAAATGATTTTTATATATGTATGTAAAGAACAAAATATTTATTAATATAAGTTTATTTTTATGATGATTAGTTAATAGATAACTTTATTATAAAAACACTTTTAAAAACTGACATTCTATTATGTAAATCAAAAAAAGGCGGCCGAAGCCGCCAAAATTTTCTTTTTTATGCTCTATTAAGTTCAACCATTTCGCTAAATGTTTCTAGCTGTGTTTTTACTTGTCCAAAGTCTGTCATTTGTTGATCATAACCCATTTTAATTAGTGGAATTCCTTCTTTTTCAAAAGCTTGTTTTAATGATGGGTATTCCATTTCTTCTGTATCGTTAAAGTTCATCATAAATAATAGGCATCCATCTGCGTCATTATCTATGGCTAAATCAACAACATATTTTGGTCTTTTCCAAATATCCGGGTCATAAAGAATTGGATCTTCGTCCATTCTTGCAAATTGATCTGCAAGTGCATACATTGGATCTTCAATTGATGTATCAACATCTATCTTTAAGGCTCTTGATTCATGGGCAAGGTCATCAGCAACAACATTTATGTTAAAATTATCTAAAACTTTAAGTAGTCCTGGATTGTCTGCAATAATTCCTGAAAGGACAACCCTTGGTCCTGAATTTTCTTCTTCAGGAAGTTTCTTAAGTTCATCAATTAATTCTTTAAGCATTTTTGAATGTTCGTCTTTTAACATAAAGTAAGATGCCTTTAAAACGTTACATCTGTCAGATGCTTTAATTGTTTTTGAATAGTCGCCACAAAGTTTAATAAATTCTCTTTTTAATGCTCTATTTTCATTATAAACTTCAAAAGCTTTCTTAAGATTTTCATCAGTAATTTTTACTTCGCAAACATCTTCAAGTCTTTCTTTCGCCTTTTCAAATATTTTTGCATTGTAAGTTTTACCAAAATCTTCTTTTCTATGTTGAGCGTGGTTTAAAAATACCATTGGAATTTTTAGACCTACTGAAACTTTATAATTTTGAGAAAGTGGTCTTAATGTATCATCAAGTGTTGTTAGCATACAAGCACTTAAACCATCAAGTGTACCATCAAGTCCCATTTCTAGGCATCTTAGTGCAAGTGAATAATAAAATGATGGGAAGTATTCTTTTGCTCTATCAATAGGGCCTTGTCCGCCCCAAACACCCATTGGTACAAGTCCACCTGCATAGGCTATTTCTTCTGGTGCATAGTAGGGATAAATTCCTACTGCCTTTTTACCTTGTGCAAGATAGTTATCTAATTGTTCTCTTGGATTTTCTGCTATATGTTTAAATTTTTCTAATAATTCTTTTATATCAGCCATGTCTCACACCTTCTTAATCAATAGTCGTCCTTGACCAGTCTGTTTCTTTTGTGTTGTCAAAGTTTGTATATACGTCTTCGCCTGCTGCAATTCTCTTTTGTTTTCTTTCTTCCATGATTTCTACAAGACCTTGAACTCTTGTCTTATATTGTTCTTCAGAGAAGTTTCTCGGATCGGCTTGGTCTCCGTCAAAGTGGACTACAGGAATATCTAAGTCTTCTTTCCATCTTCTTTCGATTTCAGGCATTGCTCCTGACCATGGTTTACATGATCTGTTGTAATTTACTAGAGCTCCAGAAATTCCGTTTTCTTTTGCCATTGTTTCTCTCCATTCAACTCCATCTTCAATACATACTGAACATGGAGCCTTGCAATAAGCCGCTGCCATTGAACGAACGTCTGTATATTGGAAACCAAAAGCTGGTGCATAAACAACCGCTGTTACGTTAACACCATTTTCTTGAAGAGGATTGAATAATGCTCTTAAGGACGGCCAGCAAGGTATGCCTTCAAATAGGATTCTGTGTTCTTCAGGATATTCCCAAGTTGAGGTGCCTTCTCTAACTGATTGTTCATATTCATCAGCAAGAAGTTCAAAACCTTCAGCTGCATCAATTTCGCATCTTGCTGCAACTATATCTGCCATATGGTTAAATAAATCAAATCCAGAAAGTGGAGATGGTTTATAAGCCATATATGAACAAGCTTTTAACCATGCTGCTGCAGTTCTGTTGGCAATTTTACAAGTTTCTTCAAATTTCTTTTCGTCAAATTTCTTTCCTGTAAGTTCTTCTAATTGTTTAATGGCATATTTAAATTGGCCAACTAAATAATCAACTTTTTCTTCAGGAACATCTACTGTATTTTGGAATGGTATATCTACCATAATCATTGGAATATTGTGAATTCTAGCAATGTTTTCATACCATTTTGTCATCATGTTACAGATGTTGTTGCAACACAAAACAAAGTCAGGTTGTGGCATTTTTCTTGAGTCAGTAGGTTCTCCTGCTGCGAAGGCAAGACTTATTCTTGCATAACCACAAATATCATTATCATAGCCCATATCTTCAGCTGCTTGGCAAAGTCTCAAGCCATCTTTTTTTGCAGCTGTTGTTGCAGCATGATTTTCAGGATAAGTTACGTTTAAATCAAAAGCCTTTGCAAGTTCAATTGGAAATTTTGATGAAGACCATCCAACTAATTCTCCCCTTGCCTTTGCATCCCATGCGGCTCCATAAACTCTATCTACTACACCTCTTAATACTGCTGCTGCCGGTTTATGACCTTCTAGTGGTCTTGGCTTTTTACCCGGTATTTTTTGAATTACTTTTCCAGACATATTTCCCTCCTAATTATGCCTTAACTTTGGCTTTTTTCCTAGCCATTAGTTTATATTTTTGAAAACCAAATAGAGCAGCTCCCAGTGCCCCATTTAATTGACATAAAGGTGACGTTAAAATTTTATGTCCTGTATTATCGCTTAAAGCTCTAACCATTCCATGATTTAACGCTACTCCACCTGTAAAAACAACATCATCCATTAGGCCTACACGTTTTGCAAGTGAACCAACTCTTGCTGCAATCGCATTGTGTATACCCCTAACTATATCTTCTATTTTTGAACCGCTTGCAAGTTGCGAAATAACTTCTGATTCAGCAAAAACTGTGCAAGTAGAACTTATAGCAATATCTTTTTTTGACTGTGCATCTAATTTTTCAAGATCAGATACATTTACTTCCAAGGCTCTGGCAATAACGTCTAAAAATCTTCCTGTTCCAGCTGCACACTTGTCATTCATAACGAAATTTTCAAGCATGCCACCATCGCCAATTTTCATTGCCTTGGCATCTTGTCCACCTATGTCTATAATTGTTCTAACATTCGGGAATAGAAAATAGGCTCCTTTTGCATGGCAAGAAAGTTCTGACATTTGAAAATCCGCTTCTTCAAGGGAATTTCTGCCATAACCAGTAGCCATTATATAAGAAATTTGTTCCTTTTCAATATTCGCTTTTTGCAAAGATTCTTTTATTACTCTTGTCGGACCGCTTGTTCCAGCGCCAACACCAATAACTGAAGTAGAAACTATTTCTTTCCCGTCTTTTAATATAACACTTTTTGAAGCAGTTGAACCAATATCAACTCCCATTGTCAATATGCTATCTCCCATTTACTCCCCTCTTTTTATAAAAAATTACAAAAGGTCAACTTATTTACATATATATTTTACTATGTATCCTAATTTTTGTCAAAGTTAGTAAGGGGCAAAATACTAAAACAAAGCCTATCCTAAGGCTCCCTTTTAATCTTTTATTAATTTTATGAAATGTTTTTCCTCTTGTATTTTTCTTTTAGTAAGAAGTAATCGTAATATTTTGTAAAAAAATAATAAGGCGAAAAATTTCGCCCTATTATAATTTGAAAATTTATCTAATGTTATTTAGTCTGTCATAATCTTTGATTACTCTAGGAGTAAGCATTTGATGAACAGGACAAATTGATTCTGGATTTTGATAACAGCTTTCTGTGAAAGCAATTATATAATTTCTCCATAAGTTCATATTAACAACTTCATCAACAAGACCCATCTTTCCACAAGTTAATGGTCTTGATTTTTCCTTATAGTCATTAATAAGTTCATTCATCTTATCAATAGTAGGTTTAAGATCTTTTCCTGCTTTTTTATCCTTAACAAGTCTTCTTGAATACATTGCATTTGCAGCTGTTTCGCCATTCATTACATTGATTTCAGTTGCAGCTGAACCTAGTGAAAAGGCATTTGTATCATTTCCTTGAGGTCCACCAAGTACATAGTGAGCAGCAGCTGTTCCCTTTCTCATTGTAATTTCCATCTGTGGAAGATTAGAATTTTGAATTGAGTAGATTAATGATTGTCCTAGTCCTAAAAGTTCTGCTCTTTCGGCATCATCACCAACGTCAATACCCGTTGTATCTTGTAGCCATACCATTGGAATTCTATCTCTTGCACAAAGTGTAACAAATTCATTCATTTTGATAAGACCTTGTCTATAAAGTTTTCCGCCTATACCAACGGATTTTTCCTTATATTCTGGATAGTTCATTAGAAGTCCTTGAACATTTGCAACAACTCCAACTAATAAGCCATTAACTTTTGCAAGTCCAGTAACCATTTCTGGTCCATAGCCTTTTTTGTATTCCATAAATTCAGAACCGTCAAAAAGTCTTGCTATAATATCATAGATATCATAAGCTCTCTTTGTATTTAGTGGCATTATTGAATAAATGTCATCTGCTGAATATAGAGGAAGTTTTGGATTATCAACTCTAAAGAATTCAGGATCATATTTTGGAAGCATTCCTAAATATTTTCTAATTCCTTCAAGAACTCCTTCTTCTTCTACATAACATTCTCTAAAGAATCCAGTTTGAGCAAAGTGAACTCCAACTGATCCTGGAGGTGCAACTTTTTTTGCATTTGCAGTGCTTTCTGCAATTTGGTTCGCACTTTCTTCATCAATATATCCCTTTGGATTCATACCACCAAGAATACCTGCTCCACCTACTGCCATATTGGCATCTTTGTGAGCAATTAAAATTGTCGGAGAAATTGAATGGTAGCCGCCTCCTGCTGGGTTTGTTCCATAAATACCAACAATTACAGGAATTCCTAATTGATTTAATCTTGAATTTCTGTAGAATGGAGTACCGCCTCCACGTCTATTTGGATATACTTTTTCTTGTTCGTCAAGTTTAACTCCTGAACAGTTAAGAATATAAACTAGAGGAATTCTTAAACGTTCAGCTGTGTCAGAACCACGAAGTAAATTTTCTGCTTGTCCCGGAATCCATGCTCCTGCAAGTTTTTTGTTATCGCTTGCTATAATATAAACCCATCTTCCGTCAACTTTTGCAAGCCCTTTAATAACGGCTGTTGTTCCATGATCATTGTTTCCTGGATTGTAAAGTGAGTTTAGTGGACACCAAGTTCCTTCGTCAATTAGTTCCTCAATTCTTTGAAGAGCAGTCATCTCTCCTCTTTCGTTTACCTTTTCATCAGGTTTTCCAGCAGCAAGAGATTTTTCAATGTGCTCTCTAATTTCATTTTCTATAGCTAGCAGTTCACTTTTATTTTCATTGTCAACTGCTTTTAATGGAGCACCAATTGTTTTCATATTTTGAAAATATGGTGCTAGTGAATATTGACCCATAGTCTCTCCTTAATAATTAATTATTCTTCGACAGGCTTCTTTATAAAAGCTTCGCCTGGATCTATTACTTCTCTTATTAATTTAATTACATCTTCTGTTGGAGCTTCAAGTTCTACTGCACGTGAAACATCAATATCAAATCCTGTATTTTCAATAACTTCTTCAGGTGAAGATGTTGGATAATATCCTGCCAAATACATTCTCTTAGTTTCTTCGTCAAATTTTAAGATTCCTAAATCTGTAACAACCATTTGTGGACCAACATTTCCTGGGATTCCTGCTCTTTCACGTCCTCCAGGTCCGTCCATCCATCCAGGGCTTGTTACATAATCAATTTTTTCCATAAATCTTCTCTTTTGATGTTGCATCATAATAATTGTATTTACATATGTTGCAATACCATTTGCACCGCCTGAACCTGTAAATCTAGTTTTGGGATGATTATAATCTCCAATAACTGTTGAGTTTACATTTCCAAAGGGATCAATTTGAGCTCCACCAATAAATGCAATCATTCTTTTTTTGTCATGTTTGTATTCATTTGCTTGGAAGCCAACATAAGTTGCGTTTGTCCAGTGAACAGCAGCATGAGCCATGAATCTATTATCACCAACTGATCTAGGAACTTCAATAGGGTTACAATCCATAAGTCCTGATTCTACTATTAAATAGCAATCTGGTGCATAAACAGCTTTGGCAAGGGAAGCTCCAATTAGTGGAAGTCCAGTTCCTACTATTGCTATATTGCCATTTTTAATTTGTTTTGCAATAGTTACTGCTTGCATTTCTTTATTTGTATAATTATCGTATCTTGGCATTATTTTACCTCCTTCTTTAATACGTCTGTTGCGTATCCGTATCCCGGAGTATCTTTAAGACCGATAAGTCTTGTTGCTCCTAATTTATTTAGATATTCTTCATGATCCTTAACACCATATACCCATTCATCTAAGAATGCGTCAAAATCTTCTTGAGTTTTTGAAACTTTGTCATACATTTTGAAGAAATCTGCATCATAGTCATAGTATCCATATGTTTGTGATGGGTGAGATCCATGTGGACAATGAACTACTGCATCAACACAGAATCCTGGGATTTTATTTTCTTCAAATCCAATAGTTTTAATATATTCATCGCTAACAAGTTCTTCACAAGTTACAATAACTTTTCTTGCAGCAATTGCAATGTCAACATCATGGAAAGTGTTTCCTAAAATTCTTGTTGTTCCATCAGGAGATGCCATTTGTACGTGAATTATAGCTGTATCAATTTCAGGTACTGGTGCAGCCACAACTTTTTCTCCTTTTTTAAAAGGATTTTCTACATATACAAACTTATCATTTGGTAATTTTTCGATCTTTTCTCTTTCTTCTCTAGAAATACCCCATTTATCAACTAGGCCTGATCCCATCATTAATTTACATGGTAAATATGGAAGTCCAAGAGCTGCTGCGTGAATTCTTTGCATTTCAACGTCTTGTGAATAGTCTTCCATTAGGAGAGTTCCTTCTTCAACAGCTTTTCTAAATCTTCTTGATACATTTGTGTAACCGGAATTTGCAGTATAGCAGTTTATGTATGCCTTAACTCTTCCAGCTCCAATTAATTCGTCCCAATCTCCCCCTGCAGGACCTGCTTCTACGATAAAATCTTTTTGACCTTGACGAATAATTTCGTTTACGGCAGCATAGGGCTTTCTGTTTGTTGTAAATCCACCTAAGGATATTACATCACCATCTTCAACATATTTAGCGATGGCATCTTTTAGATTCATGACTTTACTCAAAAATATAACCTCCTTAAATTTGTCATATCATATATAAACACTTCGTGTTTACGAAGTGTTATTTGAACAATAGTAAAAATACTCCAGCGGCTACTGCGGAACCGATAACTCCGGCAACGTTAGGTCCCATAGCATGCATTAGTAAGAAGTTTGTAGGATTGTATTTTCTTCCTTCAACTTGTGAAACTCTCGCTGCCATTGGAACTGCAGAAACGCCTGCTGATCCGATTAGAGGATTGATTTTTCCTCCAGTTGCATAATATAGCACTTTTCCAAATAGAACTCCGCCTGCAGTTGCACAGCAGAATGCAAATAGTCCAAGGCATATAATCATTAGAGTTTCTTTTGCAAGGAAGTTATTACCTTCTGCAGTTGCTCCAACAGTAAGTCCTAACATTATTGTTACTATATTCATAAGTGCGTTTTGTGCTGTATCAGATAATCTGTCAGTAAGTCCTGTTTCTTTAAATAAGTTTCCTAGCATTAAAAGTCCTAAAAGAGGTGCTACGTCAGGTAATAATAGTGCTGTAAATAGTACTACAACCACTGGGAAAATTATTTTTTCTGTCTTAGAAACTTGTCTTAAAGCGACCATCTTAGTTTCTCTTTCTTTTTTTGTTGTAAGAGCTTTCATAATTGGTGGCTGAATCATAGGAATGAGGGCCATATATGAATAAGCTGCTACGGCAATTGGTGCCAATAAATGCGGTGCTAAATTTGATGTTGTAAATATTGCTGTCGGACCATCTGCTCCACCAATGATTCCGATTGAAGCTGCTTCTTGAGGAGAAAATCCTAAAGCTATAGCTAAAGTAAATGCGCAATAAATACCAACTTGTGCTGCTGAACCTAATAATAATGAAATAGGATTAGCAATTAGTGGGCCGAAGTCTGTCATGGCTCCAACACCCATAAATATTAAACATGGGAAAAGATTTGACTTAACCCCGTTATACATAATAGCAAGAACACCCGAAGATTGCCATGGTTCTGCCGTTTCCATTAGACCTGCTAGTGGTAAGTTTCTTAATAACATACCAAAGGCAATTGGCACTAATAGTAATGGTTCAAATTGTTTTTTAATTGCTAAATATAAAAGTATAAAAGAAATTAAAAACATTATACCATTTTGTACAGACATATTAGCAAAACCTGACTCGGCAAGTATTCCTTGTAAGGTTCTTATAAGCATGTTTACCTCCTAAAAATTAACTAATTATTCAATAGATGCTAATAATGCGTCAGTATCTACTGTTTGACCTGCACTTACCTTTAATCTTAAAGTTCCTCCTACAGGTGCTACGATTTCATTTTCCATCTTCATAGCTTCAAGAATAAGTACAACGTCTCCGGCTTCTACATGAGCTCCGTCAGAGGCAATTAATTTTAAAACTTTTCCAGGCATTGGAGAAATAATATCACTATTGCTTCCTCCTGATGCTACAGGTGCTGCTGGTGCAGGTGCTGCTTGAGGAACAGGTGCTGCTGGTGCAGGTGCTGCTTGAGGAACAGGTGCCGGTGCAGGTGCTGCATTTAAAGAACCTGCTTGAAGAGATTGATATCCTCCGCCAACTTTTTCCACTTCAACTTCAAAAACTTTTCCATCTACTTTTACTTGATACTTCATTTTTACTCCCTTTCTTTTTAAAAAAATATTTTTATTTTACTTCATTAATTGAGACAATTTTGAAAGACTCAACTCTTGACCTTTCGGCCTGACTAACAGCTCCCACAATAGCAGCAATCATTTTTGGATCGACTCCCTTATTTTCAGCTGCCTTTGCCTTAGCAGGGCTTTGTTGTTGTTTAACACCGCCTGATGGCTTGCTACTACCCATGGCTCCATTTACAACAGTAGATACTATTTTAATTGCTACGGCCAAAAATAATAATGATAAGAAGACAACGACAATACCTGTCAAAGAAACTCCAAAAGCTTCAGCAATAGTCATAGTTTCCTTTCCCCACATAATCACACCTCCTATTATTTCAAATTGCGGAATAAGTTCCAATATGATTATTATATCAAAATCTAAATTTTTAATCAATTAATTATGTAGATTACATTAGAACTATATGCCAATTATTATACATTAATTTCGCCTTTATTTAAAGGCTTCAAGCCATTTGACTAAGTTGTTAGCTTAGCAAAATTTAATAATTATTTCCTAATAACTTACACTTTGTAACAATATGAACAAATAATACTACATTTTTTTTAAAAAATTCTCAAATTTTTAAATAATATTTCTATAAGTGTTATTATTTAAATTTACTTACAATCGCAACCACCCATCAAACGGTGGTTTGATCACGGGTTATAAGTCCGAGTGATCCCAACCCGCTTCTCAAGGTGCTGGTTTTTACTTTATTCAAACCTTATTGTTTTTGCCTCTTTAGCTAGCCCTGAAAGGGCTTCATTCATCTTATTTTGAATGGATCTTCCTATTCTTTTACACTTAATTTATCCATTGCTATGCCTTGTTGCTCTTGCTCTCTTATATATTTTGCTATTATTTATTCATTTAATCCTACCGTACTTACATAATATCCCTTTGCCCAAAAATGTCTATTTCCAAATTTGTATTTTAGGTTTGAACAACTCTATTATAATACTGAGGTGATTTTTTGCTATAACCTATTGTTTCCTAACCGCATAGCGAGTAGTTTTCTGTTTCGCACGCCTTGCGTGCTTAACTGTCTAAAGTCTGCAATGAAAAGAGAGACTCGAATAAACGAGCCTCTCCAATATTTGGCATAGAGCCATTATATTGTCCCTCTTATTAGTGAAGTCTTATTTTGAAACTTCTCTTGTAATTAGAACTTCCTTTGTATTTCCATTCCAGAAAATATCCTTGCCATCTTTTAAGCCCAATGCTCTTGCTATATTTGCTATTGGTAGCATTGTTCTGTCATTTCTAATGACTGGTTTTACATCACTTTCATAAACTTTTCCGTTTACGATTATTTGATTTGTATCTACCGGAATTTTTACTACATTTTCTTTATCAATTAGGATGACTGTTCTGTTTTCATTATCCCACTGTACATTAAATCCTAATGCTTCTGCTACAAATCTAATTGGTAGCATTGTTCTGTCTTTTTCAATAAATGGTGCAATGTCCATAAATACTTTTTGTTCTACGCCATCTACTGATTTAATCAATTCTTTAGAACCTATTACTAACTTTGCTTCTAGTTTTACAAGATTTGATTTTGCTACTGTTACCTTTGTAGTACTAGATGGTCCATAACTATATGTCCAGTATGATCTATGCCAGTAATCGCGATCCCTGTCTCCATCTGGATTAGGTGTAGGAGTTGGTGTTGGTGTGGGTGGTGTTTGACCTCCTGCTGATTTTTCTTTTGCTGCTTCTACAACTTTTTCAACTTCGCCCTTTGTCTTTGCATCATCAACTTGTTTTTTATACTTATCTTTTTCTGTGTCGCTTAGGTTTGGTAGCTTGCCGATTTCTTCTTTAGCTTTATTTTTATCATCAGGTGTTGCAGGAAGAGCTTTTTCTTTTTCTTCTGCTTCTTTTGCTTTTTTATCTGCTTCTTTTTGTGCATTATCTGCAGCTTCTTTTGCTTCCTTAGCTTCTTCAGCTGCCTTTGCTGCTTCTTCAGCTTTCTTTTCTGCTTCGGCTTTTGCTTCCTCTGCTGCTTTCTTTGCTTCTTCGGCTGCCTTTGCTGCTTCTTCAGCTTTCTTTTCTGCTTCTTTTGCTTTTTCTTCTGCTTCTTTTGCTTTTTCTGCTAATTCTGTATTATTTGGATCTGCTTCTGATGCTTCCTTTGCTTCTTTTGCTTCTTCGGCTGCCTTTTCTGCTTCTTTTGCTTTTTCTTCTGCTTCTTTAGCTTTTTCTTCTGCTTCCTTTGCTTTTTCTTCAGCTTCCTTTGCCTTTTCAGCTGCTTCTTCAGCTTTCTTTTCTGCTTCTTTTGCTTTTTCTTCTGCTTCTTTTGCTTTCTTTTCTGCTTCGGCTTTTGCTTCTTCGGCTGCTTTCTTTGCTTCTTCGGCTTCTTCTTTTGCTTTGTCTGCTGGGTCAGATGCCTTTTCTTCGTCTTTTGCCTTAGCATCTTCTACAGCTTTTTCTACTCCAGTTTTGTCTTTTGCTTCATCTACCTTATCTTTTGCTTCTTTCTTTTCGTCATTGCTTAGATTTGGTAGTTTGTCGATTTCTTCTTTAGCTGCGTCTTTTTCGTCCTTAAGTTCTTTATCTTTTTGGTCGTTTGCTGCTGCTTTGTCTTTTGCGTCTGCTACAGCTTTATCTACTCCATCTTTGTCTTTTGCTTCGTCTATTGCTTTTTCTGCTGCTGCTTTTTCTTCTGGGGTTAGATTTAGATCTTTTATGTCTTCTTTGGCTTTGTCTTTTGCTTCCTTAAGTTCTTTATCTTTTTGGTCGTTTGCTGCTGCTTTGTCTTTTGCGTCTGCTACAGCTTGGTCTACTTCAGCTTTGTCTTTTGCGTCATCTATTGCTTTTTCTGCTGCTGCTTTTTCTTCTGGGGTTAGATTTAAATCTTTTATGTCTTCTTTGGCTTTGTCTTTTGCTTCCTTAAGTTCTTTATTTTCTGTGTCTTTTGCTTTTGCTTCTGCTACAACCTCGTTTACTCCAGGTTTGTCTGTTGCTTTATCTACTTCGTCTTTGTATGTGTCTTTTTCTGTGTC
>NZ_FMWM01000001.1 GCF_900099555.1 Peptoniphilus raoultii
TTGTTGTTTTCTGTAACTACTTTATCATCTGGTGTCCATGCTGCTGGTTCTTTGTAGCCATTTGCTGTGTCTACTGTTGCTTGTGGGAAGTCTGCGTCTACCAATGTTGTGTTTGGTTTTACATATAGATTCTTTTCTGCTACTGCTGTTACGCCTGTTCCCTTTGCAAATTCTACTTTGATTTTGTCATCTGGTAGTTTATCAGGATCTGCTGGGTCTACTACTTTGTCATCGCTTACGATTAACATTTGTTTTGGTACTTCTATTGTTGAAGTGTCTTTAAATGTTACTAGTAGTGTTCCTTCTTTTTCTCCTGCTACTGCTGATGTTCTTTCTGGTTGTGTCTTGTCTGTTACTGTTGCGTCTTTTAGTAGTTCTGCTACTTTGTCTTTGTTTTCATCTTTTGTAGCTTTTACACCTTTTGACCAGTCAATTGGATCATTTACCCATACTTTTATTGTTTCTGGGCTTAGTCCACCTAGTTTAGTTACTTTTTCTGCTGTTGTTTCTTTTTCTGCTGTTGCTGTGAATGTCTTGTTGTTTTCTGTAACTACTTTATCATCTGGTGTCCATGCTGCTGGTTCTTTGTAGCCATTTGCTGTGTCTACTGTTGCTTGTGGGAAGTCTGCGTCTACCAATGTTGTGTTTGGTTTTACATATAGATTCTTTTCTGCTACTGCTGTTACGCCTGTTCCCTTTGCAAATTCTACTTTGATTTTGTCATCTGGTAGTTTATCAGGATCTGCTGGGTCTACTACTTTGTCATCGCTTACGATTAACATTTGTTTTGGTACTTCTATTGTTGAAGTGTCTTTAAATGTTACTAGTAGTGTTCCTTCTTTTTCTCCTGCTACTGCTGATGTTCTTTCTGGTTGTGTCTTGTCTGTTACTGTTGCGTCTTTTAGTAGTTCTGCTACTTTGTCTTTGTTTTCATCTTTTGTAGCTTTTACACCTTTTGACCAGTCAATTGGATCATTTACCCATACTTTTATTGTTTCTGGGCTTAGTCCACCTAGTT